>JBKBRF010000010.1:0-148356 GCA_046292385.1 Armatimonadota bacterium | reverse complement strand
TCCTCATCGGCGGTGAGAGGGAAGAAGAGGTCTTCTCCAAACGTCCGTCCCCGAAGGGCGGCAAGTGCGGGTGACCTTCTTCTTCCTTCCCACCTGGAGCTAACATACAAGTGCGGAAGCTCGCTTCCGCTTTGTGGAGCCTCTCGGCCCAGGGAGTTGCTCACCGGAATGCCGTCCCGAACCAGGGAGTACTCGCTCTACGATCGCGCGGAAGCCCTGACTCGACTGGCCCTTTGAGTAGGAGTAGGAGAACGAGAATGAGAAGGAGCTGAGTTCGGTTGGCTCCCATCCCCCTCATCCCCGTTCCCCCATCCCCACATCTCCTTTTCTTACACGTCCCTTCCCGTCTCGCTGCGAACCTTCGTAATGACGTACAGAGCCTCCCGGGCGCTTTCGGTTTCCCGGAGGGCGGGGACGAAGAGGTTCTTTTCGGCGAGGGCCGGGAGGTCGAAGAGCCAGTAGGCGGCCATCAGGGGATGGACGGCCGAGGCTCCCTCCGCGAACCGGCCCTCCACGGCGGCGACCACCGCCGCGTTCACGGCGCTCCGGTCCTGGTGCGGGAGGGCGTGGAGGGCGTGGACCGCATCGAGGTAGCGGCGCGCCGCGGGCATCTGCGGGAGCAGGGAGCAGCTGCCGAGGAAGGCGCCGGTGCGGCAGAGGTCGGCCGTGTTCCGCAGCAGGTCGGCGGTGCGGACCTCCGGCTCCGCGCCGAAGCCGACGCAGGCGAGTCGCCGCAGGGGAACGGCGGCAAGGCTGTCGACTGCCGCCAGGTGGAGCAGGTCCTCGACCGCCTCACCGGCCGAAGACTCGTCCCCGCGGAGCAGCGCGCGCATTCCCGCCTGCACCAGCAGGATCCCGTCCAGCTCCAGGTGCTCGGCGAGCCGGTGGTAGTCCTCCGCCATCGGCCGGCCGCCCGACTTGTGGAAAGTCCAGACGGTCGCCGCCTCGCCCTGCTCCCGGCGGAGCCAGCGCGCCAGGTCGAGCTCCGGGAAGTTGAGCGTGAAGCCGGGGTGGTCCGCGGTGACTCCGGTGAGGGTGCGCGAGAGCCGCACGCCCTCCTTGAGGTAGTTCAGAAACGGGGAGAAGCTGTGGCTTCCCAGGTGGACGTTCACGCCGAGCTGCCGCAGCTCGAAGTAGATCGGCAGCCCGGCGTAGAGATCGTATCCGTCGCCCAGGCCCGCGATGAGCAGGCTGCGGCAGCGGGCGAGCTCGTCCAGGATCGGGAGGTTGAGGCGCATACGTGGGTGCGGGAAGTGGCGTCAGGTTCGCCTCCCCGCGCGCTCTTGCCTGCTTAGCTCCCTGGAACGGGAGCCCGCCGGTTTGCCGGCGGGGCTCTACTCGGCGGAGCCTCGACTATCCGACGCGTCGGGTGCGGTCATCGAGGTCGTCGGCGGCGTCCGCGTCGTCGTAGTGGATGATCGTTCCTCCCGGCATGGCGACCGCGGTGTCGGTGGTCGCGGACTGGGTGTAGTCGTCGTCCAGCTCGTCGTCGTACTGGTCGTCGAGGTCGTCGTCACGGGTGACGCCGTCGCCCAGGCCGGTCATCGTGTTGTCGTTGTCGACCGCGTCGATCGCCGCCACCGCCGCGCCGCTGCCGGCCGCGCCGGCCAGGCCGCCCGCTACCGCGCCGATCACCGCCGTCCACGGCCCCGCCATCGCTCCGGCTGCCGCGCCGACCGCTGCGCCGCCGATGCCGCCGATCGTCGCACCCTTGATCGCGTCGTTGCTCGGGTCATCGTCGATTCCGTGCTGAATGCCATCCTCGATCCGCTCGTCTGCCATGCTGTCCTCCGTCCTCCTTTGCGGGGATGATTGGTGTCACAACTTGCCCAGACCGGGGTTTGCCTGAAACGCGCGGGGGCAGGCTGCTTCCCGCGGCGCCCGCCTTGATAGAGTCTAAGTCGTGTCCGCAGCGCCGCTCGTCTCCATCTGTATACCCACTTACAACGGCGCGCCCTGGATCGAGGGGGCGCTCCGCTCCGCGCTCGCCCAGGAGTACGCGCCGCTGGAAGTGGTGGTGGTCGACGACGCCTCCACCGACGCCACGCTGGAGGTGGTCGGCCGGTTCGACGACCCGCGCCTGCGGGTGGAGCGGAACCCCCGGAACGTGGGACTGGTGCGCAACTGGAACCGGGCGGTAGGCCATGCCCGCGGCGAGCTGGTGAAGCTGCTGTTTCAGGACGACCTGCTCCACCCGCGGTGCGTGCCGGAGATGGCGGCCGTGATTCGGGAGCACCCGAGCGTGGGGATGGTCTTCTCCCGGCGGGAAGTGCTGCTGGACGAGCCGGACGACCCCCGCAGTCAGGCCTGGAAGCGGGAGTACGGCGTGCTCGACACCCAGTTCGAGCGCCTCGGCCGGATCAATCGCGGGCGAGACCTCTTCGAGCAGTACCTGCGCCGCCGGTTCCGGGTGAACATGGTCGGCGAGCCGACCTGCGTGCTGGTGCGCTCCGAGGTGTTCCGGCGGCTCGGGCGGTTCAACGCGCGGCTCCACCAGGGATGCGACTTCGAGATGTGGATCCGCATCATGGCGTATTACGACGTCGGCTTCCTGGAGCAGGAGCTCGCCTCATTCCGCTATCATCCCGGCTCCACCACCTCGGCCAACCACCGGACCAACCGGCCCTGGCTCGACATGCTCTGGCTGATCGAGGGGCTGCTGCGCCACCCGGAGATCCGGAGGGACTACCCGCAGATCGCCCGCCAGCGCCCGGTGGAGTGGCTCCGCGTCCTCCGCGCCGAGCTCCGCCGCGCCCGGCGGGGCATGCCGTTCCCGTTCCGGGAGCACGCCCGGGACTTCGCCGCCTACTGGCAGTACCGCTCGCTGCGCCGGGCGGGCCGGGAGCCGGATCTTCACTCCGAGGACGGAGAGCTTTAAGGGCGATCCGGCGCCGCGATTCGCGGCTGCCGAGCAGTAGGTCCGGAACCGGCAGCGTGCCGAGGGCTGTCCCGGTCAGCTGCTGACCGGGCGCTCCTCATTCGGGTTCGGCGGGCGCTGCAGCTCGATCGAATAGCCGGTCTCGGTCGGGATGAGTCGCAGCATCGGTTGCTCACGGCGGCCGGCTTCGACAATCGCCTCCAGAAGCTGGTGGCGCGTTTGGTACACCGGTTTGATCTGCACCGGTGGATTGCCCACCGCAGGCTCGATCTTGAGCCGGATCGGCGTGTCTTTCACCACTTTGGCGAGGGCCGTTCGCAGCGGCAGACCTTTAGATTCGTACTTGATCCGATACTCGGCCGCCGTCGCAATCCGATCGTCCGCGTGAAGCTGGACACGCCAGACTTCCTCCGACCGGACCAACTGCACTCCCGGCATCCTGATCGACGCCTGACGGAGGATCGCTTGCACCACCCGGTCTCGCGGTAAGTCGGTGAGCGTAAGCCGAACCGGGAGGTCGGGGACGACGGGAGAAACCTCCAGCTTCGCTCCGGACTGGTCGAGAACTTGCTTCAGCGCCTCGCGGAGCGGAGTGCCTTCGAACTTGACATTGATCGGGTCATCCGGCAGCGGCGGGGCCTGCTTCGACGCCTCCAGGTCCACTGCCCAGCCGGCAGGAGCGACCGAGGCGATTACTCCGGTCATCGCCAGCAGCAGGAGAGTACCACGGGCCGCACGCGCGATGGAGGGGTGCTCGCATAGCATTGGGTCCTACCTTTCGCCTTTCCGTCGAAGGTTAGACCGTCATGCTGCCTCGGAAGTTGCTACGCGAGCGCGGGGTTGCCACTTTAGCCTTTTGACTTTTGCCTTCTAATCCTGTTCCTGCCATTTGCCGACGCGGGAGACGCCGTTGGAGCGGCGCAGGACCGCCTTGAAGCGCCGCTCCGAGTCGGCGGGGATGCGCACGATCTCCCGGCGCGGATCCGCGGGAGCGTCTCCCACGTACGGGACAATGGCGATCTCGTGCCGGCCCGCGGGGATGCTGCCGATGATGAACTCCCGCTTCTCCGGATCGTCGGTGACGAGTTGGCGGACGCCGTCCACGTAGACCTCCACCCGCAGCGGTAGGCGGCGCTGGCCGCGCGCGAAAGTGCTGCTGTCCGCGTCGAAGTAGATCGAGAGCTCGCCGGTTGCGGGGCGGACCTCCGAGACCGGCGGCGTGCGCCGCGGCTCCGCGCGCGGTCGCGGCTGCGGCCGGGGCTCCACCGGCGCCGGGAGCGGCGGCCTGCCGGTCTCGGTCGGCGGGATCACCTCCACCGGGGGCGTCGCCGGCTGCTCCTCCACCGGCCGGGTGGGCGGCGTGGGACGCGCCGGTGAGCGCTCCTCCGTCCCGGGGCGGGCGGGGGCAGGCGCGTTTGCCGCCGGCTGGTTCGCAGCCGGGCCGTTGGCGGCGGGCGCGTTGCTTGCCGGCGTGTTGGCCGCCGGGGTATTCGCGCCCGCGGGCGGCAGGACCGCGCGGACTCGCACCCGCGGCAGCTCTTCCGGCTCCGGCTTCTCTTCCTCCGCCTGCGGGGTCCGGGTAACGGCGGGCGCGGGCGACGGCGGCGGCGTGGGCCGCACCACCGCCACCTGCTCCAGCGGCTCGGGGCGAGTGAGGAAGACGAACAGCAGGAAGGTCGCCAGGGCCGCTGCCAACAGCGCCCAGATCCCCGCATAGGGCGGCCGCGTGAACGCGCTTGCCAGCCGCTCTCGCGGCGATGCTCCGGGAAGCCTGCCCGTGCCCCGACCCTGCTCCATCTCCACGCCCCTTCCTGGGTGAACCGAAACCAAACCCGGCTCGGCGGATTCTACCCAGAAAAGGGCGCAACGTCGTCATGGGCGCGCGGCACCGCCCGCCGGGGACGCGGCGCCGCGCCATCCCGCGGTCGAAGAGGAACCGACCCGGGGCCTGCGGAGCCACCGCTGCCTGTAGTGGCCGGTAGAGACCTGTAGGACGAGAAGTTGGAGGAGAGGCGGATCGCGGAGGGCTTGCGAGATGCCGGGAGCTCCGTGGTCGCGACCGGGCTGTGCCGAGGCAGCCGGTCGGTCAGGCCCAGACGTACCCGGTCGACCACGAGACCGACCTCTCGTCCCGGGAGACCCACTACTTCGACAGCATCGGCGATCGTCAGCGACTCGATGTCCGGCTCCTACCGGCGCAGCCTCACGGGAGTTGGCGGAGCTTGACGTTCCGGAACCAGCAGGGCGAGCCGTGGTCCTGCAGTCCCAGGTAGCCCCGGCGCGGGTGGTCCCGGTAGGCGACGTCGAACTTGTGCTCGGAGCCGTCGGGGCGGCGGTACGGCTCGGTGAATTGATCCAGGTCCATCCGCGTTACCCGCTCCCCGTTCAACTCCACCTCGATGCGGCTCCGGTCGCAGGTAATCCGCATCCGGTTCCACTCCCCGGCCGGCTTCATCGCGTTCCGCGCCGGCTTTACCAGGTCGTAGATCGCGCCGGTGTCGTGATAGCCGGCGCCGGTGGTGTCGTCCAACGCCACCTCGAGGCCGTTGAAGCCGACGTCCTTGCCCGGGCGCGGCGTGAGCGGGAAGGTGCGGAGGAACACGCCGCTGTTGCACCCCTTGCTCAGCTTGAAGTCGAGCGCCAGGATAAAGTCGGACCACTGCTGTTCGTGGATCAACATGTACCCGCCGCACCGGTGCGGGTTGAGCGCGCCGTCCTCCACGGGGGTGCGGCTCGGCTGCCGGCTGCTGGTGGTCCAGCCGTTCAGTGTCTCGCCGTCGAAGAGCAGGATCCAGCCCTCGGCGCGCTCCTGCGGGGAGAGCCTGTTTTCGGCCGCGCTCGCCCGCGTTCCGGCCAGCGCGGCCAGGCCGCCGAGCGCCGCGGCTCCGAATGTGCGGCGGTTCATCCCTTCACCACCCTCTCCCGCTTCGCGTCCCAGAGCATCGTGCGGCTCTGCCGGTACGACTCCACCGCCATCTTGATGGCGACCATGGTGGCGGCGCCGAGCTCCGCGTTGCAGTGGAGCGGGTCCTTTCCGCGGATCGCGTCGACGAAGTTCCCCACCAGGTCGCGCCGCGGCTGCAGCGGCAGGCGCGCCTCGGTCTGCCCGCCGTTCTTGGCGCGGAACTCCTCCACCAGCTCGCCGTTGACGGTCAGGTGCGGCTCCCCGCCCAGATCCATGGTGCCGAGCTTGCCGTAGATCCGGTCCGGAAGCTGGGCATCGTTCGTGAGCGTGCTGACGAGAAAGACGGTGAACTCGCCCGGGTAATCGGCGGTCATCAGGAACGTATCCGGGATCTCTCGCCCGTCCTTTTCCACGTAGAGGCCCCCGTTCGCATTGACCCGGGTGGGGTACTGCCCGTTCGGTCCCGCCAGGGCGATGAGCAGCGGCGCGAGCTTGTGGTAGAGGAGATCGGTCGCCACCCCGCCGTTGTACGGAAAGTACTTCCGGAACCGGAAGAAGTGCTCCGGATTCCAGGGGATCTTCGGCGCCAGCCCCCAGCGGTGGCCCAGCCACATGTCCCAGTCGACGTAGTCCTCCCCGCTTTTGCCCGGCCCGGCGGTCGGGTCGATCTTCTGGTGCTCGTTGAAGAGGCAGATCTTTGCGTTCCGATTGTAGCTCCCCTGGGCCCAGGTGACCTTGCCGAGCCGGCCGCTCCGGATCGCCTCGTGAGCCTGCCAGTAGCCGTCGCTCGCGGTGGCGTTCGGCCCGACCTGCAGCACTTTGCCGCTCCGCCGGACCGCGTCGCGCAGCGCGATCGCCTGCTCCACCGTGTGAGTCATCGGCTTCTCGCAGTAGACGTGCTTCCCCGCTTCCATCGCGTCCATGGCGATCTTCGCGTGCCAGTGGTCCGGCGTGGCGATCAGCACGGCGTCGATGTCCGGACGCTCCAGCAGCTTGCGGTAGTCGAGATAGCCGTCGCTGCTGCTCGCGGCCCGGGCCCGGGTGAGCCGCCGCTGGTAGACGTCGCACACGGCGACGACCTGCAGGTTGTCGGCCTCCGCGCGGCGCATCAGGCCGCCCAGGTGCCCACCCCCCATCCCGCCGCACCCGATCACGGCGAAGCGGAGGCGGTCGTTCGCGCCGTGGGCGGCGGGGGGAGCGAGGGAGGTCGCCGCGAGCGCCCCTGCGGAAAGCGCGGCCGACTTGAGCAGCTCACGGCGGGAAAGGTCGGGTGCGGGCATGGGTCTCCTCCTCGAGACAGCTGCGAACCTCACTGTGTCACGCTACTTGCCCCTTCTCCAGAGGGCGCGCGGTTCCTTCTTTCGGAGCAGGGCTCCGTTTCGGCCGCTCCCGGACCCGGGTACGCAGGAGAAAAGGGGGAGAGCATGGCACAGAGCCGCGTGGACGCCGAAGAAGTGCTGAATCCGCAGTACACCCGGGACCAACTGGAGCCGGAAGCCCGGGAGCCGGTCGACTCCGGTGAGGGCGAAGGCTTCGGCAGCTACTACCCGGGCCCGCTGGTGGAGCGGGAGGACAAACCGCTGCTCGACACGGAGCGGATCGACCGCGCTCCGGAGCGGGCGAACGGCATCGAAGTCACCCACGCCGGTCTTCCGGATGAGACCGATCCCTGGGGCAGCCAGGAGAGCCGGGACTTCCGCCGCGAGGGAGCCCCGGACCGGCCGGAGAACGACGCCGACGACCAGCCGCCCGGCCCGCGTTAGTCGCGTCACCGCCCTGAAGTTAGTTCCGGAAGAGCAGCGAAGGGTCGCCGATCGACGCGGCCCACCCCCAGCCCTGCCTCGTTCGGGGGACAGGCCTTCCCGGAAGTGGAACGGGGGGTCCTGATCAGCTCTACACCGACAGCTCCCCTCTCCTCCCGGGAGAGGGGCCGGGGGTGAGGCCGCGTAAGAAGTAGCTCCCACCGATCTTCATCCATCCCGAGTGCACGGAGTGGAATCGGCAGCTCTGTCTGTGAGTGAACTCCGGGAAGGCGAATACTGGGAAGAACTCTCAAGGCCCGGGGCGGACTACGTGGGTCACCAGAGCGGACGGGTTGATCCGGTCTCGCCGGAAGAGCGGCCGAGGGACACCCCCAACGCTCGCCACGTTCGAGGCGTAAGCGGTAAGAATAGGGAGGTAAGCGTCGCCCGGTAGCCCGATTCATCATGCGCACCGTCCTTCACGTTCCGGATCTCTGCTGCCCTACCGAAGAGCAGCTGATCCGCGCGCGGCTGGCGAAGGTCAGTGGGATCGAGAACCTGCAGGTAAACCTGCTGGAGCGCGACGTGCGGGTGGAGCACCGCCTGCCGGACGAGCGGGAGCTGATCTCGGCACTGGCGTCGATCGGGATGGCGGCGGAGATCCGCGGCCCGGGGGCTTCGGAGACCGTGTCGGAGGCGCCCGCCGCGCGCTTCCGAGAGTGGGTGCCGCTGGGGGCGGCGGGGCTCTGCGCGCTGGCGGCGGAATCGGCCGGGTGGCTCACCGGCGCCGAGGCCTCCGCGCCGGTGGTGCTGCTCTCCCTGGCGGCGATCCTGATCGGCGGGCGCGAGACGCTCCGCCGCGGCTTCTACGCGCTCCGCTCGTTCACCCTCAACATCAACTTCCTGATGTCGATCGCCATCCTCGGCGCCGTCGCGATCGGTGAGTGGCCGGAGGCGGCGATGGTTACGGTCCTCTTCGCGCTGGCGGAGGAGATCGAGGCTCATTCGCTCGACCGCGCGCGGAATGCGGTCCGCTCGCTGATGGAGCTCTCGCCCCAGCGGGCGACACTGCGCACGCCCGGCGGCTGGCGGGAAGTGCCGGCCGCGGAGGTGCCGCCCGGCTCGGTGCTGCGGGTGCGGCCGGGAGAGCGGGTGCCGCTCGACGGGACGGTCGTGGCCGGCCGCTCGGCGGTCGACGAAGCGCCGATCACCGGAGAGAGCATTCCGGCCGAGAAGGGCGCCGGCGACCCGGTCTTCGCCGGCACGGTGAATGGCCGCGGCGTGCTGGAGGTGGAGGTGACGGCGGCGTGGGGGAACACCACGCTCGACCGCATCGTCCGCTCCGTCCAGGAGGCCCAGGCGCAGCGAGCCCCGACCCAGCGCGCCATCGACCGCTTCGCGCGCGTTTACACCCCCGCGGTCGTGGCGCTCGCGGTGGGAGTGGCGACCGTTCCGCCGCTGCTGCTCGGGGCCTCGTTCCCGGAGTGGCTCTACCGCGCGCTGGTGCTGCTGGTCATCTCGTGCCCGTGCGCGCTGGTCCTCTCCACCCCGGTGACGGTGGTGAGCGGGCTCGCCGCCGCGGCGCGGGCGGGGATCCTGGTCAAAGGCGGGGTCTACCTGGAGGAGGTGCGGCGGCTGCGAGTGCTGGCGCTCGACAAGACCGGCACGCTCACCCGCGGCCGGCCGGAGGTCACCGACCTGGCTGCGCTCAACGGCGCGCCCGCGCCGGAGCTGCTGCGGATCGCTGCCAGCCTGAACGCCCACTCGGAGCACCCGGTGGCGGGGGCCGTCGTCTCCCACTGGCTCTCCACCGGCGGCGACCCGGCCGGCCTGCTCTCCGCGGAACGGTTCGAGGTGCTGGTCGGCCGCGGCGCGAGCGGCGAGATCGCCGGCCGGCGCTACTACGTCGGAAACCATCGCCTCGCGGACGAGCTGGGCGTTGCCACCCCCGCGGCGGCCGAGCGGATGCGTGCCCTGGAGCGGCAGGGAAAGACCGCGGTGCTCCTCTCCGACGGGCGCGAGCCGCTGCTCCTGCTGGGAGTGGCGGACCAGCCCCGGGAAGACAGCGCCGCGGCACTGCGGGAGCTGCACGCGCTGGGGGTCCGCACCGTCATGCTGACCGGCGACAACCGGGCGACGGCCGAAGCGGTGGCGGCGCACGTGGGGATCGACGACGCGCGCGGCGGCCTGCTGCCGGAGGAAAAGCTGGCGGCGATTGAGGAGCTACTTCGGGTGCACCGGCACGTCGGGATGGTCGGCGACGGCATCAACGACGCGCCCGCGCTGGCCCGGGCGTCGGTCGGCTTCGCGATGGGCGCTGCCGGCACCGACACCGCCCTGGAGACGGCCGACGTGGCGCTGATGGGGGACGACCTGCGCGGGGTGCCGGAGCTGATCCGGCTGAGCCGCCGGACCGCGCGCATCCTGGCGCAGAACATCGCCCTCTCCGTCGGCATCAAGGCGGTCTTCTTCGCGCTCGCGCTCGGCGGCGCGGCGACGCTCTGGATGGCGGTCTTCGCCGACATGGGCGCCAGCCTCCTCGTCGTGTTCAACGGGCTCCGGCTGCTCGCGTGGAGACCGGCGGAGGCGGCGCCGAAGCCGGGTGGAACGTGAACCGCTTGTTTGGCCCCGTCGGAGACGGGCTAATCTGAAAGTCAGATGCGCCTCCTAGCCCACCGCCTGCGGAGATGGGCGCAGCTTCCGCTGCTGCTCGCCTCGCTCTGGACCTGGTCCGGAGGCTGGTTCTGCGCCGACGGGCGGCAGTGCGAGCCGCCGACCCGCTCGGCCTGCTGCTGCGGTGAGGGCGAGGAAGGCGCTGCGCCGCTCGCCCGGATAAAGGCGCCGGCGTGCGGGTGCTACTTCCGCCTGGACGAATCGGAGACCCTGGCCGGGAGCCGGCTGACGCTCGAGCCGGCCGTCCTGCCCGCGCCGGGTGTTGCATACTCGCCAGGAGACACCGGTCTCATCCTTCCGCTCCGCCCGCGGAGCGTGCCGCCGCGCGAGCCGCCGTCGCTCCGGCTCTGCGCCCCACGGGGACCTCCCGCGGCCTGACCTCTGCGTCGACGGCTCGCGCTGCCGCCTTCGCGCGGCACCTTACTTCTCCCGTCCCATCCCGGGAGTACCCTTGTTTTCCTGTGGAGACTGGTTTGATGAAGAGACTTCTATCCGCCGCGGCGCTCGCCGCCGTGATGCTGGCGGCCCCGGCGGCCGCGCAGGCGCCTCCCGGCGAATCCGGCGCGGGGCATCAGCACCCGGCCCCGCCGACCGGCACGCCGAACCCGGCCAACCCCGGCGGCTCGGCCGCCCCGAGCTGACCGAGCTGACCCGGCGAGGGAACCTCCGTGCGAGGTTCAGGAAACCTACTGGCGACACGCTTCAACTACGGCCTCCGCGTGATCCCCCACGGGGTGATCGACCGGGCGAAGTGGCGCAACACGCTGATGTACCGCTTGAGCCAGGACCTGCAGGTCGGCATCGAGTACAACCCGCTGGCGGACGACGTCGGCCCGCTGGTGAACTGGCGGCTCCTGCGGGAAACCGCCACCCGCCCGGCAGTGAGCGTCGGCACTTCGTCGGACCGGATCGGCACGCCGTACGGCCGGGCCTACTTCGTCACGATCTCCAAGGACCTGGAGCGGGAGACGGGTCTCCCCATCGCTCCGTACTTCAGCGTCCTCTACGGCTCGTTCGACGATGAGCTGGTCTATCCGTTCGGCATGGTAATCCGGCTCGGCGACCAGTGGTCGGTCACGCCCACCTTCGACGGGCACGCCTTCCACCAGCTCGTCACCTACTCCTGGGACCGGTACAGCGTCAGCGGGCTGCTGATCCGCGGCCGCTATCCCGGGATCGCGGTGAACGTCGGGTTCTGAGGAGGTGTAAGCAGGGAGAGAGGAGGGGGATGGGGGATGAAGGCGCCGGCGGCTTGCGTCGCGTGAGCCGCCGCGGCACCCGGCGCCGAGCACACATCCCCCATCCCTCTCCTCTCCCTCATCGCCCCTCCCTCCGTTCCGCTTTGCGTCGAGCTCCCCGGCGAGGATGTGGACTGCGGCACAGTCCGGAAAGAGATCCCACGAGGGATGCCGGACACCCGTGGTAAACTGGGAGGCAGCCCTCTCCCCGCTCTCCGGCCCCTCCACGCGGCCCAAGTATCCCCGCGAGCGTTTCCCTGGTGAGCATTTTTCGTACTTACGCTCCCTACATCGAGGCCCTGGCGGCGTCGGCGCTCGCGCTGGGCGTCACGGTGGTGTTCCGAGGGGCGGTCGACCCGATCCCGCTGCTGCCGTGCCTCCTCGCGATCGTGATCTCGGGGTGGCGCGGCGGCCTGGGGCCTGGCCTCCTCTCCACCGGGCTCACCACCGCCGGCGTGCTGCTCATCTACCCCCCGGGGGTGCACCCGGTCTTCGCCGGCACCGCGGGCGGGCTGCGCCTGGCCGGCTACGCGCTCACGGGAGTCCTGATCTCCCGGATGAACGGCGCCGTCCGCTCCGCGCAGGCGAAGGCCGAGCAGCGCCTGGCGAGACTCCAGGAAAGCGAGCGCGAGCGCGAAGAGCTGTTCCTCTCCGAGCAGCGGCTGCGGCAGGAGGCGGAGGAGCGGCGCCAGGTGGCGGACGGCCAGGCCGAGAGCTTGCAGCTCGCCCACGAGGAGCTCCAGAGTCAGCACGAAGAGCTGCAGCAGGTGGAAGAAGAGCTGCGGATCCAGCAGGACGAGCTGCGCCAGGCCTACGAGGATCTTACGCGGCAGCGCCGCCATCTGACCTTCCTGCTGGAAGCAAGCATCACGCTCGCCTCCACCCTCGACGTCGAGAGCACCCTGCAGGAAGTCAGCCGGCTGGCCGTCCCGACGATCGCCTCGGCATGCTTCATCGATCTGGTCGACGACGAGCCGGTGGGCTCCCAGCGGCTGCGGCGGGTGGCGCTCGTGCTCGAGCCGGACCCGCGGTCGGAGCAGATCCGCGCGCTGTCGGAACGGTACCCGCCGGACATCAACGCCGCCTTCGGCTCCGCCGTGGTGGTACGTTCGAAGCAGCCGGTCCTCTACTCAGAGATTACCGACGCGGTCCGGATCGCGGCCGCCCGGGACGCGGAGCACCTGCGCCTGCTGCGCGAGATTGGCGTGACCTCCTACCTGGCGGTGCCGCTGCTGGTCGACGAGCGTCTCCTCGGGGTGATCGGCTTCTTCTCGCTCGACCCGAACCGCACGTTCGGCGCGGAGGACGTCTCCCTGGCTTCCGACCTGGCCCGCCGGTGCGGGCTGGCGGTGGAGCGCCATCGTCTCTACCAGCGAGTGGAAGCGGCGCTGGCCGACCGGGAAGCGGCACTGCGCCTACACCAGGAGCTGGAGCGCGGCCTGACGCTGCTCGTGGAAGGGTCCGCGTCCCTGCTCGGCTCGCTGGAGCTTGATGAGGTGCTCTCCCGGCTTATCACCATCTCCCAAACGCTGATTCCCGCGGATGCCTACGCGGTGTGGCGGCTGCCGGCCGGCGGGGACGCCTGGGAGATGGCGGCGTCCTCGGGTCTCTCGGAAGGCTATCAACAGGGCGCGCTGCGTCCGGTCGAGAGCCACCAGCTCCCGCAGGACCCGGTGGCCATTCCGGACGTGCGGGCAGCGCTGCTGGTGAAGGAGCGGCAGGAAGGCTACCGCCGCGAAGGGATCGAGTCGCTGCTGGTACTGCCCCTCCGCATCCGCGGGGAGCTCCGCGGCACCATCACGCTTTACTTCCGCCAGCCCCATCATTTCTCCGAGCTGGAGCTTCGGATCGGCGCGGCGCTGGCGAACCTCGCGTCCGCCGCGGTCGGCACCTCCGAGCTGTACGAAGAGCAGCGGGAGATGCGGGCCGGCGCCGAGGCCGCTCGCTGGCAGGCCTCGCTCGTCGCCGAGGCGAGCGAGATCGTCTCGTCCAGCCTCGACTGGGAGCAGACGCTTGCCGCCGTGGCGCAGTTCATGGTGCCTGCCCTGGCCGACTGGTGCTCGGTCCACGTGGTGGAGGAGGACGGAGCGCTGCGGCAGCTCGCCGTCGCGCACACCGATCCGGCCAAGGTGCGCTGGGTCCACGAGCTGCAGCGCCGGTATCCTGCGCGGCAGGACTCGCCGTACGGGGCGCCGGCCGTCGCCCGCAGTGGCCGGTCCGAGATGATGGCGGAGATCCCGCCGGAGGTGCTGGAGCAGGCGGCGCAGGACGACGAGCACCTGGAGCTGATCCGCAGCCTGCAGCTCCGGTCGTATATCGTGGTGCCGCTGAAGGCGCGCGAGCGGATCCTCGGCACGATCACCCTGGTCCACGCCGAGTCGGGGCGGAGCTACACCGGGCAGGATCTGGAGCTGGCGGAAGAGCTGGCGCGGCGGGCGGCGCTGGCGCTGGACAACGCCCGCCTCTTCCGCAACCTGCAAGAAGCGGACCGGACCAAGGACGAGTTCCTCGCGATGCTGGCGCACGAGCTTCGCAATCCGCTGGCCGCCATCCGCAACAGCCTGGAGCTGATCCGGTTGAGGCAGCTCCCGCACGACGTGCTCCACGACGAGCGGGAGGTGCTGGAGCGGCAGATCGCCCACATGGGACGGCTGCTGGACGACCTGCTCGACGTCTCTCGCATCACGCGGGGAAAGATCGAGCTGAGGATCCAGCCGGCCGAGCTGGGCGGCGTGGTCCACCACGCGATCCAGGACGCCCGCCCCCTGATCGACGCCCGCGGCCATACGCTGCACGTGGAGCTGCCGGACGCGCCGATCCGCGTGCGCGTGGATGCCACCCGCATCGAGCAGGTGGTGGCGAACCTGCTCACCAACGCTGCCAAGTACACGGAGCCCGGCGGCGAGATCTGGGTGCGCGTGACGCCGGAGGACCGGTGGGTCGCCATCTCCGTGCGGGACACCGGGGTCGGCATCACGGCGGACGACCTGCCGCGCATCTTCGAGCTCTTCGTGCAGACGGAGCGACCGCTGGACCGGACGCAGGGCGGCCTGGGCATCGGCCTCACGCTGGTCCGGACGCTCGTCGAGATGCACGGCGGGGAGGTTTCAGCGCACAGTGACGGCCCCGGCAAGGGCAGTGAGTTCGTCGTCCGGCTGCCGGCCGGCGAGCAGGTCGCCCTCGCCGGCGCGCTCGAGCCGCCGGTCACGGAGAGCCGGCACGCCGAGGACCCGTCAGCGACCGCCCCGGAGCCCGGAGCGAGACGCATCCTGGTGGTGGACGACAATCAGGACAGCGCCGACACCCTAGCCGAGATCCTGGAAATGTGGGGCGCGGAAGTGAGGGTGGTGTACGACGGCCAGTCGGCGCTCGCCGTGGCGCGCGAATTTGCGCCGCAGGTGGTCTTGCTCGACATCGGCCTTCCCGGGATGGACGGTTACGCCGTGGCGCGGCAGCTGCGGGAGCGGGAAGCCGAGACCGGCAGCGGGCTGCGCCTGGTGGCGCTGACCGGCTACGGGCAGCAGCGAGACCGCGACCGCTCCCGCGAGGCCGGGTTCGACTACCATCTGGTGAAGCCGGTCGAGTTCTCCGCCCTCGCGCGGATCCTCGAGGCCTGACCGGCACGGGGCGTCCCGCGGCCGGATTGACGGTCCGGCCCACAATCGCTCACAATAGTGCAGCCGCCGCGGTCCCGTAGTTGCGCGGCGACGAGGGCCCCTCACCATGCGTCTGAACCGCTCTCTCCGCGTGCTGGTGATCGATGACCACGCCGGCTTCTGCGAGACGATCGAGAGCCTGCTCGAGAGCGCCGGCTGCGCCGTCGACGTGGCGCTCACCCCCTACGCGGGCGTGGCGCTCTCCGACACCACGCGCTACGACCTGGTGCTGATCGACTACCGGATGCCGCAGCTCGACGGCGTGGAGCTGCTGCCGCTGCTCGCTCCGCGCGGGCACCGCTGCATGCTGATCGTTTCCGGCGCGTCCGACCAGGTCCCGCGGGAGCGGGCGCTCGCCACCGGCGCCCAGGGCATCCTCCCGAAGCCGATCGACCTCGAACGGCTCTTCGGGATCGCGGAGTATGTCGCCCGCGACACGACGAGCGCCCCGCTGGAGCTTCCGCAGAGCCTGGTGGAATGCAGCGGCCTGCCCGCCTTTCTCCACCCGGTCTTCGGCTAGCGTCCCTCCCGCGAAAGCTGCGGGGGGCTAACGCCCGGTCTCACGCCCGCGGCGGTCTCGCAAGACGGCGACCAGGTACGGAAAGACGGCGGTGGGCGGATCGGGTGGCTGCGGCAGCCGTCCGGTGCCGACGTGGGGGCCTGCTTCCGCGTCCGGAGGCTCCGGCCTGGGGGGTGTCCGCCGCCGCTCGATGCGCTTCTGTACGTCCTGCGGTTTCGCGGGCTCCATCTCCCGTCCGCAGTAGGGACAGAGCGCGCGGGTTCCCCCGTTTTCGTCCAGATCGACGATGAATACTGCCTGGCATCTCCGGCAGGTTGCGAGCGACATCTCTAGCCCCTCTTCCCGAGCTCCCCCGGCCGATCCGCGCTGGGCGGGGCGGTCGGTCCTCGACCGCCCTCCTTTCCGCCCCTTTCCTACCCGGTCTGCGGCCCGCTGCTAACCTGCCAGCCAACAAACCCACTTTTCGTAGGACATCCGCCCGGTTTTCATCGTGCGTCAGCGGCGACCGTGTCGTTGAATGTGCTTCCAGCCGCGCCAGTGCCGCGGCTTTTTTCGTTTCCCGTGCCTGCGCCGGTACTCGAACGCCAGCCGCACCCGCTCGCTGTAGCTCGGGTGCGTGTCGAACAACACTCGTGCCAGTCCGGATGAATGGCTCTCCTCCAGGTTGATCTGGCGCAGCTTGCGCATCACGGAGACGTAGCTCTCCACGTCGCCGGTAATCGCCAGCGCGTACTCGTCGGCGTCCTTCTCGTCCCGCCGCGCCTCCGCGTAGATCAGGGGCGAGAGCGCCTGCGTAAAGACCAGCACCAGCGCCACCAGCAGCGGCACGCCGCGCAGGTCCTGCACGCCGCTCAACCCGAGGGCCGGCGAGAGCAGGTGCATGCAGACGACGCTGAAGATCGCCGCCAGGAGCTGCACCGAGCCGTAGACCAGCTTCCGCTGCGCCTGCGCCACCCCGGCGCGGGTCCGCTCCTCCAGGTGGAGCTGGTCGTAGAGGTGTCCGAACTCATGCGCCATCACCACGCGCTCTTCGCCGTCGTCGAACTCGTCGATCAGGGTATCGGTCACGTAGATGGCGGAGCGCTTGCCACGGATCCGGATGCTGGCGTTGGCGCGGCGGGTGCGGTGGCTCACCTTCACCAGGTAGACCGGCAGCGTGACCCGCCCGATCCCCGGCAGCGAGAACGTCTCTTCCCGCAGGAACCGCACCGGATAGAAGAGGCCGAGCAGCGGATAGTAGATCCACTCGAAGAAGAGCGGGCGTCCCAGGAGGAAGAGGACACACCAGAGCGGCGCGAGCACCGGCCACCAGCCGAGGAGCTCGACCACCGGCAGGAGCACCAGGAGCCCGGCGATCCCCAGCACCGCGGAGCGGCAGAGCCACTCCCAGCACCACCCGGCGGCGCCCTGCGCGCTGAGGCCGAAGCGCCGGTCGAGCCAGCTCTCACTCAGGAAGTGCAGCGGAAATTGGACCCCGCGTACCACGCACCCGACCAGGATCAGGAACTCCAGGTGCCCCGGCCAGCCGGGAGTGGTGGCCTCGCACGCGGCGAGGAGCGCGGAGGCGGCGCCGGAGAGCGTAAGGACAGCCAGCGCGAGCGGCACCAGCAGCAGATCTGCCGCTTCCAGGAGAAGCTTCAGGCTGCCGTAGGCGCGGCAGCGCGCCTCGTCCTCCTGCGGCAATCGGATCGCGCGTTCTCCGGGCGTGGGCATAGCGTGGCGTTTTCGGCCTCCCTCCTCATAATAGACCATGCTGGCTTAGCGCGCTATGCCTATCGCTCGCCTGCAGGCCAACAGGCCGACTTTCCGGCGCTCCATGGACGAGAGCACTCGATGAAGCTCCCTCTCTATCAGATCGACGCGTTCACCCACCAGCTGTTCCGGGGGAATCCGGCCGCCGTCTGTCCACTCGCGGACTGGCTCCCGGACGAGGTGCTGCAGAGCGTCGCGGCGGAGAACAACCTGGCGGAGACTGCCTTCTTCGTCCCCCGGGGAGACGGGTACCACCTGCGCTGGTTCACGCCGGAGGTCGAGGTGGCGCTCTGCGGCCACGCCACGCTGGCCAGCGCCTGGGTGATCTTCGAGTACCTGCGGCCGGAGCTCGAGTCGGTCCGCTTCGACTCCCGCAGCGGCCCCCTCACCGTCACGCGGCGCGAGGGGCTGCTCACCCTCGACTTCCCGCGTCTCCCCCTGCGCGAGGTCGAGACGCCGCCGGCCGAGCTGCTCCCCGCCCTGGGCGGCGAGGCCCGAGAGGTGGTCGGCTCTCGCGACTGGCTGGTGCGCTACGAGACGGAGGCGGAGGTCCGCGCCCTCCGGCCGGACATGGAGCGGCTCCGGCGCGTGGAGGGCCTGGGGGTGATCGCCACCGCGTCGGGGGACGACTGCGACTTCGTCTCGCGCTTCTTCGCTCCCGGAGCCGGTATTCCGGAAGACCCCGTTACCGGCTCTGCCCACTGCACGCTGGTGCCGTACTGGGCAGAGCGGCTCGGCAAGACCCGCTTCCACGCCCGCCAGGTCTCCGCGCGGGGTGGAGAGCTGTTCTGCGAGCTGGCGGGGGAGCGAGTGCTGATCTCCGGGCGGGCGGTCCGCTACCTGGAGGGCAGCATCTGGGTGCCGGACTAGAGATCGACGACCGGCCGCGGGGAGACCGGTTTCTCCGGCAGCTCCACGTCTTCGTAGATCTCCGCCAGCGTTAGCTCGCAGCCGATCGCCTCCAGTCGCAGCCGCGCCTCCGGCCCGACCAGCGCGGTGAGCTCCCATCTATTCGGCTCCGTGCCGCGGGTGAAGCACTCCACCCGCATCCGCTCCTCTTCTACCAGCACGAGCGCCCGGAGCGACTCCATGTGTCGGTACTCGTCCGCCTTCTTGCCTCGCTCGTACGCCTCTGTAGTGGGAGAGAGCACCTCGATCACCACGACCGGATCGATCAAGATGTCGTCCGCCTCCGCCTCCACGGCGATGTCTCCAGGGGCAATCACCAGATCGGGGTAGGTATAGACTGTTGGTGAGACTTTGAGCCGCATGTCGAGCCCATAAACACGGCACTTACCACCGCGGAGCTGCGGCCGTATCTGCGCAACCAAGTTGACGACAAGGTGGTTATGCGCCAGCGATGAGCCGGCCCTGGCAAGGATCTCTCCGTCGAAGTACTCGTGCTTCCACTCGGACGCACGCTCTCGCTCGAGATACTCCTCCGGGGAAATCCACGCCTGGGCCGGCACACTCATAAGTCGTCCTTTCCGTCGCCGCTACAGACCTGTTATCGGTCGGAAGCAGCCTGCTTGACCGCCGGCTCGGGCGGCGCGATCCGCGCCAGCGCCATGGTGGCCCAGCAGGTGGCCGCGTGCGAGGCATACTGCGACTGCCCGTGCGGGAACGCCGCGTCGAAGTAGTTGTTCGCCGGGATCGCGCGCTTGTTCACGAACCAGGAGCCGTCGTCGAGCTGGGTGCGGAGCAGGTAGTCGGTCCCACGCCGGACCGCCGGATCGTCCGCCGCGGCTCCGCCCTCGATCAGCGCGAAGAGCGCCTGTCCGGTGGCGTAAGCGTCGCTCTTCCAGCCCGGCTGCTGGCCCCAGCCGCCGTCGGGCCGCTGGTCCGCGCGGAGCTCGCGGAGCGGCGCCTGCAGGTCGGCCGCTTCCGCACCCGCCCACTGGAGACCAATCACCTTGAACGCGCGGTCCTCCAGGCTGGTGCCGGCCGACTTCCGCAGCCATTCCCGCGCGGCCTGCACCCGCCGCGCCGTCTCCTCCGCATCCGCCTTCGCCGCGTAAGCCGTCAGCGAGCGCACGGCGAGCGCGGTGATGGTGACGTAGCTCGACTGCATCGGCGCGCGCTCCAGGTGGAACCGCCAGGCGCCGTCCGCATCCTGTTGGCGACCCAGCAGCAGCGCCGCCTCGTTGAGCGCCTCCGCGGTCTCGCCCTGGGCCGCCATCCCGACCAGCGCGAAGCCGACCATCGGCGGGATCTCTCCGATCTCCGAGCCGGGCACCTGCAGCATCAGCTCCGGGTGCGCCAGCGCCTGCTTCACCGCCGGGCCGAGCCCCTGCGCGAAGAAGCCGGCGAGCCGTTCCCGCTGCATCCCGGCCAGGCTCGCGTCGGTGGTGAAGCCGCGCTCCCGCGCCACGCCGGTCGCCCAGCGGCCGAGGCCCTCGTGATGGCAGGAGACGCAGCCGGTCCGCTCCGCGAACGTCCGCATGGAGCCTTCCACCAGCGGCAACGCGGCTTTCACCGCCTGGGAGGCGGTGCGGACCGGCCGCTCCACGGCCGGCACCGCCGGCGCGCCGGCGGCGCGCAGTACCTCCGCCGTCCCGCCATAGCCATGCTTCGAGGCGAGCGTGAGCGGCGTGCGGCCCTCGCTGTCCCGCGCGTCGATCGCGGCGCCGCCGGCCAGCAGCGCCTTCACTGCCGCCGGGTGATCGCCCAGCGAGGCGGCGAGCAGGAGGGCGGTCCGGCCGGACGGATCCCGCCGGTCGACCTGCGCCCCCTTCTCGATCAGCAGCTTCACCACCTCGGCATGGCCGCCCGCCGCGGCGTGCATCAGCGGGGTCCACCCCTTCTTGTCCGCGGCATCCACCCGCGCGCCTTCTTCGATCAGCACGCGCGCCGCCGCCGCGCGGCCGGCGCGGGCGGCGTGGCTCAGCGCCGTCTCCTCATTCAGGTCCCGGGCGTGGATCTCCACGCCGCGGGCCACCAGCTTCCGGATCACGTCGGCCTGGCCGCTGCGGGCGGCATACATCAGGGTGGTGATGCGGTCCGGCCGGGCAGCGTCGATCTTCGCCCCACGCTGGAGGAGCAGGAGCGTGACGTCGCGGCTGCCGACCATCGTCGCGAAGGTGATCGGAGCGCCGATCGGGCTCGTCGCGTTCAGGTCGGCGCCTCCCTGCAGGAGCACCCGCGCGCTCTCCACTTCGTCGACCGTCGCCGCGAACATCAGCGGCGTCATCTGCAGGAAGTTGCGGGAGTCGGGATCGGCGCCTCCGTTCAGCAGGCGGCGGACCTCCGCTGCGTCCCGCTTCCCGACGGCGACGAACAGCTCCGGCGACGGCTTCTTCGCCGAGGCTTTGGGGGCCGGGGCGGCGAGGACCCCGGACGCCGGTCCGGCCAGCAGCAGCGCTGCGGCGGCGGTGAGACAGGTGTTGCGTAGCACGTTCATCGTTGCTCCCCCCTGGGGTTTCGTCCGGCGGCCGATGGCCAGCGTGCTCGGCCGTCCGGCGTGTAGTCGTGCCATTATGGGGCGCCGTGTTGCGGGGATGCTGTGAAAACTCTCACACCATCTTGGTGACATCAGCCGGCGTGCACTCCCGGACTGCGCATCACTGTAGACTCGGACGCCTTTCCGCAGCCCAGTGCCGCACCGGCGCGGAGATTTCCTCCGGGAGAATCGTCGCCCCACCGGGCCGCCGCCGATCCGGCAGGGACCGGGGCACCCGAGGCGGAACGCTTCCGGGGCGCCATTGCGGGCGACCGAGGGAGACGGGATGGGCCACTTCACACTCCGCCGCGCAAGCCTTGCCTGCGGCGCTTTGCTGCTCGCCGCCGCCGGCATCGCTGCCGCCGCGGCTCCGGATGTGCCGGCTTCGGGCCGCGGAAAGCCGACGCTAGTGCTCGCGGCACCGCCGGAGAACGACCTGGGCCCCATCCTGAGCGCCGCGGGCTATCGCGTGCTGCGCGAGGAGACTCCCGAGCGGGCGGTCGAGCGCGCCCCACAGGGGGGCGGCGTCTTGCTGCTCGCCGCTGGCTATCCGGAGCGGCGGACGGAAGTCTCGCCGGAGCTGCTCGCCCGGGTCGCGGCCCGGCGGCTGCGGGTCTACCTGGAGTACCCGGCGGAGTTGCCCGGCATTCCCCTGGAAGCGCGACCAGCGCCGCAGTGGGAGCGACTGGTGCGTCCGGGGAAGGGCGCTCACTCCCGGCACGACATCCTGGAGCAGCCCGGCCTGCAGTACCTGCACGCCTCGCTCCCGGCCGGCATCGAGCCGCTCCTCGTCGCCGCGCGGGTGGCGGGCTTCGACCACGCCGTCTACGGGGTCCCGAAGAACGCGGCTCCCATCCTCTTCCGGCTCCCGGGGAGCGAGGTCATGGTCGCGACCACTCGCCTGAGCGCTCCCGTCACCAGCCGGGCCACGCCGCAGCGCCAGTGGGAGAGTACCTGGAGCGCCCTCGCCGCGTGGCTCGCGGGGACTCCGGGGGTGCCCGAGCTGCGCTGGAAGCCGGTCGTCGCACCCGCCTTCGGGCCGCAGGCGAAGCTGCCCGGCGACGTGGAGCGGCGCGCCTTCCGCCAGGGCGTCGAGTGGTATCACCGCTCCGACCTCCTGCTCCCCGCGGAGCGTGAGGCAGAAGTCCACGCCGCCCTGCGGCAGAACGTGGAGACGACTTCTCGACCTGCGCGCCGTCTTCCGGCGGATGGCAGCCACGGGATCCTGGAGGGGTACGCTTCCGGCATCGACGCCTGGGGGCACCAGCGGCAGCGGCTCCCCCTGCGGGCCGACTGCCAGGCTGAATCGGCGATGGTGCTCGCCGGCGCGTGGGCGCTGCGGCGGGACCGGAAGTCGCGCGAGGTCGGCGAGAACCTGCTGGAGTACCTCTACGAGCGCTCCGGACTGCACGGCGGGGTCCACGCCGACCCGACTCACCCCGCCTTCGGCCTGATCAAGTGGGGCGCCGTCTCGCCGCTCTGGGAGGTCGCCACCTACGGCGACGACGAGGCCCGCACCCTCCTCGCCACGCTGGCGGCAACCGGGTGGACGCAGTCGTCGCGCTGGGACCGCAGCGTCCTCCGCGCGCTGCTCGCCAACCTGCGCACCACCGGCCGCCTCGGCTTCCGCGGCGACCGGATCGACCTCCCCGAGCTGGAGCGGCGCGGCTGGAAGAGCTTCTATGACGCGGAGCGGGTCAACCTCTCCCCTCACTTCGAGGCGTACCTGTGGGCGTGCTATCTCTGGGGCTACCGCGCGACCGGAGAGCGGGAGTTTCTGGACCGCACCCGGGAGGGGATCCGGCGGACGATGGACGCCTATCCCTCCGGCTGGCGCTGGCGGGACAACCTGGACCGGGCCCGGATGATCCTGGCGCTGGCGTGGCTGGTGCGGGTGGACGACCGCCCGCAGCACCGGGAGTGGCTGACCCGTGTCACGCGCGACATGCTGCGCAACCAGCGGCCCAGCGGCGCGCTGGCGGAGGAGGTGAACGAGCAGGGCGGCGGCGGGCACCTCCACGTCCCGCCCTCCAACGAGAGCTACGGCACGGGGGAGACGCCGCTGATCCAGAAAAATGGCGACCCGGTCAGCGACCAGCTCTACACCACCGGCTTTGCCCTGTTCGGGCTGCGCGAGGCGGCGGCCGCGACCGGCGAGCCGTGGATGCGGGAGGCGGAGGACCGCCTCGCCCGCTACCTCTGCCGCATCCAGATCCGCGCGCCGGAGCACCCCTATCTCGACGGCGCCTGGTTCCGAGCGTTCGACTACGGACGCTGGGAGTACTTCGGCAGCTCCGGCGACATCGGCTGGGGCCCCTGGTGCGTGGAGACCGGCTGGGGACAGTCCTGGATCCTGGCCACCCTCGCCCTGCGGGAGCAGCAGAGCAGCCTCTGGAGCCTGATCGAGAAGCGCGACCTCCGCCCTCACCTTGCCGCCGTCCGCGCCGAGCTCGCCCGCAACGACGGCAGCCCGCACCGCCGCTGATCCAACCTGGTGTTTCGATCTGACTGTCGGTCGGCTTCACCCGACAATTGAACTCGACCTGGGACCCTCGCCAACGCCCCGGCAGAGTACGTCCGCCTCGTCGCCGTATGCCCCACTTCACCTCACGACACGGACTCTTCGCCTCGCTGCTCGTCACCACGGTGGCGGTGCCGTGCTCCGTAGCGCTGCAGGCCGCGCGGCCCGATCCGAAGGCGTTCGACACGGCGGTGAAGCCGGCCCTGGCCGCGCACTGCACCGGGTGTCACAGCGCGGAGCGGCAGGTGGGAGGGGTCGATCTCTCCGGCCTCGCCGACGGCGCCTCCGCGGCGCGCCAACGGCGCCTGTGGCGGCGGATCTCGGCGCAGGTGGAAGCCGGCTCGATGCCGCCGAAAGGCTCGAAGCCGCTTTCCCCCGCCGCGCGGGCGGCCCTGCTCCAGTGGGCACACGCGGCGGCGGAGTACCTCGATCCGCAGGACCCGGCCCGGCGAGATCCCGGACCCTCCGTCCTGCGCCGCCTGACGCTGACCGAGTACAACCGGACGATCCGCGACCTTTTCGGGATCGACTTTGATGCCGAGGCGGAAGTCGGACTGCCCGGCTCGGAGAACACCACCGGCTTCGACAACCTGGCCGCCACCCTTACGCTCTCCCCGGCCTTGCTCGATAAGTACCTCGCGGCGGCGGAGAAGGTCGGGGAGCGGGTGTTCGCGGACGGGAAGGCCCGGCAGGCACTTCTCGCCCCCGCGGCCGGCAAGGAGGGGCGCGAGGCTGCCGGGGCGGTCACGCAGCGCCTCCTCCGCGGCGCCTACCGGCGTCCGCCCCGCCCGGAAGAGATAGAGCGGCTGCTGAAGCTGTATGACCGCGCGCGAGCGGAGGGAGCCGAGCACGAGGCGGCGGTCCGCGCCCTCCTGAAGCCGGTGCTCGCCTCGCCGCACTTCCTCTTCCGCGTGGAAGCGGACCCGCCGGGCGCCGCCGCGCGCGTGAACGCCCACGAGCTGGCGGTGCGGCTCTCCTACTTCCTCTGGAGTACGGCGCCGGACGCAGAGCTCTCCCAGCTGGCGGACGCCGGCAGGCTCTCCGAACCCGCGGTACTGGAGGCCCAGGTGCGGCGGATGCTCGCCGATCCGCGGGCGTGGGCGCTGACCGACGGCTTCGGAGAGCAGTGGCTTCAGCTCCGGAAGCTGGCGCAGGCGCGCCCGAGCACGGAGTTCTTCCCCGCGTTCAACGCGCGCCTGCGGGAGGCGATGCGACAGGAGACGACGCTCTTCTTCGACGGGCTGCGGACGGAGGACCGCAGCGTCCTGGAGTTGCTCGACGCCGACTACACTTATTTGAACGAAGAGCTGGCGCGGCACTACGGCGTGGAAGGCGTCTCGGGGAAGGAGCTGCGGCGGGTGGCGCTGCGGCCGGAGCACCGCCGCGGGGGGCTCCTCGGCATGGGAAGCGTCCTCGCGCTTACCTCGCACACCTTCCGCACCAGCCCCACGCTGCGCGGCAAGTACGTGCTGGAGGTGATCCTCGGCACCCCGCCGCCCCCACCGCCACCCAACGCCGCGGGGATGCTGCAGGAGAAGCAGGAGAGCGAGGCGGCCAGCTTCCGCCAGCAGCTCGCGCGCCATGCCTCCGATCCCTCCTGCGCCGGTTGCCACCGCAAGCTCGACCCGCTCGGCTTCGCGCTCGATAACTACGACGCAGTCGGCGCCTGGCGGGAGAGCACGCCCGAGCGGAAGCTCGACACCACCGGTGAGCTTCCCACCGGCGAGAAGCTGACCGGCGCCGCGGACCTGAAGCGGGTCCTGCTGGCGCGCAAGCGGGAGTTCGCCCGCAACCTAGCGGCGCAGATGCTGTCGTATGCCCTGGGCCGCGAGCTGGAAGAGAGCGACGAGTGGACCCTGCGCGAGACCGTAGACGGATTGGAGAAGAACGGCTACCGCTTCTCCAGTCTGGTCCTCGGCATCACCCGCAGCGTGCCGTTCCAGTACCGCCGCGGGCGGGGCTGACTTCCCATTCACCACAGAGCACACAGAGGACACCGAGAGGAACAGAACCAGAATTGAACCGCGGAGAGCGCAGAGGACGCAGAGAGAAGAACGAGCACAGGCACACCCCGGGGTCGCAGTACGGGACTCGAGAGGCGCGGCAGGCCCGTCCCTCTGCTTCCCTCCTCTGCGACCCCTCTGCGCACTCCGCGTCCTCTGCGGTAAACCAGGTTCGGATCGGGGTCGCTGTACGATGCTCGTGAGGAGGATCAGGCCCGACCCTCTGGTTCCCTCTCTGTGCCCTCTGTGCGCTCTGTGGTGAATCAGGTTCGGAGTACCTGACGAGTTATGACTAACCCACACCGAACGATCACCCGGCGGGGCGTGCTGCGCGGGGCGGGGGCGATGCTCTCGCTGCCGTTCCTGGAGTCGCTGGTGCCCGCCTTGGCGCGGGCGGCGGACCTGCCGGTGCCGAAGGAGGCCCGGCCGCCGCTGCGGATGGGAATCTTCACCGTGACGGGTGGGACGGTGCTGGAGTCGTGGCGGCTGCCGCAGCCGGGTCCGCTCGGCGCGCTGCCCTCCATCCTGAGGCCGCTGGAGCCTCTTAAAGACGATCTCCTCCTGATAACGGGCCTGGCGCAGTCCGGCCGGAGCGAGGGGCTCAACGCGCACGAGCACTGCGGCTACCTGCACCTGACCTGCGCGGAGCAGGTGAAGAAGGAGGGCGGCAAGCCGGTGGCGGCGATCTCCGTCGACCAGGTCGCGGCGCGGGCGGTCGGCGGGCAGACCTTCCTGCCGTCGCTGGAGATGGGGCTCAGCAATGCGGAGACGAAGTACTCGTTCCGCTCCCCCTACGAGGCGGTGCCGTACGAGCCGAACCCGCGCCTGGTGTTCGAGCGGATGTTCCGCGGGCGGCAGCCGGTCGTCCCGAACTGGCAGCGCCGCGCCGCCGCGCGGGCGGAGGCGGTGAGCAAGACCGCCCGCCGCGACTCCTACGAGCAGGGAGTGGTCGACCTCGTGCTCGAGGAAGCGAAGGAGCTGCGCGGGCGGCTGGGAGCCGGCGATCAGCAGAAGCTGGACGAATACCTCCACTCGGTTCGCGCGGTGGAGAAGCGGCTCGACTTCCTGGAAGCGCGGCTTCAGGAGGAGGTGCTCGACGCGGCGCAGCCCGGCTCTTCGAAGCTGGTGCTGCCGAAGAATCTCCCGGGGCCGGAGATCCCGTTCTACCAGATCGCGAACGAGATCCACCGCGACCCGGAGAAGCACGGCGAGTACATCCGGCTGATGAGCGACCTGATGGTCCTGGCGTTCCAGACCGATACCACGCGCGTGGTGACGCTGGCGATCGGCGACGACGGCGCCTACTTCCCCGGCGTGGTGACCGTCGGCTATGAGCGGCACTGCCACACCCTGGAGCACCAGGGGAACGCCGGCCGCGTGGAAGACGCCGACCCGATCGCCCGGGAGGCGTGCCGGCAGATCCACGCCTGGTACACCGGCTTCTTCGCCGAGATGGTCGCGAAGATGAAGGCGATCGACGAGGGCGGCACCTCGCTGCTCGACAACAGCCTGATCCTCTACACCTCCTACATGGCGGACGGCGGCCACGGCACGAACGACTACCCCGCGCTCCTCGCCGGCCGCGCCCAGGGGACGCTCCGCACCGGGCGGCAGGTGACGGTCCAGCCGAAGACACCGGTCGCGAACCTCTACGTGGAGCTGCTCGACCGGATCGGGGCGAAGGTCGACGCCTTCGGCGACAGCCGGAGCTCGCCGCACGCGGCGTACGACGGCCGGCTCCCGGGGCTCGCCTGATGGCGGGGGAGAGCCTCTTCGTCGCGGCGGGCCACGACGGGCTCCGCATCGTCTCCCGGGACGGGATCCGGTGGGAGCACGCGCAGAGCGGCCGCGAGGGCGAGACCTTTCTCTCGGTCTGCTTCGGCGGTGGACGGTGCGTCGCCGCGGGACGCTTCGGCGGAAGCAACCTGCTCTCCGTCACGGCAGATGGCCGCACCTGGAAGAACCAGCTCCAGGACGCTCGCTATGCCCTCTATCTCCTCGGCCTCTGCCACGCCGCCGGGCGGTTCCTGGGGGTCGGCGGCGATCCGGGCGCCGTCGGCGCGTCCCAGCCGTTCGTGGTGCATTCTCCGGACGGCGAGAGCTGGAGCGAGCGGCAGGAGATCTCCGGCAAGAACGTCCTGCGCCGCCTCGCCTGGGGCAGCGGCCGCATCGTGGCGGTGGGGGACCGCGGCCGCCGCGCCGTCTCGACGGACGGCCTCACCTGGCAGGACGTGCCGGAGCCGAAGGCGGTCGACACGCTGGTCGACGTCGCGTTCGGCGCCGGCGTCTTCGTCGGCGTGGGACTGCACGGCCTCCGCATGGTAAGCCGAGACGGGCTGCAGTGGGAGCACCGCGTGACCGGTCCCGAAGGCGAGCACCTGAACTCCGTGCTCTGGACCGGCAAGCAGTTCGCCGCCATCGGGCTCGGCGCCAGCTACTTCAGCGCGGACGGGGTCCAGTGGGAGCGGCGCCCCAACCGGAACCCGCCGCTCACCGCCGCCTACGGCGCCGGAACGTTCGTCGGCGCCGCCTGGAAAGGCCGCCTCCTCCGCTCCCCGGACGGGGTCACGTGGGAGGAAGCGTTCCGCGCGCCGACCCACGTCGAAGCAGTCGGCTACGGCGCCCTCGGCGGATAGGCCGCGGTCGCTCTACCTGGGACTGCGGCCGTAGGTGACGTTCGGGAAGATCATGTACGCGTTCTCCCGCACGAGTAGCTGCATCCCTTCCGCCCCGGAACGATCCGAGGCGATCCTCGGGTACTCCGAAAAGCCCAGGCCGGAGGAGCTCAGGACCACACTCGTGCGCTCCGTCGGAAACTCGGACGCGGCCCGTTCGTGGTGCACGAGCTGCTCTCGCAGTCGGGCGATCTGCTCCGGCGACAACTGCTCCTGTAACCCGATCAACTCTCGCAGGATCGAGCCGCGGTAATCAATCCCCTGCGCCTGATCCGCGGCATCTTCGGCCGAGCAGAGCAGCTCCGCCAGACGCAGCCGGAGCAGTCTAAACTCCATCCGTACCTTCTCATCGCCGGCCTGGAGTTGGGAGTCCAGGAGTGTGGTGAAGATCCCCTCGTAGCTCGGCCATGCCCTTTTGATCAGCGACCGCAGACGGAGGTCGAGGTTCAGGAACGGTCGGAGCGTCGACGGCGCGGCCGTGAGGTAGGAGCGCGAGAGCCTTGGCAGCCGTCCCGCAGCGCGAAGCTCCGCCAACGCCTCGCTCGCTCTATCACTGACGAGCATCCGTGCCCGCGCCCGCTCCAGGGGAACCGCCGCGTTGCGCGGATCGAGTCGCGCCGCCTCCTTGAGGAGGGCCTCCGCGCTCTCGGGATTGAAGGCGAGCTCCAGCAGGTAACGCCGGAGAGGTAGGTACGGGAGGACGGAACTCTCCCGCGCCCCGATCTCGTGCGCCCGCCGGTAGAGAATCCAGACCGCCTCGGCCGGAGCGACGTTCAGGTTCGGCTCACGCGGCGTGGTGGTACGCGTGAACAACTCCCGCGCCGCCGTCCGCGCCTCCGGAGTGCGCTCCCGGCTGAACCGTCCTCCGTTCGGAAGGTAGCGCGGCTCGAGCACCCCCATCAGGTGCTTTCGCAGCGGATCCGGCTTCTCCGCCAGCACACAGACCAGCCCAACCAGATCGGCAGCGCCCGCCAGCGCGCCCGCGTCCTCGGGGTAACGCCGTATCACCTCGGCGCAGCGGTCCAGTACCACGTCAGGCGTCAGCGCACCGAAAGTGGTAAACACCTTCGCGAGCGAGGCCAGGTCCGGCAGCAGGTCGGACTCCGGCTCGCTGAGTCTTACCGACTGCTCCAGCCGGCTCAGGTCGTCGCGCCAGAGGAGCGCCAGAAACCACGCCCACAGCTCCGTCAGCTCCAGCTCCGCGCCGGACGCGCCGAGTGCCCGCGCTTCTCGCAGCGCCGCCTGAGACGCTTTCAGAGCTGCCGCCGTCTCCCCCAGCGACGGCCGGCACTCGGCGGCGCCGCGCCGGGCGGCCTGACGGAACGCCTCGACCTGCGGACTGCGGGCGACCGCCGCGAGCTCTTCCAACCGGACGGCGTCGAGCCGGTGCTGCTCGAACTGGTCCGGAGTGAACGTCGCCAGCCACCGCACCGTGACGGAGAGCTGCTTCTCAAGGAGAGCATCGCGGAGCGCCACCTGCACCCGCAGGTTCGTGGTAAGGGCGCGAGCGATTTGCGCCTGTGCGCAGCGGAGGCGGATCTGCGGATTATCGGGAAGCTCGCGGGCCGCCCGCTCCGCGGCGGCGAGCGCTTCCGGCAGCCGCCGCGCTTCCAGGGCCCGGGCAATCGCCCGGGCGCGCTCTCCAGCAGCTTTTGGCTGCTCGGCGCTCTCCAGGGCAGCTGGAAGAAGCGCGCCGAGCAGCAAGACCGGCACGAAGATGACCCGGCGCCAGGAGTGCATGGAGCGCCACCTCCTTCAAATCCGAAGCGAAGCCGCTTCAGAGCCGCAGCCGAGGTATCAGACTGTGGACCGCACCGCGATGTTTCCATCGCCGGTCCGGCAGGTACCGGACCTACGAGGGTTGGTAGAGCGCGCACATCGCCCCGGCGGGATCGCGGATCACGGCGAAGAGGCCCGGGCCCATCCCGCGCGGCTCCACCACCACCTCGCCGCCGAGCTCCCGGACCTTCGCCACGCTCTGCGCCATGTCGGCGACGTTGATATAGACCAGCCACTGCGGCGGCACGTCGGCATTGCAGCCCCGGGCGTGGCAGACCCCGGCCGCGCTCTTGTCGCTGCCGGGCGGCAGCATGTGGTAGTCTTCGTAGCCGCCCATGTCCTCGCCGAGCCAGGTCCAGCCGACCACGGCGGCATAGAAGTCGCGCACTTCCTCGGCGTTGGGGACCGTCAGGTCCTGCCAGCAGATGGTGCCGGGGGCGAACCGGGGCGTGTCGGACATCGGGGTGTGCTCCTTGGGTTAACGAACGGAATTGACGCGGATGCGGTGGTTGTTGGTGTCGCCGGTGTAGAGGTCGCCCTTCGCGTCGACCCAGCAGCCGTGGGGTCGGTCCATGCCGGCTTCCAGCGCGGGGCCTCCGTCGCCGCCGGGGCTGCGCCGGCCGCCTGCCACCGTGCGGATGGTCCAGCGGCGGGTGTCGATCTGCCGGACACAGTGGTTTTCCGTGTCGACCACGTAGAGGTGACCGTCCGCGCCGACGTGGATCCACTTGGGACCGTTGAAGGTCGCCTGCAGCGCCGGTCCGCCGTCGCCGGAGTAGCCGGTCCGGCCGGTCCCGGCGACCGTGGTGATGACCCCGGTCTTCGGATCGACCCGGCGGAGGCGGTTCCCTTCCCGCTCGCAGATGAACATGGTGCCGTCGCGGGCGAATGCCACGCCGCGGGCGCCCTGGATACTCGCCTGGGCGGCGGGACCGCCGTCGCCGGTAAACTCCCGCCGCCCAGTGCCTGCCGCGGTGGTGATGATCCCGGTCTTCGCGTCGACCCGGCGAATGCGGTTATCGCTGACGTCGGCGACGTAGAGGTTGCCGCTCGGGTCGAAGTCGAGGGCGTTCGGCTCCTTCATCGCCGCGCGGGCGGCGGGGCCGCCATCGCCGGAGTAGCCGTTCTCCCCGCTGCCGGCGTAGGTGCTGATCATGCCGGTTCGCGCGTCGACCCGCCGGACCACGCGGTTGAGCCGGTCGACGATGAAGAGGTTGCCCGCCCGGTCCGGCAGCACGCCGTACGGCTCGTTCAGCGTAGCGCGGGTGGCCGGCCCGCCGTCGCCGGAATAGCCCTTCTGACCGGTGCCGGCGACCGTCGTGATGACTCCGGTGTCGGCCTCCACCTTGCGGATGCAGTGGTTGAAGGTGTCCGCGACGTAGAGGTTGCCGCGGCGGTCCATGCTGCAGTGGAACGGCTGGTCCAGCCGCGCCTGCGCGGCGGGGCCGCCGTCGCCGGAGTAGCCCTGCTGCCCGGTGCCGGCGGCGGAGCGCATCACTCCCGGCGCCGCCAGCGCCGCGCCCGCCGCCAGGAGCAGCGCCGCCGCGGCGAGGGGGCGGAAACCGCTACGACTCTGCATCGGCCAGTCCGGTCGGCGGGTTCTCCAGCAGGAACCGCTCGGCGGCGTCGGCCAGCGCCGGCTTTTCCCGCTCCACCGCGTTGATCACCCAGGCGCCCCAGCCCGATTCCTGGAGTTCCCGGGTGAAGTCGTTCCGCAGCCAGCCGACGGCCCGCCGTGCGCACTCCTGCCACTCGTCCAGTGTGAGCCGCTTTCCCATCTCCGCCAGGTCGGTGCGGATCTCGACCGGGTACTCCATCTCCTCGTTCATCCGCGGCGTCTGCGTGTGGTGGTGCGGCTCCACCGCGAAGCAGTCGATCCGCCCGAGGTCGAGGAGCACGCCGGAGCGGCCGTCCAGCACGAACCGGCAGACCGGCCCGCCGTCGCGGCCGCCCCGCTGCTGCCCCGTGAACAGGATCACCCGCCCGAACTGCCCCACCGCCGTCTCTCCGAACATGCTTTCCGCTCCTCCGTGTCCAGGGTCTCGTCTCTGCTCGTCACGCTCCGAACCGCAGCCCGCGCTCGTAGACCTCCGGGTTGGCGACGTGCTCCGGCCGGCGGCCGTCCAGCACCGTCAGCAGGTTCTCGAGCGCGCACTGTCCCATCCGCGCTACCGTAGCCGGCGTAAACGAGGCGACGTGCGGGGTGGCGACCACCCTCGGATGGCGCATCAGCCGGGCGGCGGCGGAATCGGGCGCGGGCGGCTCCACGCTGAAGACGTCGAGCGCGGCCCCGGCGAGCCGCCCCTCGTCGAGTGCCACCAGGAGGGCGGGCTCGTCGACTACCGACCCGCGCGCCGCGTTCACCAGGAACGCCGTGGGCCTCATCCGCGCGAGCAGCTCCGGGCCGATCAGGTTCCGGGTCTCCGACGTGGCCGGCATGTGCAGGCTCAGGAAGTCGGAGCCGGCGGCCAGCTCTTCCAGCGGCACGTACCGGCCGCCCAGCTCTTCCGTAAAGGTGCGGTTGGGATACGGATCGCAGCCGAGGAGCCGCATCCCGAACGCTTTCGCCCGGCGCGCCACCGCCAGGCCGATCCGGCCGGTGCCGACCAGACCCAGCGTGGCGCCGGAGACGTCGGCCGCGATCACCCGCACCCAATCTCCCCGCTTGGCGGCGGCGTCGAGCTCCGAGATGCGCCGCGCGGCAGTGATCAGCAGCCCGAGGGTGAGGTCGGCCACCGCTTCCACCATCGCGTCCGGCACGTAGGTGACGATGATGCCGAGGTCGGTCGCCGCCTGGAGGTCGATGTTGTCGTACCCCACTCCAAAGCGGGACACGACGCGCAGCGATCCCGCCGCTGCCAGCGCCTCGCGGCCGACCGGCTCCGGTCCGGCGATGAAACCGATCGCGCCGTCCAGCAGCGCCCGCTGCTCTTCCGGGCTGGGAGGCGTCATTTCCGGGTGCTGCGCCACGGTGAAGCCCCGCTCCCGCAGGGTCACCGCGATCGGATTCTGCGGTTCGCGAAGGGCAACGGGTGTAATGGCGATCTTGTTCGACATCGGGAGAGAATAAGAGGAGCAGCCTGCCGCTGCCGGAGAAGGCGAGGCGCGAGCAGGAGTGCTGGGTGGAGTCTGACTAAAGGTTCCACGCGCCTGCTTCTTTGCCCTGTGTGGCCCTGCGTGGTTGGCACGGAGCTTGGAGCGTGCGTAGGGCCGGCGTGCGACGGGCGCAGCGGAAGGGGAGACGGGATGCGGGCAGACCGGTTTGGAGAGCTGGCAGTGAGGCTCGGCTACCTGACGCAGGACCAGCTCGACCGCGCGCTGACGGTGCAGCGGCAGGAAGACCGGGAGCTGCTGCCCCACCGCCCGCTCGGCACCATCTGCCTCAGCCTCGGCTATCTCACCCCGGACGAGGTCCGTACGATCGTGCACTCGCAGGGAGCGCTTCCGGGCAGCGTACGGCTCCGCGACTCCTAATCGGGAGTTGGAAGGATTCGGGTTTCAGGTTTCAGGTTTCAGGTTTCAGGTTCCAGGTTCCGAACCCCACCTCCGACGGGTCTTAACCTGCAACCTGCCAGCTTGCCGGCCGGTCAACCTGCAACCTGCCAACCTGTTCCGCGTGCGCTCCCGGTTAGTCGCCGTCCGACTTCCTGGCGCCGTGCTCCTCCGGATCGAAACCGTCCGGCCAGCGCGTGTCCTCGTCATAGGAAGCTCGGCTTAGCTTCGCTCCGAAGAGCCGCGCGCCTCGGAAGTCGGCCCCTTCCAGCTCCGCTTCCCGGAGGTCCGCGCCCTGGAGCACGCTCTCTCGCAGCCGGGCCCCGCGGAGACGCGCCCGGAAGAGGTCGGCCAGGCTCAGGCGTGCGCGGCTCAGGTCGGCCCGGTCGAGCACGGCCCGGGCCAGAATGGCCCCGCGCATCAGCGCGTCGCAGAGGCGGGCGCCTACCAGTTGAGCGCCGCTCAGGTTCGCCATCACCATGCGGGCCCGTTCCAGCAGCGTCTCCCGCAGGTTGGCGCCGCGAAGGTCGGCGCGGCCCAGCTCCGCGTCGCAGAGATCACGGCCGGAGAGGTCCGCCCCTTCCAGGGTCTCGCCCCGGGTCTCTGCCAGGACCTCTCCCGTCAGCCAGTGCCGGATCGTCGCCATTGCTGCTCCCTTCTTAGACAAAGAGGACCGAACGCCTGCTGCGTCCGGTCCTCCAGATACCGCTATGGAGTTGTGACCGGCCTCATTTACCGCGGGAGCCTCGCCGTCAAACGCTGGCGAGATCGGGCCCCTACCGGAACGGCCCGCGCCCGCCGGATTAGCGCCATAATTGCGAGAGAGGACGCGGTAGGCGCGTCCGGGAGGCGTTCTTGAACGGTGGACGGTGGGTAGCGCTGATCCTGATCGCGATCGCGCTGGTTGGGGGCGCGCGGTTGGTGCAGCTCCGGTTGGAGCGACAGGGGCTCGGCGCGCAGCTGCTGCAGGCGGTGGAAGCAGGGGATCGGGAAAGCGCGCAGCGGCTCATCCAGCGGGGCGCGAGCACCAACGTTCTCGACGCCCAGGGCCGCTCGCCGCTCTTTATCGCCGCCGGCCGCGGCGACCTGGAGATGGTCCGCCTGCTGGTCGATAACGGCGCCTTTCCGGACGGCGCCGGACCCGACCAGCAGACTCCTCTGATGGCCGCTGTATCCGCCCCGGAGCAGAAGAATGCGAAGGAGATCGCCTCGCTCCTGCTGGGCCGGGGAGCGAGCCCCAAGGCGGTGGATGCCGCCAGGGTCTCCGTGGAGGAGCATGCCCGCCGCGGCGGCGCATCCGCAGAGCTGCTGGCCGAGATCGAGAAGTGGCGCGGCGTCTGGGACCGCCGAGAGAAGATCCGGGTCGACTGATGGGCCTTCGGCCCAGGGTTTAGGGTTTAGGGTCTAGGTACCCCGTTGGGGTCGCTCAGGCTAGACGAATCCGCCTTCACATCCCGTGAGGCTCCGAAGAAGAGTAGCCGCATCCGGAAAGCACACCCTCTACCCTAGACCCTAAACCCTGGCCCCTGATCAGATCCGGCTCCAGTTGGAGGTGATGGCGAGCACCGCCAGGGTGCTCTCCGGCGGGTTCAGGACGAAGAGCAGGTCGTCCCAGAAGACGCCGTGGAACCAGGGGGAGACGTCGGCGGCGGGCCAGAGGCCGCAGCTTGACTGCTCCGGCTCGGCGGCGGGATCGCGCGGGGGATCGAAGCCGCGCACGTTGGTGCAGCCCCAGATGCCGAAGCTCTGGGAGTCGCCGACCAGCCCATGCAGCAGGCGGTCGTGCAGCTCCCGGGCCTCCTGGGCGGAGCGGCCGGCGCCGCGGCCGGTGCCGTGCTCCAGGAACATCCGGAGTGAGCGGAGCTCCGGAAAGCGGCAGAGGCGGTCCGCCACTTCGAACGACCACCACTCGATCCGCTGCAGCTCTTCGTTCAGCTCCGCGCGCGCCGGGTCGCCCAGCTGGTTGTAAGGGCTTCCGTAGAGCATCACCTCGCCGTCTTCCTCGTCCAGCGCCTCCAGCAGCTTGCGCATCAGCGCCTGGCTGGGGGGAGTCTCCGGCGAGAGACGGCGGCCGTTCACCTCGATCTCCAGCACGGTGAGCATGAACTCGAACTGCGGATCCGCCTGGAGGGCGCGGATCACGCTGTCGACTTCCCCCTGGCGCGCGGGCGGCAGGAAGTGGAAGCTGAGCTCGATCACCTCGTCGGTGATAGGGTGGCCTTCGTCTTGCATGAGCCAGGATTCGGGTCGGCGGGAGGGATCGGGAGCGGAGAACGGGGCTACCACGGCTTCCACCAGGCGCGAGACCGGGTCGGGGGCTCCAGGGTCGGCGGCTTGAGGGACGCCCAGTAGCTCCGGAGCTCCGGAAGGCGCTCCGCGGTGATCTCGTGGCCCCACTGCACGTCTTCCACCCGCATCTCGAGCTGCGCGCCGAGCTCCAGCGCGCGCCGGGTCGCCGCCTCGATCAGCGGCGCCTCGATGCGAGGCAGCTCCAGGTGGACCGACTCCACGGGATCCTTGCTCCCGATGTTGATCTGGGCCTCGCCGTGGGGCGTGGTGAGCCAGAACCGGGTCTCCACGCCGGAGTCCGGCCGCACGTCCGGAGCGCCGGAGAGCACGCGCAGCACCCGCGGGCGCTCGGTGCCGGGGTCGGCGAGTAACATCAGGGAGTAGCTCATCGGCAGGTCGGCACGGAGACGGGGCAGCGGCGCAACGGCCGGAAAAAAGAGGGAACGGGCGGCGCAGCCGGCCCCCGGGAGCCCGGAGATCGCGCGCCACCCGTTTTGGTATCACGAATCGCCGGCTACTTCGGGTTGAGCGCCTGGTCGATCACGGACAGCATGTCCTCCAGGTGCAGCCGCGTGGTGGTGTCCATCGGCTTCTTGAGCGCCGCCTGGATCGCCGTCTTCGTGCTCACCAGAGAGCCGCGGGAGAGCGACCGCAGGTCCGAGCGGGTGGCCGCGGTGCCCGGCGCCGCCTGGGCGGTGAGGAGCTGGATGAAGGTGCGCTGCAGATTCCGGCGGTACGGATCGATGGCGACCTTCGCCTCTCCCAGCTCGCTCCAGAGGCCGCCGCGCAGATCTTCGATGAGCTGCAGCGGGGTATAGCCCTTCCCGCCGTTCAGGCTGAGCTGCTCCGTCATCCGCTTGATCCGGCTCTCGCTCAGGAGCGCGGAGAGCAGGCGGTTCTGGGAGACGATCACCCGGTCGGTGGCTCCGGACGCCTCGATGCGGCCGAGGATCTCCTTGCGGAGCAGGTCCCACGGGGTGGAGAAGCCGCTCTTGAGCAGGAACTGCACGGCACGCCGCTGCTGGGAGGCGTCGACCGGCACGTAGACCAGCCCGCCGCGGCCGGCGTGGTAGTTGGTCTCGGTGACGCCGCCGACGACCGCCACCACGTGCATCAGCTCCTGGTTCCGCTGGCTGACTACCGCGGAGTACATCTGGTCCAGATCGTCGTAGTTCTCGCCCAGCTTTGTGGTAGCCGGGATCAGGTAGTCGAGCACCCGGCTCAGGTTCTTCAGCCCCAGCTCGGTCGCCTCGACCGGGTCGGCGCCCAGGTCTTCGGTCTGCCGGCCCGGGTCCTCGGAAGACGCCTCGTGGCCGAAGCGGAGGTGCGGGTTGGAGAGCTGTCGCGCCGCGATGGCGTCGAGCGTGCTCTTCTCGTCATCCGGAGTCTCCGCGCTCGGAATCGGCTTGTAGCCCCACTCGATGGCGAACTTGTCGTACGGTCCGATCATCGGGATCAGCCGCGCGCCGTCTCCGGGCTGCGCCACGTAGTTGAAGCGGCCGTAGTCCATGATCGAGGCTTCGGTGCCGAACTCGTTCGTGAACTTCGGGTCGCGGAGCTGCGCGGCGGTGTAGGCGGAGCTCGCCTTCATGTTGTGCTGCAGCCCCAGCGTGTGGCCCACCTCGTGCGCGGTGACGTAGCGCACCAGCTCGCCCATCAGGTCGTCCGGCAGCGGCAGCCGCTGGGCGCGGGGGTCGTTCGGAGAGGCCTGGGTGAAGTACCACTCCGAGTTCAGCTTCAGGATGTTGTGGAAAAACTTGATGTCCGACTCGAGGATCTCGCCGGTGCGCGGGTCCGCCACGTGGGGCCCGTAGGCGTTCTCCGTGGTCGACGGCAGCCAGCGGATGGTGGAGTAGCGGACGTCTTCCGGATCCCAGTCCGGATCCTCTTCGGGGGTCGGCGGCTCCTTGGCGATAATCGCGTTCTTGAAGCCGGCCGCCTCGAACGCTACCTGCCAGTCCTCCACGCCCTTCTTCACGTACTCGCGCCAGCGGCTCGGGATCTCCCGGCCGATGTAGTAGACGATCGGCTTCACCGGCTCGGAGAGCTCCGCGGCCGGGTCCTTCTTCTCCAGGCGCCAGCGGCGGATGTAGGTCCGCTCCGCCACCCGGTGGTCCGGCCGGTCGAACTCGTAGTGCTGCCCGGAGAAGTAGCCGACCCGCGAGTCCGCGAGCCGCGGCTTCATCGGATCGTCCGGCAGGGCGACCAGGCTGTGCCGCACCACCGCGGAGACACTCTGCAGGCTGCTGTCCCGCCGCGGACCGCCGGACGGGATCCCGAACCGGAAGCCGGTGGAAGCGGTGGGGACGAACGTCGCGAGGACGACGGTCTCGATGTTGCGCGGGAACGACTTGATCTTCTCCAGGAAGGTGCGCGACGGGTCCATCCGGCTGGCTCCCACTGCCTCGCGGGCGGAGAGCTCCGGCACTTCCTGCAGATAGAGGGCGCTGACGTCGATCACCGGCGCCTTGTCCGGGCCGTACGCCGCCACGTCGAAGACGCGGATGATCGGCTCCAGGTTGGCGAGGTCGATCAGCCGCTGGCCCTCTTCGGTCCCGGCGCGCATCTGATAGTCGACTCCTCGCAGCAGCACCTTGTCGTCCCGCTGCTCGAAGCGGATCACGCGGTCCTGCACCTCCGTGCCGCCGAGGCCGAAGCCGACCTGGGTCCGCACGAAGGTGCTCACCCAGAGCAGCTCCTTCTTGAGCTGCGAGGTGGGAATCTCGAAATAGATCTTGTCGTCGACCTGGTGCACCTTGAAGAGGCCGTCGTCCGACTTCGCCTCCTTGGTGATCACCTCTTCGTACGGCTTCGGCTCGTTCGGCTTCTTGCGTGCCGCCGCGGCCCCGCCGGGCGTTCCCGGCACCGGCATGCCGGCCTTCGGCATCTCCGGCGTGGGGGGAGTCGGAGCCGGGGTAGGCGCCTGGACCGGGGAGGGGGCTCCCGCCGCGGCCGGCAGCGTTCCCACCGCGGCCGCCAGCAGCAGGCCGAGTGAGACAGACGTAGGAGTGCGCATGGATAGATCCTGACCGGGCTTATCCCCGGGGATACGGCGCGCCGGAGAGAAGCGGAGGGATGAAGAGCCCGCCTCCGCTCAGCGGGACCTGCGTCGTAGCGCCGGCTGCCGGGCGACGGGCCGACGAGCCCCAGAGGGGAGGCTCGAAGTCGGACACTGCAGTATAGCGGCCAGTCGCCTGGCCCGCAGCCATTTAGGAGACTGCACCGTCCGGAATCTACGCGGGCGAGCGCCGAGTGGTTTCCGGACGGTGCCGGATTGGGAGGGGTGGGCGGATCAGCGCGCCACGCCGGCGAACTTCACTTCGTCCACGAGATAGTAGGAGCCCGGAGTCGGCTCTTTGAACCCCTGGCGAGTCTCCTTCCCCACGATCTGGATCAGGATCCGGGCCGTGTCCGGGTTTCCGGAGCCGAAGTAGAAGATCGGCGCCTTGAACTTCTTCCACTTCTTCTGGGCCTTGCGGCTGGTAGCGCCGCCCTGTCCGATCATCTGCCCGTTCCGGTACATCTCGACGTAGATCGAGACCCCGTCGCCTTTCTTCGGCTTGAACTGGTACATGCCGGTGACCTGCGCGTGCCGCTTGCTCACCGGCACGCCCGCCCCCCAGTTCAGCCCCTCCTCCAGGTAGGGTCCCGCGGAGAGCTCCGGCCGGAGAATCCACTTCTGCTGGTTCTGATCGACCCACTGGAGCACCTGCCCGCGCACGCCCGCGCCGTTCTTCCCTTTCGTCTGGGTGACCGGATCGGCTACTCCGGAGATCTCGGTGTACCCGTTGTACTTGGCGGTCCAGCCCACCGGCTCCAGAGCGACGATCTGGGGAACACCTGGGGGCCGGGCATTGCCGGTGCCCCAGTTCTCAAACCCGCCGATCTCGTTGCCCTGCGCGTCCCGGATTGGCTCGGCGGCCGGCGCGGCGACGACGTCCCGGGCGCCGCCGCCCGAGAGCGTCAGCAGCGCGGCGAGCGCCCCCATCCCTACCAGGTAGAGTCCTCGGTTCATTCAGGTTGCTTCCTTTCAATCCGGGGCCCGGCTCGGAGCGCTGCTGCATGCCCGCTCGCTTCCCGGACGAGAGACCATTCCGCACGCAACGAGGAAAATCCTTACAACGCCACACTCTCCCCTGCGGCAATTTGGTCGTTGCGACTTCTACCGCTACTCTATATGCTGGGCGGTCAACCGGGTTCAAGAGGGAGCAGGAGCATGGAAGTCACGAGAGAGCTGGAGGGGTCGGCACCGAGTTACTGCGACGCGGCGGGGACGCCATTCCACGGTCCCTACCACGACGAGGAGTACGGCTTCCCGGTCCGGGACGATGACGCCCTTTTCGAGCGGCTCTGCCTGGAGATCAACCAGGCGGGACTCTCCTGGCTGACGATCCTGAAGAAGCGGGAGGGCTTCCGCCGCGCGTACGACGGCTTTTGCGTGGAGCGGGTGGCGGCCTACGGCGACGAGGAGCGCGCCCGGCTGCTGGCGGACGCGGGAATCATCCGCAACCGGCTGAAGGTGAACGCCGCGATCGAGAACGCCCGGCGCATCCTGGCGCTGCGGGAGGAGCACGGCTCCTTCGCCGCCTGGCTCGACGCCCATCATCCCCGCTCCCGCGACGAGTGGCGGAAGCTCTTCAAGCGGACCTTCGTCTTCACCGGCGGGGAGATCGTAAACGAGTTCCTCCTCAGCACCGGCTACCTGCCCGGCGCTCACCGAGAGAGCTGCCCCGTCTACGCCCGGATCGTGGAGCTGAACCCACCGTGGCTCTCCGGGACAGGGATGAAGGATGAGGGATGAAGGATGAATCCGAACCCACCCCCGGAGGGGAGCAATTCACATTCAAGGCCGTGCCGGAGCGGGGCCGGCAGGATCTTCGCGCGCGTACGCAGCAGTTCGCACTGGCCGTGGTGCGCTTCTACGGACAACTACCACGGACGGCGGAAGCCCAGGTGCTGGGTCGGCAACTGCTGCGTGCCGGCACTTCTCCAGGTGCGCAGTATCGGGAAGCCTTCCGAGCCAAGTCGACCGCGGACCTGATCAGCAAGATGGAAGGCGCCTTACAGGAGTTGGAGGAGACTCATTACTGGCTGGAGCTGCTGCAGCCGCAGAGATCACCTCTGCCGAGAGCATCGCGCCGCTGCTTCGAGAGTCGGATGAGCTCATCGCCATCTTTGTCGCCAGCGTAAAGTCAGCCAAGGCGAAGCGATGAAGGATTCATCCCTCATCCCTCATCCCTCAAGGAAGCTCCGCGCTGTCTGCGAGAGAGCGGCCGTAGCGTTGGGCCGCGTCGTAGACCATCGCGATGCGCAGCTCCAGCTCCGCCTGCTCCGCGGTGGTGGTCGCCTGCGCGCGCGCGTCGATCAGCCGGCCTACTTCGGCGGCGGCCCATTCCGGAAAGCTCTCCGCCCGTTGAGGCGCTGACGCTCTGGCCCGAGGCTCTGCTAGCGTTTTCATGCTGGCTGTCTCCCGAGGGGATTATCGGCCCCTCGGCGAGCGGGCAAACCTGTTCTTCACCGCCGGGCTCTCGAGAGCCCGTCTGGCGCCTGGAAGGCCCACGAAGACCGGTCTCGGGCGGGACGCGGGAGGTAAGGTTACGGAGGCCGTCGATCCGTCCCGTGGAGAGCTTTATGCGTGGAAACCTGGAGATCGCCCGTTCCGTGAAGCTGCGCCCGATCCTGGAGGTCGCCACCGCCGCCGGCCTGGACGAGGAAGAGCTGGAGCTGTACGGCCGCCACAAGGCGAAGGTGCGGCTGGAAGCGCTGGAGGCGCGGGCGGAGCGGCCGGACGGCAAGCTGGTGCTGGTGACCGCGATCACCCCCACCCCCGCGGGCGAGGGGAAGAGCACCATGACGGTGGGGCTCACCCAGGCGCTGCAGCGGATCGGGAGCCGCGCCGTCTCCGCCACGCGAGAGCCGTCGCTCGGGCCGATCTTCGGGATGAAGGGCGGGGCGACCGGCGGCGGCTACTCCCAGGTGATGCCGATGGAGGAGATCAACCTCCACTTTACCGGCGACCTCCACGCCATCACCGCCGCCAACAACCTGCTCGCCTCGATGGTGGAGAACCACCTCCACTGGCGGCTGAAGCCGGAGCTCGACCCGCGCACCGTCACCTGGAAGCGGTGCCTCGACATGAACGACCGCTCCCTCCGGCAGGTGGTGGTGGGCCTGGGGCGCGCGAACGGCGACCCGCGGGAGACCGGCTTCGAGATCACCGCCGCCTCCGAAGTGATGGCGGTGCTCTCCCTGGCGCAGTCCGCGGAGGACCTCCGCGCGCGGGTGGCGCGCATCGTCGTCGGCTCGGACCGCTCCGGCCGCCCGGTGACCGCCGGGGAGTTGAAGGCCTCCGGCGCGATGACCGTGCTGCTGCGGGACGCGCTGAAGCCGAACCTGGTGCAGACGGTGGAGGGGACCCCCGCGCTGGTTCACGGCGGCCCGTTCGGCAACATCGCCCACGGCTGCAGCTCGGTGCTCGCCACGCGGATGGCGCTGAAGCTCGGCGAGATCTGCCTCACCGAAGCGGGCTTCGGGGCCGACCTGGGCGCGGAGAAGTTTCTCGACATCAAGTGCCGCCAGGCGGGCCTGAACCCGGATGCCGCCGTGCTGGTGGCGACAGTCCGCGCGCTCAAGATGCACGGGGGCGTGCCGCTGGACGAGCTGGACCAGGAGGACCTGAAGGCGATCGACGCCGGCTTCGCCAACTTGCAGCGGCATGCCGAGAACCTGCGGAAGTTTGGCCTGCCGATCCTGGTGGCGGTGAACCGCTTCCCCTCGGATACCGAAGCGGAGCTGGAGCACCTGCGGCACCTCTGCCGGCAGCACGATCTGCCGGTGGGAGTCGCCGACGTCTGGCGCCGCGGCGGCGCCGGCGGCGAAGAGGTGGCGCACCTGCTGCTGGAGACGCTGCAGACGCCCTCCGGGTACCACGCGATCTACCGCGACGACGCGCCGGTGGCGGAGAAGATCGAGACGGTAGCGCGCGAAGTCTACCGTGCCGGCTCGGTCCGCTTTCTGCCTCCCGCCGTCAAGCGCCTCGCCTGGCTGAAGGAGCACCACTACGACCGCCTCCCGGTCTGCATCGCCAAGACGCAGTACTCCTTCTCGGACGACCCCGCCCTCCACGGCGCCCCCGAGGGCCACGCCCTGACCGTCCGCGACCTCCACCTCTCGGCCGGGGCCGGCTTCGTGGTGGTCTATGCCGGAGAGATCCTCACGATGCCCGGCCTTCCCCGCCAGCCCAGCGCCGTGGAGATGGACCTGCTGCCGGACGGCACGATGTCCGGGCTGTTCTGAGACAGAGGGGCAGAGGGACAGAGGGACAGAGGGACAGAGGGACAGAGGGACAGAGGGACAGAGGGACAGAGGGACAGAGGGACAGAGGGACAGAGGGACAGAGGGACAGAGGGACAGACACGGCCCGGTGTCCGGGCCGGCAATGGCCACCCGTAGCTAAAACGTGCCGGAAGCACCAGGTCGCCAGCGAGCAGGAGCAAGCGATCTCGTTCACGGCAGATCCGAATTCCGCACTCCGTCCTCTGCACCCCGCCCTCAGAGGCCATGGTATGCTGAGGGAACCTTTTACCGGAGATTCGGAGATCCTGCGTGCGCCTTGTCTGTTCCACCGCCTGTTTCCCAGAGGACCGTATTGAGACCGCCGTCTCCAAGGCTGGATGGGCGGGGTACGCGGGCGTGGAGCTCTACCTGCCGGAAGAGCCGTTCCCGGATGTCGAGGCGATGCGGGCGCGCCTGCGGGCCGAAGAGCTGGAGCTGGCGGCGGTCCGCACGGGGCCCCTGCCCAGGGTGGCCGAGGGGCCGGAGTGGGAAGCCGCCCTGGCGGCGATTGGCCGGGCTGCCTCCTATGCCCGGGAGCTGGACAGCGCTCTGCTGATTACCGAAGCCCCCTTCGAGGGCACCCCGGAAGCGGTGGCGGCGGGGCTGCGGCTGCTCGACCGCGCGCTCGGCGCGCTGCCGGTCGACGTCTGCCTGGTAAACCGTGCCGGCACCGTGGCCGCCGACCCGGGGGCGCTGGCGGAGATCCTGCGCGCGGCCGGGAGACGGCGGTTCGGGATCGCGCTCGACCCGGGCCAGGCGCTGCTCGCGGGCTGGGACCCGCTGGAGCTGGAAGCCCTGCCGGAGCTGCCGCGCTGCGTCTACCTGAACGACGCGCTCCGCGGACGGGTGGTGCCGCCCGGAGAAGGCGAGCTCGATCTACCGCTCTTCGGAGAGCGCCTCCGCCTGGCGGGCTACGACGGCCCGGTCTGCCTGCGCCTGGAAAACGCCGACCCGTGGGCGGTCGACCCGCTCGTGAAAGAGCTGGCGGAGGCGGCCGCCGGCTGGCTGGGGATTCCTCCGCGATAGTCTCCCGAACCGGGTTTTACCGCAGAGACGCAGAGGGCACAGAGAGAACCAGTCAGCAAGAAGGCTTAACCGCCAAGACGCCAAGAACGCCAAGAGTATCAGTGCGGCCCGTAGACGCACGGCGTTCTCGATCCGGGAAAGCTTCCTGGTCTAATAGCTCTTGGCTAGCTTGGTGTTCTTGGCGGTTCTAGGTGGTTCGGGTTCTCTCCGCGTCCTTTGCGTCTCTGCGGTGAGACCACACCCCGATTGGAAGGACTGATGCCGACTTACGAGCACCCGCGCCAGCTTTTTTCCGTGGAGCACCCGTCCGAGTGGGAGCCGCATTTCCAGGAGGAGAGCAATAGCGTCACCTTCGTCTACAGCGGCCGGGTAGACCCGACGGCGGTCAGCTTTTCGCCGGTGGTGATGGGCGCCGACGAGTCGCAGCCGGGAGACGAGGAGCTGCGGATGCAGCTCGTCAAGACGGCGCACCGGCTCGACATTCCCCTCGCTCCGGAGGAGGTCACGCTCCTGCGCCAGGGGGAGCGGACCGTCGCCTACGGGGAAGGGGAAAGCGCCCGGGCCGACCTCGCCCCCTCCGGCACGCGCATCCGCATGTGGCTGGTGCGGGCCGGCTCCCTGGCGCTCTACGCCACGCAGCTTGGCCCCGGCGCCGCCTCCGAGTCGCAGCGCCGTGCCGCCGACGAGCTGCTGGCGTCCCTCCGGCTGCCGGAGGTGCAGCCGCCGTCGCCGGAACAGTTCCGGGAGCGCGTGCTGGAGGTGCTGCAGCGGGAGTACCCGCGATTCCAGGCGACCGCCGGCGATGCCTGGACGATCGAGCTGAGCGACACCGAGGGGGAGCTGAACACCTCTCTCGGGTTGGAGAACCTCTACCGGAGCTGCCTGCTCACTCCGGAGTCGGCCGGGGTGCTGATCCGGGAGCACCTGGACCAGATGCTGACCGCGGAGCTGGAGCACGACGAGTACCACGACTACGCGGCCGTCCGCGGCCGGCTGCTGCCGATGTTGAAGTCGCACGACTGGGTCCGCGAGATCCGCCGCGAGCTGCCGCTGGTGAGCGTGGAGTTCGCGCCCGGGCTGCTGCTCTGCTTCGCCATCGACTCACCCACCCGGCTCGCCTACGCTACCGAGACGATCCTGGATGAGTGGGGCGTGCCGCTGGAGCGGGTGCAGGAGGTGGCGGTCGACAACCTGGCGGAGCGCTCTGGAGAGCTGCCGGTCACCGTGCTCCCCGCGCGCGACGGCGGCACCATCGCCATGGTGGTGAACACGCAGGACGGCTACGACGCGGCCCGCCTGGTGCTCCCCGGCCTCCGCGACTCGTTCGCGGCGGAGCTGGGCGACGAGTACCTGGTCGGCCTCCCGAACCGCGACTTCCTCATCGCCTTCTCCGAGCGGGACCCGGAAGTCTGCGCCAGCATCATCCGCCAGGTGAAGCAGGACTTCCAGCGGATGAACCACCCGCTCACCCCGTACATCTTCCGGGTCCGCGACGACGTCCTGGAACGCACGGACCTCTGAGCTCCAGACCCGGATTCACCGCCGAGGCGCGGACCGAATCCGAACTTTTATTCACCGCAGAGACGCAGAGGACGCGGAGAGAACCCGAACCAGGATCCGAACCGGACTAACCGCCAAGAGCGCAAAGGACGCAAAGAAGAAGACCAGAAGGAGCAGCTCCGGGGCCGCTGTACGGTACTCGACAGGCGGAACGGGCCCCTCCCTCTCGGCGCCTGGTCTGTGTTCTCTCTGCGCTCTCCGCGTCTCTGTGGTGAAACAGGTTCGGATCTCGGCGGTGAAATCGGTGTCGCCTGGCTGGAGGGCGGTCAGAACAGCGGGTGATGGAGCCAGCGTGGTAGAGTGTACGCGGGAAGAACAGTGTCGCGCCGGGGGAGTGCCGGCGCTGGGGAAGACCCACCCGCATGTCAGGATCTTCGCTCGTCGAGCTTACCATCCCTAAGCCCGCCCCCGTGCCGCCGCGCGGCCCGGACTACCAGCCGCAGCACCGGCGCCGCGTGCTCTGCGTGTTTCCGCGGTACACCCACTCGTTCGGCACGTTCGACCACGCCTTCCCGCTGATGCGGGTGCGGGCCTTTATGCCGCCGCAGGGCATCCTGCTCATCGCCGCCTACATGCCGCGGGAGTGGGAGGTGCGCTTTGTGGACGAGAACATCTCCCGCGCGACCGAGGCCGACTACCGCTGGGCAGACGTGGTCTTCATCAGCGGCATGCACGTCCAGCGGGACCGGATCCGGGAGATCAACGAGCGAGCGCACTCCTTCGGCAAGATCACCGTCCTGGGCGGCCCCTCCGTCTCCAGCAGCGCGGAGTGGTACGTCGACGTCGACCTCCTCCACCTCGGCGAGATGGGGGACGCCACCGACCGGATCATCGAGCGGCTCGACCGGAGCGTCGAGCGGCCGGAGCGGCAGGAGGTCTACACCACCGAGGAGCGGCTGCCGCTGGCCGATTTCCCGCTGCCGGCCTACCACCTGCTCAACCTGACCGACTACTTCCTGGCGAGCGTCCAGTTCTCCAGCGGCTGCCCCTATCGCTGCGAGTTCTGCGACATCCCGGAGCTGTACGGCCGCAACCCGCGCCTGAAGACGCCGGAGCAGGTGACCGCGGAGCTCGACGCGATGCTGGCGCGCGGCAACCCGGGGTGCGTCTACTTCGTGGACGACAACTTCATCGGCAACAAGAAGGCGGCGGTCGAGCTGCTGCAGGCGCTGGTGAAGTGGCAGGAGGAGCGCGGCTACCCGATCCAGTTCGCCTGCGAGGCGACCCTGAACCTGGCGCAGGCGCCGGACGTCCTGGAGCTGATGCGGGAGGCCTGCTTCTACACCGTCTTCTGCGGCATCGAGACGCCGGAGGAGCACGCGCTCCAGGCGATGATGAAGAAGCAGAACCTGCGCCAGCCGATCCTGGAGGCGGTCCGGACCCTCAACAGCTACGGGATGGAAGTGGTCTCCGGCATCATCATCGGCCTGGATACCGACACCCCGACCACCGGCGAGCGGATCGTGCAGTTCATCGAGCTCTCCGGGATCCCGATGCTCACCATCAACATCCTCCACGCGCTCCCGCGGACGCCGCTCTGGCGCCGGCTGGAGGCGGAGGGGCGGTTGCTCGACGGCGCCGGGCGAGAGTCGAACGTCGACTTCCGCCTGCCGTACGAGACGGTCGTCTCGATGTGGCAGGAGTGCGTCACCCGCGCCTACTCGCCGGAGGCGATCTACGCGCGCTTCGACCACCAGCTCCGCCACACCTACCCGAACCGCAAGGTGCCGCCCCCCACCCGGGCCCGCGTGAATCCGCGCAGCATTGCGCGCGGCGCCGGCATCCTCTCCCGGCTGGTCTGGCAGGTGGGGCGCAAGGCGGATTACCGGCAGCGCTTCTGGCAGATGGCGAAGCCGAACCTGCGCCGGCTGAAAATTGAGGAAGTGATCCACGTCGGCGTGGTGTCACACCACATGATCGAGTTCGCGCGGGAGTGCGCCCGCGGCGAGGGCGAGAAGTGCTTCTACGCTCCCAGCCGCACCCCGGCGATCAGCGGATAGCCTGCCGGGGTTACCGGTTGGCCAGTGGGCAGGTTCCCGGTTCAGAACCTGCAACCTGCGAGCCTGCTCACCTGCAACCGTAGTGAAGTATCACGGCATGGACCTCTTCGAGCTTCTTCAGGCGCGGTCGACGCGGCGGGCTTTCCTCGGGCAGAGCTCGCTCGGGCTGGGGGCGGCGGCGCTCTTCGTGCTGCCCGGCTCCGGAGCGCCGGCGGCGCCGGGCAGGGGTCCCCGCACCGCCGCGGCGGGACTGCCGGGACTGCCGCACTTCGCCCCGAAGGCGAAGCGGGTGATCTTCCTCTACATGTCGGGCGGCCCGAGTCACCTGGAGACGTTCGACTACAAGCCCCGCCTGGCGGAGATGGACGGACAGCCGATGCCGGCTTCGTTCACGCAGGGGCAGCCGATCGCGCAGCTTCAGAACCAGGAGCTGAAGTGCCTGGGCCCGCAGTTCGCCTTCGGCAAGCACGGGAAGAGCGGCCAGGAGATCTCCGAGCTGCTGCCCCACACGGCGAAGATCGCCGACCGGATCTGCATCGTCCGCTCCATGCACACGGACCAGATCAACCACGATCCGGCCCACACGGTGATGAACACCGGGACCTCCATCTCCGGGCGGCCGAGCATGGGCTCGTGGGTCACCTACGGCCTGGGGGCGGAGACGGACGATCTCCCCGGCTTCATCGTCCTGACCAGCGAAGGCGGACGCAACCCGCAGCCGATCGCCACGCGGCAGTGGGCCGCGGGGTTCCTGCCGGGCCGCTACCAGGGCGTGCAGTTCTACTCTTCCGGGGACCCGGTCCACTACGTCCGCAACCCGGCCGGCGTTTCCCGCGCGCAGCAGCGAGAGCTGATCGACACGCTGCGGGAGCTGAACGGCATCCGCAACCAGACGGTCGCCAACCCGGAGTTGGAGACCCGCATCGCCCAGTACGAGCTGGCGTTCAAGATGCAGGCCTCCGTGCCGGAGTTGATGGACCTCTCCCAGGAGCCGGAGGCGGCGGTCGACGCCTACGGGCCGGACGCCAGCCAGCCGGGCACCTTCGCTTACAACTGCCTGCTGGCGCGCCGGCTGGCGGAGCGGGGGGTCCGCTTCATTCAGCTCTACCACCGCGGCTGGGACCACCACGGCGACCTGGTGCCGTACATGAAGACCTGCTGCCGCCTCTGCGACCAGCCGAGCGCGGCGCTGGTGCAGGACCTTCAGCAGCGCGGACTGCTCGACGACACGCTGGTGATCTGGGGCGGCGAGTTCGGCCGCACGCCGATGTTCCAGGGCAAGGGGAGCACCGCCGGGCGCGACCACCACATCCGCGGCTTCTCCATGTGGCTGGCGGGCGGCGGCGTGAAGGGCGGTCTCACCTACGGCGCCACCGACGAGCTCGGCTACCACGCGGTGCAGGACCCGGTCCACGTTCACGACCTCCACGCCACGATGCTCCACCTGCTCGGCATCGACCACCAGCGCTTCACCTACCCGTACCAGGGCCTCGACTTCCGCCTCACCGGCGTGGAGCCGGCCCGCGTGGTGCGCGAGATCCTGGTGTAAGGAACCGCAGCCGATGACGCAAGCCGGCTTCGAGATCCGCCGCATGAGCCGGCGCGAGCTGGAGGCGATCGCCGTCGAGTGGGCCGCGGCGGAGGGATGGAACCCCGGCCTTCACGACGCGGAGGCGTTCCATGCCACCGACCCCCAGGGCTTCCTCGTCGGGACGCTCCACGGCGAGCCGGTCGCCTGCATCTCCGCCGTTGCCTACGACGACACCTTCGGCTTCATCGGCTTCTACATCGTGCGGCCGGGCCAGCGCGGGCGCGGCTACGGCCTGCGCGTGTGGAACGCGGCGGTGGAGTACCTGGACGGCCGCAACGTGGGGCTGGACGGCGTGCCCGCCCAGCAGGAGAACTACCGCAAGTCCGGGTTCCGCCTGGAATACCCGAACGTGCGCTACCAGGGCACCGGCGGCGGCAGCGTCCCGGAGGGCCTGGCCGACCTCTCGGAAGTGCCGTGGGAGGCGGTCGAGGCGTTCGACCGCACCGCGTTTCCGGTCCCCCGCCGCCGCTTCCTCCAGCGCTGGCTGGCCCAGCCCGGCGCGACCGCGCTGGGGCTCATCCGGGACGGCAGCCTGTGCGGCTACGGGATGATCCGTCCGTGCCGCAGCGGCTGCAAGATCGGCCCCCTCTTTGCGGAAGACGAGGATACAGCGCAGGGGCTCTTCAGCGGCCTCGCTGCACAGGCGCCGGACCAGCCAATCTTCCTGGATGTCCCCGCGCCGCACCGGGAGGCAGTCCGCCTCGCCGAGGCCCACGGCATGGTCCCGGTCTTCGACACCGCCCGGATGTACACCCGCGGCGCCCCCGACTTCGACCTCCGCCGCGTCTTCGGCGTCACCACCTTCGAGCTGGGATAGCGCTGACGAAAAAATCGCCGGCGTTTTGGCGCCGGCGAGCGTAAGCACTATACAGTCAATGAGCCTCTTCAGGCTCTAGCAAGAACCGTGCCATATGGCGGGTTGCGCCAAGTTTTTCTTTAGTCGAGCTCCGTGCGACTCTGGACCATCCAACCGTTTGAGGTCTGGGAGCAACTGGAGCGCTCCGGCGAGCTGCTGGTGGATGAGGTACGCCTATCTGACGACGCCTACGTTCCGCCCGCCTATCGCTGGCTGGCAGGGGAGCTGGGGCGCCGCGTGTCCGGCTATCCCGGCACCTTGCCCTGGTGGGCCTACTGCCAGAAGCCGGATCTCCGCCTGTTCCGGCACAGCCGGCCGGCGGGCCAGCGGGAGTTGCGGATCGAGCTGGAGCCCGCCGCCGGAAGCTTCGTCACGTTTCCGATCTGGGCGTGGGACACCGTCTACTGCGGTCTCTATCTCGCTGTCACCGCGGGGGAGCACGCCCGGTGGAGCGCTGCGCTTCCCGACACTGACCCGAACGCCCACCCCCGCGATTTCCCCGATCCGTGGAAGTCCGAGCTCCGGGTAAGCTGGAGCCGGCTCTTCGATCCGGAGCTGCCCCGGAGGCCCTGGGACCCGTGGCGCATCGGCCAGAGCGGGAGCTGCGAGGCAGTCCTGGGAGTTCTGCGGCTGGAAGACGTGCGTGGCGCGACCCCGTTTGTGGGAAGTGGCCGAGTAGGGCGCTAGAGCGCGGTCGGCGCCAGGCCGGCCGGTGGGTGGCGCCAGAGGCCGTGATGTCGAGCTCCCACTTCGATAGCCCTGTGCTGATCGTGGGTGCGGGACCGGTCGGGCTCTCGCTGGCCCTCGGGTTGGCCCGCCGCGGCGTCCACTCGGTGCTGGTGGAAAAGCACTCGTCCACCAGTGAGTATTCCAAGGCGCCGGGGATCCACGCGCGGACGCTGGAGATCTTCAGCCAGTGGGGGATCGCCGAGCGGGTGCTGGAAGAGGCGCTCTTCCTGCGGTCCCTGACGGCGTACTCCGCCCGGACCGGCGAGCCGGTGCTCACGATGCCGGTGGAAGAGCTGAATGACGAGTGCCGGTTCGCCGGCCTCTGTATCCTGGAGCAGGGACAGACGGAGCGCCTGCTGCTGGAGGAGGTTCGCGCTACCGGCCTTTGCGACGTCCGCTTCGGCCAGGTGCTGCTCGACCTGCAGCAGGACGATACCGGCGTTCTGGCCACGATCCGCAGCGGCGATCGGGAATACGCGCACCGCGCGCGGTACCTGGTGGGCTGCGACGGGGCGGACAGCACGGTCCGGCACCGGTTGGGGCTCTCGCTCGAGGGGATTACCTACCCGCTGGAGGCAATCCTCGCCGACGTCCGCTTCGGAGATGGCCGTGCCGACCTCCCGTTTCCCCGCCTGGCCGCAGACGAAGAGCGGGTCGCGTTCGGCCTCAAGCTGGAGAGCGGCAACTGGCGGATCGTGAGCGGCGTGCCCGCCAACCCGGATCGGGTGGAAGCCGGGAGCCCCGTCCCGCGGGAGCTGGTCGACCGTCTCGTGCGGTTGATCTGGGGTCCGGGCGATTACGAGTGTGTCTGGTCGAGCCATTTCCGCCTCCACTGCCGCTGCGCCCCACGTTTCCGCCGGGGGCGCGTGCTGCTGGCGGGCGACGCGGCGCACCTGAACAGCCCGGTCGGAGCGCAGGGCATGAACGCCGGCATCCACGACGTCCACAACCTGGCGTGGAAGCTGGCGGCGATCCTGGCGGGTGGGGACGAGGAGCGGCTGCTGGAGTCGTACCATCAGGAGCGCCACGACCTGGTCACGCGCGAGGTGAACTCGTTTACGGACCGCGCCACTCGCGCCGTCTTCGCTCCCCGCCTTCTGCGACTGCTCGCCCTGGGGCTGGCGCGGACCGCGGCTGGCGTGCGGCCCCTCCGACGACCGCTGATGCGCCGGCTCACGATGCTCGCCGGGAGCTACCGGCAGTCTCCGCTGTTTCCGGCGAGAGGCGGTCCGGCCGGCGAGCGCGTTCCGGACGTGGAGCTGCAGGGGCTGCGGGGCTCGAGCCGGCTGCACCCCCTCCTCGGCCTCGGTCCCGCCCTCCTCTTCCTCGACCATCCGCCCGTAGAAGTCGACCCCGCATTCGGCATACCCACGATCCCGATCGGGCGGGACGGCTGGATCGATCCGTCGGGACTGCTGGCCTACCGGTTCGGCGAATGTCAGGTGCTCGTGGTCCGGCCGGACCATTTCCTCGGCTGGGCCGGTCGGCCGGAGAGCCGGGCCGAGCTGGAGCAGGCGATCACGGCCGCGCTGGGGCGCCGGTAGCCGCGGTCCGGCGGCGCCGCGGCGCTTCCGGCTCCACCCACGGCACGCGGCCGGCGCGGCGGATCTGCTCTCGCAGGGCGGCGCTCAGCTCGTCGAAGACCGGGCGGTTCCGAGCCGACACGTCGGTCTGCTCCTTCGGGTCCGCGGCCAGGTTGAAGAGCTGCATCGGCTCGAACGGGCTGTTGTGGACCAGCTTCCAATCGCCGCGGCGGACGGCGTGGATCGTCTTCCCCTCGTAGCGGGCTCCGCCCTCCCGCCGGACCCAGAAGAGCGTCCGCTCCGCGGCTGGGACGCCGGTGCCGGTCAACTCCGGGATCAGGGAGACGCCGTCGACCGGGGCGGGCGGCTTCACACCGGCGGCCTCGCAGAGCGTGGGGAAGAGGTCCATCGTGAGCGCCACGCGGTCCGAGCGGCTGCCGCGCCGGATCTTCCCGGGCCAGACGGCGCACGCCGGCACGCGGATGCCGCCCTCGTAGACGTCTTCCTTCGCGCCGCGGAGCGGCCCGTTCGAGGCCCCGGCACTGAGCTGGCCGCCGTTGTCGCTGGTGAAGACGATCAGCGTGTTCTCGTAGTCGCCCGACTGCTTCAGCGCGTCGATCACCTTCCCGATGCCGTCGTCCATCTGCTCCACCAGCGCGGCGAGGCGAGCGCGCCGATCGTCGATCCCCGGGTTCCGCGCCTTCACGCGGTCGACCCAGGCGTCCGGCGGCTGGATCGGCACGTGCGGCGCGTTGTAAGCGAGATAGAGGAAGAACGGCTGCCGGGTGCCGGCGCGGGTGCGGAGGTAGTCGATCGCCCAGGTGGTGAAGAGGTCGGTCGCGTGCCCCGGCGGGTCGATTTCGCGGCGGCCCAGGCGCATGTAGTTGATCCCGTGGCGGCGATGGTCCAGGTAGTCGTCCATCATGTCGCCCAGGAAGCCGTGGAAGTGGTCGAATCCCCGGTCCGTCGGCGTGTTCGGCGGGGTGAGCCCCAGGTGCCACTTGCCGACCAGCGCCGTGTGGTAGCCGGCGCGCTTCAGGCTCTTGGGGAGCAGTTCCGCCTCCGGAGACAGGTAACCCCAGCTATTCTCCGCGTGCGTGCGGATCACCCCCGGCACGCCGACCAGGTCCGGATACCGGCCGGTGAGGAGCGAGGCGCGGGTGGGCGAGCAGACCGGCGAGTTGGCGTAGAAGCGGTCGAACCGCATCCCGTCTGCCACCAGCGCGTCGAGGTGCGGCGTCTTCAGGTCGGCCGCGCCGTAGCTGGAGAGATCGCCGTAGCCCAGGTCGTCTGCCAGGATGACGAGCAGGTTCGGGCGGGCAGGCCGCTCTCGCTGGGCAGCCGCACCGCCGCCGAGGATGGCGGCGCAGAGGAAGGCGAGGAGGAGAAGCGGGCGCATGGGGACCCGTTGGCGGTGGGATGGGTTGGGTCCTGCTGTCTAGTGAGGTTCTCTCGCTTGTCGAGAACGGCTTCTGCGTCGCGGCGATTCACTGGCCGCTCCAGTGGCCACCCCTCGCCAGAGCCTGTTGGCGAAATCAGGAGCCGGCTCCGGATGCCCCGCTGGCGCGGGGCGCGAAAGCAAGCCCCCCGTTCGGGGGACAAGCATTCGCACTCCACAAGCCGGCCCGGGAGGCACTCCCTCTGGCCGAAAGGGAGACTGCCTCGGTGAAGTCTGTGGAGTGCGGTGGCTCGCCACCGCTTCCCCGCCAGGGGAACCTCGCTGGAGTGCTCGGTCGCCGCTGTCGTCTCCGGGCTCCCGGGCTTTGGCTTCTATCCCGTTCCAGTTTTGAACAGCTCCGCGATGGGTGGGGCGGCTTTGGGGATCTCGGCATGGTAGTCGTGGCCGAGGGCGGCGGCGAGGGTGGCGGCGATCTGGGCCTGGGTGACTTCTCCGATGTGGGCGCGCTCACCGAGCGGGGCGATCTCCGGGCCGAGCGCGGCGAGCCAGATCTCGTCGGCGCCGGGGATGTCGTTGCCGTGGGAGGTCCAGTCCTTGCCGGTGCGGCCGCGGCCGTGGTCGACGGCGACCAGCAGCGTGGTGCGGTCCCGGTACTCCGGCATCGACTGCAGCGTCTCCCAGAGCGTTTTCAGGAAGCCGTCGGTGCGGCGAGCGGCGTCGAGGTAGAGGTCGTACCGCCGCGAGTGCGCCCACTCGTCGGTCTCGCCCAGCGTGAGCCACGCCGCGCGCGGGCGGTTCGCCTTGACGTACTCCATCATCGCTCGGAAGGGGAGCGCGTCGTACGGGTAGTCGCGCCACGGGTGGCGGGGCAGCTCCGCCTTGAGGCGGTTGATCAGCTTCTGCTCCTCGGAGAGCTTGCCCACGGTGACCGGGTCCCAGCCGGCGTTGACGTAGAAGCCGGCGCGCTCCTGGTTGACGATGTAGGGCACCACGTCCCACATCCCGAACGCCGCCACCCGGTTCCGGAAGCCGGGCTTGCCGTGCAGCCACTCGAATACCGTCACGTTGGGGTTGGGGCGCTTGTCGTTGCTGTCGATGCGCGGGTCCTGGTACCCCACGATCATCTCGCTGTAGCCGGGGTAGGAGAAGTGGAAGCCGTTGGTCACCCGCGCCTGGCTGCCGCGGTCCCGGTTGCCGAGGATCTGCCCGCGGGAGGCGACCGTGCTCCAGAGGAACGGCATCAGCACCTGACGCCGCTCGGCCGCGGTGGGGCGCCAGAACTCCCGCCGCAGTGCGTCCGGATCGCCCACGCCTCCCGCCTCCTTGGAGAGGAGCGTCTCGTCGGCGCCGCGGAACACCTCCTGCCAGCGCAGCCCGTCGATCAGGACGAGAAAGGCGTGGCGCCCGGACCGGCCGCGCTGGGCCGCGGCGGGAGAGGGCGTGGCAAGGGCCGCCAGGCCGGCCAGGCCGCCGAGGACGCCGCGGCGGGAGATCGGGGGGTGAGAGGTCGGCATCGGGAGCTCCGGGGAGAGATACTGGAGAGCACTTCTCGCCGCGGGGCCTCCGCTCCTTCGCTCAATCCAGTCTCAACCCACTCCGGGCAGGGGGGCGGCGCGCGCGTGCCCAACCTCCCTGCGGAATGGCTCGGCGGCGGAGAGTAGAAAGAGGCAGGGATGGCGCATGAGTTCCGGCTGGTCCGGACGGTGGAGTTCTCGGAGACCGACATGGCCGGGATCATGCACTTCGCCAACTTCTTCCGCTATATGGAGGTCACGGAGCACGCCTTCCTCCGCTCGCTGGGGCTCTCTGTCCACTTCGAGCACGAGGGGCGCACCCTCGGCTGGCCGCGCGTGAACGTCAGCTGCGACTACCGCGCGCCGCTGCGCTTCGAGGACCGGGTGGAGGTCCACCTCCGGGTGCGGGAGAAGCGGGAGAAGTCGCTAACTTACGAGTTCCGCTTCCGCAAGCTGAGCGGGGACGCGCCGCTCGAGGTGGCGCGCGGGTCGGTGACCGCCGTCTGCGTCTGTCTCGATCCGGAGACCCGCACCATGAAGGCGGTGCCGATCCCGCCCGTCTTCGCCGAACAGATCGAGACGGCGCCGCCGGAGAGCGAGGGGGAAGGCGTCCGCGCCTGAGCCGGAGCGCGCCCGCCGCGGCGCGAAAGATCGAGAGTCCGAAGGAGTTTCCATGCCGCCGACCGAGCAATCTTCACAGCCGGGGATGACCTGGCTGATCTTCGCCCTGATGACCGTCGCCTCCTGGGGCGTCTACGGAGTCTTCCTGCACACGGGGCAGACCGCGATGGGCGACCCGGTGAACGGACGCTACAAGGCGTTCCTCTTCGTGGGGATCGCCTACTTCCTCACCGCGGTGCTGGCGCCGCTGGTGGTGCTGCTGATCAACGGTGCGTCCTGGCAGATGCCGATGCGCGGGATGACCTGGTCGCTCATCGCCGGGATCGTCGGGGCGATCGGCGCGTTCTGCGTGCTCCTCGCCTTTGGAGCCAAAGGCTCGCCGGCGGTCGTGATGGCGATCGTCTTCGCCGGCGCGCCGATCGTAAACGCGATTGTCGCCATGGCGATGCATCCGCCGGCCGGCGGCGTCTCCGCCATCCGCTGGCCGTTCTTCCTGGGTCTGGGGCTGGCGGCGATGGGCGGCTTCCTGGTGACGCGCTACCGGCCGATGCCGCCGCCACCGGGGGCGCACGCGCCCGCGAAGAGCGCCCACGCCGCCCCGGTGGGAGAGCCGAAGACGCAATGACGGGGTTCCCGGACCGGGAGCAGATCGAGGCGCGGCAGCTCCTGCTCTTGCAGGAGCTGGTCGCGGAGCTGGTACCGTCCAACCGCTTCTATACGCGCAAGCTGGAGCCGGCCGGCCTGGCGGGCGGGGTTCCGGACCTGGCGGCGTTCTTCGCGCGCGCGCCGTTCACCACCAAGGCGGAGCTGGTCGACGACCAGCGCGCTCATCCGCCCTACGGGAGCAACCTGACCTACCCGCTGGAGCGGTACACCCGCTTCAGCCAGACCAGCGGCACCACCGGCACCCCGATGCGGTGGCTCGATACGAACGACTGCTGGGGCTGGATGGTGGAGAACTGGGTGGAGGTCTTCCGCGCGTCCGGCCTCACCGCGGAAGACCGGATCTTCTTCGCCTTCTCGTTCGGGCCGTTCCTCGGCTTCTGGACCGCCTTCGAAGCCGGCACCCGGCTGAACTGCCTCTGCCTGCCGGGCGGCGGCATGAGCACCGGCGCCCGGCTGAAGGCGATCCTGGACAACCGGGTCACGGCGCTCTGCTGCACGCCGACCTACGCGCTCCGCATGGGCGAGGCGGCGCGGGAGGAGGGGATCGACCTCTCCGAGAGCTCGGTCCGGACAATCGTCGTGGCCGGGGAGCCGGGGGCCGGCATCCCTTCGACGCGCCGCCGGATCGAAGCGCTCTGGCCCGGCGCGCGGCTGAAGGACCACCACGGGATGACCGAGGTCGGCCCGGTCACCTACGAGTGTCCTGCCCGCGAGGGGGTGCTCCACGTGCTGGAGTCGGGCTACATCGCGGAGGTGATCGACCCCGAGACCGGCGCCCATGCCGGCCCCGGCGAGGAAGGCGAGCTGGTGCTCACCAACCTCGGCCGCAAGGGGTCCCCGCTGCTCCGGTACCGGACCGGCGACCGCGTCCGCCGGTCGGACACCGTGCCGTGTGCCTGCGGGCGGTACGACCTGGCGCTGGAGAGCGGCATCCGCGGCCGCACCGACGAGATGGTGGTGGTGCGCGGCGTCAACCTCTTCCCCAGCGCGTTCGAGGAGACGGTGCGGCGCTTCGACCTGGTGGCGGAGTACCGCGTGGAGGTCTACACGCGGGAGGCGATGGCGGAAGTGCGGATGCACCTGGAGCCGGCACCCGGCTGCGAGGCCCCCGCGCAGCTCGCCCGGGAGGTGGAGGCGGCGCTGCGGGCCGCGTTCAACCTGCGGGTGCCGGTGGAGCTGGTCCCGCCCGGCACACTTCCCCGGTTCGAGCTGAAGTCGCGGCGCTGGGTCCGGCTGGATACAGTTCAGGAAGAAACGGGGTACGGACGTGAGTGACGCCTCGAGCGGGAGTTCACTGGTCGAGCTGGCCGGGGTCGAGAAGAGCTACACCGCCGCGTCGGGCGACGCGACCCGGGTGCTGGCCGGGGTCGAGAAGAGCTACACCGCCGCGTCGGGCGACGCGACCCGGGTGCTGGCCGGAGTCGACCTCCGTGTCGCGCCGGGCGAGTCGGTGGCGATCGTGGGGCCGTCCGGCTCCGGCAAGAGCACGCTGCTGAACATCATCGGCACGCTCGACCGTCCCACCGCCGGCACCGTGCGGTTGGGGGGCCGGGACGTGACCTCGCTCGACGAACAGGCACTGGCGGCGCTGCGCAACCGCGAGATCGGCTTCATCTTCCAGCTCCACCACCTGCTGCCGCAGTGCACCGTGCTGGAGAACGTGCTCGTACCGACCCTGGCGGGCGGCGCGGAGAAGCGGCGGGAGCCGGCGGAAGCCCGCGCGCGGCGCCTGCTGGAGCGGGTCGGCCTCGGAGCGCGGCTGGACCACCGCCCCGGCCAACTCTCCGGCGGCGAGCGCCAGCGGGCGGCCGTGGTGCGCGCGCTGATCAACGAGCCGCCGCTGCTCCTCGCCGACGAGCCGACCGGCGCGCTCGACCGCGCGTCCGCGGAAAACCTCGCCGACCTCCTGGTCGAGCTGAACCGCGAGGAAGGCGTGGCGCTCGTCGTCATCACCCACGCCATGAGCCTGGCCCGCCGCATGTCGCGCGTGCTCGCCCTGGAGAATGGGAGACTGGTGCCGGCGCCGAGTGAGCCGTCGTAGCCGGAGCGAGGAGACGAGATGGCCCGGCAACGCGTGCGTGCGGACGAGCTGGACGGACCCTGGAAAGAGGCTCTGGAGCTGGAGTTCCCCGGCTTCTTCCGGCTCTTCTTTCCGGAAGCCGCCGCAGAAGTCGACTGGGTGCGCGGGTATACCTTTCTGGACAAGGAGCTGGAGAGGGTCGTCCGTCGCGCCAAGGTGGGCCCGCGCGTGGTCGACAAGCTCGCGAAGGTCTGGCTGCTCTCAGGCGAGGAAGCGTGGGTCCTGATCCACGTCGAGGTCCAGAGCCAGCCCGACGCCGGCTTCGCCCGGCGGATGTATGTTTACAACTACCGGCTGTTCGACCGGTACCAGCGCCCGGTCGTGAGCATCGGGGTTCTTGGCGACACACAGCCGGATTGGCGTCCGGATCGGTTCGAGCACCACCTCTGGGGCTGCCGCGCCGGATTGCAGTTCCCGGTCGTGAAGCTGCTCGATTGGGAGGCTCGCTGGGCGGAGTTGGAGAGCAGCCGGAACCTGTTTGCTGCCGTGGTGATGGCGCACCTGCGCACGCAGTCGACCCGAAACGACCCCCAATCGAGGCTTCAGTGGAAGCTGCGGATCGTAAAAGGACTGTACCACCGCGGCTTCACCCGGGAACAGATCATCGAGGTCTTCCGTTTCATCGATTGGATGATGGCGCTGCCGGAGGAGCTGGAGCTCGGGTTCGAAACCGAGATCGCGGAGTACGAGGAGGAGCAGGTGATGCCTTACGTCACAAGTGTAGAGCGAATCGGTGTCATGCGTGGATTCCGCGATGCTCTGGTTGAGACTTTGACGGCCCGCTTTGGAACACTCCCTGCTACCGTTTCCGATCGGCTCGACCAGATCAGAGATCAGGAGCGGCTTCGGGAGCTTCAGCGCGTGGCTGCCACCGCGGCGACGCTGGACGAGTTCCTGGGGCACCTGTCGCAGAACGCCTGATTTCCAGCATGACTTTTCGAACGCTCGTCCTGCGCGGTCTCCGCTTCCACTGGCGCTCTCACCTCGGCGTGCTGCTCGGCGCGATCCTGAGCACCGCCATTCTGGTGGGCGCGCTGGCCGTGGGGGACTCGGTTCGCCACTCGCTGACGGAGCTGGCGCTTTCTCGCATTGGCGGGGTCTCGCAGGTGCTGGCGGGCGGCGACCGCTTCTTCCGGGCGGTGCTGGCGGACGAGCTGTCGGCGGAGCTGGGGGCCACGCCCGCGCCGGTGGTACTGCTGCGGGGGACCGCTTCCGGCGAGGGCGAGAGGCGCGCCGCCCAGGTGCAGGTGGCGGGGGTGGACGAGCGGTTCTGGGCGCTCGCTCCGGGCGGGCGCGCCCCGGCGGGCGCGGAGCCGGACAGCGTGGTGCTGAACGAGCGGCTCGCGTGGAAGCTCGGCGCGAAGGTCGGCAGCGAGGTGCTGCTTCGGGTGGAGAAGCCGAGCCTGCTCTCCCGCGACGCGCCGCTCTCCAAGACCGACGATGCCGCCATCGCGATCCGGCTGCCGGTTTCCGCCATCGCGAGCGACGCGGAGTTCGGGCGCTTCAGCCTGGAGGCGAACCAGATCCCGCCGTACAGCGCCTTCGTGCCGCTGGAGCGGCTGCAGCGGGAGATCGAGCTGGAAGGCCGCGCCAACGTGCTGCTGGTCGGGGGCGCGGAGGTCTCCACCGCGGCGAGCGAGAAGGCGCGGCAGGCGCTGGCGCGTCACTGGGAGCTGGCGGACGGCAGTCTGGAGGTGCGCAGCGTCTCCGGCACGCAGCGGGCCGAGCTGCGGACCGACCGCGTCTTCCTGGATGACTCGGTGGGGCAGATCGCCCGCGAGGCGGTGCCGGATGCGCGCGGCGTGCTTACGTACTTCGTGAACGAGCTGCGTGCCGGCGGCCGGGCGACGCCGTACTCGATGGTCGCCGCGATGGAAGCACCGCCGGGACCGGCGGACCTCCGCGACGACGAGATCGTCCTGAACGAATGGCTCGCTGACGACCTCCAGGCCCGCGCGGGCGACGAGGTGACGCTGCGCTACTTCGTGGTGGGGCCGATGCGGCAGCTCGAGGAGCGCGCGAAGACCTTCCGCGTGCGGGAGGTAGTGCCGATCGCGGGGGCGGCGGCGGACCGCACGCTGATGCCGGACTTCCCCGGCGTCTCGGACGCGGAGAACTGCCGGGACTGGGAGCCCGGGATCCCGGTGAACCTCGACCGCATCCGGGACAAGGACGAGACCTACTGGGACCGCTACCGCGGCACGCCGAAGGCGTTCGTCACGCTCGCCGCGGGGCAGGAAATGTGGAAGAACCGGTTTGGCAGCCTGACGGCGCTGCGGTTCGACCCGGCCGGCGGCGGCCTCGACGCGGCGCGGGACCGCCTGCGGCAGGAGCTTGGGCCTTCCACGCTGGGGCTCTTCTTTACGCCGGTGCGGCAGTACGCGCTGAACGCCGCGAGCCAGGCGCTCGACTTCGGCCAGCTCTTCCTCGGCTTTAGCTTCTTCCTGATCGCGGCGGCGCTCATCCTGGCGGCGCTGCTCTTCGGCCTCGGCGTGGAGCAGCGCTCCGAGGAGGTCGGCGTGCTCCTGGCCCTCGGGTTCACCCCGGCCCGCGTGCGGCGCCTGCTCCTCGCGGAGGGGGCGGGGATCGCCCTGCTGGCGGCGGTCCTCGGCGCGCCGCTGGGGGTCCTCTACACGCAGGCGGTGATCCTGGGGCTCTCGACCGTCTGGCGCGGGGCGGTGGCGGAGTCGCCGCTGCGCTTCCACGTGGAGCCGCTCACGCTGGTGGGCGGGGCCGCGGCCGGGTTCCTGGTCTCGCTCCTCACGATCTGGCTCGTCTCCCGGCGCCAGGCGCAGGTTCCCGCGCGGGCGCTGCTGGCGTCCGGCGCGGAGCTGGAGCCGGAGCCCGCGAAGAAGCCCGGATCAAGACGAGGCGCTCCCGGAGTGCCGACGGCGGTCGTCTGCGTCCTCGGCGCCGCCGCGCTCTCGGGGCTCGCGCTCGGAGCGACGCCGCAGAGCGCCGCCGGCTACTTCTTCGGGGCGGGCGGGCTGCTCCTGATCGCGGGGATCGCGGTGTGCCGCACCCTCTTCGCGCGGCTGGAGCAGCGGGCGAACCCCGGCGGGCTCTCGCTCTCCGGGCTCGGGATCCGCAACACCGTCCGGCGCCGGGGCCGCAGCCTCGCGGCGGTGGGGCTGCTCGCCTGCGGGAGCTTCCTCGTGATCGCGGTCGGTGCGAACCGGCACGACCCGTTCGCCCACGCGGAGGAGCGGTCGTCCGGGACTGGCGGCTTTGCCTTCTACGGAGAGACGGCGCTGCCGGTCTACCACGACCTCGGCAGCGCGGCGGGCCGGGACGAGTTCGGGCTGGACGGCGAGGAGCTGGCCGGCGCGCAGCTGGTGCAGCTCCGGATGCGGGAGGGGGACGAGGCGACCTGCCTCAACCTGAACCGCGCCCAGACCCCGCGCATCCTGGGCGTGCAGCCGGCGGCGCTGGCGGAGCGGAAGGCGTTTACCTTCTCGCAGGTCGACGGCAACCCGCGCGACCCGTGGCGCGTGCTGGAGCGGACGCTTCCGGACGGCGAGATCCCGGCGGTGGGCGACGTGAATACCGTCGTCTGGTCGCTCGGCAAGGGGCTCGGCGGCACGGTGGTGATGCTCGACGACCGCGGGCAGCCGCGGACGCTGCGGATCGTCGGGGTGCTCTCCAACTCGATCCTGCAGGGCGGGCTCCTCATCTCCGAGGCTCACTTTACGGAGGCGTTTCCGTCGTCCGGCGGCTACCGGGTCTTCCTGGTCGACGCGCCGCGCGAGCAGGCTCCGGCGGTGGCGGAAGAGCTGGCCTACGGGCTGACCGACGCAGGGCTCGACCTGACCCCCGCCCCGGAGCGACTGGCGCTGTTCGGCACCGTCGAGAACACCTATCTCTCGATCTTCGCGGCGCTCGGCGGGCTGGGCCTGCTGCTCGGCAGCCTGGGTCTCGGCGTCATCGTGCTGCGGAACGTGCTGGAGCGCCGGAGCGAGCTGGCAGTGCTGCGGGCGGTCGGGTTCCGCGGGCGGGCGCTGCGCTGGCTCATCTTCAGCGAGCACTCCCTGCTGCTCGGGCTGGGGCTGCTGGTCGGCATCGCCGCGGCAGTCCTCGCCGTGCTCCCGGCGCTCCGGTCCCCGGGTGCGGAAGTGCCGTACGTGTCGCTCTCGCTCACGCTCGCTGCCGTGCTGCTCACCGGCCTGTTGTGGACCTGGCTCGCCACCGCCCTGGCCTTGCGTGGGCCGCTGATGAGCGCCCTTCGCAGCGAGTAACAAAAGATTCCTGCAACCGGACGGCCCGCCGGACGACCGAACGACGGAGAAGCCGCACGCGTCCCACCTCTAACACTCCTCAGGAGAGAGAACCTCATGACCCTCCGCTCTGCGCCCCTGACCCGCCGGGTCCTTCTGCTCACGGCCCTCAGCGCCGCCGCCGTCGCCGTCTCTGCCCAGGAGCGCGGCGGAGAATGGGCACAGTGGCGCGGCCCCAACCGCGACGGGATCTCCCGGGAGACCGGTCTCCTGAAGAGCTGGCCGCAGGGCGGCCCTCGACTGCTCTGGAAGTCCGAGGGTCTCGGCGGCGGCTACGCGACCCCCTCGGTGGCCGGCGGCCGGATCTACGGCATGGGCTACCGCGGCGATGACGAGGTGGTGTGGGCGCTGGACGAGCGCACCGGGCAGCCGGTCTGGAGCACCCGCATTGCCGCCGCGAACCACGACGTCGGCTATGGCGAAGGCTCTCGCTCCACTCCCACCGTCGTCGGCAACCGCCTCTACGTCCTCGGGGTGAGCGGCGACGTCGTCTGTCTGAATACCGCCGACGGCAAGCCGGTCTGGCAGAAGAACCTGGTGCGAGAATTCGGCGGCGCGGTGCCCAACTGGGGCTACAGCGAGTCGCCGCTGGTCGACGGTCAGAAGGTGATCGTCACCCCGGGCGGCCCGCAGGCGACCCTGGTGGCGCTCGACCGCAACAGCGGGAACGTGATCTGGCGGTCGCAGGTGCCCCAGGGCGACCCCGCCCACTACGCCTCCGCCATTGCGGCCGAGGTGGACGGCGTGCGGCAGTACATCCAGTTCCTGCACGGCGGCGTGGTGGGCGTGGCCGCGGAGGACGGCCGCTTCCTCTGGCGCTACAACCGCCCGGCCAGCGGTACGGCGAACATCGCCACGCCGGTCTTCCAGGACAACATGCTCTTCGCCGCCGCCGCGTACAACGTGGGGGGCGGGCTGGTGAAGCTGGCGCGCACCCCGAATGGGGTCTCCGCGGAAGAGGTCTACTTCACCCGCGACATGAAGAACAAGCACGGCGGCATGGTGCTGGTCGACGGATACCTCTACGGCTTCGACGATCCCGGCACCCTGACGTGTGTGGAGTTCAAGACCGGCGAGACGAAGTGGCAGAACCGCAGCGTCGGCGGGAACGGCTCCGTGGTCTACGCGGACGGTAACCTCTACTGCCGCAGCCAGAGCGGCCCGGTGGCGCTGGTGGAGGCGAACCCGAGCCAGTATGTGGAGAAGGGCCGCTTCGAGCCGCAGCGGTCGAACAAGAACGCCTGGGCTCACCCGGTGATCGCCGGCGGCAAGCTGCTCCTGCGCGACCAGGACTTCATGCTCTGCTACGACGTGAAGGCTCGCTGACGCTTCGCGAGGGCGTAGGGTTTAGGGGGTAGGGTGTAGGTCTCGTGGGGACGGGGCCGGACTTTTCCAGGCTCCGTCCCTTCGACGTGGGGTTCTGAAAACAGCCTGCAGCGGCGGGGTAAGAGAGGGGGATGACGATGCGTCGAACGATCTTGCTGGCGGCCGTCGCGTTGAGCACCGCGGCCGGAGCCGCCGCCTACGGGCTCGGCCAGGAGAAGCCGCAGCCGAAGGCGCCCGCCATCGCCGGCGACTGGACCGGCACCTGGGGTCTCTACGCGCCCGAGGGCGCCCCCAAGCGCCCCGAAGCCGCGATCCGCCTGCCGCTCACCTGCAAGGTCGAAGAGTCGAAGCCAGGCGAGTGGGATGCGACCTTCGAAGGCGAGGCCGGGCAGCCGTACAAGTACCGCATCAAGATGGCCGGCCGCCAGGCCGGGGGCGCGGTGCTCTTCAAGGGGACGGTCGACCTCGGCCCGAAGGACGGCGGCGTTTACGACTGGATCGGCCGCGCCAACGAGAAAGAGTTCCTCGGCTTCTATACCAGCGAGGGGTACGTCGGCACCTTCCAGCTCGCCCGGCCGAAGTAGCACGCTGGGGACGAATCCGAACGAACGCGAAGGCGCGAAGTCACGCGAAGGACGCGAAGGGAACCTGACCGGGGAACTGAGGAGCGTCGGGTACCGGGTTCCCAGCCCGCGCAGGCGGGCTTCGCTTTGTGTAGCGCCGAGTTCACTCGCGCGCGGGCCACCGCTTCCCCATCCGAGCTTCGCGTCCTCCCCTTTGTTCGCGCCTTCCCGTTCGTTCGGAAACCGCCGCTCAACGGACTGGCACCGGTTGCCCCTTCTTCCTCCTCCACCGCGTTTGGCGAGTCTCCCTCGGGTGGGGTAGGATTCCCTCGCCCCCGGCACCCCTCTCCGGCGGCGCTTCCCTCCTGGGAAAAGAGTCTCCGAAAGTCGCGATGCATTTCCAGCTCCACGTACGTCTGGCCTGGTGTAGGGCAGGGGACCGATGATCCCCGGCTGTGGTGAGGAGTACTGGGTCGAGCGGATCCGGCAGGGGGACGCGGCGGCGCTGGAGCTGCTGTTCCGGAGGTACGTGAACCGGGTCTTCGGACTCGCCTACGCGCTGCTCCGGAGCCGGGAAGAAGCGGAAGAGGTGGTGACGGACACGTTCCTGCGCGCCTTCCGCTTCGCGCCGGACCTCCAGGGCGGCTTCGAGACCTGGCTGCTCCGCATTGCCCGGAACCTGTGCCTGGACCGGCTGCGCCGGCCCCGCGTGCTGACGCTGCCGCTGGACGAAGTGGGAGACGCCTCCGCGCTCCTGACGCCGGCGGACCAGATGGACCGCACTTCCGTGCGGATCCTGGTGGAGCAGGCGCTGGACCGGCTGCCGGAGGAGTACCGCGTGGCGCTGATCCTGCGGGACGTGCAGGGCCTCTCCGCCAGAGAGGCCGCGGAGGTGGTGGGAAAGGGGGAAACCGCTTTCCGCTCCCTCCACCAGCGGGCCCGCCGGGCGCTGCGGGACGCGCTTCAGAGCCTGGAGCGCGCGGACGAGGAGGACGAGGCATGAAGTGCGCGGATATTCAGGCGCTGGCCGGGAACTACCTGGACGGCGAGCTCCCGGAGGAGCTCTGCGACCGCATCCAGCGTCACCTCCTGCGGTGCTCTGCGTGCCGGGACGAGGTGGAGACGGTCCGCGTGGCGCTCCAGCTCCTCACCTCCGCCCAGGCGCAGCCCGAGCCCGGTGAGGCGTTCCTCCAGGCCGCCTTCGCTCACCTGCGCCGGGAGCTGGACCTCTCGGAGCGGGAGCCGGAAGCGCCGGGACAGCTGGTCCTCGGGATCCGGGAATAGCCCCTTCTGCCCCACACCCCGCCCTCTCCGAGGGCCCCTTCATCCGGTCATCCACTCTACGGAGGTTAGATTATGAAGCTCACGATCCCGCGTAAGGATCTCTTCGAAGGACTGCAGGTCGTCAGCCGCGCCGTCTCCACCCACACCACGCTGCCGGTGCTGAAGAACGTCTTGATCGAGGCGGGCACCGACTCGATCAAGCTCTCCGCGACCGACCTGGAGCTGGGAGTGGAGGTGCTGGTGCCCGCGCGGGTGCAGGAGCCCGGCTCCCTGACCGTCCCGGCGAAGACGATCGGCGAGATCGTGGGCGCGCTGCCGGAGGCGGACGTCTCTCTGGCGGGCGACGACCAGGACAACCTGCTGATCTGCTGCCTCCGCTCCGAGTACCGGATCCACGGCCTGACCGCGGAGGACTTCCCCGCGCTGCCGGAGGTGGGCGGCGCGGTGACGCTGCAGCTTCCGCAGCCCCTGATGAAGGACATGATCCGGCAGACCGCGCTCGCCGCCTCCGACGACGACACCCGCCCGATCCTCACTGGCGTCTGCTTCATCGTGCAGGACGGCACCCTGCGGCTGGCGGCGACCGATACCCACCGGCTGGCGGTGCGGACCGCGAAGGTGACCGAAGCGAGCGGCGACACCACGGTGATCGTCCCGGTCCGCGCGATGAACGAGCTGATGCGGGTGCTGGCGGACGACGGCGAGAAGCCGCTCCACGTGCGCGTAGACCAGAACCAGATCCAGTTCCGCACCGAGACGATGATCCTGATCTCCCGCCTGATCGAGGGGCAGTTCCCCCGCTACGAGCGGGTGATCCCCTCCGGCTACACCCGCCGCCTGACGGTGGAGCGGGAAGACTTCCAGTCGGCGCTCCGCCGCGCGCGCATCGTCGCCCGAGCCGCCGCCGCGAAGGACCGGGTGGTGGTGGCCGCCGAGGGCGAGAGCCTGCTGGTGACCGCGGACGGCGAGCTGGGCCGGGCCCACGAAGAGGTAGAGGTGGCGCGCGAGGGCGACGAGATCGCCATCGCGTTCAACGTCAACTACCTGCTCGACGTCCTGGGTGTGGTGGAGAGCCACGGCGTCTTCCTGGAGCTGAGCGAGCCGCTGAGCCCCGCCGTGGTGCGCCCCGTCGACGGCGAGGACTACCTGATGGTCGTAATGCCGATGCAGGTGCAGTAGGACGTATTCCGTGCTGCGTATTGCGTAGCGGCGGGCCCGTACCGCCTGGCGGTAGATCGTGCCGGGCGGGAGGCTCTTCGGGTGCGCCGCAGGGCTGTTCCGCATCCGGCGGGCGAGCGAGGCATTAAAATACCTCGCTCGTCGGCCTGCGGCCACGCGTCCTCCGGACGCCCGACTCAAGCCCACCTGAGTCCGCGAAGGCGGACTTCGTGCTGTTGTTGCCGTGGTTTCAACCGCCCGGTGGCTCGGGCCCCTACTCCTCTCCGATGTCCTCGTTCCAGACCTCGGGGTGGGCGGCGATGTAGTCGCCGAGCATCCTTACGCACTCCTCGGAGTGGAGGTCGATCACGCGGACGCCGAGCTCTCGGAGCCAGTCGATCCCGCCCTGGAAGGTGACCGACTCGCCGACCACCACCGTCCCGATGCCGAACTGCCGTACCAGGCCGCTGCAGTACCAGCACGGGGCAAGCGTCGTGACCATGATCTTGTCCCGGTAGCTCCGCTGGCGACCCGCCTTGCGGAAGGCGTCGGTCTCGCCGTGGACGGAGGGGTCGCCCTCCTGCACCCGGCGGTTGTGGCCCCGGCCGAGCAGGGTGCCGTCCGCCTTGAAGAGGGCGGCGCCGATCGGGATACCGCCTTCCGCCAATCCGAGCCGCGCCTCTTCGATGGCGACCTGCAGCATCGCCTCGTAATCCGGTTCCATCCGGTCATCTCCTCTGCCAAATCCCGTTCGGTCTCTCTCTCCCTGCTTCGGAGCCGAGGGGGGCGCTTCCTGCCCTCGAACTGGCCGCGCGGCGCACGTACAGGCACGATAACAAGGAGACTCATCGATCGAGAGCCAAAAGGGAGGGACTCCTGCCGGGCGGTCTGGCGTCGCCAGCCCGCTGCCTGTCTCCGCTGAAGTCCGGCAGGGGAGCCCGGAGAAACGGACGATGATCCGCCTGTTGACCCTGGGAGCGCTGGCGCTCCTGATCCTGCGCCTCCTCCTGACGGGGAATGCTCCCGCGGCCGCGCCGGGCGGTGGGCGCGAGATCCACCTGGAGATGAGCGTCTGGGGGATGCCGTGGGAGAACGACCTCTACACCAAGGTCTACATCCCGGAGTTCGAGCGGCAGAACCCCGGCTTCCGCGTCCGCTTCCACCACTTCGAGGACTACAACAGCCGCATCCTCCTCTCCCACGCGGGCGGCATCGCGCCGGACGTGATCCGGCTGAACATCGAGTCGACGATGGGCTGGTTCCGGCGGGGGCTGAACCTGCCGCTCGACCGGTTCATCGACGGGCCGGACGGGGTCGACCGGAGCGACTTCATCCCGATCCTCTGGGAGAGCCTGAAGTACAACGGGGAGACCTACGGCATTCCCCAGGACATCAACATCCAGGGGCTCTACTTCAACAAGGACCTGTTCGACGAGGCCGGGATCTTCTATCCGGACTCCACCTGGACCTGGAAGCAGCTCCACGATGCCGCGAAGAAGCTGACCAAGGACCGCGACGGAGACGGCCACGCGGACGTGGTGGGGATCGACTTCGCCTGGGGCGCCGCCACGTTCCGGCCGTTCGTTTACCAGGCCGGCGGCAAGTTCTGGTCCGAGGACGGCGAGCGCTCCACCCTCGATAGCCCGGAGGCGGCGGAGGCGCTGAGCTTCTACCGCAGCCTGATGCAGAGCTACACGCTGACGCGGACCAACTCCCAACGCGGCGGTCTTGGGCCGGATAAGTTCTTCGAGGCCGGCAAGGTGGCGATGTATATCGACGGAAGCTGGCGCACCCCCTCCCTCAAGAAGAACGCGCCGCGCCTCCGCTTCGGCGTGGCGCCGGTGCCGCGGGGGAAGCACGCCAGCTCGGTCAGCACCTCCTGCTACTGGGCGCTGAGCCGCGACACGAAGCACCCGGAGGCGGCCTGGAAGCTCGCGAAGTTCCTGAGCAGCAAAGAGGCGCTGGAGAAGTACTGGCAGTTCCTGTGGGTGGCGCCGCCCGCGCGGTGGTCCGCCCTGCGCTCTCCGAAGTTCCGGGAGGTGACGGGCGCGGAGGGCAAGATCCCCGGCATCGACACCGCGGAGGAGTTCGAGGAGAAGTGCGGCTGGATCCCGCAGGTGCTGGAGCAGGGCTGGACGACGGTGGAGTTCTGTAACCCGTACAGCGACCGCATGATGCTCCACCTGCAGGAGGCGGTCGATCGTGCCCTGCTGGAGAAGGTCGACCCCGCCGTGGCGCTGCGGACCGCGGCGGAGAAGATCAATACGGAGATCGCGAAGATGAAGCGGTCCGAGGCGATCGCGCGGGGCGAGACGCCGCCGGGAGAGGCGCCCGAGGGAGAGGCGCAATGAAGCCGCGGCGCACGCAGCAGGCGTGGGGGTGGGAGTTCGTCGCCCCGGCGCTGCTGATCATCGGCATGTTCGTGGTGATCCCGTGCCTCTGGGGAATCGCGCTCAGCTTCACCCAGTTCGACGCGATCGGCTCCCCGCGCTACATCGGGGTGGAGAACTACGCGCGGCTGAAGGACGACCCGCTGGTCTGGTCGACCCTGCTGAACACCGCGATCTACGTGCTGCTCACGCTGCCGACCAGCCTGGCGCTCTCCCTCGCCATCGCGGTGACGCTGCACCAGAAGTGGTTTGTCGGCCGCTCCTTCGCCCGCGCCATCTACTTCCTGCCGCACGTCACCAGCCTGGCGGCCGTCGCCTTCGTCTGGGAGTGGCTGCTCAATCCGGAGTACGGCCTGATCAACGCCGGGCTGCGCTGGCTCGGCTTCGCCGGCCCCGGGTGGCTCAGCGATCCGAACCTGGCGATGCCCTCCGTGGCGGCGGTCGGCGTGTGGCACGGCCTCGGTTTCGGGGTGCTGATCTACCTGGCGGGGCTGCGCTCGATCCCGGAGGAGGTGCACGAGGCGGCGAAGATCGACGGCGCCGGCGGCTGGCAGACCTTCAAATTCGTGACCTGGCCGCTGCTCACGCCGACCACCATGTTCCTCACGATGATGGGGATGATCGGCGGGTTCCAGGTCTTCCAGAGCGTTTACATCATGACCAACGGCGGGCCGCTCGACCGCACCCGCGTCTACCTCTTCTACCTGTGGCAGAGCGCCTTCCGGAACCTGGAGATGGGCTACGCCTCCGCGATGGCGGTGCTCCTCTTCGTGATCATCCTGGTCCTCACGCTGCTCCAGCGACACTTCTACGAGCGGAGGCTGAAGACGTGGCAGTGAAGACGTTGAAGCACCTGCAGCCCCGCGGCGGCGAGGGGGGAGCCGTCACGGGCGGCTCGCCGCTGGTGAAGCTCGGCCGGGGCGTGCTGTGGGTCGTGCTGATGCTCGGCGGCCTGGCGATGATCCTGCCGTTCGTCTGGATGGTGCTCACCTCGCTCCGCACCGACACGGAGGCGTTCGCCTTCCCGCCGCGGCTCTTCACCTGGCCGCTGCGCTGGGAGAACTACCCGGCGGCGTGGACCATCGCCCCGTTCGGCCGCTTCTTCTTCAACAGCGTGGTGGTGAGCGTCTGCATCACCGTGGGGAGCCTGCTCCTCAACTCCCTGGCGGCGTTCGGCTTCGCCAAGTACGAGTTCCGCGGCCGGAACGTCCTCTTCATGGGGCTCCTGGCGACGCTGATGATCCCGTACCAGGTGACGATGATCCCCACCTTCCTGCTCCTGAAGCAGCTCGCCTGGCTCGATACCTACCCCGGGCTGGTGGTCCCCGGCCTCGCCGGCGCCTTCGGGATCTTCTTTCTCCGGCAGTACATGCTGACGATCCCGGACGACTACCTCGACGCCGCCCGGATCGACGGCGCCACCGAGTACCGGGTCTTCTGGCAGGTGATGCTCCCCCTGGCGAAGCCGGCGGTCGCCACCCTCGCCGTCTTCACCTTCCTGGGCGCGTGGAACGACTTCCTCGGGCCGCTGATCGTGGTGAAGAGCGACGAGATGCGCACCCTGCCCCTCGCCATCTCCGCCCTCTCCGCCGGGCACTACGTGATGAGCTGGCCGCTCCTGATGGCCGGCGCCTCGTTCGTGGTGCTCCCCGTGCTGGTGGTCTACCTGCTGGCGCAGCGGTACTTCGTAGACGGCATCGCCCTCGGCGGGCTGAAGGGGTAGGGGGTGGGTACCATTGGCCTGCTACCTCGGCGCTGCGCTGCCGGCGGCGCGGAGAAGCTCCAGCCGGCGGGAGAGCCGCGGGTGTGTGGAGAGATCCTCCACTTCGTGCACGAACGGCAGTGGGGAGTGCTGCATCATCAGGAGCAGGGCACGCTCCGCCACGACGGGATCACCCGTGGTCTCTACCGCCAGGCGGTCGGCTTCCAGCTCCTGCCGGCGGCTCAGCCAGCGGGTCCCGACGAAGTACAGCAACATCCCGCCGAGGCCGCTGACGAGAATCAGCCCGTTCGGCAACGGGAAGCGGCCAATCAGCCCGAGACTGATCGGAAGCACGAACATCGCCGCGCTGACCAGAGTGAGGGCGAGCCTCCGCGGAATGTGCTGGCGGCGGAGGTGCGCCATCTCGTGGGCGAGGATAAAAGCCTGCTCGGATTCAGACAGCGTCTCTACCAGTTTCCGCGAGAGCACGATACGCCCGTTGAGCATCACCAGAGCGCTCACGTAGGTCCGCCCCGCAGTGCTAACGTCTACGACTACCTGCCGCACCCGCACGCCCATCTCCCCCGCGAGACGCTCCACCCGCTCCCGGAGCTCCGGCTCCGCTTCCTCGACGGTGGCGTTCTCCACGCGCAGCAGCCGGCGAACTACGTGTGGACCGAGAAAGATGATGGCAAACGCGGCCACCATGCAGACCGTCTGCAGCGGACTGTTCCGCGGCAGGAAGAGATGACGCCCCAACAGGAGAGCGATCCCGAGAGCTGAGGGGACGATTGACCAGACCATCAAGCGCCGCGCCGTCTCCTTCTCAACCGCCGTCGGCTCAACCGCAGCCACCTCCTCGGCAGGGCCGAACAGCTTTCGCTCTACCGCATTACTCACCGGCAGAAGTAGTGCCATCGGTAGGATGGGGAGCATCAGGAAAGGTGCCAGCGCAACGACGCCCGACGTCCCGAACCAGAGGTCTACCACGACGCGCGGCGAAGAAGACTGCAGGTAGAAGAACGTCAGCGGCGCGTGGAGCAGGATGGCGATAAAGGTAGGGAAGGCAGCGAGCTTGGGATAAAGCTTTCGCCGCGTTTCGATCGGAAGGCTTGCCCGCCGCGCAAGAAGGATGGCCGTCGCCATGCCGAGGATTCCCACCACGGGCACGAACCCCACGAAGAACAGCATGGAGAGAACATCCGCGCCTGACATTCTCGCATGTACGCTGGATTGAAGATCTGGCCGGGCGGCGGAAGCGTTGTACATCCGAAAGCTGCGAGTCTCCGCTGAGGGAAAGTCGAGCGCGCCGGCCTCTGTGTGCTTTGGGGTGCGGAAGAGGACGTGCGGGCTGAAACCCGCCGCTCTGAAACCTGCCGTGAGCCGGCCCACCGGCGCCGTGGAGCTTCCGGAAGTCTTGCCGAAGCCGGCAGTGCTCACCTTCAGCCGGGCCGCGGAGTATTCTTCCTCGGCCGACCACTCCACTGGCGTCGTCCCCGCTTCAGTCCCCGCCGACCTCACCAGGGCGGCGGCGAGGTCCCGAGGGGGAATGGCGGGACGTGCAAGTGCCAGCGCTTCCACGAACGCGCCGCCGGCGGTGATTAGCAAGTACACTGAGCGGTCGTCCTGAAGCTTGGCCGGCAGGCCCAGCTTGGAATTGCCGAAGGAGCCGAGTAGTCGCTCCACGCGGCGGTCCACGAGTGAATCTTCCGCCTCGCGGATCTCGGCCTGAGCCGGAAGCGGATAAGCCCCGAATGTGCAGAGCGCGAGGAGTAGGACGAACGCACGGCGTAGCTTCGAGAGAGACACAGCGCCTCCGAGTCGAGACCGCAACCGGATGCGTCTACTTTGGCACCGGTTCATAACCGCTCATTCACCAAGCGAACGAGGGCAACCTTCTAGCCATTGTCAAAGCAGAAGATCATCCATTCATCGCGTGCACGGAATCGCTGGCGCCAGTTGATAGGCGGGCCCGCTCCGGTGATGGAGCGACGGGAGTGCAGTCGGGCCGGCTCAAGCCCCTCCCGACCGAAATGTGCTGCTGGATCGGGTTGTCAGGAAAGGACAAGCCCTATCGTGTTGAAGATAATCGCCCTGGGACTGCTGCTCGGTTGCCTGTGCCAGGCTGCCTCGCTGGGGCAGCCCGCCGAGCCGGGCGCGGAGCCGCTGATGCGGGAGACCTACCGGCCGCGCTACCACTACAGCCCGGTCCGCAACTTCATGAACGACCCGAACGGGCTGGTCTACCACCGCGGCGAGTACCACCTGTTCCACCAGTACAACCCGTTCGGCAACCAGTGGGGCCACATGAGCTGGGGGCACGCGGTGAGCCGGGACCTGGTCCACTGGGAGCACCTGCCCGTGGCGCTGCAGGAGGCGGACGGCGTGATGATCTTCTCCGGCTCCGCGGTGGTGGACGAGCGGAACACCAGCGGGTTCGGCACGAAGGAGAACCCGCCGATGGTCGCCATCTACACCGGGCACCGGCCGGCGGACGAGATGCAGAGCCAGTGCCTGGCGTACAGCCTGGATAACGGCCGCACCTGGACGAAGTACGCGGGCAACCCGGTAATCCCGTGGGAGAAAGACTTCCGCGACCCGAAGGTCTTCTGGCACGCGCCGACCCGCCGCTGGGTGATGGCGGTGGTGAAGGCGGCGGACCGTCGCCTGCGCTTCTACGGCTCGCCCGATCTGAAGCGCTGGGAGTTGCTGAGCGAGTTCGGTCCGGCGGGCGTGCCGGACACGGTGAAGGCGAACTGGGAGTGCCCGGACCTCTTCCCGCTCCCGATCGAGGGGGAGCCCGGGAAGAGCAAGTGGGTGCTCCACGTGGGGATGGGCAACGGCCACGTGAACGGCGGCTCCGGCGGGGAGTACTTCATCGGCGAGTTCGACGGCACGACGTTCCGGAACGACAACCCGCCTTCCACGATCCTCTGGGCCGACTACGGTCGCGACAACTACGCGGCGGTCTCCTGGTCCGGGATCACCGGCAAGCGGGGCGAGCGCTACTGGATCGGCTGGATGAGCAACTGGCAGTACGCCAACGACGTGCCGACCCACCCCTGGCGCAACGTGCTCACCCTGCCGCGTGCCCTGAAGCTCCGCCGCACGCCGGAGGGCCTGCGCATGGTGCAGGAGCCGGTGCCGCAGCTCCGCTCGCTCCGCGGGGAGAAGCACACCGTCCGCTCCACTGGGCTCACCCCGGAGAAGCCGCTCGTGCTCGACCGATCCGCGTGGGGCGACGCCGTGGAGATCGTGGCGGAGCTCGAGCTGGGCGGCGCAGCGGAAGTCGGGCTCACCGTGCGGGCCGGCGAGGGCGAGGAGACGCGGGTCGGCTACGACGCGGGAACGAAGCAGCTCTTCGTCGACCGCACCCGCTCCGGAAAGAGCGACTTCAACCAGGGCTTCGCCGGCCGCAGCGGCGGTCCGATGCCGCTCCGGGGCCGCCGCGTGAAGCTGCACCTCTTCGTCGACCGCTCCTCCGTGGAGGTCTTCGGCAACGACGGCGAGACGGTGCTCTCGGAGCTGATCTTCCCCCGCCCGGAGAGCCAGGGGATCTCCGTCTACTCGCGGGGTGGGGAGGCGCGGCTGGTCCGGATGGAGGTCTGGAAGCTCCGGTCGGCTCTTGGTTTTTCGACACAGAGGGACACAGAAGAACCGACAGAGGAGCACAGAAAGGATTGACGCTGGGGCTCGCTCGTTTGGCGGTCCCCGGGTGGGAGCACGAGGCCCTACTCAGCGCGGCTGCCGAGATCCTTCACCTTCGTTCAGGATGACTGGGGATGGGCGCGAAGACGGCCCAATTCTGTCCGGATCTGTGTTCCCTCTGTTGGTCCTTCTGCACTACTCACCGCGGGAATCTGGCCGGGATGCGCAGGTTTTGCTGGCGGGCATCGCGCGCCTGGGCCTCGCGGAGCCGGAGGGTGCCAGTTGTGTGGTGTTTTTGCTTCTCTTCGAGCTGCAGCCTCGATCCCGTAACCCGACCCCGAGCCCTTGTGCCGGGAGGCAGCCCTCCCGCGACGAAGGCCCTCCGCGGCCTTTTCACACTCCGCTGCGCTCCGTTAGCAGGCCGCTGCGGGAGTCCGCCCCGTGTAGCTCTTCCCGCGCCAGGAAGCGTTACCGCGTCGACAGGGGAGCTCACGGGCTGCCTCCCGACTCTTCGAGCTACCACCCCTGCGCCCAGGGGTGGTCACAACTGGCGCCCTGCGGGCGCCTTCGGTCTGGGCACGGTCGGCAGCCGACGGGTTGCCTCGAGCCGGTGCAGCACGACCAGCTTTGCGCCCCCAGGGCGTGGAGATCTACGAAGCTCGGAAGCACTGCCGGAGGCAGGGCTGGAGGGGTTCACTTGTGACCACCCCTGCGAGGGGTGGTCGCTTGAGCCGCCTGGAGCGGCCCGTGAACCGTCGTCTCGCTGCAGACGCCCCTCTTGGACGCGGAACGCAGCGCGCCGGGGAGCACGCCCGGAGCGCCCGCTAGCGGAGGGGAGGCCGGAGCGTGAAAGGCTTGTCCCCCGAACGGGGGAGCCGCGGAGGGCCACCCACGCGGGAGGGCCGCTCCGGGTGGGGAGGGCGCGGGGTGGACTCCCGGAGCGATGACGGTCTCGACTAACCGAGCATTCCTCCGCCGCCTCGAGTTTGGTTGCGGCATCAGCCGCGCTGTGTCCCTCTGTGTCGAAAAAGAATAGGTCTCAAGAGCTGCAGGAGAGCGTGGCGCAGCCGGGCTTGGTGCGAGCCCACTCCGGGCGGCGGGCGGCGAGGTCGTCGTGCTCGGGCTGCTCGTCGAAGGGGCGGCGGAGCACTTCCAGCAGGCGGTGCAGCGGGGCCAGGTCGCCGGCGGTGGCGGCGTCGATGGCGTTCTGCGCCAGGTAGTTGCGGAGCACGTACTTCGGGTTGGCCGCCAGCATCCCCTCGCGGACGCTCTCCGGCGAGCGGCCTTCGCTCCGGAGTCGCTCCGTGTAGCCCCGCAGCCACTCCCGCAGGCGATCGGGTCCGCCGGGCGATTCGGGGTAAGCGCTCGCCTCGAGCACCCGCTCCAACTCCGCCTGCTGGGCACCGGGATCGGCAAGCGCGGCCGGCGCGGCGTGGGAGAGGGTGCGGAAGAAGAGGGTCATGTCGACTCCGGCGGCGACCAGCCCCGCCTCCAGCGCTTCCAGGAGCGCGTCGTCCGTCTCGACCGTGGTCGGCTGCAGCCCCAGCTTCCGCAGCAGCATCGCGCGGTGCGTCTCTGCCAGGGTGGAGCGGTAGGTCTCCAGCCCCGCCTCCAGGCCGGCGACGTCGCTCACCAGCGGGGTGAGGGCGCGCGCCAGCATCCAGAGGTTCCAGAGCGCGATCTGCGGCTGCTGCCCGAAGGCGTAGCGGTGGGTGGCGAAGTCGGTGGTGTTCGGCGTCCACCCCGGCTCGTACGGCTCCATCCAGCCGTAGGGGCCGTAGTCGATCGTGACGCCGAGGATCGACATGTTGTCGGTGTTCATCACGCCGTGGACGAAGCCGACCGTCATCCAGTGGGCGATCATCACGGCGGTGCGCCGGCTTACCTCCGTGAACCAGGCGACGTAGCTCTCCTCGGACGGCTCCCCCAGCTCCGGGTAGAAGTGGCGCAGCACGTAGTCCGCCAGCAGCCGGAGGTTCTCCAGCTCCTCCCGCGCGGTCATGATCTCAAAGTTGCCGAAGCGGATGAAGGTGGGGGCCACCCGGGCGGTGATGGCGCCCGGCTCCGGGCGCGGGTCGCCCATGTAGAACATGTCGCGGATCACCGTGTCGCCGGTCGCTACCAGGCTGAGCGCGCGGGTGGTCGGCACGCCGAGCCAGTGCATCGCCTCGCTGCAGAGAAACTCCCGGAGCGACGACCGCAGCACCGCGCGCCCGTCCGCGTGCCGGGAGTAGGGGGTCATGCCGGCGCCCTTGAGCTGGATCTCCCAGCGGGAGCCGTCGGTCGCCTCCACCTCTCCCAGCGTGATCGCGCGGCCGTCGCCGAGCTGTCCCGCCCAGGAGCCGAACTGGTGACCGCCGTACCGCGCGGCATACGGCTTCATCGAAGGCGTCACCAGGTTCCCGCCCAGGACGTCGACGCTGGGTCCGCGCTCCGCCGGCTGCTCCAGGCCGAGGTAGTCGCCGAGATCCCGGGACCAGGCGAGCAGGCGCGGGTCGGCGACCGGCGTCGGGCTCACGCGGGAGTAGCAGGCGCCGGGCACCTGGCGCGGCAGCTTGCTGCCGGACTCTTCGCCCGGAAGCTCGTCGACAAACGAATTGGTGAACTCAGCCTCGTGAATCTGCCGCCGGAGTCTGTCCATGCCGTCCCCGCTCTGCTGCCGCGCCGGCCGCGGCTCTCTGGTCGATCTGTTCTATCATTCGCCCGAGCGCCTCGATCTGTCGCCCGAACTGGGGATGTTCCCGGCGGCAGAGCCCGCGCAAACCGGCGGGAGAGGTGAGATTGAGGAAGGGCGCTCCCGCCTGTCCGGCCCAAATGGTAAGATGGGAAAGTCGAAGCCCGATTGGCTCGCAGTGAGGGAGAAGTCGCGCATGAGCACCGTGATCGAGAAGCCGTTGATCGAAGAGATCCAGGAGCAGAAGCCGAGTGAGATGCTGGGCGACGCGCCCCCCATCTTCGGCCGCTGCCCCGTGTGCCAGAAGCCGCTCCGGCCGCGCTGCAAGGTCACCGGAGAGCCGAAGTGCCCGCCGGTCGGCACCGGCTACGAGAGCCGCGCCAAGTGCGGCGGCTGCGGCACCATCCTGGTCTACCTCGGCAACGGCAACTGGCGCCCCCTCGAGCCGGGCGACCTCTCGGAAGACGACCTCTTCGCGGACAAGATGGGCTTTTAAAGGCTAAAGGCAGAAGGCTAAAGGCTAAAGCCGAACCCTCCGGGAGCGGGAGGTCCTGCTCCTGCTCTTACTCTTGCTCCTGCTCGCTGGCGACCTGGTGCTTCCGGCACGTCCTCGCCACGGAGAGCTTCGGGTTCACGCTTTCGGCTTCGTAAGAGGTAAGCGCTCGTGGCGGCGGCAGAGCGGGTTCGGGGGGTTCTGGACAGCGTCTACCGGGCGGAGTCGCGCCGGATCCTCGCCACGCTGATCCGCCTCCTCGGCGACTTCGATCTTGCCGAGGAGGCGATGCAGGACGCCTTCATGGCGGCGCTCGACGCGTGGACCCGCTCCGGCGTGCCGGCCAATCCCCGGGCGTGGCTGATCTCCGCGGGGCGCTTCCGGGGGATCGACGCGGCCCGGCGGCGGGCGCGGCTCGATACCAAGCTCGCAGAGCTCACGGAGCAGGCGGAGACCTTTACGGAGGACCCCGCGCCGTGGGAAGAGGAAGAGGGCGTGGCGGACGACCGCCTCCGCCTGATCTTCACCTGCTGCCACCCGGCGCTCTCTCCGGACGCGCAGATCGCGCTGACGCTGCGGACCGTCTGCGGCCTCACCACGGAGGAGATCGCCCGCGCCTTCCTCACGCAGACCGCCACCCTGGCGCAGCGGATCGTGCGCGCCAAGAACAAGATCCGGGTCGCGCGCATCCCCTACGAGATTCCCACCCGCGCCGACCTGCCGGACCGGCTCGACGCCGTGCTCCACGTGGTCTACCTCGTCTTCAACGAGGGCTACTCCGCCTCGTCCGGGGAGGCGGTGGTCCGCCACGACCTCTCCGCCGAGGCGATCCGGCTGGGCCGGCTGCTGGTGGAGCTGCTGCCGGACCCGGAGGCGATCGGGCTCCTGGCGCTGATGCTGCTCCACGACTCCCGCCGGGCCGCCCGCACCACGCCGGAAGGGGACCTGGTGCTGCTGGCGGACCAGGACCGCTCCCTCTGGAATCGGGAGCAGATTGCGGAAGGCACCGCCCTCGCGGAGCGGGCGCTCTCCGCGCCGACCCTCGGGCCCTACTCGCTCCAGGCCGCGATCGGCGCGGTTCACGCCTCGGCCCCCTCCGCGGAGGAGACCGACTGGGCGCAGATCGCCGGCCTCTACGGGCTCCTCGCGCGGGCGGTACCCTCGCCCGTGGTGGAGCTGAACCGCGCCGTGGCGGTTGCCATGCGGGACGGTCCACAAGCAGGCCTGTCCCTGATCGATTCCCTCCTCTCACAGGGTGATCTGGCCGACTATCACCTTGCGCATTCCGCCCGCGCGGATCTCCTCCGGCGCCTCGGCCGGACCGGAGATGCGGCGGCCGCCTACCGGACCGCGCTCGCCCTGGCCCGCCAGGAGCCGGAGCGCCGCTTCCTGGAGGCGCGTCTCCGGGAGCTGGACGGGCGCTAGCCTACCAACCAAGCTGCCTCCGGCGAGAAAAAAACTCGCTGCTTGTCGATCCGACGGGTTTTTCTTCGACTACGTAACGGACGAGCGATCCGCTCGTCTATAATATCGCCTGAGAGCAAACACAAGTTTGATTGCCAGGCGTTCGAGGAGAGAGAGGGGCGACGATGCGGTTCATGATCATCCGTAAGGCGGACGCGAAGACGGAGGCGGGGGAGCTCCCGAGCGAGGAGCTTCTCTCGGCGATGCTGGCGTACAACGAGGAGTTGATGAAGGCCGGGGTGATGCTGGATGGCGATGGCCTGCATCCCAGCTCCAGGGGCGCCCGGATCAAGTTCTCCGGCGGCGTCCCCACGGTGACCGACGGTCCGTTTGCGGAGACGAAGGAGCTGATCGCCGGCTACACCGTCATCCAGGTCAACTCGAAGGAAGAGGCGATCGAGTGGGCGCGGCGGTGGCCGGCCCTGGACGGGGACGGCGAGGTGGAGCTGGAGCTCCGGCAGTACTTCGAGCTGGAGGACTTCGGGCCGAGCGAGGCGATCGAGCGGATGCGCGAGCATGCGGCGGCGGAGCAGAAGTAGCGGCGCTCCTGCCGCAGAAAGTTTTTCCGGCGGAGTGTCGATCCGGCGCTCCGCCCTTCGACTAGCAAGTGAAGTACCCCGGTTCGGGCGGAGCGGGGCGGGACGAAAGCGAGGAGAGAGCGATGCAGGCAGAACCGCAGAAGGAGCACCGCTGGCTGGAGGCGCTGCTGGGCGACTGGACGATGGAGGCGGTGGCGGACTGTGGCCCGGATCAGTCGCAGACGAAGACGGAAGGCCGGGAGAGCGTCCGCTCCCTCGGCGGGCTCTGGGTCCAGTGCGAGGGGCGGGGCGAGATGCCGGGCGGCGGCGCGGCCACGATGCAGATGACGCTGGGGTACGACCCGCAGCGGCAGAAGTTCGTCGGCACCTGGATCGGCTCCATGATGACCCACCTCTGGGTCTACGAGGGGACGCTGGACGAGAGCGAGACGGTGCTCACCCTGGAGGCCGAGGGGCCGGACTTCGCGCGCCCGGGCCAGATGGCGAAGTACCGTGACGTGATCCAGCTCAAGGGGCCGGACCACCGCACGCTCACCTCCCAGCTCCAGGGGGAGGACGGCGACTGGCATGCCTTCATGTGGGCGAACTACTATCGCGTGAAGTAACGGACGGTGCTTGCTTAATCGGCGGGTAACCGCCAGGAGTCGGCGGCGATCGCTCCGGAAGGGCGGGCCGCGCTGCGGAAGGAGGGTGTGATGAGCGGAGTTAGGGTACTGGTCGGCACGAGGAAAGGCGCCTTCATCCTGACCTCGGATGGGAAGCGCGAGCAGTGGGAAGTGAGCGGTCCCCACTTTGCGGGTTGGGAGATCTACCACCTGAAGGGCTCGCCCGTCGATCCGAACCGGATCTACGCCTCCCAGTCGAGCGGCTGGTTCGGGCAGATGATCCAGCGGTCGGATGACGGCGGCAAGACGTGGGAGGCGGTCGGCAACGAGTTCGTCTACGACGGCGTGCCCGGCACGCACCAGTGGTATGACGGCACGCAGCACCCGTGGGAGTTCAAGCGGGTCTGGCACCTGGAGCCGTCGCTCACCGATCCGGACACGGTGCTGGCGGGGGCGGAAGACGCCTCGCTGTTCCGCACCACCGACGGCGGCAAGAGCTGGCAGGAGCTTTCCGGCCTGCGCAACCACGGCACCGGCCCCAAGTGGCAGCCGGGCGCGGGCGGGATGTGCCTCCACACCATCATCCAGGACCCGACCAACTCGGACCGGATCTACATCGCCATCTCCGCGGCCGGCGCCTTCCGGACCGATGACGGCGGGCAGACCTGGAAGCCGATCAACCGCGGCCTGCAGTCCGAGTACATCCCGGATCCGAACGCCGAGGTGGGACACTGCGTCCACCGGATCGCCCTCCATCCGTCCCGGCCGGACGTGCTCTACATGCAGAAGCACTGGGACGTGATGCGCAGCGACAACGCCGGCGACTCCTGGAGCGAGGTGAGCGGCGACCTGCCGACTGACTTCGGCTTCCCGATCGACGTCCACGCGCACGAGCCGGAGACGATCTACGTGGTGCCGATCACCAGCGACTCCCACCACTTCCCGCCGGACGGCAAGCTGCGCGTCTACCGCAGCCGGAGCGGCGGCCACGAGTGGGAGCCGCTGACCAAGGGGCTGCCGCAGAAGGACTGCTACGTCAACGTGCTGCGGGACGCGATGGCGGTCGACTCGCTCGATTCCGGCGGCGTCTACTTCGGCACCACCGGCGGCCAGGTCTACTGCTCTCCGGACGGCGGCGACAACTGGGCCCCGATCGTGCGCGACCTGCCGGCGGTGCTCTCCGTGGAGGTCCAGACCCTGCCATGATCCGGGTCACGCTTCCGTACCACCTGCGGACTCTCGCGCGGGTCGACGGGGAGGTCGAGCTGCAGGTCGAAGGACCGGTCACGCTCGGCGCCGTGCTGGACGCGCTGGAGGCGCAGTACCCGGTGCTGCGCGGTCCGATCCGCGACCACGTCACCAAGCGGCGCCGGGACTTCGTGCGGTTCTTCGCCTGCGAGGAAGACCTCTCCCACGAGCCGCCGGAGACGCTGCTGCCGGAGGCGGTGGCCGCGGGCACGGAGCCGCTGATGATCGTCGGCGCCATCGCCGGCGGCTGAGAAGAGTGGAGTTGAACCGTTGAAGTACCTACTGCTGATCTACGGCGCCGAGGATGCCATGAACCCGGAGGAGCGGGAGGCGTGCTACCGGGAGTCGTCGCAGCTTGCCCACGAGCTGCACCGCGCCGGGAAGTTCCTCGCCGCCTCGCCGCTGCACCCGGTCGCTACCGCCACCAGTGTCCGTGTCCGCGAGGGCCGGCGGCTGGTGACCGACGGGCCGTTCGCGGAGACCCGCGAGCAGCTTGGCGGCTTCTACATGATCGACGCGCAGGACCTGGACGAGGCGATCTCGATCGCCGAGCGGATCCCGATGGCGAAGAAGGGCACCGTCGAGATCCGGCCCGTGCTCGACATCAGCGCCCTGCTCCCGCAGCAGGGCTGAAGCCGTGGCGTGAAGTGACGCCAGATTCGAGCCTCGGACTGAAGTCGAGGCTACAGAGAGCGAAGCCCGCCTGCGCGGGCTCAGGCATACCGGACCGGGAACGCGGCGGTACTCACTTAACGCCCGTCAGACCTGCTCCGCGAGCGGAGCGATGAACGATACGCACCCTCTATTGAGCGGCAGAGGCACCGCCCGCTCGGCGAAGACCTCGCGCGGTTGAGCGCGACCCGACAAACCAACGATACACGCTACGGAGGAGAACTCATGTCTGAAGCTACGACCCGCATCATCCCCCATCTCTGCTGCCGCAACGCCGAGGAGGCCGCCGCGTTTTACGCGAAAGCGTTCGGCGACGGCGACCCCAACGTCATCAAGGGACCGGACGGCAAGGTGATGCACGGCTGCGTGATGATCGGCGGCTCGCCGGTCTTCCTGGTCGATGAATTCCCCGACTTCGGCGCCCTCAGCCCGCAGTCGCTCGGGAACAGCACCGTCTCGGTCCACCTCCACGTCGCGGACTGCGACGCCGCCTGGCAGCGGGCGGTCGACGCCGGCTGCCAGGTGGTGATGCCGCTGGCGGACCAGTTCTGGGGCGACCGGTACGGCGTGCTCGTCGACCCGTTCGGCCACAAGTGGTCGATCGCCACCACCGTGAAGCAGCTCTCCCCGGAGGAGCTCCAGCAGGCCGCCGCCTCCGCGATGGCGGAAGGCTGCCCCGGAGCGTAAGCCAGTCGCACGAGCCGCGGCGCATGTCCCACGCGTGCGCCGCGGCGTGTGCACTGTCCGGCGGCGACTGCCGATGCCTGCCGCAGCCTTCGGCTTGGTCTCCAGGCTCCCGGGCTTGGCGTAGCTCGCACCCGGGGCGTCCGGAGGGGCAGCCGAAGGCTGCGCCGGAGGACAGCACTTGTGACCACCCCCGGGCGACGGGGGTGGTCGCTCGACGGCGGCCGATTCAGCCCGTGAACCGCCACCACGTCAGAGACGCAGTTTTCGAACGCGGGGACAAGCGAACCGGGCTGCACGCCCGGACCAGCCCGCTAACGGAGCGAAGCGGAGTGTGAAAGGGCTGAGGGAGGGCCACACACGCGGTGGATCGGCCGACTAGGGCGCGGGGGCGGATCCGCGGAACCGACGCTGCGCTGCGGCAAGCAATTGAGGCCCGCACGTAGAGCTCTCGTTATTCGCCCGCGTTCTCCGCCCGCCTCCGGTCAGAAAGCCGGCGGTCCGGCGCGCCGGCGACCTATTCTTCGGAGCAGAGACATGTGCAGGAACATCAAACCCCTCTTCAACTTCGAGCCGCCGGTGACCGACCACGAGGTCCACGCCGCCTCGCTCCAGTTCGTCCGTAAGATCACCGGCTTTAACGCCCCCTCGAAGGCAAACGAAGCCGCCTTCCGGGGCGCGGTCGACGAGATCGCCCGCCTCTCCCGCGAGCTGCTCGCGTCGCTGGAGACGACCGCGCCGCCCAAGAGCCGCGAGGAAGAGGCCGCGAAGGCGAAGGCCCGCTCGCTGCAGCGGTTTGGACGATAGCTCGGTTCGCAACGGGTCGGAGGAGGCTGGCCGGAAACTCCGGAACAGAGCGCCAGCGGCGCATGCGGATGCCGCCGGGAAGGTGTTGGCGGATGAAACACGTCGCGTTAGGGGGTCTGCTGCTCCTCGGTCTCGTCGCTGTGCCCAGCTCGACAAGGGCGTCGAAAGTGCCGGGGATACGGCTGGAGAGCCGGGCCGCTTCGCTGACGGTGGCGCTCCAGGGCGGCACGCTCACCGACTTCCGCCTGGCAGGCGACCAGGTCAACCCGCTGCAGGGGATGGGGCACTTCCTCTGCCTCGATCGCTGGGGTCCGCCCACGGAGGCGGAGGCGAAGCACGGGATGCCGTTCCACGGCGAGGCCTCCAAAGTGGAGTGGAAGCTCACCCGCGGGCCGGTGCGCGCCGACGGCGGCGTCGAGGCGGAGATGGCGGCGGAGCTGCCGCTGGCCGGGCTCTCCGTGACGCGCCGGATCCGGATGCTGGACTCCGCTCCGCTGGTACTGGTGCGGGAGACCGTGACCAACCGGAACAAGCTGGGCCGGATCTTCAACATCGTCCAGCATCCGACTATCGGCGCGCCGTTCCTCGATCTCGAGACACGGGTCGACGCCGGCGCCCGGCGCGGCTTCATGCAGAGCAGCCCGCTGCCGAACCCGGAGGAGCCGACCGTCCGCTGGCCGGGGGCGCTGCACGAAGGGAAGCGGGTCGACCTGCGCCGGCTGGCGGACGACCCGAACCCGAACGTCGTCTCGTTCGAGGTGCCCGGCCGGTACGGCTGGACCACGGCGGTCGCACCGGAGCAGGGCCGGCTGATCGGCTACCTCTGGCCGGCGGCGGACTACCCCTGGTTCAACGCCTGGCGTCACGTGGAGAACGGCCGGCCGGCGCTGCGCGGGCTGGAGTTCGGGACCACGGGGCTGCATCAGCCGTTCCCGGTGCTGGTGAAGAAGGGGCGGATCTTCGACCTGCCGCTCTACACCTACCTCGACGCCGGGGAGAGCGCCACGCGCAGCTACGCGGCGTTCCTGGCGCGCACGCCGGCAGGCTTCGAGGGCGTGGAGCGGGTGGAGTACGACGGGGGCAAGCTGCAGATCCGGGAGCGCGGCGGCAATCGGCGACTCAGCCTGGACGCCAAAGCGGCGTTTTCCTCACCGGACTGATCGATGCCTTCTCCTGCCGCGAGCGCGGCATGCCGTCCGGGCGACGCTCCACGCCCGCTCCCCCCGGCTGCTCCCGGGTCCGCACCGGCCGGAGAGCCCATAATTCCTGCGGAGGAATTGCCATACGTTGGAGTGTCGTAGGAGAGGAAGGACGCGGCCGGTCGGCCCGCGAATCGAACCACAGCGTTGGCGCGCCAACGCTGCTCGAACCGGTTGAGCGATGACTCCGCCTCTACTTCGCGAGAGTGGTGTCCAGACGCAGGAGAGGGAGCCCCATGAAGATCGCGATTCTCAGCCTCAGCGCCCTGCTCGCCGCCGCGGCGATGGCGGCCCCGAAGCCGGGCGACTGGCCCGCCTGGCGCGGCCCCTCCTCCAGCGGCAGCACCACGCGCGGCAGCTATCCGACGCAGTGGACCCCGGAAGATGCCCGCTGGAAGGTGGCGCTCCCCGGCATGGGCGTCTCCACGCCGATCGTGGCGAACGACCGGATCTACCTCACCACTCCGGCGGAGGGCCAGGACGCGGTGCTGGCGCTCGACCGCAGCGGCAAGCAGTTGTGGCTCACGAAGCTCGGACCGGAGAGCCCGCCGCGGCACCGGACGCTCGCCTCCAGCTGCAACGCTTCGCCCGTGACCGACGGGGAGTCGCTCTTCGCGCGGTTCCGGAGCGGCCGGCTGGCCGCGCTGGGGCTGGACGGCCAGGTCCGCTGGCAGATCAACCTGGACGAGAAGTTCGGACCGGAAGAGCTCTACTGGGACACCGGCAGCTCGCCGATGCTGGCGGGAGACCAGGTGATCATCACCCGGATGCACCACGGCGAGTCGTGGGTGGCCGCCTTCGATAAGAAGACCGGCGAGCAGCGCTGGCTGCAGCCGCGCAACTACGAAGTGCCGGCGGAGAACGACAACGGCTACACCACGCCGGTCCTTTTCCGGCACCAGGGTAAGCCGGCGCTCCTGCTGTGGGGGTCGGACCACCTGACCGCGCACTCCGCGGAGAACGGTGCGCTGCTCTGGTCGTGCGGCGGCTTCAACCCGAAAGCCATGAAGAACTGGCCCGCCATCGCGTCCCCGGTGATCCACGACGACATGGTCGTGCTGCCGGTGGGGCGGGATGACCGGCCGGGCCAGGCGTCGCTCTTCGGGGTGCGGCTGGGCGGCAGCGGCGACGTGACCGCCACGCACCGCGCCTGGGAGCGGGACGACGTGGGCGTCTTCTGCAGCACGCCGGTGGAGTACAAGGGCAAGGTCTACCTGCTGCGGCACCGCGGCGGCGTGGTCTGCGTCGATCCCGCCACCGGCAAGACGCTCTGGGAAGGCGAGTTCCCGCGCCACCGCAGCAGCTTCTACTCCTCGCCGGTGATCGCCAACGGCATCCTCTACGCCGCCCGGGAAGACGGCACCGTCTTCGCCGCGCGCGTGGAAGAGAAGTTCGAGCTGTTGAGCGAGAACGTGATGGGCGAGCGGATCGTCGCCTCCCCGGTGCCCGCCGGAGACTCGCTCCTCCTCCGCAGCGAGAAGCACCTCTTCAGCATCCCGGCCAAGACCCGCTGAGGTCGAAGCTTGTCCGGCGGCGGGTTGTTTACCCGCCGCCGGATCTTTTAGGGAGCCCAGGCGTCCTCCAGGTTGGCGCGGAGCACGCGGAGCGCCGCCCGGAGGCGGTTTGCGAGCGTGTAGTAAGGGAGCCCGGCCTCGCACGCGAGGTCGGTCAGCGACCGGCCCTGGAAGAAGTGCGACTGGATCAGCGCGCGCTGATCCGGCGAGAGCTGGTCCATCGCCTCCCGCAGCAGCGCGCTTCGCTCCACCCGGGCGAGCTCGCGATCGCTCCGCTCGTCCGGCACGCTCTCCCACGAGGGGCCGCCCGTTCCGGCGGCGGACGGCGGCGCGTCGAAGCTCACCAGCGAGGCCTGTCCCCGGCGTGCCCGTCTTGCGCCGCGGATCACCTGCCGTTCGATCGACACGACGGCCAGGGTGGAAAACTGCCGCGCCCGGCCGGGGTCGAACGCTCTCGCCGCGGCGAGCAGGCCGATCAGGCCCCAGGAGACGAGATCCTCCCGCTCCGCGCCGAGCAGCGAGTGCTGGCACAGGTAGCGGCTGACGGTCCACTCCACCAGGGAGCGGTGCTCCAGCACCAGCCGGTGGACTTCGGCTTCGGACCGCTGCGGAAGCCTTCGACGGGGACGCATGTCGACTCTCCCCAGGTCCGGTGGCTTCGCCGGGGCTTGCGGGTGAGAGGCTGCCGGACCCTTATCTCCAGGGTATCCGGCAACAATCATCTGGAAAACTCAAATGCCTGGGTAGGAGTGTCTGATTTGAGTGTAGGATGAGCTTTCGGGACTCGGCGCGCGCCTGAGCCGTGACAGGTCCCTGCTCCCCATGCTCGTGGAGCGGCCGCCGAGGCGCCGAGTGGCTCCCGCTCAGGCTGGTAGGTCGTCCCTACCGCCGGCGAGGAGCCGCTCTAACAGCGCCGGCTCGAGCGGCTTGGTGAGGTGGTCCGAGAAGCCGGCGGCGGCGGTCCGCTGCCGGTCCTCTTCCTGGCCGTAGCCGGTCAGCGCGACGAGCCGCGAGGCGCTGGTGGCGGGATGCTCCCGGAGTCGCCTCGCCACCTCAAAGCCGTCCATCACCGGCATGCCAATGTCGAGCAGCACCACGTCCGGCCGGAACTCGGCGGCCGCCGCCAGCGCCTCGAACCCGCTTCCGGCGGTCCGGACTTCGTAGTTCCAGAGGCTCACGAGCTCGGCGGCGGTTTCAACGGCGTCTCGATTGTCGTCGACGATCAAGACCCGTCGGACACTGGCACGGTCTCCCCGCCGGCGCGCCGGTGCCGGCATCTCCTCGGGTGGCGTCGCAGCCGCGGCCAGGGGGAGCCACACTTCGAACTCGCTGCCGCGGCCCGGCCCCTCGCTTCGGACCTGCACCGTTCCGCCGTGCATCCGCGTCAGGCGCTGGACCAGCGTGAGGCCCACTCCGAGCCCTCCCTGTTCCCGCCCGAGGCCCCGCGCGCCCTGCCGAAACAGGTCGAACACCCGCGGCAGCAGGTCCGGCTCAATGCCGCGTCCGGTGTCGCGGACGGTGAGCAAAGCGTGGTCCTCGTGGCAGATAAGCCGGACCACGATGCGCCCGCCCGGCTCCGTGTATTTGGCCGCGTTAGTCAAGAGATTGGTCACCACCTGGCAGAGGCGCACGTCATCTCCTTCCACGGGAACGCGCTCAGGTGGAAGCTGGAGCGACAGCTCGTGGCCCGCTGCCTGGATGAGCGGCTGCGCTGCTTCCAGCGCCTGGCTGACTACCGTCCGCAGATCGAGGGACTGGCGCTGGAGCTCCACCTTGCCGCGGGTGATCCGGGAGACGTCGAGCAAGTCGTCCAGCAGCCGGGTGAGGTGCCCGGTCTGGCGGACGATCACCTCTCGCTGGCGGGCGATGACGGGATCGGTGGGGCAATGGCTGCCAAGGATCTGTGCGGCGGCGGCGATAGGCGACAGGGGGTTCCGGAGCTCGTGGGCGAGCATCGCCAGGAAGTCGTCTTTCGACCGGGAGGCATCCCGGAGGTCACTGGTAACGCATTGGAGCGCTTCCGCCTGTCTCGCCCGCTCGTCCAGGTGGTCGCGGATCTGGTATTGCCGCCGCCGGGAGGCGATGGCGGAGCGTACGGCGCTGACCAGCGTGGCGATCCGCACCGGGCGATCGATCAGCACCGCTCCCGGGAGAATGTCAAGTGCCCACTCTCCGCCCGGCGAGTCCATTCCGCCGTAGGTAAGTACCAGGAGCGGCAGCTCAGACCAGGCCGGCTGCCGCTCGAGTAGGGCCGTGAGGCAGGTCATCTCCGGGGAAGAGATCGCTTCCTCGGTGAGGACGACGGCTCCGGCGCCCTCGGTCTGTGCAGTCCGGCAGAGCGCTCCCAGATCAGCGAACAGCTCGCAGGAGAGGCCGGCACCCGTGAGGATGCTCCGCGTCAGCTCTCCGTCCTGGCGGGTGGGGGTGAGCACCAGCACCCGGTCTTCGCTGCTGAGTCCGCTCACAGCTCGTCCAACTCGGGGGTGGGCTTGCGCCGCGCCAGTACCTGGGGGATGCCGGTTAGAACCCCGTGGAAGTTCAGCAGCGGGGGGCCGACGTGAATGCCGTTCTCGAAAGTGAGCTCGCGAATCGTCCGCTCGTGCCGGCCGCGCCGCTTCTTCATGACGGAGATCGCCTGATGAACCGCCGCCTCTGCTTCGAAGAACCGAAGGAGGATCACCGAGTCGGCCAGATAGCTCGTGTCGACGGGGGAGTGCATGGTGCCGACGAGGCCGTGCTGCGCCACCACCAGGATCGTCAGCACCCCCTGTCTGGCGAGATAGGTCAGCAGCTCGTGGAGCTGCGCCAGCAGGAACTGCTCTTCCGGCATCGAGGTGAGGTAGCCGTTCAGGCTGTCGAGGACCACCACGGTAGCGCCGCGGGTCTCCACCGCCTCCCGGATGGCGTGGACCAGCTCGCCGGGGCAGAGCTCCGCGGGGTCGATCTGCCGGACCTCGAGCTGCCCGCTCTCGAGATGTCTCTCCAGATTCATCCCGAACGCTTTGGAGCGATCGCAAAAGCTCTCGATCATTTCTTCGAACGAGAAGACGACCGCGTGCTCTCCCCGGTCGGCGGCGGCCGAGGCGTACTGTGTCGCGATGCTCGATTTCCCCACGCCGGACGGTCCGAGCAGCAGCGCGCTCGACCCCCGGTTGAGCCCACCGCCCAGGAGCTGATCCAACTCCGGGATGCCGCTCTTCACGAGCTCTCGGGTGTACTCCTGCGAATGCTCCGCCGCTACCAGGCGAGGGAAGACGGCGAGCCCGCCTCGCTCGATGATGAAGTCGTGGTAACCTCCATGGAAGTCGACCCCTCGCAGCTTGCGGATACGCAGGCGGCGTCGATCGGAGCCGTAAGCCAGCGGGATCTGCTCCAGGGTCAACACCCCGTGCGCGATGCTCTCGACCTGACGGTCGGTCATGTCCGCGGTGCGGTCATCGAGGAACAGCACGGTGATGTCCCGGCCGGCGAAGAACTGTTTCAGCGCCAGGATCTGCTTTCGGTAGCGGAGCGAGTTCTGCGCCAGCAGACGCATCTCCGAGAGCGAGTCGAAGACGATCCGCGCCGGCTTTACGCGCTCGACTTCCGCCAGCACCTCGCGGGTCGTTTCGCTCAGCTCCACTTCCGCGGCGTGGAACATGGTGTACTGGCGGTCTCCCTGCAGCGTCTCCTCCGAGGCCACCAGCTCAAAGACCTCCAGACCGTCGAGCGAGATACCGTGTGAAGCTGCCACGCCCTGCAGCTCTCGCCGGGTTTCGGAGAGCGTGATGTAGAGACACGCCTCCCCCTGCTGCACTCCTTCCAGGAGAAAACGAAGCCCGAGGGTGGTCTTGCCCGTCCCCGGGTGACCGTCCACCAGGTAGAGGTGGTTTCGCGGAAAACCGCCGCGCAGGATCTGATCCAGACCCGGAATGCCGGTGGCGGCGGGTGCCTCGAGAGACCGATTCTGATAGCTGCTCATGGGTGGGGGACCAGATGGGATGATCACGGCCCCACCGCCCGATGAGCGCTGGCGAGGCGGATCGCTGGCGCGGCGCAGGACTGTGAAAACCAGCGGCGGTTCCGGGTGTTGATCGGAACCGGCTGGACGTCTCCTTAGAAGGGTGATGCTCACCCGGGGGAGGCTGCCAAACCTGAACGTTCCGTCGAGGGTCGAGGGAGCCGGCGCCAGCCGGACGGTGCGAGCGTCAAAAGCCGCGAAATCACTGCATTCGCGCTAGGAACGGAACTCGTATTCTGGTTGTCAGAGCAGTGGCGCGCCGGTCCGCCCGGGCCGGGCGCGGCGTGTGAGACAGGAAGCTCGTTCGCTGGCGGCGAAATAGCAGCGTTGTAGCGAAGGAGCCCACCCTCCCTGCGCTCCCCGGCGGGGTGACGTGGACGGAGGACGTTCGGCCTCCGTCGAATGAACCTGTTGGCAATGGCCTCTTGATCCCTGCCAATCGCGAAGTCGTCCGCGGCTTCGGCACTCGAGGAATAGATCACCGATGAACCAGAATGAGAACGCATTGCCTTCGCGGCGCGACCTCCTGAAGACCGCCGGGGGCGTGGCCGCCGCCGGCGCCCTCGCCGGAGTGGCGATCCCTGCCGTCCACGCGCAGGGCAGCGAAGAAGTCCAGGTAGCCCTCGTGGGCTGCGGCGGCCGCGGCAGCGGCGCCGCCATGAACGCCCTTGCCACGAGCAAGCAGGGGCCGGTCAAGCTGACGGCGATGGCGGATGCCTACCAGGACCGCCTGAACGCCAGCTACGCGGGCCTGAGCCAGGCGGCGGAGAAGCAGGTCGACGTGCCGCAGGACCGCCGCTTCATCGGCTTCGACGCCTACAAGGAAGCGATGGACAGCCTGAAGCCGGGAGACGTGGTGATCCTCACCACCCCGCCGGCGTTCCGGTGGGTCCACTTCCAGTACGCCATCTCCAAGGGGCTCAACGTCTTCATGGAGAAGCCGGTCACGGTGGACGGCCCCACCAGCAAGCGGATGATCCAGCTGGCGGAGCAGGCGTCGGCCAAGAAGCTGAAATGCGGCGTCGGCCTCATGTCCCGCCACGCCCGCCCGCTCCAGGAGCTGCACCAGCGGGTTCAGAACGGCGAGCTCGGCGACATCATCCTGATGCGCGGCTACCGCATGCACGCGCCGGCCGGCTTCTTCGAGTCGACCCCCAAGCCGGCGAACATGAGCGACCTGGACTACCAGATCCGGCGCTTCCACAGCTTCCTGTGGGCGAGCGGCGGCAACTACAGCGACTTCTACATCCACATCATCGACCATCTCGCGTGGATGAAGAACTCCTGGCCGGTCCGCGCGAAGGGGCTGGGCGGGCGGCACTTCAAGGCGACCAAGGACGGCGTGCCGTTCGTGGACCAGAACTTCGACACCTACTCCGTGGAGTACACCTTCGGGGACGGCACGAAGTTCTACTTCGACGGCCGCTGCGTGCACGGCGCGCAGGGGATCTACTCCAGCTACCTCCACGGCAGCAAGGGGATCGCGATCGCCTCCCGCGCCAACGACTGCGGCGCGCCCTCGGCGATCTACAAGGGCCACAACATCAACCCCGCCAACCTGGTCTGGGAGTCGAAGGACAACAGCAACCCGTACCAGAACGAGTGGGACGCGCTGATGAGCGCCATCCGCAACGATAAGCCTTACAACGAGGTGAAGCGCGGCGTGGAGGCGAGCGTGGCGACCAGCATGGGCCGCATGGCGGCGCACACGGGCCAGGAGGTCACCTTCGACGAGATGCTCAACCACGAGCACGAGTTCGCTCCGGGCCTCGACAAGCTGACCCGCAACTCCCCCGCGCCGCTGCCGTCGGATGCCAACGGCCACTATCCGAAGCCGCAGCCGGGCGTCACGGTCAAGCGGGAATACTAGGGAACTGAGTGGGAGAGCTGCCTGAAGTTGCAGGTTGGCAGGTTAGCAGGTTGACAAGCTAAGCGCCGGGCTTCCGGCTCGGAAACTTGCAACCTGCAACTTGATAACCTGAAAACCGGCGCAGCTCTCCCGCTTCCAGCGGCTCCGTTAGTCCAGAGGCAGGACCCGGACGTAGGTGGTGGTTTTCGGGTAGCTCTCCCGCAGCCGGCTGCTGTCCTCTTCGCCCAGGATGGTGAGGGCCGTGGAGAGCGGGTCGGAGGTGAGGCCGTTCGGGGCGATCACGGAGACCTGGACCCGGTTGGTTTGCGCCATGCCGGTGCGCGGGTCGACGATGTGCGAGTAGCGGCGCCCGCCGATGATCGCGAACTGCTCCGTATCGCCGGAAGTCGAGATGGCGCGGTGGGTGAGATGCAGCTCCGCGGGGCCGCGGTCGGTGCCGGCATTCGGGACGCGGATGGTCCACCCCTCGGTGCCGGGAGGCGCGCCGCTCACCACGATGTCGCCTCCCATCTCCACCAGCGCGTGGAGGATGCCGCGCTCCTTGAAGGTGCGCTGGGCCACGTCGGCGGCGTACCCCTTGGCGATGCCGCCCAGGTCGAGCTGCATGCCCGGGAGCTCCAGGCGAGCGGTGCGCGCGCGCTCGTCCAGGTGGAGCTTCTGCCAGCCGACGAGGCGGCGAGCGCGGGCGATCTCGTCGGGAGCCGGGAGCGTTCCGGACTTGCGCGCCTTGCGCCACAGGCCGATTAGCGGTCCAATAGTTACGTCGAAGGCGCCGCCCGATTGACGCGCCACCAGTTGGGCGCGCTGAAGCACGCGGAAGAGGTGCGGCGAGACGCGGATGGGCGGGCCGCCCGCGCGTGCTGAGAGACGGTTGAGCTCGCTATTCCGGCGATAGTCGCTCATGATAGTATCGAGCTCGGCGATCCGCGCGAAGGCGGCGGCGCAGACCCGCTCCGCGGTCGCCTGATCCGGGGCGTAGACAACCAGACGGGCGTCCACGCCCATGTGATATTGCGTATAGGTGAAGCGGGAGAGCCCGCCGGAAGGCGGCGCGGCCGCAGACGAGGTAACCATGAGGCTGAACGCCAGCAGGCAGACCCCGAGGGGGAACGAGAAGTGGAAGCGCAGCCGGCTCCAGGCCGGTCGTCCGGTCGCGGGGGCCCTGCTCTCGGTGGGGGTGCTCATCACAGGAGTCATTCTAACCGCTCCGGCGCAAACGTCCGCCGCGCAGGCGCCTGCGGGGAAGCTGAAGTCGTTCGTGCAGGCGCTTCCCGAGTCGACGGTCAAGCTTCCGATGGTCGCCGTGCCGGGTGGGACGGTCAAGGTGGGCGACAAGAGCGTCACGGTAAAGCCGTTCTACATGGCGAAGACGGAGACCCCGTGGGAAGCCTACGACGTCTTCATCGCGAGCGGCCCCGCCTCTCCCGCGTACGACCAGACCGAATTCCCGGCCGACGCGATCGCCCGGCCGAGTAAGAGCTACATCCTGCCGGACCTCGGCTGGGGACACAACAGCTATCCGGTCATCAACGTCAGCTTCCTGAGCGTCACGATGTACTGCCGCTGGCTCTCCGAGGCGACCGGCAAGAAGTACCGCCTCCCCACGGAGGCGGAGTGGGAGCTCGCCTGCCGCGCCGGCGAGAGCGAAACCTGGAAGCCGGACCGCGCCACGGCCGACAAGATCGCCTGGTGGGGCGGCAACAGCGGCAAGGTAACGCATCCGGTCGGCAAGAAGGCGGCGAACAAGCTCGGCCTGCATGACATGGTCGGCAACCCCGGCGAGTGGGCGACCGACCTGGAAGGCAAGGCGGTGCTCTGCGGCGGCACCTTCCGCGACGGGCTGGCCGGCCTGTCTCCGGACATGCGCCGTCGCTGGGAGCCGCGCTGGCAGGAGACCGATCCGCAGTTCCCCAAGAGCCGCTGGTGGCTGGCGGACGCCCCCTTTGCGGGCTTCCGCGTGGTTTGCGAAGCCGAGTAGGCACCAGTCCCACCGCTCCCAACTCGCAGCGAGGCCGCTCTCCGTCCCATCGGTGGAGCGGCCTCGTGGTTTCGGAGCCCGCAGCCCGGGCCTACCACCGCTCCGGCAGCGGGTCCAGCTTGCGCTGTGAGGCGTCTTCCGCGTCGATCTCGAGCTGCTGCAGCCAGCGCCGGGCGCGCTGGCGGCGCGCATGGTCCCGGAAGAGGAACCAGGTGTCGCGGAGTCCCGGCCAGTCGCAGACCGCCTCTTTGAACCGACGGAACGGCTTGCGTCCGCTGAGTGCGCTCAGGAGGGCCGCGCGAGCGCGTGGATCGGTGGTCTCCTCCGCGAACTGCTCCATCAGGCGGAACTCCTCGGACGAATGCCAGCGATCGATCGCCTCGTACCGCCCGTCCCTGTCCGACAGGATCTCTCCGGCAATCTGGAGATCCGCCTGACCCCATTCGTCCAGCTCGTCCGGATCGAGCTCGTCCTCGATACAACTGAGGGCCTGGCGATAGACGATGTGGACCGCGCCGGTGTGGGTGTCGAAGTACCCCACGCGCGCATAGGAGTCGTCCAGGTAATCCTCCCCCTCGGTCGCGAACTCCGCGAGCGTCTCCAGGTCGACCGGCAGCTTCCGCAGTGGCGGCTCGAGGTAGTCGGCTTCGGTTTCCATCTCATATCTCCGGTGAGCCCCGGTCCCGTGCAGGGCTTTCGCGCCAAAGCTACGCGGGCGAGACCGGAATACCCTTTCGGGAGCGTGGCGTCGGTGGTGAGAGGAGCTTGCGCCGCGCCATCGAGGTGGGACTCGGTGCTTCCGGAAGATGAATGCCCGGTCTCCGTGCCCGCGGGAGGGAAGTAGGGGGCGATCAGTCCGCCGGCGGGGAGGGACTGATAGTGACGTACTGGTCAGGCCGGACCCCGGTTCGCTCCGCCGTGCTTCCGTCCGGCCAGGCGACTCGCACCGTGACCTCGCCCCCGTGCGGCCCGAGCCCGAAGAGAACCCGCGGGTCGTTCGCTGACGCGTAGCTATAGGATGTCCGCACCGCCCGGGTCCACGTGCGACCGCCGGCTTCTACGGTGACGCGGGCGCCCAGCTCGGTCGCGCCGCTCGGAGCTCCGGTCACCTGCACCCCGAGCCAGTGATTCCCACTCGCCAGCGTGTTGCGCAGCAGGGCGGCAGGCCGGCCGTTGTTGTTGGCGAGGAGGTCGGGGTCGCCGTCGTTGTCGAGGTCGCCGAAGGCGAGGCCGCGGCCTACGGTCGGCGCGGTAAAGCCGGGGCCGGCTTCCGTGCTCGCATCGCGGAAGCGGCCGTCGCCCTCGTTCCGGAAGAGCTGGCGCGGCTGCTGGAACCGCGCGTCCGGGTCGATGCTTTCGAGTGTGGAATGGATGTGACCGTTCGCCTGGGCGATGTCGAGATCGCCGTCCCGGTCGTAGTCGAAGAAGCCGGCCCCGAAGGTGAGGACGTCGGTCGTTACCTCCGCCAGTCCGGCCGCCCCGGTGGCGTAGCGGAAGAGCCCCTCTCCCAGGTTCCGGTAGAGCGCGCTCGTCTCGCCCTGGAAGTTGCCGATCAGGAGGTCCAGTCGCCCGTCCCCGTCGAAGTCGCCCCAGTCGCAGCCCATCGACGCCTCCGCCCGGCCGCCGAAGCCGTAGGCGACGCCGGCCGGGATGGCGACGTCCCGGAAGCGCCCCCCACCCTCGTTGTGGTAGAGGAAGTTGGCGGTTCCGTCGTTGGCGACAAACAGGTCGGCCCGTCCGTCCGCGTCGTAGTCGTCGACCAGCACTCCCAGCGCCCGGCCGGAGCTCTCGGAGAGGCCCGCGGCACGGGTTCCGTCCCGGAAGCGGCCGTTCCCCTCGTTCAGGTAGAGCAGGTCTGCTTCCGGCGGATACTGCGACGGGTTGCAGCTTCCCGTCACCCCGGCCGTCTCGCAGAACCGCTGGCTCTCCCCGTCGAAGTGCGCGTAGCGGCCGACGTAAAGATCGAGATCGCCGTCTCCCTCCACGTCCAGGAAGGCGGCGACGGCGCTCCAGCCGCCCGCGGCGACTCCCGCGGCGTCGGTCACGTCGGTAAAGGTCCCGTCGCCGTTGTTCCGGTAGAGGAGGTTGCGCCCGTGGTTGGCGAGGTAGAGATCGGGATCGCCGTCGCCGTCGTAGTCGCCCACCGCGCAGCCCATCCCGTATCCCTGGCCGGCGACACCCGCCGCCTGCGTGACATCCTCGAAGGTGCCGTCGCCGCGGTTGCGATAGAGGCGGTTTCCACCCCCGGCGGCGTGCACGCCGTCGATCAGGTAAAGATCCATCCACCCGTCGCCGTCGTAATCCCAGACGGCGCAGCCCGCCCCGGTGGTCTGGAGGATGTCTGCCGGATCGGGGCCAGCTGGCTTCTCGGTGTGCTGGAACCGTACGCCGGCGGCGGCGGAGACCTCCTGGAACAGGCCTTCGCGCGGCGCCGGCGCGGGAGCGGCGCGGGGCCGCACTACCTCGCAGCCGCCGGCGAGCAGCAGGATGGGAATCAGGAGGCGGGGAAGAAGGCTCATCGAGGGTTAGCGGAAGGGTCCGGTTCTCCGGAGGCGAGGCGCAGATCGCGCTGGAGGGCGGGATCGTCCGGCGCCAGCCGGAGTGCCTGGGCGAGCACCGGTTTCGCCCGCGCCCGCTCCCCGCGCCGCAGCAGCCAGGCGCCGTAGCGCCGGTACGGCTCCACGTCCTGGGGCCGGCCGGCGATCTCCCCGAGGAGGCGTTCCTCCTCCTGCCGCACCGCGGTCAGAGCGGCGGAGCGGCTGCGAGCACTCCGGCTTTCCCGGGCGCGGCCCGTGGCGGCGTAGAGATCGGCCAGCGTGTAGTGGAGGCCCGAAACGTCCGGGAACCGGCGGATTCCCTCTCTCAGCACCCGCTCCGCCTCCCCGTGCTTTCCCGCAGCCAGGTAGGCGAGACCGAGCCCGTAGACGACGTGGGAGCCGGTGTCACCCCCGGCGCGCGCCGCTTCGAGGTGCTGCAGCGCCTCGCCGGCGTCCGCCGGGCTCTCGATCCCGAGAGCGCAGGCGAGGCCGAGATAGCCCTGGGTGCGCGCGCTGGCGTCCCCCAGCGCACGCGCCTGGCGCAGGTGCTCGCGTCCTTCCGCGAAGCGGCCGGTGTTGGTGAGCACCTCCCCGAGTCCCGCGTGGGCGGCCGTATCGTCCGGCCGGAGCTCCAGCGCCCGGCGATAGTGGCGCTTGGCAAGCAGTGAAGGGCCGCCTTCGCGGCGGGCGTCTCCCGCTAACCGGGCTGCTTCCGCGCTGGCGGGATGGAGGGCGAGCGCCTTCTCGAACTCCGCGGCGGCGGACTGGTAGTGGCGCTGGGAGATCAGCAGCCGGCCCAGGTTGAGGTGCGGGCCGATCTTGTCCGGAGCGAGCTCGGCGGCGCGCCGAAAGTCGTCCGCGGCGGCCTCCGCCGCGCCCTCGGTGGCCCGGAGCATCCCGCGCAGGTTATAGGCATCCGAGCTGCGCGGCTCCAGCTCCAGCGCCCGCTGCAGGTAGCTCTCGCACTCGCGCAGCCGCTCTTCCTGAAGCATGCGGTGCGCCAGCTCTCGGAAGACGGCGGCCTGCGGCGCCGTCGACGCTCGCCGCTCCAACTCCGGGGTAGGGACCGCCGCCAGTTCGGAGCCCTTGCCCGCAGTGCGAAGCCCCCCGCACCCGCAGGCGACGAGGAGAAACGCGGCGAGCGGCCAGGACGCTCTCACGATACTGCGGGTGCGAGCTAGCATGCGAGCTGTGGTGCGGAGTGACGGAGTCGAACGTCTCAAGCGGCCAGGAGGAAGGGAGGGGGAGGGGAGACCAGCAGCACCGCCGGCATGTTTCCTCCTCCCCTTCCATTCTGTCGGAGGCTCCCGGGCGCCAGCCGGAACGGTGACGCCCGGAAGAGCGCTAACGGGGCATCCCGCCGGGAGGCATCCCGCCGGGAGGCATGCCTCCCGGCGGCATCCCACCTGGGGGCATCCCGCCTGGAGGCATTCCGCCGGGAGGCATCGCCCCGGGACGCATGCCGCCGGGAGGCATGCCTCCGGGGGGCATGGACCCCGGCTGTCCGCCTGCCTTGCGGTACTCTCCCTGGGGTGGGCGCGAGCCGGAGAGCGGGACCATCTCCGGACTCGATGGCGGCGGTGGGGTGGTATCGGCGCACCCGGACAGGAACGGAGCGCTGGCGGCTAAGGCCCAGAGAAGGGCCGCGGTTCGAAGTCTTGCCATAGTAGTGCACGGTGCGCTCCGGTCCGGGCAGACGCGTGGGCCGCCCGGGCCGGAGACGGCGGATCAGTCGGTCTCGCGGGTCCACACGGAGGGCTTCAGGCCGATCGTCTTGGTCGCCTTGACGTGCCCGTCGACGAACAGAACGTTGTTGTGGCCCATGTGCCGGCCTTCGATCGTGGACGGGTTCTTCGTATCCCACGGCTGGCTGGCGCCCGCGCGGCCGACCCACGAGGTGGTCTGGACCACGTCCCAGATCTCCTTCGACCAGCCTTCCGTGACGAGCAGCGTGCCGGCGACGTCATCGATGGAGGCGAGGGGCGAGGTGTTCGTGTCGCCGCCCCAGTTGCTCATCAGCGGAGGGGTGCAGCTGCCGCTTGCCTTGAGCACGCTGCAGGTCGACCCGTAGAACCCGGCGGTATTGCCGACGTAGGTAGTGACCAGGTTCCGCGGCCAGGCGTTGAACAGCGCGTGGTCCCGGCCCCAGTTGTAAACGATCTTCGGGTCCGCGGAGGGGCAGACGAAGATCTGGTAGCTCTTGGCGTACGGCTGCAGGTCGTCTTCCCACCACCAGAGCATGTTGCGCGCCGAGTTGTAGTGGTAGTTGTAGGGCAGCGTCTCATCGTAGTCCTGGGCATACATCGTGAAGGCGTTGCCCATCTGCTTGAGGTTGGACTGGCAGGTGGCCTGGCGGGCCTTCTCGCGGGCCTGCGCGAAGACGGGGAAGAGGATTGCGGCGAGAATAGCGATGATGGCGATCACGACCAGAAGCTCGATCAGGGTGAAACCCGTACGCGAGCCGGTCCGCTTGCTGAGCTGCATGACAGGATCTCCTGTTGCTCGAGTTGGAGAGCGCCTACTAGCTCCCCACGGTTGGACTATTCATTCGGGGGTTGCGAGGGGGTTACCTGCTAACAAAAAAAATCTATAATCTTCGCCTCGGAAATACAGCTCACCTGGAGAGGAAGCGAGCGGGCGCACCGCCTGCCGGCGCGCCCGCTCCGCTGCTTGAGGCCGCTCGTCTTTCTGAAGGTTAGCAGCGGTTGATTGCGGCGCTGTTACCCGCCTGTATCGGGAGGCGGAAGTTCCGGTTTCGAGTTTGTTAACCACCGGCTTCCTCGGCACGGTGGCGGCGGTGAGAGGAACTTGCTCTGGCTCGTCGAAGTGGGATTCAGTGCTTTCGGAAGAGGAACGCTCCGCAGCCGGGCGCCGGGCCGGACAGGAGGGACCGAATTGATCCCACGCAGTCATCGGGGATACCGCTGTCGGGCGGGGCAGCGGCCGGCGTCGCCGTGGCGGCGCCCGCTCGCCGTGCTCGCCGGCGCGGGCGGGTCGCTGCTGGCGCTGGTCGCCTCCGTCGGCTGGAGCAGCGTTCCGAACGCCGCGGCCGCCCGGGCGCTGCCGGCCTCCGCGCAGAGCTTCCTGAAGCAGAGCTGCGCCGGATGCCACGGAAAGACGAACCCGAGCGGCGGGCTCGACCTCACGGCGGCGTTCCGGCCGGACGACCCCCGGAGCTTCGAGAAGTGGGTAAAGGTGGTCGACCGCGTCACCGCGGGTGAGATGCCGCCGAAAGGAGCGCCGCAGCCGACCGCGGCCGCGCGCCGGAAGTTCGTCTCGGAGCTGAGCGCCCCGCTCCTGGCGGTCGAGGCGGAGCGGGTGCGGCGCGAGGGGCGCGCCGCCTGGCGGCGGATGAACCGCTACGAGTACGAGAACACGGTCCGCGATTTCCTCGACACCCCCTGGCTCCAGCTCCGGGAGATGCTGCCCGAAGACGGCACCCTGGCCCGCTTCAACAAGGTGGGGGAGGCGCTCGACATCTCCCACGTCCAGATGAGCCGCTACCTGAACGCCGCCGGCTACGCGCTGCGGGAGGCGATGGTGAAGACGGCGGCCCGTCCGGAGACGACCACCCACCGCTACTACGCCCGCGAGCAGCGATCGCTCGGCCCACGGCCCGGCGAGGCGCCGGAGCGGGCCACCTACATGCTCCTCAACAGCGCCGCGGATCCCGCGGCGCGGGAGCCGCGCGGCCGCGGCCCCGTCACGGTGGGGGAGAGCGATCCGGTCCAGCGAGAGCTGGAATCGGTAGGGGTGGTCGCCAGCGCCTACGAGCCGCTGAACCCGCGCTTCGACCGGTTCCGCGCTCCGCTCTCCGGCCGCTACCGGCTGCGGCTGCGGGCGCACACCTTCTGGGCGCACCCGGAGAGCGAGCAGCGCTGGTGGCGGCCGAGCCTGACGAGCCTCTCCGCGGGCCGGACGCAGGAGCCGGTCAGCCTCTACGCGGCGCTCCCGCAGGGGGTGACCCAGCAGCTCCGGAAGCTGGGGACGCTCGACTACGGACCGGAGTCGACGGTCGGCGAGCTGGAGGTGCACCTGCTGGAGGGCGAGAGCATCCAGCCCGACCCGGCCCGCCTCTTCCGCTCTCGCCCGCCCAACTGGCGCAACCCGCTCGCCACGCCGGAGGGGCAGCCGGGAGTCGCCTACCACTGGCTGGAGGTGGAAGGCCCGCTCTACGAGAGCTGGCCCACGCCGGCCCAGCGCCTGCTCTCCGGCGACCTGCCGCTGAAAGACTCGGACCGGGGCCACGTGGAGATCGTCCCGCACGACCCGGCCCGGGACGGGGAGCGGCTGGTGCGCCGCTTCCTCGAGCGCGCCCTGCGGCGGCCGGTGCAGGAAGCCGACGCGGTGCCGTTCGTGAAGCTCTTCCACACCGCGCGCGAGGAGGGGGCCGACTTCACCGAGGCGCTCCTGACCGCCTGCACCGGCGTGCTCTGCTCTCCCGGCTTCCTGACGCTGGAGGAGCGGCCCGGGCCGCTGGACGCCCACGCGCTCGCCTCGCGGCTCTCCTACTTCCTCTGGAACACACAGCCGGACCCCGCCCTGCGCGCGCTGGCGGACCGCGGCGCTCTGAAGGACCCGAAGCAGCTGGCGGAGCAGGCGGACCGCATGCTCGCCGATCCGCGCGCGGCGCGGTTCGTGGAGGGGTTCCTTGACTACTGGCTCGACCTGCGGAAGGTCGACCTCACCTCGCCGGATGAGATCCTCTATCCGGACTACTACCTGGACGACCTCCTCACCGAGTCGGCGGTGGCGGAGACCCGCGCCTTCTTCACAGAGCTGATCCGGGGCGACCTGCCCGCCCGGAATCTCGTCGCTTCCGACTTCGCCATGCTGAACGCCAAGCTGGCGGAGCACTACGACCTGCCGGCGGTGGAAGGCTCCCCGATCCGGCGCGTGGCGCTGCCGCCCGACAGCGTGCGGGGCGGACTGCTCACCCAGGCGAGCGTGCTGAAGGTGACGGCGAACGGCACCACCACCTCCCCCGTGCTGCGCGGCGCCTGGGTGACGGAGCGCATCCTGGGCCAGCCGGTGCCGCCTCCGCCTCCGTCGATCCCGGCGGTGGAGCCGGACATCCGCGGCGCCACCACGATCCGCGAGCAGCTCGCGAAGCACAGCGCAGACGCCTCCTGCCGCCCGTGCCACGTGAAGATAGACCCTCCCGGTTTCGCGCTGGAGAGCTTCGACATCTTCGGCGGCTGGCGGGAGAAGTACCGGGACCTGGGCGAGGCCGGCCCGCGGGTGCCCGGCCGCGGCAAGAACGGGCAGCCGTTCGTCTTCCGCGCGGAGCTGCCGGTCGACTCTTCCGGCGCGCTTCCGGACGGACGGCCGTTCCAAGACGTGCGGGAGCTCAAGCGCCTCTTGCTTCAGGACGAGCGCCAGATTGCGCGCAACCTGGTGTCGCAATTGGTGACTTATTCCACGGGAGCGCCGGTCCGGTTTGGCGACAGGCCGGAAGTGGAGCGCATCCTGGACCGTGCGAAGCCCGGCGGATATGGGGTAAGGTCCCTTATCCACGCGGTTGTCGCCAGCCCGCTATTCAGGAGCAAGTAGTCGCATGAAACGTGTACACGCCTGCACGCCGAGCGCACTCTCCCGGCGTCACTTCCTGCGGGGAGCCGGGGTCCTTCTGGGCCTGCCGCTCCTGGAGGCGATGTCGCCCGCCTTTGCCCGCGCGGAGACCGCCGCGGAGGCGCCGCGCCGGTTCTTCGGCATCTGCAACAACCTTGGCGTGCTGCCGGACCGGTTCTTCCCGGCGGCCGACTCGACCGGGCAGGGCTACGCGCTCTCTCCCTACCTGGAGCACCTGCGCGACTTCCGCTCCGACTTCACCGTCTTCAGCGGCGTGTGGCACCCGGACGTGGACGGCGGCCACCCGGCGGACGTCTGCTTCCTCACCGCTGCGCCCCACCCGGCGAGCAGCAACTTCCGGAACACGATCTCGCTCGACCAGTACGTGGCGGAGCGGATCGGCCACCTGACCCGCTTCCCCTCCCTCACCCTCGGCGTCAACGCCCGCGGCGCGCGCAACAGCCTCTCCTGCACCGCGGGCGGCGTGGTGCTGCCGTGCGAGACGAGCGCCACCGCGGTCTTCAAGAAGCTCTTCCTCGGCGGCTCTCCGGAGGAGATCAAGGCGCAGTCCCGCCGGCTGGCGCTCGGCAAGAGCGTGATGGACAGCGTGGCGGACCAGACGAAGCGGCTGCAGAGCACCGTCGGCGCGCGGGACCGCGAGCGGCTGGACCAGTACTTCACCGGCGTGCGCGAGCTGGAGAAGCGGCTGGTGCAGTCGGCCGAGTGGGAGAAGAAGCCGCGCCCGGTGGTGAACGTGCCGCCGCCGGTCGACCCGCCGAGCTCCCGCGAGTACATGGAGAAGGTGCGGCTGATCTACGACCTGGCGCACCTCGCCTTCGCCACCGACTCGACCCGCAATATCACGCTGATGCTCGACGGGGTCGCCTCGCCCGCCATCGTGGTGGACGGCAAGACCGTCTCGGACGGCTACCACAACCTCTCCCACCACGGCCGCAACCCGCAGAAGCTGGCGGAGCTGGAGCAGATCGACACGGAGCACATGAAGCTCCTCGCGGGGCTCTTCGCGGACCTGAAGTCGACTCCGGAAGGCGGGGAGACGCTGCTCGACCGCACGATGGTCCTCTACGGCAGCAACATGGGCGACGCCAACAGGCACGTCACCACCAACCTGCCGGTCCTCTTCGCGGGCGGCGGCTTCCGGCACGGCCAGCACCTCGCCTTCGACCGGGAGCGCAACTACCCGCTGCCGAACCTCTTCGTGAACATCCTCCAGCGCTTCGGCCTGGAGGCGGACCGCTTCGCCACCAGCACCGGCACCATGCGCGGCCTGGAGATGCGGAAGGGCTAACCGCCCCTGCCGGCAACCGCATACCGCACCACGCAGCCGCGTCCGATCACCGGGCGCGGCTGCGGGCGTATCGGGCTCCGTGACTTCCCGCCCGGAACTCTCAGGTTCACGGGTCGATGTTCGTCCAGAGGTCCGCGGGCGCGAAGCGGGAGAGGTGGGCCACGTTGGTTGTAGCGATCACCAGGCGCTCGACCGGTACCTGGAGCGACAGTGCTTGAGCGGCGAGGATCACGTCGCCGTCCAGGGCCTCAAGGCTGGCCGTGGGCGTGCCGGCATTCCGCGCCTGTCCCCAGAGTTTGGCAGCGTGTTCGAGGTCTGCGTCCGTGAGTGAGAGGTAGCGGTCCGGATCGGCGTGGCAGAACGCGCGGAGACGCGTAATCTGCGCGGTAGCGTTGAGACGCTCCAGCTCACGCACGACATCACAGCGCGGCTGACGCCGCAGCCAAACTCAAGACGGCGGGAGAGAAACTCTCTCGGCGAGACCGTCATCGCTCCGGGGTTCCACCCCGCGCCCTCCCCACCCGGAGCGGCCCTCCCGCGTGGGTGGCCCTCCGCGGCCCTTTCACGCTCCGGCTTCGCCTCCGCTAGCGGGCGCTGCGGGCGAGTTCCCCGACGCCCTACGTTCCGCGTCCGAGTGGGGCGTCCGCGGCGAGGTGACGGTTCACGGGCCGCTCCGGGCGGCTCAAGCGACCACCCCTCGCAGGGGTGGTCACAGGTGAAGCCCTCCCGCCCTGCCTCCGGCAGCGCTTCCGGGCTCCCTAGGAGCACACCCCGGGGAGAATCTGCGCATCCCGACAAGAATCTCACGGTGAGTAGTGTAGGAGATGGCCGGAGCTACGACCCGATGTCCCGCTGCCACGCAATCCCGGACCCAACGATGGCAAAGGTCGAGGGCGGTCGGCACGACGGAAGCCGGTGGGCTGAGCTTGCCGGTGCTGCTGAGGGGGAAGGTGTCGAGAACGATGACCCGCTGCACGAGTTAGAGCTTCCTCATCCCCAGCGCTGCGCGAGTCTCGTTGACGTTCGTCTGGAATTGCTCCCAGAGCTCGTTTTCCCCGCGTGCTTCATCCGCGGTACGTGCGGCGCCTTCGGCCTCCCACTGCCGAAAGAGTGCCAGCGTCGGATCGTCCGGAGGCGATCCTTCCGCTGCCGGGGCCAGGTGTTCGCAGAGGAGCTTCCGTGCGAGCTCCTCCGGGGCGAGCCCTTCTCGGCTGGCGGCATCCGCCAGCCGAGCTTGTTCTTCGGGGCTGAGTTCGATCGTCAGGCTCATCGGCACCGCACCTCTCTCCTATGATACTGGAAACTCCAGATCGATCGGGAAGCCGGGGGTGCGAGCGGGTTCGGCGGCGGCTCGCCGTTGGCCGGCGGTCAGTCGCCACCGACCTGTGCGGGTGGCACGTCGAGCGCCGGGTTGCGGGTGAAGAACCCGCCCGGCATCAGGCGGAAGCCGGCCCGGTCCACGCTCATCACCGGGTGCTGCTCCGGGGTGGGAATGTGGGTAACGCCGACGGTGTACCAGAGCACCACGTCCTGGTGCTCCAGCGACTGGTTGTCGGCGATCCACGCCGGCAGTCCCTCGCCGCTGCGGCCCTGGTACGGGTAGGCGCCGGCCGCGTACCGCTCCGATTCTTCAAACGCGGTCACCCAGAGTGCGTGGTCCGCGAAGGCGGCGCGGGCCCGCAGGCGCGGCGCTCCGTACGGCACGGCGCCGCCGTGGGGCATCAGGAAGTAGCCCGGCCGGCTTTCCATCCCGCCGCCTTCCGCGTTGGCGACTTTCCACATCCGCGCCCGCTTCAGGTTCAGGTCGCGCCGCGCGCCGCGCTCGCTGCGGAGCATCGTCTCCTTCATGCGGATCCCGTTCGGACTGCGCGAATCCGAGGTGACGTCCATCTCCATCACGGAGTTGGCGCGGCCGTCGATGTCGAAGTCGAGGCGGAAGTTAAAGAAGTGCTGGTGGAACGGCGCGGAGAGGTTGGGCGCCACCAGCGTTCCGTACTCGGAGCCCTGCCGCGGGTTCGCCACGCCGCGGAGCAGCATCGTGCCGGTCAGTTCCACCTCCACGTTGATGGAGCCGTCCTGCTGGAAGATCCAGCTCACGCCGTAGACGTAGTTGCCGATCCAGGCGTTGCTCGTCACCACGAGCTGGCGGGCGGGCCGCGCCTCCGGCTCGCCGCTTTCGGGATCGACCCGCTTCCAGAGCAGGCCGCCGTACCGCTCGTAGATGCCGATCGTGGCGGGAGCTTCGGTCACGTCGCCGGTATCGTCCGCCAGCACGTTGTCGAGCAGCACCGCGTTCTCCGGCACATCGACGCCGGCCTGCAGGCGGCTGGCGTAGCGGCCGAAGCCGTACTCGCCCAGGTCGAACGCGCGGCGCCAGGCCCAGTTCCGGTTCGGCAGTCCGTACGGCACCGACACCTCGCTCAGGGCGGCGCGGTAGAGGATCGGCCGGACCTGCCCGCCGTCCTCGTAGCCGACGGTGTGCAGCACCAGGCCGTCGCGCGGGTGCAGGGAGCAGTGGAAGCGCCAGTTCTGCCACCGCACCTCGCCGCCGCGCACCGTGAACCCGGGCCCGTCCGGCTGGGAGACCCGCAGCGGCTTCAGCGGCGGCCGGGTGGACGCGTCGGCGTCCGCGCTGCCGGTCTCCCGCACGACCGGGGCGACGTCGGTGTCGGTCACCTCGACCACGCGGAGACGGTTCGCGTCGACCGCGACGACGACGCCCTCGATCGGGCGGACATACGGGTTGGGGAGATCGCCCCGGTAAAAGGAGAGCACCCGGAACAGGCGCGTCTCCTTCGGCACGCCTGGCACCGGCTCGTCGCCGCCGGCCCACGGCTCCAGGTGCACCGCTTCCAGGTCGTCGATGCCCCGCTTCTTCATCGCCGCCTGCCAGCGGGGATCGGCCCGGACCAGCGGGGGGATCGCCTCGTACTCGTCCGCGAACGTGGTGGGCTGGATGCCGGGGCGGGGGGTCCAGGAGACGAGCCGGCCGGAGCCGAGGTCGACCACGGCCTCGAACGCCCGGTTGCCTGGGCGGTCGAAGATCTCCGCGTAGGCCCGGCGCAGCAGGGGCCGCCCTTCGCGCCAGTCGAGGACCGCCTCCTTCGGAGGCTCCTGCAGCAGCAGCGTGGGGAAGAACGCCCCCTTCGGCACGCGCGGATCGGCCTTCAGCACCCGGAACGCCTCCCGGATCTCGCCCGCGGTGAGCGGGTCGAGCGGATGAGCCGCCTTCCGCTCCGGCGATTCCTGCGCCCCGCCCGCCGCGGCAGAAAGTACCCCCACCGCCGCGGTCAGCAACACCCAGCTCCAGATCCGCATCAACCTGCTCCTCCTGCCTCATCTTTCAAACCCACTGGTGATTGGCCGGGCGAGCCAGCGGTTCCTGCCGGCCGGCGGCTGCGCCTCTTTCGGGTTCAATTATCTCGGGCCCGGAAGGAATTGCCGCCGGCCGGGATAGACCGGTCTGGCGGGGGGCAGCGCTCGGATGCTCCCCGGAGGCGAGAAAGGGGCTCCATGTCGTTCATCCATGAAGACTTCCTCCTGAACAGCGAGACCGCGCGCCGGCTCTATCACGAGCGAGCCGCCCCGCTGCCGATCATCGACTACCACAACCACCTGCCGCCGGGGGAGATCGCGCGCGACCGCCGCTTCCACGACCTGTACGAGGCGTGGCTGGAGGGCGACCACTACAAGTGGCGGGCGATGCGGGCCAACGGCGTCCCGGAGCGCCTCTGCACCGGCGACGCGCCGCCCGAGGAGAAGTTCCTGGCGTGGGCCCGCACCGTGCCGCACACGCTGCGGAACCCGCTCTACCACTGGACCCACCTGGAGCTGAAGCGCTACTTCGGGATCGACCGGCTCCTCGACGCGGACAGCGCGCCGGAGATCTGGGAGGAGACCCGGGCGCAGCTGCAATCCGGCGACCTCTCGACGCACGGGATACTCCGCAGGTTCCGGGTCGCCGCGCTCTGCACCACGGACGATCCCGCGGACGACCTGGCGTTCCACCGCGAGATCGTGGAATCGGACCTCGACACGCGGGTCTATCCCGCCTTCCGCCCCGATAAGGCGCTGCAGGTCCACCAGCCGGAGCTATTCAACGCCTGGGTCGACCGCCTGGCAGCGGCGAGTGACACGGAGATCGACTCCCTGGCGGCGCTGGAGCGGGCGCTGGAGCAGCGGCACGCGTACTTCCACGAGCTGGGCTGCCGCCTTTCCGACCACGGGCTGAGCCACGCCTACGCCGACTTCCCGGGCGAGGGGGAAGCCGCCGCCATCTTCGCGCAGGCGCGCGCCGGCAGGGCGGCGGACTCGCAGCAGCACGGCCGCTTTGCCGCGCACCTGATGCTCTTCTTCGGGCGGCTGAACGCCCGGCGGGGATGGACGCAGCAGCTCCACCTGGGCCCGCTCCGGAACGCCGCCAGCCGCGGCTACCGTCTGATCGGTCCGGACACCGGCTTCGACTCGATCGGGGACTGGCCGCAGGCGCAGTCGCTGGCGGCGTACCTCGACCGGCTGGACCAGGAAGACTCGCTGCCGAAGGTGATCCTCTACAACAACAACCCGACCGACAACTACGTCTTCGCCACGATGGCGGGCAACTTCCAGGACGGCATCACTCCCGGCAAGATGCAGTTCGGCTCCGGCTGGTGGTACCTGGATACCAGGGAAGGGATCGAGTGGCAGCTCAACGCCCTCTCCAACTGCGGGCTCCTCTCCCGCTTCATCGGGATGCTGACCGATTCCCGCTCCTTCCTCTCCTTTCCGCGCCACGAGTACTTCCGGCGGGTCCTGTGCGACCTGATCGGCCGGGACATCGAGCGGGGAGAGATCCCGAATGACGACAGCCTGGTAGGTCCCATGATCGAGAACATCTGCTACCACAACGCCCGCAGCTACCTGGGGCTGGAGATCCCGGCCGCGTCCGAGGTGCCCCAGCCATGAGCGCGCAGCTCTTTCGCCTGGACGGGGAGGTCGCCGTGGTGGTAGGCGCGACCGGCGTGCTGGGCGGCGTGATGGCGGAGGCCCTGGCTGCCGCCGGCGCGCGCGTGGCGGTAGTCGGCCGCAGCACCGAGCGCGGCGAGGAGCGGGTGCGCCGGATCGTCGAGGCGGGGGGAGAGGCGCGGTTCTGGGCGGCCGATGCCCGGGACCGGCAGGCGCTGGCGCGGGTCCGCGACGCCGTGGCGGACGCGTGGGACGCGCCGACCGTGCTGGTCAACGCGGCGGGCGGCAACCGCGCGGAGGCGACGCTGCCGCCGGGCGCCGACTTCTCCGCGCTCCCCCTGGAGGCGTGGCAGCAGGTCTTCGACCTGAACCTGATCGGCGGCGCGCTGCTGCCGAGCCAGGTCTTCGGAGAGGCGATGGTGCGCCGCCGGAAGGGGAGCATCATCAACATCGCCTCCCTCTCCGGCATGACGCCGCTCTCGCGGGTGGTCGCCTACTCCGCGGCCAAGGCGGCGGTGCTCAACCTCACGCAGTTCCTGGCGCGGGAGTGGGCTCCGCACGGGGTGCGGGTGAACGCGATCAGCCCCGGCTTCTTCCCGGCGGAGCAGAACCGCGCGCTCCTGTTTACGGAAGACGGCGGCTACACGGAGCGCGGCGGGCAGATCATCGGCCACACGCCGCTGGCCCGCTTCGGCGACCCGCAGGAGCTGGCCGGTGCGGTCGTCTTCCTCGCCTCGCCTCGCGCCGCCTCATTCGTGACCGGGCACAACCTGGTCGTCGACGGCGGCTTCACCGCCGCGACGATCTAACCGGGGGAGCCGCCGTGTCCGACCTCGCGATCGCGGCCCGATCCGTGCGCACCCTGGAAGACTACTTGCGGGCGCTGCGCCGGAGCTCGAGCTGCACCGTCACCGGGTCGCCCGGCTCCAACCCGTTCGCGCTCCGCACGCTGTCCTTGAGCGGCACGATGTAGCTCCCGTCTTTCGGAAAGAGCGAGGTCTTCCAGACCGTCGCGCCGACCCGGGCGGTCACCGGGATCATGCCCCAGCCGTAGGTGACCAGCCCGGAGAGCGCCTTCAGCTCGCGGCACTCCTCCGGCGGGACCGTCACGAAGTGAAACGGGGAGGGCCCGCGCCAGTACCAGATCTCGCCGCTGAAGGTGAACTGCATGGGGTAAGTGCCGTGGGGGAGCAGTCGGGCCATCGATCGGGGATCTGCCCGCCGAGAGGATCGTTGGTGATCCGCACCCTCGCCCCCTTCCTCGCCGCGGTGGGGCCTGACGCGCGTGCGAAGCCTACCCGACGGCGGAAGCCTCGTCACGAGCAGGCGTGCTCCGGACCCGGACGGCTGCCGAGATTCTTCCCTGCGGTCAGAATGACCGATTCGCGGAATGGTGCCTCGGTTGAAGTGCCGGACGGTGATCGATGGTCCGGTCATCCGCTTCTTCGGGGATGGCTCGCCTTCGGCTGCGCGGCTCAGGATGACCGCTCCGCGTGGATCGCAAGTCGCCGCGGTGGTGGTGGTCAACAGCCCAGATCCGGAGTATACTGGTCATGAAGATAATGAAACTCGATCTCATTAGGGTGGTCTGATGGTCCGACAGACGAAGCAGCGGCAGGCAATTCTGGAAATCGTCGAGCGGTCGCACGACCATCCCACCGCGGCGCAGGTCTTCGAGCGGGTGCAGCGGGTGCTGCCCGGGATCGGGTATGCCACCGTCTACCGCAACCTGGGTGCGCTGACGGAAGAAGGCATGATCCGCGAGATTCGGGTGGGCGACGTGGCGCAGTACGACCGCCGGACCGATCGGCACGACCATGCGGTCTGCGGCCAGTGCGGAAAGCTGATCGACGTGGAGGTGCCGCTGGCCGTCGAGGCGGTCCAGGCGGCTCTGGATGAGACCGGTTTTCAGGTGGCGGGCTACCACACCGAAGTCTTCGGCCTCTGCTCCGAATGCCGGTAGCGTCTCTTTTTTCGCTTGTTATCGATACTAATTCTCACTATCAATAATGCCTCCCATCTCCAAAGCCGGTGTCCTGCATCGCCGACACCGCGATGGACTACCAACCCACCGAGGAAGAGAACCTATGAGTGACCTGAACCACGAAGTCGAGCCTCGCCCTGACGAGACGCGCAGTGACGTTGAACGAGAGCGGCTCCTGAACATCAGCCGCCGCTCGCTGCTGCTCGGGCTGGGCGGAACGGTGGCCACCGGCGCCGCCGCCCTCGCCGGCACCCCGGACAGCGCGCCCGCGCCGGGAGAGGCCCCTGCCGCTGGCGCAGCCGGCTGTCCCTTCCACCAGGGCGGCGGCGCGCTGGCGCGCGTTGGGGGGCACGGCACCCGGAACTCCCACTGGTGGCCGAACCAGCTGCGGCTGAACATCCTGCGACAGCACTCTTCGCTGTCCAACCCGATGGACCCGAGCTTCAACTACGCGAAGGCGTTCCAGTCGCTCGACCTGAGCGCGGTGAAGAAAGACCTCCACGAGCTGATCCGCACCTCCCAGGACTGGTGGCCGGCCGACTACGGCAGCTACGTGGGGCTCTTCATCCGGATGGCCTGGCACAGCGCGGGCACCTATCGCATCTCGGACGGCCGCGGCGGCGCCGGCTACGGCACCCAGCGCTTCGCGCCGCTGAATAGCTGGCCGGACAACGCCAACCTGGACAAGGCTCGCCGGCTGCTCTGGCCGATCAAGCAGAAGTACGGCAGCAAGATCTCCTGGGCCGACCTGATGATCCTCGCCGGGAACTGCGCCCTGGAGGCCTCCGGGTTCCGGACCTTCGGCTTCGCTGGGGGCCGGCAAGACGTGTGGGAGCCGGCGGAGGATATCTACTGGGGCGCGGAGACGGAGTGGCTGGCCGACAAGCGCTATTCCGGCGACCGCAGCCTGGAGAGCCCCCTGGCGGCCGTGCAGATGGGCCTGATCTACGTCAATCCGGAAGGCCCGAACGGAAAGCCCGATCCGCTGGCCGCGGCGCGGGATATCCGGGACACCTTCGGGCGCATGGGGATGAACGACGAGGAGACGGTCGCCCTGATCGCGGGCGGTCATACCCTGGGGAAGGCCCACGGCGCGGCCGATCCGGGCAAGTACGTCGGACGGGAGCCGGCCGGAGCCGGCATCGAGGATCAGGATCTCGGCTGGAAGAACCGCTTCGGCAAGGGCAACGCCGGCGACACCATCACGAGCGGCCTGGAGGGGGCCTGGACCTCGACCCCCAACAAGTGGAGCCACATGTTCTTCGAGAACCTGTTCCGCTACGAGTGGGAGCTGACGAAGAGCCCGGCGGGCGCCCAGCAGTGGAAGCCGAAGGGGGAGACCGGCGCGGGCGCCGTGCCGGATGCGCACGACCCGACGAAGCGCCACGCGCCGATGATGTTCACGACTGACCTGGCCCTGCGCTTCGATCCGGTTTACGAGAAGATCTCCCGGCGCTTCCTGAACGATCCGAAGGCGTTCGACGAAGCCTTCGCCCGCGCCTGGTTCAAGCTGACCCACCGGGACATGGGGCCGCGGTCGCGCTACCTCGGTCCGGAAGTGCCGAAGGAAGAGCTGGTCTGGCAGGACCCGCTCCCGGCCGTGACGCACAAGCCGATCGACCGGCGAGACATCGCCGCGCTGAAGTCCCGGATCCTCGGCTCGGGCCTCACGGTGCCGCAGCTCGTCTCGACGGCGTGGGCGGCGGCGGCCACCTTCCGCGGGTCGGACAAGCGCGGCGGGGCCAACGGCGCGCGCCTCCGCCTGGCGCCGCAGCGGAGCTGGGCGGTGAACCAGCCAGAGCAGCTCGCCCGCGTGCTCGGGACGCTGGAGGGGATCCAGGCGGAGTTCAACCGCCGGGCTTCCGGCGGCAAGCAGGTCTCGCTGGCGGACCTGATCGTGCTGGGAGGGTGCGCCGCGGTCGAGAAGGCCGCGAAGGAGGCGGGGCACACCGTCTCCGTGCCGTTCACGCCGGGACGGGTGGACGCCTCGCAGGAGCAGACCGACGTGCAGTCGTTCGCCCTCCTCGAGCCGGCCGCGGACGGCTTCCACAACTACGCGAAGACGGAGTTCGCCCCGGTCGCGGAGCACCTGCTGGTCGACCGGGCGCAGTTGCTGAACCTGACGGCGCCGGAGATGACGGTGCTGGTGGGCGGGATGCGGACGCTGAACGCCAACTTCCAGCAGGCGCCGCACGGAGTCTTCACGAAGCGTCCGGGAGCGCTGACGAACGACTTCTTCGTCAACCTCCTCGACCTCCGCACCGCCTGGAGGGCGCGCGAGGATGCGGAGGAGCTGTACGAGGGGTACGACCGCGCGACCGGCGACCTGAAGTGGACGGCGACCCGGGTCGACCTCATCTTCGGCTCCAACTCCGAGCTGCGGGCGATCTCCGAGGTCTACGCCGGCAGCGACGCGAAGGAGAAGTTCGTAAACGACTTCGTGGCGGCGTGGACCAAGGTGATGGACCTGGACCGCTTCGACCTGGCCTGATCGGGTTGGCCGATCCAGTCTGAACGAAATAACCGGTATCACACGTTAGAGCGGCCCCTTTCCTACCGGGAGAGGGGCCGCTCTGGTGTCACAGTAGATTCGTGATCGGTGGGAGAGCTCGTGCCTGCCGTGTTCATGTGGTGCCGCGGTCAGGGGCCGATGCAGGCTGCGAGGTGTTGGCGGTGCGGGTGGAGCAGGCGGCGGCCTGAGGAACGGCTTACAGCTCGCCTGTCCATTTCGAATGAAGCTTAGGTGTTCGCCTGAGTATCTCGCGATATAGTTAGGCGTATGCCTAACCAATCCGCAGACCTGACCCGCGTGTTCCACGCCCTGGCGGACCCGACCCGGAGGGCGGTGCTCGAACGGCTCAGCCGCGGCCCCGCCGCGATGACCGAGCTGGCCCGGCCGTTTCCCATGGCGCTTCCGTCGTTCTCTCAGCACCTCGGCGTGCTGGAAGAGTGCGGCCTGGTGCGCTCACGCAAGCGCGGCCGGGTGCGGACCTACCAGCTTACCCCGGAGCCGCTGGAGGCGGCGCAGGATTGGATGGCAGCACAGCGCGCCCACTGGGAGCGCCGCCTCGATCAGCTGGACGATTACCTGAACGACCTCAAGGAGCAGCGTTGATGACCCGCCCTTACCGATCCGAATTCGACTCCAATCTCGACCTCCGCCTGGAACGTGTCGTCGACGTGCCGCGCGAGCTCGTCTGGAAGGCGTGGACCACGCCCGAGCATCTCGTTAAGTGGTTCACCCCGGCGCCCTGGAGCACGGCGGAGTGCGAGCTCGACCTCCGACCGGGCGGGATCTTCCGCACCGTGATGTGCTCGCCGGAGGGAGAGAAGTTCGAAGAGGTGGGCTGCTACCTGGAGGTGGTCGAGAACGAGCGGCTCGTCTGGACCAACGCGCTGCTGCCCGGCTTCCGGCCGGCGGGCCCGCCCGAAGACGACTCCGCCGAGTGCAGCCGGCTCCTGATGACGGCGATCATCTCGCTGGAAGAGCACGGTGGCGGGACGAGATACACGGCGGTGGCGATGCACGGTGATCCCAGCGCCTGCAAGCAGCACGAGGCGATGGGCTTCCACGAGGGATGGGGCAAGGCCCTGGACCAGCTCGTCGAGGTGACGCGCCGGCTGGGATAGCGCGCTCGGCCAGGGGGCGGCCGGATCCCGCACCACGCTTCGCGCGTGGAGGCGGGATCCGCGTCCCGTCCAGCGGTCGATCCCCGCGTTTACCGGCGCGAGGGGGCGCCGGCAGCCGGCGCCGCGAGGCGGTACTCCGTGGCGCTCACCCCGCGGCACGGACCGGTCAGCGCTTGGGCTCGAACAGCTCCACCGGGTTGCCGTCCGGATCTTCTAGCTGGATCTGCTTCCCGCCGGGGCCTACCTCGATTGCGTTCCGAAACCGCAGGCCCGCCTGCTTTAGCTCCGCGACGCAGCTCTGCAGGTCCTCCACTTCCAGGGCGATGCGGTTCCAGCCCCCCGGCGTCTGCACCCGCCCGTCCGGCAGCGGCCGGGAGCCGGACGAGCCGGGTCCGCTGAGCCAGAGGGTCAGCGCGCCGTTCGAGACGCTGGCGAACGCCGTGCCCCCCTGTCGCTCCACCTTGAACCCGAGGTGCTGCGTGTAGAACGCCACCGAGCGTTCCACTTCTTTCACCTGATAGCGCACCCCAGCAGGGCGGAAGACCGGTTTCTTCCCGGCTGCGGGCTCATCCGCCTGCGCGGCGGAGGACGGTCCGAAATGCCCAGCCATGTATCCGGCCATCAACAGCACCCCCAGCAAGCGTGCAGCGCGAAAACGCGTGTCCAACATGAGCTCACCTGGACTCCTCTCACGAAGCGGCGCGGGATCCGACTGCCCCGCGCGCTGCCGCCATCATAGGAGCTGGATCGCAGGCCGAATTGGAAAAAGTTGACCTACGGGACCTGCGTGAGGTGGCTCGGCAGGAGGTTCTCGTTCTGTAAGCGCTGGAACTCTCCCGGGCTGAAGCCGGTGAACTGCCGGAAGTCGCGGATCAGGTGCGACTGGTCGAAGTAGCCGCACTCCAGGGCGACCTGCGCCCAGTCGGGGGATGCCGTGGGGCGCACCAGTCTCCGGGCTCGCTGAAACCGGCGCACCCGCTGATACCGCTTCGGCGTCAGGCCGACCGCCGACGTGAATACCTGGATGAGGCGCCGGTGGCAGAGACCGAGGTCCCGGGCGATGCGTCGAACGCTCACCGCTTCGTCCGCCGCTTCCAGCGCCGCGAGGGCAGCCGGAACGGCCGGGTGACGCTCCGGCGCCCGGTGCAATCGCTCGAGAAGCGCCGTCTCCAGCAGTGCGATCCGCGCTTCCGGAGTGGCCGCCTCACAGAGCCGCTCGTGGATCTCCCTGGCGGCCGGCCCCCAGAGAGACTCCAGCTCCACGTGGCGGTCGGCCAGCTCGCCCGCGGGAGCTCCGAGGAGCGATGCGGCGGCTCCCGGCTTGAAATGGACCCCCAGGACCGACTCGTGGACTTGCGGCTCGAAAAGCCGGCTGTAAGCTCCGGAGATCACGGCGCCGGTGAAACGGCGGGGCTCGTCCTTCCGGGAAGGATCGAAGATCCGGATCTCGTCGTCGCGAAGGTTGACCACCAGCTCCATCGTCCCGCTCGGCAGCACGCGCCCGCGGGCGTGAAGGGGAGCGCCCGAGCTGTACCAGTACCACTCGATAAGGTGATGGAGCGGCGCCGCCGGCGTGTACGAGCGGTAGAGCATCGTCGCACCTCTATTTCAGTCGCTCCAGCTGACCCTTTCGACGTACCAGGTTCTTATAGTCCCACTGCACGTCTCGCGCCTCGGCCAACCAGCGCCGCAGCTGCTTCGTGTCGACCTGAGCGACCTCCGTGTAGCGAGCCTCCGCGGCTTTGAAGCTCCCTTCCTTTTGCAGGCCTTCCGCCTCAAAGGACTGGCCGCTCCAGAAGAGGCAGCGCACGCAGCTCTTCAACTTGCTGTAGCCGACGATCGGATTCCCTTCAAGAAACCAGACCGGATGGCCGTGCCAGATCTTGTTCTCGGCCTCCGGCAAGCTGTAAGCGATCTCCTCCGCCAGAAGCCGGCAGATCTCTCGATCGCTCGGGGCCTGGGCCTCGTTGTAAGCGCTCGTATCCGCGTGCATGAAGCTCTCCTGGGTCAGTCGCCGACGTAGGCGGCGAGGTGCTGGCCGGTGAGGGTGGAGCGGGCGGCGACGAGCTCCGCGGGAGTGCCTTCGAAGACGATCCGCCCGCATGGGTGGCCGCGCCGTGTCCCGACCTGGTATTACCGCACTCCGGACTCGCCGAGCGCTCGCTCCAGGAGGTCCCGGAAGGTCAATCGATCGGCCCAACCACGTAGGTAGTCAATTTCCAGGGAGCTCCCCTGTACCTTCAGTACGCCAAGGACGTCCCGCCATTGCCGGTCCGATACGCCTCCGCCATCGCGGTACCATTCGAGCTTGTGCAGCACTGCATCCTCGGGACTGGCGACGAATACGCTGGAGCCGGGATCGTTGACGTCGAGTCGTACCGCACGCCTGCGGTCCAGCTCTTGCCGGAAGCGCGCATCGTCCGCCGGCAGGAAGACATCCGCCCGATCCATCGATTCCAGATGGATCACGTTGAAGCAGGTGTGGTGGCGCAGCGCGGACCGGATCATCTCTTCGTGAACGTAAAACTCGTGCCGCAATGCCTCGACAAACGCTGGTATCTGGCTCTCCCGAAAGAGCGCGACGAAGTCGATATCCTGCGTGGTCCGCAGCTCACCATAGATCGACGTAGCGACCGAGCCGCCGATCAGGTAGGGGACACTCAGGGCGTCGAAGGTGCGGGCCAGGCGCAACGCGAGGACGAGCGGATCGGAATACATCAGTAACCTTCGATCTCCGGGTCCCAGCCGAACGCCCGGCGCATCTGCTCCGGCTCCAGGCGCCGGGAGGCGAGGCGCAGCCTGAGCTCCCGGTCGTCCGCATCGGGGTGCCGCCGCCGGATCTCTGCGAGCTGGATCTCCTGGAGCCGCCGCGTCATCGCGACCATGCGAGCGAGCTTTTCGGCGGGAGACCAGGTACGCCAGGTCTCGATCTGGAGGCGTTCGATCTCTTCCGAGACGTCGTCCGATTGCGTGCGGTAGGGCATGGTCGATTCCTTCCGGGCGCTCCTCATTTGTGTTACCGCGAAGCCGGGAAGGTGACCACGCGAGCGCGCACGGATCGGGTCCTCGTCAGGCGCCGACGTAGGCGGCGAGGTGCTGGCCGGTGAGGGTGGAGCGGGCGGCGACGAGCTCCGCGGGGGTGCCCTGGAAGACGATGCGGCCGCCGTCGTGGCCGGCGCCGGGGCCGAGGTCGATGATCCAGTCCGCGTGCGCCATCACCGCCTGGTGGTGCTCGATGACGAGAACCGACTTGCCGGAGTCGACCAGCCGGTCGAGCAGCCCGAGGAGCTGGGCGAGGTCGGCCAGGTGCAGGCCGGTGGTCGGCTCGTCGAGCACGTAGACGCCGCCGTCGCTGCCCATGTGGGTGGCGAGCTTGAGCCGCTGCCGCTCGCCGCCGGAGAGCGTGGTGAGCGGCTGTCCGAGCCGCAGGTAGCCGAGGCCCACGCCGGCCAGGCGCTGCAGAATCGCGTGGGCGGCGGGAACGCGCGCCTCGCCGGCGCCGAAGAAGCGGAGCGCCTCTTCCACCGGCAGGTCGAGCACCTCCGCAATGTTGAGTCCGCCGAGGCGGTAGTCGAGCACTGCGGCCTGGAACCGGCGGCCCTCGCATTCTTCGCAGACGGTGGCGACCCCGGCCATCATGGCGAGGTCGGTGTAGATCACGCCGGCGCCGTTGCAGGTGGGGCAGGCGCCCTCGGAGTTGGCGCTGAAGAGGGCGGGCTTGACGCCGTTCGCCTTCGCGAACGCCTTGCGGATCGGCTCCAGCAGGTCGGTGTAGGTAGCCGGGTTGCTCCGCCGCGAGCCGCGGATCGGGGCCTGGTCGACCGACACCACTCCTTCCCGGCCGCTCACGGAGCCGTGGATCAGGGAGCTCTTGCCCGATCCCGCCACGCCGGTGATCACCACCAGCACGCCGAGCGGGAGGTCGACGTCAACGTTCTGCAAGTTGTGCGTGCGGGCGCCGCGGACTTCCAGCACTCCGGAGGGCTTCCGCACCGACGGCTTCAGGGACGCCCGGTCGTGCAGGTGACGCCCGGTGAGCGTATCGCTCGCCCGCAGCCCCTCCACGGTGCCCTCGAAGACCACCTGTCCGCCCGCGGTGCCGGCGCCGGGGCCGAGATCGACCACGTGATCGGCGATCGCGATCACCTCCGGCTTGTGCTCCACCACCAGGACGGTGTTGCCCTTGTCGCGCAGCCGCAGCAGCAGGTCGTTCATCCGCTGGATGTCGTGGGGGTGCAGCCCGATCGTCGGCTCGTCGAAGACGTAGGTGACGTCGGTGAGCGCGGAGCCGAGGTGGCGGATCATCTTGGTCCGCTGCGCCTCGCCGCCGGAGAGGGTGCCGGAGGGTCGGTCCAGGCTGAGGTAGCCGAGCCCGATCTCCACGAACGAGTCGAGCGTGTGCCGCAGCGCGGCGAGCAGCGGCGCGACGGAGGGCTCGTCCAGGCCGCGCACCCACTCGGCCAGGTCGCTGATCTGCATGGCGCAGGCGTCGGCGATGTTGAGCCCCCGGATCCTCGACGAGCGGGCCGTCTCGTTCAGCCGGGTGCCGCCGCAGTCCGGACAGGCGGTGAAGGTGACCGCCCGGTCCACGAACGCCCGGATGTGCGGCTGCATCGCCTCGCGGTCCTTGGAGAGGAACGACTTCTGGAGCCTGGGGATGAGCCCCTCGTAGGTGAGGTTGATGCCGTTCACCTTCACCTTGGTCGGCTCGTGGTAGAGGAAGTTGTGCAGCTCCTTCTCCGTGAAGTCGCGGATCGGCTTGTCCGGATCGAGCAGGCCGGACTTGGTGAAGATCTGCACGGTCCACCAGCCGTCCGACTTGTAGCCCGGGATGGTGATGGCGCCTTCGGTGATCGACTTGCTGTCGTCGTAGAGCTGCGTCAGGTCGAAGTCGGTCACGCTGCCCATGCCCTCGCAGCGCGGACACATGCCGCCCTGGATGGTGAAGCTCTTCCGCTCGGTTTGCCCCTTGCCGGGACCGCGCTCCACCGTGATGGCGCCCGAGGCCCGCACGGAGGCGACGTTGAACGAGAACGCCTGCGGCGAGCCGATCTGCGGCTGCCCGAGCCGGCTGAAGAGGATGCGCAGCAGCGCGTTGGCGTCGGTCGCCGTGCCGACCGTGGAGCGGACGTTGGCGCCCATCCGCTCCTGGTCGACGATGATGGCGGTGGTGAGCCCGTCGAGCACGTCGACCTCCGGCCGGGCGAGCGTCGGCATGAAGCCCTGCACGAAGGCGCTGTAGGTCTCGTTGATCAGCCGCTGCGACTCCGCGGCGATGGTGCCGAACACCAGCGACGACTTGCCGGAGCCGGAGACGCCGGTGAAGACGGTGAGCCGCCGCTTGGGAATCTCGACGCTGACGTCCTTCAGGTTGTTCTCGCGCGCGCCCTGCACGCGGATCAGGTCGTGACTATCGGCGCGGCTCGGGGTGGAGGAGAGCAGGTTGGTCGACATAGCATGAGTATCGTCGGCCGGCGAGGAGAGGCCTCGCAGGCAGCTTGAGGTGCCGGCGGCCCTACGCGGGGACGGGAGGGGGCCGACTACGAAAGCGAGCGCTGTCGGAGCCGAGTAGGGGCCGGACCAGGGCTCGCTCAACCTGAAAGCATTCCGGGGGATTGGTCCCCCTTCCTACCGGCGGAGTCCCTACATGATTCTCGCTCCCCACGAAACCGAGCGGTTCTACCGGATCTGGCGGCCGCTGCTGGGGTATGTGAATCGTCGTCTACGCCTGGTCGCTGACTTCTCGGCGAAACTGGCACACGGGAGGGGCAGTCCTACCGACATCCGGATGGTGCGGGAGGCGCTCTGGAGAGACGACTCCCTGCTCGCGCAATACGTGGCGGAGAACCCGGAGGGATTGGCTCCGGCGGACCTGGCCCTGGTGGAATCGTGGCGCCGCCGCGTTGCCGGCCGGTTCTACCTCTATCGGCACCTGAAGAAGCACACCGTGGTACTTTCCGCGAACGGGGTGCCGCGCGCCTACGGGGTGCTGGGGCTGGTGTCGCCGCTGAGCGAGGTAGCCCGGCAGCCTCCGCCCGTGCTGGTGGAGATGGTGCTGCTGCCGTTCGAAGACCGCATCACCTACGACGGACTGATCGCCCCTTTCGGTATCGCCTTCGGACCGGGGATCCGCGCCGAGCTCGACGACCTCTACCGCGCGGCCCGCGAGCGCGGCGGAGTCCTCACCTCGCTGCTGCCCGCCGAAGCGGAAGGCGCGGAAGAGCTGCGGAGCCGCTTGCGGGCTGGGAACAACCTGGTGCTGAAGGAGCTCCGCAAGGAGCTGTCGGCCACCGGCATGACGCAGCGCAAGGTCGACGAGCACATGGAGCACGCGGAGGCGGTCGCCGAGGCGCTGCTGCAGGCGCAGGAGCCGCGTCCACTGCTCGACGTGAGCGCGGAGGACCTGCGGGCCGCACTGGCGCGCCAGGGGCCGGGCAGCCGCGTCAGCCTCAAGCGACTCGCGCGCTTCCTGGAGCGGAGCGGCCGGGTGGAGTGGGGAACGCTCGGAGGAATACCGGAGCTGGGCTGATTAGCCCGTCCCCTACCGGTTGTCACGCCGGGGGGGCACTCGGCCCGAGGAACAGGCCCGGCGGGGCCGCAGCGGGAGTTGGACTGCCGGAAGGCAGCTCCTCACCCCGCCGTGGCCCCGCCGATTCAGGTGCCCAGCACGGCTCCGCGGCCGGTTACAGCCACTTCTTCCGGTGCTCGGTGCGGATGAAACGGTCCGCGTCGGGGTCGTTGGTCGCCTTCATCGCCTCACCGTCCCAGTCCAGCGACTTGCCGGCGCGCACGGCGACTACGCCGGCGAAGCCGATCTCCGTGAGCTTGCCGCCGGTCTCGAAGTCCGAGAAGGTCTTCCCTTCGCCGCGGCAGGCCGCGATCCACTCGCGGTCGTGCCCGTTGGTGCGCGGCAGGGTCTTCGGGAGATCCTTCGTCGCGGGATGGCTGCTCACCCGGCGTAGCATTTCCTCGCCTTCGAGGCGGATCAGGCCGTCGGTGTTCCAGTGGCTGGTGTGGATGATCCCCTTTTCTCCGACAATCAGCAGCCCGTCCGGGACCTTCCCCTCGAACAGCTCCGCCAGCGGCTTCACCAACTCTTCGCGCGGCTTCTGACCGCCCATCCAGTGGAGGACCACCGCATCGAGCTTGCCGCGTTGAGGGAAGTGGAATTCTACCGCGGCCTTGCCGGCGACCTGCTTCCCGTCGTGGAAGTTGGTGACCAGGCGCTCCGGGTAGCCGAGGTCGAGTGCCCGCATCGGGAGGTTGATGGCGTGGCAGCAGAAGTCGGCCAGGCCGCCGTTCCCGAAGTCGAACCATCCGCGCCAGGAATATGGATGATAGGTGTCCTTCTTGTAGGGACGCATCTCCGAGGGGCCGACCCAGAGGTCCCAGTTGAGGTTGGAAGGGACCGGATCTTCTCCGGAGGCGCTCCCCTCCCGGGCGTCCACGCCGATGCCCCAGCTATAGATCTCACGCACCTGCCCGAGAGCGCCGGATTGGATGATCTCCACGCAGCGGCGGAGCGACTCGCTGGCGCTCCCCTGGTTGCCCATCTGCGTTACGACCTTGCTCTGGCGGGCGAGCTCACGCAGCTCGCGTGCCTCCGCGATGCTGTGGGTGAGCGGCTTTTCGCAGTAGATGTGCTTGCCCGCGGCCATGAACGCCTTGCAGAGCGGCGCGTGCCAGTGGTCCGGCGTGGCGATCAGCACGGCGTCAATGGTGCCGGCGTCGTCCAGCAAGCGGCGATAGTCCTCATATGCCTTCGCCGCGGCGCCGCCGTGATTGGCCGCGGCGGAACGGGCCTGCTCGATCATCCCGGCATCCGGGTCGCAGAGCGCGACCAGGTTCACCTCGCCGGACGAGAGCATCCCGCCCATGACCCCGCGACCCTGTCCGCCGCAGCCGACGACGGCGAGGTTCAGCTTGTTGTTGGCAGCCGTGGAGGCGGCGCCGGCGCGGCTCGCAAGCGGGCCCGCGAAGCCGGCGGCCAGGCCGGCAGTGGTTGCCTTCAGTATCGACCGGCGCGAGATACGCGCACCGCTTCGTCTCATGTGAATATCCTCGGATTCCGCCGGCACGGGAGAGGTGCCACGGACGTGTTCCCCGTCGGATCGAGAACTCCCTCTGTGGCGGTTCACCGGATGCTCACCGACGCGGGTGTCGAGGCGGAGCTCCGGGGGTGGGGCAGTTTTTTCTGGACACAGAAGGACACAGTCGAACCAACAGAAGGGACACAGATTTCGAATCGAGTTGGGCTTCGCCGGCTGATCTGCTCTCGCGCCGAGGGAGCAACGGCTGGCGATCAGCCCTTCTGCACTACTCAACACGAGAGTACTGTCGGGCCGTGCAGATTCTCCGTCGGTGCTGGCCCTTCGGAGCGCGGAGGGTCTGCCGCAGGCAGATCCGGAGGGCTCCACTTGTGAGGCCCCCTGGCGAGGGGGCCGTGCTTGAGCCGGACGGAGCGGTCCGTGAGTCGCAGCATCGAAGCAGCCGCAGTTTCCGGACGCGGCGCGCAGGCTTCCGGTCCGCACGTCCGCAGCGCCCGCTAGCGGAGGCGAAGCCGGAGCGTGAAAGGGCCGCGAAGGGCCATCCACGCGGGAGGGCCGCTCCGGGAGGTGAGGGCACGGGGTGGACTCCCGGAGAGATGTGGGTCTCGTGGAGAGAATCCCTAACTCCACTCACGGTGCTGAACAGGTCGCTCTTGAACGCTACTGCCTTCGCTTCCGCTTGTCGGCCCGGGCGGCGCTGCTCTCCGCGCCGTGCTGATTGCTGGGCCTGGGGCGGGGCTTTGGTCGAGGGGTGGGCGGCTCGTCTTGCTGCTGCTGCAGGAACCGGTTCAGGTCCGCCTCTTCCACGGCGAACACCCCCGGCGACAGGGTCACCAGGGGCACTCCGGCCTGGAGGAGGGCCCGGCGGATCGTATTGGCGCTGCCGACCCTCGCGCGGCGCGCAGCGGTGGCCATCTTGATGAGCGGCATCAGGTTACCGGTGGGAAGCGGGCACACGGGGCCGGTCCACGCCGGCCGCGCTTGCCAGAAAACGCGTGAAGGCGAGAGGATGGATCTCTTTCCGCCTTATTTACTTCATCGTGTTCGAGAGCGGGGGACGAGATAGTGAGCCAAGAGGTAGTTGGCCTATGTCTCTCGTATTGTACCACGAAGATGGGCGGGGGATGACCCGGCTCTCCATCGCGGTAGCGGCCGGCGCATCCACGCAATTCCCGGGCGGTGTCGGGATCACCAGCACGATCCCAGCGGCAAGAACGACTGTTCCACTGCGCTTCCGCCCCTGCGTTTCCCGCCGCGGCACAGATCGACAACAGGATGATGGGAACCTCCGCCGGGCATGCGAAGTGGCAGGGGCTCGACGGCCTGCGGGGGACCGCCATTCTCGCCGTGGTCGTCTGTCACTACTCTGCCTGGCTTCCCACGACGTCTGAAGCGGCGGGGGCGCTCGTGATCGGCTGGGCGGGCGTCGACCTGTTCTTCGTCATCTCCGGATTTCTCATCACCGGAATCCTCCTCGACGCCAGAGGCACGCCGCACTACTTCCGCAACTTCTACGCCCGCCGCGCGCTGCGCATCTTCCCGCTCTACTTCGCCTTCCTCGCCGTCGTACTGCTGCTCCTGCTCACCACCCAATCTTCGCCGCAGCTCTGGCGCGCGCAGCCGTGGCTATGGACCTACACCGCCAACTACTGGCTGCCGACGCAGTCGACCTGGGATCGCTGGTCGGAGATGATGGTTCCACTCTGGTCGCTCGCGGTCGAGGAGCAGTTCTATCTCGCCTGGCCGCTGGTGGTCTTCGCAGTCTCGCCGCGCACGCTCCTCCGCATCTGCATCGGTGTGATCATCGCCGCCCTCGCGCTGCGCCTCATCCTCACCGCCGCCGGCGTGGACTGGTTCGCGCTCTACATGTGGACCCCCACCCGTGCCGACCCGCTGGCGGCGGGCGCGCTGGTCGCACTGCTGCTCCGCCAACCGGACGGTGAGCGACGGACCCGCCGCCTCGCCGGCTACGCCGGGCCCATCGCGCTGCTGCTGATCCTCCTGACCGCCAGGGGCTTCGACCCCACGCGTCACCCCTGGCTTCGCGTCATGCTCTACAGCGCCCTCGCCGCCTTCTTCGCCGCACTGCTCGTCTGGTCGATCGATTCCGCCGCGCTGCGCGGCATCCCCCGGCGCTTCTACGAGCTCCCCGTGCTCCGCGCCATCGGCGGCTACAGCTACGGCATCTACCTCCTCCACCTCCCCCTTGCTTACGCCACCGCCCACGCCCTGCACCATTTCAACTATCTCGACCCTGCCCACCCCACCTGGTCCTCTGCCCTCCTGCTGATCACCTTGAGCTCCACCCTCGTCACCCTCATCGCCGTGGCCAGCTTTCACCTCTACGAAAAGCCGTTCCTCAACCTCAAGCACCGCTTCCCCGCCGGCAAAGGCCAACGACGCGAACGAGGAGTATAGAAGCTCGACTGCGCAGCGGCGCCTCGAGGTGCTACCAGTGGCTCGGGCGGTAACGGTCGGGCGCCGAGGAGACCTCGATCATCCCAGCTCACTTGCCGGGAGGGTTGCTCGGTGATCGACACCCTTGAACAGGGGGACTGGGCTGTCAACCGCTAGCGCAGCTGGTCTGCCGCACGAAAGGGTGGTGGCGTGGGAGTGCTATTCAGCGCATGGCACCGGCTGGGGACTGCGCCGCGATGCCGGAGTAGTTGGTCTGGCCCGTGCCCGGCAGGAAAGAGGCTGCGGCGGGCGGCCCACTGCCGGGAGAGAAACTGGCCTCTCGCGCAGATACGGCCCCTCTCCGGGAAGGAAAGGGGCCGCAGGGGAATCGGAAGCGGGCTGATTCCGTGGCTAAGTATGGGGCTTTCCAGCAGAGATAAAGCGGGGGACGAGATTCGAACTCGCGACCAACTGCTTGGAAGGCAGTTGTCTCGTCCCCCGGATAAAATCTAACAATCTGTGCCTAGCCTGCTGGCCTAGAACGTGGGTCAGTTGCTTTCTGCCGGCGCAGAGAAGTTGCCTTTGCGTCGGCGGAGCAGTTGTCCCTTATTATGTCTACTTTTGTCTACCCGAGCCCGGGTTCCTTCACCCCAGCAAGAACGCCACCAGGCGCGTCTCCAGCTCGCGCAGGTGCGCGTCCCACCGGCCGCGCTCGCAGAGCACCGCAGCGGCTCCCACGCCGGCCACGGTGACTTCCTGCGGGAACCGCAGCGCCATATGCTGCCGCAGCGCGTGCGGGATCTGCACCCGGCCGGTGAACGCGTCCGGACGCACTTCCACGGCGCCCGAGAGGAAGAAGTTCCGGAACAGCTCGCCGTCCCGCTTCGCCGCGGCCGTCTCCCACCGGTCGCGCGGCATCGCTACCACGGTCCGGTTCGGTGCCCGCGCCAGGATGATCGGCTCCCCCAGCTCCGCGCGGAATGGGGCCGGGATGACTACCCGGCCCTTCCGATCGAGGTTGTAGAAGTGAGTTCCCGTCACGGCGACGGCTCCTCGGGGCGGTCGAGCCACACGCGCAGGAACTCCTCGGCGCAGTCGAGCCGGTGCGGCAGCTCCCCCTCGCGGACGTGGGTGAAGAGCAGGCCGGCGACACACCACGCGACCAGGCGCGTGGTGTCCGGCCTAATCGGCTGTTCCAGGCCCTCAAGCCGCGGGCGCGGCTCTTTCTCCAGCAGTTGCCCGGCTACGCAATTCCAGAGGCGTAGCGCGTGCTCCGCGGTCGGCTCACCGGTGACGCCAAGCACCTGGCGGAACGCCAGCGCCAGCGCGCGCGCCCCTTCCAGGGTCGGCGGCTCCTTCGAGGCAATCTCTGCCAGCAGAGCTGCCACCAAATCGGCTCCCCCCGCCGTAACTTCCGCCGGGCCCTCCCGTTGGGTATCATGGTTCACGTTCATTCGGATCTCCATTCAGTGAACGAAGAGGGCGGAAGGTGTTACGAGCACCTTCCGCCCTCGCTCTGTGTCAGGCCAGTCCCGCCCGCGTGTGGGCGCGCTGAAGCGCCTGGCGCGCGGTCTGGCCGAACCCTTCAAAGACACCGGCCGCGGTGCGGACCTGCGCCGCCCACAGCCCATAGGCGCCCCGCGGCGCCACGTCACTCTCGAGCACCTCCTCTCGCTCGTGGTCCGGATCCGGCACCCGGCCGGCAAGTCGACACTTCGCGCACAAGACGCGACCGAGAGACCGGACCGAAACTCTCGCCTCGGCCGGCCCCACGTTCTCTTTCAGGCAGCAGGCGCACCGCTCCATCAGTCCCACAGCTCCCGGTCCTTCAGGACGCGAGCCCGCCGCGCCGCCCGCTCTTCCGGGGTCTCATCCACCACAGGGACCGCGGCCGGCTGCGGCGCCAACTCGCGCGGCTCCTTCACGTTCAGGAACGCCAGCGCCATCCAGGCGTGCTTGCAGCGGACGCCGCGATGGATTGCATCTCCGCAGCAACACCGGGCGGAGTTCTCGGCCGGGTGGAGCGCCACGGTGTAGACCGTGCGGAAGCCGTCCTTCTTGGCCGGCGCCGTCACGTAAACCGCCGTCACCGGGCCGCGGCTGGTCTTGATCTCCACGGCGCGGAAGTCGTAGCGGTCGAAGTCGCGGACCGCTCGCTGCGCGCGACTGTCAGCCGTGGGAAGTGCTACCATAAGGGGACTCCTTTGAGGGGGTCAGGGAGGGTCGGCGGTCTTCTTCGCGGGAGTGTCGCCGGCCCTTCGTCTTACCTACACCCTTATTATAGCGTTGCAGTAACGCTGTGTCAGGTTGTGGAAGCGTCTTAATAGCGTTGTATGGGTGTTCTTTTCGCGCTATACTTGGGCTTATGGACGACTCCACCCCAAGCAAGCGGAAGGCGAACAAAGCCTATCCTGTGCGGATCTCCCACTACGAAGATGAAGCCGGCCTGGCGCTCTTGGAAGAGCTGGCGCGGCGGCGTGGCGGCGTGAGCCTGACCGCTTTACTGCGGATGCTCACACGCGAAGAGGCGCGGCGGATCGGCTTGCTGGAAGCCGGCGCCGAGTAGGGGAGTAGCCAGCGGGGAGCCCGCCGCTACTTCGCTGCCGCGCCCCCGGGCGCTGTGAGTGCGGGCGAGCTCCAACACCTGCACCCGCCGGCGCAGGATGCGCGCCATTCCGGTGAGGATGCGCGGCTCCTCTTCCGCCGGCACCTCGGGGAGCTGCTCGATCCGCGCCAGCCGGTTCCGGGAGACCCGCAGCTCGTGCGCCAGCTCCTGGAGCGCGATCCGCATTCCCTCCCGGTAGTTACACAGCTCGTAGCCCGTCATACCGCTCTGACCGTCTCCCGCAAATGCCCCGCCGGCCGCGCGTGGCTGAAATCTGACGCGAGTAGGGGAGAGGCGCGGCCCGAGATACCCCGCGTCAGTTCTCGGGCAAATGAACGGCCCGCTTGCTGTCGGGCCGGAGCTACTGGCGGGTGAACGTGGTAGTGTCGGCGCCTGTCTCCGCGCCCACCGGCGTCAGGGTCAGCGTCTTCCCGTCCTCGCTCACCGTCCACCGGTTCCGCGCCGGCTGCGGATTCTCGGGCGAGTGAATCTCCAGCACGTCGCCCTCTGCCAGCTTCCATTGAGCCGTCCGAGAGCCGGCGTCACCCATCCCCGCGATGAATGAACCGTCGCGCCCGATGGTGAGCGTCTCGCCGGAGCTGCCACTCACCCGCCACGTCCCCACGAACGCCGGATCACTCTTACAGCCGACCAGGCCCGCCGCCACGATCAACACCAGCGCCAGCCGCGCCACCCATCGCCACATCTGCCCGCCCTCCAAGCGAAAGAAAGCCCTCGCCCGCCTGTTCGGGAGCGAGGGCTAGTTGTTCCTCTAACGCGGATGGGGATAGAGGCGTTGCGTTAGTAGGACGGGGACGGGTATCCCTGGTTATACAACTCCGTCAAGTGCTCATCGAACTGCCGATGGAGCTGCTGCCGCAGCCGCGGGTCCCGGAGGTCGAATGCCTGAATGTTCGGGTTGAAGTTCACCGTCAGGTTCCGCGGGCCGGTCGGCTCCACCGTGGCTGGCGCAAGCGGCTGGCGCGCCGCCGCGTCCAACTGCCCGAGCATCTGGCTCACCATCCCCGCCCCCTGGCGGTCTCCCAGGTTCAGCATTCCGCCGCCAGCGAGCGCCACCCCGCGATTGAGCCCGAACGTCTCGTTGAGCTTCTGGATGATCCCCGCCGCGTCCGTGAGACGTCCGAACCGCTCGTTGCCGCTCTCGCCGGCGATCGGGTTGAGCTGCGCTCGGAATTGCTGCAGCAGCGCCGGCACCAGGCCCCGCATTCGCTGCCGGTCGTTCAGGAAGGGATTCGCCTGGAGCATCGCCTCGGCAAAGTTGGTCCGCGCGCCGGCTTCCCGGAGCTGGTCCTGTGCGCGCTTCTGCGCCTCTTCCGCCGCCTTCCGCCGGTCGTCAAGCTGGCGCCGGATCTCTTTGTCTTCCTCGTTGGCTGCCTTCGCCCGCAGCTCTTCGATCTCCGTGGAGAGGCGGAAGTATTCCCGCTGCGCGGAGTAGAACTCCTCCGTCCCCTGCTTCGACCGCTGCAGCGCCGGCAGGACCAGCGTCTGCATCTGGGAGAGGAGCTGCGGCACTAGCTCCTGCATCTCCACCCGCGCCTTTACTTCGTCGCTCACCTGCGCCACCGTGAGCCGCACCTGCTCCCGCAGCGCGTCGTAATAGCCATCCCAGGCCTTGAGCACCTGCGCCAGCGCCTTCTTATCCGGCAGCGCCGGCACGATCCCGCCGGCCCCCTGGCCCGCACCCTGCCCGTACAGCTTCATCTTCGGCGCCAGCTCGTCGCCCTTGGCCTTCGGCGCGAGCGCCTGCGTAATCGCCTTCTGCGCGTTCGCCACGTTCGCGGCGTGGCCCCCGAAGAGCCGATCGACCGCCGCCTGTCCGCTCTGCCCCATATGGGAGAGGAGCCCGCTGCCGAAGTTCTTCAGCTCCGGCGGAATGAGACTGCCGGCGAAGTCGGCCCCCGTCCCGAGCACGCTCTTACCGATGCCGCGGAGCGCTTCGGGGATCTGCTTTTTGAGCCCCTCGAAGATCCCTTCCCGGTTGCGGACCAGGTTAGGCACCGGAGACGGCCCGCCGAAGTTGGCGATAGCGTCTCCGAACACCTTGCCCACCCAACCTCCGCCGAGCGCATTCTCCGCCTTCTCTGCTGCGAGCCCCTGCGCCGTCTGGATGCCGAGGCCGGCCAGGAGCGCCATCCCGATCGGGTTGCCGCCTCCCAGCCCACCGCCACCCATCAGCCCGCCCGCGAGGTTCAGGCCCCCACCGATCCCGCCCCCGAGGAGCTGGGAGCCGGCCAGGACGGTGACGAGGCCGACCAAGGGCTCAATAGCCTGCTTCACGCGGTCGATGCCCGCGATGATCCCATTCCAGAACATGTCCGAGTTCTGCGCGAAATACTCAATGCCGCCGGTCACGCCGCCCCAGGCCCGCGCCACCAGCTCCAGCGCCTTCTTCGCCGCGGCGCCGAACGCATCCCAGACCGACCCGAAGCCGGCGCCCCCGGTGACGCGAGAGAGAAAGCCGCCTACCTCGTCGGTAATCGTCTTCACCCCGCCGCCGATCTGCGCCAGAATCCCGATCACGTTCTCCCGGGTGACGACTTCCCCGAGCCAGGCGGTAAAGGCCGGCGCCGCCTCGCCCACCTTCTGCACCGCGGCCGCGAGCAGCTCGAACGGCACCGCCAGGGCCGACACAAACCGCTCGTTGGCGGCCAGGCTCTTGAAGGCTTCGAGGATCGGCTTCAGGCCGCTCTCCAGCATCCCGAGCGCGGTCCGCGTGGCGCCGCCCCCCAGCTCCCGGAAGGCGTCCGTAAAGCCCGAGAGCAGCACCGGCAGCCGGTTCTCCGCCGCCTTCGCTGCCGCCCCGAACTGCGTCAGGAAGGAGTTCACCAGCACGTCCGCTACCTGCCGCCCGGTGACGCCGGCATCGGCAAGCAGCTCCGTGTCCCCGGTGCCAAAGGCCCGCTTCAGGATGCCGCGGACGTCCACACCGTCGAGGTTCTCTTGGATCTGGTTCAACTCTTCGCCCGTGAGGTTCCCACGGGAGAGCATCTGCCGGAACCCGAGCATGGCCCGCTGCACGGCGTCACTGTTGAGGGAGAGCGCCTTCTGTGCCGCGTCGAAGGCTTCGATGGTCGGAATGACCCGCCCCAGGCCCTCCGGCCCGTAGACGCCGGCTAGCTGCGTCCCGAGTGGTAGCAGCTCCTTGAACCCGAGCTGGGTGGAGAACGCCGTCTCCCGCAGCTTGGACACCAACGCTTCTGCGGCCGCGGCGGAGCCGGTGAGCGCCGTCAGGCCCGCCCGCGCCCCGTCGATCGACAGGTTCATGTCGATGCCGGTTTTCCCGAGCGCCACAAAGGCCGCCGCCAGCGTCCCGCCGACTACTGCCGCCGCGGCCCCGCCCGCCTGCACCACTTCCCGGAAGGCGTCCGCCACCGTCCGGAGCGCCGTGCCGGCCAGGTTCGCCGCCACGCCGGCCACCGCGGAGAAGGCGCCGGAGATCATCCCCAGCGCCCCGCCACCCACCGACGCGAGCGAGCTGAAGGCCCGCCCCAGGCCCCCGAGCGCGTCCGAGGCCGCACCCGTGCCGCTGCTCACGGTCCGCGAGAACCGCTGCGCCCGGTCTTCCGCGTCCCGTAGGCCCCGATGATACTGGCCCGCGTCCAAGGTCAAGACCGCGTTCAATCTTGCCGCCGTCACCCCGCACCCCCTTTCCCTACCGGCCCGTAGGCCCCGCGGCTTATGCCGCCTGTTCCGCCTGCGGCACCAGGTCCCGCACGATCGCATCCACCGCCAGCGCGTGAAACTCGTAATCGAGCTCCGCGAGCTGCTCCGCCGTCACCGGCAGCGGCTTCCCCGCCTCGTCTTCCAGGTTCCAGCCGGTGAGCACCGCGGCGAGCGTCTCCAGCTTCACCAGGCCCTCGCCGCCAGGCTCCGCCGCCACCGCTTCCAGCCGCTTCTGTAGGGCCGGCGTGAACCGCGAAGGCTGGTAGTCGAGCCGCACCACCTCGCCCCCGAGCTGGAGGGTTGCGGTCCGCGTGGCCCGGCTCCGCAGCTTCGCCAGCGAGACCCCCTTGGCGGCCGGCTGGATCGTCGCCGCCACCGCTTCCACCTGCGAAGCCTTCCGGCTCCGGCTCTTTCGCTCCGTCGTCATTGCACTCTCCGTAGTTCCGCTCGCAGCTCCAGCTCCACCGAGGCCCCGTCACTGGTAGCGATCACCTCGTACTCGACGCCGTGGATCGTCAGGCGGTCTGTGGGCCGCACGTCGGCGTTGTAGGGCAGCAGCGCCCGCCAGGTGGTGACGGACACGATCCGCCCGCCTTCCACCGTCTCCAGGCCCGGCCCCGGCAGCAGTCGGCACCGGTAGGAAGCGAGCGGGACGTGCTCTGCCACTGCGCCACCCTGCCGGTTCCGCTCCGGCCAACCCTGCCGCGTCACCGTCGCTACATCGGTGAACGTGGCTTCCACCGTCTGCCGCGCTGACGCCAACTCGCGCGCGTCCATTCGCCCTACCTCACGCCCGAGGGCGCCGCCAGGGTGACGGTCCGCACGGAGTCATCCGGGTTGACGAGGATCACGCTCGCCTCGCCCTTCTCCACGGCGGTCCGCGCGTAGTTGATGGAGAGCCGCGCCCGGTAGATGTCCTGCTCCAACTCCACACGCGCAGCCAGCACCGGCGCCAGCTCGGGCCGGATCTCGGAGAGCGCGCCTTCCAGCATCTGCGCCGCCTGCAGAATGAACGCCTCATCCCACCCGCGGCCCAGGAAGTACGGCCGCGCCTCCCGGAGCAGCGCGTCAATCCGGATCGGGTCCCGCTCGAGGCCGGCTTCCTTCACCAACTCCTGTAGCTGGCGGTCCGCAGCGCTCGGCTCGTCGTGGCGGTCGAGGCGCGGCTTCATCCGGTTCCAGGCGTTCGTCAGCTCCATCTCCCGCAGCAGGGCCGCGGAGCTGTCCGAGGGCTTCCCGCCACCTAGCCGGCGCTTGATGTCGTCCGCCGCCTCGCCGTGGGCATCTTCCACCTCGGTGGAGAGGTCTTCGAGCGCCCAGAGCGTGACCTGCTTGGCGCCGTTCAGCTCCGCCCGCAGCTCCTCTTCCGCCTTCCGGGTGTTCTGTCCGTTGGCGTGGTCGCCGGCTGCCAGGCGCGGCTTCGTGAGGATCTCGCTGCGCTTCTGCGCGTAGTCGGCCAGGATCGTGTCAATCCGATCCTGTGCGCCGCGGATCGTCGATAAACCCGGCGCGGTGTAGGTCTTTACCATCACTCTCCCTTTCGTCCAGTTTCAATCCACCAGCCAGAAACCAAGAAAGCCGGCGACACCGTGAGGAATTCACAGTGCGCCGGCTGGCCGTTGTTCGGCTGGGCCGTCACAAGTTGTAAGGATCATCGGAGCGAGCTGGCCGTTGTTCGGCTGGGCTCACTTCGCCGGGCGGAAGGTGCGCGTCTCGCTAATCTCTGCGACGTGGCCGGCGCGCATCGTAATGCGGATCTCGCCATACTCCACGTCTTGGATTGAGCGCGCGAGCTGGTCCAACATCTCGCGGTTTGCCTTCACCCGTCCCAAGTAATTAGTCGGTTCTTCAGGCTCCAAAGTTTCGCCCATTTGCTTGCTTTCGCTGCTCTTTCCCGACCGCCGGTGTTGCGTCCATGTGTTGCGCCTGGCGTGCCTGCGCCGACCAGTAATTACCTACCGCCGCCCCTACAGCTCTTCCGGCGCCGGCCGCTCTCGGAGCTGCTTGGCCGTCTTCAACACCGACCAGAGCCAGAGCCGCTCTTCCTCGCCCACCGCGGCCAGGACCGTCTCCAGCGACGTGAAGTGAGCCACCGCGCCCCGCAGCTCGCTCACCAGGTGCCGCGCGTCCTGCTGCGCCGTGAGAGGGACCGGCTTGCGGCTCCTCATCGGTCGACTTCCCGGATAATCACCGGGTCGCGCTTGGGGATCCGCTCCGTCCGCGCCCGCTCCTCGAAGATCCGGTTCGTCTCCGCCCGCACCTCCGCCAATCGTGCGTCAACCAGCTCTCGCACGTCCGAACGCTTGAGGAGCCGGTTAGCGATCACCTTCGCCGAAGCTGTGCTGTAGCCGGCCAGCCGCGCCGCCTTCGCCGCGTTCCACGTCCGGAGATAGTGCTCCACGAACACTGCTTGCCTGTCGGTCATCGCTGCCTCTCGTGCGCGCGCACGCGCGCGACCCTCGCATGTCAGCAAATGTCAACTTCGGGTCCGCTTTGGTCAACCGGTCGCAGGCTACACAGCGATGAAGAGTTGATCCAGAGACTGAAGCTGCGCATAGGCTTCGCGGTAAGCTTGATCGCGACTCTTGATGACGTCGGCCCATTCTTCAAGGCTGGCAGAGCAATCCTCGATACTGGGGATGTAATCGTAATCGAATGAAGCGAGGGCGGACCGAAATTCTTCCTCAACCGATCGATTTCCCCCGAGGTAGAAGGACTGGCGATCATCCCAAATCGCTTGTAGGAGTGGTGTTGCTGCTACAAACGCCCGAACCCCTGCGGCATTCAGATGGAAGTTCCCGCGCTTCTCACCATCTGGTTTCCATCCGTCGCATCGAGAGGCAACGAGAACCCAGGCGTTAACTGCGCGCTCAAACCGCACATCCACCTCTGCACGTCTAATGGACGCTGTCACCACTGCTCGACGTAATTCAGTCCCCTTCTGCCAAATCACGTGCAAGTGCGGCTTTCCTTGTTCACGTTCAAGTTCGCAATCCAGATGCTCGTTGATCCGCCCCCAGGGGATGCCGCAGAGTTCACCGGTATTTTGATCGATCACGGATTCAAAGCCGAGTTGCCTAAAGACCGCCTTGGTCATTTGACGGGTGCCGATCCGAACTACTTTGACTTCGATAGCGAGTGATGTCACCCGCGCGTCATCCGTGGTAACTACCGTATCCTGGCTGATCATCACTTCAATCCTCGCTGATAACTCCATCCGACGGCACTGACGGTTCATAACTCTCGAGCGCCTGAACCGCCAGCGGTAACCAGGCCGCGTGACACCGCTGCGCGAACTTCCGCCACAGCATCTCCCCCGCCCCGACGTATCGACCGTAGGCGTAGAGCCCTGGGAAGCCCTTCGACTGCGCCAACGTGACAACGTGATCTCTCCGGACGAGCTCCATCAACGCCCACTTGTACGCCTGAAGCTGCTCGCGGAGCTTCGCGTCCAGAGTATCGGCCGGCGCTCGGTAATGAAGGGTGTCGCCTTCCACCCAGAGCACCACGCCCAACCGCCGCAGCGCCCCCAGGACGGCAGGAGCCTTCACAGCGTTCCCTCTTCGTAATCGTTCGCGGACGTACCAGAGTTGCGGGGTTTCGGGGTTTGCGGGGTTTTCCCGCCGCCCTCTTTTGCTTCGGAGATACCCCCACCTTGATCCCCGAAGAGGGTAGGGGAGTCGTTATGCGTTATGGGGTCTAGTGAAGAAACCCCGCAAACCCCGCTTCCGTGCGTAGATTGGCCGTTTGAAACCCCGCGCGGAACCCCGCTCTCACCTGAAAGAACCCCGCCGTGATCAACCAAAACCCCGCAGGCGTTCCGGTTGATCCGCCACAGCGCAATCTTGGTGTGACTGTCAATCCGCTGTTCCAGACGGAGCTGGTCATCGCCGTAGTGAGTATCGACGCGTCGTTTCAGCGCCCATCCTAGCCGGCGCAGGAACGATGCCGGCGGCTTCTCCACCACTTCCAACAGATCGTCCGGCAGGCTGGTCCGGACCATGGCCGACTGGTGAACAACCGCGGCCAAGTCAGCGGTCTTGAACCACCCGCCCTCGAAGTGCTCGAAGACCTGGCGCAAGAAGGCCTCCCACTGGATCGCTTCTTCGTCGCCTTCGTTGTAGAGCTCCGCCAGATTCCCCAGGAACCCCGGGATGCCAGCGTGGTGCAGGATCCCGCCGACCACCCGGCACCACTCGGAGAAACCGCCCACCTTCGGGCCATGGCCCCCAGGGCAGCCGGCCACGTGCCAGGCGCGCGCGAGCGTCAACACTGCCGCAAGCAAGTCCCCGCGCCGTTCCAGCACCCACTCGGTGAGATCCGGATGACGGAACTTCCGATCCATCCATGGCCGCGCAGATCGCGCGTTCATCCGGATCTTGTAACTTCGGCGCGGCAGGTCCCCTTTGAGCTGGATGTTGTTCCCGGTGGCGAGCCAGGTGGCTCGTTGGGGAACCCGGGCCACTCGCGCTGTTCCGACGATTCGGCTGATCCACACGTTAGCCGTGAGCGCCGAAGCTAGTGCAGCCGACGAAAGCGCCCGATCCACGTTGTCGATGATGATGATCGACTGCCCCGAGACGAGGATGCTGGTTAGCGACTTCCGCCACTCTTCCTCGTTGTCCGGCGCCGTCGTCATCTCGGCCGGTCGGCCCGTCGCCAGGTGCGCCACCACCTCACAGAGCAGGCCCGCGCCGGTCCCAGCCCGCGGTTTGTCGAAGAGGGCCAGCGGCACCCCGCCCGCTATCGCGTAGCGAACTACTGGAGTGATGATTGCAGCCAGCGCGTTCGCCCTCGATGCACTCACCTTCAGCGGGTTCCCGTCGGCGCCCACAGCATCGAGCTCAAACGGGAAGTCGCAGATCATCTCCTGCAGCAGATCTGCCGCGGTCGTCACGTCCGCATCGGTCGGGGTGTCTCGCACTGGCGGGAATGCGAAACCTGGCGGCGGAGCGTATAGCACTCTCGCAAACGGATCGTAACCAGGCTCCGACACGATCGATCCGTCCCGTCGTAGGATCGGGATCTCTGTAACGCCTTCCAGCGCCGGAAGCGGCCAGTCCCCGCGGGTGAGAACGTCCCTCACCACGTCTGCCGGGGGAGTGATCGCCTGGACGTCTTCTTTCGTGGGGATCACGAAGTCAGCCACCCGCGCCAACCGGCCGCACATCATCGGCTCGTTCATTCGTTCGATGATGGTTCGCCCATCAGCTACCAGACGAACGCGCGCGAGAGAGTCCGTCTGCACAAAGAGGGTCGGCGGGTTGTTCGCAGCCACTAGGGCCGACACTGATTCGTCCGACACGTCCCGCAGATGCGAAACTCCGATGAGGATCTCGGGAAGCCTCTCGCCGTTGGCGGTATCCCGTTTCCGTCGTTCTGCCAGCTCTTGAGCGGCGAGCTGGCGGCGCGCCTCGGTGATTGCCGCCTCGAGATCGTTGAGGTTCAGTCGCTTGCCGAGGATGTCTTTCAGGCGCGCTTTACAGGTGGATCGGCGCGCGGTATCGAGCTGCGCCAGCAGCTCCACCGCCTCAAAGACCGCTGCCGGATTCTTCTCGGCTTCGACCCGCTGAACGAGGGAGTCGACCTGCGCTTGAAACTCTCCGGTAGTCTCCCCGCCAGCCCGCCAGGACTTCACCGGTTGGAACGGCTCGGAGCAGAATTGATCGGCATCCGTCCAGAGCTTCAGCACGTCTTCGATCGTGCGGCCCTGGCAGTGTGCGTGCAAGCAGTGGAGTTGCGCCCAACTCTTCCCGTCCCCATCCCACACCACGGTATCGCTCGCCTCGGCTCCCCGATCGTCGGAGTGCTGATCGTGCCAAGGACACAGCACGGCGTGTTTGCCAGGTTCTAGCTCGCGGCCGTAGTGGTTGTGGTGCTTGAACCACTCGCCGGCTTTGAGGGTGGTGTAGTCCCCGGAGCCGGTGGGGGAGGTACGGCGAAGCAGCCCCTTCTTCCCGTTTCCCTTCCGGCCTTTTGGCTCCGGTTCTGGCACCGCCGCGAAGAGCCGTTCGAGTGGGCTTTGCTCTTCACTCACGGGGCACCGCCTTCCAGCCGAAGCACCTCAAAGCGGTCCGGAGCGTCCAGAATGCGCGCGATCCGGTGAACGCGCCCCAGGCGCGGCACGTGGTCTCCCTTCGCCGCCAGGGTCCCGTAGAGCTTGCTGATCCGGGAAGCGTTGAAGGTGGTCGGGTCGACGGTTACGCGCTCGTCATCGAACTGGCGCGCAAGCTTCTCCAGAATGCTCTTCAGCGCCCGCTCCGTTGCGGCGTCGTTCGGCCCGTCTACCCGGTAGAGCAGGTGAGCTCCGTTCCCGCTGTCCGCGTAGATCGGCGCCGGCCAGTCGAGGGAGTGAAGCCAATCGCGGCAGGCCCGCGCCCTCTCCAGTGCCGCTTCGTGCTCCTCATCGTTGGAGCTGATCCCGGCCGGCCGCACGGCGTCGAAGTCCACCAGGAGCCAACGGCGGCGCAGAATGTCCTTGTCAGCGGTGGTGTGCTTCGAGTATCCCTTCGCGCGGTTGCAGGCCCGCGCCAGGAGATCCTCACGAACCGGGTTCAGGGTGACGTAGACCGACTCGGCGCGCCCGCTCCACTGGCAGGCATCGTAGTGCAGGCTGTCGCCGTCATCGTAGTAGCCAGAGACACAGCCGTTGGGCGTCTTGGGGCAGCGCAGCTCCACCACGTGATCTTCAGGGAACAGCAGTCGGATCGCACGTTCTACCTCGTCCTGGTCCACTCGCTGCGGGGGAGCTTCCAGTTCGGTAGCCATCAGTCAGGCTCCCCCGGAAGCTTCGGGCGGCGGTCGAGCCGGACAAAGGCCACACCGTCTACGCTCCCGCACGTGACTTTGCCCTGTTCCCACAGCTCATTGATCGCCAGGCAAACCCGGCGTCGAGGAAACTCCGGAAGCTGCTTCAGCAACTCGCGAACTTCCATCCGGCCGCCGGCGATTTGCACCCGCTGCTCAATGGCGGTCAGAAGCGCTGCACTCAAAGATCCTGTCTTGGTGATGTATCCGGTCATCTGAAAGCTCCTCACCCATTCGTCACCGGTCCCGCTGGGGCCGGGAGCCGCTTCCATTCAGCCCCCGGCCGATCTGCCCTATCCCGCCGGCCCGAAAGTCAGCGGGTCGCGTCAACGCCTGAACGGTGCAGCCGTACTCCGCGGCCATCTTCCCAGCGATCCGTAGCGAGAGCGGCGCGCGGCCCCGTTCCAGCCGGCGCAGGTGATCCTCGCTAATCCGCAGGCGGATAGCCGCCTGGAACAGCGTGAGCCCCGCCTCTCGGCGTCGGTCCGCGAACGGTCTCTCGTGGTTGACTGGCTGCACCTGAAAAACCAAGAGCCACCCCCGGGGAATGGCACGTTCCCACGGAGGCGGCTCTGTTTGGTCAGGCGCGGAAAGGATTGGTGGCACTCTCCCGAAGGAGTGATCCGCGCCTGACGTCTCGTTGCGCTCGTGCCAGCGCAGAAAACGAAAAGGCTCTAGGCCGGGTTAACAGCCTAGAGCCACTCTAGCAGGGCAGTAATTGGCGAGGTTCCAAGTTTGAAACCTCGGATTTCAAATTAGAAGCTTCATCTATTACTTTTTCTTTCGGTAGTGGTCAACCAGAGCACTCAACCTTCGACGTAAGGTTGGAGTATCTGGAGGGGTCTCACCACGATCTCTGAAGATCTGCCGCAGCGTCTCTGTCCCATCATCGAAGGCAATTTCACCCCGCAATACACGAAGTGCGGTCTTTCCTTCATCGCCAATCTTTCGGCCGCGCCGCTTGGTCACTTTAGGCAGCTCGGCCGAGGATCGTCGCTTCCACCATTCGGCGTGCTTCTCTGCTACACGGATCGCATCCGCGTGGAGCCCCTTCGTGGCCCAGGAGTGAGAGGCTTCGATTTGATGCACGGCGGCGGAGCGCGCTGTCTCTACAAACGGGTAGACGCCACTGGCGAGACAGAACGTGGTAACACACACGCCGCGGGTCAACCCGGTTGGCCCCGGCCGAGAACCCAGATGATGCTCTACCAGTCCGGGCTGGGTCCGCGAATAAAGGTGGTAGAGCGTGCCAGGAGTGGCCGGAAGGCCGAGTTGTGCGAGCACCGTGAGAGTATCCCAAGAAGGGATGCTGCACCGTGCGTGTTCGAGCGCCTGGCGCCACTCCGCCGCGAAAGCTTCTGCGAGTCGCGGGTCCGGCTCGTCTTCAACCCATTCGCGCAGAACCATCTCCACGGCTAGCGCCGAGCCTCGCAGGGGGATCGGCCACGTGGGATGCTTGAACGGGTTCTCGTGAACCTGCACTTTCGCAGTCCAGAGCCCACCGCCGATAGGCAGTGGCGGCGTGGGCTCTCTCACGTCAAACCCCGCCGAACGCATCATCTCCCATCGCCACTGGTCGCACGTGGCTTCCATAGCTTCTGCCGAGAGATCCTTGATCCTGGCAAGGTCCACGCACGCGAGGTTGTGCCAGTTGCGAACGATCAGAACACTCGGGCCGAACCACTCCTCGTCGGTGGGTTCGGCGTCCGCTTCCGGATCATACTCATCCTCGTCGTAAAGGTAGTCGTCTTCAACCCAGCCCGCCACGGTGGTATGCCCCTTCCCGGGCTCCCGTGGTATAGTAGCCACGAAAGCCCCAAACCCAGAGAGCGCCGGCCCACAGCTTCCCAGGCAGGGCCGGCGCTTGTCGTCTGATCTACTTCAGCTTACTTTAGTTTGAGCCGGTCGGCAGGGCTTGCCTGCCGGTGAGCTTGCGCCAGGTCCGCTTCCGCGAGAGCCACGTAGCGGCGGAGCACCGTCAAGTCGGTGTGCCCCATAAGCTGCTGCAGCTCGAAGAGGTTCCCACCGTTCCGCAGGAACGTGACCGCGAAGGTATGGCGCAGGGTATGGGGACTGCACCGGATCCCCGTGATCTTCGCCGCCTTCCCGGCGTTCGCCACGATCAGCCGTATCCCGGTGTTGGTGAACGCCTCTCCTGGCCGGTGTCCACCAGTCGAAGCGAAGAGCGGCTCGGCAGGGCTCGCGTCCCGCCGCTCCGTCTCCAGGTAGCGCCAGAGCGCTCGCCGCGCCGCCTGCCCCATATAGACGGCCCGCTTCTTGTTGCCCTTCCCGGTGACGGTCAGCTCGCCCGTGCCGCGGTCCGCGTCTCCGATCGTCAGGCCCATCACCTCGGACGCCCGCATTCCGGAGTCGACCAGTAGCAGGATCAGCGCCACGTCGCGCTCGGGGTTCCGGCTCCGGCGCGCGGCGTCCAGTAGCGCCTGGAGCTGCTCCTGTGCGAACGGCTGCACCTGGTCCGTGGGGACGCGCGGCGCCTTCACGTTCCGGAGCGGTGTCTCTTCCATCAGCCCTTCCGCGAGGCAGAAGTTGGCGAAGGCGCGCAGTATCCGGAAGTAAGCGTGGATCGTCGCCGGCCGCGCGGCGTCCCGGGCTCGAGGATGATCGGTGCCGTAACGGCCTTCCGGCCGCGGCTCCCGCGCGTAGGCCAGGAAGGCGCGGATCTGGAGAGGGGAGAGGGCGGCGAGGGTCGCGGAGACTTCCGCCTCGTTCTCCAGCCACCAGCAGAACCGCTCCATCGCGGTCTCGCGGTCGCGGAGCGTGCGGGGGCTCCAGCCCTGGGCTTTACCGTCCGAGAGCCACACGGCGACGGCGCGCCGCAGGTCGGTGGAAGGGGGCATCGGAGCAGCGCGTGAAGGGGATTCCTCACGCGCAGAGACTACCGGGGCAGTTGCTTTCTGCACCCGGCGAGCAGTTGCTTTTTGGTCCAATTTCCGGCTCCTTTGAGGGGTTCAAAAGGAGCCAGCGGGCTAGGGCAGTTGCTTGGTTTCGTGCCTAAAATGGAAGTCGGCACCGGGAAAGTAAGCGGGGGACGAGATTCGAACTCGCGACCAACTGCTTGGAAGGCAGTGACTCCATTCCCCGCAATAAATAATACACTTACTGCCTGCACTACCGGTTCCGCGGAGTAAGTAGTGACCTTTCCCCGCTAGAGGGTAGTGGGCTAACCCTGCACCAGGCAGTGACTCGCCCATACAGTAGTTCGCTACCCATCTGGACAGTTCCTCCAACCATGTCTCTTCCGCCGGACGGTTGCCACCCTTCTGGCCCGGAGAATCGCTACAGCAGAAGTTGGGCGTCGTTAGTTCCCGCGGGAAGCGTTTCGGTTGGCGCAACGGACATTGCCAGCCTACTACACCCAAATCTCAAAGCGCTCCTACACGCAGCCGCAACTGCGTGCGCCTGCACCTGATGCCCCTACGAGGACTGGACCTTCCGCGAAGTGGATGTGCACCTGTCCCGGTTACGCTTGCTTTGGACTTCTACCGCCTTTCGCGACTCGGTACGCGTTTCCGCCTTTACAACTCGCGCCCGTAGCTACAAGGTAATGAGACTGTACAAGAGCCTCTGCCCGTCGTGCTCCCGCTTCGCACGATCAAAGTACTGATCTACATCAGCCTCACGAAGCGCCGCCTCATCGGCCGATAGGATCGAGATCTCAGAATCCCGCCCTCGACCGAGCCCGTTGAACGAAGTGCCGATGCGGATGCCTCCGTTCGAAGTCAGCCACCACCGGTCATGTATGGGGAGATCGCCACCCGACTTGGTGCCCACGATCAGCACCTCGGTTGGCGGCGGATCTTGGTCCGAGATGTCTATCCGCCACTTATCTCGATAGGTCTGCTCCCAAGGCTCTGCGACTTGTTCGGAATGGTGCTTGCGGCTGGAGAGGATCGCTACATCGCAGTCAGCATTGACGCTGCGGATTAGCTGGAGAACTTCAAGATCGCTGGGGCCAAAATATGGATCACAGATCTTCACATAGCCACTCGCTTGGTCTTTGATCCAGGCGCGCAGGAAGTCTAGCCCGGCCTCGCGTTCGCCAGCTCGTACCAGGATACTGTCAGCAGGAGTTATCGTGCCAGGAAGCGTCTTACGCCCTATTGACCGTAACTCAGATCGACATGCCAATTTGGCGGCTAATTCGGTTGACGCCATTACCGCACCAAACAGCGGTACCAGATGTAGTTTTGCCTGATCGGTCCGACCGATGCGTCTGATTGCATTCTCAACAATCCAAGAAAGGATCGCGACCGCTTCATGCACCGGGTATCGAGCTACCAATGGTATGTAGGGGACGACCTTCTCGAAGTGAACTGGTTCCAGTCGGTTTGCATTGAGAGATCCGAGTAACATGACTGCTGCCTCCGGATAGTCGCGCCGAGCCTTACCCGCCCGTTCAACTCCCGACTCGATCTTGTCGGCAATCTTCTTTCTTAGATCGAGGACCTGAATCTGCCTCTCCAGACCGCTCCGGAGATCTCCACGGGCGGGGTCGTTGTCAGCAAGTGATGCAAGCGACGATGCCAGTTCCGCATCAAGCCGGTGTGCCATGTCTACAATCCGCCGCTGTGCTGCCTGTGCAGAAGCACCATCGGTCGATACAGCCGCATTCATCGCCATCTGCAGACAATCCTTGACCAGGACGGTGTCAAACTCCATGGCAAAGCTTGCGAGCGCTTCGTAATGCTGGATCTGATCGTAACGAGAAGGGATTTCGGAGACGAGTTCCCGAGCCTCGGCGAATAACTGCCGTCTAGCAGAGTCATGCGAGAGGGGCATAGCTGCCGAAATCAACGCAAGGACATAGCACCTGTCAGCAATATTCCCTAGGCCTCTTGCCTCGTCAGCAAGATCAGCCCATGCCTTTGAGTTACCGCGGCGAATGCGAAGGATCTGTGCGCGCGCGGCTATGCTATAACCCTGGTGTTGAATATGCCTACGGTTCGGAAGCCGCTTCGCGACCACTTCGGTGAGCCGCCTCACGACGTCAGCACGTTGCTGTTCCGTGTAGCGCTTCCGGCCCGACGGAGAGTCCATACAGTTAGCTACGACTCTGGTGTAATGGTATACCTGACCATCGAGGTCCATTAACTCCATCAGCGAGACTATGTCAACGATGCCCTCGTATCTGACGTCGTATCTTTCCAGGCGAAGGCCTTCGTATGGATCAGTGGGCACCTGCTTCCGCAAGAGGTATTCACAGATCTGTGAATACGCACTATCCCGGTCTGCTGGTTGCAGGCTCAGTATCATTTCCTTTGCCGTAGTAGGATGAGCGATGAACAGTGCTGGCGCTGTGCTGATCACCACATTAGTCTTGTAGACCCTGTCGTTGTCACTGATGGACTGGACTAATGGCCTCACCCGCGAGTTGGTAATGTCATGACACTCTGCTATCCTCCCAGCCATGTGAAAGCGGAGTGACAGTTCCGACAGCAATCGTGCCCTCTCCCCGGCTGACGGCACCAGGTCGATGAGATCGGTTAGCCGTTCCAAGTCTTCGCGGCTGTCCAGTTTCGATTGAAAGAGCCCACTGAAGGACCGAATGGCAAGGCGTAGACACGCCAGATAGGCATCGGAAGTCGTGCTATCGTCCAGCAGGATCTCTTGTCGATAGGCCTGGGTGACACTCAAGAAATTCTTCGCAGCTTCGATGGATGCTCCCGCCAAGACATGGCTCACGTGAAATCCCACATTCACGCGATGCCAAGCTACATCGATAGAGTTCCAAGAGTTCTCGATCAAACCAAGAAGACTCTCCTGCAGGGACTTGAATTCGTCTGCGGAAGAGTGGGAGAGACACAGATATCCCTCGCTAGCAGCCTTACAACGTAGCCCCGCATCTCTGATAGTGCTGATTCTGTTTATCAGCGGGAGAGCACGCTTGGCATCTGAGCACAGCGATTGATTTCCAGAGATCCGCTCAATCGCAATGCAGAGCGCTTGGTCAGCTACATCCGTATCTGAGATCTTCTCCAGCGTACTGATGACACTTGCGGCATTGAACTCACTGGCACTGGGATAGAATGCTGCATCTACTGCGTCAAACAGCAGTAGGTCCCTTCTCGCTTCCGTGTTTGCTCTTAGGGCAACATCCCTCCCTCGGGGAAGGTCCCGCCGAGCGAGTGCCCTCACTGTGCCTCGAAGAGCGGTGTAATGATCTGCAGTCGTGCCGAGCAACTCGGTTAGAACCCGTTCGAGATCATCTTTTGCAAGATCTTGAAGCCCTTCACGCTCCAAGCATCTGTGTGCCTCAGTCACTCCAGTGGAGGTCATTAGCCGAGACAGACAAGCGCTCTTCAGCGCGCAGTCTCCAAGTTCACTGATGTAGAAGTACGTCTCGATGATTCTATTCGCAGCCGCTTGCCGGTCATAGGTGCACTCTGATGCAGCGAGAAGCAATTGTAGCCGCACGTAATCCTCAGTTGGACCGAGCCGTTCAACTGATCCCTTCTGACTATCAAAGCTTCCAACTAGATCCTTAAGTTTACTGACGTCCCCCACATGCGGAAGCGGCGTCGCAATCTGCCTGAGAATTGTCGCGTTGGGCGAATATTTTGTTGCGGTGATTGCATGGTCAAGCGCGTGCGCAACGACCTCATGGGCGTCACCTCGCCGAGGATGGAGCATGCACCAGTGAGCGAGCACGTATAGCCTGTCTCGCGCCTCATCCAAGCGCGCAGCTTCGACTAGTACTTGCTGCGCCGAGTACTTCCCCAGAAGCAGAAAGGCAGCCTCTGACAACCTGCGCGCACCTGGATCACTGATCTGAGACCGAATGGTATTTACGGTTTCCAAGTAATCAGGATGTTGATCCGCCGATTGCAGCGCGGAGACCGATAGTTTTGCGAATGCCCAATCGAGAGTGTTCTCTTGGTCACTGCTGCTAGTCGCTCTCTCGACCATATCGATAGCTAAATCAGGTGCTGCGTGGAAGAGGTCAGTCGCTATGCTCACGGCTCGCTCGGACAGCCCAGCAATGTCAATCTGTTTGTAAAGTCCTCGGATCTGCTCCAATAGCTCCGGTTCAGGAGCGAGTCCCTGCTGCCGTTTGGCCTTAGCAATAACCGCCAGGAGGTGAAGCCGGTCTTCTCTGATCAGCGTACTCTGTGCAAGTGAGAGTGCTGCATCGTAGTCATTCAGCACCATTCGCGCTTCGATCTCAGAACGCCAGACCTCAGCGCCTTCAAGTTCGCGTACAATCGACCTCTGTAAGCTAAAGCGCGTCATGTCGGCAGCCCGTCCAATTTGTCGAGCAGTGCTGATTCCTAGATCTAGCTTTTGGCTGACAGGAATTAGGGACTCGCTTCTCTCCAACAACCTGGTGAAGTGTTCGGGCGAAAGGTAGGTCACTAGGTCACTGAGGCGGCCGGCTTGCTGTAGATAAGCTGGCAGGTACAGTAGGGCGGTCTCACTGTCAGGACTCGACTCCAGGTCTTCAATGAGAAGTTCTAAAGCCTGTATGCGCAAGTCGCCGAGTTGCAGGGCGGCAAATTTGCGGAAGGTCTCTGCTGCGAAGCTAAGAATACCTGTAGCTCCATCACAGCGGATGAAGGGCAGGGCGGAAAGCTGCTGTTCCAGATCCGCCTGGGTTGATCTCACGATGCGAGCTACGTCGGCGATCGTGTGTCGAGCGGCATCTTGAGCTATAACGGCGAGTGCTAAGCGTAACGATGAGTCGTCAGGAACCTTGCGCCATTCTACTTGGAAGAGATCATGGCGTTCCGGTAGCTGGGTGAGGACCGAGTCAACTTGCTCACCAGACTGAATAATCCGTCGAATGCTCGCGAGTGAGTCCGGGAATCCTGAGAACGTCCGATAGAACTCCTCAGCCATGGCGGGATCGGGGCAGACGTCATACAGGTAGGACTTCGTCTCGTCGAGATTGAAGGCATACACAGGATAGGCTTTCATCGGGACTCGGTCGGGAACGTAAGCCGTCTCTTCCGCTTGTCCCGTGCTGAGTACGAAGCGGAATCCAGGCAGACCCCAAGGAAGCATGGCACTGATAGCTTGAGCGAGTTCTCGGTGCTCCTTCGGAATGTCTTGTAGACCATCCACGACAAAGTAGTAGGGCTCGCGTGTCCTACGGGCGCGCCTCTGAAGTTCGTAGAGCAGGGTTCTGAAGAGGCGGTCATCTGCCGCCACCTCGGCGGCAAGCTCTTGGCCGGAAACCGCGACATGCATTTGGTTGCACAGATCGCGGAGCAGGATATCCGGGTCATATGCCCATCGACTGGTGGACCGGATAAAGAGGCACAACGAACGGGATGGGTGACGCAACGCGAACTGCGCGAGGAGCGTAGTTTTCCCAATGCCTTCGTCACCTTCCACTAGAATGGCTTCGGTGTCGCCTCCCAACTGTTTCTCGATCCCTCCCAGGATGTTGTCGCGGATCACCTGAGGTTCTTGTAGTTCGGGGAAACTCCGGCAGTGCGCGGGTAACGAGGATGCGAAGGGGATTGCCATTGTCGGTGGCCTGATTAGGGCGTGAGGGATAACGGTCGGATCGCATTTCCCGCTTTCCCGTTAATGTTCCTTCGTTGAGGATGGAACGGGCAGCTACACGCCCGCTGGGCTTGCAAGGAGAGTGCTTGCAGGGGTAGCGGCGATCTGGTATCCTAACGTCCGATAAGATTATTTATCGGACGTTAGGAGGTCCTGCGAATGGGTGCTGAGATTGTTCGTTCGGAAGAAGCGGCCACAGCACTGGCTTCACTGGCAGGGCAAGCGCGAGACTACATCGGCCAAGCGAAGGCGGAGAACACTTTGCGGGCATATCGGGCTGATTGGCGTGACTTTACGGCTTGGTGTGAGCGAGCGGAGCTGAGTGCCCTGCCCGCAGCTCCGCAGACGGTTGCGCTCTACCTTACCGACAGGGCGGAGACCTGCAAAGTCAGCACCCTGCAGCGCCGGCTGTCGGCCATCTCTCAAGTGCATGAGGTCGCCGGCTACGGTAGCCCTACCAAGTCCAGTCCGGTCCGCTTGGTCTGGCAGGGCATCCGCCGTGCCAAGGGCGTTGCCCAGCAGGGAAAAGCGCCGGCTGTGACTGCGGACATCCGCAGCATGGTGGCCGCGTTGCCTGCGGGCGCCTTGGGCGTGCGTGACCGCGCCATCCTGCTCGTTGGCTTTGCAGGAGCCTTTCGCCGTTCCGAACTCGTGGGACTTGACAGAGGTGATGTAGAGCTAACCCGCCCAGGCGTGACGGTGACGCTTCGCCGCAGCAAGACGGATCAGGAGGGGCAGGGCCGCAAGCTAGGCATCCCCTACGGATCCCGCCCAGATACCTGCCCGGTGCGCGCGCTCCTGGAGTGGCTGGAAGTCTCGGCGATTGTTGAGGGGCCGCTTTTCCGACCGCTGAACCGCCACGGGGGGATTCTGGAAGGCCGGCTCTCGGATAAGGCAATTGCCCGTGTGGTGAAGCGGGCCGCTGAAGCCGCCGGGCTTGACCCGACGCGGTACTCGGGCCATTCCCTGCGGGCCGGGCTAGCCACCAGTGCCGCTACTGCTGGCGTGAGCGAGCGAGCCATAATGCAGCAGACCGGGCACCGCAGCGTCGGCATGGTGCGGCGCTACATCCGGGAGGGCTGCCTCTTCCGCGAGAACGCGGCTGCATCCGTGGGCCTATAGCTCCGAACTCCGATTCGCCGGGGAATGCCTATCAAGCTGCGAGTAGGTGTTCTTTGACACGAGAAACGCGCAGAAGGGCCGTCCGGCACTCGGGAGCTACCCAAGGTATCGGACGGCCCTTCTGTGTTGCCAAGGCAAGACCCTCTGCACCTACTTGCCGAGTAATGCGGACGGCGAACCCGCACCCGGCTTTATAGGGTAGGGGCTCCCCCAATTTTGGGTCGGATTCGAGAACCAGCCGGTGGCATGGGGTCATGCCCGCCTTTCCAGCAGGCTCCTCGCACCATTGCTCCGGATGGCAGTCTCCAGCCGCTGCGCGAAGTCCGGGAAGGGAACGCCAAAGGCATCGCAGAACGCGCGGACCTCAATGATGTCTAGGCGCCGCTCTCCTCTTTCGCACTTCGACACCCACGACTGGGTTTGCCCGAGACGCGCAGCCACGTCGGCTTGAGACAAGCCTGCTTCCCTGCGAGTCTCGCGCAGCAGAGTAAGGAAGCAGAGGTATTCCGGCGTGAAGAGCTCTTGTCAATAGGTGTGTAAAAGCGGATCAGGCGGCGACCTTCTCCCACTCGCGTTCCGCTGCCCGCTCGCGGCTCATCGCCGCCAGGCACTTGGTGCGTTTCCCATCTTCAAAC
>JBKBRF010000009.1:0-157839 GCA_046292385.1 Armatimonadota bacterium | reverse complement strand
AGAGGGCTCGCCCGCGAGTACGACTATCTACCGGAAACCACGGAGGCGAAGATCCTGCTGGCGATGAGCCGGCTGATGCTCAACCGGCTAACTGTATGACCGACTACCGTACACCCTCTTATGCATGCAGAGTATGCCTCCCTCTGCGCCGAGGGGAAACCGGCCGCGCGTGCCATTTCTGCCCAGCTTCGCCAGCAGCTCCGAGAGTTCGTCGCTCCGCTCCTGGCCGAGCTCGCGCCGCGCCTGGATGCGCGGCTACTGCGCACCTTTACGCACCTGCTGGAGGTAATCGTCTCGTTTCGGCACCGCCAGCACGGGCTGCGGCTCTCCGAGCTCGGGGGCTACTTGCTCACTGCCGAGCATGCCCCCGCCGGCACCAAGCGCCTCTCCAACCTGCTCCGCTCTCCCCACTGGACACACGCGCTACTCAGCCGCTTTCTCTGGCGCCAAGCCGACCGCCGCGTGCAGGAGCTGTCCGCAACCGGGGCCGAGGCGGTGTTGCTCTGGGATGAGAGCGTGCTCGAGAAACCGGAGAGCCTCCACAGCGAGGGGCTCGGCTCCGTCCGTTCCAGCAAGGCCGCCCGGCTAAAACGGATCAAACCGGGCTTCTTTAACCCGCCCGGGGGTCGGCCGGTCCACGTCCCCGGCATGGCGTGGCTCTGCTTACTGGTGCTAGGCCACAGCGGACCGCCCACCGTGGCGCTCATGCGCTGGTGGAGCAACCGCGCTAGTGGCCGGGTGCCCCGCAAAGAGCCGCGGCAGGTGCGGCAGGCGGTGCTCCGCTGGTGTGCCCGGCAGTGGGGCCGACGGGTGCTGCACCTCTGGGATCGCGGGTACGCGGGGAGCCCGTGGCTGGGTTTGGCGCTAACGCACCAGGTGCGGTGCGTGCTGCGCTGGCCGAAGCGTTGGAAGCTACGCGACGCCACCGGGGCGGACCGCCCGGCCTGGCAGCTGACGCGGGGAAAGCGTTCCTGGGGCACCCGATATCTCCGGGACCCGCGGCGCAAGGAACTGCAGAAGGTCGGCGTGGTCGCGGTCCGTCTCACCCATCCGGACTATGCCGCGCCCCTCTGGCTCGTGGTCGCGCGCTCCCAGCACCGTCCAGAGCCCTGGTATCTGCTGACGAACGAGCCGATCGAGACCGTGGAGGCGGCGTGGCAGGTGGTGCTCGCGTACGCGCGGCGCTGGCAGGTCGAAATGGCGTTTCGGTATGGCAAAAGTGAGTTGGCGATGGAGAGCCCGCGCCTCTGGCGGTGGGACCGGCGCCTCAATCTGCTCTTGGTGGTGACGCTGGTCTACGCCTTTCTGCTCTCGCTCCTGGACGAACGCCTGGAACTGCTGCGAAAGTGGCTGCTGCGTCACTACTGCCATCGTACGGGAAAACGGAGCCGGGAAACCCCGGCTCCGCTCTACCGACTGCGGGCGGCGCTGAGCCGCCTTTGGCTGGACTTCCCAGATCCACGCCCTCTCTACGGCACGAATCCGGGATGACTCATGTTTGGGGCGCCGGCCGTTCCCGTAGCATGCCCTCGGGCGACAGCAAGCTGTCGCAGGTTATGGCGGCTCGGTCTCGCAGCTGTCGGCGAAAGCGGGAGCAAGCTCCCGCAATCCGAGGCCTTCGGCCTGCGTGGACGTAGGACCCTCGTTATCAGGCGGTCGGGTGCACCAGATCGGGAGACGCTCCTCCCTCGCCGTCCTCGCGGTTTAGGGCTTCTGCATCGCACCCCTCCGTGTACGGGAGGTCCTGCTCCTGCTCTTGCTCGCTGGCGGCCCCGGTGTCCCGCCGCGTCCCCGTCAGCCCATCCCACAACAGGCGGCGGAGCCGGAACCTTTCAGGGGATGGGGGGATGTGGGAACGGGGATGAGGGGTAATTCTTGAGCCCCTGTTAGGGCAGAGCAGCTTGCTCGCCGGGGCCGGAGCCAGCCCGATCTGCTTCCTGAGCAAGAGTAGGAGAACGAGTAGGAGTAGGAGCTGGGTTCGGCAGGCTGCCCCATCCCCCTTATCCCCAGTTCCATCCCCACATCTCCTTAAGTTCGGTCCCCCCGATCGACCTACCGGCGTTTCGCCGTGCGCGCGCGGGTGGTAAGTGGGAGGTGGTCTCCCTCGCAGGTACCCCCTCCTATGCTCATTGCCGTCTCCACCGCCGCTGCCGGCGCGCCGGCCCTGTCGTCCGTGCTCGACCTGGAGCCGGTGCTTCAGTTCGCCCGTGCCTGCGCGCCGGACGCCGTCTGCTTGCTGCCGCCGATCGGTCCGGACGACCAGCCGAACGCGGCCGGACTCCTCGCGATGAAGGACCGGTTGGAGGACGCCGGGCTGGGGGTCCTCGGCGGCCGGCGAGAGCTGGTGCTGGAAGAGGAAGGCGACGCGGAAGTGCTGCTCTTCGAGACGCGCATCCTGCTGACCGCCCTCGGCGAGGCGGAGGTCTCGCCGCTCTTCCTGGCGTTCAGCGGCCCCGCGGCGACTCCGGAGGTGATCTCTCGCTTCCTGGAGCGCCTCCGCGACGAAGCCGCCCGCGCGCGCGTGCGGGTAGTGGTGGAGTGCCCCTCCGGGATGTCGCTGCCCAACCCGGAAGTCGACGGCGGAGAGTGGGTGTCGCCGTGCATGCTGCTGGACGGCCTCCCCGCGCTGCAGCAACTCGAAGAAGGCGACAAGCCGATGGTGGCGGCCCGCATCCGGGCGACGGCGGTTTGCTCGCCGGACGGCGCGCGGAACGGGGTCGAGCCGCTCCGCAAGCTGATCGAGACGCCCGACTCGGTGCTGCTCGTCGACGGTACCGCCGTAGAAGCCGCCTGCGCCGTCGGCTACCTCCGCGGCCTGGCCGCCGGCGCGGGCTGACGAGCGAATCTCAGGCGCCGGTGAGCTCCTGGCGGACGATCTCCGCGCCTTTCACCATGGCGACCAGCTTCTTGTAGGAGGCCCAGCGGGCGGTCTGGCTGAAGCCGCAGTCCGGGACGACGCTCAGCTTCTCCGCGGAGACGTAGCGGAGGGCGGTGCGGATCCGCTCCGCCACGTCTTCCGGGGTCTCGATGTAGTAGTTCTTCACGTCGACCACGCCGATCGCCAGCTCTTTGTCGCTGGGGAAGCGCTGCCAGAGGTCGATCTCGGACATCTCCCGGCTGGCGTACTCCAGCACGAACTGGTGGATGGGGCACTCCAGGATGTGCGGGAAGAGCGGGGAATACTCCCGCTTGCCGACGGCGCGCCCGCGGAAGTTGCCGAAGCACATGTGCATCCCGAGCCTGGCGTCGACGCCGTCCACCGCGCGGGCGATCAGGTCGACGAACGCCTGCGGGTTGTCCGGGTAGACGGCGGCAGAGGGCTCGTCGAGCTGGATCCAGGTGGCGCCGGCCTCGACGCACTTCTTCAGCTCGGCATTGATGATGTCGGCCATGTCCCGCGCCACCGCGTACCGGTCGGCGTAGAACTGCCCGCCCTGCGGCCGGCCGGCCAGCGTGTAGGGGCCGGGGCAGGTGACCTTCAGGGGGCGGTCGGTGTGCCGGCTGGCGAACCGCAGCTCTTCGACAATGCCGAGGCCGCGGGGGGCGGTGATGCGGTCGACCACCACGTACCGGTCCCGCATGTCGTGGCCGTCCGGGCCCTTGGTGCGCTGCGGTGGGAGCTGCTGCAGCCCTTCCAGGCGGCCGTAGAAGCCGAGGTTGAAGTCGACCCGCCGCATCTCGCCCTCGGTGATCAGGTCGACCCCGGCCTCCTCCTGGTCGCGGATGGCGATGCGGGTGGCGTCGTCATAGGTCTCCTCGCGGTCGGTGGGGCCGAACTCGCCCCGCTCGATCGCTTCCACGGCGGCGCAGAACCAGCTCGGGGGCGCGTAGCTTCCGACGGTGCTGGTGTAGAGCAGGGGCAACTGGACGTCAGGCATGGGAGTTCTCGGCTCGAAAGATCGGAGGCTGCGAGTGGGACGGTACCGGAGCCCGCGCGCTGCTCCCGAGGGAGGGCGCGCGGATACGTCCGAAATGGCCCGGCAAGTAGAATTCTACCACCGCCGAGCAGGCCTCCGAGCGCTCCCGCGTGACGCCAGCGCTGACCTCTGCTTCGTGACTCCTGGAATCTGCTCCCTGATTCCTGGTCCCTGCCTCTACCCCTGGATCGGCTGGCGCACCCCCGACTCCTCTTCCGGCGGCAGGTGAGTCGCTACCTCGCCGTCGACCGGCTGGGTGTCCTGCTCGTAGCGCGCAGGCGCATCCTCCTCGGCAAGCTCCGGCACGGTGTTCTGCTCGTGCGCCCGCGGCTGCCGCCGCTCCTCATCCTGCCTCATCTCCTGCCGGTTGTCCGTGGCATTCATTTTCAGCTCTCCCCACTGCTTGTCTCGACTCGATCACCCGCCGACAGGGTGATTTACCAACGGAGCCCGACCGAGCAAACAGCGCACTCACGGCGTTGTCGCCTTCGCCGGAAATAGTTAAGCGATGGCTGAAGTTTTTGTGGCGGTCTCGGGGCCACCATGATACTTAAGGATGTGCTTAACCAAAGTCCGACTCTCGACCACATGTTCCACGCGCTCGCGGACCCCACGCGGCGGGCGATGGTGGAGCGGCTCTGCCGGGGACCGGCCTCGGTGAGCGAGCTCGCGCAGCCGCTCGCCGTCTCACTGCCGGCGGTGCTGCAGCATCTCCACGTGCTGGAGGCGAGCGGCCTGGTCCGGTCGCACAAGGTCGGGCGCACCCGCACCTGCCGCCTGGAGCCGGAGGCGCTCAGCACAGCGGAGCGATGGATCGCGGAGCGGCGGGCGAGTTGGGAGCGCGCTCTCGACCGCCTCGGCGAGTACCTGGACCAGAACCCTGGAGATCCGGAAGCCTGAGAGCCCGGGAAAGGAAGTCCCATGAGTGAGCGATCGGTCACCCACGATACCTTCGTCATTGAGCGTGTTTACCGCCAGTCGCCGGCGCGAGTCTTCGCGGCCTGGTCCAGCCTGGAGGCAAAGCTCCGCTGGTCGTCCTGCCACGAGGGCGGTCGGCACGAGATGGACTTCCGGATCGGCGGGCGGGAGACGCACCGCGCCGGGCCGGCGGGGGGCCCGGTCTACTTCGTCGACGCGCGGTTCCACGACATCGTACCGGACGAGCGCATCGTCTTCAGCTACGACATGTACGCCGATGAGACCCACCTCTCCGTCTCACTGGTGAGCGTGGAGTTCAGGGCGGAGGGTGAGGGGACGCGGCTGGTGGTCGTGGAGCACGGCGCGTACCTGGACGGGCACGACGTGCCGGCGCATCGCGAGCAGGGGACCGGCCAGGCGCTCGAACACCTGGCCGAGGAGCTGGACCGGCAGACCGCGAGCTGAAGCGGGAGTTGTGCATCGGTCTCCCGCTTCAGCTCGCGGGAGACCCCCACTACGCGTCCCGGGCGGCTCGCCGCAGCACGATGGCGCCGGCGCCCACCAGCCCGGCGTCGTCTCCGAGCTCGGTGAGCAGAAGCTGCACGTTCTGGCTGAACGCCTGCTCCCGCACCTCGTTCAGGAGGTAGCTGTAGATGATGTCCCAGTTGTTGCGCGCGAAGCCGCCGGTGAAGACGACCGCTTCCGGGTCGTAAAGGTTGGCGAGGTTGGAGACGCCGATGCCGACGTAGCGCGCCGTCCGCAGCACGAGGGCCCGCGCGGCGCGGTCGCCGGCGCGGGCGCGCTCCGTCACCTCCGCCGGGGACGGCTCGTGATCGAGGTTCGGCCAGGTGCCGCTGGTGAACGCCTCCCGGATGCGCCGCCCGTGGGCGGTGCCGGAGGCGATCATCTCCCAGCAGCCGCGGCGACCGCAGCCGCAAAGGAGGCCGTTCAGGTCGACGACGGTGTGCCCCACCTCCCCTGCCAGGCCGTTGGCTCCGCGGTAGACCTCTCCGTCCAGGATGATCCCGGCGCCGATGCCGGTGGAGACAGTGAGGAAGATCAGGTTGCTGAACCCGCGCGCGCGCCCGCAGTGCAGCTCTCCGATCGCGCCGGCCGCCATGTCGTTCAGCACCGTTACGGGCACCGGCAGCTCGCCCAGCCGCTCCGCCAGCGGGACGCGGTTCCAGTCCAGGTTGGTGGAGGTGATGCCCTCCTGGGTCACGATGCCGGGCACCGCCACGCCGGCGCCGATCACCTGGGGAAAGCGCTCCCGGCACTGCGTGATGGCGGCGCGGATCGCCTCCACGATCTCGCGCTCGGAGGGCGGACGGGGCACGCGGTCCTGGTAGAGACGCGTGCCCGCGTTATCAATCACGGCCCAACGCAGGTTCGTGCCGCCCAGGTCCACTCCGATCGCCAACGGTTCAGACGCCAACGGATTCCTCCAGAGTAGAACGACGGTGCCGGGCTGCTCCCGGACTCCCCTCTGTTATAATACGCGCGCGCCGAAGAGCCTATCCGCGACTCGCCTTCCGATGCCTTACGTCTACGTCTACGAGTGCCGACGCTGCCGGTTCGATCTGGAGATCGTCCTCTCCCGCGAGTTCCGCCGGGAGGCGGACGGCACGCGCGTCGACTTCGAGTACCCGGCGGAGGGACTGGTCGAGTGGCCGCCGCGAAGAGTTGCCGGTCTCTGGAGCCGTCTCTGGTGCCCCGCGTGCCGGGAGCTGCGCCCGCACGTGCTGATCGAGCTGGACGAGCCGGCGGAGCATCCCGTCCAGGCATTCCTGGCGGCGGAGGCGCGGGGCCTCACGGGCGGGGAGACCGGCCCGTGTCCGGAGTGCGGCGCGGAGCTGCAGATCGACGTCGAAGACGCGCCCTGCCCGCGCTGTGACGAGGGCACCCTGGCGCTGCTGGGGGAGTATGAGCCCTGACCCCGCGCCGCGGCAGTTCGGCCGCACCGCTGCCCAGGCGGCCCGCGGTGCCCTCGTGCTGGCCGCGCTCGGGATCGCGGCGGCGGCGGCTCTCGCCCGGCTGATCGTCCGGCCGGGCACTCCGCTCGGCAGTGCCTACGCCCTCACCGGCCTTCCGGAGACGCTCCCGCTGGCTGCCGGCTCCGTACTGGTGCTGGCGCTCGCCGCATTCGGCTACGCGCGCGCTCGCCGTACGGCGGAGCGGTTCACCGTGCTGCCGGAGGGGCTGCGGGTGGACGGGTCTGCCGGCTCCTACCTCCTGGCCTGGGAGAACGTCCGGGAGGCGGCGATCACCCCGACCGGAGCGCTCGCGTTCAAGGTCGGCAGCCGGGAAGCGGTCGCCGCCACGCACCAGGGACCGCCGGAGCGGCGGCGCTGGCTGGCGGAGGGGCTGCCGTACGGGGAGTGGGACTATCTCTTCCCCCGCGCGGAGCTGGGAGTCCCCGCGGACGAGGCGCTGGCGTGGATCGAGGCGGCGCGCTCCGAGACTTCGCGCGCCTAACCGGCGCCGTCGGTGGCACCTTCGGTGAAGGTGCTCTGCTGCCGGATCTCCTCCGTCACCACGATCGAGCCCCCGCGGGGAACGTGGATCGTGCGGCTGGCGCGGCCCTGGATCGACGGCGCCCAGAAGACCAGCGTGTGGCGGCCGGCGGGCACTGCGGCGTTCCGCAGCGGGGCGACCCCGAGCAGTTTCCCGCCGTCCAGGTAGACAAAGGTGCGCGCCGCGCGGTCGGTGGTGACGGTCAGGCTGCCGGTGCCAAGCTCCTCCGCCGGCTCCGGAGCGCGCGCGGCGAGGAACGGCTGGGGCGTCTCCACCGGCTCTAACAGGTCGCCCGCGCCCGCCCCCATGCGGATCGGCACGGGCGCGGTCGGCTCCGGCACCGGCGGAGTGACGGCGGAGACCTCTTCGGTACGAGGACTGATGCGGACGACCGGCGCCTCGGCGATCGTCACACTCGCGGCATCGGCCGGCCGCGCCGCGCTCGACGGCACGCGCGGAGGAAGCGCTCGCAGCGCCAGCACCGCCCCGGCGACCGCCGACGCCGCGCAGGCGCCGCCCAGGAGCGCCAGGAGCCGGCGATCTCGGTGCACCTGCCGCGCCTCCTTCACGGAGCGCTTGCAGTGGGGGCAGAACCAGGCGTCGCGGTCAATGCGGCCTTCGCAATGGAGACACTTCACAGGCTTCTCCGGGTCCGCAGGCGAGAGAGCTGCCGGCTGCGGCGAGTGAAACTGCCGCGGGAATCATCCCGCCACCTTCCTATAGTCGGCCTGGGCACCGCGCAGGTTCGGAATGAGTTCCAGCGATTTGGTGGCGCGTCTCGCTACAGGAGCAGGCTCTCCGCCGTCCGCAGGTAGACGCGCGCCGCGTTCTCCAGCTCTTCCGTGGAGACGTGCTCGTCCGGCTGATGCGCCATGCCCGGGTCGCCGGGACCGCAGATCACCGCCGCGACGCCCAGGTGCGGAACCCAGACGCACGCCTCGGTGCAGTAGGGGACCCCCTTCGGAGACGGGTCGATCCCGGCTACCTCCGTCACGGCGCTCGCCAGGGCGCGTGCCAGCTCACTATCGGCGGGACAGGAGACCGGCGGGCGGTCCGAAAGCATCCGTGCCTCGTACCGCAGCCCGGGCCGGGCCGCGCAGACCTGGTCCAGCACGCCGCGGACTCGGCCGAAGATCTCCGGGTGGCTCTGGGGCGGCACCGTCCGCATGTCGAGCTCGGCGGTGCAGCGGTCCGGAACCACGTTCGCCTTGACGCCGCCCTGGATGACGCCCACCGTCAGCGTCGGGGTTCCCAGCAGCGGATGGGACGGCTCGTCGGTGCGGAATTCTCGCTCCCAGCGGGTCAGGAAGTCGGCCATTCCCGCGATGGCGTTCGCGCCCAGGTGCGGCATGGAGCCGTGGGCCGTCTTCCCGAGCAGCGTCACCTCCACCCAGAGCGCGCCCTTCTCCGCGATGAAGAGGGAGAGAGAAGTCGGCTCCGCCACCAGCGCCGCGCCGAGGCCGGAGAGCAGCTCCGTTTCTCCCTCGATCAGCGCGTCGGCTCCCAGGCAGTTCCGCTCTTCGTCCGCGGTAACCGCCACCACGAGGTCGCCGCGGAGCGCCTGTCCCGAGCGTGCCAGCGCCGCCGCCGCGACCACCAGCGCGGCGACGCCGCCCTTCATGTCGCAGGAGCCGCGCCCGTAGAGCCGGCCGTCCCGGATCTCCCCGCCGAACGGCTCCACGGTCCACGGCACGTTCCCCGGCGGCACCACGTCCACGTGACCGCTGAAGAGCAGTCCCGGCCGCTCACCGGAGCCGCGCAGCCGCGCCACGAGCTGGGTGCGGTTCGGGCCGACCGGATAGGGCACGACCACCGTCTCGAAGCCCGCGGCCCGCAGGCGGGCATCGAGTAAGGCGATGATCGGCGCCTCGTTCCCCGGTGGGTTGGTGGTGTCGCAGCGCACGAGCTCGCGGGTGAGCTCGACGGCATCGTAGGGGCGGAGCGAAGCGGCTGACATGGTGGGATTCGAGCTGGCGAGAGAGTGCCCCCGCTGGGAGCGGGTGACGGCATGGGTAGTGAGATACTACCACGTCCGCGTCCCCGTCCGCTCTGGGGAAGAGCGCCGCCGGCAATTTCCTCCCGGCTCGCGGGCGTAATGCAGGAGATGTTGCCGGCTGTAGACAAATGGACGAGATGTGACACGTTCGGTCGATCGGGGTTCCTGCTGTCTGGCGGCTCGGAGGTAGAGTGCTCGCAGAGGAGTCGTTCCGAAAGTTGGCACGGGCGTCCGCCGCTCTGGCGGTCAGCACCGACGAAGCGGAGATCGCGCGGGTCATCGTCGCGGCGGCGACGGAGCTCGACGCGGCCGATACGGCGCTGCTGCTGGTGGAGGGGGAAGGTGCGCGGCTGCGCTCGCTGGCAGTAGCCGGCGAATGCGCTCCGTCGATCCCCGCCGGGGGTCTGCCGCGCCCGGAAGCGGAGCCTTCGGCTCTCCGGAAGCGGCTCGGCGTGAGGCCTCGAGACGGTTTTCGCTGCCGGCCTCTCCCGGGCCGCCGACGCGGCTTGCTGGTGGTGCACCGCGCCAGCTCACGCAGCGGTCCGGCCGGGGCGGGGGGGCGTACTTCACCCTGGATGGAAGCGGTCTGGACGACTCTCCTGGAGCAGGCCGCGGCCGCGCTGGACCGGGCGGACCGGGTCCCCGTGCCGCAGTTTCCGGATGACCCTGCCGTTCCGGTGCCCAGCGATCCGCAGATCTCACTCCTGATGGAGGCCGTGCCGGATGCCCTGATCATTCTGGGGAGAGACCAGCGCGTCCGGCGCGTGAACTCTCACGCGGAGCGGCTCTTCGGCTACGACCGCTCGGAGCTGGTGGGGGAGACGCTGGAGCGGCTGATTCCGGAGCGGTTCCGGCGCGGGCAGGCGGCGCGGATCGCCAGCTATTTCGAGAACCCGCGTCCGCGCCAGATGGGGGCGGGAGAGGAGTTGTTCGTGCTGCGCCGGGATGGAACGGAGATCCCGGTGGAGATCAGCCTGAGCCCCTTGCAGACCCCGATCGGCCTGGTGGCGGTCTGCGCCGTGCGCGATGCAACCGCCTGGAAGCTGGCGCAGGAAGCGATTCGGAATAGTGAGGCACACTTCCTCACCGCCTTCGAGCAGAGTCCCATTCCGGTGTCGCTCGTCGACCTGGACGGGTGCCTGCTGCGGGTGAACCGCTCCTTTTGCCGTTTCAGCGGGCGGTCGGAAGGGGAGTTGATCGGACGGCGAGTGCTGGACCTGTTGCACCCGCAGGACGAGGACGCGGAGGGCGAGGCGGTAGCGGCGCTGCTGAGTGGCCGAGCTACACTCGTTACGTTGGAGCGGCGCTACCCGCGGCCCGACGGGAGCATGCGGTGGGGGCAGGTCAGCATCTCCCTGGTTCGAGACAGCGCCGGCGCGCCGCTCCACTTCGTGCGACAGATCCTCGATATCACCGACTACCGCCGCAGCCGTGAGGAGCTGCGCGCCAGCGAGCGGTTCAGCCAGGCGGTGCTGGAGTCGCTTCCCGCCCAGATCGTGGTGCTGGACGGGGAAGGCCGGATCGTACGGACCAACCCGGCCTGGGAGCGGTTCAGCCGCGAGAACGGCGGCGATCCGGCCCGGGCGGGCGCCGGAATCAGCTACCTCGAGGTGTGTCGCGCGGCCGTGGCTGCCGGGGAAGCGAGAGCGGGAGAGGTGCTCGAGGGGCTGCAGTCGGTGCTTCGGGGTGAGACCTCCGAATTCCAGATGGAGTACTCCTGCCCCAACGGTGAGGAAGAGCGGTGGCTCCTGGTGCGCGCGGCGCCGCTGCCGCTGGAGCGAGGCGGGGTGGTGGTGTCGCACTTCGACGTCACCGCGCTTCACCTGGCGGAGCGCACCCTTACCGAAGCGGCGGAGCGCCGCAGCGAGCAGCTCTCGCTCGCGGTTCGGGAAGCGCATCACCGCATCAAGAACAACCTGCAGGCGGTGACCGACCTCCTCTCGCTCGAGCTGCACACCCTGGGATCGGTACCCGGTGCGGCTTCGCTGCAGGCCAGCATCGATCGCATCCAGGCGATCAGCCTGGTACACGACCTTCTCTCTCGCGAGAGTGGGATGGAGCTGGTCGATCTCCGGCAGATCGTCGAGCGTCTCGCGCCTGCCGCGCTGCGGGCCAGCGCACGGGCGGAGGTGGAGATCGAGCTCCGGCTGGACGTTGCTTCCCACCTTCTCACTTCTCGCAAGGCCACCGCGGTCGCGCTGATCCTGAACGAGCTGATCAACAACGCGGCCAAGCACGCCTTCTCCGGCCGCCGGTCCGGCCGCCTGGAGATACGGACTGTCGAGACCCATCCCGGATGGCTCGTCCTCACCATCGAGGACGACGGCCCGGGCCTACCTGCCGACTTCGATCTGGGCCGCCACGGCGGCGTCGGCCTGCAGGTAGTGCAGACACTCGTAGAGGGAACGCTGGAGGGGACTTTGGCGCTGACGCCCGGGTCCGGCCTCCGTGTCGACCTCCGCCTCACGGCGGAAGGGGGCGACAGATGAATGGGATGCGCATCCTGATCTGTGAGGATGAGGGCCTGACCTGCCTTCGATACCGGGCGACACTGCAGCGCCTGGGCCACGAGGTGGTCGGTGTGGCTACCGATGGACGGCAGGTGCTGGAGATCGCCGAGCGCACCGAGCCGGACCTGGTGCTGATGGACATCGAGATGCCGCACCTGGACGGCGTGGAGCTGACCCGCCGGCTCATGGCCGTGCGTCCCGCGGCCGTGCTGATCATCTCCGCCTATGGCGAGCAGCAGATGGTGCGCGACGCGCTTTCCGCGGGGGCCGCCGGATACCTGGTCAAGCCGGTGACCGATGACCAGATCGAGCCGGCGATCCACGCCGCGTACGCTGCTTTTCGCAAGAAGCAGAGCTCGGGCTACTGCGAGGCCTGACGAGGGGCACTGGAGTCCTTCCGCCGCTCGTGCGCCTCGGAGACCTCTCGCTGCTGCCGGCGTGCAGTGGAAAAAAGTGGAAAGCGGGGATTTTTCACGGAAGTTCAGAAACTGACACCTCTTGGCAGCCCAAAATAAGTTTGGTTTCCGCGAGATTCGGCCGACAATCCCCCTGGCTGACCGAAATGCGGCTCAGCTTTCACCCCCTCATCCACCTTGCCGCCGCGCACCGCAAAATCATTCGTGCCCCGAGACTGCAGCGGAGAGCGACCGAGCCCGCCTCGCGTATTCGTCTGTGCCTTCTGCGCCGCGCGCTTTAGCCTTCCGGATGACGAGCTGGTCTCGATCCGTTATGTGGGGCGGATTCCGGAGGTGGAGTGTCCCGTCTGCTCCTCCGCGCGCGCGAACGCGTGCCCTCCGAACGAATAGTCCTGCTGCGTCCTCTGGTTCCGCGCTCCGAGCCTCCCGTTCGATCCGGGGGGCTTTTTCGCGTCGGCGCCGATAGGGCAGGGCATGCTGAAGCCAGGCGGAAGGCGGCTTCTCTGCGCGGGTTGGATTCTCTAGCCCGGTTCTCCAGGCGGAGCCGGATCAGCCGCCGGGACGCGCGGCGCGGCGGCTCGGAGGCAGAGCACTCCGGGTTTCTCCCAGGAGCACTGCCGGAAGAACGGTGCGGTTTGCGGGGCCGGTCATCGCGTCCCTGTCAAAGAGAGTACACGCGTGGGGCGCTTCTCCTGCGCGCGCAACGATCCGCGCGGCCACCCCGGCACGCGTGGATCAACCCAGAACGAGTCGACGAGCGGGCGCCGAGACACCGGCGCGCATCGCTCCGTCGTGAGTGGAGTAGCGGATGACGGTACACGAATCGAGCGGCACGGAGTCCACCCTCACCGGGCCCGAGGGCAGAGCCTCGTCGCCGGCTCCGGCGCCCGACTGGCGCCAGCTCTTCGAGGCGGCTCCGTCGGCGATGATCGGCGTCGACCGTACCGGGCGCGTTCTGTTCGCCAACCGGCTGGCGAGGGAGCTGCTGGGATGGTCCGACGGGGATCCCGCGGCCACCGGCGACTTCCGGCCGCCGTTTTCCGCGCGCTCGTGGGAGCGGTGGCGGGAGTACCTGCGCCGCTGCTTTGACGGTGTCGCCTCCCACCGCCCCCAGCCGATAGAGCTGGATCTCTCGCTTTCGGACGACGAGACTGTCACGGTGGAGATCGTCGTCAGCTTGTTGGAGCCGGCGGATCCCGGCGTGGCAGTCTGCGCCCTGCGGGAGATCTCCCGAGGACGCCGGGAAGACCGGGATCTCCGGGCTGCGGAACGGTGCGGCTGGGCGCTGGAGGCGCTGCCGGCCGGCATCGCGCTGCTGGACGAAACGGGCCGCATCGTCTACGTAAACCCGGCCGGGCAAGGGATCTGGGCGGGCGCGGAGTATGTAGGGATTGAAGATTTCGGGCTCTACCGGGGCTGGTTTCCGGAGAGCCGGGAATCGATCCGGCCGGAGCAGTGGGCGGCGGCGCGCGCGGTGCTGAACGGCGAGGCGTGCCTGGACGAAGTCCTGGAGATCGAGAGCTTCGAGGGCGACCGAAAGGTGGTCCGGCATTCCGCGGTACCGCTTCGGGGACGGGATGGCGGTCCTCACGGCGCGGTGGTGCTGATCCAGGACGTGACCCAGCAGCAGCGGGACGAGCAAGCGATTCGGGACGCGGAGCGGCGCTACCGCACCTTGAGCGACGCGATTCCCCACATCGTCTGGTCGTGCGACCCGGACGGGCAGGTCCAGTATCTGAACCGGAAGTGGCTGGAGTTTACCGGCGTCGCCCTGGAGGAGCTGAACGAGCGCGGCTGGGGCGCCGTGATCCATCCCACCGATCTCCCGAAGATGCCGGCGCTCTGGAAAGCCTCTAACCGGACCGGCGAGGTATTCGAGACCGAGCTTCGGTTTCGGCGACACGACGGCGTCTACCGCTGGTTTCTCGCGCGCGGGTTGCCGCTGCGCGATCCGGACGGGGCCGTCCGGGAGTGGATCGGCACTTCGACCGATATCTCGGTGTTGAAGGAGACGGAGGACGCCCTCCGCGAGAGCGAGGCCCGCTTCCGGGCGGCGATGGAGCGCGCGCCGATTGGCATGGCCCTGGTCGGTCTGGATGGCCTCTATCTGAAAGTGAACCATGCGCTCTGCGAGCTCACCGGCTACTCCGAGGCAGAGCTCACCCGGATGACCTTTCAGTCGATCACCCATCCCGAGGACCTGGAGCGAGATACGGAGCGGCTGGAGCAGCTTCTCTCCGGAGTGATCCGAACCTACGAGACCGAAAAGCGGTATCTCCGCCGGGACGGCAGCCTCCTCTGGATCCTGCTCACTACTACGCTCGTTCGCGGCGACGACGGTGCTCCGCTTTACTTCGTGAGCCAGATGCTCGACATCACCGAGCGGAAGCGGTCGACCGAAACCCTGGCCCGGAGCGAGGCGGAGTATCGGGCGATCTTCGAGCTGGCGGCAGTAGGGGTGACCGAGACCGAGCCGCAGACCGGCCGCTTCCTCCGGGTGAATCGCCGCTTCTGTGAGATCACCGGGTACGAGCAGGACGAGCTGCTCTCTATGTCGCTGCTTGATCTCACCCACCCCGAAGATCGGTACCGTACGGAAGAGAACTTGCGAGCCGTGGCGGAGGGGCGGTCCGATCAGTGGATTTTGGAGAAGCGCTGCGTTCGCAAGGACGGCAACACGATCTGGGTCCGCCTGGACGGCACCCTGCTCCGGGACGCGGAGGGGCGACCGTACCGGCGGATTACGATGGTGCAGGACATCTCCGATCGGAAGCGGGCCGAACAGGCGCTGCAGGAAGCGCACGCGCTGCAGGAAGCAATCCTCAACGCAGCGGACTACGCCATCGTCTCCACCGACGAGCGCGGCATCTTCCGCTCTTTCAACCGTGGGGCGGAGCGGATGCTCGGGTACACGGCCGCCGAGATAGTGGGGAAGGAGGGAGTCGATCGAGTCCTGGAAGCGGAAGAGCTGCGCCGGTGGGGCGAGGACCGGCTGCACCGGCGCGAGTTTACCCCCGAAGAGCGGTTCCGGAAAGCGTTGGAGGACCTGGCGGCGGGCGAGGAGATCGAGCGGGAGTGGACCGCGATTCGCAAGGACGGCAGCCGGTTCCCCGTCCTGATCTCACTCACCGCCCTTCGAGATGTGGAGGGCGCCGTCTGCGGGATGGTGGGAATCGCCCGAGACATCACCCGGCGGAAGCGAGCCGAGCTGCGACTGCAGCAGCAGGCTCGCCTTCTCGATCTTGCGCACGATGCCATCGTCGTGCGCGACCTCTCCGGCCGTATCGCCTACTGGAACAGCGGCGCCGAGCGGACCTACGGGTTCTCGAAGGCGGAAGTGCTGGGCCGATCGATGGCGGAGTTGGTCGGGATGCCGCCCGAGGTGATGGAAGCGATCTCCGCCGAGCTGCAGCGCCGCGGCGCCTGGGAGGGCGAGCTGGTGCAGCGGACGCGCACCGGTGAGCAGCTGATCGTCGCCAGCCGTCACGTGCTCCAGACGGGAGAGGATGGCGTGCCGGCCGCGGTGCTGGAGATCAACCGGGACGTGACCTGGCAGAAGCAGGCGGAAGAGGAGCGGGCCCGGCAGAGCCTTCGCTGGCTCCTGCTTTCGGAGGCGGCCGGCGAGCTCCTGGAGACGGAAGACCCGGTCCAGGTAGTCCGCAGCCTCTTCGAACGGGTCTCGACGCACGCGGGGGTCGACTCATTTATCTACCTCGTGGCGCAGGAGGAGGGCCAGGCGCTCGCGCTCTGCTCTTACGCCGGGCTGGAAGGGACCGGTCTCGAAGAGTACTTCTCAACGCAGTTCTGGGACAGCATCTGCGGGCGGGCGGCGCAACTGAGGGCGCCCCAGTACGCCTCGGATCTTCAAGAGCGGAGCGACACCGCCACGAATGTGCTCCGCGAGCACGGAGTCCGCGCTTTCTGCAGTTATCCCCTGCTGGCCGGAGATCGGCTCCTCGGCACCCTTTCCTTCGGATCTCACAGCCGCCGCGAGTTCGACGCGGACGAGCTAACCTTGTTCGCCTCGATCAGCCACTATCTCGCTATCGCCATGGAGCGGGCGCGCCTGCTCGCCAGCGAACGGCGCCAGACCCGGCTCTTCCGTACGGTGCTGCAGGCACTGCCGGTAGGAGTGTGGCTTGCGGATCCCAACGGGCGGATCCTGATGGGGAACCCGGAGGCCCACCGGATCTGGGGTGGGAGCGCCGATTTTGATATCCAAGCGTACTTCCCCCGCCACGGCTGGTGGGCCGACACGGGTCAGTCAATTCGACCCGAGGAATGGGCGAGCGCGCGGGCGGCCCGGTATGGAGAGGTGAGGCTCAACGAGCTGATCGTGATCGAGGCCGCCGACGGCACCCGCAAGACGATCCGCAACTCGGCGATTCCGGTCCGCGACGAGGATGGGGAAGCGTACGGCGTGGTGGTGTTGAACGAAGACGTCACCGACGAGAAGCGAGCGGCGGCGGAGCGCGAGCGGCTGCTCCAGAGCGAACAGCAGAAGAGCGAGCAGCTGGAGTTGGCGATCCGGGAAGCGCACCACCGGATCAAGAACAACCTGCAGGCGATTACCGATCTGCTCTCCCTGGAGCTCTTCTCCGCCCGTACGCGGGAAGTTGCTGACCCACTGCGGGAGAGCATGGAGCGCGTGCAGGCGATTGCCCTGGTCCACGATCTCCTCTCCCGCGACGAGGACGTGGAGACCGTCGATATCCGCCACCTGGCCCAGCGGCTCATCCCGACCGTGCTCCAGAGTAACGGCATCAACCTGGGACAGGCCCAGGTGCAAACTGAGATACCCTCCCTTTGCCTGCCCTCCAGGCAAGCAACCGCATTGGCGCTGATCCTGAACGAGTTGATCAGCAATGCGGCGAAGCACGCGCTAAAGGGACGGAACGGCCGGCTGGAAGTACGCGTCCTAGAGGAAGATGAGGACGTGCTGCTGGTGGTGCAAGATGATGGTCCGGGACTCCCGGCCGGGTTCGAGCTGGATCGGCATGGGAACGTGGGACTCGGGGTAGTCCAGGCGTTGATCCAGTCGAACATGAGCGGCCGGATGCGGATGTTGAACCAGGCAGGGCTCCGGGTGGAGCTTCGTTTTCCGAGGCGGGATAAGGAAAGAGCCGGTGGAGAGCGTGCGGATACTGATCTGTGAGGACGAAGGCCTCTCTGTGTATCGGCTCCGCTCGGTGCTTACCCGCCTGGGTTATCACGTGGTCGGCACCGCGCGGAACGGCCGCGAGGCGGTCGAGTCCGCCTCGCGCCTCCACCCGGACCTGATCCTGATGGACGTGGAAATGCCCGAGCTTGACGGCATCTCCGCCACGCGCGAGATCATGCGCTCCCATCCGACCGCGATCCTGATGCTCTCCGCCTACAGCGATCACCAGACGATCCGGCGGGCTCTCGCGGCGGGCGCGTCCGGCAACCTGGTCAAGCCGGCCACCGACGCGCAGCTCGCCGCCGCAGTGCCGGCCGCGCTGGAGCGCTTCCAGCTCGAGCGGGAGCTGAACGGCCCGAGCTGACGATCAGCCTGCGGATCCGGTCGCGAGGAGCTCGATCTTACGGGGTGGAGCCGCGGAGAGAGCGGAGCCGCGCCTTGCCCTGCCGGCGCCGGAGAGTCAGCGCGAACAGGATAGAGGGTGAGGGCAGCGAGTCGACCGTGAGCTGGCCGGAGATCAACTCGCGGCGCAGCATCGCCAGCGCCCGCTGCTCGAGCCGGCAGACGTGCATCTGGGAGATCCCCAGGTGCTGCCCTACCGCGCGCTGGCTCATGCCGGTGAGAAACCTTAGCCGCAGCACCTCCCGCTGGTTTCGCGGCAGGCAGGTGATGATCTGCTCCAGGCAGATCCGGTGGTCCACGTGCGTGAGCTGGGCATCGTGCGTGCCGACCACGTCTTCCAGGTCGGTCGGGTTCTCGTCGTCGTCCGCGTACTCCCGGTGGAACGAGGCCATGCGGTTCCGCTCGTCTACCGCCATCGCCTCCACCAGCTCTTCTTCGGTAACACGGAGCTCCTCCGCCAGCTCTGCCAGCAGCGGCTGCCGTCCCAGCCTCACCGTGAGCTGCGCCTGCGCGGGAGCGATCCGGACGTAGAGCTCGCTGATGCTCCGCGGCACCCGCGTCCGCCAGTAGTGATCCCGGAAGTGGCGTTTGATCTCGCCGATGATCGTTGGAGTGGCGAAGGTCGCGAAGCGGTAGCCGCTCCGGGGATCGAACCGGTCGACCGCCAGGATCAGGCCGATCATCGCCACCTGCTCCAGGTCCTCCTCCGGCACCCCACGGCCGAGAAAGCGGCTGGTGATGCGGTGGGCGAGCGGCTTGAACTGGTAGATCAGAGCCTCGCGAACGGCCGGATCCCGGTTCTCGGCGTAAGCCGCCCAGAGGCGGTCGGCGGTTTCGGTAAGCGACTCTTGCTGCGGCATTGCGCTCCCTGCACTCATCGTCGGTGAAACCGGGCCGATCCTGATCGGTTACGGCTCGGTTGGATGAAAGGGGTCCGGACGAGCCAGACCTTGAATCCCGGGAGAGATTGCTCTCTCTTTCATTGGATGACGGAGCGTCCAGGCATCCATGTCGCAACGGATCCCTCGATCCTCAGCATCCACTCGCCGCCCCGGGGAGATTGGGAGCCGTCCGTGTCGCTCCGTTCAGGAGCAGCATTTCTCACCCCAAAAGCGGCTTGCACGTACGGCTTGCGCTCCGCACTTCTGCAGGTGACGGTTGGTTCTACCGTGGAGAGGGCGGGGGCGTCGCCGTGCGGCGTCCCCGCCGTGCTCGCTTCCTGGTAGAAGCCGGCGCGTTCCCGGGGAGAGAAGATGGGTGATGCCGTAGTGGGTCTCGTAGGAGACGTCATGCTGGCGCGCGGCGTGGCGGATACCGTGGCGGCTCACGGGCGAGACCCTCGCGTCGTCTGGGGAGACTTGCTGACGGAGCTCACGTCGACCGACACGGTCGTCGCCAACCTGCAGTGCGCGATCACCGACCACCTGCGCTGGTGGTCGCACTCCCGTCGCCCCTTCCTCTTCAAGGCGCCGCCGGAAGCCACTGCCGTTCTAAGCGCGGGCAACGTCGGGATGGTGAGCCTGGCGAATAACCACGCGCTCGACTACGAGGAGAAGGGGCTGCGCGATACGCTGCGCCACCTCGCCGCGGTGCGCATCGCCTACGCCGGCGCGGGACGAGACCTGGGAGAGGCGATCCGTCCGGCCGTGAAGCGCATCGGATCGCTCTCCCTGGGACTGGTGGCGGTCAGCGAGCAGGACCCCGAGTGGGCCGCCGGCCCGGGCAAGGCGGGCGTCTACCACCTCCCGCTCGATCCGAACCCCGGCACCCTGCGCCAGATCGAGCGCTCTCTCGCGGCGGCGCGCCGGGCCGGCGCGGACTTCGTCGTCTTCTCGATGCACTGGGGACACAGTTATCAGCGCGCGACACCGACCTACGTTCGGGAGCTCGCCCGGGCGGCGGTCGACCGGGGCGCCGATCTGGTCTACGGGCATGGGCCCCAGACCCTCCACGGCATCGAGGTCTACGATCGGACGCCGATCCTCTACAGCGCCGGCTCGCTACTGGACGACTACGCCGTGGATCCGGTGCTCCGGAACGACCTCACCGCCGTTTTCCTGCTGCAGCTCCGCGAAGCCCGGGTGGAGAGGCTGCGGATCGTGCCGGTGCGGCGAAAGTTCACCACGCTGCGCTATGCCAGCGGTGCGGACCTGGACGAGGTGGCCGACCGGCTGATCGAGCGCTCGGCGGAGCTCGACACCGTAGTGACCCGCTCCAACCGCGTGCTCGAAGTCGATTGCGCTGCCGGCAGCGCCGAGAGCACGAGGAAGCGCCGGCGAGTCACCTGACACCCGGCCAGGCCGGGAGGGACGGCGGGGGCCAGGGCGAGTAGGCGGCAGGGCGAGCTGGTGAAGTCGCTGCGGGAGCGGACCTCCCTTCCCACGCCGCTTCCGGAGGATCGCCCGCAACGCTTGCTTGTCAAGTGAGGAGACATTGAGATTTCCTCCTATTTCCTGCGTCGAAATCGCAGCGAGCCTCCGTCCTAAGACGCGTCAGGGCTGCCAGGCAAGAGACGAACAAAACATTTCCATCAAAGGGAACCGGCCGTGGCGCCGGGAGAGGGATGCGGTTGCGCAGATGACCGGCTACTGTTATCGACCCCCGGGTGAGTAATCACCGAAAGAGGAGCCCTCCGTTGCACCCCTGCTCACAGCATCTCGCCCCCCGGACACCTCCGCTCTCCCCCTCCCGCCTTGCCGCGGCCGCGCGCGAGCACGAGGGGGTGTATGACGGACGCTCCCGATCCTATCGGCCGGGGCGCTCCGCAGAGGAGTACGACCGGCTCTACGCGGAGCTGCAGCCGCTGGTGCGGCGCCTGCTCTCGCAGTATGGCGTGGGTGACGAGGGCCGCCGCGACCTGGCCGTAGAGATCTACTACCGGTACCGGCAGCTCGTGAACGCCTACGATCCGGACCGCGGGATCCCGCTCCGCCCCTACCTGGTGAAGGGGCTCACCTTCTCCGTCTACACCCACGTCCGGAAACAGTGGCGGACCGCCCGGGTGGAGATGCGGCTCTCCACGGCGATGGAGCTCCAGCCCGGCGCCTTCGCGGTGGACGACACGGAGGCGCTGCAGCCGATCCTGTCGCGCGACCTTCGCCGGATGCTCCTGGAGGCGATCCGGCGGCTGCCGGAGCGGCAGCGGCGGACCGTTCTCTACCGCTACTACCACTCGCTCTCGTTCGAGGAGATCGGGGAGCGTCTGCAGGTGCGGCCGGCCACCGCGCGCTCGAACCTGCGTCATGCGTTGGAGACGCTGCGCCAGGAGCTGCGCGGCAAGCTCCCACTCGGCGAGTAGGCGGCGGGGCGGATAGCCCCCGGTGGTTGCGGTGGAGCGGGATCAGGTTCCGATCCCCTCCGCATTCTGCGGGTCACCCTCGCCAGGAGCGTCGGTCGGCAGCGGGTAGAGCCCGAAGTCGGCTTCGTTCGCGTGGTCGAAAACTACTGGTACACGCCGCCGCGAGCCGGGTACTACCACGTAGGGAATCTCCCACGGCGCACCGTTCCAGACGCGGCCGGGGCCCGGACACCGTGCGGTATCGGCCCCGATGCTCTTCACGCAGCGCTCGGAATCCGTATCCAGCGGGAGGTGCGCCACCGGCATGTTCCGCGCCTTGCTCACCGGAGACGGTCGAAAGCCGAGAGCAGTCTTCCCTTCGAGCTGCGTGTTCCGCGGCATTCCCGGTGAGCCGGCGCCCACCGCGGCTTCGACGCCGTGCTTCCGGACGACTGCCCGGAGCGGTCGCCCGTCCGCCCGGCAGAGACAGAGCATGCCGATACACGCGAAGGTCGATAGGGTGACGATAGCCGCCGCGTCCCGGTAAAAGCGCATCGTTTGGTCCTCCGGACGATCCCGCGGCGCGCTGCATCCTGGGTGCGGAGACTTGTGGCAGTGACTACCGCCGTCAATCTACCGATAATAAGGAGAGATCCGGCGGATTATCGTGACCCCACCGGGTCTCTCCCCCGCTTCCCAGTTAGCAGGCTGCCGGAGCCCAGCTGGCCGCATGGTTTGCGTGGAGAGGTGCGCCGCCGTTCCCACGCGTGCAGCTTTCGACCGCTCGCAGGTGCCTGACCAGACACTCCGCCCCGGCGAGGCGGACGCCCACGACTAGCGCAATGCCCATTACGATCAGGGAACGAGACACGGGTGCGGTACTGGTGAAGCTTGCCAGCGATGGCGACGCCGGGATCAACCTGGCGGGCGCGGAGCTCGCGCGCGCCGACCTCTCGCAGCTGACGCTGACGGGAGCCGACTTTCATGGGGCCGATCTGCGGGACGCCGACCTGCGTGAGACCGATTTGAGCTTCGCCGACCTCTCCGGCGCCGACCTGTCCGGAGCGAACCTCTCCGGGGCCAACCTGAACACCGCGCAGCTCCCGCTGGCCAACCTGCGCGGCGCCTTGCTGCGCAGCTGTTATCTCGGCGGGACAGACCTCTTTGGCGCGATCCTGGACGGTGCCGACCTGGAGAACGCCTGGCTGGGTGGGGCGGATCTCTGGGAAGCCAAGCTGGGGGAGGCGCGATTGGAGCGAGCGCGCTACAACGCCGAGACTCGCTGGCCGGAGGAGTACAACCCGGAGGCGAGCGGCGCGACGCTCGCCGATTCCAGCTCCGCGGCCGCCCGCTGACCTCGTTCGGACAACTCTGCCTGACGCGAGCGCGCCCCCCGGGGCGCGCTTTGCTGCTTTCTGCACAAGCCTCGCTCCTGGCGCAGTTAAGTAGCGCGGACGGACCCGGCCCCGAAGATGCGGGCGTCCCCTCCCGCACTCTCCTCCCACGGTCCTCGGGTGGGGCCCGGTGCGCGCCGGTCCCGAAGGAGCGAACGGCATGCAGGCACTGGTCGCGATCTTCTGGTCCTGTTGGGGCGCCATCTTCTATACCTACTTCCTCTTTCCGGTGCTGCTGGCGCTGCTGGCGCGCATCCGGGGTGCCGCACCGCCGGCACCGGCCGGTCTGCTGCGGGACGAGGAGCTGCCGCGGGTGGCGCTGGTGGTCGCCGCGTTCAACGAGCGCGCGACGATGGCGGCGAAGATCGCGAACTCGCTGGCGATCGACTACCCCTCCGACCGGCTGGAGGTGCTGGTCGGCTCCGACGGCTCGAACGACGGGACCGACGAGATCCTCCGCAGGGTTCAGGACCCACGCGTGCGCGCCTTCCTCTTCGACGAGCGTCGAGGGAAGATCTCGGTGTTGAACGATCTCGCCGCCCGCAGCGGGGCCGACATCCTGGTGATGTCCGACGCGAACACGATGATCGCCCCGGACGCCGTGCGCAAGCTGGTTCGCCACTTCGCCGATCCGCGGGTCGGGTGCGTCAGCGGAGAGCTCACGCTGGAGCAAGAGGGAGGCGCCTCCGGAGAGGGCCTCTACTGGAAGTATGAGAGCTGGATCAAGCGGAGTGAGAGCCGGCTCGGCTTCCTGATCGGCTGTAATGGCGGGATCTACGCCGTGCGGCGCAGCCTCTACGTGCCACTCCCGCGGAACACCGTCGTCGACGACTTCGTCCTCTGCATGCGCGTGCTGGAGCAGGGATTTCGGGTGCGGTTCGACCCGGAAGCACGCGCGTTCGAGCCGCCCTGTCCCAGCGCGCGCGCGGAGATGGTCCGGAAGATCCGGATCGGCGCCGGGGGCTTCCAGGCGATCGGGCTCACTTACCGCCTGCTCCATCCCCGGTTCGGCGCCGTCTCCTTTGCCTACTGGGGTCACAAGGTGCTCCGGTGGTGCGTGCCGCTGATGCTCCTGGCCGCCTGGGCGGTCAACTTACCGCTGAGCGGCGTAGAGCCTTACCGCTCCCTGCTCCTGGCGCAGTTAGGCGGCGCCGCGCTGGCCGCCTGCGCCTATCATCGTCGTCCCGGCACGGCCCTGCCGCGCTGGACCCGTCCCTTCAGCTACTTCTACCTGATGAACTTCGCCCTGTTTCTCGGACTGATCCGCTTCCTCTTCCGGTCTCAAAAGGTGACCTGGGATCGCGGACGCCAGTAGCCCTCACCGTCCCGCCCAACGCAGTCCCGCACAATCAGTAACTGGAGCCGATGGCGAACGTGGCTGGCCGGGCTCACGCCGCCGGTTTCGCGTCAAAACCGAAAATCGAGTCCCCCATGAACCCCAGGCAGCCATCGATCGAGATGGAGTGGATCGAGCGTGTGGAAACCATCTACCGACAGCAGGTCGAGGTGGACCCGTCGGATCACAACGCGCGCATCAGCCTCGCGTGGTGTTTCTTTATCAAGGCGCTCCACCATTCCGGCCGCGAGAGCCTGCTCCGAATGCTGAGCGAGAGTGATGACGAGGAGGACCTGCTGACCGCCGAGCGGCTGCGGCGCTTCCTGGATGCCGATACCGGCGAGCTGCTAAGTGACACGATCCGGCACACGGTGACCGCTCGCCACCTCTCCCGAGACCCCGAGGTCCAGATGGAAGTGACGCGCCTGGAAGAGCTGATCATGCTCTCCAGCGGGGCCGAGTCGCTGCCAGAGGCGGAGCGGACCGCCTGGAAGACGATCGTGAGGGTGACTCGGGAGCTGTTCCCGGAGCTCACCGGGGGATCTCCCCGGCTCCGGAGGCGGCCCACCCGGCGCCGGAGAGCGTAGCGCGGCGGGGAGGGAGCCCCCGACTTCGGAAGGGGACAGCAGTCATCCCCCTCTGGAGCCTTCGATCGTACGCGGCCGCCTTCGAGCTCCCACCCTGGTCACCCTGAACGGAGTGCGGATCTACGTCACGCGGCTCTCCGGGGGCACCGACAGCCCGCATGTTCGGGAGCGCCCCGCCGAGCCGCGTCCTCGTCACCCTCTGTACTACTCCCCGGGAGAGTCTTGCCGGGATGCGCAGATTCTGCCGGCGGTCATCGGGCGCGTGACCTTGTGAAGCGGGAGGGGCCAGTCTCGAGGCCTCTTTGCTTCTCTTCTAGATGCAGCCTCGAGCCCGCGACCCGACCCCGCGCCCTTGTGCCGGGAGGCAGCCCTCCCGCGACGAAGGCCCTTCGCGGCCTTTTCACACTCCGCTGCGCTCCGTTAGCAGGCCGCTGCGGGAACTCCCGTCGAGAAGCTCTTCCCGCGTCACCGCGTTTCACCGCCACAAGAGCAGGGTTCACAGGCTGCCTCCCGACCCTTCGAGCGACCACCCCTGCCAGGGGTGGTCACAAGTGAACCCCTCCAGCCCTGCCTCCGGCAGCGCTTCCGGGCTTCGCAGATCCCCGCGTCCGGGGCGCGAAGCCGGTCGTGCTGCACCGGCATTGAGGCACCCGTCGGCGGCCGGACGTGCCCAGACCGCAGGCGCCCGGAGGGCGCCCAACTGTGACCACCCCTGGCGAGATACTGTTGGCGAAATCAGCCGGGCAGGAGGATCATCGGTGGCCGACCCCTTCGGCGAGATTCCCCTGGCGGGGAAGCGGTGGCAAGCCACCGCACTCCACAGACTGCACCGGGGCAGTCTCCCTTTCGACGAGAGGGAATCTCTTCCGGGCTAGCCTGTGGAGTGCGAATGCTTGCTTTCGCGCCCCGCGTCAGCGGGGCCACCGGGGCAGCTCCCCGATTTCGCCAGCAGTATCTGGCGAGGGGTGGTCGTTTGAGCTGCTCCGGGTGGGGAGGGCGCGGGGTGGACCCTCGGCGCGATGCTGATCTCGACGAATCAAGCATTCACCCGCCGTCTTGAGTTTGGTTGCGGCATCAGCCGCGCTGTGTATCCCGGACCCGAGCGGCTGCCGAGATTCTTCACTGCGTTCAGAATGACGAATGCGGGGAGCGGTGCCTTGATCGAAGTGCCGGAGGGTGATCGAGGGAGCGACACTCCGGCACTTCGGGGCGGCCGGCCTTCAACCGTGCCGGCGGCTCAGGATGACTGGAATGGAGGACGGTAGGGCCGCTTCGACAGGCTGAGAAAAAATGGCGGGGTTGGAAGAAGATCCAACCCCGCCAATCTACCGTGGCAGTGGTGCGCAGCGGCGGGACGCCGGAGATGGTCCGGCGGCTCCCGCGCTAGAGCTCGGTCGGCGCGATCCAGCGCCGGAGGTTGTTGAGCCCGTGCCGCAGGATGGAGCGGGCCGTGGCCGGGCGGATCTGCAGCACGTCGGCGATCTCCTCGAAGCTGCGGGACTCGTAGTAGCGCCAGATCACCACCTGCCGCTGGCGCTGGGGCAGGCGGGCCACCGCGTCCGGGAGCGAGCGCAGCACGGCCTCGGTCAGCAGCTTCTGGTCCCAGGCGCTGGAGTGGTCCTGAATCGAGTCCGGAAGCTCCGTCCCGCTGTCCAGCACCACCTCTCGGTGCTTCCGGCGCCACTGGCTGCGCGAGTAAGTGTAGACCGACGCCGTCAGGGTGCGGACCAGGTACGGACGCAGAGGCACGCCCCGGCTCGGGTCGAACGCGTCGTACAGGTCGCAGAAGCGGCAGTAGATCTCGCCGACCAGGTCCTCGCGGAAGTCGAGGTCCTCCCCATACTGGCGGAGCAGCCGGCGCACGAGCGGCTGAAACTCGAGATAGAGCGCTTCGCGAGAGAGCGGTTCTTCCGTATCGGACGGGAGGCGCGGCAGTCGTTCCGGCGCGACAGCCTCGCGCCGGCGGGGAAGGGGAGCCGTGGAAGGAGCTCCAGCGTGGTCTCGGCGGTTCGGGACGCGTTCCGGTTGGTGATTCAGCCGAGTACGGGGCGGGATTTCCGCCACCGAGGCCTTCGTTGCTTGGGCCATTGGTTACTCCTCGAAGGATCGAGCGGCCAAAAGGCTCTACATCCCGGGAGATGCTCGGGCTCTCTCCGTTTGTGCAAGTTCAAAACAAATTTTGTGAGCCTGCACGGGAGGGGGAGCCTCTGCAACTGGTGAGACGCAACGCCCCGCATGGCCCAACCGGCCGGCGAGGCCTCTGAACCAACCCGACGAGGTGGCAACATGCTCTCTCTTAGTCCGGCCCGGCTGCGCGCCCTGGCGCTGGTCCTGCTTTCGGCGCTGACCCTGCTGGCTCCGCGCGCCGGCTCCGCGGAGGACGCCCCGCTGGAGCCGGAAGACGTGGTGACGGTGCAGGTGAGCGGGGAGCCGCAGCTAAGCGGAGCCTTTACTCTCGATGGGCGGGGGGAGATTGCGCTGGAGATGGTGGGGAAGATCCGGGCAGCCGGGCTCACCGCGGCGCAGCTCCGCGATCGCCTGGACGAGGAGCTCAAGAAGTACCTGAAGCTGTTCGAAGTGACCGTGGCGGTGACGACCCGCGCGAGCTCCAGGGTGCTGGTCTACGGCGAGGTAGCCCACCCGGGCACCATTAAGATCCGGAGTGGCGAGGGTCTGCTCGACGTCCTCGCCGCCGCCGGTCAGCCGACCCCCAACGCGGACACGACCCGCATCTCGATTCTCCGGAAGGAGAGCGGGAAGTCGGAGGTGGTGGAGCTCGAGAAGCTGCTCCAGGATCCCGCGAATACCGTGCCGGTGAAGCCGGGCGACATCATCACCGTGCCCCCGAAGAGCCTCCGCGTGTTCAACATCGACGGCGAGGTGCAGGCGCCCGGGCAGAAGAAGCTGGATGACGCGCCGACGCTCTACGCGGCGATCCAGCTCGCGCGGCCGACCGACCGCGTCGACTGGTCGCGCGTCGTCCTGCGCCGCCGCGATAGCGCCCTGCCGCTCACCCTCGATCTCGCTCGCATCCGCACCGGCAAGGCGGAAGACGACCTCCGCCTGCAGGAAGGAGATCACGTCACCGTGATGTCGCGCTACGCCGGGACGGTGACCGTGCGCGGAGAGGTGAAGAGCGCGGGGGAGAAGGAGCTGAACGGCCCCACGCATCTCTGGGACCTGCTGCTGGGACCGTCCGGCGGCCTGACGGAGCGGGCGGACCGCCGCCGCGTGCAGATCGTCCGCGAGGGCGAGAAGCCGCTGGTGTTCGATCTCACCTTGGTGGAGAGCGGCCTCGCGCAGGGAGACGACCCGATGCAGCGGCTGCTCCCGGGCGACCTGGTCTTCGTCCCCACCGGCACCGCCGTCCTTCGCGGCGAGGTGAAGGCACAGGGCGAGAAGCCGCTCGGCACTACTACCAACATCTGGGACTTCGTGATGACCGCCGGCGGGGGCCTGACCGACCTGGCGGACCGGCTGCGGGTGCAGGTGATCCGCGACGGAAAGGTGGCGCGGACCGTGAACCTGGACGACGTCTCCTCCGGACGCAAGCGGGCGGAGGATCCGGAGTACGCGCTGCTCCCGGGCGACGTGATCTTCGTCCCGAACGATGACGCGAACCGGTTCGCCATCGTGGGCGGGGTCAAGCGTCCCGGTAAGTACACGGCGCGGCCCGGAATGACGCTGCTCGACGCCCTGGCTTCCGCGGAAGGGATCGCCGCCAGCGCCTCTCGCCAGCTCGTAGTGATCCCCGCGTCTCGCTTCGACGAGCACGGGCAGCTTCGCGACGAGCACGAGCCGTCGAAGACGGTCCGGCTGGACGACAAGACCGATCCGAAGGCGCTGGGGCTGGTGGTGGTCGATGCCAGGAAGCTCCTGAAGGGCGACCCGAAGGAGAACGTCGCGATCCAGGCCGGCGATCGCATCATCGTGCCGGAAGAGACTCGGGAGCCGCGCAAGCCGGGCTTCTTCGAGCGGGTGCTGCGCCTGGTCCCGCTCGCCGGACTGATGCTCGGCGGCGGCTACTACGGCGGCTATTAGTGCCGGGGCCAGCTGCTTCTGACGGGCTGGAGTGGGAGCAAGGGAGAGTGGGGGAGTGGGAGATCTGCTCGCCCGCTGCGGTTAGCAGGGTCCAGGTTAGCAAGTTTCAGGTTCCGAACCCCACCCACCGGGGAGCTCAACCTGCAATCTGCCAACTTGCTAACCTGCAACAGACGCCTCCCACTCTCCCTTGCCAAACCCGTTCCTCTATCACGGACTTACGGGTTGGCAGGCTGCAGGTTCCAGGTCCGGCCTCCCGTGCAGCGGTGACTGACCTGGCACCTGGCAGCTTGCCAGTCCATTGACCCGATCTTTCAGGAGGTTTCCCCATGTCGCGGATCGCTCTGGTTACCGGCGGAGCCGGGTTCATCGGCAGCCGGCTCGTCCATCGCCTGCTGCAGGGGGGATGGCAGGTACGCGTGCTGGACAACTTCAGCTCCGGAAGCCGGAGCAACCTGGCCGGGCGGGCCTCCGACCTGGAGATCTTAGAGGGCGACGTCCGGGAAGAGGCCGCGTGCCGCCGGGCGACCGAGGGGGTCGATACGCTCTTCCACCTCGCCGCGCTGGTCTCGGTGCCCCTCTCGGTCGACGACCCCTCCTACGCCCATTCGGTGAATGTGAACGGAACGCTCAACCTGCTTAATGCCGCCCGCGAGCGGGGAGTGCGGCGCTTCGTCTTCTCGTCGTCCGCCTCCGTCTATGGCAACGCGGAGCGCGTGCCCACCGACGAGAGCCAACCGCTCAAGCCGGAGTCGCCCTACGCCAGCGGAAAGGCGTGCGGCGAGCTCTACTGCCGGAACTTCTGGCAGCTTTACGGACTGGAGACGGTCTGCCTGCGCTACTTCAACGTGTTCGGGACCGGGCAGAACGTGCAGTCGGGTTACGCCGCGGTGGTTCCCATGTTCGTCGACGCCGCGCTTCGGGGAGCCTCGCCGACCGTCTACGGCGACGGACGGCAGACGCGCGACTTTGTCCACGTGGAGAACGTGGTCGACGCGAACGTGCTCGCGGCCGACTCCACTTACGCGCCCGGCGGGGTCTACAACGTGGCGGGCGGGAACGCCGTCTCCCTCCTCGACCTGCTGGACGTGATCGGGGAGCTGCTCGGCTGCATCATCGAGCCGGTGCACCTGCCGGAGCGGCCGGGAGACGTGCGCGACTCGCGGGCGGAGATTACCCGCGCGCGGCGTGACCTGGGGTATGCGCCGCGCGTCAGCCTGCGGGAAGGGCTGCGGGCGATGCTGACGGCGCAGCTCGACCCGGATGGAACGCAGGCGCTGGCCGGTGCGGCGGTCGGCTGGTAGGCCGCGGTGATGAGCCAGTCACGCCAGCCGGGCCGCCCGCTCCGCATCCTGCACCTGATCAGCAGCTTTCAGGTGGGTGGGCTGGAGCACTTCGCCATCCGTCTCGCGGCGGAGCAGTGCCGCGCGGGGCATCACGCCGCGGTGGTCGGCCTGGCTGGCGGGCCGCTCCTGGAGGAGGCGCAGCGCCAGGGCGTAATAGCCGCGGCGCTCTCCCAGCCGGGCCGGCTCAGCCGGGCGGCGCGGGGTCTCCGCCTTCTCCGGCGGCTCCGCCCGGACCTCCTCCACGCGCACAACCCCAGCGCTCTCCACTACGCTGTGTTGGGCCGGATCGTGACGGGCGCCCCGGTGGTGATGACCTACCACGGCCGGGGCCGCGCCGACGCGCGCACGCCCTCGCCGCTGGAGCGCCGACTCACTTCCGCGGTGGTCGGCGTCTCCCGGGCCGCCGGCGAGCAGGTCTGGCCCGGCTTTCCGCGCTCCCGCTGCTGCGCGATCCTGAACGGCATCGAGCCGAAGCCGGCGCGGCGGAGCCGGGAGGCGGTCCGCGCGGAGCTGGGGCTCGGCGCAGAGACCGCAGCCCTGATCGCGGCCCGCGTGGACGGCTGCAAGGGACACGACACGCTGCTGCAGGCGAGCGCGATCCTTCGCGGAGAAGGCGTGCCGCTGACGGTGTTGATCGCCGGCGACGGCGCCGCGCGTGGCGAGCTCCAGGCGCTCTCCGTACGGCTGGGCCTCCAGGAGCGCGTAAGATTCCTCGGCTTCCGGGCCGACGTCCCGGACCTCCTCGGTGCGGCAGACTTCTTCGTGCTTCCGTCCTTAAGTGAGGGGCTTCCGCTCTCGGTCCTCGAAGCGATGTCGCATCGGGTGCCCGTCGTGGCGACTCGCGTGGGCGGGATTCCGGAGGTAATGGAGCACGGGCGGCACGGGCTGCTGGTTCCGGTCAACCAGCCGGAGGCGCTCGCGGCGGCGCTCCGGCGTCTCTGCGAGTCGCCCGCGCTGCGAGAGGAGCTGGGCGCCGCGAGCTGCGAGCACGTGCGCTCGGCCTTCTCGTTCGAACGGATGCTCCGGGAGTATGACGCCCTTTACGAACAGTGCTTACGGCGCCCGGCCGAGCCGGGGCTGCGCCGCCAGGAGGTACCCGGCTGATGCGGGCTCTCGTGCTGACCAACCTCTTCCCCTCCCGGCAGCGTCCCACGCGCGGCACGTTCAACCTGAACGGCTTCGACGCGCTGGCCCGCCGGTGCGACCTGCGCCTGCTGGCCCCGGTGCCGTGGTGGGAGCGCCTGCGCCAGCCCTCCGCGCTCGTCCGCCCGCCGGAGGAGGAGTGGACCGGAATCCGCGCCGCGTTCCCGACCTACTGGACCGCGCCGCGGGTCGGCCGCGTGCTCCACGCGCAGGGCATGTACCGTTCGCTCCGGAGCCAGGTGAAGCGGCTGCAGCGGGAGATCGGCTTCGACGCGATCCTCGCCGCCTGGGCTTATCCGGACGGCGTCGCCGCCGCGCACCTGGCGCGGGAGCTGGGGCTGCCGCTGGTGACGATGGTGCTCGGCAGCGACGCCAACGAATTCCTGCAGCACCCCGGCCTGCGCAAGCAGATCCGCTGGGGCCTGGGACAGGCGCAGCGCACGATCGTGGTGAGCCGGGCGCTGGACCGCCGCATCCGGCAGCTCGGCATCCCCGGCGAGCGGATCATCGTGCAGCATAACGGGGTAGACGGCGAGCGGTTCCGGATCTCCAGCCGGGAGCACGCGCGCGGCCGTCTGGATCTCGATCCGGAGGCGCGGCTCGTCACCTACGTCGGCAACCTGGTGCCGGAGAAGGGCCCGGACGTGCTGGTCGAAGCGGCCGGCGCGCTGGCGGCGGCTGGAAAGCCGGTGCCGCAGATCGCGCTCGTCGGCGATGGGCCGCTCCGGCCGTCGCTGGAGGCGCGGGTGCGGGAGCTGGGACTGGAGAGCCGGGTGCGGTTCCACGGCCGGCAGCCCTACGAGCAGATCCCGACCTGGATCTCCGCCGGCGACCTGCTCTGCCTTCCCAGCCGCCGCGAGGGGTGCCCGAACGTGGTGCTGGAGGCACTTGCGTCCGGGCGCCCGGTGGTCGCCTCAATGGTCGGCGGCGTCCCGGAACTGCTGAGCCGCGGGAACGGGCTGCTGGTCCCCGCCGACCGGCCAAAGGTGCTCGCCGCCGCCCTCACCGACGTGCTCTCGCGCCCCTGGGACCCGGAAGCGCTGCGCGCTACCGTGCCCTGCCTCTCCTGGGACTGCTTCGCGGACACGCTCTACACGGCGCTGCGGGATGCGTGTCACGAGGGGGCGGCAAACCCGCTGCTGTTGCCGGCGTAGCACCGCGGCCCGGAGCGGCATCTCCGACCTCAGCTCTCGGTCCAATGGCGATCGGCAGGCGCTTCGGCGCGGCCTAACCCCCCGGCCCTCCCCCGTTCGGGGGACAAGCCTTCCCTGCGAGGGAAGGGGGAGTCGCGGCATCACACCCATAGTTTCCCTCTCCTCACAGGAGAGGGATCGAGGGTGAGGCCCCGTGAGCAGGAGCCGCCGCCGCACTTTTCCTGGCCGCGGGTGACCTGGAGGGTCGTCGACAACTCTTACTCCTACTCACCGAACCTGACGAGAGCAGCAGGAGTGCCGCGAGGCGCTCAGGCGGTGCAAGCCGTCAACTCCCGACCTCGCCCGATAGCAGCGGCCTGGGGGCGGGGGAGGAGCCAGTCGCGGGGGGAGAGGGGGGCGCGGGGGCCGACGGTCTCGATCGCGCGCATGGTGTTGAACATCTCCCGCGCGGAGACGTAGTGAAGGCGATAGCGCTCGCCGTCGTTGTACCGCGCTTCGGCGTCGGTGAAGAGCGCCTCCAGGTCCTCTCCCAGCAGCGCCTGGCGGTTGGCATCCTCCGCGCCGTGGCAGTGGAGCTTGATGAAGACGCGGTCCGGGCAGCCGGCCACGTGGATCCCGGCGCGCACCCACCGGTCGAGCCGCGCCGGCTCGTAGCGGCGGTAGGCGGCGAGGTCGCCGTCGTCCATGGCGGGCAGCGGCTTCCACCCGCGGCGCTTGAGGAACGGGACGAGCGGCCCCTGGATGATCGGCAGGCCGGCACCGGCGGAAGCTCCGGCGCGGGCGGGGAGGCCGCGGTCGTGCGACTTCGGCCGCGCCGGGTCGTCGACCGCGTAGAAGATCGAGCTCACCTGCCGCGGCTGCGCCGTCTGCTGCCACGCGGGGAAGGTGAAGTCGGCGTAGCAGCCTTCCTCGATGAGAACGGAAATCTCGCTGTTCACACCGCAGAAGTTGCGGCCGTCATCGCAGCGGGAGTTGTCGAGCGCCCAGTTCCCGTGCACGAAGCCGAAGGCGGTTCGGCCGTCCGGCCACTCGGAGAGCGCTCCGGCGGCGCGGTAGGTCCGCAGCGCCTCCCGCAGCTTCGTGCGGAGGGTCGCTTCGGTGTCGTCCCGGTGGTGGAGATGCAGCTCGATCTCCCCCCAGCCCTCCGCGCAGAGCTCCGCGAGCCGGTCCAGCTCCCACGGGTCGAGCTCATCCCACGGGTAGCAGAAGGTGTGGGCGGGATGCCGGCCGTCGGCGTCCCGGTGCCGGCCGGCGACCTGTGGATACCGGGTCAGCCAGTCTTCCAGCCGCCGGTGGGCGACCGCCCGGGACGGCCGGCCGACGCTCGGCTCGAAGTGGTCGACCAGCGCCAGGTAGATCTCGACCGGCCCGGTGCGCCGGCGCGGGGTCAGCGTCTGCCGCGCCAGTGCCGCGCCGGCCCGGGCGGCGATCTGCAGGGTGAAGCGCTGCTTCTCGTTCATTCGACGCCCCCGGCCTCTTGCCGGCCCGGCTTGCGGGCCACGAAGTCGATCGTGGTGATGCAGAGGTCGTCCGGCGAGTAGTCGCGGAACCGGCGGGCGACCGGCACGTGCCGCAGCTCCTGCTGCCGCTGGGGAGTGGGGTGCGAGGTGTCGATCTCGACTTCGAACCCGTGCTCCCTGGCCATGCGGACGAAGTCGACCGCCCGCAGCCGGTTCTGGTAGAGGAAGGCGTTGTTCCAGAGGCTCCACTGCCGGTCCGAGTAGCGCAGGTAGTTGAGCTGCGTCACGGAGGAATCGAAGTAGCTGTAGTGGTCTCCGCAGTTGACACTGTGGAAGACCACCCCGCCCGGCCGCAGGATGCGGAAGCTCTCCCGCATCATCCCCTCGATCACCCGCGGCGGGACGTGCTCCAATACCGAGTTGGAGAAGACGACGTCGAGCGAGTCCGCGGGAAGGCCGGTGCGCGTGGCGTCGCCGGGGGCCAGGTAGCGCAGGCGGGCGCCGGCCTTGCTCTCGAGCGCGCGCCCGGAGCGGACCAGCTCCGCGACGCGCTGCCAGTCCCCCCGAGTCGTCGGGAGAGAGCGGCCCGCGCACGCGGCGATCTCCTCCAACTGCTCCTCGACCAGCTCCGCGCAGCGGCGCGTGAGCTCCGGGTCGAGGTAGCGGTTCAGGTCGATCGTCAGCACCTCCGCCGCGCCCGCCGCCGCGCAGCAGAACGGCAGGGTGGGGTACCAGCCGGTCCCGATCTCCAGGAGGCGGCTCCCTTCCAGCGGTACCCCGGCCTGGCGCAGCAGGAGCGCCATGTTCTTCCAGTCCTGGATCTTGCTCGAGCACTCCCCCTCGAAGTGGCTCAGGCCGCCGCACCGCCGCTGCAGCAGGGAGTGCATGCGCTCGCCCCCCGGGAGCACCGAGAGCGTCTTCTGCGTCAACGCCTTCACTCGCCAGTTCATCGCACCTCCGCCCTCCGCCGGATCTCCCCCGGACCAGGCCAGCCGAGAGGTGCCCACCCGCCGCCCCTCGTGCACCGGGACAAGCCTGAAGAGAAGAGAGGAAAGATGAAAGAGAAGATCCCGTCTCCGGTCCCGCTCTTTCTTCTCTCCTCTTCCATCTCCCCACTTGTCCCGGTGCACGGCTCCCGAACCCCCGGCACCTGATGCCCGTGATAGCCGCGTCGGCCTGCCGGAGCCCATTCGAGAGGCCCCGCACCACGCGGACGGGCAGCCTTATGGGTGAGAACATCGTCTGCTTCGCCAAGGACTGGAGCGAAGACCCGACCAGCAACAACCACGTCATGCGGCTCCTGGCCCGGAGGCACCGCGTGCTGTGGCTGAACTCGATCTCCATGCGGTCGCCGAGCCTCTCGAGCGGCCAGGACGTGCGGAAGATCCGGGCGAAGATCGCCGCGTTCCTGCGAGGGCCGAAGGAGGTGGAGAAGAACCTCTGGGTCTTCACGCCGCTGGTTCTTCCGTTTCCGCACCACCGCCTCGCCATCGCGCTGAACCGCGTCATCCTTCGCGCCACGCTGGCCGCCCTGCGGCGGAAGCTCTCGATGCGGGAGTTCCAGCTCTGGAGCTTCCTCCCGAACGCGGTGGAGTACGCCGGCCGGCTGGGGGAGTCGCTGCTCGTCTACTACTGCATCGACGAGTGGTCGAAGTTCGGCTACCTCGACGGCGAGCGCATGGCCCGGATGGACGAGGAGATCTGCCGGAAGGCAGACGTCGTCTTCGCCACCGCGCACTCACTGAAGGCGAGCCGGGAGCCGTTCAACGCGGAGACGCTGCTGGCGCTCCACGGGGTCGACCACGAGCACTTCTCCCGCGCCTTGCTGCCGGAGACGCCGCCCGCGCCGGAGCTGGCCGGGCTGCGCGGCCCGGTGATCGGGTTTTTCGGGTTGATCCAGGAGTGGGTCGACCAGGAGCTGCTCGCGAAGCTGGCGGCCCGGCACCCGGACTGGAACGTGGTGATCGTGGGGAAGTCGTGCGTCGACACCTCCGCCCTGGAGCGGATCCCGAACGTCCGCTTTCTCGGCCGCAAGCCCTACTCCGAGCTCCCCGCCTACTGCAAGGGCTTCGACGTCGCGCTGATCCCGTTCCTCGTGAACGACCTGACCGTGCACGTGAACCCGATCAAGCTGCGCGAATACCTCTCCGCCGGCCTTTCGGTGGTCTCCACGGCGCTTCCGGAGGTGGCCCCCTACGGAGAGCACTGCCGGCTGGCGGGAGACCACGAGGAGTTCATTCGCGCGGTGGAGGAGGCGCTCCGCACCGACTCCCCCGAGCGCCGCCGCGCCCGGAGCGAGGCGATGCGGGCGGAGCGGTGGGAGCAGAAGGTCGCCGATCTGGAGACACACGTCTCCCGGGTGAAAGCAGCGAAATGCAGCAGCAAACGAAGCTACGCGCTGGCCTAGCGGGCGCCGGCTACATCAGTGAGTATCACGCGGCCGCCCTGCGGCGGCTGCCGGGAGTGGAGCTGGTTGGGGTGCACGACCTCGACCGCGCTCGCGCCCGGGCCCTGGCGGAGAAGCTCGGGATCGCGGCGTGCGGCTCCCTGGCGGAGCTGCGGGAGCGCGGCGCGGACGTGATCCACGTGCTGACCCCGCCGAACGTGCACGCGGAGGTCGCCTGCCAGGCGCTGGAGCTCGGCTGCCACGTGCTGGTGGAGAAGCCGCTGGCGGAAGACGTGGACGACTGCCGGCGCGTGGAGCGGCTGGCGGCAGAGCGCGGACTGCAGGTGGCGGTGGGGCACTCGCTCCTGTTCGACCCGCAGGTGCGCCAGGCGCTGGAGACGGTGCGGTCCGGCAAGCTGGGCCGCGTCGTCTCGGTCGATATCCTCCGCAGCTCCACCTACCCCGCCTTCGCCGGGGGAAAGCTCCCGCCGCACTACCGGGCCGCGGGGTACCCGTTCCGCGACCTCGGCGTGCACGCGCTCTACCTCTTCCAGGCGTTCCTGGGGCCGATCCAGGACGTGGAGGCGCAGTGGGAGAGCCTGGGGGGCGACCCGAACCTGGCGTTCGACGAGTGGCGGGCGCTGGTCCGCTGCCGCGACGGACTGGGCCAGTTCCAGCTCTCATGGAACGTCAAGCCGGTCCAGAGCCAGCTCATCATCCAGGGGGCGCGAGGCGTGCTGCGGGTCGACCTCTTCCTGCTGCAGCAGGCGCTCCGCGCGGCGCTGCCGCTGCCCTCGCCGATCCAGCGGGTCGTGAACGGGGTAGGGGAGGGCGTGCGCTCGACCACCGACGTCCTCCGCGGCGTCGCCGGCTTCGCCACCGGACGCGTGCGGCCCTACCACGGGCTGCAGGATCTCGTCGCCGAGTTCTACCGGTCGATCGAGACGGGCGGGCCGGTCCCGGTCTCGATCGCCGAGGCGGTTCCGGTGGTCGACTGGACCGAGCGGGTCGCTCGGGCGGCGGACGCCGACTACGCCCGCCGGGTAGCGAGCCTGCCGCGGCTGCAGGAGCGGCCGGTGCTGGTGACCGGCGCCTCCGGCGCGCTGGGCGGGGCGATCGTGGAGCGGCTGCGAAGCGTGGGTGTCCCCGTCCGCGCCTTCATGCGCCGCCTGCCGGAGAGCGTGCCGGCGGGGATGGAGGTGGTGCTCGGCGACCTCGGCGATCCCGACGCGGTGCACCGGGCGGCGGAGGGAGTCGACCGGGTAATCCACTGCGGCGCCGCGATGAAGGGCGGCGCGGTGGAGCACCAGTGCGCTACGGTGACCGGCACCCGCAACGTGCTCGACGCCTGCCGGAAGCACGGCGTGGAGAAGCTGGTCCACATCAGCTCCCTCTCGGTGGTCGATTGGGCCGGCGGTACCGCCGCGGAGCCGATTACCGAAGACTCGCCGTTCGAGCCGCGGCCGGAAGAGCGCGGCGCCTACACGCAGTCGAAGCTGGAGGCGGAGCGGCTGGTGATGCAGTACACCGGCGTGCACGGCCTGCCTTCGGTGATCCTGCGCCCCGGCCAGATCTTCGGCGGCCGGATCCCGCTCCTCACGCCCGCGGTCGCCCGCCGCGCGGGGCCGGCCTGGCTGGTGATGGGGGACGGCCGGCAGGTGCTCCCGCTCGTACATCTCGACGACGTGGTCGACGCGGTACTGCTGGCCCTCCGCAGCGATCTTCGCCGGGGCGAGGTGATCCAGCTCGTCGATCCGGAGCGCTGGACCCAGAACCGCGTGCTGGAGGCGGTGCTGGAGCCCGGGGCGCGGGTGGTCCGGCTGCCGCGGCCGCTCGTGCTGGCGGTCGGCAAGCTGACGGAGCCGCTCGCCGGCGCGCTGAAGCGGCGCTCCCCGCTCTCCGCCTACCGGCTGCGCTCCGCGATGGCGCAGCGCGGCTTCGAGAGCTCCCGGGCCCGTGACCTGCTCGGCTGGGAGCCGCGCACCGGCGTGAGCGCGGGCATCGAGCGCCTGCGCAGCCGGAGCCGCGTGCCCGCTCCGGAGCCGCCCGCCGTTCCGCGTCCGGCGCCCCTCGCGCTGCAGGAGGACTGAGGCATGAACGTAACCTGCGTAGTCGGCGCCCGGCCGAACTTCATGAAGATGGCGGCGATCCTGGCCGCTGCGGAGGCGCATCCGGAGCTGAGCTGCTCCCTGGTGCACACCGGGCAGCACTACGACGAGCGGATGTCGACGCTCTTCTTCCGGGAGCTGGGCCTCCCCGCGCCCGACATCTACCTGGGCGTCGGCTCCGGCAGCCAGGCGGAGCAGACGGCGCGGGTGCTGATGGCGTTCGATGAGGTGCTGGAGTGCTGCCCGCCCGACGTGGTGCTGGTAGTGGGCGACGTCAATTCCACCCTCGCCTGTGCCCTGGCGGCCTCCAAGCGCTGCATCCCGGTGGCGCACGTGGAGGCGGGGCTGCGCAGCGGTGACCGCACCATGCCGGAGGAGATCAACCGGGTGCTGACCGACCAGATCTCCGACCTGCTCTTCACCACGGAGCGGGCGGCGGAGGAGAACCTGCGCGCCGAGGGCATCCCGGCCGAACGCATCCACTTCGTTGGGAACGTGATGATCGACACGCTGCTCCGCCACCGCGAGCGAGCCCGGCAGTGCGGCATCCTGCGGCGCCTGGAGGTGCGGCCGCGGGAGTATGCGGTCTGCACGCTGCACCGGCCGAGCAACGTCGATAGCCGCTCGGCGGCGGAGAACTGCGTCGCCGCGGTCTCTTCCCTGGCGCGGCGCCTGCCCGTGGTGTGGCCGATCCATCCGCGCACTCGCGCGCGGCTGGAGACGTTCGGCCTGCTCTCCGCGCTGGGAGACCGCGTCCAGACGCTCGATCCGCTCGGCTACCTGGAGTTCCTCGCGCTGACGGAGCAGGCGCGGGTCGTCTTCACCGACAGCGGCGGCATCCAGGAGGAGACGACGGTCCTCGGCGTCCCGTGCATCACCTTCCGGGAGAACACGGAGCGTCCGGTGACGATCACCCACGGCACCAACCGGCTCATCGGCACCCGGGCCGAGGCGGTGGAGCAGGCGCTGGACGAAGTGCTGCGGGACGAGCTCTCGATCGGAGCCGGTCCGGTGCCCGAGTACTGGGACGGTCAGGCGGGGAAGCGGGTGGCGCGGACTCTTCTCTCCCTGTCGCTGCCGCACCGGTGAGGCGACCCCCGCGGGCGGGGGAACCGCGGAAGGTCTTTGTTTCAGGTTGGCAGGTTGCAGGTTACAGGTTGGCGCCTCGTGAGGCGGGGTTCGTAACCTGCAACCTGCAACCTGCCAACCTGTTAACTCCCTACTGTCCGGCGCCCTGGATGGAGAGGCCGAAGAGGACGGCGTCCCCGTACGCGCGGGCGACCTCCAGGTCGAGCGAGCCGTCCTGCACCGTCACGCGGTACGGCCCGTACTTCCGCCAGCTCCCCAGCGGCAGGGTGCCGATCCCGCTCGCTACCGTCGCTCCCTCGGCTCGTACCGACAGGCTCCGGTAGCTGCTCCGCCAGTTCTCGATCGTCCACAGGTAGACGTCGTACTGGCCGCTCGGCAGCGCCTGCCGCAGGTTGAACTTGCTCTCGCTGTAGAGGCAGCTCTGCAGCATCGTCCGGGTGTCGGTGTCCGCGCTCGGGGAGAGCGGGAACGTGTAGCTCCCGCTCCAGGTGCCGGCCCCGCTGACGGAGAGACCCTGCCCCAGCGCTTCCGAGTGAGAGAGCCAGCGCTGGCCCCCGATCGTCACCGCCGGGCCGCCCAGGTTGATCCCGCGGAAGTAGCCGCTGGAGCTCGGCACCGCCGTCGCCGCGAAGTTGACCCCGCTCTTATCCGGACCGAGCGTGACCGCCTGGCTCGCGGGCGAGAAGGTGTACCCGCTCTTGCTCGCCTTTACCGTGTAGCTCCCGGCCGCCAGCCCGGAGAAGGCGTAGCTCCCGTCGGCGCCGGTGGAGACGCTCTGCGTCCCCGCCTGCACCAGCACGCCGGAAAGCCCCGCCGTGTCGAGCGTTACCTTTCCGGCCAGGCGGTAGGTGGCCGGCGCGATCGCCGTAGCGGCGAAGTCGACGCCCGTCTGGCTCGGTCCCACCGTGACGCTGCGGCTCGCCGGGGAGACGGTGTAGCCGCTCTTGCTGGCGCTGACCGTGTAGGTGCCCGCCGCTAGCCCGCTGAAGGTGTAGCTTCCGTCGGTGCCGCTGATGACGGTGAGGCTACTCGTCTTCACGGTGGCGCCCGCCAGTCCGCCGGTGCCGAGGGTCACCCGGCCGGAGAGCGAGTAGGTGGTCGGGGTGGGGGTGCTGCCGCTGCCGAAGAGCGCGAAGCCCATCAGCACGGCGTCGCCGCGGGTGCGGGACACTTCGAGGTCGAGCGCCCCGTCTTTGACGCTGGCGCGGTACGGGCCGTACTTCCGCCAGCTCCCCAGCGGCAGGTTGCCCAGGCCGCTGGCGACGAGGGCGCCTTCCACCCGGATGTCGAGGCTGCGGTAATTACTCTGGTAGTTCTCGATGGTCCAGAGGTAGACGTCGTACTCGCCGTTGGCCAGCACCTGGCGGACGTTGAACCTGCTCCCGCTGTAGACGCAGCTCTGGAGCATCGTCTTCGTGTCGGCGTCGGCGCTGGGGGAGAGCGGGAAGCTGTAGCTGCCGCTCCAGGTGCCGGCGCCGGAGACGGAGAGGCCCTGCACCTTCGCGTCGGCGAAGGAGAGCCAGCGATTACCCTCGATGGTGACCGCCGGTCCGTACAGGTTGACGCCCCGGAGGAAGCCGCTCTGCGGCGACATGGTGGTGCTCGCGGTGAAGTTCACCGCGGTCTGGTTGGAGCCGAGCGTCACCGTCTGGCTGGTGGGGGAGAAGGTGTAGCCGCTCTTCGAAGGCGTGACGGTGTAGCTCGCCGTCGGCAGACCGGTGAACGCGTAGCTGCCGTCGCTGCCGGTGGTAACGGTGCGAGAGCCGGAAGTCAGCGTCACGCCGGCCAGGCCGCTGCTCCCGAGGGTTACTTTTCCGGAGAGGGTGTAGGTGGACGGGGTGCTGCCCGCCAGCTCATAGCAGCCGATGTCCGAGGAGGTGCCCTGCGGGCGCACCTTGCCGTCCAGGTCGTCCTGAACGCTAGTGAGCGTCTGGCCGCGGTTCACCACGGGGGCAGAGGAGAGCAGGTGGTAGTCGCCCGCTGCCGGGTTGACGAATAGCGAGCTCGGCGCGGCGGAGAAGGAGCTCCGGTCCTTTCCGTGGCCCTGCCACTGCGCCAGCGTCATCACGGAGCTGCCGTAGTCGGTCGTCACCCTGTCGAGGACGTTGTAGTCGGTGTCGACATTCTGGACGTCGGTGTAGTTGCCGAATTCGAGTCCGCCCTTGGCCGTGTTCCGGTTGTAGAGTACGTTATTGCGGACCACGTTCGGGCCGGTAGTGGCGAGGAACTGCAGCGCCCAGCGCGCGTCCGACGCCATGTCGATCGTGTTGTGCAGGATCTGCATCCCGCGCGGGCCGGCGGCGCCGCCACCCTGGTAGCAGGCGATGCCGGTCGCGTGGTTATTGAAGAGCAGGTTGTTCCGGACCGTGGAGTACTGGACCCCGTCCATGTTGATGCCGGAGCCGCCCTTCACCCCGTTGTTGTAGACGACGTTGTACTCGATCAGCGCGCCGGTGATCAGGCCGTCGCCGCCGGCGTAGCGGTCTCCGTTCACGTGGATGCCGTTCGCGGCGTTGTTGTAGACCACGTTGCGGCGGATGATCGGGCGGTCGCCGCTGTTAGAAGCGTAGATTCCGTGCTCGATCTTGCTGCCGTAGCAGGTGTTCCGCTCGATCAGGAGATCGTCGGAGTGGTTGGTGAAGATCCCCCACGTGCCGTTGTCGCCGTAGACGCCGTTGCGCACGGTCACGTGATGGCTGGTATTGATGCGGACAGCCGATCGCGGACCGTTGAACGATCGCAGGCCGTCCAGCACGACGTACGCGGAGCTCATCACGTGGATGTTGTCCCGGTCGTCGCCCCGGTCGGTGGTTGGCGTCACCACCGCGTTCGAGCCGACCGCCCGGATCGTGATCGGCGCGCTCGCGGTGCCCGTCAGGCTGGCGTCGAAGCCGAGATAGCTGCCGTCGGCTACCAGCACGGTGTCGCCCGCGCGCACCACCTGCAGCGCGCGCCGGATCTGCCGGAACGGAGCGGACTGCGAGCCGTTCCAGCCGTCGTTCCCGCCTGGAGCGACGTAGTAGGTGTTTCCCGCTGCGTCACCCGGGCGCGCTCCGCCCAGTGCCGCCAGCGCCGCGACGAGGCAGAGCGTCAACACTCGGGGCAGCGATCGGTAACGGAAGTTCATTCGAGAGGGATGCATGTTGTTCCCGTTTCCTCTACACCCGCGGCGAGCCGGGACGACTTCCGAGGGTGATGGGGGGGTGGGGTGGCGGAGGCTTTCCGCGACAGCGGAAAGCCTCCGGGGCGCTCGGGATTAACCCTGCCGCCTCCTACAGGCGGCCGGGGGTTCTGCCGCGGCCGTGCGGGTCGTGGTCCGCTGCCGCCGCCGCTCGACGGGTGAGCCCGAGAGCGGCGCATGGGCGGCCCTGCTCCGCATCGTCGCTGCGATGCGGGCGGGATCGTCTCTCATGGGGAAGCCCGGATGGACGGGCGACGGGCTTTCGCCGCCGGCCATCCGGAAAGTGGCGGCGCCAGCCTGGGTGCTCGCGCCCTGGATGGAGAGGCCGAAGAGGACGGCGTCACCGTGGGCGCGGGCGACCTCCAGGTCGAGCGCGCCGTCCTGCACCGTCACGCGATACGGCCCGTACTTCCGCCAGCTCCCCAGCGGCAGGGTGCCGATCCCGCTCGCCACCGTCGCCCCCTCGGCTCGAACCGAGAGGCTCCGGTAGCTGCTCCGCCAGTTCTCGATCGTCCACAGGTAGACGTCGTACTGGCCGCTCGGCAGAGTCTGCCGCAGGTTGAACTTGCTCTCGCTGTAGAGGCAGCTCTGCAGCATCGTCCGGGTGTCGGCGTCCGCGCTCGGCGAGAGCGGGAACGTGTAGCTCCCGCTCCAGGTGCCGGCGCCGCTGACGGAGAGGCCCTGCCCCAGCGCCTCCGAGTGCGAGAGCCACCGCTGGCCCCCGATCGTGACCGCCGGACCGCCCAGGTTGATCCCCCGGAAGTAGCCGCTGGAGCTCGGCACGGCCGTCGCCGCGAAGTTGACCCCGCTCTTATCCGGACCGAGCGTGACCGCCTGGCTCGTCGGGGAGACGGTATAGCCGGCCTTACTGGCGCTGACCGTGTAGCTCCCGGCCGCCAGCCCGCTGAACCGATAGGTGCCATCGGTGCCGGTGGTGGTGGTGAGGGTGCCTGCCTTCACCGTGGCGCCAGCCAGTCCGCCGGTGCCGAGCGTCACCCTGCCGGAGAGCGAGTAGGTGGTCGGGGTGGGGGTGCTGCCGCTGCCGAAGAGGGCGAAGCCCATCAGCACGGCGTCGCCGCGGGTGCGGGCGACTTCGAGGTCAAGCGCCCCGTCTTTGACGCTGGCCCGGTACGGGCCGTACTTCCGCCAGCTCCCGAGCGGGAGGTTGCCGAGGCCGCTGGCGACGAGGGCGCCTTCCACCCGGACGTCGAGGCTGCGGTAATTACTCTGGTAGTTCTCGATGGTCCAGAGGTAGACGTCGTACTCGCCGTTGGTGATCGCCTGGCGGACGTTGAACTTGCTCCCGCTGTAGACGCAGCTCTGGAGCATCGTCTTCGTGTCGGCGTCGGCGCTGGGGGAGAGCGGAAAGCTGTAGCTGCCGCTCCAGGTGCCGGCGCCGGAGACGGAGAGGCCCTGCACCTTCGCGTCGGCGAAGGAGAGCCAGCGATTACCCTCGATGGTGACCGCCGGTCCGTTCAGGTTGACGCCCCGGAGGAAGCCGGTCTGCGGCTCCGCGACGTCCGCCCTGGCGGTGAAGTCGACGCCCGACTTGCTTCCACCGACGGTAACGCTCTGCGAGGTGGGGGAGAAGCTGTAGCCGCTCCGGGAGGGGGTGACGGTGTAGGTCCCGGCCGGCAGCCCGGCCAGCGAGTAGCTGCCGTCGCCGGCGGTGGTGACGGTCCGCGTCCCCGCTTTCACCGTGACCCCACCGAGGCCGGCGGTGCCGTCGATCACCTTTCCGGCGATCGAGTAGCTCAGCGCTTGCGGCGTGCCGCTCTGCGGAGCGCTCTGGCCGCTCTCGTTCCCCGCCCGGTCGACCGCGCTCACGCGGTACCAGTAGGTGGTGCCGTTGGTGAGACCGGTCTGGCTGTACGCCGGCGAGGCGAGCGCCGCGGAGGTCTGCCGCGTGTAGGTGCCGGTCTGGGACAGGCTGCGGTAGACGTGGTAGCCGGCCAGGTCCGACTCGGTGTTCGCCGTCCACGACAGGTCGGCGCGGGCGTCAGAGGCGGTGACCTTCAGGCCCTGCGGCACGGCGGGCGGGGTGGTGTCGGCCGGAGCCGAGCCATCCGCGGCCAGCACCAGGGTGTGGGAGCCGGCACCGCTGACGAGCACGCGGGCGACGCCCTGGGTGCTCACCGCGACCTTTACCGGGGCGGCACCGTCGATGCTGGCGGTCCAGGCGCGGGAAGGGGCGAGGTCGACCAGCAGCACCTGCGTGGTGCCGCCGGCGGTCCAGCGGACGGTGTAGCCCGCCTGCAGGAGCCGCTTGGCGCCGACGATCCCGAGCAGGCCCGGGTTGTGCGCGGAGTAGGCGCCGTTGAGCGGCGTCACCGGTGGTTTGGCCCCTTGCCGGGCGCTGAACAGCGTCAGCACGTCCGGATGCCCGGACCGCTGCACCAGCACTCCTTCGGCGCCGCCGTCGTCCGCGCGGACCAGCGTGTTGCGCAGCGTGGTCCCGGCGTTGGAGACCTGCGCCACGTTCAGGAAGGTGTCCCACTGCTGCGCGGCGGAGGGGCTGATCCGCACCTGCCACTTCCGCTCCGAGAGATGGACCGGAAGCTCCGGTACCGTGCTCCAGAGCTGCTTCTCGTCGAGGACGGTGCGCTTCTGGGCGGCGGGGAGCAGCGTGTTCACGCGGACGCTCTGCCCCTTCGGGGTGCTCCAGGAGATCGCGTCCGAGGTGAGGGTCGGCGCCACCGGCGCGTGGATGATCCACTGCTTCAGCGCCGGAGCTTCGTCTACGAGCTTCCGGTATTCGTAGAGATAGCGGTCGAAGCCGGGCAGACTCCGCGGGTTCTCCGCGTCGGTGCGGTCGTAGACCACCACCGTATCGGAGCTGTGATCCAGGCTTGGCAGGTAGACGATGCTCCGCGTCCACTCGTGAAGAAACTGCGCCGGCGGCTGGTAGAAGCCTTCCCAGAAGAACTGGCCGCCGGTGGAGCCGGCCAGGTAGGCGTAGTCGCCCTGGGCCCCGAACTCCTGCGCCACCGGCCCGCGGGCTTCTCGCATGGACGAGAGGCCGCCGATCAGCATCGAGTTGTGCGCTTCGCCGCCGATAGCGTAGTACGGCTGGCCCCACCCGAGCGGGTTGGTGAAGACCCACTCCGCGCCGCGGAAGAGCTGGAAGTTGCCGAAGGCCCACGGGCTGTGGTCGGTCGTCATCGAGGGCGGCATGTGCGCGCCGAAGAAGCTGTCGGTCGGGCTCCAGCCGTCGTGGAAGTAGAGCAGGCCCTGTCCGGCACCGTAGTGACCCCGGGGAATCGCGCCGCGCCAGCTCGCCTTCGCCGCGTAGGGGTTGAAGTAGACGAAGAACATCGGATTCGGCTTCGCGCCGGCCCCGTGCTCGCCCGGCCACGCGACCAGCTCATCGGTGAGCTGCTGCAGGTAGGGGCCGACGCTCGGCTGCCCCTGCGTGAGCCCCGCCAGCGCAGCGGTCAGGGTAACGCGGTGCTGGATCCAGAAGGTGCGGCTCCGCTCCAGGTCGCCCCACTGGTACGAGTGGTTGCCGTCCGGCGCGTGGTGCTGGAGGTGTGCCATGGCGAGCTGCGGCAGCAGCTCGGTCCATTCGGGGAAGTAATCTTTGCCGGTGGCGGTGCGCACGCCGTCGATGCCGAAGAGCACCTGGAGCACCGTCGTGAGGTTGTACTCGGAGCTCTCGATGAAGACGCCGCCCCGGGAGTAGCGGGCCAGGTACTCGTGGATCCGGTTGCGGAGCGTGTTCCCGGACGCCGTGGGCGTGAGTCCGCCGACACTCGCCGTTCCGGAGCCGCGCGGATCGGTCCAGGAGCGCGTCAGGAATTCGCCCGCGCGGGGATTCTCGCCCGCGGTCGCCAGCGCCGTAAAGGCGAGGCCGAAGTAGTGGCCGATCTCCACGTCGCTGTCCCCGATCCGCGTCAGGAGCGGGCTGCCGTTGGTGAGAACCTGGTCGCCGAGCCAGTTCAGGAAGTCGACGTACTGCTGCCGCTCGGCGGCGGTCAGGACCGGGTAGAGCCAGTCGTACTTCCAGGCGTAGGTGGCGAAGCTCCACATGCTGGAGTTGAGGCTGTAGTACGGGAGGCTCTTGCTCTGCACGTACTGGCGCATGCCCTCCCAGCCCAGTCGGCCGTACTTCGGGTCGCCGGTCATCTGGTAGACCAGCGTCGCCCAGTCGCCGCTGGAGTCGCCGCGGAGGCGGTAGTCGTCGGCCCAGGTCTTCAGGCTCCGCCACCACGGGTGGTTCTCCGCGACCATCCGGTTCCAGACCGCCTGCCGCTCCGGTGTCCAGAGCAGCTTCGGCGTGCGGCCGGTCGGCGAGGCCGCAGTCAGCGACTGCGTGCTGTAGGAAGCGGCCCGGGACGAGACCGGCGCGGTCGGCGCGGCATTCCGGGCGGCGCCGGCGATCGACGTGAGGGAGACGGTCAGCGCTGCGATCAGCAGTGGGAACCGGCACACCGCCCGCTGCAGGCGGCCGCCCTTCCCCGTGCCAGAGGCGGACCCTCGCGCGGAGGGGGTCCGCGACCTGCTCGCGGGTTGGCTCATGATGTGCTCCAGAATCCTCGTTGGTGGCCTGAGCCGCGCCGCGAGACGTCGCGACGCGAGCGGGGCTTTGGTTTAGGGGCATTCTGGAGAGCGGACGGGACAGAGCCACCCAACCTATGGGTGACCCGGTAAATCATTAAAAAGAGGGATAAAGACGCGCAAGCACCCTTCCCGAGGTGGGTTGTGTCAGTGGGACCGCTCGATTTCGGCAGGGAATCCCCCCTTCCGAGAACAGAGCGAGGACCCGAGGCGAGCGGCCGGACTGCACGGATCGCCACACTGAGGCATCTTCTCCTTGTCCGCTCTCCGCGAGACCGAGCGCCTGGTGACGAGGCGCCGGTCGCCTGGCCGGCGCCGGCTCCGCTGTCGAGAGTGCGGCTTCAGGAGGGATCCCGTGGACGTGATCGCGCTCGATCTGGCGGCGGGCCTGCCGGAGGAAGTCCTCACGCAGTCGCCTGCAGACGGTCAGTCCGTGCTGCGCAAGGCGACCGAGCTCTGCCGGGCGGTTGAGGATCACTTCCGGACCGAGGCAGCGCTGCTCGTCCGCAGATGGGCAGGGGAGCCGCCGGACGGTAGCGGCGGGCAGGCCGTTCCCACGAGAGAGAGCCGGCAGCCCGGTTGACCGGCACTGCACGAGCCACTTGCCTGGTGGCATTTCAATCGTGGCGGACTCCCGTTCCCGGCCGGGCCGGGCCCGGCACGAACAGCGCCGGCTGGCAGCGGGCGCGCGCCGGCTGGCGGACCGAGCTGCTCCGTCGTCCCGCTCCCATTCCGATCCGCCCACCTGCCCCGGAGCCTATCCCGATGAGCATGCTGCTCTCCTCGCTGCCTAAAGATCGCCAGCTCGGCATTCTCATCTGCGAGGACGAGGGTCTCACCGCCCTGCGGGTGCGGCGGGCGCTGAATACGCTCGGCTACCACGTCTGCGGCCGCGCGCTTAACGGCGAGGAAGCGGTCGAGCTGGCTCGGCAGCACCATCCGGACGTGATCATGATGGACGTGGTGATGCCGGGAATGGACGGCATCCGCGCCACCGAGCGGATCATGCGTGAAGCGCCCGCGGCGGTGATCGTGCTGACCGGGCTCGGTGACGACGAGACGGTCCGGCGGGCGATGGATGCGGGCGCATCCGGCTATCTGGTGAAGCCGATCCGGGACGAGCAGCTCGCCCCCGCGATTGCGATGGCGCTGCTCCGGTACGCGGAAAACCGGGAGATGCAGGCCACCCGGGAGCTGGCCGAACAGCTGCAGGCGGAGCGGGACCGCGCGCAGTCGCTCGCGGAGCAGGCGGCGCTGCTGGCCCGCACCGACGAGCTCACCGGCGTCCCGAACCGCCGCAGCCTGGTGGAGGCGCTCCATCACGAGATCGACCGTCTGAACCGGTACGACCACCCGTTCACCGTCGCCTTCATCGATATCGACGGCTTCAAGCATATCAACGACCGGCTGGGACACGCGGCCGGAGACCGGCTGCTGCGAGAAGTCGCCGGGGTGATGCGGTCGCGGCTGCGGGCGTGCGACACCGTGGCCCGGGTGGGCGGGGACGAGTTCGCGCTGCTGCTGCCGGAGACGGAAGGGGAGTCGGGAAGGCGCGCCGTGGAGAAGCTGCGGGAGGCCCTGCACGCCGCCTCCGTGGCCCAGGGTTGGCCGGTCTCCTTCAGTATCGGGGTGGTGACCTATCTCTGTGCCCCTGAGGCGGCCGACGAAGCCCTGCGCGAGGCGGACGGCCTGATGTACCTCGTGAAAGAGAGCGGCAAGAACGGGATCGTCCACCGCGTCCGGCGCGAGAACCCCGACGACGAGTAGCTCCGACTCGCCCACTCTCCCACTCTCCCATCTCGGCCCGCCAGCCCGTACCGGCCAGCCCGAGCTCGACTCCTCTGCGCTGCGGCACCTGCACCTGCCGGTGACCTGCAGAGCCCCCTTGCCGGCGAGCGGCTGACACCCTTAACAATGATTGCTTTTGGGGCATACCCCAACTGGAAACACTAGGCGTATGGGCCGTCGAGGAGCGCTCGGAAGCCGAATCCCCGTAGCTCCTGAGAGCCGGCGTCTTCCGCGGTGGGGTGAGGTGCGACGATGGAGGGCGGTCCGGTCCGCGTGCTGGTTTGTGAAGACGAGGGGATCACCGCGCTGCGGCTGCAGACTGCGCTGTCCCGCTTCGGGTACGAGGTGGTGGGGCGCGCCTCCAACGGGCTCGAGGCGGTAGATCGCACGCGCCGCGAGCACCCGGATGTCATCTTGATGGACGTGGAGATGCCCCAGATGGACGGGGTTCGTGCCCTGGAGCAGATCATGGCGGAGAGCCCCACCGCCGTCGTCATGCTCACCGCATACAGCGATCCGGCGAGCGTGGAGCGGGCCGTCGCCGCCGGTGCCTCCGGCTATCTGGTGAAACCGGTGCGGGACGAGCAGCTTCCGCCGGCGATCTCGGTGGCGCTCACCCAGTTTGCCGCTTCGCGCCGCAGCGAAGAGGCGATGGAGCAGGCGCATCGCCTGGCCGGCGAGCGGGACCGGGCGGAGGCGCTGGTGAGCGAGGCGTCGCTGCTGATCGACCAGGTGCGCGCGCAGGCCACGGACCTTCACCGTCAACTGGACCAGGAGCGCGACGTGGCATGTGCCCTGGCCCGCCTGTTCCTCTGCGACGTGCCGGAGATCCCCGGGCTGGAGATCGCGACCCACTACGAGCCTGCCTCCGAGGCGTCGCGCGTGGGCGGTGATTACTACGACTTCATCTGGCTCTCGGAGCGGCACCTGGGCATCGTGATCGGTGACGTCTGCGGCAAAGGGCTCGACGCGGCGGCCTACACCGCCGTGGCCCGGCACACGCTCCGCGCCTATGCTTTCGAGGACGCCAGCCCCTCCAGCGTCGTCGAGCGTCTCAACCACGCGCTCTCCTGCCACACCTTTGAGGAGAGCACCTTCCTGAGCCTGGTGTACGGCGTGCTCGACCTGGACGACTTCTCGTTTCGCTACACGAATGCGGGACATCCGGCACCGCTGCTCTGCCAGTTCGGGCGCCCGGACGGGATCGGATGTCATTGGCTGGAGTCGACCGGCGGGCTGGTGGGCGCCGTGCCGAGCTGGACGTGGGAGGAGCGGGTGGTGACGCTGCGCCTGGGCGAGCTGCTGCTGCTCTTCACGGACGGGCTCATCGAGACCCGCGACGAAGACGGGGAGTTCCTGGGATTGTCCGGGCTCACCGCCGTCTTGGAGCGGGAGATGCCGAGCGACGGAGGGCAGCTCGTGCGGACCGTAGTGCGGACCGCGCGCAGCTTCTCGCGGGGCGGCCTGCAGGACGACCTCGCCCTGGTCGCCATTCGCCGCATGACGGGCTAGGACGCCCGTGCCGCGTCTGGTAAGCGCCACAGCCGCAGCAGGTGATCGCCGCCGCCGGAGAGGGCGAAGGTGCCGTCCGGGGAGAACGCCACGCTCCAGATCCAGTCGGTGTGCCCGGCGAGGGTGCAGAGCTGCTCCCCGGTCTCGGCGCACCAGAGGCGGACGGTGTTGTCGTTCCGGCTGGGGGTGGAGATGCTGCCGGAGAGCACGCGGCGGCCGTCCGGCGAGAACGCCACGCTGCGGACGCAGCCGGTGTGTCCTCGAAAGACGCGAGTCTGCCGGCCGGTGCGGGCCTCCCACATCGTGAAAGAGGGCTCACCGGTGCAGGTGAGGAGGGAGCGGCCGTCCGCGGAGAAGATGACGCTCTTGGCGAGGCAGGTATGGAGCGGCGAGGGAAGGGCGCGCCGGTGGATGCCGGCTTCCAGGACCGGGAAGCCCGGGTGCGGAGCGCCGGCCAGCGCCGTTTCCTCGGAGTCCGCAGCAGGTCCGGTCAGGCCGCGCGGCCGGTCTACCGGCACCTCGATCTCGGTGGAGCCGGCAAACGTGCGGAGCCTTCGGCCGCGCTCCAGATCCCAGAGGGAGAAGAGCAGGTCGGCGCCGCCGGAGAGCAGCTGGCGCCCGTCCGGGGAGAACGCCACCCCGGTGACCCAGCTCCGGTGCGCGTGCAGGCAGCGAAGCTCCCGCCGCGAGTGGACGTCCCACAGGTGAATCCTGCCGTGCGTGGTGCCGCCCGCCGCCAGGCTGCCGTCCGGAGAGAACGCGACCGCGTGCACGTACCCGGTACCGGTGCCGAGCCGCGCCAGCTCGGCTCCGGAGGAGCTCGACCAGAGCCGCAGCGTCCCGTCCGCGCTGCCGGAGAGCAGCGTGCTGCCGTCCGGTGAGAAGGCGACTCCCGTTACCCAGTCGTCGTGACCCCAGAACCGGCGCAGCTCGCCTCCGCCCGGCACGTCCCACAGGCGGACGCTGCCGTCCGCGCTGCCGGAGACGGCGCGTCCTCCGTCCGGCGAGAAGGCGAGCGTGTTGACCGCCGCAGTGTGCCCTTCGAAGTAGCGGACTTCCTCCGCCATCCCGGTCGCTGCTGGCACCATGCGGCTCTCCTTCCAGGTCTCGGCCGGTCCACCGGGCGTGGCGGGCCGGCACCCGCACCCCACGCACGGATCAGAGTTGCCGGCGCCTTCCCACACGTGCACCGCGGGCGCCTCGACGTCGATTCGCTCCGGCTAAGGAAGCAGCCCTGGGCCCGGCGTGCACGCGCCGCGACCCGCCGGTATCTAGAGGGCGCACAAACTCTCCCGGCTGCTCCACGGCAGCAACCAAGAAACAGGTAACCGTCATGGACTTCTGGCGTGCTGTAGAAATCCTCGGCTCCCGATGGCGCCTGCTGGCCGTCTGCACGCTCCTGACTGCCGGCGTCACGTTCGCAGCGGCGCGGCTGGTCGGCACGCGCTGGCAGGCCACGGTCCGGTTCGCGTACTCGCCGAACCCGGTCAACGTGGACGGGCAGGCGTCGCCCAACGCGATGGATGTCATGGGCGGAGACGTCCAGGGCGCCCGCGCGCAGGCGCCCGGTTATGAGGCGGTCTTCAAGACCCGGGACGTTCTCGAGCCGGCGCTGGAGAAGGTCGGTGTCGCGAGCTTCGATCCGGACCTCCTCGACACGATCAAAGTAGAGGCGATCGGTCCCCGGCTCTTCGAGCTGCGGGTGGTCGACTCGTCCGCGGAGAAGGCGACCGTCCTCGCCAACGCGCTGGCGGAGAGCTTCGTCACCAAGAACCGGACCCTCTACACGCAGCCGGCCGAGAAGGTCGTCCTGGTGCTGCAGAGTCAGCTCAAGCGGGTGGAAAAGCGGCTGGCGCAGGTGCGGTCCGCACACGACCGCTACCGGCGGAGCCACCAGATCGTCACCAACCTGGACGACAAGGTCGCCCCGGCGATCTACCGGCAGCAGATGGCGCAGCAGCGGCACGAGACGGTGCGGGCGCAGCTCGCCGAGGCGATCGCGCGCCTGCGCTCCATCGAGGGGGAAGCAGCCCGGACGCCGCCGACGGTCAACGTGGAGCGCCGCCCGGAGGCGAGCCCGGTGGCGCGGCAGCTCGAGGAAGAGCTGGCCCGCGCGGACCAGCAGCTCACCACCCTGCGCGCGCGGTACACGGAGGAGCATATCCAGGTCCGCCAGGCGCTGGCGGTCTACCAGGCGCTGCGCCAGCGGCTCGACGCCGAGCGAGGCAAGCAGCCGGAGACGATCGCCGTGAAGCGCAACCCGGTGCTGGCGACGCTGTGGCAGCGGATCCGGGACGCGCGCCAGGAGATCAGGGGACTGCGGGCGCAGCGGGACTCACTCGCCGCGGCGGTGAACAACGCCCGCGGCGAGATCTCCCGGCTGAACGGGGTCGACTCTACGATCGTGGCGCTCACGAGCGAGCTGGGCGAGCTGACCGAGGAGCGGACCAGCCTCAAGAACCGGCTCCAGGCCGCCTCCACCGCCCTGGACGCGGCGGAGCGCCAGAACCCGGTGGCGGTGGTCGACCGCTCCAGCGAGTTCAACCCGCCGGTCAATCTCACCACCGGCCGCACCCTGAAGCTTACGCTCCTGGCGGCGCTGTGCGCCCTTGCCGGGCTCTCCGGGCTGATCCTGGCGCTGGAAACGATGGACCGCCGGGTGCGCACGGTGCAGCAGGCGGAGCTGGCGCTGCCTTCGCCGGTCATCGCCGCCGTGCCGCAGCCTTCCGGCGGGGTCACCCTCCAGAGCCTGCCGCGCGCGACCGAGCTCCATCCGCTCTCCCCGCACGCGGAAGCGTACCGCTTCCTGGCGCTGCGGATGTTCCAGGCGAACGGGCATGCCCACTCCGTGATGCTGATGTCCGCCAAGGGCGGGCAGGGCACCACCACCACGGCGGCCAACCTGGCGATCACACTGGCGCAGGCCGGCCGGAGCGTGATCCTGGTCGACGCCAACATGCGCGCGCCGCGCCTGCACGACATCTTCGGGATCGACAACGAGTTCGGCTTGAGCTCCCTCATCAGCAAGCCGGACGCGGCCTCCCTGGAGCGGGCGCTGCAGACGACCACCGTCTCCAACCTGCGCGTGGTCTGCTCCGGCCCGACTCCGGAGAACCCGTGGGAGCTGTTCCGCTCTCCCAACTTCTCCGAGGTGGCGCAGCGGATGCGGGATCTCTCCGACTACGTCCTCTTCGATACTCCGTCGGCCGTGGCATTCTCCGACGCGCTGAACGTGGCGCCGGTCGTAGACGCCGCCGTGATCTGTCTCCGCGCTCTGGAGGCTCCCAGCGGCAGCGAGGCTCGTCTGATCGAGTTCCTGGAGCAGTGCGGAGTGACGGTGCTCGGGACGGTGGTGGAGAACGTGCCGGCAGGTGCGCTGGAGAGCCGCTGCGTCACCCGGCACTACCCGGCGGGCCGGCCGGAGCTTCCTGCCCGTATCGAAGACGCCAACCCGAGCGCCGTCGCTGCCGGCGCCTGATGAGGGGGGACACCGCTCATGGATCTCTATCTCACCTCGACTTGGCTGCAATCTCCCTTGCGGTGGATCGCGTCGTCTTCGCTCGCCGATCCGGTGCTCGCCGGCATCGTGCTCCTCGGACTGCTGCTGCTCTTCGCGGTGGTCCTGGAGCGTGAGCCGGAGGCTCGTCCCCGCCGGGCGTGGCGCAAGCCCGCTGCCGCGGAGGGTGCCGTCCGCACGCTGATCGTCGGGGCCGGCCGGGTGGGCCGGATGCTGGCGGAAGGCCTGGAAGCGGGCGGACGGCACCAGGTGGTCGGCTTCGTGGACGACCGCGCCGATCCCGGGGAAGGCCGCTGGCCGGTGCTCGGGCCGCGGGAGCAGACGTCGGCGCTGGTGGAGCGGCTCGGCGTGGACGAGGTCTACGTGGCCTACGCGCCCACGTGGCAGCAGGAGCTCTCCGCGGAGCTGAGCGCCCGGTGCCCGAACGTGCGGCTGAGCGTGGTGCCGACCAGCTTCGAGGCACTGCTGCCGCTTCCCCGGGTCCGGAACGTGGGCGACGTGGCCGTGGTCCAGCTTGCCGAGGCCGCTCGCCCGCCCGGGCAGCGGGTAAAGCGGGTGCTCGACGTGGCGGTCTCCGCGGCGGCGCTGCTGCTGCTCTCGCCGGCGCTGCTGCTGATCGCGCTGATCGTACGCCTCTCCTCGCCGGGACCGGTCCTCTTCGCCCAGGAGCGGGTGGGCCGCTACGGGGTGCCGTTCCTGCTCTACAAGTTCCGCACCATGGTGCAGGACGCGGAGACGAAGACCGGGCCGGTGCTCTCCTCCGGGATGAACGACGAGCGTCTCACCGCCGCGGGCCGGTGGCTGAAGCGGCTGCGGCTGGACGAGCTGCCCCAGCTCTGGAACGTGCTGCGCGGGGAGATGAGCCTGGTCGGCCCTCGCCCGGAGCGACCCTGCTTCGTGGAGGAGTACGAGCGGGAGATTCCGGACTACTGGCGCCGGCACCTGGTGCGGCCCGGGATTACCGGCCTGGCCCAGGTGCGTGCCGGCTACCACACCCACGCGCGGGAGAAGCTGCGGTTCGACCTGATCTACCTCTCGAACCAGTCGCCCTGGTTCGACCTGACGATCATGGTCCGCACCGTCGCCGTGATGTTGTTCGGCTAGCCGGACCGCATCGCCGGGAGTGCCTCCGATCCGACCTTTGACACCTGGAGATCATCTCGTGCAGCAGCTGGCACACCGTTCGGAAGCAGGCTCTCGCCTCCGGCTGAGGAGGCCCGGAGACTGGGGACAGGCGCTGGTCTTCTTCGCCGCGCTCCTCGGCATCCCGCTGGTACTGGCCCTCTCGTTCGCGCGCGCCAACGAGCTGCAGGTCATCGCGGTGGAGCTCTGCCTGTTGATCCTGGTCCTGGGACCGGCCGTGCCGTTCTGGGGGCTGGTCCTCTTCGTCGGGCTCCTCTACGTCCGGCCGGAGGAGATCATCCCCGGGCTGCAGGGAATGCGCCTCAGCCTGGGGGTCTCGATGGTCACGATCGCCGCGTGCCTGGTGCAGCTCTGCGTGCGGCGGGAGCGGGTGGCCTCCACGCCGCTGAACCCGATGATGCTCGGGTTTGCGGCGGCGCTAATCGCAAGCACCCTCCCTTACGGTAACACCGCTGAAGCCGCGACGGAAGTGGGCAAGCTGGCGGCACTCGTCTTCCTGGTAGTGAACCTGATCCGCAGTCCGCAGCGCTACCGTGCGTTCGTGACGTCGATCCTGGTCTTCACCGCGTACGTTGCCGCGTACTCGATCTACCGCTATTACACGGGCGGCGCGATGGACCACGCGGGGACGCTGCGCTCCCAGACCACCGGCATCTTCGGCGACCCGAACGACCTGGCCGCCGTGATGGTGGCGGGGATCGCGTTGATCCTGGTCCGGCTCCGGAACACCAGCGGGTTCGCCCGGTTCTGCTACTCCGCGCTCGGGCTGGTCGTTCTTACCGCCACGCTCCTCACCAATTCCCGCGGCGGCTTCCTGGCGCTGCTGGTGGTGGGAGGGGTCTTCCTCCTGACCCACCTGAAGCAGCGGCTGGCGGCGGTGGTGCTGGCCGTCGCGATCGGGATGGTGCTGCTGGTGGTCGCCCCGGGGCGCATGACCAACTTCGACAGCGCCGAGGCGTCCGCCAACTCCCGCTTCTGGTTCTGGTCGAACGGAATCTCCCAGCTCGCCGAGAGTCCGCTCACCGGGGTCGGCTTCGGGCGCTTCGCGGAAGTGAATGGCGGGATGCTGGCCCACAACTCCTTCGTGCAGTGCTTTGCGGAGGTGGGGCTGCTCGGCTACTTCTTCTGGACCGGCTGCATCTACAGCTGCTTCCGCCGCCGGCGGCGCTCGCAGGAGGCGCTGCCGAAGAAGGCCGCGGCGATCGAGGGCGAGATCCTGGGGGCGCGCCTGGCCCTGCTCGGATTCCTGGCCGCGGCGTTCTGGCTCTCCCGCACTTACGTGCCGGTACTCTACCTGTTCCTCGCGCTGCCGCACGCCGCGCAGCTCTCCCACTCCGAAGCGGAGGGAGCGAAGGAGGGCCGGTACGACCCGCGGCTGCGGCCGGTCGACTTCCTGGCAATCGGCGCGTGTGCGATCGGGTCGATCCTGGCGATCAACCTCCTGGCCAATGGCCTCCGCTAGCGCGGTGCGGGAAGGAGGGGCCCGGGCCGCGGCGCGGCGGCTCCTCTCGGGGAGGCGCCTGCTCCGGACCCTCCGGTATCTCGCGGCGGTGCTCTACCTCGGAGCCCTGGCCGCGCTCTGCCTCGCCGACCGCAGCGGTCCGGAGCGCTTCTGGTGGAGCACCGCCAACCTCTATGCCCCGCAGTGGCTCTGGGCGCTACCGGCCGCCGCGCTCCTCCTGACGCTGCTGCGCCGGAGCCGCCGCGCCTGGCTCGCGCTCCTGCCGCTCCTCTGGGTGCTTGGCCCGGCGATGGGCTTTCACTGGAGCCTGCGATCCGGGTCCACCGGCGCGCCGGGGTGCCTGCGCCTCGTCACCTATAACATCGCGACCAAGTGGGACAGTCCGGCGGTCGATCGGGAGCTGCGGCGGCTCGCTCCGGATCTGGTCTGCCTGCAAGAGTCGGGCGCGCCGCCGCAGCTCCCGCCCCTCCTCCGGTCCGGTTGGCACCTGGCCGGGATCTCCGGCTGCATCGTGGCCAGCCGCTACCCGCTGGCGGAGATCAGTGTCCGCTCGCTGCGCGGGGGGCCGGAGTGGCGTCGCTACGTGCGGTGCCGGGTGCTCGCTCCCAGAGGGGCGGTCACGCTTTACAACCTGCACCTCGACACCCCGCGAGATAGCCTGGCCGCGGTGCTGCGGCGCGGGCCGGCGGCGCTGCCGCAGCTCCAGGAGGAAGCCGGCGCGCGCGTTTTCCGGGCCGCCGCGATCGCAGAGGAGCTGCGGGCGGAGAGGGGGCCGGTCCTGATAGCCGGCGACTTCAACGCGCCGGCGCGCTCGCTGGTGCACCGCACCCTCCGCGGTGCCGGATTCCGCGACGCGTTCGCGGAGCGGGGGCGGGGATACGGCTACACCTACGGCCACGCGACCCGCCTGGGCCACTCGTTCGTGCGGATCGACCACATCCTGGTCTCGCCGGCGCTGGAGGTGGAGCGCTGCTGGACCGGATCGCCGGACGGCTCCGATCACCGGGCGGTCGTCGCGGACCTCCGGCTCCCCGGAAGCTCGGAGTAGACGAGCTTTCCCTACGGCGTGGAAAGCGGCGGGATCTTCTCGGTGTTCGGCCACTGGCGGTGCCACGGTGTGGCGCGCTCGAAGGCGTGGGCCACGCGCAGGATCGCGTCCTCCCGGTAGAGCGCCCCCACGAACGAGATCGACTCCGGCTTTCCGTCGAGCATCCCGCAGCGCGTTACCAGCTCCGGATGGCCGGTCAGGTTGGTGTAGACGAGCGAGGGGCCGGCGAAGGGGACGGTGACGTAGAGGTCGACCTCTTCTAGTGCTTTTGCCACGTCGCGCTGAAGCTGCCGCCGCACGCGGAGCGCCTGGAGGTAGTCGACGGCGGGGATGGTTGCGCCGGTGCGGAAGGTGTTCGGCCAGGAGCCGTCGGCCTGGCGTGCGAGCAGGTCGGTGCCTCCGGTCTCGGTCAGGCGGGAGAAGCTCGCCGCCGACTCGACGTCGATCATCATTCCAGCGAGGGCGCGGTACGCATCGCTCATCGGCGGCAGCTCGACCGGCTTCAGCTCCAGGCCGAGACCGCGGAGCACGTCGAGGGCGGCGTCGTAGACCGGCTTGCGGTCCTTCGCGCGCTCAAGTGCGGCGAAGGCCGCCGTATCGATCCCCACCCGCAGCCCGGCGAGCCGGCTCCGCGGGTTCCACCCGAACGGTAGGTCGACCACGGTGCCGTCCTCCCCGTCCGGACCGTAGATCTCCGCGAGCACCAGCGCGCAGTCTTCCACGCTCCGGCACATCGGGCCGAGCTTGTCCATCGTCCAGCAGAGCGCCATCGCCCCGTGCCGGGAGACGCGTCCGAAAGTGGGGCGCAGGCCGGCGACGCCGTTCACCACGGAGGGGCTGGTGATGCTGCCGAGCGTCTCCGATCCGATCGAGAAGCCGACGAGTCCCGCCGCGGTGGCGCTGCCGGGACCGGCGGAGGATCCGCTGGAGCCGGTCTTCGGGTCCCAGGGATTCCGCGTCATGCCGCCGAACCAGACGTCGCCCAGCGCCAGCTCCCCGGTCGTGAGCTTGGCGACGAGCACGGCCCCCGCCTCCTCCAGGCGGCGGACCACCGTGGCGTCGTAATCGAAGACCTGCGCCTCGTACGGCTTCGCGCCCCAGGTGGTGCGGATGCCCTTCGTCGCCAGCAGGTCTTTCGCGCCCCAGGGGATCCCGTGCAGCGGCCCGCGGTAGCGCCCCGCCGCGATCTCCCGGTCGGCCGACTCCGCCTGCCGCAGCGCCAGCTCCTCCGTGAGGGTGACGACGCAGTTGAGCCGCGGCCCGATCCGCTTCAGTCGGTCGAGGTACATCCGGGTCAGCGCCGCGGAGCTGATCCGGCGCGCCTTCACCAGGCGGGAGAGCTCTACCACGCTGGCGAAAGCCAGGCTTTCAGGGTTCCCGTCGTATCTCGGGGCGGGGCCGGCACTCATCCGCACTTCCGCGGAGAGCTTCGGGAGCTTCATGCCGGGGAGGCGCGGGTCGAACTCGACCGCCGGGTCGCCGATCTCCGGAGCGGCGGCGCGGACCGCTTCCAGCCGGGTGCGGGTGCCCGCGAGGCGGCGGGCCATCTGCTCCCGTTTTTCGGCGGGGTAGTCGCGGCCGGAGAGGCGGAGCGCGGTCTCGACGTCGGCCGGCGTGATCGGGTCGTTCGGCGCGGCTGCCGCTTCGGCTTCGGCGGCAGCCGCGATGGCCGGCGCGGCCGAGATCGCCGCCGCCGCTCGCTTCACGAAGTCCCTCCGGCGCAGCCGGCCCCCATCACCATTGCTCTCCATGCGGCACCTCCGGCTCCACAACGCAGCGGAGGCACGGGACCTCGCGGTACTCCGTGCCTCCGGCGGGTCTTCAGTTGCTCTCGAGCGGGTCTAACTCGAACGCGGCAGCGTGCTCAGGTCCGGCACCATCTCGCCGCTCGGGATGCCGCGGACCAGCTCCCGCGCGCTGCGCGCCACGCCCGCGCCGTCGAGCCCGAGCAGCTCCAGCAGCTTCTCTCGCTTGCCGTGCTCGATGAACCGGTCCGGGATGCCGAGGCGGCGCACCGGCACCTGGCAGCCGTGGTCCTGGAGCATCTCCAGCACCGCGCTGCCGAAGCCGCCCTGGCGCACGCCGTCCTCAACGGTGATCACGCGTCCGCAGCGGCGCGCCGCTTCCAGGATCAGCTCGGTGTCGAGCGGCTTGCAGAAGCGGGCGTTGATGACGGTCGCCTGGATGCCTTCTTCCGCCAGCAGCTCGGCCGCCTGGAGCGCCGGGGTGACGCCGTAGCCGAAGCCGATGATCGCGACGTCGTCGCCTTCGCGCAGCGACTCGCCGACGCCGATCGGCAGGGGCTGCGGGTCGGAGAGCAGCTCCGCGCCCGGTCCGCCGCCGCGCGGGTAGCGCACGCCGATCGGGCCGGGGTGGGTGACCGCCGTGGCGAGCATCCGCTGCAGCTCCGGCTCATCCTTCGGCGCCATCAGCACCATGTTCGGGATCGACCGCATGTAGGCGATGTCGAATACCCCCTGGTGCGTCGGGCCGTCGTCGCCCGCCAGGCCGCCGCGGTCCATCGCGAAGACGACCGGGAAGTCCATGATGCAGACGTCGTGGATGATCTCGTCGTAGGCCCGCTGCAGGAAGGTGCTGTAGATGGCGCAAACGGGGCGCATCCCCGCCGCCGCCAGACCCGCCGCGAAGGTGACCGCGTGCTGCTCCGCCATGGAGACGTCGATAAAGCGGTCCGGGTGGATCTTCTGGAACTCCAGCAGTCCGGTGCCGTCCGGCATCGCCGCGGTGATGCCGACGATCCGCCGGTCGTTGTTCGCCAGGTGGATCAGCGTCTTCGCGAAGACCTTGGAGTAGGTGGAGGCGCTGCTCTTGCTCTTCGCCTCGCCGGTCTTCGGGTCGAACGGGGAGGTGGCGTGCCACTTGAACGGGTCGGCCTCCGCGGGGGCGTAGCCCTTCCCCTTCTGGGTGACCGCGTGGATTACCACCGGGCCGCCGATCCGCTGCGCCTGCACCAGCGCCGCCTGCAGGCTCTCGATGCAGTGGCCGTCGAGCGGGCCGAGGTAGGTGAAGCCGAGCTCTTCGAACAGCATCCCCGGCACCACGAGCTGCTTGACACCGTCCTTGACGCGGCCGATGGCGTCCAGGATGCGGTCGCCGAGCGGGAGGTGGTGCAGCACGTGCTCCGCCTCGCGCTTGGCCCACAGGTAGTGGGGCTCCGCCCGGATCTTGCCGAGGTAGTCGCTGATGGCGCCGACGTTCGGCGCGATCGACATCGAGTTGTCGTTCAGCAGGATGACCAGGTTGCAGTCTTTCCGGCTGCCGGCATTGTTCAGCGCTTCCTGCGCCAGGCCGGTGGTGAGGGAGCCGTCGCCGATTACGGCGACCACCGTCTCATCCGTGCCGCGCATGTCCCGCGCCACGGCGAAGCCGAGCGCGGCGGAGATCGACGTGCCGCCGTGGCCCGCCTCGATGTGGTCGTGCGGGCTCTCCGCGCGCTTGCAGTAGCCGCTGATGCCGCCGAGCTGTTTGATGGTGTGGAACCGCTCGCGGCGGCCGGTGACCAGCTTGTGCGGGTAGGTCTGATGCCCCACGTCCCAGACGATCTTGTCCTTCGGGCTGGAGAGCACCGAATGGAGGGCGAGGGTGATCTCGACCGAGCCGAGGTTCGGCGCGAAATGGCCCCCCACGTTCGCGATATTCTCGATGATCTCTCCGCGGATCTCTTCCGCGAGCTGCTTCAGCTCGGCAACCGAGAGCCCTTTCAGGTCCGCGGGGTCGTTCACGCTGTCGAGGATTCTTGCCATCAGTGTGCGCCTATCTCGATCTCGTCCGGATCGGACGTCGTCTCGCCCCCGGCCTCCTTCAGCCGCCGTTGGTAGCTGCCGAGGATCCCGTTCACGAAGCGGGGACTGTCTTCCGTGGAATACTTCTTGGCAATCTCCACGGCGTCGTTGATCACCGTGCTCGCGGGGGAGTCGGGCCGGTGGGTTAACTCGTAGAGCGCGGCGCGGAGCACGTTCTTGTCGACCCGCGCCAGGCGCTCCAGGCGCCAGCCCTGGGCCAGCTCGTCGATGATGGCGTCGAGCCGGGAGATCTCCCCCAGCACGCCGTCCACCATCTCGCGCGTGTAGCGGCGCTCTTCGGTGCTGGGCTTGACCTGCTCGAAGGCGGTCTCCAGGACTTCCTCGGCGGGGAGCTTGCCCACGTCGATCTGGAAGAGCACCTTCAGCACCAGTTCTCGGGCGTTCCTGTTCTTGCTCATGCTCGGCCCAGGCTCCTACGTCATCTCCTGGGTGGTCCCGCTGCGCCTTCCGGTTCGTTTTATCTTCCGGCGGACCGGTTCGATGGCGCCTGGGGGTGCGGCGGTCGGATGGTCTATTATCGAACAGGCATCCGGCTGTTGCCCTGTAGTTCGCGGCGGGTGCGGCGGGTTCCTCGTGAGGACTACTTGTGATACCGCCCGCGCAAGGCCGCCGAACCCCAATCTTTCGTACGGAGTGACGCGCCGGCCCGGGGCCGTCAGGAGGTCATCCGCTTGCGGATGAAGTTGGTCGTCACGTCGCCCGCGCGGAACTGCGGGTCTTTGAAGAGCCGCCGGTAGAACGGGAGCGTCGTGGCGATGCCTTCCACCTGCGTCTCCGCGAGGCATCTCTCCGCGCGCGCCAGCGCCGCCTCCCGGTTCTCTCCCCAGACGATGATCTTCCCGATCAGCGAATCGTAGTAGGGGGGCACCGAATAGCCCGCGTAGGCGTGGGAGTCGACCCGCACGCCGAAGCCGCCCGGCAGCACCAGGTGGGTAATCTGGCCCGCGCTGGGCTGGAAGCCCCGGTCCGGGTCTTCCGCGGTGAGCCGGATCTCGATAGCGTGGCCGCGGATCTGCACGTCCTCCTGCCGGAAGCTCAGCCGCTCGCCCGCCGCGACGCGGAGCTGCTCCCGCACCAGGTCGATCCCGGTCACCATCTCGGTCACCGGGTGCTCCACCTGGATGCGGGTGTTCATCTCCATGAAGTAGAAGTTGGAGCCGTCTAGGAGGAACTCGACCGTCCCGGCGCCGCGGTAATTCACCGCCTGCGCCGCGCGCACCGCCGCCTGGCCCATCGCGCTCCGCAACTCCGGCGTGAGCGCCACGGAGGGCGCCTCTTCCACCATCTTCTGGTGGCGCGCCGTCTGGATGGAGCAGTCGCGCTCGCCCAGGTGGACGACGTTCCCGTGGGTGTCCGCCATCACCTGGATCTCCACGTGGCGCGGCTCCGGCAGGTAGCGCTCGAAGTAGACCCCTGGATTGCCGAACGCCGCCGCGGCCTCTGCCTGGGCGGTCTTGACGCTGGAGAGCAGCTCGTCTTCGGTCTGGACGATCCGCATCCCCTTGCCGCCGCCGCCGGCGGTCGCCTTCACCATCAGCGGCAGGCCGACTCGCGCCGCGGAGGCGAGGATCTCCTCCTCGCCTTCCACCACGCCGCTGCCGGGAACGGTGGGCACCTTGTTCTTCTGGCTGAGCGCGCGGGCGGTCGCCTTGTCTCCCATCTGGCTGATCGCGTGGGGAGTCGGCCCGATGAAGACGAGGCCGCACGCCTCGCACGCTTCCGCGAAGGCGGCGTTCTCGGAGAGGAAGCCGTAGCCCGGGTGGATCGCCTCCGCGCCGGTGATGAGGGCGGCGCTGAGGATGTTCGCCACGTGAGTGTAGCTCTCGCGGGTGGGCGCAGGGCCGATGCAGACCGCCTCGTCCGCCAGCCGCACGTGGAGGCTCGTCTCGTCGGCCTGGCTGTAGACCGCTACGGTGGAGATTCCGAGCTCGCGGCAGGCACGGATCACCCGCACGGCGATCTCGCCGCGGTTTGCGATGAGGACTTTCTTGAACATCCCGTCAGTGTATCCCAGCGCCGCCCCGGTTGGGGAGCGAAGCTGACGAGCGAGGCGGCGGGCGCGCGGGGTGCCGCCGGGCCTACCGGGGCGCTTCCGCGCCGGAATGGGTGGGGCAGCGTACCTGGCCGGTGGCGGGATCGTACTGGTAGGCCGCTTTGCTGACCGGGCACGCCGTCATCGAATCGCTGATGCCGTAGCTCTTCAGGCTCTCGAGCCCGGTGACCGGGTTCTCGAGATCACCGGTCGCGGTCGCCATCTGGTGCGCCTGCCGGATCTGGCTCAGGTTGTTCATGCACTCCACGGAGTGCGCGGCCTGGATCGGCGACTGCGTCTGCTTGCCGTCGGGCGTCTTGCCGCCCTTGACGTACATCGGGTAGAGCACCGCCGCCAGGACGGCGATCACGACGATCACCACCAGGATCTCGACCAGGGAAAAGCCGCGGCGCGCTCGCTGCATCAGTCCGCCTCCGGTGCCTGCTCGCTCCCCTCCGGCGCCCCGACGGAGAGCACGAACAGCTCCTGGCCGTACTCCACTCCGTCCCCGTCTTCTACCCGGCTCGCCAGCAGATAACCGGACTGGTCCGCGGCGACCGGGTTCAGCACGCGCATCGAGTCGATCTGCCCGAGCACGGTCCCCGCCTCCACGTAGGAGCCGATCTCCGGTAGGGGAGCGCGCGCCCGGAAGACGCCGACCCACCCGGAGCGGATGCGGTGCGGCTCCGGAAGCGCCCGGTCCTCGAAGCCGGCGTCCGGCTCCGCCGCAGTGAGCGGCAGGCCCGGCATCCTTCGCGCACGGAGCTTGAAGTCGCCCGACTCGACCTCGATCTCACCGACGTGTCCCTGCCGCTGCAGCAGGCGGGCGATCGCTTCAACTCGGTCCAGGTCCATGGGTTTGCTGCCTCTCCCGGAAGCAGGTGCCGGTCGGAGGGCCTCCGACCGGTGATTAGAGCATTCGCCCCGAGCGCTGCGGCCACATTCCCGCTGCGCGGGAAGCGGTGGCAAGCCACCGCACTCCAGAGACCTCCTCGGAGCGGTATCCCTTCCGGAGAATGGGAGCACCGGCTCGAGCTGGCTTTTGGAGTGCGAGAGCTTGCTCTCGCCCCCGCGTTAGCGGGGTCATACGCGGCCCGCTTTCGAACATCGTAACCGGCGGGGATCGCGGACAACACGCAGCCGCCTAGCGCGCGCGCTCCAGGTAGGTGTCGGTGCGCGTGTCGACCTTGATGCGGTCCCCGACGTTCACGAAGAGCGGCACCTGCACCACCGCGCCGGTCTCCAGCGTGGCGGGCTTGGAGCCGCCGGAGGCGGTGTCGCCCTTCAGACCCGGATCGGTCTCGGTCACCTCCAGCTCCATGAAGAACGGAAGCTCCACGGTGAGCACCTTATCGTTGTGGCTGCAGACTTCGACCTCGGTGTTGTCCTTCAGGTACTTCACCTGCGGACCGATCGCCGCTGCCGGCACCGGCACCTGGTCGAACGACTCCAGGTCCATGAAGACATACTCGTCGTCCTGGCTGTAAAGGAAGCTCATCTTCCGCCGGTCCAGGACTGCCTGGTCCATTTTCTCCCCCGCGCGGAACGTCTTTTCCAGCGTGTTCCCGGTGCGCAGGTTCTTCAGCCGGGTGCGCACGAAGGCGCCGCCTTTGCCCGGCTTTACGTGCTGGAACTCAACGATCTGAAAGATTTCGTTGTCCAGAATGATGGAGAGGCCGTTTCGAAAATCGCTCGTATCCATCCGGAGTCAAACCTCTGTTCGCCAGATTGCAAACCGTGTAAGGGTACCACAACGCCGAACCGACGGTCAACCGAAGCCGCCCGCCTCTTCGCGGCCGGTTTACTCCTTCGGAATCGGCAGGTGGGCGTTCTGGGCGAACTTGGCGGGGTCGGCCTTGAACTCGTCCGGGCAGCCGGCGCAGCAGAAGTAGTAGCGGTTGCCTTCGTGGTCCGCATACATCTTCGTTTCGGTCGCCTTCATGATATCGACCACGCCGGAGGTCATCACCGCGCAGTAGATCTGGCCTTCCTTCAACGGCTCCGCCTGTTCCGCGTCCGCGGCGGCTCCCGCTCCGGCTCCGCTTCCGCTGCAGCCCGCCACCAGCAGCAGCCCCGTCACTCCCAGCACGCCCCCGAGTCGCGTCAACTTCAGCATCGATCTTCCTCTCCAGTCAGGTGTCAGTCGCCTCTGCATTCTACGCGCGGCGCACCGGATTGATCACTGCCGGCGCCGCGGAGGCGATCCCGGCCGGCGAGGAGGAGCTGCCGGCCAGGGTCGGGAATCTTCCCCGGGACCCCTTCCCGGTCCGGAGATCCTCATGCGCCGCCTGCTTGCCCCCCTCATTCTCGTGCTCGCCCTCATCGCCGGCGGCGGCGCCCGCTCTGCCCCTGATCCGAATCCGCCGGTCCACGCCTACGTCGGCGCGCGGATCATTCCGATCGACGGGCCGGAGATTCCGGACGGCGTGCTCCTGGTGCGGGGCGACCGGATCTTCGCCGTGGGCACGCGGGACGCGGTCCGTATCCCCGACGGCGCGCAGCGGCACGACCTCTCCGGCAAGACGATCATGCCCGGGCTGGTCGATACGCACAGCCACGTGGGCGGCGGCTCCGGCGGCGACAGCTCCTCGCCGATCCAGCCGGACGTGCGTATCCTCGACTCGCTAAACGCGCGCGATTCCGGCTTCCGGCGGGTGCAGGCGGGAGGCATCACCACCCTGAACGTGATGCCCGGCTCCGGGCACCTGCTGAGCGGCCAGACCCTCTACCTGAAGGCGCGGCGGGGAGAGACGGTCGACGACCTCCTGATCCGGCTCCCGGACGGCGGCATCGCCGGCGGGATCAAGATGGCGAACGGCACCAATTCGATCCGCTCGGCGCCGTTCCCCGGCACGCGGGCGAAGTCGGCCGCCCTGGTGCGCGCGCAGCTCATCCGGGCGCAGGAGTACCGGAAGAAGGTGGCGGAGGCGGCGGGCGACCCGCAGAAGCTGCCAACGCGCGACCTGGCGCTGGAGGCGCTGGCGGAGGTGCTGGACGGCAAGCGGGTGGTCCACTTCCACACGCACCGCCACGACGACATCCTGACCGTACTCCGCCTGGCGAAGGAGTTCGGCTTCCGCGTGGTGCTGCAGCACGTCACCGAAGGCTGGCGGGTGGCCCCGGAGATCGCGGCGGCGGGCGTGCCGGCCTCGATCATCGTGATCGACAGCCCCGGCGGCAAGCTGGAAGCGATTAACCTGACGCTCAAGAACGGCGCCGAGCTGGAGAAGGCGGGGGTACTGACCGGCTTCCACACGGACGACGCAATCACCGACTCCCGCCTCTTCCTGCGCTCGGCCGCGCTCTCGGTCCGCGCCGGGATGTCGCGTGAGAAGGCGCTCTACGGCCTCACGATGGCGGGCGCGAGGATGCTCGACCTGCAGGACCGGATCGGCTCGCTGAAGGAGGGGAAGGACGCCGACTTCGTCGTCCTCTCCGGCGACCCGCTCAGCGTCTACACGCAGGTGCTCCAGACCTACGTGGAAGGCAAGAAGGTGTTCGACCGCGCGGACCCGGCCGACCGCCTCTTCGCGGTGGGCGGCTACGGCGCCTCGCGGGACCAGCACCTCCATCTCGACTGCTTCGACCTCGAGGAAGCCCGATGAACCGCCGTCACTTCTGCGGCCTGCTCCTGCTCTCGTCGGCGCTCCCAGCCCTGGCCCAGGGACCGGCCCCGCTCGCCATCCGCGGCGAGACGGTCTACACGATGGCCGGCGCTCCGATTCGGGACGGCGTCGTGCTCGTACGGGACGGCAAGATCGAGCGGGTCGGGCCGGCCTCCGAGGTGCGGGTGCCGGACGGCTACCGCACCCTCACCGCGAAGATCGTCACGCCTGGCCTGATCGACGCCCGCACGGTGGTCGGCCTCGCCGGGTACACCAACCAGGCGCAGGAGCAGGACCAGCTCGAGAGCTCCGCGCCGATCCAGCCGGAGCTGCGGGCGATCGACGCCTACAATTCCCGCGAGACGCTGGTCGGCTGGCTCCGCGGCTTCGGGGTCACCACGCTCCACACCGGTCCCGCGCCGGGCGCGCTGATGCCGGGGCAGACGATGGTGGTGAAGACGGTCGAGGTCGCCGCGGACCGCGCCGTCCTGAAGCCGTCCGGCATGATCGCGGTCACCCTGGGCACCGGCGGCCTGGAAGCGGGGAGGTCGCCCGGCACCCGCTCCAAGGCGGCGGCGATGCTCCGCGCGGAGCTGTTGAAGGCGAAGGACTACGCCGAGAAGCAGGCCGCGGCGGAGGAAGGCAGGAAGCCGCCCCGCGACCTGCGGCTGGAGGCGCTGGCCGGCGCGCTCACGGGGGAGACGCCGCTGCTGGTGACGGCGCACCGCTCGCACGACATCCTCACCGCGCTCCGCATCGCAGAAGAGTTCGGCCTCAAGATCGTGCTCGACGGCGCTTCGGAGGCGTACCTGGTCCTGGATCAGCTCAAAGCCGCGGGCATGCCGGTGATCCTCCACGCCCCCATGGCCCGGCCGGACGGCGACGCGGAGAACGCGAGCTTCGAGACGGCGGCAGCCCTGCGGAAGGCCGGCATCCCGTTCGCGCTGCAGAGCGGCTACGAGGGCTACGTGCCGAAGACCCGCGTGGTGCTCTTCGAAGCGGCGCTCGCCGCGGCCAACGGCCTCTCGCCGGAGGACGCGCTGGCGTCGATCACCAGCGCCCCTGCCCGCATCCTCGGCATCTCGGATCGCGTCGGCTCCCTGGAGGCGGGGAAAGACGCCGACCTGGCGCTCTTCGACGGCGACCCGTTCGAGTACACCACCCACGTGACGACGGTCGTCATCGACGGGCAGGTGGTCTCTACGGAGCGGAGGTAGATCGGGGCGTAGATCGCGCGCGAGTAAACTCGGCGCTACATAAAGCGAAGCCCGCCTGCGCGGGCTCAGACTCACCGAATCGACAGCCGTACACTCGCGCGAGCAGAACTGGTGCCGGCATAACTCGGCTACTGGATCAGTGCTTCTTCGGGCGCTGCTTCCGCCGGGACGGGAGCGGGAGGCGCCTGGACTCCTCTCCGGGAGCCACTGCCGGTCGCGGGAGGTCCGCTCCCTCGTCCTGCGGCATCAGTGTGGGACGAGGGAGCGTATCGCCGGCATCCAGCGTGAGCGCCTTCAGCTCCTCGGTTCCGTAGGTCCGGATCTGCTTTCTCGCCTCGTGGACGTCTACGCTGCTCCACGCGAGGCCGCAGTGCACGCAGACCTTCAGGCCCTCCCGCAGCGTCAGCTTCGGATAGGAGCGGATCAGCTTCCAGAAGTCGATCTGGAGCCCGGCGATGGCGACGACCGGCTGGTCCCCTTGCGTGCCGCTGGGCACTGCCGAGGCAACCCGGGTGCTGCCGCAGGCGGGGCACGTCGGCGGAGGCGGCGGCACGCAGAGCGGGCACTGCTGCACGGGACGGCCTGTGTTTTCCGCCATCTGTCTCCCTTCCGCCGAAGCCTCAGGCTGCGTCCGTCCACGTTCGCGCAGCCAATCATCAGAACGGTCGGCGGGCGTGATGGTTCCGGACAGGGGTGCCGGCTGGTGAGTGACTTAGCGCGGGATTTACCGACTGCCGCCGGTCCGCGCGCGTAAATTCGGCGCTACAGGGAGCGAAGCCCGCCTTCGAACTCCCGAACCCCGCCCTCGTGGGGCGTCGCCTGTCCCGCTCAGGTTCCCTTCGCGTCCTTCAAAGTCTTCGCGACTCCGCGTTCGTTCGGAATGGCGCTTCAGGTCGCCCGCGCGCGGTTTTGGTGCAGTTCTCGGCGACAGAGGGGGCGCCAGAGGAGGAAGTAGATCGCGACGCCGAGGGCGATCTCGAAGACGATGGTGCCGACGCGGAAGATCGTCACCGCGGCGGCGGCGGTGGGGAGCGTTATGCCCGGGGCGCCGTCTAGGATGGCGACCATTCCCGCTTCCGTCACCCCGATTCCGGCGGGCACCGCGGAAAGGCGCGCGAGCATCGACGGGAGCGCCACCGCCAGCAGCAGCGTGAGCTCCGGCACGTCGCCGCCGACGCCGTGGACGGAGAAGTGCAGTACCACAATCAGGATCCCGACCGAAATGAAGCCGTTTCCGAGGGAAACGAGCAGCGGCTTCGGCGCGATCGACTGCTGAAGCGCCTCGACGAAGTGCTCCCAGCGTTCCCGAACGTTGAAGCGGTCCGCCACGTTCGCCGCCAGGTCTGCGAGCCAGGAGCGCACCGCCTCCACGCCGAGCAGCGTGCAGACCAGCACCAGGCCGCCCAGGACCCAGAGCGCGGTGCCGCGGAAAGCGGGGAACCAGAGTGCGGAGAGCAGCGAGCAGGTGAACAGCGCCACCCCGTCGCCGGCGCTGCCCACGAGCACCGCGGGGGCGGTCCCCGCGATCGGCACGCCGGCCTGCTTCAGCAGCCCGGAGCGGGCCGCCGCGCCGGCCGGGAGCGCGGTGTACGCCTGGCCGGCCAGGTAGGCGACGACCAGAAGCGTGGGTGAGACCGGCTCGACCCGGCGAACCAGGTAGGCGAACCTCGCCGCCTTGAGACCAAAATAGAGGAGCGTGCCGGCGAGGATGACCGGCGTGAGCTCCCACCGGAACCGGTGGATCGCGCTCCAGACCTCGCCTCCGTTCAGGTATTTGGTCGCGGCGACCACCAGTCCAATCACCAGACCCACGTGTAGAACCAGCTTCAGTCGCTTCACGGTCGCTCCTTTGCTGGACAGGTGTACCTCTGGTGAGCGGCAGTCAAACGGCGCCCGCCGGAGGAGGATCGCTTGAATAGCAGCGCGAGCGTGCCGGGGAGCAGCGCCGGGGTTCGGGCGGAATACGAGCGCCGGCTGACGGCACGGCGACAGGAGCTGGAGGAGCTCTCCCGGCGCGAGCGGAGGCTGGGCGACCTCCGGCTGCTGACCATCGGCGCCGGGCTGCTGCTGGCGGTCGCCGCGCTCGGGTTCGGCTGGCTCTCGCCGCTGGTGCTGCTGGTGCCGGTGGCGGTCTTCATCGGGCTGGTGCTGGTGCACGAAGGAGTCCGCTCGCACACGCACCGGGCGCAGGCGTCGGTCCGCTTCTACGAGGCGGGGATGCAGCGGCTGAACGGGGAGTGGCGCGGGAAGGGGGTTTCCGGCGACGCCTACCGCGATCCGCTGCACCCGTACTCGGCCGATCTCGACATCTTCGGCTCCGGCTCGCTCTTCGAGCTGCTCTGCACCGCCCGCACGCCGATGGGGGAGGCGAAGCTGGCCGAGTGGCTCTCCGGGCCCGCCGACGCGGCGACCGTCCGCGCCCGGCAGGAAGCGGTCGCCGACCTCCGCGCCCGGCCGGACCTGCGGGAAGAGCTGGAGGTGCTCGGGACGGCGCTGCGGTCGCGGGTCGACGTCGGCGCGCTGACCGCGTGGGCGAAAAGCCCGGCCGCCCTTCCGCTGCCCGGGACCGGCCTGCGTGTGGCGGGAGCGCTCTTCTCCCTGGCGGCACTGGGCGCGGTGGGGGTCTGGGTGGCCGGGTACGGTCCGCTGCCGCTGATCGGGATCGTGGCGGTCCAGCAGCTCTGGGTGCAGCGGTGGGCGGCGGAGGTCGGTCGGGCGGTGCGCAGCGTCGACCAGGCCGACCGCGACCTGGCGCTCTTCTCCCGCGTGCTGCGCCTGCTGGAGGCGGAGCGCTTCGAATCGCCGCTGCTGCGGAGCCTCCGCGAGGGGCTGGAAGCGGGCGGGGCCCCGCCCTCCGCCCGGCTGGCCCGGCTGGAGCGGCTGGTCGGGATGCTGCAGGCGCAGCAGAACGGGGTCTTCGCGCTGCTCGGCATCCTGCTCCTCTGGCGGTTCCAGTACGCCTTCCTGATCGAGGAGTGGCGGGTGGAGAACGGTCCGCTGCTCCCGCGCTGGCTGGAGATCGCCGCGGAATGCGAGGCGCTCTGCGCGCTGGCGACCTACGCCTACGAGCACCCGGAGCATCCGTTCCCGGAGGTGCTGGACGACGCGGCGCTTTTCGAAGGCGACTCGCTCGCCCACCCGCTGCTGCCCGAGGAGGGCGCGGTGCCGAACGACGTCCGGATCGGCGGCGACCTCCGCCTGCTGCTGGTGAGCGGCTCCAACATGTCCGGCAAGAGCACGCTGATGCGGACGGTCGGCACCAACACGGTGCTCGCTCTCGCCGGGGCGCCGGTGCGGGCCGCCCGGCTGCGGGTCGGCGTGATGAACATCGGCGCCTCGATCATCGTGCAGGACTCGCTCCACTCCGGCGTCTCCCGCTTCTACGCGGAGATCACGCGGCTGCGGCAGATCGTGGAACTGACGGACCGCGAGCGGCCGCTGCTCTTCCTGCTCGACGAGATCCTGCACGGCACCAACTCCCACGACCGCCGGATCGGCGCCGAGGCGGTGGTGCGCGCGCTGGTGCGGAAGGGTGCGGTGGGGATCGTGACGACCCACGACCTGGCGCTCGCCCGCATCGCCGAAGACGCGGAGGTCGGCGCGGCGAACGTCCACCTGGAAGACCACCTGGAAGACGGCAAAATGGCGTTCGACTACCAGCTCCGCCCGGGCGTGGTCCAGAAGAGCAACGCGCTGGCGCTGATGCGGGCGGTGGGGCTGGAAGTATGAGGTCCCGGCGGATCGTCCTGACCACCTTCGGCTCCCTGGGCGATCTCTTCCCCTACGTCGCGATCGGCCGCGAGCTGCAGGCGCGGGGGCATCGCGCCGAGATCGCGACGACCGAGTACCATCGAGAGCCGGTGGAGGCGGCCGGCCTCGTTTTCCACCCGATCCGGCCGGAAGCGCGCCCAATGGAGGAGACGCGCGAGGTGATCCGCCGCGCAATGGACGCGCGGAGCGGCAGCGCGGTGGTGATCCGGGAGATGCTGATGCCGCACCTGCGGGACCAGTACGAGGATCTCCTGCGGATCTGCGCCGGCGCCGACTTCGTCGTCTCCCACCCGATCACCTACGCCACGCCGCTCGTGGCGGAGAAGCTGCGCCTGCGCTGGGCTGCCACGCTGCTCCAGCCGATGCTTCTGATGTCTGCCTACGACCCGCCGGTGCCGCCGGGCGACCCCTGGGCGGTGGCCCTCTACCGCTTCGGCCCACGGGTCAATGCAGCCCTGATGCGGGTGGCCAAAGCGCGGGTCCGCCGCTGGGTGGCGCCCGTGGATCGGCTGCGGGACGAGCTGGGGCTCCCCTCCCGCGGCAATCCCGCCTTCGAGGGTCAGTTCTCCCCATACCTCAACCTAGCGCTCTTCTCCCGGGTGCTGGCGGCGCCGCAGCCGGACTGGCCGGAGCACCTGCAGGTGACCGGCTTCCCGTTCTACGACCCAGCCGGCGATGCGGCGCGGCTGCCGGAAGAGGTGGAGGCGTTCCTCGCCGCGGGCGAGCCGCCGATCGTCTTCACCCTCGGCTCATCCGCGGTGCTGATCGGCGACGACTTCTACGTCGAGAGCGTGGCGGCGGCGCAGCGCCTCGGCCGGCGGGCGCTGCTCCTCGCCGGCAAGGCGGAGTGGAACCGGCTCCCGCACCCGCTGCCGCCCGGCGTGCTGGCGGTGGAGTACGCGCCGCACGGGCTTGTCTTCCCGCGCGCCTGCGCGGTGGTCCACCAGGGAGGGGTCGGCACTACCGGCCAGGCCCTCCGCAGCGGCCGCCCCATGCTGGTGGTCCCGTTCGCGCACGACCAGCCGGACCACGCCGCCCGCATCACCCGCCTCGGCGTGGGGCTGGGCCTGGCGCGCGCCCGCTACCGCGCCGGGGCGGCGGCAGAGCGCCTGGAGCGCCTCCTCACCGACCCCGCCTACGCCCGAAAGGCCGAGGAGGTCGGGCGGATCGTCCGCGCGGAAGACGGCGTCCGCACCGCCGCCGACGCGATCGAGGGCTGCCTGGCGTAGCGGCTGGGGAATACCGCGGCGGCGCCTCGGACTGAAGTCGAGGCTACAGACAGCAAAGCCCGCCTGCGCGGGCTAAGTCCATTCTTCTTCCTGAATTGGACCACGAGTGCTCACTTGCGTGCTCACGGTCGGAAGGTCTCACTCGCTCCGTACCCGGCCGTTCTCGCTCACCCAGAGGATCGTGAACGGCATCGTCTTCTTCAGCCAGCCGGACTTCACGGCCAACGCGGAGTACGTGGTGTACCCATCCGGGAGGGCCAGCGCCAGGTAACGCTCGGCGCCCTGGTTGCGGTAGCTCACGAGATCGAAAACCGCCCCGGCGAACCAATGCCGCGCTTGAACGTAACGGCTCCGCTCCGGATGGCCCTTCACCGTTATCCAGAGCTCCTTCTCCGGCGGGCGACGGGCGATGATATCCACGCCCGGCGTCCGCGCCGCCGTGTCGGCCGCCTGGATCACCTGCCAGCCCTGCTCCTGCAGCCACTGGACCACCACTGCCTGAACGTTGCCCTCCCAGAACCACGGCCGCTCCGGATCGGCGGCTGGGATCGCACTCGCTGGACTCGCCGTTTCGACGGTGCCGCCGTGCCGGGACGGCTGCGGGCCCGGAGCGGCGAAGGTCGGAGAGCGCGCTGCACTTCACCCACTTACTGCAGCCGAAGCAGGTGGTGGTGGTCCGCGTCGTAGCTCCCGATTGTGCCAGCCGGTTCGCCACCTGGTTGACGGCCTGGTGGGGGTTGATCCCGGTCTCGCGGCGAATGCAGGCGTCGCACAGCGCGGCTCGGGAGCGGCCGAGGAGAGTCAGGATCTGCTCACGATGGGTCATGCAATTGGTACTGCGTGGAGAGACGTATAAGCGAAGCGCGCACTCGAGAGGCGATCACCGTGGGGGTTTCATTCGCGGCGAGGGCGTCCGGAGGACGGGTGGCCGCCTGGCCCGGAGACTCTCGGGGAGGCCGACGAGCAGGTACTTCCAGTGCCTCTCGATCTCTCGGCGGCCAGACCTCTGACGTGACCGTCGCGGGCGAGCCGGCTCATTTGCTAGCCGATCATTCACCCTTGAGGTAGGACGCTGACGGGGAGTCTGTTCGCACTGGGTGAGAGAAGTCCTTCTTACGGTCGGGTTGCGGCGGTTTAGCGAAACTTCGCCCGACTGGATGGCTCCCACTATCCACCAGTCGGTCTGTGTCTGCCGGGGGCAGGCGGGCCGGAGATGGGGGAGAGGACCTGATGCGCAGCTCGGCCACGCCCTTCCTGACCGCCGCGGCGTTCTGCACGCTCATCGTGGTGCCGGTGCTCGCGGCGGGAGCGCGCCCGGCGGTGAGGCAGCCGCAGCGCCCCGCGCCCGCGAAGGGGTCGCCCGCCGTCCACCGCGGCTACCAGGTGGTGGCGCGGAGCTGCTTCAAGTGCCACGGGGAGAGCTCCCGGCTCTCCGGTCTCGACCTCCGCACCCTCGCCCTCGCGAAGAAGGGCGGAGAGCACGGGGCGGCGGTCGTCCCTGGAAGCGCCGCTAAGAGCCGTCTCTACCGGATGCTCACCGGCGAGGTAAAGCCGCAGATGCCGCCGACCGGCGCCCTTTCCCCCGCCGATCAAAAGGCGGTGCGCGAGTGGATCGAGGCGGGCGCGCCGTACCCGGCCAGTGCCCGGGCGGGCGGTGACGGCAAGTGGTGGGCGTTCCGGCCGGTCGTGCGCCCACGGGTGCCGGCGGTCGAGGATCCGTGGGTACGGAACCCGGTCGATGCCTTCGTGCTGGCGAAGCTCCGGGCGGCCGGCCTCCGGCCGAATCCGGAGGCGGACCGCCGCACGCTGATCCGCCGCGCCACGCTCGACCTCCACGGTCTCCCGCCGACCCCGGACGAGGTGGAGGCGTTCGTCAGCGACCGCTCTCCCGACGCCTACGAGAAGCTGATCGACCGCCTCCTCGCTTCGCCGCGGTACGGGGAGCGGTGGGGCCGGACGTGGCTCGACCTGGCCCGGTACGCGGAGAGCGAGGGCTTCAAGGCGGACGAGACGCGCCCGAACGCCTGGCGGTACCGCGACTACGTGATCGAGGCGTTCAACCAGGACAAGCCGTACAACCGGTTCATCCGGGAGCAGATTGCCGGCGACGAGTGCTACCCGAACGATCCGAGCGCGCTGGTCGCTACCGGCTTCAACCGCCACTGGGCGGACGAGAGCAACGCGCGCAACCTGCGCCTCCGCCGCCAGGAGATCCTGAACGACATCACGGATACCGTGGGCTCGGTGGTGCTCGGCCTGACGGTCGGCTGCGCTCGCTGCCACGACCACAAGTACGACGCGATCACGCAGAAGGACTACTACCAGCTCCAGGCGTTCTTCGCCGCCCTGCAGCCTCGGAACGACATCCCGCTGGTGCCGGCGGAGCAGCTCGAGCGCTATCGCCGCGAACTTGCCCGCTGGGAAGCGGAGACCCGGCCCGTGCGGGAAAAGCTCGCCGCCCTGGAAGCGCCGTATCGGGAGAAGCTGCTGCGCGACAAGCGCATGCCGTTCACCGAGGAGGTCCAGGAAGCGATCGACACCCCGGCCGCGAAGCGGACCGCGCTCCAGTGGCAGCTCTTCCTGAAGGTCGCGCCGCAGATCGAGCTGAAGGACGAGGACGTCGGCACCGCGATGAAGGGGGAGCCAAAGGAGCAGTGGACCGCGATGCGGAAGGAGCTGGAGCGCTTCGATCCGCTCCGCCCGCAGGAGCTGCCGCTGGGACTGGGCGTTACCGACGTGGGACCGGTCGCCCCAAAGACGCACGTCCTGGCGGCCGGCGGCTACGATTCCCCGCAGGAAGAGGTGCGCCCCGGCTTCATCACCGCCATCGATCCGCGGACGCCGCAGATCACCCCGCCCGCCGGCGTGGAGAGCACCGGTCGGCGGACCGCGCTCGCCGCCTGGCTCACCTCGCCGGAGAATCCGCTCACCGCACGCGTGCTGGTGAACCGCGTCTGGCAGGGCCACTTCGGCCAGGGGATCGTTCCCACATCCAGTGATTTCGGCAAGTCCGGCGAGCTGCCGTCCCACCCGGAGCTGCTCGACTATCTCGCGTGGACGTTCTCATCTCCCGCCCGCGAAGGAGAGACTGAGAGACAGAGAGACGGAGAGAGCCGTGACCGCACGGCAGGGGGTCGGAATCGCTTTGTCCCGCTGTCTCTCCGTCCCTCTGTCGCAAAAGGTCCCTCTGTCGCTCCGTCCAGCCCGCAGGGCCTGGGGTGGAGTTTAAAGCGGCTGCACCGGCTCGTGATGACCTCCTCCGCCTACCGGCAGTCGAGTGCGTTCAACCCGACCGCGGCGGCCCGCGACCCGGAGAACCGGCTTCTCTGGCGGCACCGGCGGCAGCGGCTGGAGGCGGAGATGATCCGCGACACGTCGCTGGCGGTGAGCGGGCTGCTGAACCCGAAGATGGGCGGTCCCAGCATCTTCCCGGAGCTCCCGGAAGGGGTGAGCACGCGCGGCGGCTGGCCGGTAACGAAGGACCCGGCCGAGCGGAACCGGCGGAGCGTCTACGTCTTCGTGCGCCGGAACACGCGGTACCCGCTCTTCGAGGCGTTCGACTTCCCCGACACGCACGAGCCGTGCGCCCGCCGCAGCGTCACCAACACCGCGCCGCAGGCCCTGATGCTCTTCAACAGCGAGCTGGGCCTCCAGTGGGCGCAGGCGTTCGCCGGCCGGGTTCTGCGGGAGGCGGAGTCGCCGGAAGCCCGCGTGGAGCGCGCGTACCGCCTCGCGTTCGGCCGTGCGCCGGAAGCAGAGGAGGCGCGCCTCACGCTGCAGTTCCTGCGGGAGCAGGCGGAGCTGGTTTCCGGCCGTCTTGCCGCGAAGGAGAAGGTGGCGCTGCCCGAGGGCGGCGCCCACGGGATCGCCGAAGCGGAGGGCGCGGCGTGGGTCGATCTCTGCCACGCGCTCCTGAACTCCAACGAGTTCCTGTACGTCGACTGAAGGGGCGTTTTCAGGAGATGGGGGATTTCTCTGGGGATGGTGGGGATGGAAACCCTCCTGCGCTACTGAATTTGGAGGTCTTGCCGACACCTGGAGAGCGAACACTGGGCTTCGTGCGTTGGGGCCACCTGTGAGGCCCCAAGCGCGGGGGCCTCGCTTGAGCCGGACGGAGCGGCCCGTGAACCGCCGCCATGATGAGGTCCGAGTACGCGGACGCGGAGCTTAGCTTGACGGGGAGCACGCCCGGAGCAGTCCGCTAGCCCGAAGGGCGTGAAAGGACTGCGGGAGGGCCATTTACGCGGGAGGGCCGCTCCGGGAGGTGAGGGCGGGGGGTGGAACTGCGGTGAGATGACGATCGAGAGAGGAGCCGCTCCCACCCGGTAACGGACACGAGCGGGACGGTAGCCGTTAGCGTGGTGGGCCGGAGAGGATCAGATTCAGGCAGTCGAGCCGGCGGGGGAGCGGCGATTCCCAGAGCCAGCGAAGGTCGAGCCAGAAGCCGGGGACCACGGAGGAGTGAAAGTAGTGCTCGCTGGCGGTCGCGATCGGAGCGAACGAGTTGTCTGCCAGGCGCAGGAATTCGCCGTGGCGGCGCGCGGGATCGATGATCCAGTACTCGCGGACTCCGGCGCGCTCATAGAGGACCCGTTTCTCGGCGTAGTCGCGGGCGCGGCTCTCTTCGGAGACGATCTCGACCGCCAGGTCCGGCGCGCCGAGCGCCCTGGTGCGCTGGAGGATAGAGGATCGCTCGACGCTGACGAAGGCGACGTCCGGCTCCGGGGCGCGGAACTCGCTGAGCACGAAGGCGAAGCGAGAGCCGACGACGGTGCCCAGCCCACGCTCGTCGGCGTAGCCGGCCAGCAGGAAGTGGAGGAAGTTGGTGAGGCTGTCGTTGACGAGACTATCCGGCGAGGCCACGTGGATGACTCCGTCGATGAGATCCGCCTTCTCGTCGTCGCGGACGAGGGTGAAGAAGTCGTCCACGGTGTAGCGCTGGGGCGGTGTGTAGAGCTTTTCGGCGGACATCGGATCACTCTCTCTCGAGGGCAGCTCGCACCGAGCGATTGTACCGGCAGGTCAGAAGGCAGGGCAACTCTGCCAGGGGGATGCATTCGGCAATGAAGCCAGAACCCGAGTCGATGGGGCGTTCACCGCACGTGCCGCGGATTACTTCGCGGCGGGACCTGCTCTTCCGGGCCGGGCTGGGGCTCGGGGGGATCGCGCTCGCCTCGCTGCTGGCGGACGACGCGGCGGCGTCCGTCCCCGCTGGAACGCGGAGCGCACGGGCGACCCACTTCGCGGCGAAGGCCGACTCGGTAATCTTCCTCTTCATGGAGGGCGGGCCGAGCCACATCGACCTCTTCGACCCGAAGCCGGAGCTCCAGCGCCTGGCGGGGCAGCCGCTGCCGGAGTCGTACGGCCGCCCCGCGACCGCGATGGGGGTCGGTGGTAACGCGCTGCTCCCCACGAAGCGCACGTTCAAGAAGCATGGGCAGAGCGGCATCGACGTCTCCGACTGGTACCCGCACATCGCGGAGCACGCCGACCGCCTCTGCGTGCTCCGCTCCTGCTGGGCGGACGGCATCAACCACGTCGGCTCGGTCTGCCAGATGAACACCGGCTCCATTCTGGCGGGGCGGCCCTCGCTGGGGGCGTGGGTGCAGTACGGGCTCGGGTCGGTGAACCGGGACCTGCCCGGCTTCGTGATCCTGCTGGACGACCGCGAGCCGCTCGGCGGCGCCAAGAACTGGAGCTCCGGCTTCATGCCGGCGACCTACCAGGGGACGCAGTTCCGCCCGGACGGCCCGCCGATCTTGAACCTCGCCCCGCCGCCGACGGTAAGCCGGGAGCAGCAGCGGCAGAAGCTCGACTTCCTCCAGACGCTGAACCGACGCTACGGCAAGGGCCGTGAAGACTACTCCGAGCTGGAGGCCCGCGTGGCGGCATACGAGCTGGCGTTCCGGATGCAGGCCGCCGCCACGGAGGCGGTCGATCTCTCCCGGGAGACGGAAGGCACGCGCGCCCTCTACGGCATGGACCAGGAGCACACCCGCAAGTTCGGGCAGAACTGCCTGCAGGCGCGGCGGCTGGTGGAGCGCGGCGTGCGCTTCGTGGAGCTCTACTGCGGCACCGGCAGCCAGTGGGACGCCCACGCCGATCTCGAAGGGAACCACTCGCGGCTCTGCGCCGTCTCCGACAAGCCGATCGCCGGGCTCCTGACCGACCTGGCGCAGCGGGGGCTGCTGGAGCGGACGCTGGTGGTGTGGGGCGGGGAGTTCGGCCGCACGCCGATGTCCGAGAAGGGGAACGGGCGCGATCACAACCCGTTCGGCTTCACGATGTTCATGGCGGGTGGCGGCGTGAAGCCGGGGTTCGTCCACGGACGGACCGACGACCTGGGGCTCTACGCGGTGGATGACAGGGTCCACGTCCACGATCTCCACGCGACGATCCTGCATCTGCTCGGCATGGACCACCTGCGGCTGACCTATCACCACAACGGGCGGGATGAGCGCGCGACGGTGAACGGCGGCACGGTGGTGAAGAAGATCCTGGCATGATCCGCAAGCTCGCAACTCTGACTCTCGGTGTGGCGGCGGTCGTCCTTGGCGGTGCGCCGGCGGCCGCGTCACCCGTCTGTCCGCCCGATCCGCCCCGCCGGAAGCCGGTGCCGGCGGTGGCGCGGCTGGAGCTCTCGCCCGCCCACGCGCGGCTGCACGGGAAGGGCGCGGAGGAGCGGGTCTTCGTGACGGCGGTGCTCGCCTCCGGGGCGCGGAAGGACGTTTCCGGCGCCGTGAAGCTGCAGGCGCTGGGGCCGCAGGTGCGCGTGGCGGAGCGGTCCACCCTCGCGGCGGTGCGCGACGGGAGCACGAAGGTCCGGATCAGCTACGGCGGCAAGTCGACGCTCCTGCCGGTGACCGTCTCGCGCGCGGCGGAAGCGGTCCCCGTCTCGTTCCTGTACGACGTGCTGCCGATCGTCTCCCGCGCCGGCTGCAACCAGGGGACCTGCCACGGCAACGCGGAGGGCCGCGGCGGGCTGAAGCTGTCGTTCAAGGGGGAGGATCCGGCGGGCGACCACGCGGTACTGGCCGTCCACGGCGGAGGGCGCCGCGTCAACCGCGCGGATCCGGGCCGCAGCCTGCTGCTGCTGAAGGCGACCTCCGCGCTGCCGCACGGCGGGGGGCCGCGGCTCTCGGTCGGCTCCGAAGAGTACCGCACCCTCGCCCACTGGATCGCGCAGGGGGCGCAGCTCGATCCGCCGGGCGCGCCCCGCCTGCAGCGGCTGGTCGTCTCGCCGCGGGAGCGGGTGCTGGTGCAGCCCGCGGGGATGCAGCGCCTCACGGTGACCGGCTACTTCTCGGACGGGAGCGTCCGCAACCTGGCGCACCGGGCGGTCTACTCCAGCGGTGACCCGGCGCTGCAGCTCTCGGCGGATGGGCTGGTCGGCGCCTCCGGCAGCGGCGACGCCGCGGTGCTGGTGCGGTACGCGGACCAGATGGAGAACGCCCGCCTCACCTTCGTTCCGGCACGGCCCGGGTTCCGGTGGAAGCCGGTGCCGGCGAGCAACTGGATCGACGAGGTCCACTTCGCCCGGCTGAAGCAGCTCCGGCTGGAGCCCTCGCGCCTCACCACCGACGCGGAGTTCGTTCGCCGCGCCTATCTCGACGCCGCCGGCCGCCTGCCGCCGCCGGACGAGGCGCGCGAGTTTCTGGTTGACCGTAGCCCGCAGAAGCGGGAGCGGTTGATCGACCGGCTGGTCGACAGTGCCGCGTTCGACGACTACTGGACGCTGAAGTGGAGCGACGTGCTGCGGGTGGAGGAGCGCTCTCTCGATCCGAAGGGGGCGCAGGCGTACCGCGACTGGATCCGGGAGTGGATCGCGTCGGATCGACCGCTCGACCAGTTCGCCCGGGAGCTGCTCACCGCCACCGGCAGCACCTACACCACGCCGCCCGCCAACTACTTCCGCCGGACCCGGAGCGCGACGGACCTGGGCGAGACGACGGCCCAGATCTTTATGGGCACGCGCATGCTCTGCGCGAAGTGCCACAACCACCCGACGGAGCGGTGGAAGCAGGACGACTACTACACCCTCGCCGCGTTCTTCAGCCGGATCGGCCGGAAAGGGGAGCTGACCCGGCGGGACCAGTTCGACCTGCACGAGCTGAAGGGCGAAGAGTTCATCAGCGTGACCGGCGCCGGCGAGGTGAAGCACCCGCGCACCGGTCAGGTGATGCCGCCCGGTCTGCCGGGGTTGGTGCTCGCCGCCGACGCCCCGGAGCCGGTGCGCCGCGATCCGCGGGTCGCCTTCGCCGAGTGGCTGACCCGGCCGGGCAACCCCTACTTCGCCCGCAACCTGGCGAACCGGATCTGGTACCACCTGACCGGCCGCGGGATCGTCGATCCGGTGGACGACCTGCGGGAGTCGAACCCGCCTTCGAACCCGGCCCTGCTCGACGGCCTGGCGAAGGAGCTGGTCTCGCACGGCTTCCGGATGAAGCCCCTGGTGCGGACGATCATGAAGAGCCGCACCTACCAGCTTGCCTGCGAGCCGAATGCGACGAATGCGGACGACGAGCGGTTCTTCTCCCGCGGCATCCCCGGGCGCCTCACCGCGGAGGTGCTGCTCGACGCGATCAGCGACCTCACCGGCGCGCCGGAGCGGTTCCGCGGCTATCCGGCCGGGATGCGGGCGGTCCAGTACCCGCCGCAGCCGCCGCGCCAGCAGAACCCGTTCCTGAAGCTGTTCGGGCAGCCGGCGCGGGAGAGCGTGTGCGAGTGCGAGCGGACCGGTGAGACGACCCTGGGGCAGTCGTTCGCGCTCATCAGCGGGGAGAGTATCGACGAGAAGCTCCGCCGGCCCGAGAACCGCGTCGGCAAGCTGCTCGAGGCGGGTAAGGCGGATGCCGAGATCGTGACGGAGCTCTACCTGGCCGCCTACAGCCGCTTCCCCTCCGCGGCGGAACAGGCGAAGGCGGCGGAGTACGTCGCGTCGAAGCCGGAGCGGCGTGCCGCCCTGGAAGATCTCACCTGGGCGCTCCTGAACAGCAAAGAGTTCCTCTTGCGGAGGTAGACCGTGCAGCGAAGAGAGAAGAGCAGCGCCTGTCCCGGCTTCTGGGAGGCGCGGCGGATGAGCCGGCGCGACCTGCTCACCGCCGGCGGCCTCGGCACCCTGGGCCTCACGCTCCCCGGCCTGCTGCGGGCCGAGGCGGCGGCGAAGGCGGGCGGGGGCCCGCCGGCCACGGCGAAGTCGGTCATCTTCCTGATGCAGTGGGGCGGGCCGAGCCACCTGGAGACGTTCGACATGAAGCCGGACGGCCCGGAGGATTCGCGCGGGCAGTTCAAGCCGATCCGCTCCACGCTGCCGGAGGTCGACGTCTGCGAGCTGCTGCCGCGGTTTGCCCAGGTGATGGACCGCTTCACCGTGGTCCGGTCCCTCACCCACACCTTCCGCAACCACAACCCGCCCGGCTACTACGCCATCACCGGCCACGCGCCGCCGCTCGACGACCAGCGCCTGCGGGACACGCCGGATCTCTTCCCGCACTACGGCTCGGTGATCGACTACCTGGCGCCGGCGCCGAAGGAGATTCCCACCTTCGTGGCGCTGCCGGCGTCGATCCGGGACGGCAGCGTGGTGCCCGGCCAGCACGCCAGCTTCCTGGGCAAGAAGCACGACCCGCTGCTGATCCTGCAGGACCCGAACAGCGCGGACTTCAAGCTCCCGGAGCTGCGGCTGCCGCAGAGCCTGACCCCGGAGCGGCTCAACGATCGGAAGTCGCTGCTCGACTCGATCGACCGCCAGGCGGGCCTGCTCGAGAAGCTGCCGACGGCGAAAGGCCTGGGGGAGTACCACGAGCGCGCCTTCGCCATGCTCTCCTCGCCGAAGGTGAAGGAAGCGTTCGACCTCTCCCGCGAGCCGGAGAAGCTGCGGAACGAGTACGGCCGCACGATGTACGGCCAGAGCTGCCTGCTGGCGCGGCGGCTGGTGGAAGCGGGCGTGCGGATCGTCACCGTCTACTACTGCAACCCCGGCGGCGGCTTCATCTGGGACACGCACAAAGATCACTTCCCGGAGATGAAGAACAAGCTGCTGCCGACCACCGACCAGGCGGTTCCCACGCTGATTCGCGACCTGGAGCAGCGCGGGCTGCTGGACGACACCCTGGTGCTCTGGATGGGCGAGTTCGGCCGCACCCCGAAGATCAACGGCGACGCGGGGCGCGACCACTGGCCGGAGGTCTACCCGGCCCTGCTGGCGGGCGGCGGTATGAAGGCGGGCTACGTCTACGGCGCGTCCGACGCGAAAGGCGAGTATCCGGCCGACCGGCCGGTGAAACCGGAGAACATTGCGGGCACCCTCTACCGCGCGCTGGGGATCGATCCGCGCACGGAAGTCTACGACCTCCAGAACCGCCCGCTTCCGATCGCCGGAGATCCGATCCGGGAGCTGTTCCGATAGGAGCCTGTCCGGACAGGTGGTGGACCCCTCACGTTTTGAGTGGGAGAATGGAAGAGGCGGAGCGTGGGCGGCTGCAGGCTGTTCCTGGCTCTCCCGCTCCTCCACTCTCCATTGCATCCTTTCCAGCTCGCGAGCAGTAGCAGGTCTTGATCTCTAACGTGGTGGTCCAGCGGCAGTCTCATTCCGGCCGTCTCCGCGGGTGGCTCGCCTGCGGAGCGCTTCTCCTGACGGTGACCGGGTCGGCCGTGGTGGCGAGTCAGCAGCCCCCGCCGCCCGCCATCCCCGCCGCGGCGCCCGCGGTGCAGGGCAACCGGGCCCCGTACGATCTGGTCTTCTCCCCGGACGGCTCCCGCGTTTACGTGACTGAGAGCGCCGAGGGCACGGTCGCGGTCATCGACGCCCGGGAGCGCCGGGTGCTCTCCCGCTTTCCCACCGGCGGCGAGATGCCGCGAGGGCTGGCGCTCACCCCGGACGGCAGCGAGGTCGTCGTCGCCAACAGCTACTCCGGGACGGTCTCCGTGCTCGGAGCCGCCGAGGGCAAGCCGCGCCTCACCGCGCGCATCCCGGGCATGCCGTACGGGGTGGCGGTCTCGCCGGATGGGAAGCACGCCTACGTGACGGTGAGCCAGCTCGACGAACTGGCGGTGCTCGACCTCTCCAGCGGCGAGATCGTCCGGCGGATCCCGGTGGGGCGGCGTCCGCGAGCGGTGGCGATCACGCCCGACGGCAAGACGGTGGTGGTGGCGAACCTGGCGGGCGGATCGCTGAGCGTGGTCGACGTCACCTCGGAGGCGGAGCCGGCGCAGGTGAAGCTGAAAGGCATCAACGTCCGCGGCGTGGCGGTGACCGCGGACGGGAAGGAAGCCTACGCCACGTTGATGCCGGCCTTCAACACCAAAGTGACCACCGACCCGAAGGAGATCTGGCACAACGTGATCCAGGCGGTAGAGCTGCGCGGGGCCGCGAGCGAGGTGGGGGAGGACCAGTGGACCGACTTCGCGCGGATCCCGGGCTCCGTGGAGGTGATCGGCTCGCCGGACCAGCACGACATCGTCCTCGACAAAGCGGCGCAGCACGCCTGGGTCTCCGTGGCCGGCCGCGATATGGTGACCCGCTTCACCATCCACGACCGCCGCCGCATCTCGATCTGGCCGTTCTCCCAGGTGGAGACGCTGGTCGGCGCCAACCCGCGCGGCCTGGCGCTGAGCCCGGACGGTAAGGAAGTCTGGGTCGCCAACCACCTGGGGAACAGCCTGTCGATCGTCGACGCGATCGGGAGCCAGGTGCTCGCTGCGGTCCCCCTGGGAGCTGCCTCTCGGGTCGATCCCACGATCCAGGGACAGTACCTGTTCCACAACGCGCGGCTCACCCGGTCGCACCGCTTCACCTGCGCCTCCTGCCATCCGGACGGCGGGACCGACGGCCTGACGTGGCGCTTCGCCCACGTGCAGGACGGGCTGGACCGCCGCAGCTCCCGCGACCTCCGCACGGGGATCGGCGGCACCGCGCCGTTCCGGTGGTCCGGAGCCGACGCACACCTGGAGCAGTTCGTGGAGGAGGAGGTGACCGGGCTCCTCTACGGTCCCAGGCCGACGCCGGAGGAAACCGCGGCGCTGATCGCGGCGGTCGACGCCTTCCGACTGCCGCCCAACCCCCACCGCGAGGAGTCGGGCGACCTGACCGGCGAAGCCCGGCAGGGGAAGGCCCTCTTCGAAGGGAAGGCGGGCTGCTCCGGCTGCCATGCCGGCCCCAAGGCGGGCGGCAGCGGCCTGAACGCGTGGATCGGCACCACGCCGGAGGGAAAGACTCTCGACGTGCCGCAGCTCGTCGGCGTCTACGACAGCGCGCCCTACCTCCACGACGGCCGCGCCGCCACGCTGGAGGAGATCTTCGCGCGCTGGAACGCCGCCGGGAAGCACGGCAAGGCGCAGGAGCTCACGCCGGAAGAGCTGAAGGCAGTCCTGCGCTACGTGCGGGAGCTCTGACGCGGGCTCCCGAAGTGAGGGCTGGAGCCGGATGTCCCCCGAGAAGAGGCCTCTCCAGCGTCGAAACCGGCTTCCGGTCTTCGTCGGGCTCGCGTGGTCGTGCTGGAGTCTCGAGATCCTGCTCCTCTGGCTGCAGCTTCGCGCGGGGGTTGGACTGCCCTGGTTCTGGCCGTTCGCCCTGCTCATGGCGCTCTGGCTCGCCGCTGCGGGGCTGCTGCTCGTGGGAGGGCTGTACAGGATCATCCGTGGACCCGCACGGGGTCGGGCTTTCGCCTGGACGGCGCTGGGGCTCGTGCCGCTCTTGCTGACGGCGGCCGCCGGGGAGACTGCCCGGCGCCAGTGGTCGGACCGGCGGGTGCCGCGCGGGCTCGCCTTGGAGCTGGTGAAGATCGCCGCCGCCTCCGCGGCGGTGGGCGAGGCGCAGTTCCGGTATCCCCACCGTCTCCAGGGCAAGCGGATCACGATGGTCTTTCACCACCTGGAGAGCCCGGAAGCGGACCTCGCCGCGATGGAGGCGCATCTCGAGGCGCTGGAGCGGGAGTATCCGGCCGGTTCTGGGAAGCGAGTGATCTGGGCACGGGGGCCCCTCCTGGGTCGCGGCGGCTTCTCGTTCTTCGGGTTGGCAGCCGGCAGCGCCTCGAGCCCGCACTCGTGGTCCGGTCCGAATGTCGACCGGCACGAGCTGGCACACGCTTTCGCAGCTCTGCAGCGCCCACCCTTCGCCGATCCGCCGATGCTCCTGCATGAAGGCTGGGCGGAAGCACGCAGTGGAAAAGACATTGCCGACCTTGCCGCACGCGCCCTGTACTTGCGCGACGGTGACGGGGCGCCGGGAGTGCGGGAGCTGACGAGTCCCGACTGGTACCACCAGGACAGCGGCCCGGTGTACGGGATCGGCGGCGCCTTCGTCGACTTTCTGGTGCGTCGCTACGGCGCCGAGCGCTTCTTCCGGCTCTACAACACCTGCCGGGCAGAGACGTTCGACCGTGACGTCGCGCGGGTGCTGGGTGCTGCTCTCGAGGAGGTGGAGCGGGAGTTCTGGCAAGACGTCGAGCGCCTGGCTCCGAGCAGGTGATTAGGCGAGGGTGCCGAGGTCGGTGTTGCGCGGGGGGCGGACCGGCTCGACGTACCGGATGTTGATGGGACCCAGCTCGTGCACCGGGTAGAACCGGTCGAGCTGGATCACTCCGGGGTGGCGGTCGGCCACGGGCTGCCACGTCTTCTGCCCGATGCCGCCGCCGGTGACCACCAGCACGTAGCGCCCCTGCGGGAGGTCGGTGAACTCGAAGCGGCCCTCCGCGTCGGTGTGGGTCATCGCGGAGACGTGGCGCCACTGGAACGGGCGGCGGGTGCCGACGATCCGCCGCCACTTGGTGACGTTGATCAGGCCCAGCCGCACGAATTCGATGCGCCGCCCATCCAGCGTGAGCCGGCCGCGCACTTTTCCATCGGTGAGCGGCGTGATCCCGCCGAGCGCCTGGGCGAGCTGCTCCCGGTTCAGCTCGGAGCGGCCCAGGAACTCGCGGGCCAGCTCTCGCTCACCAAAGCGGAGGTACGCGGCGGAAAGCCAGCGGGCGCCGTGCGGCTGTGGCCAGCGGAACCGCTCCGGATCGGCGAGGGCGTCCAGCACTTTCCGGTTCTCCGGGGTGATCGGACAATCGGCGAGCTTCTCCAGCAGCAGGTCGGCCGCCATCTGGGAAGGCGCGCGCTCCAGCATCTTCAAGTCGACCTCCAGGCTGCGCGTGGAGAGCCAGTCGAGGGAGGCGCAGTCGTGCAGGTGCCAGAAGGCGCGGAAGGCGAGGGCGGTGTTGTAGCTCCGCTCTTCCAGGAAGCGCTCGACCTCGAGGATCGTCTCCTTGGTGGCGGCGATCCGGTCGCGCGGGCCGCTGTTGGAGCCATCCTCCGCGGAGCCGGGATAGATGTTGCCGTCCGGCGCCAGGACGTAGACGAAGCGCATCAGCGGCGACGGCTGCAGCCGCAGCGTGGAGGCGAGGCTCAGCGCCTCCACGTCGAGCGCTGCCATCGCCGCGCGCGCCTTTCCGGCTACGAGGGCGCCCAGCAGCAGCAGCGCGGTGGCGCAGAGGGCGCCGATGCTGAGCGCCCGTCCCTGGAGCGGGCGCGGGCGGAACAGCATGACGTGCAGCCCGAGGTACGCGCCCGCGGCGACGGGGGCCAGGAGCCAGAGCGCGAGCAGGATCTTCCACGAGCGGGGGTCGGCCAGGCTGATGGCGGATCCGGTCAGGATCATCCACGGCCGGCCGTCGGCGAGCGCCAGGATCGCGGGGAAACCGGCCAGGCCGGCGAGCACGCCCCAGACCGGGGTGGCGTGCGTCAGCAGCTCCCGTCCCGGGGTTACCAGGCCGCCCGGGCCCCAGATCAGCCAGAGCGCCAGGAACAGCAGCAGCGAATGGACCACGGCGCCCATTACGCCGGAGATGCCGGCGGTCCAGGCGGGGATACCCCCCAGCAGCAGCCAGGCCGCGCGCGTGCCGGCGCCCACCTCCGCCCCACCGGCGGGGTTGGGCCCGAAGAGTGCGGCGAGCGGAGCGAGGCAGCCGGCAAGCCAGACCGAGATCACCAGGGCCAGGCCCGCCCGGATCAGGCGCGGGACGTCGATATGGACCGACAGCCCCTTGCCGACCCGCTCTTTCGGGGGCTTGAGCAGGTGGAACGCCGGGTTGAGCTGGTATGCCAGGACGGTGAAGGCGCCGATCAGAGCCAGCGCCAGCAGGCCCGTCAGCAGGCGCTCCGCGCGCCCGAGGAGCTGCACCGTCGGCCGGAGGCCTTCCAGCCAGACGGCCGCGAGGGGGAGCGGCCCCTGGTCCATCTCCTTGAGACGCTCCAGCGGGAACCGCATGAGCTGGGGGACGCTTCCCAGCGCTACCAGCAGCCCCGTGACACTGAACAGCAGGCACGCGAGCGCGGCAAGGCGCCGGGACATCGTTTAGCTACCCCCAGGACTCCGCAGCGCATCGATCTGCGGCGCTTTCCAGCTTCTGATCTCTTGGAGTGGGAGCAAGGGAGAGTGGGGGAGTGGGAGCCCCGCTCCCATCTGTTTTCAGGTTGCAGGTTAACCGGTTGCAGGTTCCGAACCCGCCCACCGGCGGCTCAACCTGCAACGTGCCAACTTGCTAACCTGCAACCGACGTCTCCCACTCTCCCTTGCCAAATCCACCACTCTATCCCGGACTGACGGATTACTAGTCGTCACTCTTCACGCTGGGCGACTTGGGCAGCCAGATATAGAAGACGCTGCCCTGGCCCCACTCGCTCTCGACCCAGATGCGGCCGGTATGGCCTTCCACCATGTACTTGGTGAGCCAGAGGCCGAGACCGGTGCCCTTGATGCCGGTGTGTCCGCTCGACTCCACGCGGAAGAACTGCCCGAACATCTTGGGGAGCGCATCCGGCGGGATGCCGAGGCCCTGGTCGTGGATCCCGACCTTGACGCCGTCATCCTCTACCACGGCGGAGATCTTCACCTCGCCGCCATCGGGGGAGTACTTGAGGGCGTTGCCGACCAGGTTGTGGAGGATCTGGATCAGCTTGCCCTCATCGGCCTGGATCACCAGCCCGTCGGGGATGTCCACCGCCAGCGTGTGGGTCGGCTTCTTATAGGAGCTCTGCGCCTGGAGCCGCACCACCTGCTCCGCCATCGAGTGCAGGTTGGTCGGCGTGAAGTGGAACTGCAGGCCGCGGCCGTTCTGGATGCGCGCGATGTTGAGCAGGTCGTCGATCAGCACTCCCAGGCGCTCCGCCTCGGTGTCGACGATCTGGAGGAACTCCGCCTGGGTCTCCCAGTCGAACATCCCTTCGCCGGCCTGGAGCAGGGTGGAGACGAAGCCGCGGATCGGCGTCAGCGGCGTCCGCAGCTCGTGGGAGACCATGTCGACGAACGCAGCCATCATCTGCTCGCCGCGGCGGATGTCGGTGATGTTCTCGAACACGATCACCCAGCCCATCGGCTCGCCGTCTTCGGAGCGGATCGGGTCGGTCTGGATGCGGTAAATCCGCTCGTCCCGCTCGCCGTCTTCTGCCTCTTCGTAGAGGGTGAGCTCTTTCGGCTCCGCGGACGGGTTGCCGGCCTGCGCGTCGCCAATGATCTCGCAGATCTCCCGGTTAGAGATCACTTCCTCGTACGACTTGCCGAACCAGCCGTCCGGGTCCATCGAGAGCGCTCGCTGCGCCGCGGGGTTGATCTGGGTCACGGTGCCCTTTGGCGAGATCGCCATCAGGCCGACCGAGGTGTTCTTGAAGATCTCGTGCAGCCGCTTGGTCCGCTCTACTTCCTTCCAGTAGAGCTGGCTGGTGACGAGGACGGCGGAGGCCTGGCGCGCCATCATGCTGAGCAGCTTGGCGTCTTCCAGGTCGAACTTCCGGCCGTAAAACTTGTCGAAGGCGCAGAAGACTCCCATGATGCTGCGCTCGACCACCATGTTGCCTTCGTCGCGGCGCTCGATGGCGAGCGGGACGGAGACCGCGTTCTGGATGTCGAGCGTGCGGAGCGCCTGCTCGTCCGGATGCCCGTTGGAGGTCTCGTCCATCAGCACGGGCCGGTCCTGCAGGACCGCGCTCCCCATGGCGGAGCTGGAGACCGGAAACTCGAGCGACTTCAGGCCGCCGTCTTCCACCCCGAAGAACGGCCGCATGGCACTAAGCTGGTTCTTGTCCTTGTCCCAGATGAACACCCCGCAGCCGCGCGCCTGCAGCAGCGACGCGGTGCGGCCGAGGATCCGGACGAGAGTCTCGGTATCGCTCGAGGGTTGAAGACCTTCACCATCCAGCAAGGGGAACCTCCTGTCGTTACCCGCCGCCGAGCGGGGCGGGCCGTCCAACTACCTTATGTTACGACTCGGGGCGCGCGGTTTCCTAGTCGGGCCGGGAGATCCGCGGCGCGGAGCGGGAAGGCGGGGTAGCCGGAACGACGACAGGGCCTCGCCGCACCGCAGCGAGGTCCTGTCTCTCACCAGAGAGACGTGTTCCGCGAAGCCGGGGTTCCCGGGAGACCTTATCTTCCGCCGAACTGGTGCAGCAGCCCGCCGAACGGGTCGCCGGAATCGGTGTCCTGCTCCAGGTGGCGCGTCACGTTCTCCGCGATCGCCCGGAACGCCGCCGCCTGCGCCGAGTCGGGCGCCGCGATCACCGTCGGGGTGCCGGCGTCGCCGTGCTCCACCGTCTGCGGGTCGAGCGGCACGCTTCCCAGGAACGGCACCCCCAGCTTCTGCGCGGCGCTCTCGCTGCCGCCGCGGGTGAAGATCGGGGTGTGGGTGCCGCACGCGGGGCACGCGAAGCTGTCCATGTTTCCAACCACGCCGAGGATCGGCACGTTCAGCTTGCGGAACATGCCGACCGCCTTGCTGGCGATATTGACCGCCACGTCCTGGCTGGTCATCACCACCACCGCGCCGGTGATCGGCACCGTCTGCGCCAGCGTCAGCTGCGCGTCGCCGGTGCCGGGAGGGAGGTCGACCAGCAGGTAGTCGAGCTCGCCCCACTTCACGTCGGTCAGCATCTGCCGCACCGCGCCGCCGACCATCGGCCCGCGCCAGATCACGTGCGCGGAGTCGTCCGGCATCAGGAAGCCGAGCGACATGAGCTGCACGCCGTGCTGCTCCAGCGGCAGCATCTTGCCGGCTTCCACCAGCGGCGTCTGCCGCACGCCCATCATCATCGGGATGCTGGGTCCGTAGACGTCCGCGTCGAGGAGCCCGACCCGCGCTCCCTGCTGCGCCAGCGCCACCGCCAGGTTGACGGAGACAGTCGACTTCCCCACGCCGCCCTTACCGGAGCCGACGGCGATCACGTGCTTGACGCCCGGGAGGATGGAGGGACCGGCCGGCTGCGGCCCCCCCAGCGGGGAGCCCGGCTGGGCCTGGCGCGGAGGTGCCGCCGGCTGCGGAGCGGAAGGGGCCGCGGCCGCGCGCACGTTGACCATCGTCACTCCCGGGAGCCGCTGCACCGCCGCGCGGGCGCGCTCCTGCAGCTCCGGGCGCAGTCCCTCGGCCGGGGGCGGCAGCAGCAGCTCGAACGCGACGTTCCCCTCGCAAACCTTGACGCCGCGGATGAGCCCGCGGCTGACCAGGTCGCCGCCCAGGTGCGGATGCTCCACCACCTGCAGTGCGCGCAGGACCTCCGCCTCGGTTACGGGTGCTTCTCGCTCGACTTCGTCGCTCATTCCTTCGGCCCTCCAGACCGCCGCGGATACGCTCCGGGCCTCCGTAGTTTATCACCCGGATTTTGATCTGCTCTCGCGAGCCGGTTCCGAGGGGGTACCTCATGAGAAGCGGGAGCCGAGAGCGAGCCAGTCTTCGGCCTGCGTGGACGCACGGCCCTACTCGCAAAGAGGTGTGAGCCGCGGCTCGGAAGCCCGTTCACCCCAGGTCAGCGCGTCAGGTATCCCGTCACGTAGACCAGTGCCGGCGAGGCGCCGGGCGCCTCCTTTTCGCTGGAGACGAGCAGCTCGCCGGCGCCGCTCAGCTCCAGGCCGGTCTCCAGGTGCCACTGCTCGGTCTCGTTGCCGAGCACCCGCATCCGGTTGACGAGCCCCACCGACTTCCCGTCCACATAGCCGCCGACCCACAGGTAGCTCTCCGCGGTGGGAGCGACTTTGTGGCCGTTTCCGTCCGCGCTGTTGTAGGCGATGATGTCCGTGACCACTGCCTTCCCGCCGTTCGGAATCTTGACCAGCACGTAGTCCTTGTCGTCCGGCGGGACGAGGAGCACGTGGCGGAACGGGGTGGCGCCTGGGGCCTGGGCGCCAGCATCACGCGCCGGGAGGCCCGCCAGCAGCAGATAAGCGGCCAGGCTGCCGGCAGCCAGCAAAGTGGGGAGCAGGGCGGGGGATTTCATGGTCGCAGTCCTCGGCTCGGGATACGCTGTTCTGGACGGACGCGGCGCCCGTCCGGAGGATTCTACTCCGCATGGCGGGCGGACGGTCAGGGGAGCGCGGCACCCCGGCGGAGAGTGCGGATGCAGGAAGAGCACCGGCTACTAACCGAGACGGTGGAGGAGCTGGTCCGGGAAGGGGCCGTCACGGACCTCCGCCGCGTGCTGGAAGAGCAGCCGCCGGAAGACCTGGCCGACCTCCTGGAGCACGCGAACGACGAGGTGCGCGAGGTCGTCTTCGACGCCCTCCGCCCACAGCTGGCCGGGGAAGTCGCCACGCTCCTGGACGAGACCGTCCGCGACGAGCTGCTGGAAGACCTGGAGTCGGAGCGGCTGGCGGAGATGGTCTCCGACCTCGACTCCGAAGAAGCGGTCGTCCTCCTGGAGGACACCGACCCGGCGGTCGCGGACGACGTCCTCCGCCGCATCGACCCGGACGAGGCCCAGGAGCTGCGGGAGCTGCTCGGCTACGACGACGAGTCGGCCGGCCGCGCAATGGCGTTCGGGGCTCCGGCGGTGCGCCCGGAGATGACCCTGGAAGAGGCGATCGCCTCGCTGCGGGAGCGGGCGGACGAGCTGGACGAGGTGCAGGAGGTCTGGGTCGTAGACGCCGCCGGCCGCCTGCAGGGCTACCTGCCGCTCGACGTGCTCCTGCTCCAGCGGCCGCAGCTTGCCGTCTCGGAGGTAATGCGGCGGGACGTGGAGTTCGCCTACACCTACGAAGACCAGGAGCAGGCTTCGATCCGCGCGCAGCGCTCCCACCTGCTGGCGCTGCCGATCATCGACAGCCGCGGCGTGCTCCGGGGCCAGATCACGCATGCCCGCCTCCGGGAGATCGCGGAGGAAGAGAGCTCCGAGGACATGTACCGGATGGTCGGTCTCTCGGAAGATGAGAGCGTCTACTCCTCCTTCGGCTTCTCCCTGCGCAAGCGGCTCCCCTGGCTCTACGTCAACCTCGGCACGGCGTTCCTGGCGGCGTGGGTGATCAGCTTCTTCGAGGGCACGATCGAGCGGGTCGCCGCCCTGGCGGCGCTGCAGACGATCGTCGCCGGACAGGGCGGCAACGCCGGCATCCAGACGCTCACCATCATCGTCCGCGGTCTCGCGCTGGGCGAGCTCGACTGGCGCAACGCGCGCCGCACCTTCGTGAAAGAGCTGGCGCTCGGCGCCGCGAACGGGTGCGCCGTCGGCACCCTCGTCGGCGCGGCGGTCTGGCTCTGGCGGGGGAACCCGTGGATGGGCCTCGTCATCGCCGCGGCGATGCTCCTCAATATGATCGCCGCCGCCCTGGCTGGCTTCGGGGTGCCGCTCGCCCTGCGAAAGCTGAAGCTCGACCCCGCCCAGGCCTCGGGCGTCTTCGTCACCACCGTCACCGACGTGTGCGGCTTCCTCTTCTTCCTCGGCCTGGCGACGCTGATGCTGCCGCTGCTCCGGTAGACAAGACGGAGAAGGGAGATGAAAGAGGAGACGGCTGCCGGCGTGCGGGTGAGTCGGTGTCACCGCAATGCAGCGAGGCACTGGAAGTACCTCGCTGCCCGGCCTTCGGCCACGCGTCCTCCGGACGCCTGATTATCCGCGGATTGGATCTCTCGGCGCAGGCTCTTCTCGAGTCGACCCTTGGCGATCGCCAGAGGGACCGGCCCGCCGCCGCGGGCTCTTTCATCTCCCCTCTTCCATCTCCCGGCTAGTAATTGACTAGCGCCGGCTCGTCCTGCTGCTTCCAACCCATCACGTTGCTGTCGTGCAGCCAGAACAGGCTGCCGGCGCCCTTCTGGCTCTCCTCGTAGTCCTTCTGCACCAGCGGCTTCACCTGTTCGATGAGCTGCGCCTCCTCGCTCTCGGAGAGAGGGGTGTAGTTGGCGGCGATCTCGACGATCTCGTCGATCTGGTCGGTGTTGTCCATGCCGACGATCGCCAGGCTCACCCCCTCCAGTCCCAGGGAGTACCGCAGTGCCAGGTTCACGTTGGGGAACTCGCCGTGACCGAGCACCTTCATGGCGATGACGCCGGCGTTCTTCTCCCGCGCTACCGGCAGCAGGAAGCGGTCCGGCGCGGTCACCAGCCGGTCCGCCATCCCGATCGCGACGAGCACCGTGTCGAACGGGTACTTCCGCAGCGCCTCCGCCAGGATCTCCGGCCGGGCGTGCCCGGTAATGCCGATGTAGCGGACCAGCCCTTCGTCCCGCGCTTGCTCCAGCGCCGCCAGGGTACCGTCCTCCGCCAGCGCCATCTCCAGGTCGGCGAAGGCGTTCACCGCGTGGACCTGGATCAGGTCGACGTAGTGGGTCTGAAGCTTCTTGAGCGACTCCTTGATCTCGTCCAGCACCGTCTCTTTGCGGCGGTTGTTGACCTTGGTTGCCAGGAAGACCTCGTCCCGGCGAGTCTTCATCACCTCGCCGACGTACGGCTCGCTGCCGTAGTCCGGAGAGGTGTCGAGGTAGGTAATGCCCCGATCGATCGCGTGGTTCAGGCACCGGGTGGCATCGCCCTTGAACCACTTCTTGCCGAGGGGTGCCGTCCCGTAGCCGACCAGCGGCACCTGCACGCCGGTCCTCCCCAGCGTGCGCGCCGGCGCCAGACGCAGATCCATGCCGTCTCCTCCTGCCGCGGCGACCAGGCGGCGCGGCCCCGCCATCGCGTTATTGCCGTGGCGTGAATGTTGGGAAACCTGGGCCGCGGCGGGGGCGGGTAGGGCGCGCCGCGCGGCGTGGTGAACGGAAGGGGGGCGCTCCTGCCTCCCGCCGCCGGGAGCCGCTCTGCTCGCCCGCCGCCGCAACCGACCGCAGCCCGTCCCGGCGGCCTCCGTGCGGTTTCTCGGAGATCCAGTCCCATGTCGCCACGCTTCCTCTCGCTGCTGCTCTGCCTGGGCACGCTCTTTTCGGGCCAATCGCTCCTGGCGCAGACCGCCCGGCCCTCCAGGGCCAAGGAGAAGCCGAAGCCGGCCGCCTCTGCGCGGAAGAAAGCGGACGCGGCGAAGAAGCCTGCCGCTGCCGCGAAGTCGCCCGCGGCGAAAAAGCCTGCCGCCGCGAAGCCGACGGCGGCGAAGCCGGCCGAAAAGCCGGCGGCGAGCGCGGAGAAGTCGAAGCCCGCCGCGGCTCCCGTGGAGGAGAGCCTGCTGGCGCAGGCGGACCGCGCCTACGCGGAGAAGCGCTGGGCGGACGCGCTGCGTCTCTACTCCTCGGCGCAGGCCAAAAAGCAGGTGCCGGCGGAGCGGGTGGCGCAGGTCGACTACACCATGGCGCGCTGCGTCGGCCTGACCGAGCAGTGGGACCGCGCGACCAACCACGCCCTCGTCATCGCCGAGCGCTACAAGAATACGATCTGGGACGCGCGGTCGCGCGCCTGGCTGATGCAGCTCTACCTGATGGTCCCGCACGGCGGGTGGAAGGTGGGGGGCCGCTACTTCCGCGGGGAGGACGTGCCGCAGGTCGACTCCCCGGAGCGCCCGGAGCGGATCGACCTGACGGCGGAAGACCAGCGGAAGGCGGTCCAGTTCGGCGAAGAAGCCTACCTGCTGTACGACCGCCTCCGCGCCCAGATTCCGGAAGCGGCGCCGGAGCAGGCGGACCACGCCGCCGACCTGGTGCGCGTTCTCACCGGCACCCAGCTCGACGCGTGGGCGAGGGAGCGGAAGTGGCCGGCGCCCGACCACGCGAGCTGGAAGCTCGATCCGGACGCGAAGTACAGCGCCGACTGGGGCCTACCCCGGAAGGCGCTCCAGCTCTACCTGGCGGTGGAGAAGATCGGCACCGAGACGCAGAAGCCGCGCGCGCGGCTGGCCCAGGCGATCTGGCTGCGCGACTACCACGAGAAGGTGCAGAGGCTGATGCGCTGGGAGTTGGTCGGCTATGGCGACCGCCCCGAGGTCAAGCTCCCGCCGTACCCGTATCAGAGCCGGAACCCCGACGACCTGCTCCGGAGCGTAGTCAAGGACTTCCCGGAGAAGCCGGAACCGCAGCGGGCGCGGCTGCTTCTCGGCGACTGGCTCGCTGCGGACGGGAAGTACACGGAAGCCGCGGCGAGCTACGAGGCGCTGGTGAAGGAGCATCCGCAGGGTGCCTGGACCCCTGCGGCGCAGCAGGCGATCGCCGCGATTACGCGGCTCCACCTCGAGATCGCGGCGCCCGCGCCCCAACTCCCCGGCGTGAAGCCGAAGATGACGGTCCGCGCGCGCAACCTGAAGAGCGTCCAGCTAACCGGGTACCGCGTGAAGCTGGAAGAGATGGTGAAGCAGCCGGCCGTGCTGCTGAAGACGGAGAGCGGCCTGGAGGACCTCCTCCAGCGGATCGGGCGCGAGAAGGGCGCCCGGAAGTTCGCGCAGGGGGAGCCGGTCACCTGGGAGGCGCCGCTGACCGACTCGGACGACCATTCCGCCGTGACCCGGCAGATCGAGGCGCCCTTCACGTCGAACGGTGCCTACGTGATCGAGGCCGACGGGGGAAAGGTCCACTCCGCCGTGCTGCTCCTGATCACCGACCTCGCCGTGGTGCAGGTGGTCGACGGCCAACGCGCCTACGCCCGCGTGGTGAACGCCGTCACCGGCGCCCCGGTGGCGGAAGCCTCCGCGATCATCCGCGAGCTGTACGACGACAAAGCGGGCAAGAGCAAGATCTCTGCGGCCACGATCGCCACGGATGAGAACGGCTTCGCCGATAAGCAGCTCTCTCCGGAGGGCGTAAGCAGCGACAGCGTGGTCACTTTCGCCTGGAAAGGCGACCGCTACGCGGTCACGGGGAGCAACTGGGCCTCTCGCCAGGCGGACGCGGGCGACTCCGGACAGGTCTATCTCTACACGGAGCGTCCGGTCTACCGGCCCGGGCAGACGGTCCACTACCGCGCCCTGCTCGCCACGCGCGACGAGCAGCGGGCATGGAAGTCGATGACCGATCAGAAGGTGCGGGTCCGCCTCCAGGCACCGGATGAGTCGTACCTGGCGACGAAGGACCTGTCCACCGGCGCCTTTGGAACGCTGCACGGCTCCTTCGAACTGAGCCCGGGGGCGCTTCTCGGGGAGTACACCGTCCTCGCCGCCTGGGGACGGGGTGAGGACCGCGAGCGGATCGCCGGCACCTTCCGGGTGGAGGAGTACAAGAAGCCGGAGTTCGAGGTCCAGGTCACCCCGAAGGTCGGGGCGGCGCCGGTGCGGATCGGCGAGCGGGTGAGCGCCACCATCGCGGCCCGGTACTACTTCGGCGAGCCGGTGGCAAACGGACGGGTGCAGTACCGGGTCTTCCGGCACGAATGGCAGCCGTCCACGCGGTTCACGTACCCGGTGAGAGAGTGGGCTCGCGAGGAGATCGCGCAGGGGACCGCCGCGACGAACGCTCGCGGCGAGGCGTCGATCGAGTTCGTAGCTCTGCCCTATCCGGGGGAGAAGGACGCGCACGCCCGCTTCGAGGTGGTGGCGGAAGTCACCGACGCCAGCCGCCGGACCATCGAGGCGAAGGGAGAGGTCCGCGCGCTGGCCTCGCTGGTGCAGGGCGAGATCCGGCTCGCCCGCAGCTTCTTCTCCTCCGGCGATCGCGTCGCGGCTGAGCTGCGGACTTCTGTGCCGGGCGGGGATGCCGTGGCCGCTTCGGGCACGCTGCGCGTCATGCGGCTCACTGGCGATGCCGACTCTGAGAGCGGCTATCGCGAGGCGGAGTCGCATCGGCAGTCGGTCCGCACCGACGCCGGCGGCACGGCCCGGCTCGACTGGACTCCGCGGCGCGGCGGCCTGTACGAGATCGTCTTCGAGGCGCTGGATGGGCGCGAAGGGAAGTCGATCACCCGGGAGCGCGTGTGGATTGCCGGAGACGCCGCCGCCGACGGGCTCAAGGTCGACGAGGAGCTGGTGGTGCTGGCGGAGCAGGCGACGTATCGCCCCGGAGACACGGCGCGGCTGCTGGTGGTCTCCCGCCGGCCGGACCTCCACCTGATGCTCTCTGAAGAGGCGGACCACCGGCTTCTGAGTCGCCGCTCCGTCACCACCCGTGGCAACTTCTCGGTGCTGGAAGTGCCGGTCACGGGCGCCCACCTGCCCGGCGTAACGTTGGGCCTCTATGGGGTACGGGACGGCGTGTTCCTGCAGGACCTCGCGAATTTGCAGGTGGTCGGCTCCTCGCGCGATCTCCGGGTGGAGGTGACGGCCGCCACCGCCCGCGTCCAGCCCGGGGAGAAGACGACGCTCCGGATCCGCACCCTCGATGCTCGCGGGCGGGGCGTCCGCGCGGAGGCGAGTGTCGGCGTGATCGATGAATCGCTGACCTACATCCAGCCGGAGGAGCTTGGAACCCTCGCAGCGTTCCTGAAGGATGCCTACAGCGGCAGCTACGTCCGATCCGAGACGAGCGCCGAGCAGACCTTCGGGAGCCTGGACGCGGACTCACAGCCCCCGCTCAAGAGCGAGAGGGACGATGACTCCCTCGCCGCCGGGCTCGGAAAGCTCGGCGCTGGGGACGCGGTAGATGTGCTTGGCGTCTGGACGCCGCGACGCCATCGCTCCGAGTTGGGAAGGCTGGCTAGGGAGGTTAACATCGGCGCCGTAGCCGCCGAAGTTTCGGCCACGGCGCAGCCGGAGCTGGGCGGTCGAGTCGAGTCGACCATCGCTCGCAAGCCGCGCCTTCTCGCGGACTCGCTCCGCGTGCGGAGTGACTTCCAGGACACCGCGCTCTGGCTGCCGTCCGTGGTGACCGACGAGAACGGCGAGGCGACGGTAGAGGTGGTCTGGCCGGACAACCTGACTCGCTGGCGCGCGACCGCGGTGGGCTGGACGCCGGACGCGCGCGGCGGCGAGGGAAGCGCCTCCGTGGAGACCTACAAAGACTTCCTGGTGCGCCTGCAGTCCCCGCGCTTCTTCGTGGAGCGCGACGAGGTGACGCTCTCCGCCAACGTCCACAACTACACGGAGGAGACGCGGCGGGTGCGCGTCTCGCTGCAGCTCGAAGGCGGCACGCTGGCGCCCGCCGGGGCCGCCGCGCCGGGACCGCCGCAGCCGCAGCCGGTCTTCGTCCCGCGCGCCGATCTCCTGGTCCCGGGCGACGCCGCCGCGCCCCCGCCGGTTTCCGCCGCGGCCGGCGTGTTGGAGCAGTGGGTGGAGGTGCCGCAGGGCGGCGAGGCGCGGGTCGACTGGCGGGTGCGGGTCGACCGCTCCGGCGAGGCGAAGGTCCGGGTCCGTGCGGAAGCGGGCGAGCAGGGCGACGCGATGGAGATGCGGTTCCCGGTGAAGGTCCACGGCGTGGAGAAGACCGTGGTCCGCAGCGGCGCGCTCTCCGGCGGTAGCAAGACGAAGCCGGACGCCTCCGTGCGCCTCCCGTTCACCCTGCCGGCGGAGCGCTCTCCGGAGGGCGGCTCGCTGGTGGTGCAGCTCAACCCTTCGGTGATGTCGACCGCACTGGAGGCGCTCCCGTACCTAGTCGAATACCCGTACGGCTGCGTGGAGCAGACCCTGAGCCGGTTCGTGCCGTGCGTCGTCGCCGCGAAGACGCTCTCCGAGCTCAAGATCGACCTGGCGGCGCTGCGGAGCCGCGCGCGTCCGGAGCAGCTTCGCGGCCGGGAGCCGGTGTTCGACCCGTCGCGACTGCAGAGCGTCTCGGCGGAGGGGCTCTCCCGCTTGCAGCGCTTCCAGAACGCGGACGGCGGGTGGGGCTGGTGGCAGCACGACCCCAGCGATCCGCACATGAGCGCCTACGTGCTGGAAGGCCTGGCGATGGCGAAGCAGGCGGGCGTGGAGCTGACGCCGGGGCTGCTGGAGCGGGGTTTTGCTTACCTGGAGAAGTCGCTGGGCGGGATCGAGAGCCTGCACGAGCAGGCGTACGCCGGCTGCGTGCTGACGCTCGATCCCAAGCGGGCCGCCGCGGCCGGGAAGCGGCTGGCGGAGGGGGTCTACCCGAAGCGGGAGGCGCTGAACGCCTACGGGCTGGCGCTGCTCGCGATGGGGCTGCAGCGCACCGGCCGGGCGGCGGAGGCGAAGGTCTGCGCCGCCATGCTGAGCAACACGGCGAAGGTCGACCGCGCCAATTCCACCTGCTCCTGGACGCGGACCGTCGGCGAGGCGTGGGAGTGGCAGAACCACGACGTGGAGACGACCGCCACCTGCCTGCGCGCGCTGCTGCGGGTCGATCCGAAGAGCAGCCTCGCCGCGATGGCGGCGCGCTGGCTGATCGTCAACCGGCAGGGGAACGCGTGGGACACCACCCGCGCCTCTGCCCTTGCGATCGAGGCTCTCTCCGAGTTCGCCCGCATCCGCGGGGAGCTGAAGCCGAGCTTCACCGCCGCCATCCGGGTGAACGGCGGGCCGGAGAAGCGCTTCACCCTCACGCCGGAAGAAGCGCTGCTCGGCGACTACCGTCTGGTGGTCCCCGCGGCGGAGCTGGGGAGCGGGCCGTGCGAGGTCACCGTGAGCCGCACGGGCGCCGGCACGCTCTACTACACGGCGGCGCTCCAGTACTTCAGCTTCGAGGAAGACATCCAGCCCGCCGGCAATGAGATCAGCGTCCGCCGCCGCTACTTCCGGCTCACCCGCACCCCCTCCGGCGTGGAGAAGGGTGAGAAGACGGCAGACGGCTACCACCGCGTGCTCCTCGCCCCGGGAGCGCCGCTCGACAGCGGCGACCTGCTTGAGGTAGAGCTGGTGCTGGAGAGCAAGAACCGCTTCACGCACCTGGTGTTCGAGGACATGAAGCCGGCCGGCTGCGAGCCGGTGGAGCTCCGCAGCGGCGCCCGCTACGGGGAAGGGCTCTGCAGCAACGTCGAGCTGCGGGACGACCGCGTGGCGTTCTTCATTACCGAGCTGCCCCAGGGCACGCGCATGCTGACCTACCGGCTGCGGGCGGAGGCGCCCGGCAGCTTCCACGCGCTGCCGCTCTCCGGCTACGCCATGTACGCGCCGCTGGTGCGGTGCATCTCGGACGAGGGCCGCATCACCATCGCCGAGCGCGTCGGGGCTTCGCGTTAACAGGGTAGCAAGTTGCAGGTTGCAGGCCGCTCCGAGTGAACCTCGGTCCGAAACCTGCAACCTGCTAACCTGCAACCTGTTAACTAACCTGCAGCAGCGTCAGGCGCTCGCCCCGGCCCGCTGCGCCTCTTCCGTGGTGTCCTCCGCGCAGGCGTCGTCGACCGCGGAGGTCGCCTGCAGGATCGCGTTGCGCACGCGGTCCAGGTTCCCGCGCCGCGCGGTGTCCCAGTCATTCAGCGCGTCGTGCGTGCCCTGCCACGCCTCCCGCGAGGCGACGAAGGCGCGCTCCACGGTACTCAGCAGCGGCTCGCGACTGACCCGCTGCCGCTGGTGCTCCAGCCGCCGCCACACCATGTCGAGGTGGTTCAATGCCCGCCCCATGGCGGCCTGCGCGATCGACTCCTCCGTGTTGCTGATCGCCAGCGTTACCTCTTCGTACGCCTGCTGGAGATGTTCCCGGGCCACGGTGAGACGTCGAGTGTCATCCTGCATATCTGCACTCCTCCCGGCAAAGCTCTACCCGGAGCGAGGCAGACTGACACCGGGTCGGGCGCGGGGCCGGCCAGCCGGCGCGAGGCTTCTTTAAGTCGGAGCGCACCCGGGGCTATCTCGCCGTGAGACCGGGATTGATAGGTGGATCTGGCAAGGGAGAGTGGGGGAGAGGGCGAGCTTGAGAAGCTGCATACGAGAGCGGATCTCCCACTCTCCCTTGCTCCCACTCCCACACATCAGAAGTAACCGGCACCACTAGATGCGTCGGGGGTGACTTACGGCGAGTCAGGGAAGCGCGCCTCCGTCCAGGAAACGTATCCATAGCACAGTGAAGCCCGAGGAGTCCTCTGGCATCCTGTGGAGACAGGGCGGAGCAACCGCCCGGAAACGGGCCAACGGCACTGCGGCCCGATGAGCCAACCATGGATGGAAAAGAGAGCGGCGTCGTCCTCGTGGTAGATGACGACACTCAAGCCGCCCACGTACTGGCGCACTGGCTGCGCGAGAGTGGTTTTCGCGCCGTAGCGGCCCCGTCTCCGGCGGAGGCGGGACTGCTGCTGCGGGACGGCTCGCGCCCCGCCGTGATCCTGCTGGAAGAGCGCCTGCTGCGGGAGCGCAGACTCGACCCCGCCGGCGACCCGCTCGCGCGCCAGACCCCCGTCATCCTGCTCACCAGCGGCCCGTCCACGCCCCAGCTTCTCAACGACGGCTTCTCCAGCTACTTCCGCAAAGACGGGAACCTCGGTCTCCTGCTGGAGATCATCGCGGCGTACTGCTCTCGCGGGCGGGACATGTAAGCAAAGGGGATGGGGGATGTCTCGAAGGATGAGGGATGAAGGCTGAGGGATGAAGCCGAACCTCCCGCGTCCGGGCGCTCCTTCTCCTTCTCGTTCTCGTTCTCGTTCTCCACTGGCCCTCCGAGCTGCCGGCAGCACTCCCGGCAACCGAAGGGCTCTCCCGCGCCGGTGGTTCGGTTTCATCCCTCATCCTTCCGCCTTCATCCCTCATCCCTCATCCCTCCCCTGTCCCTCGCTCGACAGGCCGGAGAGGCCTCTGCTAGAATGCCCGGGTTCCCGCAGCCAGGACCGTTGCTGGTCACGCGGGTGAACGGAGCTTTCTCGGCCCTCCGGGGCCGCACGTCTCGAACGGGCTCGTCCCTCGTAAGGACCGCCGGGAGGAACAGGGTATGCGCAGACCGGTTGAAGTCGACGATCTCTACCGCATCCGCCACAGTGCCGCGCACGTGCTGGCGCAGGCGGTCACCCACCTGTTCCCCGAGGCGAAGATGACGATCGGTCCTCCGACGGAGGACGGCTTCTACTACGACTTCGACCGCGACACGCCGTTCACGCCGGAAGACCTGGCCGCGCTCGAGGCGGAGATGCGGAAGGGGATCGCGGCGGACGACGAGTTCGTCTGCAAGCCGGTCTCCCGCGAGGAAGCGCTGGAGCTCTTCGTCCACAACCCATACAAGCAGGAGCTGATCCGGGAGATCCCGGAAGGCGACCCGATCACGATCTACACGAACGGCGACTTCGTCGACCTCTGCCGCGGTCCGCACGTGGCGCGGACGGGGGAGATCGGCGCGTACAAGCTTCTTCAGGTGGCCGGTGCCTACTGGCGCGGCAACGAGAAGAACAAGATGCTCCAGCGGGTCTACGGCACCGCGTTCCGGAGCCAGGAAGAGCTGGAGGAGTACCTCCACCGGATGGAAGAGGCGCGGAAGCGCGACCACCGGCGGCTGGGCCGGGAGCTGGGCCTCTTCATGATCAGCCCGCTGGTGGGCGCCGGTCTGCCGCTCTGGCTGCCCAAGGGCGCGACCCTGCGGGAGACGCTGGTGGAGTTCATGCGCGACCAGCAGCGGAAGCGCGGCTACCAGCCGGTGGTGACGCCGCACCTGGCGAAGCGAGAGCTGTACGAGATCTCCGGGCACTGGCAGGCCTACCGGGAGAACCTGTTCCCCACGATGCAGGGGGAGCACGAAGAAGAGCTGGTCCTGAAGCCGGTCAACTGCCCGTTCCACATCCAGATCTATGCCAGCGAGCGCCGCAGCTACCGGGACCTGCCCATCCGGTACGCGGAGTTCGGGACGGTCTACCGCTGGGAGCAGAGCGGCGAGCTCGGCGGCCTGACGCGGGTGCGCGGTTTTACCCAGGACGATAGCCACATCTTCTGCCGCCCGGACCAGCTCGTCTCCGAGTTCCACGGGGTGGTCGACATCATCAAGCACACCTTCGGCCGGTTGGACCTGGAGTACCGCGCGCGGGTAGGCCTGCGGGATCCGGAGAACACCTCGAAGTACGTGGGCACGCCGGAGGTCTGGGAGCAGTCGCAGTCCGCGCTGCTGGAGGCGGTGCAGCAGCTCGAGATGCCGCACGAGGTGGCGGAAGGCGAGGCGGCGATCTACGGGCCGAAGCTCGACTTCATGGTGCGGGACGCGATCGGCCGGGAGTGGCAGCTCGGCACGGTGCAGGTCGACTACGTGCTGCCGGAGCGCTTTGGGCTGGAGTACACCGGCGAGGACGGCCAGCCGCACCGGCCGGTGATGATCCACCGCGCGCCGTTCGGATCGCTGGAGCGGTTCGTCGGCGTGCTGATCGAGCACTTCGCGGGGGCGTTCCCGCTCTGGCTGGCGCCGGTGCAGGCGGTGGTGATCCCGATCGCGGACCGGCACGCGGACTACGCCGCCCAGGTGCGCGAGCAGCTTACGGAGGCCGGGCTCCGCGTGGAAGTGGACCGCCGCGGCGAGCGGATGCAGGCGAAGATCCGGGACGCGCAGCTCCAGAAGATCCCGTACATGCTGGTGGTGGGCGACAAGGAAGCCGCCGCGGAAGCGGTCGCGGTGCGCTCTCGGGACCGGGGCGATCTCGGCGCCGTGCCGCTCGCCGAGTTCCTGCGCCAGGCGCAGGCGGAGTTGACTGAGTAGCCCCTCTCTTGCTACAATTCGAGGCTGTGCGGCCACTCCGGCCGCGTGGTTAGACTGGATACGTCAAATGCCTAAGGTAAAGACGAATAAGACGGCCGCCAAGCGGTTCAAGATCACCGGCAGCGGCAAGATCATGTTCGACAGCAACCGCCTGAACCACCTGATGATGAACAAGAAGGATGGCGGTCGCGTGCGGCGCATGAAGGCTGAGAAGTCGATCGAGACCACCGGCGAGATCGCGCGGGTCAAGCGGCTCCTTCCGAACAGCTTCTAACTCCTCTCGCTCGAGTCTCTCGAGCGGGAGCGCCCGGCCGCAGAGGGGGTGGCTCCCTCCCGGCCGTGAATCCTCCGGCGAGCGCGCCGTGCGCTCTGCCGCCCGACAACGGAGAAGAAATGCCACGTGTAAAGCGCGGGGTAATGACCCGCAAGCGTCACAACAAGGTGCTGAAGGCGGCGAAGGGCTACTGGGGCTCTCGTCACAGCGTCTACCGCACCGCCCACGAGGCGGTGATGCACGCGGGGCAGTACGCCTACCGCGACCGCCGCGTCCGCAAGCGCGAGTTCCGCCGCCTCTGGATCGCGCGGATCAACGCCGCGTGCCGGGACCTGGGGATCACCTACAGCCGCTTCATCAACGGCCTGACGGCGGCCGGTGTAACGGTCGACCGCAAGGTGATGGCCGACCTGGCGGTCAACGAGCCGGCGGCGTTTGCCGCTCTCGTGGAGCAGGCGAAGCAGGCGGCAGGCACCGCCACCCCGGCCGAAGCCTGATCCGGCCGGCAGCAACGCCAGAATCGTAAAGCGCCTCTCCGCCCTTCGGGTAGAGAGGCGCTTTCAGCTCAGGTGGTCACCAGCGCCGCTCGGCGCCAGTAATCGGTAAAGACCGGCGGCCAGAACCGCGAGGGAAGAATCGCGGCGATCTGCAGGCTTCCCGGACTCACGACGAGTGGGAAGAACGGCGCGCTCAGCATGCGGTTCGGCAGGTGCTTGCGGTCGAAGAAGACCGTGGAGACCGCGTATCGCAGCTCTCCGCACAGGACCGGCGGCACGTCGAGCCCGAACACGCGGGTGGGCTCCTCTTCCAGGTGGCGGGAGAAGTGGGTGAGTGCCGGGTCCGGGTGCTCCCGGCCCTTGAGCCGGAAGAGCACCTGCGCCAGCTCGCCCAGCTCGCTCGGCGCCACCTCCGCGTCCGGGTCCTGGCAGTAGAGCACCTCTCCGGCACAATCCTGCGGTCCCGGCTTGAAGAGCAGCGGGTTACCCTGGATGATGTGCCCCCACACCACGGTGCCTTCCCGAAGCAGCTCGTCCCGTCCGACGAAGCAGGACGAGAGCGAGTCACTCGGGCCGCACCAGGCGGGCCGGTTGCTGCTGAGGTAACCGAGGCGGTCGAATAACCCGAATTTCCTGGGAGCGGAACCGAAAGCTCCGCGGCACTCGGTCAGAATCTGCCCTGCTACCTCGCGACTACGTTCGATGTTCTCCATGGGCAGCCTCGTTGTTATACAATCTCCCGGATTGCCGCGGAGTGCGGATCGCTGCCGCCCCGCGTTAATATTGAGCTTCGATAGAGACGACCAGTAATCCTGCGTTGCATTGGGCGCAAGGTCGAAGGGAGAGTTAGAAGGCGAATGGATCCGATCCAAGAGCTCCAGCAGGAAGCGGTCGCACAGGTTGCCGGCGCGCAGACGCTGGGAGAGCTGGACGCTATCGATACCGCGTATCTCGGACGGAAAGGCGGGAAGATCAGCGCGCTGATGAAGCTGATTCCCACTCTTCCCGCGGAAGAGCGTCCCACTTTCGGCCAGCGCGTAAACGCCGCTAAAGACCGCGTGGCGGAGCTGCTCGGCGCCCGCCGGGAAGAGCTGGCGCGCGCGGACGTGGAGCGCAAGCTGCGCGTCGAAGCGGTCGACGTGACCCGGCCCGGACGCGCGCCGTCGGTCGGCCGGCGTCACCCGCTCACCCTCACGTTCGAGCACGTGGCGGACATCATGCGCGGCCTCGGCTATCAGCAGGTCGACGGTCCGGAAGTGGAGGACTACGCCTACAACTTCGCGGCGCTCAACTTCCAGGAAGAGCACCCGGCGCTGGACGAGCAGGCCTCGTTCTACGTCGCGGAGGACCTGCTGCTCCGCACGCAGACCACCGCCCTGCAGGGGCGCGTGATGCCGGCGCTGAAGCCGCCGTTCCGGGTCTTCACGCTCGGCCGGTGCTTCCGGTACGAGGCAGTCGACGCCACGCACTACCACACGTTCCACCAGGTGGACGCGTTCATGGTCGACCGCAAGGTAACGCTGGCCGACCTCAAAGGGACGCTCGCCGCGATGGCCCGCGAGCTGTTCGGCCCGGACGTGACGGTGCGGTTCCGGCCGGACTTCTTCCCGTTCGTGGAGCCGGGCGTGGAGATCGCGGTCAAGCTGCCGCACCGCTGGCTGGAGCTGGGCGGGGCCGGCATGATCCATCCGAACGTGCTGCGCCACGTCGGCCTCGATCCGGAGGAGTGGAGCGGGCTGGCGTTCGGCCTGGGGCTCGACCGCATGCCGATGGTCCGCTACAACATCGGCGACATCCGGCTCCTCTTCGAGAACGACCTTCGCATGCTGCGCCAGTTCTAACCGGCTCCGCGTCTTCCGTGACCGGGGCCGAGCGCCCGTCGATCGCCGGTGGCGGTCCGGGCCTGATCGTACGACCGACAAGGGTGGATCGATGCTGCTTTCCGTGGAGTGGATTCGGGACTTCGTGCGGGTGGAAGAGAGCCCAGAGGAGCTGGCGGAGCGCCTGACCCTCACGGGGAACGAGATCGAGCAGATCCGGGACTCCGCGGCGGGGCCGGTGCTCGATCTGAAGCTGACGCCGAACCGGGCGGACATGCTCTCGCACCTCGGCGCGGCCCGGGAGCTTTCCGCGCTCTACGGCGCCGAGCTGGATCTGCCGGAGTCGCGCCTGGCGGCCGCGGGCCCGGCCGCGGAGGACGTGCGGGTGGAGGTAGAGGCGCCGGACCTCTGCCCTCGCTACGCCGCGCGGCTCATCCGCGGCGTCCGCGTCGGCCCCTCCCCGGACTGGCTGCGTGCCCGCCTGGAGGCGGTGGGTCTCCGCTCGATCAGTAACGTGGTCGACGTGACCAACTACGTGATGTACGAGCTGGGGCAGCCGCTCCATGCCTTCGACCTCGACCGGCTGGCGGGCCGCGCGATCGTGGTCCGACGCGCCCGGCCCGGCGAGCGGATCATCGCGATCGACGGCACCGAGGTGGAGATGGACCCGAACATGCTGGCGATCTGCGATGCCGAGCGGCCGGTCGCCATCGCCGGCGTGATGGGCGGGCTGGAGAGCGAGGTCTCCGACGCCACGACCGACGTCCTGCTCGAGTCTGCCTACTTCGATCCGACCAGCGTCCGCCGCACCGCCAAGCGGACCGGCATCACCAGCCCCGCCTCCTACCGCTTCGAGCGCGGGGTCGACCCGAACGGCGTGGTCTTCGCGGCCGACCGCGCCGCGCAGCTCATCGCGGAGCTCTCCGGCGGCACGGTGAGCGAGAGCCTTTTCGATCTCTATCCCGCGCCGATTGAGCCCCGGTCGATCCGGCTCCGGCCGCAGCGTGCCCGCGACCTGCTGGGGGTGGAGGTCTCCGACGCCGACGCGGAGCGGTACCTGGCCCAGCTCGGCTTCCAGGTGGAGCGGGAGAGTGCGGACGAGTGGCGGGTCACCGTGCCGACCAACCGCCCCGACCTGGCAATCGAGGAGGACCTGATCGAGGAGGTGGGGCGCCTCTACGGCTACGATCGGCTGCCGGAAACGCTCCCGGGAGGCATCGCGGCTCCGGGCCGGCTGAGCGCCCAGGAAGAGCTGATCCGCCGGACGCGAGAGCTCCTGACCGGCCAGGGACTCTACGAGGCGGTCAGCAGCACGCTCGTCGCCTCCACCTTCCTGCGCGAAGCGCGGCTCGAGGCCTCGCCGGCCTGGAACACGACGGAGGCGGGGCCGGTACGGCCGGTGTCGCTGAGGAACCCGCTGAGCGAGGAATTCGACACGCTCCGTCCCTCGCTGATTCCCGGTTTGATCCTGGCGGTGCAGCACAACCTGCGCCACGGCGTAAAGGACGCGTTCCTCTTCGAGACCGGCTACGGCCACCGCAAGGTGGGGGACGGCTTCCCGGAAGATCGCCTGCTGGTCGCGGGAGTGATGCTCGGGAGCCGCTGGAGCGACGCGTGGAACGCTGACAAGGCGCTGGCGACCGACTTCTTCCAGGCGAAGGGGGCGGTAGAGGCGCTGGTCGCCGGGCTGGGCGTGCCGCCGCTGCAGGCGGAGCCCGCCGAAGCTCCCGCGTTCCACCCCGGCCGCACCGCCTGGCTGACGCTCGGCCGGGACCGGATCGGCCTCGTCGGAGAGCTCCATCCGGAGGTCTCCGCCCGGCTCGACCTTCCCCGCGGCCTCTACGCGTTCGAGCTGGACGGGGAGGCCTTGCTGGCGCACCAGTCGCGGTCGCTGGAGTTCCGGCCCCCGAGCCGCTTCCCCCGGGCGCTGCGCGACCTGGCGGTGGTGGTCGACGCCTCCGTGCCCTCCGGCCGCATCGAAGAGCTGCTCTGGGAGAGCCTGGGCGAGGTGGGCCGCCGCGTGCGCCTCTTCGACGTCTACGCCGGTCCCAACCTGCCGGAGGGGAAGGTGAGCCTCGCCTACGCGGTGGAGATGGGCGCCGAAGACCGCACCCTCACCGACGCGGAAGTGGAAGCCCGCATCGCCGACGCCCGCGAGCGCCTGACCCGGGAAGTGCGGGCGGAGTTCCGGGGCTAGGGGTTCCGTTTTTCGACACAGAGGGACACAGACGAACCGACAGAGCGGACACAGAGAAGCACCGGAATGGATAAGCCCCGGAGTTGGAAACTCCCCCGTGCGTCAGGTGAGTAAGCCGCCCGAGGCCGACTAGGCTGGGGAGGTTGCCCCTCTGTGTTCCATCTGTTGGTTCTTCTGTGTCCCTCTGTGTCGAAAACGTCCGATCAGCCCCCGTACTTGGCGCGCACCGTCTCCCGGAACTCCTCCACGTAGTCCGGCTTGCCCGGCTCTATGGAGTAGCGGTCGAGGCCGAGGTGGCGTAGGAGCGGCTCGAACTGGGTGGCGAGGCGCATCGGGTTCGGGTTGTCGAACGGCTCCACCACTTCCATGTAGGCGCGCACGACCGCCTCCGTGCCGCTCGCGCGCACCAGGCACCAGTGCCGCACCCTGCCTTCGGCGTCGTACACGCTGATCCGCATCCCATCGTGCGGGAACGGGCCGGCGCGGTAGAGCTCCACCGTCTCGCCGTTGTGCATCCGGTGCAGGGTGGCCTTCGGGTGGATCGTCATCCATTCGCCGCCGAGCTTCACGAGGAGGGAGATCGCGTCGAGCGCGCGGCTCTCGGTGCCGGCTACGTCGGACGGCTCGTATCCGAGCAGCCGCAGGAGCTGGATCGAGTTGCCCGGCTCCGCCAGCGCCACCAGCCGCTCCAGCATCTCCGCCTTCACCTGGTTCGCCTCCTCCCCCCGCTGCGGATCTTCGGCGACCTCCCGGCTCGGCAGGTACGCGTCGAGCCGCTCGAAGTAGGCGAGGGAGCCGAACTGCTCCGCCATCTCCAGGTAGAAGTCGAGCACCGTGCGGCCCTGCAGGTGCATCCGCGACGCCAGGTTGAAGAGCGCCAGCGCCAGGGCGCAGGTGTCCTTGTCCCGGTGGATCGTGTCGCCGCGGTCGTTCCAGGGTCGGAACGGGCCGACCTGCGCGCCGCCGCTCTCTTCCATCAGCGCCAGGATCACGTCCCGGTCCGCGCCCGAGCTGGCAGAGGCGTCGATCTCCCGGGCCAGCTTGCCGAGATTCTTGAAGCCGACCGCCGTGAGATGGAAGTTGAGCCCGAACGTGCGCGCCAGCTGCTCCGCCAGGACGCTGCTGGCGATCGTGGTGAGGAGGTGGTACCTCGACCCGTCGATCCGCCCGCACCGCACCGCCTCCCGCAGCCCCGCGGCGTCGCAGCCGGTGGCGGCGAGGAGACGGTCGTAGGCGATCAGGGTGAAGATCTGGTTCGGCGTGAAGCGAACCGCGTGGACTCCCCCCTCGAAGCCGCTCACGAAGAGGCCGAACCGCCGCGCTCGCTCCACCTCGGACGCGGGGATCAGCACCGCGGTACCGATGCGGTCCGCATCCATGTCGGCGGTGACGGAGACGAGGACCCCGGGATGCTGCGTGAGGTAGGAGATCGCCCCGGAGAGGACGAGCGTGTTCGGATCGGACGGATCCGGCTTCTCAATGCCGCCGATGCTGGAGTCCGGCTCGGCATTCAGGAGGTGGATCGACTTCCGCCAGTCGGTCTGCGGCAGCAGGAGCTCCAGATAGCGGCGCATGGCCGAGCCGCCGACGCCGTGGAGGCCGTCGAAGAGAAAGCCCGCCCCCGACTCGATCGCTTTCCGCAGCGGCTCGAGCTGCTCCGCGGGGAAGGTGGGGCGCAGGTACTCCCGCGCGTAAATCCCCTTGGCGTCGACCTCCTCCACCAGTGGGGAGCTGCGAGGCGCGAAGCGGATTACCGAGTCTTCTTCCACCAGTCGCCGCACGTGCGCGGCGATGCGGTCCGAAACGTCGTCGGTATCCACCCCGCCGTAGGAGGTGCTCGACTTCACGCCGTTGTGGTTAGGTGGGTTGTGGCTGGCGGTGATCTGGATGCCGCCGTTCAGCCCCTGGTGGACCGACATGAACGAGGTGACGGGGGTCGGAGTCGCCTCTCCGTTCCGGTCCCGCACCACGCGGATGCCGTTGCCGGCGAAGACGCGCGTGAAGATCTCCCCGAACTCCCGGGAGAGGAAGCGGGCATCATACCCCACGAAGGCGGCGGCGCCGCCGCCGGCTGACTCCCTCAGGTAACCGGCGTAGGCCTGCGCGATCAGGGCGACGATGGTAGGACTGAGCTGCGGCGTCTCTTCCGCGCGCGCCAGGGAGAGGCTGGTGAGCCGGGGCGTGTCCGCAATCAGGCCGCGGACTCCGGCGGTCGACTTCGCGAGCCGGTCGAGCAGCCAGTCGATATTCCGGCGGTGCTCCGCCGCGAACGCCTCGTCGACCGGTACGTCCGCCTGGCGGTCCGGGGCGAGCAGGATCTCGAGGACCGAGCCGGCGGTTTGAGGGGAGGACTGAGAAACGGACATGGGCTCCTTCCAAAGGGGACAGAGAGGTCCGCCAGAAAGGATACCACAGCGCCCCTTAGCTGCCCTTAGCTGCCGCTATCGGCGCGTGGGGGTGGTACCAGCCCGGTCTGCAGTAGATGCTCTACCGCGGGCCGGGCACCGGGCCAGAACGTAGCGCCGCAGACGGCCTGCCGGAGGGCCGCCTGCGTTTCCGCGTGGAGGGGCACGCCTTCCTGCGAGTCCCAGTCCGCGTTGAAGCAGCTCTGGCACCAGGAGAGCCGGCTCACCTCGCCCGGAGTGGCGAGCCAGACGGTCTGGAGCCGAAGCCCGTAGTGGCAGACGGGGCAGGTTTCCGAGGAGACGGAGGCGAGCAGGAAGACCTGTCCGCTGGCGGGACGGATCGCGACCCACTCGCCGCCCCAGGCCAGGAGTTGATAGTCTACCGGCATCCGGTCCTCCGCGCGCCCCTGCGGCTCATCGCGAGGATAGTCGGCAGCAGGAGCGGCGCACCTCAGCGGCACGGAGCGGATCGGAAGCGGCTACTTCTCGGCTTCAGCACGGTCCATGGTCTGCAGCGCAGGCTTGAGCACCGTCTCGTAGCAATCCGGGCAGACACCGTGGGAGAAGCGCGCGCCGGAGTGGGCCGCGATGTAGGCTTCCACCTGCTGCCAGTAGTTGCTGTCGTCCCGGATCTTCTTGCAGTAGCAGCAGATCGGGAGGATCCCCTGGAGCTGCTTGACATGCGCCAGCGCCAGTTCCAGCTCTCGCACTCGTTCGGCGAGGCTCTGCTGGAGCTCGACCACGCGCACGCCGACGGCGACCCGCGCGCGCAGCTCTTCGCGGTCGAACGGCTTGGTGAGGTAGTCGTTCGCGCCGGACTCGAGGCCTTCCACGATGTCCGACTTCTCCCCTCGCGCCGTCAGCAGGATGATGTAGAGACCGTCCTGGCCGCTGCCGCCCCGGACGCGGCGGCAGATCTCCGGGCCGTCCATACCCGGCATCATCCAGTCGAGGACGGCGAGCTGGGGTGGGTCCGCCGTGGTCAGGGCGGCGTGCGCGTGCGTTCCGTCCGCGCAGGCTACGACCTCGTGCCCCCAGCGCCGCAGGCTGGCTTCCAGCACGCGGCGGGAGATCGGATCATCTTCGGCAATAAGGATCTTCATCGGGGTCGGGGAGGAGAGCGCGATTGGATCCGTGACTGCTGCTACCGGAAGCTTCTGCGTCCGCGCACGATACCCCTCCAGGCGAGCGCTCCGAGGCAGTAGTGGTGATTGCGCCGGAACTGATTCTAGCGCACTCCGGCACTTGCTACTCCTGTTATAACGTCGCCGCGGCCCATTCTGACGGCCGGCGACGTACTCGGAGCGATCCGCCGGCTCTGTAAAGCGCCCGTGCCGGTGAGTCCACTCCTTCAGGTGCCGCACCCTAACGACAGCGTGCAGCGGCTCGGAGCAGGAGAGGGACCGGCAAAGGCAGACGGACGGAGGGCCGGCAGCGTTTGCTGCCGGCCCTCCTGATCACCAACCGAGTTGGGACTCGGGGTTACTCGTCGCTGTCGTCGCCGGACTCGATGCTGAAGCCCATCGCGGAGAGCGGGTCTTCGCCGCCCTCGGTCCGGCCGCGGCTCTCGCCGTCTTCCGCCGCGGTGAGGGTTGTCTCCGCCCGCGCCAGGTCGGCGATGTCCGCCGCGTTCAGCGCGTCCCGGTCGTCGCCGCCGTGGAACGAGAGCGCCCGCGGCAGCGACTTCACCGCTTCCCAGCTGCCGTCCTCGCCCTGCACCGCCACGTCGAGGTTGCGGTAGCGCGGCAGGCCGGTACCGGCCGGGATGAGCCGTCCGATGATGACGTTCTCCTTCAGCCCCTGCAGGTGGTCGCGTTTGCCGCGGACCGCCGCCTCCGTGAGCACGCGGGTCGTCTTCTGGAACGAGGCGGCGGAGAGGAAGCTCTCCGTCTGCAGCGACGCTTCCGTAATCCCGAGCAGCATCCACTCCGCGGTCGCGGCGGTGCCTTCGGCGTTGGTCACGCGCTGGTTTTCGTCCTCGAACTCGAAGCGGTCGACCACCTGGCCCGGCAGGAAGCGGGTGTCGCCCGGGTGGACGATCTTCCGCTTCTTCAGCATCTGCCGCACGATGATCTCCACGTGCTTGTCGTTGATGTCCACGCCCTGGTTCTTGTAGACCGCCTGGATCTCGCGCACCAGGTACTCCTGGACACCGCGGACGCCCTGCAGGTCGAGCACCTTGTGCGGGTCGAGCGGGCCTTCCGTGAGGCGGTCGCCCGCCCGGATCACGTCGTCCTTGTCGACCTCCAGGTTCCCGCGGTAGGGCACCATGTAGCTCTTGCGGAGCTTCACGGTGAGGAAGCCGGCATCGCGGATCTGGCGGAAGATCTTGTCGTTGATCTGGTCGCCCGCCTTGACGATCTGCGTCTCCGTCTCCGGCACGTAGATATCTTCCGCGGAGACTTCCCCGGTGATCCGGCTCGGCTCCTCGATGCTCTCCTCGGTGTGGATGATCACCTGGCGCAGGCCCTTGCGGTTGATCTCCGCCACGGTGCCGTCCACCTCGGAGACGATCGCCTGGCCCTTCGGCTTACGCGCCTCGAACAGCTCCGTGACCCGCAGGAGGCCGCGGACCTGCTCTTCCAGCACCTTCAGCACCGCCTGGATCGCCTTCACGCGCTCCCGCTCGCTGGTCTCTTCTCCGAACTCGACGATGCCCTTATCGACGTCGTCGTGGATCAGCGCCAGCGTCTCCTGCTTCTTCTTCTTCACTTCGGCGACGCCGGTGAGGTACTCGCCGGCGACGCCACCTGTGTGGAAGGTCCGCATCGTGAGCTGCGTTCCCGGCTCACCGATCGACTGCGCGGCGATGATACCGACCGCGGTGCCGACCTCCACCAGCGCGCCGCGGGCCAGGTCGCGCCCGTAGCACTTGGCGCAGATCCCCTGCCGCAGCTCGCAGGTGAGCGGCGAGCGGATGCCGACGGTCTTGATCCCCGCCTTCTCGATCCGGTCCGCCGCGCCGTCGGAGATCTCCTCGTTCACCTCGGCCAGCACTTCGCCGGTCTCGGCGTCGACGATCTCCTCGAGGGCGTAGCGGCCGCGGACGCGCTCCGAGAGGCGCTCGACCAGCTCCTTGCCGTCCCGGATCTCACCCACGTAGATGCCGTTGGTGGTGCCGCAGTCGATGTCGCGCACGATCACGTCCTGCGCCACGTCGACCAGGCGGCGGGTGAGGTAGCCCGCGTCCGCGGTCCGCAGCGCGGTATCCGCCAGACCCTTCCGGGCGCCGTGCGTGGAGACGAAGAACTCCAGCACGGAGAGGCCTTCGTGGAAGTTCGACTTGATCGGCAGGTCCTCGATGAGGCGGCCGAACGGGTCGGACATAAGGCCGCGCATACCGGAGAGCTGCGTGATCTGGCGCTTGGAGCCGCGAGCACCCGAGTTCGTGATGATGAAGATCGGGTTGAACCGCTCGATGCCTTCCATGATCGCGTCGCCGGTCTGGATCGCCGCCGTGGTCCAGGTGTTGAGCACCCGCTGGCGCCGCTCTTCCGCCGTCAGGAGACCGCGCCGGAAGTGGGCGTTCGCCTGGTTTACTTCCTTCTCCGCGTTCGCGATGATCTCGTTGCGCCGGCTCGGGACCGCCATGTCGGTCATCGAGACGGTGACGCCGGAGAGGGAGGACATCCGGTAGCCGAGCGCCTTCACGTCGTCCAGCAGCTCGATCGTCCGCTGCGCGCCGTACTTGGTGTGGCAGTCGGAGATCATCGCGGAGACGTCGCCCTTCACCATCACCTTGGAGGTGTACTCGGGGCGCCACTGCATCCGCGGCGGCAGGATCTGGTTCAGGTAGACGCGGCCGACGGTGGTGTCCACGATCCGCGGGAACTGCTCCCCGTCTTCGTCGGTGAAGTTGACCCGCACCTTGATCGGCGCGAGGAGCCCCACGCGTCCCGCGGTGTGTGCCTGGATCACTTCATCCGGGTTGCCGAAAGTCGCGCCCGCGCCCGGCGCGTCTTCCTTCTCCTGCGAGAGGAAGTAGACGCCCAGCACGATATCCTGCTGCGGCGCGACGATCGGGCCGCCGCTCGCCGGCGAGAACAGGTTCTGCGTGGAGAGCATCAGGATCCGCGCTTCGGCCTGCGCCGTCTCGGAGAGCGGCACGTGGACTGCCATCTGGTCCCCGTCGAAGTCCGCGTTGAACGCGGTGCAGACGAGCGGGTGGACCTGGATCGCCTTGCCGTCTACCAGCACCGGCTCGAACGCCTGGATCCCGAGGCGGTGGAGGGTGGGGGCGCGGTTCAGGAGCACCGGGTGCTCCGCGATCACGCGCTCCAGCGCATCCCACACCAGCGGGTTCATGCGGTCGATCATCCGCTTCGCCGTCTTGATGTTGCTGGTGACCTGCGTCTCGACCAGCGTCTTCATCACGAACGGCTTGAAGAGCTCCAGCGCCATCTCGCGCGGCAGGCCGCACTGGTGGAGCTTGAGGTGCGGACCGACCACGATCACGGAGCGGCCGGAGTAGTCGACGCGCTTTCCGAGCAGGTTCTTCCGGAACCGGCCTTCCTTGCCCTTCAGCATGTCGGAGAGGGAGCGGAGCGGGCGGTTGTTGCTGCCCACCACCGGCCGGGCGCGTCGACCGTTGTCGATCAGCGCGTCGACCGCCTCCTGCAGGAGCCGCTTCTCGTGGTTGACGATGCTCTCAGGCGCGCGGATCTCCACGATCTTCTTCAACCGGTTGTTCCGGTTGATGATGCGCCGGTAGAGGTCGTTCAGGTCGGACGTGGCGAAGCGGCCGCCGTCGAGCTGCACCATCGGGCGAAGCTCCGGCGGGATGACCGGCACCACGTCGAGCACCATCCACTCCGGACGGGCCTTGCTCTTGATGAACGCCTCGGTGATCTCCAGGCGCTTGATGGCGCGCAGACGGCGCGGCCCCTGCGTCTGGGCGATCTCCTGGCGCAGCTCGCGGGCGAGCTTCTCCAGGTCGATCTCCTCCAGCAGCGACTTGATCGCCGCCGCGCCGAGGCCGGCGCGGACCCACTCGTTGGTGTCCTTCTCCAGGCGGCGCCCCAGGATCTCCAGCAGCTTCTCCAGGCTCCGGAACTGCTCTTCCGGGATGAGCTGCTGCCGCTCGACGCTCTCCAGCATCTTCACGGCGTCGTTGATCTCCTGGATCCGCTCCTTCAGGTTGCGGTCTTCGCGCTCGCGGACCTGGCGCTTCTCCGTCTCGAACTTGGTGGCGAGCCGCTGGCGCTCCGCCGCCACCTCTTCCGGGGTGGGGGGCTCGCGGCGCGCTTCCTCGTCGGCCGGCTCTTCGTCCTCGTCCTCCAGCTCCTCGTCGAGGTCGATCGGGTTCTGGAACGCCTCGATCTCCTCCTCCAGGCGCTGGGCGTACTCATCGTCGAGCCCCGCCACGTACTCCTGCGTCTCCCGCTCGATCGTCTCGATCTCCCGCTCCACCGCCTCGCGGGCGGCTTCCAGGTTCTCGTTGATCTTGCGGCGGTCGACGTGAGTGATCACGTAGCTCGCGAAGTAGAGCACCTTCTCCAGCGGCCGCGGGCTGATGTCCAGCAGCAGGGAGAGCGGGCTCGGCACGCTCTTGAGGTACCAGATGTGGCAGACCGGAGCGGCGAGCTCGATGTGGCCCATGCGCTCGCGGCGGACCTTGCTGCGGGTCACTTCCACGCCGCAGCGGTCGCAGATGATGCCCTTGAACTTGACCTTCTTGTAGCGCCCGCAGTGGCACTCCCAGTCCTTCACGGGGCCAAAGATGCGCTCGCAGAACAGGCCGTCGCGCTCCGGCTTGAAGGTCCGGTAGTTGATCGTCTCGGGCTTCTTCACCTCGCCGTACGACCAATCCCGCACCTCGTCCGGAGAGGCGATCCCGATCCTGATAGTATCGAAGCTGCTAACGTCAGCCATTCACTAACTCCTTAGGCAGTGCCATCGGATTGAAATTCGTGCGTACACGACCGCTAGATCAGCGGAGGCGGGGCCGGTGGAGACTGCTCCGGTCCACCGGCCCGGGACGTCACCGCTACTCGGTCGGCTGCTCGTCCGGCGTCAGCGGCATGGGGCTGGTGTCCATGATCCGCCGGATCTGCCGGTGCCGCGCCGCCTCGGCGCCGTACTCCTCTTCCTGATCCCGGAGGTCGACCGCGTTGCCTTCCCGGTCTTCCACGGTCACCTTCAGGCCGAGCGACTGAAGCTCATTCACCAGGATCCGGAAGCTCTCCGGAATACCCGGCGCCGTGATAGTGTCGCCCTTCACGATCGCTTCGTACGTCTTGACGCGCCCCAGCACGTCGTCGCTCTTGATGGTGAGGATCTCCTGGAGCGTATGGGCCGCGCCGTACGCTTCCAGGGCCCAGACTTCCATCTCCCCGAAGCGCTGACCCCCGAACTGCGCCTTACCACCCAGCGGCTGCTGCGTGACGAGCGAGTAGGGGCCGGTGCTCCGCGCGTGGATCTTGTCGTCCACCAGGTGCGCCAGCTTGAGCATGTAGAGGAGCCCGACCGTCACCGGCATCTCGAAGAAGTCGCCGGTCCGGCCGTCGCGAAGGCGCATCTTGCCTTCGTTCGACAGGAAGCCGACGCGCTTATCCACGTTCTCCTGGATCCGCGCGATCACCGTCTCGACGTCGACCGGCCACAGCTCTTCCGTGATCGGCTCCGCCGCCGCGGTTTCCTCTTCTTCCTCGTCCTCGTTCGGCTCCACCGGCTCAGGCTCGTGCGTCAGCACGATCGGGTCGCCCTCGATCGTCGGCACGCCGAGGGATTGGCCGGCGCGGTAGAGGTCCTCCGGCGCCAGCGCCCGGACCGCCGCCTGCACCGCCTCGAACAGCTCTTCCGGGCTGTCCTCGGGAGAGGAGCCGTCCAGCTCCAGCTTCAGCTCCTGCGTGGCGTACTCGTAGAGCTTGTGGCTGCGCAGCCGGTCGCCCATCTTGTTGAGCTCGCCGACGATGTCCGCTTCCTTGCGTCCCTGGAAGATCGGGTTCATGTAGCGCCCACCCAGGAACCGAGTCACGAGCCCGAGGTGCGTCTCCAGCACCTGCCCGATGTTCATGCGGCTCGGCACCCCCAGCGGGTTGAGCACGATGTCGACCGGGGTGCCGTCCGGGAGGAACGGCATGTCCTCCTGCGCCATGATCTTGGAGATGACGCCCTTGTTGCCGTGGCGGCCCGCCATCTTGTCGCCTTCCATCAGCTTGCGCTTCTGGGCGACGTAGACCCGCACCAGCATGTTCACGCCCGCAGGGAGCTCGTCCGCCTGGATCCGCTCCAGCTCGCCGCCGCAGTCGTACTTGTCGCAGACGAGGCGCTCCGGCTTCTTGCTGAAGTCGTAGATCGTCTGGCACCCGGTGCAGCGGTACTTGAACCGGCTGAACCGCTTGATGTCGATGATCTTGCCCTTCTCCCCGTGCGGAAGGCGCAGGGAGACGTCGCGCGTCTCTTCCGCCTTCTTACCGAAGATGGCGATGACCAGCCGCTCTTCCGGAGTGAGCTCGCCCTGGCCCTTCGGGGCCACCTTGCCCACGAGGATGTCTTCCGCGCGGATCTCGGCGCCGATGCGGATCACGCCGTCCTCATCCAGGTCCTTCAGCGCGTCTTCGCTGACGTTCGGGATGTCCCGCGTGATCTCTTCCGGTCCGAGCTTGGTGTCTCGGGCTTCCGTCTCGTACTTCTCGATGTGGATCGAGGTGTAGACGTCGTCCTTCACCAGCCGCTCGGAGACCAGGATGGCGTCTTCGTAGTTGTAGCCGTTCCACGGCACGAACGCGACGAGCACGTTCTGGCCGAGCGCCAGCTCGCCGTCCTGCATGCTCGGGCCGTCCGCGATCACGTCGCCCTTCTTCACGCGCTGGCCCTTCTTCACGATGGGGCGCTGCGTGATGCAGGTGGCGTTGTTGGACCGCAGCATGTTGAGCAGGCGGTAGACGTCCCGGTACGGCTTGCCGTCCTCGTCCTTCTCCCGCGTCTCCAGCACGATCCGCTCCGCCGTGACGTAGATGACGCGGCCGTCCCGCTTCGCCACCACGGCGGCACCCGAGTCCGCGGCGACCTTCTGCTCCACGCCGGTCCCGCAGACCGGAGCCCGCGGGCGCAGGGTGGGAACCGCCTGCCGCTGCATGTTGGAGCCCATCAGCGCGCGGTTGGCGTCGTCGTTCTCCAGGAACGGGATCAGCGCGGTCGCCGGGGAGACGATCTGCATCGGCATGACGTCGATGTAGTCGACGTCCTTCGGCGGGACCGTCGGGAACCGGCCCTGGTGCCGGCAGATCGCCGGGCCCATGATCCGGCCGTCTGCGTCCACCGGGGTGCTCGGCGGCGCCAGGTGGTAGCGGTCTTCCTCGTCCGCGGTCAGGTAGTCGATCTGGTCGGTTACCACCCCGTCCACCACCTTGCGGTAGGGAGCGAGGAGGAAGCCGAACTCATTGATCCGGCCCGCGATGGCGAGGGAGCCGATGAGACCGATGTTCGGGCCTTCCGGCGTCTCGATGGGGCAGACCCGGCTGTAGTGGCTGTGGTGCACGTCGCGCACTTCCAGCTTGGCGCTCTGGCGGGAGAGACCGCCGGGGCCGAGGGCCGAGAGGCGCCGCTTGTGCGTGAGCTCTGCCAGCGGGTTGGTCTGGTCCATGAACTGCGAGAGCTGGGAGCTGCCGAAGAAGCTCTTGATGCTCGCGCTGATCGGCTTTACGGAGAGGACCACCTGCGGCACCACGCTCTCCGCGTCGGCGGCGGTCATGCGCTCGCGGGCGACCTTCTCCATCCGGAGGAAGCCGAGACGCATCTGGTTCTGCAGCAGCTCGCCCACGGAGCGGACGCGCTTGTTCTCCAGGTGGTCGATGTCGTCGCGGGTGTGCTTCGCCTCGGCGAAGTCGATGATGTACTTGATGATGGCGATCAGGTCGGCCTGGTTCACGGAGCGGGCGGCGCGGTGGCCGGCGCCCAGCTTCGCGATCAGGTCGGTGCGATCGTCCATTGGCAGGTTCAGCGGCACCTCGCGGCCATCCGGCATCGTGAGGCTCAGCTTCCGGTTCATCATGTACCGGCCCACGCGCGCCAGGTCGTAGCGGCGCAGGTCGTAGAAGATGCTGGAGAGGAGCCCGCGCGCGCTCTCGGAGGTGGAGGGGTCTCCCGGGCGGATCGTCCGGTAGATGTCGGCCAGCGCGTCCTCGGTGTCCTGGATGCTGGAGCTCTCCGCCTCGACGGTCGCCTCGATGTAGCGGTTCGGGCGCAGGAGCGTGATCGACGGCAGCTCCAGGCCCTCGATCTTCCGGGCGTTCTCCTGGGTGATCTTCTGGAACGCCTTGACGAGCACCTTGCCGCTCTTCGGATCGACCACGTCCTCCACCGGCCGGCGGCCGTACAGGGCTTCGCGGTCCGGGTTCTCCAGCTCCTCTTCGCTGCCGAAGAGCCGCAGGATGTCCTCGGTGGTGCTCGCCGGGATGCGCGGTACCAGCACCTCGACGCGGTCGCCCGCGGCGGCGGACTGCAGCCGGTCGAACTGCTCCTGGCTGATCTCGTCGCCGGCTTCCACGATCACTTCGCCGGTGCGCTGGTCCACCACGTTGGAGGCTGCGACACGGCCGAGCGCCTGGTCCGCCGAGACGAACTCGTAGCCGAAGTTGCTCGACTGGTCGAACGCGCCGAGCGCCCGCAGCAGCGTGGTGAGCGGGAACTTGCGCGTCTGGCCCACGCGCACGGTGATGACGTCGCTCGCGTCGGTCTCGATCTCGAGCCACGCGCCTTCGCTCGGGATGAGCGTGGCGGTGTAGAGGATGCGGCCGCTGAAGTCGATGTTGTCGTTGAAGTAAACGCCGGGCGAGCGGGCGAGCTGGGAGACGACGACGCGGTCCACCCCGTTGATCACGAAGGTGCCGCGGTCGGTCATGATCGGCAGGTCGCCGAGGTAGACCTCCGTCTCCTGCATGTCGCCGCTGGGCGTGCGCAGCACCACGCGCGCCTTGATGGGGCGCTCGTAGGTCATGTCGCGGTCGCGGCACTCTTCGACCGAGTACTTCTCCTTATCCAGGTAGAAGTCGACCAGCTCCAGCGAGAGGTTGCCGGTGAAGTCTTCGATCGGCGAAAAGTTATGGAACAGCTCGCGCAGGCCCTTATCGATGAACCAGTCGAAGCTCTTCAACTGGATCTCTACGAGATTCGGCAATAGCTCCAGATCGGGCTGCCGGTTGGGGCGGTGCATAACGGCCTGTCTCCTCCGGTGGGCGGGCGTCCCACCGCAATGGTTCAATCAGTCTCAGCCATCCCCTCGGGGTCCGGCGGCGGTCAGGCAGTCCCGAAACGCCTGAAGGTGCGGCCGGCGGCTGTGGGCTCTAATCCGGGCAGTACACTAAGGAATGCGGGAAACCCGGGTGAGGGACGCGCAAGCTCAAAGTGTACCAGAGAGCGAACCCGACGTCAACCTGGAAGGCCAGGTGCTACGACGCCGGGTCTGGTTGGCGCGGAAGAGGCTGCGGTGGGATGCCGCCTCGTCCGCGGGTGATGCTTAACGGGGGGTGCAGGGTCTCCGGTCCCACGGGAACCTGAACGGTGGAACTGCTGAAGACGGGTGTCATCGTTACCTTTCCGTTCTCGCGGGTCGGAGCCGCCCTGTGCCGGTCTTTCGCGCGGGCGACGGGATCGCGGAGGGGTTGGCCTCGCCGCTGCGGCCGGGCGTCGGGAAAAACACAGACACCCCGGGCAGTGACATGGACCGGCTTCTCCGATTATATCAGTCGATACCAGAACTGAAACCAGTCGGAGCAGAAAATGGGGTTTGGAGAGGCCCCGGCTGTGGAGCCTCCCCGAAGCAGCCCGTGGAGCGGCGCCGATCCGGCTGGCGGCGGGCCCGGCTACTTCCTGTGAGCGGGAGCCGGAATTGGCAGGTTGCAGGTGAGCAAGTCGCAGGTCCCGAACCGCGCTTACCGGGGCGCCTACCTGCAACCTGCCGACTCGCCAACCTGCAGCCTGCTAAACCGCCATCTGCAACCGTTCCCGTGCTGCTTAGAACGCGAGCTGGAAGCGGCTGAGGAACACGTCCTCGTGGTCCGTGGCGGTCGCTCCGAACGGAATCGACCGGTCGAAGTTCGTACGGACGTAGTTGAGCTGGATCTTCACCGCGCGGTTCAAGTACCAATTCAACCCGAAGGTGAGCTCGTTCGCGCTTCCCACCGCGGTCGCGGCGTCGGCAAAGCCGCGGTTGAAGACGTCATCATCGAAGTTGATGCGGGAGTAGCGCGCCCCGAGCTCGAAGGCGCCCCACTGGCCCTTCCGGGGGTCGAACTCCTTGCGAGGGACGACGCCCCGGAACGACGCCTTTTCTCCGGTGAGCACGTAGGTGGCCTGGAGGAAGTAGCCGTCGTTCTTGATCTTGTCCCGCACCCCCAGGCGCTCCACTTCCTGGCTGGAGGTGATGTACTCGCCCATCAGGCCGACCGGCCCCTTGAAGAAGTAGAAGCCGGGGCTGAACCGCGTGTGGGTTCCGGAGCCGGCGGCCGGGTCCGCCCCGCCCTGGTAGCGGAAGAAGCCGCTTCGCCCGGCCGTGCGCAGCGTGGCCCCGAGCGGCTCTTCCCGCTCGCCGATGGAGGCTCCGAAGCCGACCCCCAGCCCTTCGGCGAAGTGGCCCGGCCGGTTCTTGAACGGCTGATAGAAGAGCCGCCCCGCGAAGTCTTTGTCGTTGTCGACGTCTCCTTCGGTGGAGGCGGAGTCGTTTACTCCGTTGAAGAGCCCCGCGTAGTAAGTGAGCGTGTTCCCCAGCAGATCGCCATAGAACTGCAGACCCACGTCCCGGTTCGGCGCCAGGTTCTGCGCGATGGAGCGCTCGATGAAGTGGAGCTCGGAGCCGCTCTGCAGGCGCTCGAGGCTCACCGGCTCCTTGAACTTACCCACCCGCAGCGATGCCTGCGGATAGTAGCGGAAGTCGAGGTAGGCATCCTGGAGGCTTGCCGCGCCTCCGGCAAAGTCCGGCACCAGTTTGAAGTCGATGTGCTTGTAGACCGTGCCCTCGACAATCGGGCGGACACGCCGGAGGAAGAAGCTATCGACGCCGGTGCGGCCCGCCTTGCCGGTAAACGCGCGCTGGTCCACCTGGAGAAGAGCCCGCAGCCGCAGCCGGAAATTGCCGTCCTGCGACTCGACGAAGAAGCCGTTGTTCCATCCTGCAAGTGGCTTCTGCTTCTTCAGCTTGTCGTCGACAATCTTCTCCACCTGGGCGGAGTCGGCCGGCTTTGGCGGCAGCTTCTGGAGCGTGTCGATCGTCCCGAGGAGCTGCCTGACCGTGTCCTCCAGCTCGCGGACGCGGTTCTCCAGCGGATTGGGCTGTGCCCCTTCCGCGCCGGCCGAGCTCGCGGGTGCCGCGGGAGTTGGCGCCGCGGGCTCTGCTGCCGGCTGGCTCGGGTTCGCCGCGGAGGGCGCCGCGGGTACGGTGATGGAAGCGGGGGCCTCAGTGGCTGGGATTACGGTGGGAGCGTCCTCTGCGGCGGCCGCAGGGGAGAGCAGTCCGAGGCCGGCAATCGCCGCGAGGCGAAGCGGGGTTCGAGAAGTAGGAAGCATCGTCTGGTCTGGTCATCTGAAAGCGATGCCTCCGGTGTGTCCGGTGGGTCAAGGCCGGGATTGTCGTCGTGCCTCCCGGGGGCGGGTCGGCTGAGCCCTCCGCGTCTACGGCGGAGGGCGGAGGAGCGGTCTGGGTGCTTAATCGTGAGGGGTGGAGTAGTCCGGGCGGGGGAGACGCACGCGATCGGTCCGCCGGAGCTGAACCACCACCCCGTCCTGGACCACTACGGTCACCTCGCCGTGCTGGAGACCCCGCAGGGCTTCCCGGACCCGGTCGAGCGTGTGACCTCCCGTTTCGGCCTGCGCCCGCGGAAGGCGGGGGAGAGCGTTGGGCTGGTTCGACATTTCTGTACCTCTTTGCCGAAGCGAACTGAAGAACGGGCGAGGCCAGCAGCCTGCATCCCGCGTATCTTCTGCAATAGCAAGCGTGTTAGATCGAGTAGTCTTCTTCCAGAAAGACCTTGAGCTTCTTCGGCTTGACGTGGACGGCATCGCCGGTCTTCACCGCAAGCTCTCGGAAGCGCTCCCGGGTCAGCTCCGCCTCAATGCGATCGCCGTTGTCTCGCCGCTCCAGCTCCAAGCGGACCACTGGACCGACCGTGCTGACGTGCCGGATCAGGGTCTCCACGGTCACCCCGTTGGCATGGGTCTGGACCTGCAGGTCGTGCGGCCGGACGTAGCCCACGGCCGCAGCGTTCTGCGTGCGGGCGTGCTCCGGAGTCGCCACCGAGAGCGGGCCGAGGCGCGCCTCTCCGTGGTGGACGCGGCCGTGGAACAGGTTCACGCTCCCCAGGAAGTGGTAGACGAACGGGGTGGCGGGATGCTCGTAGACCTCGTCCGGGGTTCCGTCCTGCTCGATCCGGCCCTCGTTCATCACCACCACCCGATCCGCAACCTCCAGGGCCTCTTCCTGGTCGTGGGTCACGAACAGCGTGGTGATCTGGAGCTCGTCGTGCAGCCTCCGGAGCCATCGGCGCAGCTCCTGCCGCACCTTTGCGTCCAGGGCACCGAACGGCTCGTCCAGCAGCAGCACGCGCGGCTCCACCGCCAGCGCCCGGGCCAGCGCGACCCGCTGGCGCTGGCCGCCGGAGAGCTCCGACGGGCGCCGGCCGGCAAGGCCCTCGAGCTGCACCAGCTTGAGGAGCTCGAGGACCCGCTCCCGGATCTCCTGGCGGGACGGCCGCGTGCTGCGCGGACGCACCCGCAGGCCGAATGCCACGTTCTCGAAGACCGACATGTGCCGGAAGAGCGCGTAGTGCTGGAAGACGAAGCCGACTTCACGATCGCCCACCCTCCGGCGGGCCACGTCCTCGCCGTGGAACAGGATCTTGCCGCCGTCCGCCTCCTCCAGTCCCGCGATGATGCGCAGGAGCGTGGTCTTGCCGGAACCGGAAGGGCCCAGCAGGGCGACGAGCTCGCCGGTGTCGACCTGGAGGTCTACCCCCTTGAGGGCGGCGAACCGGCCGAAGGTCTTGGTGATGTTCTTTGCCGCGATACTCACTCGAACTCTCCCGTCGCTCGGGTCAAGCGGCTCCGTCCGCGGACGCCAATCCGCGAGCGGAGATCCACTCCACCAGGGTCTTGAGTACGAGGGTGATCAGCGCCAGGAAGGTCAGCAGCGAAGCGACCGCAAAGGCACCGGCGAAGTCGTACTCGTTGTACATAATCTCGACGTGCAGGGGAAGCGTGTTCGTCAGGCCCCGGATGTGCCCCGAGACCACGGAGACCGCCCCGAACTCGCCCATCGCGCGGGCGTTGCAGAGGATCACCCCGTAGAGCAGGCCCCACTTCACGTTGGGGAGGGTGACCCGCCGGAAGGTCTGCCAGCCGCCGGCGCCGAGAACCACCGCCGCCTGCTCCTCTTCCGTGCCCTGCGCCTGCATCAGCGGGATCATCTCCCGCGCCACGAAGGGGAAGGTGACGAAGAGCGTGGCGAGCACGATCCCCGGGACGGCGAAGATGATCTTGACGTCGTGCGCCTGCAGCCACGGCCCGAACCAGCCCTGACGGCCGAAGAGCAGCACGAAGATCATCCCGGAAATCACCGGCGAGACCGCGAACGGCAGGTCGATCAGGGTCAGGAGCAGGTTCTTGCCCCGGAAGTTGAACTTGGCGATCGCCCACGACGCGGCGAGACCGAACACCAGGTTGAGGGGAACCGCAACCAGGGAGGTGATCAGGGTCAACCGGATCGCCGCCAGTGCCGTCGGCTCCTTCAGCGCGTCGAGGTAGGCAGCCAGGCCCTTCTCGAACGCCTGATGGAACACCGCCGCCAGCGGGACGATCAGGAACACGCCCAGGAAAGCCAGGGCGACCCCCGTCAGGATCGTCTTCACGTACCAGGGCTCCGAGGTGTTTCCGGACTTGCCGTGACCTCGGACCAATCGTCTACTCTGTGCTGCACCACCGGGCATCGTTCTCTCGCGATCTCGCGTCAGGCTCCAGGGCGGAGCGAACTCTTCGAGCGGGGGGAAAGGCGGACTCCTCGTCAGGCCAGGCCGTTCCGCCGCGCACCCCACCACTGCAGCAGGTTGATCACTAGCAGGAGGAAGAAGGACGACACCAGCATCACCAGGGCGATCGCCGTGGCGCCGGCGTAGTTGTATTGCTCCAGCTTGCTCACGATGAGGAGCGGGGCGATCTCCGTCTGCATCGGCAGGTTGCCGGAGATGAAGACCACGGAGCCGTACTCACCCAATGCGCGGGCGAAGGCAAGCGCGAATCCGCTCAGGATCGCCGGGACCAGCAGCGGGAAGAGCACCCGCCGGAACGTCTGGAACCGGCTGGCGCCAAGGATGGCAGATGCCTCTTCCAGCTCATGGTCGATGTCCTCCAGCACCGGCTGGACCGTACGGACCACGAACGGCAGTCCGATGAAGGTGAGCGCCACGACCACCCCGAGCGGCGCGAACGCCACCTTGATGCCGCGGGGCTCCAGGTACTGGCCGAGCCACCCGTTGGGAGCGTAGACGGCGGTGAGCGCGATGCCGGCCACGGCGGTAGGGAGGGCGAAGGGGAGATCCACCAGCCCGTCCACCAGCCGCTTCCCCGGGAACTGGTACCGGGCGAGCACCCACGCCACCAGCACGCCGAAGACCACGTTCACGCCCGCGGCGAGGAGCGAGGCGCCGAAGCTGAGCTTGTAGGCAGCTACTGCCTGCGGGTCCGAGATGGTGCTCCAGAGCTCCGGCCACGGGAGGGTGGCGGTCCGTACGAAAACCGTAGAGAGCGGGATCAGCACCAGCAGGCTCAAGTAGACCAGCGTGAAGCCGAGCGTGAGCCCGAAGCCGGGCAGGACGCTTCTTTCTTTGAGGCGCGGAAGTACCATGGGAAGAGCAGGGTCGAGGGACTGGGGTAGGCGCAGAGCAAGCGGGACGGGGTGCGGAGACGGCGCCGGAGAGGGGTGACCCCTGTGCACCGCCCCCGCGTCCCGGATCAGCGCCGGCTGATCTGGTCGAAAATGGCGCCGTCCGCGAAGTGGGCCTTATGGGCGCTTCGCCAGCCACCGAACTGCTGATCGATGGTAAACAGCGGTACCTTCGGGAACTGGGCCGCGAACTGCCTGGCCACCTGTGCGTTGCGCGGGCGGAAGTAGTTTTTGGCGGCGATCGTCTGGCCTTCTCTGGAGTAGAGGTACTTCAGGTACTCCACGGCCACCTTGCGGGTGCCCTTCCGATCCACGACCTTGTCGACGACCGCTACCGGCGGCTCCGCGAGGATACTGAGGGACGGCACCACCAGCTCAAACTTGCCGGGCCCCAGCTCCTTGATGGAGAGGAGCGCCTCGTTCTCCCACGCGATCAGCACGTCGCCGATGCCGCGCTGAACGAAGGTGTTGGTCGCGCCGCGGGCACCGGTATCCAGCACCGCTACGTTCCGGTAGAGTCGCTGGACGAAGTCGCGCGCCTTCACGGCGCTGCTGCCGTTCTTCTTCAGCGCGTAGCCCCACGCGGCCAGGTAGTTCCAGCGCGCGCCGCCGCTCGTCTTCGGGTTCGGGGTGACGACCGAGACGCCCGGCCGCACCAGGTCGCTCCAGTCCTTGATCTGCTTGGGATTGCCTTTCCGAACCAGGAAGACGATGGTGGAGGTATACGGCGAGCTGTTGAACGGAAGCTCCTTCTGCCAGCCGGCGCTAATCAGGCCCGAGTCAGCGATCGGGTCGATGTCGCCGCCGAGGGCCAGCGTCACCACGTCCGCTTCCAGCCCGTCGATGACCGAGCGAGCCTGCTTACCGGAGCCTCCGTGGGACTGCTGGAAGCCGACACTCTGACCGGTCTTGCTCTTCCAATGGCGGGCGAAGGCGGCGTTGAACTCCTGATAGAGCTCCCGGGTCGGATCGTAGGAGACATTCAGGAGGGTCAGGTTCTGGGCGTCAACCGGCCGCACCGCGGCCGCCAACGGTACGCCGGCCAGGGTGAGCGCAGCGGCGGCGAGGAGATTTCGGCGGGGGAGACGGGTTTCCAGGGACTTCATCGTAGCGTTCCTTTCGGGGTTCGACCGCGTCAGGCCCCTTGAATGGAGCCCTCGGCAACTGGGTCTTGAACTCGCACGGCCCGGATCCCGGGCGTGCAGTCTGGCCTCCAGTTGCTCTGGTCAGCCCCGCGGCGAACGCTCTCTGGTTGCTCGCCACGCAATACCGATATACCCTATCGGTTAAGTAGCCTATTCATATCACACGACGAAACGGGCGTAAAGCCCCCCAGTAAGAAAATGCTTGCTTACCCTTCGCGGAGTGGCTCCACGGGCTATTCTCGGCGCCGCCAGGGGGCTATCGGGCCAGGCGGTGAGTCGGGGTCTCGCCGCCCGGCGCCGCCGCGGCTCTCACGGCGCTTCGGGTTCGGCGGGCGGAGCCGGCTCACTCCGGGGCAGGCGTATGACGTAGGGGAGGATGAGCTGCGGATAGTACGGGCGCTCTTCGTCGACGTACTCGAACCGCACGGCGTGGGTCAGCCGGCCCTCTTCCAGAATGGAGCCGCCGGTCAATCGAGGATCGGCCGCGCGGATCAGGACGCCTCGCCCTGTAGTGAACCTCAAGCCCGTCTGGTCAGTGCCGACCCCGACGACCTCGCCGCTCTCTTCCGCGTCCTGGACTCGGTACTCGTAGCGGACTTCCTCCGGAGAGCGCTCCGCGACGACGAGCTGCACCTGTCGCTCCCGCAGCCGCAGCCGGCCGTTTGCCGGCGCGGGCGGCGCCTCGTTGAGCCATCCTAGCCGGAAGCCGCGCTCGATCCGGCGCCAGTACCGCCTGGCGGAGGCCGGCCAGGCGGCATACGGGACCTCGCCCCCCGCACGGAGCTGCGCGCGCTGCCCCGGCAGCAGGCTGCCGTAGCACCGGAGCAGGTCCGGAGAGTCGATCTGCCTGGAGAGCCGGATTCCCTCTTCATCCAGACGGAGAGGAAGCTGACGGAGCTGGCCGTCGTTCAGCGCCAGGGCGAGCGCTGTGGCGTCGTCGAGAGAAACGCTCTGGCGGGAAGCGAGGTGACCGGCCCACTGCTGGATCACGCGCTCGGGGACCTCACTCTCCCGGATCAGGAACCAGCTCCGGCTGCGGAGCAGAAGGAACGGCGCTGCGCCGGCGTCCATCGCGTCCGAGGTGCGCCAGCGGTAGCTCCAGAATCGCCAGGACTGCAGTTCGGCGTAGAGCGCCTGCTCACTCGGAGGCGCCGGCGAGGAACCTAACGTGCTCGGGTGGTGGTAGGCGGCAGCGATCACGTCGATACGACCCCGCTCCGCCAGGTCGAACGCCGTATCGAACGGCTGAAGGACGGCGCCGCTCTTCAGCTTGAGCTCCTCCGCGGGGAGCACCCGCCCGAGCAGCTGGTGCTCCCGCCACGAGTTAGCGTGGCTCTCGGCGCCGCCGGGGAGGGGCCGCTCCGCGACTGCCGGGTCGTCCGAGCCGTGGAGGTGGAGGTCGCTGACTCCGGACGGCGTGGGACCGGTCGATCCCTCCGCGGCGATTGTGCTCGCCTGGGCACGCAGAGTGGCGGTCCACTGTCCGCCGCGCGGCTCCAGATCGAGGGAGATCCGGATTCTCCATCCTACCGTCGGGCGCACGACAGCGTTCTCCCCGTAGAAGCCGGGCCGCAGCCCGGCGGCGATCTCCGGCGCCAACGGCAGAGATCCCGGCTCACTGGGGGAGCTGAAGTAGAGGAGCTCCCCTTCCGCCAGTGCCTGCCAGTGCTCGCGTCGGAGCAGGGAGGCCGCCAGGAGCAGGGAGCGCCGGTGCGGGAAGGGATCCTCCAGCGTCTTCCGCAGCTCCTCCCCGAGGCTCGATTGCAGGGCCGCGAGCGCTCGGGCGCGCCCGCCGTCTCGCAGCGCCTCCTCTTCCTTTCGGCTCTTCAAGTCCTGATAGAGCTGCCACGTCGGCGCGCCGTTGATACGCCGCCGGGCCCAGCGATAGTTGAAGAGCAGCGCGAGCTGGCGCAGCACCTCGGAGGCGGGGCGGTCGGTCACGTAGAGCATCGCCGGCTCGTCCGCCACCTCGGCCGAGGCGGAGAGCGCCGCCCCGGTCTCGCGGCTCACTTCCTTCAGCACGCGCGAGAGCGGCGCCTTCCGGAGGCGCAGCGTGATCCGCTCCGCGAGCTTCGGATCGGTCGGAAGCGGATCCGGAGGTGCGGCAAACGAGCCGCCGCCCGATAGGATCAGCATGGCAGCGGCGGCGAGCCAGGCGCGGGCGAGGCGGCATGGACGGAAGCGCGGCAGGGGGTGGGGGAGAGTCGCAGGCATCGAGGCACCTCCGGAGCAGGCGGTTCACAGTGTAAGACGACCGGTCCCGGCGATTTGTGCCGATCGATTGCCGGACAGGCAAGAATCTTCTGGAGTGCTGGTCCACCTTCCGTCTACCGATGAGCCGAACGATCCTCCACGTCGATATGGACGCCTTCTACGCGTCGGTAGAGCAGCGCGACCACCCGGAGCTGCGCGGAAAGCCGGTGCTGGTGGCGGGCGCGGCCGACCGGCGTGGGGTCGTCTCCGCGGCGAGCTACGAGGCGCGGCGGTTCGGCTGCCGCAGCGCGATGCCGACCTCCACCGCGGTGCGCCTCTGCCCGCAGGCGGTGGTGGTGCCGGTGCGCATCTCCCACTATCGCGCCGTCTCCCGCCAGGTCTTCACCCTCTTCGAAGAGTTCTCTCCCCTCATCGAGCCCTTGAGCATCGATGAGGCGTTCCTCGACCTTTCCGGGACCGAGGGAGTGCTCGGCCCGGCCGAGGGTGCGGCGGCGCGTCTGAAGCGGAGGATTACGGAAGAAGTGGGGCTCACTGCCAGCGTCGGGGTGGCGCCGAACAAGTTCCTGGCCAAGCTGGCGTCCGATCTCCGCAAGCCGGACGGGCTGGTGGTGGTCCCGCCGGACGGGGTCCAGCAGCTTCTGGATCCGCTCCCGGTCGAGCGACTCTGGGGCGTCGGCCCGGCGACGCTGCGCCGGCTGGAGGCGATCGGCGTCCGGAAGATCGCCGACCTCCGCCGCCTCGGCTCGGAGCGCCTCTCCCGCGAGCTCGGCTCCGCCGGCGCGCACCTTCACCGGCTGGCGCACGGACTGGACGACCGCCCCGTCTCCCCGGACACCGAGGCGAAGAGCATCAGCCACGAGCAGACGTTCGGGACCGACCTGGCGGATCCGGACTTCCTCCGCGGGGTGCTGATGCACCAGGTGGAAGACGTCGGCTACCGCCTGCGGCGCCACGAGCTGTTCGCGCGGACGCTCACGCTTAAGATCCGGTATGCGGACTTCACCACCCTCACGCGCTCGACCACGCTTCCGGAGCCGGTGAGCCACACTCCCGCGCTCTGGGCGGGCGCGGACGAGTTGTTCCGCGCGTGGCAGGCAGAGAGACCGGGGCCGCTGCGGCTCCTCGGCTTCGGCGCCAGCAACCTCTTGCGTTCCGAAGCCCGGCAGCTCTCCCTCTTCTCCGAGGAGAACGCGCGCGCGGAACGCCTGGACGCCGCCCTCGACCGAATCCGCGAGCGGTTCGGTCCGGAGGCGGTCCGCCGCCGCACACCGGGGACTAAAGGCTAAAGGTTCACCCCCCGAACGGGGGGCAGAAGGCTAAAGGCAGAAGGCAGAAGGTTCACCCCCGAACGGGGGCAGAAGCACCGAACCCCGCGACGTGGCTTGGGTTTTCACGTCGCGGGGCTCGCTCCAGGGGCCTTACTTCCGGTCGCGGCGGTTCTTTCGCTCCTTCCGGTCCCGCTCGCCGCGGGTCTCCTGCCGCTGGCCGGCCACGCGCTCGTTCACGGTGGTGGTCGGCGGCGGCATCAACGCGCGCGTTTGCGGATCCTCGCCGCCGAAGGTCGGCGCGCGGGTGATGTATCGCGGAAGCTGCACTTCCTCCGCCGGCTTCAGGCGCAGCTCGTAGGCGCGGCTGGTATCCGCGGGGAGGGTCGCCTTCTGCCCGAGCAGCGCGACCTCCGGCAGCGGCATCGTGTACGTGTAGCGGACGCCGTTACCCACCCGGTCTACCTGCGGCAGCGCCTGGGTGCTGATGAGCGTGTCTCGCTCCACCAGTCCGAGCTGCGGCGGCGCATCGGCCGTCGCGATCGGCTGACCGCCTTCCACCGGGCGGCGCTCGATCACGATGCGCACGATGCCGGGTCGGTTCGCCACCTCTTCAAACCGCTCCAGCGAGTACTCGGACTTGTCCAGCGTCTGGTCCGGGCGGACCCCGGCTTCACCGAGGCGCACCTGGTGCCAGGCGGCGGACGCGACGTTGTAGCCCATCCGCGGCGGTCGAGCTTCCGGGAAGCTCCAGCCCAGCGGTACGTAGATGATCCGGTTGCTGCGGTTCGTATCAGACGGGGTATCCGTGAAACGCCGCAAGTTGCCTTCCTGTGCCGCCGCCGGCAGCGCTGAAAGCGCCAGCGCGGCCGCGGCGAGCGCGTGCCATGTCCTCATTCCTGTTTCCCCCCTCGTCCCTCTCGTACAGTCCGATGTACCCGGCGGCTCCAAGGAAGAAAACGGGAAGGTTGCTACTATCACACTACCGGCCAAGCCAGAGCCGGCGGTACTCCGCCCACTCGTCCGGTTGGGTGGTGTAGTCCGCGAACGGAGCTACTCCCGCGAACACCTCCGGCGCGGCGCGGGGGTCCGCCAGCCCCTCGCGCACGCCTTTGAGCGCCATCGACAGGTTCTCGGACCACGCGTGGTGCGACGGCGGACCGGCGCCGTAGGTCGGCACGCCGATCAGCACCCGGCACTCCGGATTTCCGGCGCGGACGGCGCGCGTGACGTGGACCGCCTGCGCCCGCATCAGCGCGACGTACGCGCGCGGGAGGTACATCGCCGTGTCGTAGCCCATCACCGCCATCTGATCCGTCCGGCGGGCCACCTCGGAGAAGTACCTGTCGCTCCAGCCCCAACGCCGGGGGAGCGGGTCCGGCAGCCAGATCGGGGTGGCGACGGAGAGCAGCTTTCCCGGGGGCAGCGCCGCGTGGGTCTCGTCGAGCAGCTCGAGGAACCCGGCGTCGCCGTCCGGACAGATCTCGTAGTCCCACTGCACCCCGTCGAACCCGCAGTCGGTCACCAGCCACCGCGCCTCTTCGACCATCCGCCGCCTCACCGCGGGGTCCTGGAGGTTCACGTTGGAAAGCCAGGCGGCACCGCGCTCGTTGCCCGCGTAGACCCACGCGACGGCGCGGACCCCCGGCGCCTCCCGGCGCAGCACCTGTAACAGTCGCCGTGCCTCCTCCGGGTAGCGATAGGCGAGGGAGCCGTCATTCCGCGCGTGCCGGACGTGGAAGAAGGCGTCGCGGATGCGGTCGTCGCGCAGGCGCCGCGCGAGGTCCCGCACCTCCGCGTCGGTTTTCCGCCCGAAGTACCAGTGGTACCGGAGCCAGAGCCCGTTCTCGCCGCGATCGAGCGGTCGCCCGCCGACCGGCGCGAGCAGGCGATAGAGCGCGTAGTCGGCGAGCAGCACCGCGAGGAGAAGTCCGAGGAGGAGGGCGAGTCGCCGCAGCTGGCGCCGGACCGGGGTGGAGAGCCGGGGAAGTCGGAGTGGCATCACGCGGTGAGTGTCCCGTCCGGGCGCAGCGGTTCGGCTAGCGCGGGACACCCTCGCAGGAACGCCGCGCGCCCGGAGCCAACTCTTACGCCGAACAGGAGGTGCGCATGGCGGGAAAGCTGGCCGGTAAGTCGGCGATCATTATGGGCGGGACGAGCGGCATGGGCCGGGAGACGGCGCAGTACTTCGCGAGGGAAGGCGCGCGGCTGGCGATCTGCGGCCGGCGGGCCGGCCTGCTGCAGGAAGTGGGGGAGCAGATCGCGGCGGAAACGGGGCAGTCGGTGCTGGGCCTCGCCTGCGATGCCGGCGATCCGGAGCAGACCGCCGCCGCCATCCGGGCGGCGCAGGCACACCTGGGGAAGATCGATACGTTCGTCTATGCGGCGGGGTTGAACATCAAGCAGCGCGTGATGGGCGAGATCCAGGCCGACGCCTGGGAAGACATGCTCCGCATCAACCTGACCGGCGCCTTCCACTGCACCCAGCAGCTCCTGCCGGTCTTCCGGGAGCAGGGCGGGGGACTCATCATCTATCTCTCCAGCATCGCCGCCCTGCGCGGCGACGCCGTCTCCGGCGTGGCGTACCAGGCGGCGAAGCGGGGACTCGACGGCATCTCCCTCGGCACGATGGCGGAGCAGAAGGAGCACGGGATCCGGACCAGCGTCGTCTACCCCGGCTTCTGCGACACGCCGTTCGTCCTGCAGCGGCCCGCGCCCACGCCGCCGGAAGTGCTGGCGAAGGCGCTCCAGCCGGAAGACGTGGCGGAGGCGTGTCTCTTCATCGCGGCGCTGCCGGAGCGCTGCCACGTGCCGGAGCTGGTGATCCAACCCTCCCGGTTGTAACCCGGGTTGGCAGGTTCCAGGTTCCGGACCCCGCCTCCGGTGGTCCCAGCCTGTAACCTGCCAACTTGCCAACCTGCAACCACCGACTCCACGCTGGTCTACGGGAGCAGCGTGACGGCCGGGTCGAACTCCTCGGTGGGGGTGTTCAGGCCGGGGAGGGGGATGAGCTGCTGCTTCTCGCGGTCGTAGAGGTAGACGTCGCGCTCGCCCTGCCCGCGGGCGCGCTCCGCCACGAAGGCGAGGTAGCGCCCGTCCGGGCTGAGCGACGGGCTCTGCTCGATGCCGATCTCATTCACTCCGGGAAGCGGGAGCAGCGCGCCTTTCCGGCGATCGTAAAGGTAGAGGTCGCGCGAGCCGGCGCCGCCGGGACGGTCCGAGGCGAACGCCAGGAGGGTGCCGTCCGCGCTCAGCGAGGGGTCCAGCTCCCGATGGGGAGTATTCAGGCCTGGGAGCGCGACGAGCAGCTCTTCCCGGCGGTCGAACAGGTAGATGTCGGACCGGCCGGCTCCGCCCGGCCGCGAGGAGACGAACGCCACGTAGCGACCGTCGCCGCTCAGCGCCGGGGCCTGCTCGTCCTCATCGGTGTTCAGGCCCAGCGGGAGCTCTTTCTTCTCCTCCAGGCTGTAGAGGAGCACGTTCCAGCCGGCGGGGCCGCCGGGCCGCTGCCAGGCCGAGAATGCGAGCCAGCGCCCGTCCGCGGAGAGCGCCGCGGCGACCTCGGCCGCGTCGGTGTTCAGCCCCGGGAGCTCCGTCCACTGCTTACCCGCCTCGCGGTCCCACACCAGCGTCTCGCTGTGGTTGTTCTCCAGCTCGGAAGCGAACGCGCAGAGCTTCCCGCCGAGGGAGAGCGACGGGTGCGTCTCTACCTTGAGGTCGATCGGAGGCAGCGCCCCCGCGGCGCGACCCTGAGCGACGCCGTCATGCTCGTAGAAGTAGAGGCGCGGGTGGAGCGGGCGGTCCCGGAACGAGGAGTAGGCGATCAGGAGCTTCGTCGGAAAGCCCGCCTCCTGCGCGCGGCCGACGAGCGGCGCCAGGGCCGCGGCGACCGCCGCTGCGACCGCGCTGCGCAGGAGGACCGAGCGGAGCGTGCGCGGCATGGGTCAGGCCGTTCCGGCGATCTCGTCGACGCTGCTGCCGCCGGCGATGAACGGCCGCACGCGGTCCTCCACGTTCGGGTTGATCCCCAGCAGCCGGTAGAGCGTGGCCGCGAAGTCGCCGGGGGAGATCGGACGGTCCGCGGGGTAGCGGCCCATCGAGTCGCTGCTGCCGACCACCAGACCCGTCGGGGCGCCGCCGCCCGCCAGCAGGCCGCTGAAGACCGAGGGCCAGTGATCGCGCCCGCCCAGCTTGTTCACTCCAGTGCGCCCGAACTCGCCGATGGCGACGACCAGCGTCGATTCCAGCAGGCCGCGGTCGCGCAGGTCGTCCAGTAGCGCGGAGAGGCCGAGATCGAGCCGCGGGCAGAGGTGTTGCTCCATCCGCGTCAGGCCGCCGGTATCGGCGCCGTGGGTGTCCCAGGCGTTCCAGGCGGGACCGTCGTACCACTTCACCTGGACGAACTTCGTACCCGCCTCCACCAGCCGCCGCGCCAGCAGGCAGCTTTGCCCGAAGAAGCTGCCGCCGTACCGCTCCCGCAGCTTCTCCGGCTCCCGCTTCAGGTCGAACGCCTCCGTCACGGCGGAGGAGGTGAGCATCGCCATCGCGCGCTGGTAGTAGGCGTCCATCTCGGCGACGCCGCGATTCGCATCGACTTCACGCCGGAACTCGTCCACGGCGCCGAGCAGCCGGCGGCGGCGGTCGAAGCGGAGCGGATTTACGTCCGCGGGGAAGTGGAAGTCGGGAAGCTGGACCTTGCTCCCGGTCGGGTCCTGAACCGCGACCGGGTTGAACGCCGCACCCAGCTTGCCCCCGCCCACCGGCAGCGGCTTCCCCAAGTGCACGTAGGGCGGCATGTTCCCCCGGTGCCCGCGGAGGTAGGTGACCACCGCGCCGTGGGAGGTGGTGTCCCGCTGGGAGGCGGTCATCATCGGCAGCGGGCTGTGCGAGTCGATGCTGTGGGTGAGCGAGCGGACGGTGGTGAAGAGGTGCGCCCGCTCCGCCAGCATCGGCACCAGCTCGCTGTATTGCAGGCCGGAGACACTGGTCGGGATCGCCGCGTACGGCCCGCGCTGCGTGGACGGCGCCTCCGGCTTCGGGTCGAACGTCTCGAACTGGCTGGGACCGCCGTCGAGCCAGAGGAAGATGCAGGCGCGGTCGCGCGGCTCCGTGCCGCCGGAGCGAGACTCCGCCGCCTCCGCCCGCAGTGAATCGGCCAGCGAGAGCCCGACAATGCCGGCGCCGCCCACCTGGAGCAGCTCCCGGCGGGTCACTCCGCCGCAGTTGCGACTGGCCACGCTGCCGATCCGGATCATCGCTCCGTCTCCCTTCGCAGCAGGGTAAGACACCAGCCGGAAACGGCGGTTACAGCTCCGCCAGTGGAGGCCGCATAGCCGCCGCGGGGATTACGACCGACAATGGCGGGGACGGTGCCCGCGCGATAGAATACAGCAAACTTGTGATTGCTAAGAGCCCACTCCGGGAGACGAGGAGCGGCTCCGGAGACGCGGCGCCCGGGAGGTGGGATGCGGGTGCTGGGAGTCGATCCGGGATTGAGCACGACCGGCTACGCAGTGGTGGACCTGCTCGGGACGCAGCCGACGCTGCTGGAGGCCGGCGCGATCCGGGGAGGCACCTCGCGCATCCCGCTGCCGGAGCGGCTGAAGACGATCCGGACCGACCTGGCCGAGGTGCTCCGCGAGTTCCGCCCGCAGGTGCTGGGGCTGGAGTCGCTCTACTCGGAGTACCGCCACCCGCGCAGCGCCCTGCAGATGGCGCACGTGCGAGGGGTGGTCTGCCTCGCGGCGGCGGAGGTCGGCATTCCGGTGGTCGACATCGCCCCCAGCCAGGTGAAGCACGCGGTCGTCGGCGAGGGCCACGCCACCAAGGAGCAGGTGCAGCGGACGGTCATGGCGATCTACGCGCTGGACGCGCCGCCTACCCCCGCCGACGTCTCCGACGCGATCGCCATCGCGACGGCGGTGGCGTACCGGGTCACCCGTGGGGTGCCGCTCGCAGGTTAACGGGATCGGATAGCGTTCGCCGTAGACGCAGAGGGACTGGGACCGAATGATCGCGAGGCTGACGGGGCGGGTGATCGACGAGGAGGGGGATCGCCTGATCCTCGACGTGGGCGGCGTGGGCTACGAGGTGATCGTGCCGCCGCACCAGATGAAGGCGCTGCGGGCCCGGCATCTCCCGGCAGACGACCCGAAGGCGCGGCTCAGCACCCATCCCGAGAGCGTCTCGCTCTTCATCCACTACCACGTGCCGGAGCGCAAGCCGGTGCCGGTGATGTACGGCTTCAACGACGCCCTGGAGCGGCGCTTCTTCGAGATGCTGGCGGGGGTGAGTCGCTTCGGGCCGATGGCCGCGGCGAAGTCGATGACGATTTCCGTCCCGGAGTACGCCAGCCGGATCATGACCCGCGACGTGAAGGCGCTGACGGCGCTGCCGGGCATCGGGGCCGGCAAGGCGGAGCAGTTGATCGCGGCCCTGCGGGGCAAGATGGCGCTCTTTGCCATGATGCCGGAGGAGAAGCTGCCGGAGCGCGCGCTGGAGCCGGCGGAAGAGTGGGTGGTGCAGGCGCAGATCGCGCTGGAGGACCTGGGGTACCGGTCGCACGAAGCCGAGCAGATGCTCCGCGCCGCGCGAGAGGCGAAGCCGCAGGCGGATACGCTGGAGAAGCTGCTGGACGCGGTGTGGACGCAGCATCGGGATCGGAAGTGAACTGCCTGCGAGAGAGGTCCTCTGGCCAGCTCACGCGGGGACGTGACTGCGGAAGCCGCTGCTTCTCACGCGGCCTCACCCCCGGCCCCTCTCCTGAGAGGAGAGGGGAGCTCTGGGTGTGGAGCAGCCTGCTCCCCCTTCCCTCTCTGGGAAGGGGGTTTGGGGGGTTAGGCCGCGCCGGAGCGCCCATTTGCCGCCCCAGGTCGAGCTGAGTTGTGAGAGAAACCGCGGGAGCGATACTGCATAGCTGGCGAGGACGAACGAGGCACCATGGCACGGCAAAAGAAGATCACCACCGAGGGAAGCAGCCCCGCCGTCTCCCCGGCGGCCACCGCCGAGGAAGAGGCGCTCTTTACCAGCCTGCGCCCGGAGTCGCTGGAGGAGTACATCGGGCAAGCGCAGGTCGTGGCGCCGATCCGCATTGCGATCCAGGCGGCGCAGATGCGCGGGGAGCCGATGGACCACGTGCTGCTGTACGGTCCGCCGGGGTTGGGGAAGACGACGCTCGCGCACATCATCCGGCGGGAGATGGGGACCGACCTGACGCTCACCTCCGGGCCGGCACTCAAGCGGGCGGGCGACCTGATGGGCTATCTCACGGGCCTGAAGCGCGGCGACGTGCTCTTCATCGACGAGATCCACCGGCTCGACGCTGCCGTGGAAGAGCGGCTCTACTCCGCGATGGAAGACTTCAAGATCGATCTCGTGGTGGACCGCGGCCCGAACGCCCGCACCCTGCAGTATCCGCTGAAGCAGTTCACGCTGATCGGCGCTACCACCATGGCGGGGATGCTCAGCGCGCCAATGCGGGACCGCTTCGGGCTGGAATACCACCTGGAGTTCTACTCCCCGGACGAGCTGAAGCGGATCGTGCTGCGCTCCGCGCACATCCTGGGCGTAGACATCCGGGAGGCCGGGGCGGAGGAGATCGCGCGCCGCTCGCGGGGGACGCCGCGCATCGCCAACCGGCTGCTCCGGCGGGTGCGCGACTACGCCCTGGTCAAGGGGGACGGCGTGCTGACCCGCGAGATGGCGGACGCCGCGCTGCGGCTGGAGGGGATCGACGAGGTGGGGCTGACAGCACTCGACCGCCGCCTGCTCATGGTGATCCTGGAAACCTACGAGGGCGGGCCGGTGGGGATCGAGGCGCTGGCGGCGACGCTGAACGAGCAGGGCTCGACCCTGGTGGAGGTGGTGGAGCCGTATCTGCTCAAGATCGGATTCCTCGCCCGCACCCCGACCGGGCGCAAGGTGACCGACGCCGCCCGGCGCCACCTGGCGCTGGAGCCGGAGGGGCTGCAGCGCAGACTCGCGGTGTAGTGGCCGAAGCGCGGGCATTCTGCGGCATAATAGCGGGTGTTTGCCGGTGTCCCCGCCGAGGAGCCCCTTCATGCTGCGTATCGGCTTCGTTGACCACCACCTGAATAACTTCCACGCCAACAAGTTTCTCACGCTGCTGCGCGGACCGCTGGCCGACCTGGACGGGCGGGTCGTCGCCGCCTGGGAGAGCAATCCCTCCGGAGACGAAGACTGGTGCGAGAAGCACGGCGTCACGCGGGCGGAAAGCGCGGTGGAGGTGGCCGCCGCGTGCGACGCGGTGATGGTGCTCGCGCCGGATAACATCGAGATGCACCTGGCGCTCTGCCGGGAAGTACTGCCGTCCGGCACTCCGTGCTTCATCGACAAGTTCCTCGCCCCCACGCTGGGCGAGGCGCAGAAGATTATCGAGATGGCGGAGGAGTACGATGCCTGGCTCTTCTCCGCGTCGGCGCTCCGCTTTGCCGAAGAGCTGCAGGAGTCGATGTCGAAGGCCCGCTCCGCCCCCTCCGAGGCCTTCGCCCGCGGAATGGGGGACTGGGACAACTATGGGGTCCACACCCTGTCGCTGGTGCTCGGCTGCATGGGCCCGGGGATCCGGCGAGTGCTGGATACCGGGAAGGGCGGGTCGACGGCGCTGACGCTGGAGTACGAGGACGGCCGGCGCGCGTGGGTCGACGTGCGGGAGGCGGAGAACCAGTGGGAAGCGCTCCCGTGGAGCTTCGGGTTCCGGGACGGGGAGCAGTACGTGACCCAGACGATCAAAGACTTCGACGGCTTCTACTGCAACCTGATGCGGCGGGCGCTCCACGCGTTCCGGACCGGTCGCAGCGTGGTCAGCACGCAGGAGATGCTGCGGGTGGTGGCGATCCTGGAAGCCGCCGGCCTGTCCCGCGCGGCGGACGGCGCCTGGATCGAGCTTCCGGTCTAGCGGGCGGGCGGAGATGCAGGAAGAGCCCGGCGCGGAGGAGACTCTCCCTTCACGCCGGGCTCTTCGCGTTTCGGCCGAAGCGGCGGGTTACGCGGCGCGGCGAGCCTCCCTGCCCGTGCCGGTGACCTTCATGAACGACTGCCGGGCGGCGGGCGCCACCAGGTCCCACACCCTCTCGGCGGTCCTCCGCTCTTGCTGCTGGATCTCCCGCGCGAGCTGCGCGGTCTCCTGGTCGCCCGCGGCGTCAGCGGCGACGATGAGCGCTTCGTACATCGCGATCTCGCTCTGCTCCACCGCGTAGGCCATGATCAGGTCCTGCGTGCCCCGCTCCGCGGCGTCGTGGCCCATCTGGGCGGCCTTCGGAGCCATGCCGAACAGGTTCGCCATGAAGCTCTTCATCCCGGAGGGGCTGCCGCCGAGCGTTTCGAGGCGGGCGGTGAGCCGCTCGTGCTGCATCCGGGTCTCTTCCGCGTGCTGCTCGAAGAGCCGCTTGATCTCCGGCTGCTCCGCATCCTTCGCGTTTGTGCGGAGCTGGCCTTCAAAGTGCTTCTCCGCCGCGATCGCGTCCTGAAGGTAGCGCCGGATTGCCTCCATCGGGGCTTCATTCGCCATACCGTCCTCCTGTTGTACCGGTAACAGCTAAGTCTGACGGGTGGGAGTGGGAGAGAGGGGGAGTGGATCAATGGGAGAGTCTCTCCCGAAAGCCGGTTCTCAAGATCGCCCACTCGGTTCCCGGGGCGCTGCTCGCCGCGTAAAGACATTCCCATGCCACCGGTCCCCGAAACCGGGCGCGGGCTTTTGATTCGCCGGCCGGCCGCCGGTTTGAACCGGGTGCGGCACGGGCAGATTTCGCCGACATGGACACACCCGCCACGCTTTGCTGCGACTGCGCCGTCATCGGTGCCGGCCCCGGCGGCCTCGCCGCGGCCATCTACCTGGCGCGCTTCAACCGCCAGGTCCTCGTCTTTGGAGAGGGGACTCCCCGCGCGGCGTACAGTCCCCGCAACCGCAACTACCCCGGGTTTCCGGAAGGGATCACGGGCCGGGAGCTGCTCGAGCAATTCGCCTCCCAGGCGGACCGGTTCCAGGTGCAGCGGATGCCGTACGTCGTGACGGAGTTGGAGCGCGAAGGCGATTGCTTTCGGGTGCGCGCCGAGGAGCTGGTGGTCGAAGCGCGGCGCGTCATCCTCGCTACCGGGCTCTGCGACCTCTGGCCGGACGTGGAGAACATTCAGGAGCTCGCCGGCTCGCACGTCCGCGTCTGCCCGATCTGCGACGCCTACGAGACGAACGGGAAGCGCGTCGGGATCGTGGGCTGCGGGGACAAGGTGGCGCGGGAGGCGCTTTACCTGCGCTGCTTCGCGCAGGAGGTCGTGCTGTTCTCGAATGGCCTGGAGGAGGAGCGGCCGATCTGCGCGGAGCTGATGAGCCGTCTGGATGCGGACGGGATCCGGCGCTATCCCGGGCTCATCGAGCGGATGGAGCCAGTCGATGAAAACGCGCTGGTCGTCTGCCTGGAAGACGGCTCCGAGGTCCGCTGCGACCTCGTCTTCTCCGCGCTCGGCGTCCGCGTCAACAGCGGACTGGCGACCGCCCTCGGCGCGAAGGCGGACGAGGACGGGTACCTGGAGACCGATCGCTGGCAGCAGACGACGGTGCCCGGTCTCTACGCCGTCGGCGACGTCACTTCGTCGATCAACCAGGTCACGGTCGCCGTCGGGCAGGCCGCCGTCGCCGCCACGGCGGTCCACAACGGCCTGCTCGACTTTTAAGGCGGTCGACCTAACCGTTAAGAGCCGGCGTCGGCCGAGCGCGACCGTCCTCTGCCGAGCCAGCTCCTCGCGGCTTGAGGGCGGGCGCCTTCGGCGGGGTAAGCAGGCGTGCCAGTGGACGCCGTCTTGGCTCGCCGGCGCTCATGACCGCCGCGAGGACCTTCGGCTGGTTTTCCACCCACTTCCGGAGGATTTGGTAGCCCTCGTCCTGCGGAAAGTAGCGCCGGCCCCCCTGGTGGCCCTCTTCTTTTCCGTCCTGGATGTTCAGCGGCTTGCGCAAGAGCTTGCTGCGTTCCAGATCGGCGAGATTCACGCGAGCTTGCGCTTCCCGGTAGTTGAAGAGGAGGTCGGCGACGGAGAGGTAGCCGTAGTCGTCGGTCGGCTTCAGGGTGAAGGAAGGAACGCTTCCCGGGACCCCGTGGCAGCCCATGCACGTCTTCTGATCGGAGCGCTTCGCCCGGGCGAGCTCGGGGATCACGTAATCCCGGAAATAGGTGATGTCCTCCAGGAAGAGCGGGTTCGCCTTTCCCTCTTCCGTCAGCCAGTTGCCGGGCCGCTCCTCGCGCTTCAGGGCCTCGACCAGCTCCGGAACGAACCGGTCCGAGCCCTGCTTCACCACGTTCTCGGCGATCTGCCGGAGCTGCTGGTCCTTCTCTACCATCAGGAGCCGGGAGAGCGCGAGCAGGACCTCCGGGTTGCGCCGGACCGCCGTGCGGCCCGAGATCCCCACGGCGGCGGCGCGGGTCCGGGGATGGGCGTCCGGACCGAGCGCGTCGAGGTAGAGCTGGAGGGCGCGGTCCTTGATGACCAGACCCGGGTCGGCCTTCAGATCGACCGGCTTCTCCGGCTGGCCCGGCTGCTCATCGGCGGGGGTCGCGGCGGGTGGGGCGTGGTTGTGCTCCAGGATCCAGGTGACGCTGCGGACCCAGAAGTGACGCTCCAGCGGGTTCCGGGGCTCCGCCGGAAAGTAGCTCCGGAAGACCATGTCCAGGCGGAGGTCCGGATTGGAGGCGAGCACCTCGCCCATCTGGTCCGCCAGGTACCAGGCGACCTCCATCTCCCGAGTCAGCTCCGCCTTCTTCGCGGCATCAGTGACGCCCGCCAGCTCCTCGGGACTGACGTAGCGGTCGAATTTCGGGATCATCAGGTCGAGGAAGTGACGCTGCGCCTCGGGGTCTTTCGAGATCAGCCAGTTCACCGAGCTGAACAACTTGATCACCGGATCGGAGAGGGTGGGACGCCGCGCGGGGTCCGCCGCGCCCCGCTTCACCTGCGCGATCAGCGGTGCGATTCGCTCCGGCGCCGCCTCCAGCATCGCCGAGCGAGGGTCGGAGATCGCCTCCGTGGCGGTGCGGCGGAGCTCTTCGGGCGCCTTGAACGCATAGTTGATGAGGAACTCCTGAAGCGGGCCGTGCGGGATGTTCGCAGCCCCTTCCAGGCCGGCGGTAATGGCGCGGAGATCGCGAGTGGGCTCCACTTCCCGCAGGTAGACGAGGACCGCCTGCCCGAATAGGGCGCCGGAGCCCGGGGTCGCGTAGCCCATCTGTCCCGGGCTGCCGCCGTCGCCTTCGCCGGTCTGGTAGAAGGTGGCCCCCACAGCGACCAGCCGCCGCGCCAGCAGCGACTTTACGGCGGGTCCAGCGGTCTCGAGCCGCTTTCGCAGCGCCTCGAAGAGGACCGCCAGTTCCTTGTACTGGTGCTCGGAGGAGCCGTTCGCCCGGTGTCCGTTGGCGATGAAGAGAGCCTGCGACGAGTAGCGGTTGTTGTTCTCCACCAGGGCGTTCGGCTCCGCCCGCTCCAGCATCCGCAGCCAGGCGGCGTTCACCGCCGGCCGGACGGGAGGGTTCCAAATCCACCACTGCCAGGCGGCCTTGCTCGCCCAGGCCCGGACCGCCGGGTGCGGATCCTCGTTCATCGCGCGGTCGAGCGTCCGGGTCAGGCGCTTCCAATCGACCGAGGAGTCGGGCATCACGGCGTCCGCGCGCATCCCGAGCGCCTGGAGTACTCCTTCGCGGGTGTAATCGTCGCCTGTTTCGTAGGCGGCGAAGAGGGTGGGCCAGCCGCGGTCGTCGAGGAGGGTCTGCCGGAGGCCCCAGACGGCGGCGTCGCGGACCGGCTTCGCCCTATCTCGAAGGGCGCCGAGCAGCACCGGTACGCCCGCGTCGGTGTGGATCGTGCCCAGGCCGACTATCGCCCAGTAGCGGACGAGCGGGCTGGGGTGTGCCGCAGCCTGCCGCAGCAGATCGGCAAAGCGAGGCTCGCCGGTGAGGGCAAGCGCCTGGACGCGCTGCACCGTCGCCAGAAGCGTCTCTCCCGGTTTTGCGGTGAGCTCGCTCCGCTGGGGAGCGCGCGGCTGGACCGGGTACAGGCGGCCCAGCGCGTGCAGGGCATAGCCGGTGGTGACGAATCCGGTGATCGCCGCTTTGTTCCAGCGCCCGGACGGGTCCTGCATCCGGAGGAGCGCCTGGACGCCCCCGGCGATAGCCGGATCGTCTTTCGTGCGGCCGATGGAGGTCAGGCCGGTGATCGCGAGCGCGGTGGGCGCGGGGTCCCACTCGCTATTCTCGCGGGTCCAGCTTCTCCCACCATCCGTGCTGGAGCCGGGATGGAAGCCCCAGGAGCCGTCCGGGTTCTGGATCTGACGCAGCCGGTCTTCGTCGCGGACGACCTGGGCCCGGGCCTGCTCGAGCAGCGCCGCGACCTCTCCGGGGCCGCCCTTCTGGGGCTGTCCCGCCGCATTTTCCGCTTCCGCCGCCCTTTGCGCCTGCTCTGGATATTTATCCAGCGGGAAGACGCGGCCGAAGAAGTCGAGCCGGACGGCGAGGTCATCCGTGTACGCCGGGACGTCCTTCAGGACTTCACGCGCCCTCGTCTCCAGCGAGCGGAAGTAGCGGGGATCGCCCGTGCTCTTCCAGGCGGCGCTCAGGATCTCCGCGCCGAAGAGCTGGACGATCGCCTCTCCCACGTTGGAGCCCGGTCCGGCGGCGTTGATCCCGTCCGGATCGCCCGTCTGGAGGACGTGATTCGCGGCGCGGATCTGCTGCTTGGAGTGCAGCTTGCGAGGGGGAAATACCCGCTCGACGGTGGCGATGTTGAAGCCGGCTACCCGCGTGCCGGCCGGCCCGTCGCCGAGATCGAGGGGAGGGACGCTGTTGTTGTTGGCGGCGTCCTGGAGCTCGTTCGTCGGCCGCAGGCACTCGTACATCACGTTGAGGAGGTGTTCGTAATTCTGCCGGTTCTCCACCCGGTACCCGTTCTGGAGCGGGACGGCCGGGCCCCAGACGCCGGACTGGGTGTGGCAGCTCATGCACCCGGTACCCAGGAGATTGCCGGTGTCCCGGATCCGGCGCTCCACGCTGGCGCCGCGCGGGCGGTTGGTCAGCCAGGCGTCCACCTGCCCGATCTGGGTGTACATCGCCTGCCGCACCGCCATGCGGGGATCGGTGTAAGGAGCGGGCTTCAGAACGCGGATCTGGAGCTGGTAGGCGGGGGCATTCGCTTCCACCCGGAAGTAGTAGACCTTGCCCGGCTCCAGGATCCGGTTGATGTTCGTCCGGTGCGGCTCGTCCTGCCGGTGGGCACGCTCGTTCGGGTCCTGCCCTTCCGGGAATTCGATCTGCTTGCCCTCCTGCCACGGCAACCGCTCGGGGTTGACGGTCCCGAAGTACTCGGAGATCGGCAGGAGAGCGCCGAGTGGGACGCGGGGGCTCGCCCCGTTCTCCAGTTGATAGCACCGGATGCGCGCCGCGAGGAATTGCCCCGGCATGCTGAGCTGCGCGGTCACCAGCCGGGATTCGGTCCCCTTCAACTCCACCCGGAACCAGTCGTCGCCAGAGCGGCCGACTTTGCCGTTGTCGAAGTACTCGAGGTCGTCCGCGGTGCCGGTGATCTCGTAGGTGCGGACCTCGGCGTTCGGAACGAGCGCGAGCGGCTGCGCCTGCTCCGGCGTGTCGTTCGGCTCGACCTCCACGGCGCTCCCGAGTCGCTGCGCCTGCTCTTCCGTGCCGAGATCGACGCGGTTGACGGAGACGGAGAGGGGAGCGGTCGCCTTGCTCGGCCAGGGGGTGCGCCGGGGCAGCGGGAAGCTCTCCGCCGCCAGGCCCTTCTCTCGCCAGCGGGGGGCGTCGCCGATCCACTTTTCATCGGTCACGGGTGCGAGCTTGAGGCTGTAGGCGCCGCTCACCGGCGCGCGGTAGAGGAGATAGACATCGCCGTCCAGAGCGTGGAGGACCTTCTGCCAATTGGGGGTGGGGGCGGTGTAGATCTCGAACGCGTCGACCGGGCGAGGTCCGCCCTTCTCGGGAGTGGGGACGACCTCCGCCGGATTGTCCGGCCGCTCCAGCGTCCACTCCACGCGCACTCGCCCGTCCGGAGGGAGGGCGGAGGGGCGGTCGAGGTGCACGGAGATCTCCACCGTCTCGCCCGCGGTCAGACGGTACTCCCTGCGCCACGGCCCGGAGAGCGAGACGGTGCCGGAAGCCGGCTTTTCGGCCGTCGGAGGGGGCGCCGGTTTCGCTGCGCGCAGGGCGGGCTTTGCGGCGGTTCGCCGAGGTGCGGCAGTCAGCGAGAGGGCCGCCATGCCCGGCGCGAGGAGCGCGACGGCCCAGGAGGCCGCGAGGAGAGCGGTGGACGAATGTCCGCGGCGGGGCATGAGAGCCAACCTCATCAGCGGTAGGGGCGTAGCGGGTAAGGGGCGCCCGGAAGCGTATGAGACGACGGCGGGGTCGAAGTTTCGCCGGCAGGCGGGGCTCCATCACCGCGACCGTGGGCCACGAGGTTCGGAGACGAGGCTGGCAGGTTACGGGTGAGCAGGCTGCAGGTTTTCCGCCGAGCGGGACGCCTGCAGCCTGCTCACCGGAGCGGCTCTTAGCCGGTCGCGGGCACCGGCTCTGGATTGAGCGGGGGCTTCGGCTTGATGTTGAAGACGCGGAACGCCTCCACCAGCATCAGCAGCGCCAGGCCGATCAGTACCAGGCCCACCCACGCCACCGGATCGGAGCTCACGCGGAAGCCGTCCGGGCGGTAGAAGTGCTTCAGCGTCATGCTGCCGAGCGCCCAGACGCTCATGCAGTACATGAAGACCGTCGGGATGCCCGTGACGGCCCAGACCCACTTCTCCCGCCGGGTCCGCCAGAGCCAGACGGTGACGCCGAGCAGCGTCAGCGCAGCGAGGAGCTGGTTGCTGGCGCCGAAGAGGTTCCAGAAGGTCCGCCACACCGGGATGATCCCGCGGGCCTGCGTGAGGTGCTCCGCGTAGGTCTCCTGGATCAGGCTCCGGTTCAGCAGCACGCCGAAGTCGCCGGTCGGATTGGTGCGGGCCAGCTTCTCGGTGTCCCCGGAGAGCTTCACGCCGCTGAACCGCGACGCCTCGTAGAGCGAAGCCCCGGCGATGATCCGGTTCAGGTCTTGCAGCAGCGCCGGCTGAACCGCGTCCCCGGCACCCAGGCTGGCCCGGCCCTCGGGCGAGAGCTGCGAGCGGAGGTGGGTGGAGACTGGATCGGTCCCGTCTCGGAGGACGGCGGTGAAGGCGGAGGGGTTCTTCACATGAGCGGGCGCGAACTGGAGTGCCGTCACGTCGACCGAGGTCCGCATGATGAAGAGCAGCGGCGCGGCGGCCGTAAGCGCCGTCGCCACCCAGCGCCCCCGCTTGTCGTGCCAGTTGAACAGCTCCTGCAGCAGGTAGCGGCCCAGCCGGGTGCAGACGTCGAGCGTGTCGTAGACGAACGTCGTAAACGCCATCAAGCCGAACGAGACGGCGAATATCGGGTTGATGCCGATCACCTCCAGGAAGCTGCCCATCCCGCGCGCGTAGATGTAGTTCGGCTGCCCGTTCTGGAGCACCGGATCACCCTGCGCCAGCCGCATCACGCAGCAGAGCGAGACGACCGCGACGAGCCCTTCCAGCAGCATCGTGCCGTAGCCGATCACCTTCGCGTCGGTCTCCCGCTTGAGCTGCTTGGAGGTGGTGCCGGACGCGATGATCGAGTGGAAGCCGGAGCACGCGCCGCAGGCAATGGTGATGAAGAGGATCGGGAAGAGCAGCTCGCCGCGGGGCGTCTCCCAGCCGGTGAACGCGGGGTACTGGATCGTCTGGCCGCCGAAGAGCAGCCCGATGGCGGCGCCGCCGAGCGCCAGGTAGAGGAAGTAGCCGCCCAGGTGGCCGCGCGGCTGCAGCAGCAGCCACATCGGGATCAGCGACGCCACGAAGCAGTAACCGAGCAGGATGAGGTCCCACGTCTTCTGCGCGTCGCTGGTGCTGAGTCCCAGCGCCTCTCCCAGGTCGAGCGGCAGCATCGGCCCGACGTAGATGCTCAGGCCGACGAGCGGCAGGAAGATGGCAGTGGCCCACCCGAGGGAGAGCTTCGTGAAGCGCAACAGCAGCCCCATCACCATCGGCAGCATCAGGTAGATCAGCGAGGAGGTCGCGATCCCCCCGCCGGCCACCTTGCGGCCGTCCTCCAGCGTCACGGTGCCGACGAACTGAGCCGCGGTCACGTCGGTGAACGCCACCACGATGTAGACCAGGGCGATCCAGATGAACCCGAGGAAGAGGAGGTAGGAGCGGCGGGTCATGTGTTCCCGCACCACCTCCGCGATGGAGCGCGCCTTGTGCCGGATCGAGGCGACCAGCGCCGTGATGTCGTGCACCCCGCCCAGGAAGATCGAGCCGACCAGGATCCAGAGCAGCGCCGGCAGCCAGCCGAACATCACCCCGGCGAGGATCGGCCCGACGATCGGCCCGGCCGCGGCGATGGCGGAGAAGTGCTGACCGAAGAGGAACTTCGGCTCGATCGGCTCGTAGTCGACGTCATCCCGCAGCTCTTCGGCCGGGGTCACGGCCTGCGGGTCGAGCTTGAGCAGCCGGGCGAGCACGCTGCCGTAGATCCGGTAAGCGAGCCCGAGGATCACGGCGGAGAGGAGGACGATCGTCAGCAGGTTCATTTCGAGCTACCACGCGGGGAGCCCCGTCTACCAGGCGCACAAAAAGAGGGCTCTTCCAAGTGATAGCAGTTCTGGACGGGAATGGTTCCTTCCTTCCGTCGGTACGGAACAGTGCGCGGCGAGCAAGCGCCTCCGTTTCGTCGGCAAGAGGCGGCGGAACCGGCTCAGGACGTTTCTTCGATCTCCGCGAGCATCTCTTCGGTGAGGTTGCGGGGGCGCATCACCAGGTAGAGCAGCACGATGCCGGCCAGCAGCGCCCCGGCGGTGAGGAGCGCCTCCCGGGTGGCGTTGGAGAGCATCACGGCGCAGACGAGCACGCCGCCTACCGGCACGAACGATGGGATCTCGAAGCCGCCCTTCGGCTCGTCCGGCCGGCGCTGCAGCACCAGCAGGGCGGCGTTCACCACCATGAAGACGCAGAGCAGCAGCACGCTGGTGGCGGAAGCGAGCTGGCCGATGCTTCCCACGAAGGCGAGCACGATGACGATCACCATCAGCGTCAGGATCGCCGTGAACGGCGTGCGGCGGACCGGATGGACCGCACTCAGCGGCCGGGGAAGCAGCCCCTGCCGCGCCATCCCGTAGACCAGCCGGGAGCCCATGATGTAGTTCACCAGGGCGGTGTTGGTAATGGCGAAGAGCGCCACCAGCCCAAAGAGGCCCGGAGGGAATGCCGGGGCGGCGCGACGCACCACTTCCACCAGCGGCTGGCCGGAGCTGTTCAGCTCTGCGTACGGCACCACGGAGACGGCGGTAACGCTCACCAGCATGTAGACCACCGTCACCACCGCGATCGAGACCAGCACCGCAATGGGGAAGTTGCGGCGGGGGTCTTTCACCTCTTCGGTGACGTTGATCATGTCCTCGAAGCCGACGAAGGAGTAGAAGGTGAGCACCGCGCCCTGCAGCACCAATCCCAGGGTGAGGCCGCCGTCGGCCGCGCCGGGCGCGGGTGGGGGAGTCTCGAAGTAGTTCACGCCGCCCCAGTAGCGAAGGCCGACCGCCACGATCAGGACCAGTCCGGCCACCTCCACCAGCGCGCAGACGACGGTGAGCCACACCGACTCCCGGATGCCCCAGAAGTTGATGAAGGTGAGCGCGCCGATGAAGACGAGAATCGCGGCGGTGACGAGCAAGGGGTCCGCCGAAGGCAGTGGGCCCTCCGCGCCCGGGAGCTTCATCCCGCTGAGGCCGAGGCCGTAGCCCGCAAACGCGCGGGCCTGGGTCGCCATCGAGGTGAGGCCGGAGGCGATCACCGCCAGGCCGACCACGTAGCTCAGGAACGGCCGGTAAAAGGCGTGCTGCGTGACGAACGCCACCCCGGCGGCGCGAGGGTAGCGCGAGCCGAGCGACGCGTAGGAGAGGCCGGTGAGCACCGCGGCGACCATGCTGGTGAGGAACGCGACCCAGATCGCGTTCCCCATCGTGCCCGCCGCTTTGCCGATGGTGGAGTAGATCCCGGCGCCGAGCATGTCGCCCACGCCGTAGATGATGAGCGCGCCGAGCCCGATGTGACGGGCGAGGGAGGGCCGGACCGCCCCGTTCCCACCCGTCTGCGTTGCGTGTTCGGACATTCTCGTTTCCGCTGCTCCCGGGCCAACTCGTTCCAGGCTCGACAGTCATGCCGGTGCGTGACGTGACAAGTGTCAAACGCACTACCCGACTATTCTCCCCCTGCGGCCCAGGATCGGGCAACTCCCGCAAACATCCGACGCTCATCCACCAACTCCGGCCGCCACCAGGCGAGATGCTGGAGGAAGCGCCGGATCGCTGCGCGCTCCTCCGGGTTGAGCTGCTGGAAGCGCTCGGAGTCTCTCTCCGAGAGGAATGAGAGCAGCTGATCCAGGAAGTCGTACTCGTCCGGTGTCAGACTGAGCCGGACGAACGCCGGCAGCCAGTACCGGAAGCCCGCAGGGGAGAGAAACACCACCGGTGACCAGGTGTATCGCACGTCGTGGTGAGTGAGCGTGTCCCACCTCCGCGCCCGCATCAGCGCGTCGTGCTCTTCGCACTCCGGGCAGTGCTGGGGGTTCCGGACGGGGTGTTCCGGACGTGGCGCCGAGGCGAAGGCACGGTAGACCTGCGCCACGATCTCCTCGTCCGAGGTTTCGATAATGGGCGAAAGCGCTGATTCGACCGCAGCGGGCGCCGACGCTTCCACCACTACGCAGTCGCCCGCGCCCCGGGACAGCCGGAGCGAGATCGTCTCCTGACCGTACAGCTCATAGTCGTACCAGCGCCCGTCCGCCCCGCCGGTAGTTTCCAGGCCGAGCTGGATTGCGTCCTCGTCCCACTCGTCGAAGCGGTAGTCGACCGCCTGCGATAGGAGCTGTAGGAGCCGATTCAGGTTTGCCGCGCGAACGAGCCACTGGAGCATAGAATCCGGATCCACTTTCCGGCTCGTGCGGCTAACTTCCTCGGGTGGAGGGGTCGCGGTCGTGCGGCTTTTCGGGGTGCTGGTCGCCGATCACTGCCTCCACTGCCTGCTCCACGACCGTCTCGTCCCGCGCGTCCGGAGAATCGCCGGCGACGATCCGCTCCGCCTGTACCTGCAGCGCGCACATGTCGGTGCGCTTGGGGAACAGGTAGAACTCCTCGTAGCAGACCTTCACGATCGCGCAGAGCGGCACGGCGAGGACCGCACCGAAAAGGCCGAACAGCGCACCCATCACCATCACGGTGAAGGTGACGGAGAGCGGGTGCAGGTTCAGGCTCTGGCCCATCACCATCGGGACCAGAATGTTGTTCTCCAGCTGCTGGATCGCGATGAAGAGCACGATCACCCAGATGGCGCGGCTCGGGTCGTCCGAGGTGAGCGCCACCAGCGTCGGCGGTATCGCGGAGAGGATCGGCCCGATGCCGGGGACCAGCTCCCCCACGCCGGCGATGACGCCGAAGAGCAGCGCGTAGGGGACGCCGAGGAGCCGCAGCGCAACGCCGGAGACGATGCCGACTACCGTGCCGAGGATGAGGGAGCCGAACGCCCAGTTCTTGAGCTGCTCCAGGATGCGCCGGAGGGCGGTGTCCAGGCGCGGCCGGTGGCGCGTGGGCGTGGCGCTGAGCAGTCCCGCCACCAGCGGACCGGGCTGCGCCACGGTGTAGATCACCAGCACCAGGAGCAGCACGAACGAGAGTAGCCCGACCGCCAGGTTGAAGGTGTACTGGCCCACGATTCCGAGGAAGCGCGTGAGATTCGGCTGAAGGAGCCCCATCACCTCCTGCGGACTCGGCACCGCCTCGCGGAGCTGCGGGTAGCGCTCCAGCACACTGGTGTACCACGCTAGTACCCGGTCCTGCTTCTCCGGCAGCCGGCCGAAGAAGGTGGTCAGCTCGTCCAGCAGCGGCGGCAGCGCCAGCCAGAAGAGGAGCAGGACCAGCACCAGGAACAGCAGCACCAGCCCGATCGCGCTCGCGATCCGCGGCACGCCGAGCTGCGCCAGCCGCACCGCGATCGGGTTCAGAACCGCGGAGAGGATGAAGACCAGCAGGAAGAAGAGCAGCAGCGTGGTGAGCGGCCCCGCCATCTGGTAGACGATGATGAGCCCGAACGTGAGAAAGATGGCGCGCTGCAAATCCCGGAAGGTGAGTCCCTGCGTGCCGTCCGGAGGCGGGGCGCCGGAGGGTGCGGGCCGGGGCGGTTCGGGCTGGCGGGGGTCACTCATGCATCGCTCTCAAGGCGGCTGCCTCGTCTCCGGTCGCCCTCCTGGCGAGCGGCGGTGTTCTTAAGAGTTAAACGACCAATCGGCTCCACACGTTCCGTGGCTGATTACCCACGTTATCATCTGACTATGCCGAAGATCGAAGTCATCGTCAGCGACCTGGGGAAGGTCCTCCTTCCGTTCGAGGTGGAGCGCGTGTGGGAGGCGCTGCATCCTCACTTTCACGTGTCCCACGACGAGGCCCGGACGATCGTCCAGGCGCTCTTCCGGGAGACGCAGTTCGGCGCCGGCGGCGTGGAGGGCCCTGAGTTCTACCGGCACATGGTGGATCGCACCGGGCTGAAGCTGCCGTACGAGGCGTTCTGCATCGCCTGGAGCGACATGTTCTGGGAAGACGACGCGGTGATCCGGATAATCGCGGAGGCGCCGGTCGAGATGCGCTACTTGCTCTCCAACACCAACGACATCCACTGGCGCTTCATCCGGGAGCGGTACCCACACGTGCTGCGGCACTTCGACCGGCTCCTCGTCTCCCACGAGCTGCGCCTGGAGAAGCCGGACCCGGCGATCTTCGAGTGGGTGATTCGCGACACCGGCCGTGCCGCCGAGGCGCACCTCTTCATCGACGACATGGCGGAGAACGTGGAGGCGGCGCGGAAGGCAGGGATGGATGCGATCCTTCACACCGATTCGCTGCGGCTCTGGGAGGAGTTCGTGGCGCGCGGCCTCGCCACGCCGGAGCAGCGCCCGGAGCACCCGCAGGTGGTGGTCGCCACCCCGCCGGAGCGCGCGCCCTGGTAAATGGAGCTGCGCGGGCACAGATCGAGGGCGCTGCCTCTCTTGAACACCTACGTCACCGCCCTGCGGCTCATCACGGAGATCCACAGCCCCTCGCCCGGCCAGGGACTCGCACGGGTCGAATCCGCGCGGGAGAGGCTGCTGGAGCACCTGGAGCTCGCAACGGAGAATACCCGTCTCACGATCCGCGGCGTGCGGGTGGAGATGACGCCGGAGGAGATCGAGGGTGCCCGCGGTCAGGTGAAGCGATTCCACTTCACCGTTCTCGTGGTGGTCGAGATCGGCGTGAATGCGTCCGAAAAGGCTGCCGAGGAGGTGAAAGCGGCACTCGGGCGGATTCACGATTACGCCCAGGCTGCGTTCGCTGAGACGGAGGTCAAGCTGAAAGAGGTGCTAATGGGAAAGGTTCACCTCAGCAAGCCTTACCATCCATGCTAAGCGCCACCCTCTTCGCAGTACGGCTCCGGCCGGTGGCCTGACTCCCCTTCGGGCAAGCGCGCGTCTCGCCGTGTGATAATTGTGAGTGAGCATCTTTCGAGGAGTGAGTGAATGGCAATCGCGGAGAGATTGAAGGAGTTAGGTCTGGAGCTGCCGGCCGCTACGCCGGGGAAGCTGGCGCCGGCCGTGCGGACGGGGAACCTGGTGTTCACCAGCGGCGCCGTCTCGAAGACCGTCGGTAAAGTCGGGGCCGAGGTGACGGTGGAGGAGGCGTACGAGGCGGCGCGGCAGGCGATTCTGGGCTGCCTGAGCTCCGTGCAGTGGTGCGTCGGCGACCTCGACCGGGTCACCCGAGTGGTGAAGCTGCTCGGAATGGTGAACTGCGCGGAAGGCTTCTCGGACACGCCGTCCGTCATCCACGGCGCCACCGACACGCTGGTGCAGATCTTCGGCCAGGAGGTCGGCTGGCACGCCCGCAGCGCGATCGGCGTCTATCAACTGCCCGGCAACGTCGCGGTGGAGATCGAGCTGATCGTCGAGGTCTCCGGCGACTGACCCCCGCGTTTCAGACTTCGGTCAGATCGGCAAGCGCGCCCGCCAGGTCGGCTACCCTTGGCGGGCGCTTGCCGGCCGCGGGCGCGAGCGCATGCCCTTCCGCCTCCAGGCGACGCGCCTGCGACTCCACTCCGCCGGGGAGCTTCTCGTTCAAGCGGCCGTCCGGTCCCACTACCCGCCAGAACGGGGTCACGCCGTCGCGCCCGGCTCGCTCATCCTCGGCGGCGGCCTCCGCCGCGATCCGGACGAAGATACCGGTGCACAGCGGGCAGGTGACGTCGGCATCGTAGCGGTGGGCGAGGTAGCCGGCCAGGGAGCGGGTGGTGGCGACCTTTCCGGCGGGGATCTGCCGGATCGCGGCGTCGACGTCGAGGGGCGTTGGGATCAGCAGCCGGCGGCCGCCCATCCGCTGCGCCTTCTCGTCCGACAGCACTGTCACCTCTCGCTCGCCCGGCTTCTCCAGCTTCTCGCGCCAGCTCTTCCGCGTGCTCATTCGCGTCGCCATTACATTCGTCTCCGGAAATAGAAACAAGGCCTGCGTAACAGTTCTCGCGCCGGCTCACTCACTCCTGCCACCTCGTCAGCCGGCCCTGGGCGCGGCCGGTTATCATACCGGAGAGACAGTGTGGCGGCATTCAGCGGGAGCAGGCGACGGATGCGGATCTATACCAGGACGGGCGACCAGGGCGAGACCGGGCTCTTTGGCGGGCAGCGGGTGGCGAAGAACCATCCGCGCGTGGAGGCGTACGGGGAGGTCGACGAGCTGAACGCCGCCCTGGGGATCTGCGTGGCGCACTGCCGTGACCAGCACCTGAGTACTGTCCTGGAGCGGCTGCAGTCGGAGCTCTTCATCGTCGGCTCCGATCTCGCCACCCCGCTGGACGAGGGCGATCAAGTCGGCAAGATCCCGGTGCAGCGCGTGACCGAGGGAATGCACGCCGCGCTGGAGGCGCTGATCGACGAGCACGAAGACGGGGTCCCGCCGCTCACCACCTTCATTCTCCCCGGGGGCACCGTGCTCGCCTCGTTCCTGCACCTGGCACGCTGCATCTGCCGGCGGGCGGAACGGTCGGTGCTGGCTGCCTCCGGGCGCGAGACGCTGAACCCGGAGGTGCTGGTCTATCTCAACCGCCTCTCCGACCTGCTCTTCACACTGGCCCGGGATGCGAACCATCGCGGCGGACACGAAGAGACGCCCTGGCTCCCGCAGCCGGGCGGATAGGACGAGAGGCGAGGGCGGAGGCTCGGATCCCGACTTCCGGGTAGTCTCCGAGGTTAGTCGCGCGGGAGTGAGTCTGCTCGCACGAGCCCGAGATCGCATCGATGACTGACCTCCTGACGCTCTTCACCCTGATCGGGGTCGTGCTGACCGTGGCGGCGCTCGCCTCCGGGCTGGTGGAGCGCGCCCCGCTCTCTTTCCCGATCCTGTTTCTCGGACTTGGCTTCGTCCTCGGCCCGCGCGTTCTCGGGTGGATACGTCTTTCGCCCCAGGACCCGCTGCTGGAAGGGGTGGCGATCATCAGCCTGACCTTCGTCCTCTTTCTGGACGCGATCAAGCTGCAGCCGAGGGAGCTCCGAGAGGGGTGGTTTCTTCCCGTGCTCGTGCTCGGCCCTGGAACCGTGCTCACCATCGCGGGAGTAGCAGGGGCCTCGTGGGCATTGCTGGGTACCGGCCTGGTCCACTCCTTGCTGCTGGGTGCCATTCTCGCCTCCACCGACCCGGTGGTGCTGCGAGACGTGCTGCGGAATCCCCGGATTCCCCGGCCGGTCCGGCTCACCCTCGGGATCGAGGCCGGAACGAACGATCTCGTCGTCCTCCCCATCGTGCTGGTTTTGATCGCGGTCGCCCGGGCCAAACTGGGGGGCGCCTCGGATTGGCTGACCTTCGCGTGGCAGGTCTTCGTCCTGGGGCCGAGCATTGGCTTCGTCGTGGGTGGCGCCGGGGCCTGGATGATGTCCCGGGTTGACGCCCGCATGGGAATCCGGCGGGAACAGCAGGCGTTGTTCGGCGTCGGCCTCGTACTGGTTGCCTACGCGGCCGCGGTCGCGGTCGGCGGGGACGGGTTCCTGGCGGCATTCGCGGCGGGCGTGGCCGTGGTAGTGCTGGACCTGGAGCTCTGCGATTGCTTCACGGAGTACGGGGAGACCACCGTCGAGATGACGATGCTCCTCGCGTTCGTGCTCTTCGGCGCGGTGCTCTCGACGATGCTGGAGACGATCCCGCTGGGGCCGGTGCTGGCGCTGGCACTCCTCTCCCTGGTGGTGGTCCGGCCGCTGGCCCAAGTTCCGCAGTTTGTAAGAAAGATTCAGCCTCGCGGTGGCTGCGAAGCATCAAGCGAGGCTGAATCTTTCCACTACACTTCGTACATCGGCATGGTTTCTGGCAGGTGCAAGCCCA
>JBKBRF010000008.1:0-159498 GCA_046292385.1 Armatimonadota bacterium | reverse complement strand
CCGGCTGTAAAGCGAGTACCCGCCCTGCAGCCGGCAAAACATACTCTGCGCCCCGGGGCGCACCAACTTTACAGCGTGTGACACTTGCCACCGCTTCCCCGCCAGGGGAATCTCGCCGAAGCGGTCGGCCACGAAGATCCTCCTGCCCCGCTGATTTCGCCAACAGTATCCTTGCGCGGCCCTTCCTGCGGGGTGAAGTCGACTCCATCCTGCGGGCTCGGCTCGACGAAAGCGCGCGCCGGCACGGGATCGCGCCTCCACGAGGAGCGTCAGATCCTGTCACCACTTACCGGAGGCACCATTCAGCGCCCCGGCGCCGCCGGATCGTCACCTCGCCGTCGAGCCCGGCCTCGCCTGCCCCTCGAGGAGGATCGCTTCCTCCGTGATCTGGACCTGCTCCACCTCGAACGGCAGGTTCGCATTCAACTGCTCCAGGGAGAGGCCGAGCTGCTTCTCCAGCTCCGCCGTAAGCCGCTGCGGCGCCGGGAAGCTCCCGATTGAGACGTCGCGCAGCTCGTGCCGCAGCTCGCCATTCTCCGCGCGCAGGTTCCCGACGATCGAGAAGCGCGTCTCGAAGCCGCCGAAGACCGGCACCCGGCCGGTGATCCGGAGCTGGCCCGGCTCCATCCGGATCCGAGCGTCCTCGATCTTCTGCTGTGCCAGCGTCTGCTGCACCTCGGGAGTGCCGAGCAGGAGCGTGTTCGCTTCTTGCTCGGTGATGCGCAGGCTGAGTCGGCCCGGATCCGGGTCGCCCCGCTGCGGGTGCAGCGCCTCGTTCACCTCGCGCGAGATGCGCCGGGAGATCTCCCGGGCCGACTGCCGCGTCTCGACCCGCTCCGCGGGAGCGTCGGCGGTGACGCGGGGATCGACTTCCCCCGGTCCGGGCGCCTCGGAGCGGGTGAGATCGTAGTAGACGAGCCCGACCGCCGCGACTAACAGGAGTAACAGCACCACCCCGCACCCGAGCACTCGTCGACACACGTCTCTCGCCGCTCCTCATTTCGCCGCCGGGCTCCGCCGGCAATATGTTACACTGGCCGGCGGTCTTGCACGGACCGCCGCCCGTGACTTGTTCCGCGGTACTACTTCCCCTGCGGCAGAGGGACCTACGCTCCCGGCCGACGAAACGCGCAGACGACCACCGAATGTCCTTCCCTCTCGGCCCCCGCCGGCGCGGAGCACTCTGGCTCTTCGCGCTTCTCCTCACCCTCCTGTCCGCCTGGCTGCCCGCCGGCGCGCAGCCCGACCCCGGCGCGCCGCCGCAGGCCGCGCACGCCGCAGCTCCGGACAGCCCCACGCGCACCCCACCCGCCGGGCACCGCGCGCTGACGAGCGATCCGTCTCATGGAGTGCAGGCAGAGGATGAGTCGGCGGGGCACGGGGGCCAGATCAACCAGCTCCTGCTGGCCCTGATCCTGATCCTGATCGGCGCCAAGCTGGGCGGCGAGCTGTTCGAGCGGATCGGCCAGCCGGCGGTGCTCGGCGAGATTCTGGTCGGGATGCTTCTCGGCAATCTCGGGCAGGTGGGGTTCCACGGGCTCGACTTCCTCCGCACCAACGAGGCGATCCTGGCACTCAGCGAGCTGGGGGTGATCCTGCTGCTGTTCGAGGTCGGCCTGGAGAGCAACGTGCAGGAGATGCGGCGCGTCGGCGTCTCGTCGCTGCTGGTCGCCACGCTCGGCGTCGTGGCACCCGGGCTCCTGGGGTGGGGCGCGGCCCGGCTCTTCCTGCCGCAAGAGTCGGTCTGGACCCACGTCTTTATCGGCGCCACCCTCTGCGCCACCAGCGTCGGGATTACCGCGCGCGTGCTCAAAGATCTCGGCCAGCTCCACCGGCCCGAGTCGAAGATCGTGCTCGGCGCCGCGGTGCTCGACGACGTGATGGGCCTGGTGGTGCTGGCCGTGGTGCAGGGACTGATCCGCGCCGCGGCCGGAGGCGGCGCGCTCGCCCCGTTCGACATCGGGTTGATCGTGGTGAAGGCGCTGGCGTTCCTGGTAGGGGCGATCGTGATCGGAGGCTTCCTCTCGCCGCACCTCTTCCGCTTCGCCAGCTATCTGAACGTGCGACACATGCTGCTGGTGACCAGCCTCGGCTTCTGCTTCCTGCTGGCGCGCCTCGCCTCCGCCATCGAGCTCGCGCCGATCGTGGGGGCGTTCGCGGCCGGGCTGATCCTCGATCCGGTCCACTACCAGGACTTCCGGGACCGGGGCGAGCACAGCCTGGAGGAGTTGATCCACCCGATCAGCGGCTTCCTGGTGCCGGTCTTCTTCGTCGTCACGGGGACGCACGTCGACCTTCGCGCCGCGGCCAATCCCGGCGTGCTCGGCTTCGCGGCGGTGCTGACGGTGGTCGCCGTGCTCGGAAAGCAGCTCTGCGCTCTCGGCGTGGTGGAGCGCGGGCTGAACCGGCTGGCGGTGGGCCTGGGCATGATTCCCCGGGGGGAAGTCGGCCTCATCTTCGCCAACATCGGCCTCTCGCTCCAGGTGCTCGCCGCGGACGGCACCATGCGCCCGGTAGTGAGCCCCTCCGTCTTCAGCGCGGTCGTGATCGTGGTGATGGTCACCACCCTCGTCACCCCACCGCTCCTGAAGTGGAGCATGACCTCCGGAAAGCCGACGCCGGGACCGGCAGCCTGAGCGCAGTGAAGGAGCTTCCTAACGCAGCGCCAGCTGACGGCAGGAGCCGCGCGAACGGGGGCAGGCCGACGGGGAAGTAGGCGCTAACCACACGACTTACGCGAGCAAGCAGGGGAAGCGCCCGGATACTCCGGAGCGCTCCCCCTGATCCGCCTGCTGCAATCTCCGCTCACGAGGGTCTCTACGGGTCAGCGCTAGAGCGTGGTCTGGCCCATCGAGCCGTCGCTGGAGGTCGACATCGAGCCAGTGCCGGCGCCGACCATCTCGCGGCCGCGGTCGATCATCTCCTGGCTCTTCTCCATCGCCTCCTCGCTGGTGTGGCGGATGCCCTTCGCCTTGTTCCGCAGGTGGCGCGTCTTGCTCTCCGTAAAGTCCTGGATCTCGTGCGCGTACTTCGTCGCCTTCTGCTTCAGGAAGCTCCGGGTCGAGCGACCGCTCTGCGGAGCCAGTAACAGTGCCGCGCCGGCGCCGACGATCGCGCCGCCGAGGGCTGTGAGAATATACTTCATCGTTCCGTGTCCCTCCCACTGGGCTTTCCCCGGAGTCCGCTTCTTCCTAAACGGGGGCTTGCCGGCTGGGGTAAAGACGGCCGCAGGCACGGATGCTTGCCGACAGGACGCCCCGGCAGGAGGAGGGAGCCCGGACCGGGGCGAAGGAGTTGGCGACCCGGCCGGCCGATCCAAACGAATCGCTACAGCGCCGCGGAACGCGGCGCCGGCCTCGCCGAACTCGTGTAACGAGCCATCTATGGGAAAGAATGTCCGTACCCGGAAATCCTCCGAACGCTCTCGGCCCTCCGTGCCGCCCGCTCCCAGCTACAGCGCGGCGGCGCAGGAGATGCGCGCCCTGCTGCGGCGCGTGCCGGACGGCCTGAAGGCAACGCTCGGCGCCCTCGCCCGGAAGTCCGCGGAGGAGCGCGAGCGAGTGCTGGGCGAGCTGGCCCGCGGAATGGGCAAGGAGGTCCTGCCCCTCTTCCGCTCCGCCGCGCTCTCCGAGAGTGAAGAGCTGTCCCGCTCGGCGCTGCGCGTGCTGCCGGTCTTCGGCACCCGCGCCGCCGGCGACGTGCTGGTGGAGGCCCACGCGGCCCGCGCCGAGGAGGAGCTGAAGGAGCTGGCCCGCCAGGGCGCGGCGGCGCTCCGCGCGCGGGGCGTCAACGTACCCCTCGCGGTAGAGACCGCCCCCGCCTCCGCCGAGCCCCGCCTCCAGCTCCGGGAGACACTCACCAGTCCCCCGGACGGCGCCGGCTCCCGCAGCATCGCCGTCCGGATGCAGGACCAGTTCGGCGTCTGGCACGCGCTCTTCGTGCTCTGGAACGATGAGCGCGGCGTTCGCGACGTCTTCCTGCGCCCGATGAGCCGCCACGAGTGGCACGAGCGGATGGAGCATTCCGAGGACCGGGGGCTGCAGTGGGTGGCGTGCCCGCCAGACTACGCCCGCTGGCAGCTCGCCGCCGCCCGCCGGATCGGCGAGGCGGATACCGACGACGTGCGGCAGGGGCTGGCCAAGTGGGACGAGATCCTGGGCGGCGCTCCGGACGGCTACGAGCCGCCCGACCCGGTAGCGGCCGTGCGAGAGCTCCCGGAGGAGCAGCGCCGCGCGCTGGTGGAGGAGTCGCCGAAGCTCTTCCAGACTCCGGAGGTCGCCCGCTGGTTTCTGGACGCGGCGGACTGCGTGCCGTGGGCGCAGCGGTGGGTCGACCTCCAGAACCGGATCCGTCTGAAGACCGACTCCGAAACCGCGCGGACCGAGCTGAAGGAGCTGATCGCGGAGGTGCAGGCGAGCCTGCTCACGGATGCGGAGCTGCAGCGCTACCGCGGCCGCCTGCTCGATCTCGCCCGGGCGGCGGCGTGGCACGGGCAGGATGAGACGGCCCGGAGAGCGGCTGCCGTGGTGCTTTCCTCGGATGAGGGAATGGCGCCCGCGGAGCATCCGTTCTATCTCGCGCTGGTCGATCGGACCCTCCTCGCGACGGTCGCGATGCTCCAGCGCGGCGAAGACCCCGCCCGGCGGCGGCCGCGCCTGCGGCGGTAGCCACGCAAATGTTTCAGGTTGGCACGCTGCAGGTTACGCCCCCCTGGGCGGCCGTGCTCCCAACCCGGCACTTGCGGTCCACCCGCTTGTTTTCAGGGCGTATGCCCCCGTCCATCCGGACGGCCTCACGAAATGGACCAGGGCTCGCGAGAGCCGCGGAATCAGGTATGGCGAAAAAGACGAAGCATGGCGGCGCGCGGAAAACGGCGCCCCGGGGCGGCAGTGCCCCCAGCACTCCTCAGGATGAGTTCAGCGTTCAGGCGCGCTCCGCGATCGAGTCCGGCGCTGCCGGCAGCGAGCTGGTGGCCCGCCTGCAGGAGGCATTCCCGAGCCTTAGCGCCGAAGCGGTGCTGACCCTGCTCGCGCGGCGGCTGGGCCGGGACGGTCTGCCCGTCCTGGAGCAGGTCGCGCGTGGGGAGGATGACGAGCTCGCGCAGGCGGCGCTCCGGGCGCTGCCGGCCGCCGGCACCCGCGCCGCGGGAGAGACCCTGCTCGCCCTGGCGGGCGAATGGGCGGATGGAGACCGCACGGAGCTGGCGCGGAGCGGCGTCCGCGCCCTGCAGGCCCAGGGAATCCGGCTGGAGCTGGAGGGAGAGGCGCCGCGGCAAGCGGGCGGTCCCGCCTACACCCTGCGGGAAGCGTGGGAGTCGGCCTCCGACGGCGCCGGCAGCCGGCAGCTCTTCGCACGGTTCCAGGACCGGTACGGCGCGTGGTACCTCCATCCGGTCACCTGGAACGACCAGGCCGGCGTCAAGGAGGCGTTCTTCAGCTCCTACGGGAGCGGGCTGTGGAAGAACCTGCAGGAGCGCCTCCGCAACGAAGGCGTCCTGACCGCCCAGGTGCCGGCGGACTACGCCCGCTGGTCGGTCGACCGCGCGCGGGCGCTGAACGAGCAGACCGGCTTTGCGCTGGAGAACCGGCTGGACCAGTGGGACGAGCTGATGGGTCCCGCCCCGGAGGGGTACACGCCCCCGGATCCCGGCGCCGGCTTCCCGCGGGAAGAGCTACCGGAGCCGGCGGAGCTGGGCCGCCGCATCGAGGAGCTGCTGATGCTGCCGACGATCGACAGCTGGGGCCCGGAGCCGGCCGACTGCAAGCCGTGGCTGGAGACGTTCCGGAGCGCCGTCGGCGAGGAGGAGGCCGGTCCGGAGCTGGTCTCGGAGCGGATGGGAGAGCAGCTCGACGAAGCAGTCCGCACCCTGGTGACCCCGGAGCGGCGAGAGCTCTTCCGCGGCCGCCTCACCGATCTCGCCCGGAAGCTCGACTGGCTGGACCGCCGGGACCCCCTGCTCACCTGCCGGATGGCACTGGCAGATACCGACGGCGTGGACGACCCGAACCAGAGCGTCTACTATCGCTATATGGTGCTGAACGGGCTCACCATGCTGGCGCACCTGCTCGACTCCGGCGAGGACCCGGAGGCGCTCCGCTACGACCCGATGGAGCCGATCGACACCGGCGGCGGGGAGCAGGAGCAGTAGGGCAAGAGCGCGCAATTTCTAAAGTAGGTCGCGCGGCCGAATCCGGGCACCTGGGATGGATGAAAACAGGGGGAGAGCTACTTCTCACGCGGCCTCACCCCCGGCCCCTCTCCTGCGAGGAGAGGGGAGCTATCTGTGTCAGGCACGCCTACTCCCCCTTCCCTCGCAGGGAAGGGGGTTTGGGGGGTTAGGCCGCGCCGGAGTGCCAATCGATCGCCGTACGCGTTCGAGATCGGTTTTCGAAGCAGGAGCGGAGTTACGTAGATTCCACTCAGATGAGGACGATTGGCGTGCGAGCGCGGCCGGCACTTTCCTCTCGCATCTTCGCTCTTGCGAGTGCAGGAGCATGGGCGGAGATAGCGGAACTTTAGAGAACGTTTAGAAGTCGGAGTAAGACGAAGGCAGCGCCTGATAGCGCGCCTGACGAGCGAACGGCTGGGCGGCGTCTCGAAAGGACAGGCCTCATGGAAAGCACGCGCATCATCGGGCCCGGCGGCTATCCGGGCGGATACTCCGATTACGGCGGAGGCGGGTTCGACCCGGCCCGCACCGCGATGGGGGCGCCTCCGACCGCGCTCTCGATGCAGGTGATCCCCGGCAACCAGTACGCCCACGCCGGCCGCATCAGCGCGGAGCACGGACTGGTTCAGATCGACGCTTCCGCCGCCGCGGGCGGGCGGCGGCTCCCGCTGAATCTCTGCCTCGTGATCGACCGCAGCGGCTCCATGGAAGGCGAGCCGCTGGAATACGTGAAGCGCGCCTGCGGTCACGTGGTCGACCTGCTCGACGCGAACGACATCCTCTCGATCGTCACCTTCGAGGAGCGGGTCGACGTGGTGATGCCGGCGCGGCGGGTGCTCAACAAGGGCCTGATCAAAGAGCACGTCAACCGGATCCAGGCGGGGAACACTACGAACATCTACGAGGGTCTCGCCGCGGGAGCCTCGCAGGTCGCCTCCGTGCGCTCGGACGGCTACGTGAACCGGGTGATGGTGCTCACCGACGGCGAGCCGACCTCCGGGATCAAAGACTACTCCTCCATCGTCGGCTGCGCGGCGGAGCAGCGGAGCCGGGGCATCAGCATCTCCGCGCTCGGCTTCGGGCCGGAGTACAACGAAGAGCTGCTCGCCGGGATGGCGCGGCGGGGCGGCGGCAACTACTACTACATCTCCCGGCCGGAGCTGCTGCCGGAGGTGTTCCGCTCCGAGCTGGAGCAGCTCCTCACCACGGTCGCCAAGAACGTCCGTCTCCGCCTCGTCCTCTCGCGCTGGGTGGAGGCGCGGCAGGTCTACGGCATGCAGCCGACCTTCGGCCCCCGCACGGTGGAGGTGGCGCTGCCGGACCTGGAGCGCGGCGCCACGCAGCGCACCCTGGTGGAGCTGAGCCTGGGGCGGCGGCCCGCGGGCACCTACCGGGTCGCGAAGGCGGAAGTGCTCTACGACGACTGCGTCAGCGGCGCCTTCAACCAGCGGATCGAAGGCGACCTGGTCTTCAACTTCGTTAACGATCCGGCGCTGGTCCAGAGCGGCGTCAACGGCACGGTGCAGCAGGAGATCGAGCTCGCCCGCGCCTCCCGCAGCCTGGAGCGGACCATGATGGGTCTCAAGACGCAGCAGCTCACCACCGGAATGGCGATGGCCGACCTCCAGCGCACGCAGATGCTGCTGCAGCAGTCCGGCGCCGCGGAGCAGGCTGCCGAGGTGGCGCAGGCGATCCAGGACCTCCGCAGCGGCGCCGGCGAGGCGGAGAAGACGCTGATCGGCACGGTGATGGACCTGGACCTGGGGAAGCGCAAGTAAGGAAGCCGGGAGGAGCGACACGTGGAAGACCGCACGATCCTAGAAGCCGATATTCCCGTGCCCCAGGCCGGGGACGCGACGCGCGTCATCAGCGATCCGATGGGCGCGCCGACCTACTCCGCGACCGGCGGCCCGGTCTACGGCGACCGCACGCAGCAGGCGGTGGCCCAGACCTGCCCGGTCTGCCAGACGCCGAACCCGCCGATGGAGCAGTACTGCCAGGACTGCGGGCTGCTCTTCAGCTCCGTCAGCGGGCCGGTGGAAGAGATGCCGGATCCGGCGCAGCTTCCGCGGCTGGTCGGCGCGAACGGGCAGGAGCTCGCGCTGAACCCGGGCGCCAACAGCGTCGGACGCGAGAGCGCCGACGTGCTGCTCGCCGATCCCACCGTCTCCCGGCGCCACGCGCAGGTGAGCCTCGAAGAAGGCCGCGTGCTGGTGGAAGACTTCGGCAGCACCAACGGCACCTATGTCTCGGGCCGGAAGCTCACCCCGGGCGAGAAGGCGCCCGCCTACGACGGCGACGTGGTCAAGTTCGGCAGCGTGGCGCTCACGCTCACCCTTCCGGGCGGAGGGGACCGGCCGGCGGCACTCCCCTCCGGGACCGGGGAGGCGGCGGTCACGGTGATGGCCGCCCCGGAAGCCGCGGCGGACCGCGGCGCTCCCATGGCGCGCCTGATCCTGCCGGACGGCTCCGAGCGTCCGCTCTACGAAGGCGCGAACACCATCGGGCGGCGCTCCGGCAACGACGTGGTGATCGCGGACGCGTTCGCCTCCGGTCGCCATGCCGAGATCCGCGTGGAGGCGGACGGCAGCGCCGTGCTGGTCGACGTCGGCAGCACCAACGGCACCTTCTTCAACGGCAGCCGCGTGGCCGCGAACGATCCGATCCCGCTCGAGGACGGCGCCCAGTTCACCGCCGGCAAGACGGCGCTCACCTACCACGCCGCCGGCGCGGCGCCGGAGGCATCCGGGGAGGGCAACGTCACCCTGATGGCGGGCGGCAATGCCACGATGGCGATGAGTGCCCCTCCCGCGGGTATAAGCGGAGAGGTCTCCTCGCCGGAAGGCGGTAGTTAGCACCGATGGCAGACGAGAACGAGATCACCGCCCCATTCGAGGTGGAGACGCTGCAGGCCGCCTGGACAGGCCGCCTCCCGGCACATCCGCGGCTGCACGCGTACCTCGTCTGCGGGGCCAAGACCGACCTTGGCCGGGTCCGGGAGAACAACGAGGACAAGTTCGACTCCTACGAGCCGGACGACCCGCGCCTCCTCGCCACCAAAGGGCGGGTCTACGCCGTCGCCGACGGCATGGGGGGCCACTCCGCGGGGCAGGTGGCGGCGGAGCTCTCACTCAACGTGTTCATTCGCTCGCTCTTTGCGGACGAGAACCCGGACCTGGAGGCGTCGCTCCGCAGCGCCGTGCGCGAGGCGAATGCGTACGTGGTCGACGTGGCGCGCACCGTGCCCGGCCGCAACGGGATGGGGGCGACGCTCACCGCGGTGGTGGTGCGGGACGACGATCTCTTCATCGCGCAGGTCGGCGACAGCCGGTGCTATCTACTGCGGGACGGGCAGCTGGAGCAGCTCACGGAGGACCACTCCTGGGTCGCCGAGCAGGTCCGCAGCGGCGCCATGTCGGAGGAGCAGGCGGAGCAGTCCCCGTTCCGCAACGTGATCACCCGCTCGATGGGCGGCGCGGCGGAGGTGGAGCCCGACCTGACGGCGGTGAAGCTGCAGGTGGGCGACCGGTTCCTGCTCTGCTCGGACGGCTTGAGCGGGATGGTGCCGGCCGCGGGGCTGGCGGAGATCCTCTCCACCGGCAGCGCCTCCGCGGCGGCGTGGAGCCTGGTCGACCGCGCCAACCAGGCGGGAGGGCGGGACAATATCACCGCGCTGGTGCTCGACGTGGTCGATCTCCAGCCCTGGCCCGCGGAAGAGGGGGAGGCCGAGGAGACGGCCCTCCTCACTGCGTCCGAAAACAGCAACGGGCATTCCCCGACACCGGCCCTGGAGCTTCCGAAAGAAGTCGAGTCGCCGGCGGCAGTCCCCGCGGCGTCCGCTCCGGACGGCAAGGGCGGGTTCGTCCGGCGGCTCTTCGGCCGGTCGTAGCGGCTGCGGCGCCTCGCGAACCCGGCGCGACCGGCCTCTGTTGCTCCCCGCCGGGGCGCTGGGTAGAATCGCCCGGGACGCAACCCATGCGGGCCATCCCCGTTGCTAGCCTCGGGGACTTGATCGGGAAGAGGCGGGGCCGGTGTCGAATACCCTCGGCCGATATCACATCATCCGCGAGATCGCCCGCAGCAATGACATCGTCTACGAGGCGATGGACCCCGCCCGCGGCTGCCGCATCGCGCTGAAGGAGCTCCAGATCCCGGGCAACCTGGCGGGCGCCGCGCGCCAGGAGCGGATCGAGCGCTTCACCCGCGAGGCCCGGGCCGCCGCGGGGCTCCAGCACCCGAACATCGTCCGGATCCTCGACCACGGCAACCACCAGGGGCGCTACTACATCGCCATGGAGTTCCTGCAGGGGCAGTCGCTCCGGGACCTCCTCCGGCAGCGGGGCGCGCTTCCGGCTCAGGAGGCGCTCCGCATCGCCGCCGCCGTGGCGGAAGGCCTCGACTACGCCCACAAGCGCGGGGTGGTTCACCGGGACGTGAAACCGGACAACGTCCACCTGGAGCCGGACGGGCGGGTGGTGATCACCGACTTCGGCATCGCGCGGCTCACGTTCGAGGCGAGCCTGACCGCTGCGGGCCAGATCTTCGGGACGCCGAGCTACATGTCGCCGGAGCAGATCACCGGCAAGCAGCTCGACCACCGCACCGACCTCTTTTCGCTGGGCGTGATGGTCTACGAGATGCTCTCCGGGCGCAAGCCGTTCACCGGGGACAGCGTCATCACCATCACCTACAACATCATGAACTCGGAACCGCCCCCGCTGGCGGCCGGCCCGCCGGGAGCGGAGACCGTAGTCCGACACGCGATGGCGAAGGATCCGGCGGTCCGGTACAGCTCCGCCGCGCAGCTGGCGGAAGATCTGCGGCTGATCGGGCGCGGCGCCCCGCCGCGGCACGCGGCGCCCGTGCCCTCACGGAGTGCCGTCGCCGCTCCCCCTGCTCCCGCCCCGCGCTCCACCGCGCCGAGGCCCGCCGCCGGGCCTCCGATGGGAGCCCGTCCGGCGCCGCCGCCATTGCCGCCGACCCACGCCGCGCCGGCGGTGGGCGCCGCGATGCCGCGCCCGCGCCCGCCGATCGGCCCGCCTGTCGGCGCCCGGCCGCTGCCGCGCATGGGGACCGCCGCGCCGCCGCTCCCCGCCCCTGCCGCTCCCCGCCCGGCGCCGTCGGCAGCGGTGCGACGACCGCGGGCGATTGCCGGCGGGGGAAACACGACCGCGATCCTCGGGTGGATCGGGGTGGCCGTGATCGTTGCCGTGCTGATTCTCAGCGTCGTGTGGGCCTCCGTCACTGCGAGCGACCGCTTCCGCTCCGGAGCCGGGCAATCGGAGCTGGTGCGGCTCCACGAGGTGGCGGTGCAGGCCCAGAACGCCGGCAAGCTGGAGGACGCGCTGGCGAGCTACCGTAAAGTCGTAGAAGGCGCCGAGGGGGACCTGGGCCACACGGCCCGGGTCAACGCGGCGCGAGCGGCGGCGCTGCTGGCGGAGAATCGGGTGGAGGAGGGGAAGGTGACGGAGGCGATCGAGCTTTCCGAGGAAGCACTGGAGCTGCACCCGGAGGAGCCGCTCGCCTACGTCGCCAAGGGGCGCGCGCTCGCCAAAGACGGCCGGATCGACGACGCGGTGAGCGCGCTCGACGAGGCTCCGCGCGCCGCAGACCGGCTCTCTCGCGGTGAGTACGATCGCGACTACCTGCGGACCGCGCGGGAGGACGCGGCGAACGCGCGCCGGGTGAAGGTGAAGGTGCTCTACGAGGCGGCCGAGCAGGTGGCGGCCTCGAGCCCGACCGTCGCGATCCAGCGGTACGAGCAGGTGATCGCCACGCTCCCCGCCAGCGCCGAGGCGAGAAATGCGGTGATCCGGATCCGCGAGCTGAGAGCGGGAGGGGGACTCCTCCCCGGCGGCAGCGGCCCGGCGGGCCCCCTCCAGTTCCCCGCCGGCAGCCTTCCGAACCCGCTGAAGGACGGCGCGCCGCAGCTCCCCGCGGGCGCCAGGCCGCCCGGCTGGGACGACAGCTACAAGAACCTGAGTCCCGATTGAGTGGAACCACCATGCCCTCCGAGACGGACGTAGGTCGACAGCAGCGGACCGCCGCCGGCACCCTGCCGGAGCGGGAGGACGCGGCCGGGGCCGAGACCGGCCCGCTCCTCACGCGCGCCAACCTGCTGCGGATGCGGGGCCGGTGGGACGAGGCGGCGGAGGTTTGCACGCAGGTGCTGCGGACCGAGCCCCGCAACGCCACCGCGCACTCGCTCCTGGGCGATATCTACCTGGACCAGGGACGGCCGGACGACGCGCGCGCCTGGTACCAGCTCGCGCTGGAGCTGAACCCCGCCAGCGAGGCGGACCGCGCCAAGCTGACCCGGGCCGACGAGATGCTGGAGGCGCGGCGCCAGCGGGCGGAGTGGGAGGCGGTGATCGAGGGCCGCACGCAGCCGGTCGCCACTTCCCTGCTGGTGCGGGAGTCGCTCCAGCGGATCGGGGCGCTTGCCGGGGCGGCGCTCTGCGGCATCGTGCTGGTGATGGCGACCATGGTCTCCATCACGGAGCGCCCCCTGGTCGACCCCGACAGCGCCGGCACGCCATCGATCCGGATCGTCACCCCTCCGAGCTCGGTGGTCGACACTCCGGAGGAGCGGCGCCTGCTGGAGCGGGTGCACGCCGTCGGACCGAGCGAGCCGATCCAGGCGGCACGGGTGGAGCTGGATCCGCGCTACGACGCGGCGCACCTGCGCCTCTACTTCCCCGCGGCCGCCTGGGCGCGTGCCGGCGACAATCCCCGCGAGACGCTTCTGCTGCAGACTTACCACCGGGCGCGGGCCCTGGCGGAAGCGGCGCCGGAGCTGCAGACGATTCACGTCTACGTGGTGGGCCCCACCAACGGAGGGGCCGCGGCGGCGAATGAGCTGCTGCTGCTTGCCAGCGCGGATGGGGGAGACCTGCGCGCCGGCGGCAACACGCTTCCACCGGCCGAGCTGCGGCAGATCTTCGAGCGCGGGGCGCCCCCGGTCTGGGGCGGCGGCCTTTAATCGACACCCCAGGTCCGATGTGGCACGCCGCGTCAACTCGTGAATAATCGGGGAGTGAGTAATGGGGCAGAACGAAAACGCCGGACCCGCAGGAGGTCCGGCGTCTCAGTGCTGGGGTCGTGCCGCGGTTAGACCATCCGGCGGTGCGGATCCGCACCACACGGAAGGCAGCTCAGGCTCCCTACGGAAACCCTCGCGCCGCGACTCCGATCCTGTAAGCCCTACTTACCCCATTCCGTTCTGATCCGAAACCCGAGGAGCGTTCCCGTGCCCACGATCCGCAACGTCATCTCCATCGCCGCGCCGCCCGACGCGGTCTACGCCATCGCGCGGGACGTAGAGCGCTTTCCCGACTTCATGCCGGACGTGCAGCGGATCACCGTGCTGGAGCGCTCCGACGACGGCACCCGGCAGGTGGTGGAGTGGGTCGGCACCGTGCCCAGCTTCCGCCTGACCGTGAAGTGGACCGAGGAAGACCTGTGGGACGACGCGGAGCGCACCTGCCGCTTCCGCCAGGTGCGCGGCGACTTCTCCGCCTACGAAGGCGAGTGGCTCTTCGAGCCGGAAGAGGGCGGCACCCGCTTTACCAGCGAAGTCCGCTACGAGATGGAGATCCCCACCATCGGCCCGCTGATCAAGGGCGTGGTCCGCAAGATCATGTCGGACAACGTCGACCGCCTGCAGGCCGCCCTCAAGCGCCGGGCGGAAGCCGCTGCGTAACCGTTGTTCGGGGCGCCGGCAGGTTCTTCGTGGGTGTAGGCCGCGGGATACTATAATCGGGTAGGGCGGGAGCGACCGTCCGTGTGCCCGGTATGTGCCGCCGGGATGGTAGGGAGGCAGTATGGCGGAGACGATGAGAGCCGTGCGGAAGCTCGAGAGAGCTCCCGGGTTGCAGGTGGTGGACGTGCCGGTGCCGCGGCCGGGACCGTCCGAGGTGCTGGTGAAGGTAGAGGCCGCGAGTATCTGCGGGACCGACCTTCACATTTACCAGTGGGACGAGTGGTCGCAGCACCGCATCCAGCCGCCGCTCACGCTGGGACATGAATTCGCGGGAACGGTGGTCGAGATCGGCTCGGACGTGCAGCACGTGCGAGAGGGCGACTACGTCTCCGCCGAGAGCCACATCACCTGCGGCATGTGCTTTCACTGCCGCACCGGCCAGGCGCACATGTGTGAGGCAACCCGGATCCTCGGGGTAGACCGGGACGGCGCTTTCGCGGAGTATGCCGTCGTTCCGGAAGAAGTGATCTGGAAGAACGACCGCAGCAAGCTGCCTCCGGAGATCGCCACGCTGCAGGAGCCGTTCGGCAACGCCGTCTTCGCCACCAGCTCGCAGGACCTGGCCGGGAAATCGGTCGCGGTGCTCGGCTGCGGCCCGATCGGCCTCTTCACCATCGGCATCTGCCGCGCCTCCGGCGCCGCCGGGGTCTTCGCGGCGGACCGCACTCCCTATCGTCTGGACCTGGCGCGGCGCATGGGCGCCACCGAAGTGGTGAACGTGGAGGAAGCGAAGGATCTGCCTTCCTGGTTCCGCGAGCAGAACGAGGGCTACGGAGTCGACGTCGTCTTCGAGATGTCGGGAGCGCCGCGCGCGATCACCGACGCGTTCAAGATCGTCCGCAACGGCGGCCGCGTGATCCTGTTTGGCATTCCGTCCCGGCCGGTGGAGATCGACGTCGCCCAGGCGCTCATCTTCAAGAACCTGAACGTGCTGGCGCTGAACGGCCGCAAGATCTTCGAAACGTGGTACAAGACGCGCTGGATGCTGGAAAGCGGCGTAGTCGACCTCCGGCCGCTCATCACGCACCAGTACGGCCTGGAAGACCTCGACACGGCGCTGCAGCAGCTCCGGGCGGGCGAGGCGTGCAAGATCGTGCTGCGGCCCGGGATGTCGTCTTCGGAGCTCGCCGCCGAAAACGCGCCGGCTCCCGCCGCGGCGCCGTCCCCTCCCGCGGAGGAGAGCGCCGGTCTCCTGGCGGGCCAGCCGAAGTGGACGCACCGATAGCCGCCTCCCGAGACGGAGAGACGGAGTGACAGAGTGAAAGGGAGAGGCCGGTTACCAGAGCCGGCCTCTCTCCGCGTTTCTGGGGTGCACCCGGTGATCGCGAATGCGGCCGCGCGAGTGCCGCGAACCTCCGCAGGCGTGAGAACGCTGAGGTGCGGAGTGAACTCCGCGCGTGGGTTCCGCCGGCAGTCAACTGCCGGCGATCTGGGGTGGATCGGGTTGGAGAGAGCGTGCGGGGAACACCAGGTCGCCAGCGAGCAGGAGCAAGAGTAAGAGCAGGAGTAGGAGCGACCGTACCCGGGAGGCGCACTACGCCCACGCCAGCCCTACACCCTACCCCCTAAACCCTACACCCTGGGCGAAGCCCGCCTACCCGACCGCGTCCTTCTTGCGGCGGCGGGAGCCGGTGCGACCGCCCTTGGCGCCGACGGCGAGGGGCGTTTCCAGCGAGAGGGGCACGCGGCGGGCACCGGCGGCAGGGGCGCGGAGGCCGCGGCCGAGGTCGGCGATCTGCTTCAGGCGCTCCATCTCCCACGTCATGTCGATCGACTCGATCTGCCCGGAGTCGAGCGCGTTCACCACCCGCTCGGCCAGCCGGATCGCGGCGAGGACCAGCAGCTCGTTCTCGTACTCCACGTGGACGTGGAACGTGCCGCGGGGATCGACGCGCCAGTTCCACTGCGTCTCGCCCTTCAGGATCTCGTGATGCTGGGCCTGGGCCTGAAGCTCGATGATCAGGTGCTCCAGCAGGTGGGGAACTTCGGTGGCCATGGCCTCCCGCTTGAAGGAGTAGCCGTTGCCGTTGTGGCACTTGTGGCGTGCCATGTGGGGGAAGAGATTGAAGAGACCGCGGGGGACGTGGGGGTTGCAGTCCGTGGTGCACCGGTCGGGGTCCGGCATCTCTACCACGAGCTTGACCTTGTTGACGCCGTAGAAGAGAATCTCGACGATACGCATTGATGCCGCTCCGCTGTCGCTCGAGGGTGAAGCCGGGTAGCCTGGCTGGTCAGGGATAAAATCGAGGGCCCGCAGAAGCTCGTGCGCGGAGGAGAGTGCGCGGAGACGTCTCTTGCCGATCCCGAATACATTCTCGGATTATCGCCGCGCTTCCCTATACCGAATCTGGAGAAAAGTTCGCTTGGAATGACGGACGGCTCCGCGGAAGACCCGGAGGTCCCCCTAAGGGTTCCCTCAGATTCACGCCCGCCTATCCCAGGCGCCGGCCACCTGCCTGCATGCTCTTCTTCAACGTAAAGTCCGCCGCCGAGGCCCGACGGCTGCTGGAGCGGCCCGTGCCGCGGCTCCCCTCGGAGACCGTCCCCCTCTCCCGCGCCGCCGGCCGAATCCTGGCCGCGGAGGTGCGCTCTCCGATCGAGCTCCCGGAGTTCCCGCGCGCCGTCGTGGATGGGTACGCGGTCCGCGCCGCAGACACCTTCGGCGCGTCTTCATCCTTGCCTGCCTACCTGAAGCTGGCGGGGGAAGTGGCGATGGGAGCCGCCGCGGAGCGCCCGGTCGCGCGGGGCGAGGCGATCCGGATCGCGACCGGCGGGATGGTGCCGGAGCAGGCCGATGCGGTGGTGATGGTGGAGTACACGGAGCTGGTGGGGGAGCTGGTGGAGATCTCCCGCGCGGCGGCCCCGGGCGAGGGAATGGTGTGCGCGGGCGACGACCTCCGCCGCGGCGACCTCCTCCTACCCGCGGGACGGCTCCTGCGCCCACAGGATATCGGCGCCTGCGCGGGGGTGGGAGTGGTGGAAGTGGAGGTCTTCCGGCGCCCCCGGGTGGCGGTGATCCCGACGGGGGACGAGATCGTGCCTCCGGAGGAGCAGCCGCGGCCGGGGGAGGTGCGCGACATCAACACCTCCGCTCTCTGCGCCGCCGTGGAGCAGGCCGGGGCAGTGGCGGTTCCGTACCCGATCGTGCGCGACGAGCGTGCCGAGCTGCACGCCGCCGTCACCGACGCCCTGTCCAACACCGATTGCCTGCTGGTGGCGGGCGGCTCGTCGGTCGGCACCCGGGACTGGACCCTGGAGGTGCTGCTCGGTTTGCCCGGCGCGGAGCTGCTGCTGCACGGGGTGTCGATCCGGCCGGGCAAGCCGGTGATCGCGGTGGCCGCGGGATCGCATCTGCTGCTCGGCCTGCCCGGCAACCCGGTGTCGGCGCTGATCGTCTTCGACCAGTTCGTCCGCCCCTACCTCCGCCGTCTGGCCGGGGAGACCCGCCCGCTGCCCTCCCGCGGCAGCATCCCCGCGCGCCTCTCCCGCGCCTACGCCTCCGACGCCGGCAAGGAAGACTACGTCCGGGTGCGCTTGGTACCGGAGAACGACGGCTGGGCCGCGGAGCCGCTCCTCGGCAAGAGCACCCTGATGATGACGCTCGTCCAGGCCGACGGCGTGGTGGTGGTGCCGGAGAACGTAGAGGGCCTGGAGGCCGGAGAGACGGTGTGGGTGGAGCTGCTCTGAGGGATGAAGGCAGAGGGATGAAAGATGAATCCGAACCTGGAAGCGAGGCGTACCGCCTGCCGAATTAAGGATTCATCCTTCAGCGTTCATCCCTCATCGCTTAGGTTTGACACGCTCCGCCGGGGAATGGTAATCTTCGGTGTCTTCTGCTTTCCGGCGTTGGCCGGTGCGGTGGGATGGTTGGACGGAGCGCGGCGCGGCTGCCTTCCGTCCAGTCATTCTCCGCACCCTGCGGCTCGCGCGGGAGACAGGGGCGTAGTCGATGGGGCGATCGGCCCTATCTTCTCCCTTCACGGGGCTAGGAGGCTGTAACGCTATGGCTCTGGCTGCGGAGCGAAAGAACGAGATCATCACGGAGTATGCTACGCACGAAGGCGACACTGGCTCGCCGGAAGTGCAGGTCGCGCTGCTTACGTCGCGCATCCAGCAGCTCACGGATCATCTCCGCACGCATCCCAAGGACTTCCACTCTCGCCGCGGGCTCCTCATGATGGTGGGGCAGCGGCGCCGCCTGTTGAACTACCTGAGCAACAAGGATATCAGCCGATATCGCTCCTTGATCGCTCGGCTGGGAATCCGGCGGTAGGGACGCGGACAGACAGTTACGGTCCGGCTCCCCTCGGGGAGCCGGTACGACTTAGCGAGCTCCCGGTGCTGGCACAAACAACGCCTGCTGGTGCTATACGACTACGCCTTCTCGGACGGCCCCTCTACGGGGGCCCGATGGGGAGGCGTTGTCTCTTAGCGGGCGGGTTGTCAGCCGGACGGAGCTCCCGAACGCCTCGGGCGGCCACTGCGGTGGCGCCGGCAGGGGCAGGAGCATGCAATGGCAAATAGGCGAGAGCTCACCATTGGTGGGCAGGTCATCGAGTTCGAGACCGGCAAGATTGCAAAGCAGGCCGGCGGCGCGGTGACCGTACGCTCGGGGGACACGGTGGTGATGGCCACCGCGACGATGAGCAGCACCCCCCGCGACATCGACTTCTTCCCGCTCACCTGCGACTACGAAGAGCGGATGTACTCCGTGGGAAAGATCCCCGGCGGCTTCTTCAAGCGCGAAGGGAAGCCGAGCGAGCGCGCCGTGCTCACCTCCCGGCTGATCGACCGGCCGATCCGACCGCTCTTCCCGGACGGCATGCGCAACGACGTGCAGGTCGTGACGATGCCGCTCTCCGTGGATCAGAACAACCCGCCGGACATCCTGGCGATGAACGCGGCATCCGCGGCCCTGACCATCTCCAACATCCCGTGGAACGGCCCGATCGGTGCCGTCCGCGTCGGTATCGTGGACGGTGAGCTGGTCCTGAACCCCTCGCGGGAGCAGATCGACGCCGGCGATCTCGAGCTGGTGGTGGCCGGGACCGAGGAAGGCATCCTGATGGTGGAGGCCGGCGCCAACCAGGTGCCGGACGACCGGGTGCTGGAGGCGATGCGCTTCGGTCACGAGGCGGTCGCGGAGATCTGCCGCTTCCTGAAGGAGTGGCGAAAAGAGGTCGGCAAGGATTACGGCGAGATCGTCCAGAAGAAGGTCGATCCGGAGCTGATGGCCGCGGCCCAGGAGCACGCCGCCGAGGTGCGCTCCGCGCTCTCCAACCCGGACAAGGCGGCCCGCGAGGACGCGATCAGCGACCTGAAGAAGGGGATCGTCGCCAAGCTGGCGGAGCGGTTCCCGGAGCGGGAGCGCGAGCTGGGTGACGCCGTGGAAAAGGTGGCGAAGCAGCAGCTCCGCAAGATGATCCTGGAAGACCGGGTCCGGCCGGACGGCCGCGGCTTGGAGGAGATCCGCCAGATCACCAGCGAGGTCGGCCTGCTCCCGCGCACCCACGGCTCCGCTCTCTTCACCCGCGGCCAGACGCAGGTCCTCTCCGTCGCCACCCTCGGCGGCACCAGCGAGGACCAGATGATCGACGGTCTCGGCGAGGAAGAGTCGAAGACCTACATGCACCACTACAACTTCCCGCCCTACAGCGTGGGCGAGACCCGGCCGATGCGCGGACCGGGACGGCGGGAAGTGGGACACGGCGCGCTCGCCGAGCGGGCGCTGCGGGCGGTGCTTCCGGCCAAGGAAGACTTCCCGTACGTGATCCGCGTGGTCTCGGACGTGCTGGAATCGAACGGCTCCACCTCCATGGCGAGCACCTGCGGCAGCACGCTCTCCATGATGGACGCCGGCGTGCCGCTGAAGGCGCCCGTCTCCGGGATCGCCATGGGCCTGATGACCGAGGGGGACCAGTATGCGGTCCTCTCCGACATCCAGGGCATGGAAGACTTCGGCGGGGACATGGACTTCAAGGTGACCGGCACGGAGCACGGCATCACCGCGCTCCAGCTCGACACCAAGATCAGCGGCATCTCCTGGCCGGTGATGGAAGCCGCGATCGCGCAGGCGCGCCGCGGCCTGATGCACATCATGGGCGAGATGCTCAAGGCGATCGAGAAGCCGCGCGAGGAGCTCTCGCAGTTCGCGCCGCGCATCCTGAGCCTGGAGATCAACCCGGAGCGGATCGGCGAGCTGATCGGCCCGGGAGGCAAGGTGATCAAGAAGATCCAGGCCGACACCCAGACCAAGATCGACATCGAGCAGGACGGCAAGGTCTTCATCGCCGCGCAGGACCTGGAGAGCGGCGAGCAGGCGATGCGCACCATCCAGGCGCTGATCAAGGACATCTCGGTCGGCGAGACCTACACCGGCCCGGTGACCCGCCTGATGGGCAAGGGCGCCATGATGGAGATCGCCCCCGGCAAGGAAGGCCTGATCCCCACCCACGAGCTGAGCCACCACCGCATCGGCCGGCCGGACGACGTGGTGAAGATCGGCGACATGATCGAGGCGAAGGTGATCTCGGTCGACAGCCAGGGACGGGTCGACCTCTCCCGCAAGGCCTGCCTCGACGCCGAGACGGAGCCGGTGCCGGAGCACGTCTCACCTCCGCGCGAGCGGGGCGGCTTCGGCGGCGGGGGTGACCGCGGTGGACGCGGCGGCGGCTTCGGCGGCGACCGCGGCGGACGCGGTGGCGACCGGGGTGGCGACCGGGGCGGCGACCGCGGCCCTCGCGGCGGCGGCGATCGCGACCGGGACCGGGACCGCGGCCCTCGCGGCGGCGGTGGCGGCGGCCCGCGGGAAGAGGCCCCGGCCGAAGAGCGCACCGAGCGCCCGCAGGGCGGTGGTGAAGGCGGCGGCGAGCGGGGCGGCGACATCCCGCCGCGCCCGGCGAGCACCGGAGTGGGTGCCCGCTTCCGCCCGCCGAAGCGCCAGGACTAACACGCCACTGAGTGGGTGAATGGGGGAGAGGGAGAGTGGGAGACCACGCTCCCTCTCCCTGGTTTTTAGGTGGAAGAGCGGAGAGGAAAGACCGGACTGTTTCAACCGCGTACAGCCGCGGGTACGCTCCATCGTTCAGCGGCGAGGAGCCCCGGCGACTGCGGGGGAATGAATTCCCTCGCTACTCGGCCTTCGGCCACGCGTCCTCCGGACGCCCATCCGCACCGTCGGTGACCTCGCGTCGGAGAGGGTGCTCCTACCGGATCAGTTGCTCGACGTATCTCGTTCGCAGCTCGGCCGAGGCGCCGCTCAGCCCTACCGCGTCCGCCGGTTTCGATCGCGCCTGGGGATGGGTACGCTCCATCGTTCACCAACGGCTTCGGTTGGGTCGAGGTTTGCCCTCGGCTCACTCTCCGCGCCCTCTGCGTTCTCTGCGGTGAGTCTGGGACGGATTATGCTGGTGCACGTGATCGCGGACTACGGCTACGGGGACCTTGCCTTCGCGGAGGTGGTGCAGCGGCTCAAGCTGGCGCTGCCGGACGCGGAGCCGGTGCTGACGCCGGTGCCGGCGTTCTCCACGCTGGCGGCAGGATTCTGCATCGCGCAGCTCGCGCTCAACCCGGCGCCGGCAGGGACCCTCATCTACCACAACGTTGCGCCGCGAGAAGATGACGGCGAGGCCCGGCACGAGAACGCGGGAGAGCGACTCGCCTTCGCGCGCCTCGCGACGGGCGTCCGCGTCATCGGCGTGAACGCCGGCTGCGCCTTCTCGTTCCTGCGGGACGTCGCCGAAGAGCTTCGCTGGGCTGCGGTCCCGTGCGAGGGATCGCAGTTCCGCTCGCGCGACCTCTTCCCCCAGGCTGCCGCCGCCATCGCCCTGGGACGACCGGAGGCACTGGGGGAGACGCTGAACCCGAGCGAGATCCCGGAGCCGCTCGCCGACCGCGTCGCCTACATCGACGGCTACGGGAACCTGAAGACGACGGTCGAGGCCGGCGCCCACCCCCTGCGCGAGGGCGATTCGGTCCGCGTCCGGATCGGCGAGGTGGAGCGGGAGGCGAAGATCTCCCACGGCAGCTTCGAGGTTCGCCCCGGCGAGCTCGCCTTCGCGCCCGGCAGCAGCGGCTGGCCCCGGGCGGACGGCTCCCGGGTCTGCTGGATGGAGCTTTTCCTCCGCGGCGGCAGCGCCTGGGAGGCGTTCGGCCGGCCGCCGGTGGGAGCGGAGATTCGCGGGCCGGAGTGTTGACACCCGCGGAGGCGGTCCCTATAATGGTGCCTGCGTGGTGCCCCCCGGCCGCCGCGTTGACAATCAGATACGGGCCTGTGGCTCAGTTGGGAGAGCGCCGCGTTCGCATCGCGGAGGTCAGGGGTTCGAATCCCCTCAGGTCCACTCCGGAAGCCCTCGTCGTAAACGGCGGGGGCCTTTTCGCATGCCGGGCGCGTGGTCCGAGGTCGACCTCCGTCACCTCGACCGCCCGGTCCTTTCACGCGCAGGAGGGGTCCGCTGGAACCAGAGCGCTACGTTCTCTGCGGGGGCGCTGCCGGTCGCGAGCGGCTGCGTCTCCTCTCCCGCGTGCTGGCCCCGACCACCCGCGCGGCCCTCGACCGGCTGGAGCTGCCCTCCGGGGCCGTCTGCCTCGACCTCGGGTGCGGAGGCGGCGACGTCACGCTCGAGATCGGCCGCCGCGTAGGTCCACGTGGAACGGTGCTCGGTGCCGACCTCGATGAGGAGAAGCTGGAGCTGGCGCGGTCGGACGCGGAGCAGGCCGGAGTGGAGAACGTCGAGTTCCGGCGGCTGGACGCCCGCGAGTCGCTGGACGAGAGTGCATTCGACCTCGTCTACTGCCGGTTCATCCTGTCCCACCTGCCGCATCCCGAGGACTGCGTGCAGCGTCTCCACGCGGCGCTCAAGCCCGGCGGCACGCTCCTGGTGGAAGACGTCGACTTCTCCGGCCATTTCTCCTATCCCGACTGCCCGGCGCTCCGCCGCTACGTGGCGCTCTACTCCGAGTCGGTGCGGCGGCGGGGTGGGGATCCGGATCTCGGCCCCCGCCTGCCGGTGATCCTCGCCGAGGCCGGGTTCGAGGGAATCCAGGTCGACGTCGTCCAGCCGACCGCGCTTCAGGGCGAGGCGAAGTGGGTCACCCCCATCACCATGGAGAGCCTCGGCGAGACGCCCGTCCGCGACGGCCTGGCCACCGCAGCGGAGATCGAGGAGCTCGTGCGGGAGCTATGGGGGTTCGCCGAAAACCCCCGCACCATCTCGGGAGTCGCCCGGATCGTCCAGGCCTGGGGCACCCGCGCCGAGTGAGCCCTGGAGGAGATGAGAGCCGGCGGGGTGAGCTTCCATCCATGGAACGCTCTGCAAAACACCCGGGGCCGGCCGAAGCCGGCCCCGGGATTGCGCGAGAGACGATGCCCCGTTTACTCGAACACGGTGAGGAAGTGGTATCCGGAGCCGTAGTTCGGGGCGTTGCTCGCCGGATAGATCCCACCGTAGGTGCTGCCGCAGAAGAACGCTCGCCCATCCGCATCTACGGCGATGCCGGTACCGTGCTCCGAGTGATTGGCCCCGATGTAAGTGGAGTACTCCAGGGCGGTCCCTTGGTGGTTGAGCTTGCTAACGAACACGTCCATATAACCGGCGTTGCTATTGCCCTCGATCGTGCCATTGCCAGGTCGGTAATCAACCGGATTGACTCTGGGGAATCCGGGACTGGTCTGCGTGGTGGTCCCGCCGGTCACGTAGGCGAAGACGTTGCCGTTCTCGTCCGCATCCACCGCGATCCCGTAGCCGAAGTCGTCGCCGAACCCGCTCGACTGCATGTAGCTGCGCTCCCCACCCAGGTACGTAGAGTACACGATGCTTCCGGAAGAGCTGAGCTTCGCTACGAACGCGTCTCTCTGGCTAAAGCTCATATAGCCGGTCGAGTAGGTGGTATCGAGCGCGCCAGTGGTGACCGGGAAGTTGCTGGAGCTCGTTTCTCCCGTTACGAAGGCGTAGGCGCCGCCATTGACCGTATCCGGGTAGATCGCCAGATCATACACGTAATCGGCGCTGCTGCCACCGAGGGAGGTGTTGTAGACCAGCCCCGAGCCACTGGAGTTAAGCACCTTGACATACCCGTCCACCGAGCCGGTCGCCACCGTACCGCCCACATAGGCCTGCTCGCTGCCGTCGACCGCCAGCCCCATAAAGGGCGAGGGCGCATCATTGTCGCTGCCACCCAGGTAGGTGGAGTAGACGGTGGTGTTCGTGCCGGGGTTACGCTTGAGCACGAACGCGTCGCCGCTTCCGCCGTAGCTGGTCTGGTAAGCGCCGGTGGTAGTCGGAAAGTTGCCGTTGGTGTAACCCGTGACGTAGATATCGCCATCTCCGTCCGCGGCGATGTCGTATCCTCGGTCATCACCCGTACCGCCGACGGTGCAGCTATAGTCGACGCCACTGGTCGTTGGGTTGATCTTGTATATGCACACGTCGTTCCCATTGCTGGCAACGTATCCCGTCACATACACAGCTCCATTCGAGTCGACGAAGATGCCGCCGTCATAACTGTTAGCAGTGCTGACACCATAATACTGCTGCCACGGCCGGGTAGCATCGGTAAAAGGGTCCAGGTCAGGATCTTCGTGCTTGGAAATGACGATACACTGCACCCAGTTCCCACCCACGTAGTTGTTTCCGGTACCCAGCACGTAGACAATCTTGGTCTGCGACGGGTCGGTCGAGGTGGATACGCGGGTTGCCGTCACCACGCCAACCCCGCCGGAGTGATCCATCAGTACGGAATAGGTCATCGTCGGATCGATCACCAGCGGGCGGCTCGCGTCGTACGACCCAACCACAAAGCCGACCTGGTTATCCGCTGAAAGCTCATAGCCGCCGGACACCGGCTTGCGAACACCGTTCACGTCCTGATAGATGAACGGCTTCTCGTGCCGGAGCTCGCCTTCGGAGGTGCGCAGGACCAGGTCACCGTTATCGGCGACGCGAATCTGCTTCGCTCCCTCGAACCGGAGGCGGACGATGTCCGGATCGCGGCCGGGCGCCACCACGAAGTCATACTTCAGGCTGTTCTGGGCGCGATAGTAGACCAGATCCACGCCGGGGTAGACTTCGTCGTACTCCACGCGGCCGAACTGCGGCACGTCTCGGTACTCGCGCTGCGCGCGATCGCCGATGAAGTAGTTACTCCGCGTCGGCAGCTCTTCCGAAGCATGCGTTTCGGCTCGCGAGTTGGCGCCGACCACCGTCATTGTGAGCTGGGTCTTCATTCTCGCGCCGCGACGCCTCGGCGCAGGCGCGATTTCCATCCCTTTAGAGGTCAGGATGGCATGATACGCTGGGCTCCGCGCGATGAACTGAACCCGGTCGTCGGACTGTCCCAGGTTGGGTTCTAACCACACAGTCTGGCCAGCAAGTCCGGTCTCCGCAGCCGCAGGCGCGGCGCCCTGACCGGTCGCCATCAAAACTCCCACCAGGGCCACGGCGCCCAGTACCAGTGTGTTGCACCATTGCGAACGTACGGTAGGTTGCATGGGATGATCTCTCCTCGGCGAGCGGGTGCTTGCTCGGATAGAAAGTGCCCGTTCGATCCTTAGAGATTCATTGGATGGCAAGTTTGATGCCAAGGCATCTTATTCTTCCAGGCCGAACTCTCGGCCCCTGGCAAGTCCTGGGAGCACCCCCACGTGGAGCGAGCGAGAAAGCTCCCCGCGATCACCGCGTCTTACCCGATTTCGTGCCTGCGTGGAGGTCCGCCGCCCGCGCGTGGGGAAAGCACCTCTCGCGGCGAGAGAGCCGCTCCCCGGAGTTCTCGCGGACCGCTTCGCCTTACAAGTAGGAGAGCGGCCCGCGGCGGATGTGGTGAGATAGTCTTGCGCGCGGCCCGGCGGTGGCGTCGTGGCCGAAAGTAGTACCGGATCGAGGGGCAGGTGCGGAGTCGCACCGGCGGGGGGATCCCGCTGCCGCTGGATCCGTTAACCGGTTACGGGGCCGTGGCCGGTGGCTCGAGGAGTATCGGATGGATTCTGCCGGAGCGACCCTCGCTATTCTGGTCGCGGGTGTGTTGGTGGTAGTCGGTGGGGTGCTCTTCCTGCGCCTCCACGCATTTCTAGCTCTGCTGCTCGGGGCGCTGCTGGTGGGAGTGCTCACCCCGGCGGGCAGCATCGAAGGGTACAGCCTTCAGAGGGAGGCCTCAAAGGTCGTCTCCGCCGGGGCGGGCGAGGCGACCTTGAGCCTCACAGAGAAGCAGGGCGGCCGGATCGGCCTGCTCTACCAGGTGGTCCGGCGCTCCCCGGCGGACGGGCGGTGGACCAGCGTCGGCGAGCTGCAGATCGACCGGTTCGTCGAGGCGCCCAACACGAAGGGCGAGATGGTCCAGCAGGCGGTGGCGGCGGTCCGCGGCGCCGGCTGGCAGCCGCAGGCGGGCGATCTGGCGGTCCAGCCGGCGGTCCTGGCGGCGGCGCAGAAGCTGGCCACGCAGAACGTGGCGCAGCGCGTGGCGGCCGGCTTCGGCGCCACCTGCGCCAACATCGGTATCCTGATCGCGCTGGCCTCGATCGTCGGCATGTGCCTCCTCAAGAGCGGCGCGGCGGACCGCATCGTCCGCTCGTCCCTTCGGCTGACGGGAGAGAAGGGCGCGCCCGGCGCGTTCCTCGGCAGCAGCTTCCTGCTCGGCGTGCCGGTCTTCTTCGATACCGTCTTCTACCTGATGATCCCGCTCGCCAAGGCGATGGCGCTGCGGACCGGCCGCAACTACCTGCTCTTCGTGCTCACGGTAGTCGCCGGCGGCGCAATGGCCCACACCCTGGTGCCGCCAACTCCCGGCCCGCTGCTGGTGGCCGAGCAGTTGAAGGTGCCGGTGGGGGAGATGATCCTGGCGGGGATGGTGGTCGGGTCGATCGCGGCGACGGCCGGCTATCTCTTCGCCGCCTTCCTCAACCGCAAGTACCAACTCCCGCTGCGGGACTCCGCCGATCTCTCCCTGAAGGAGCTGGAGGAGCTCTCCCAGCGCGGTGATAGCAAGCTGCCCCCCACCTGGCTCTCCATGCTCCCGATCGCGCTGCCGGTGGTGCTGATGGGCGGGTACACGCTGCTCCAGACGTTCGGCTGGCAGCCTTCGCCCGCGGTGAAGCCGTGGGCGGATACCCTGGGCGACAAGAACATCTCCCTCCTGATCGCCGCCGCCATCGCGATGGGGACGCTGGTCTGGAAGCAGCGCACCAGCCGCGAGGAGATGGCGGAATCGCTCGAGTCCGCGATCTCCAGCGCGGGAAGCGTGATCCTGATCACCGCCGCGGGCGGAGCGTTCGGCGCGGTGCTGCAGCAGACCGGCGTGGCAGGGCTGATCAGCCAGATGCCGCGCAGCTCTCCGGTGGTGCTGCTCACGCTCGCGTTTCTCGTCTCCAGCGCCATCCGCACCGCCCAGGGCTCCTCTACCGTCGCCATGATCACCACCGCCGGCGTCTTCGCCGGGATGGCGGGCCAGAGCCTCGGCTTCCACCCGGTCTACCTGGCGCTCACCATCGGCTGCGGCGCGCTGCCGATCGGCTGGATGAACGACAGCGGCTTCTGGGTGGTGACCAAGATGAGCGGTATGACGGAGATGGAAGGCCTGCGCTACGTCACCACCGTCCTGGCGGTAATCGGCGTTACCGGCTTCCTGGTGACGCTGGTGGCGGCCACGCTCTTCCCGATGGCAATGTAGAGCAGGAGAACGCTCGCTCGCCAGGTGAAATCGCTAGTGCGGCGCGGGCTTGTGCGGCGCGGGGGGGGGACCGATGCGGCGAGGCGAGCAGCGTATGACGGCAGATAGCGGCAGGATGAGGAGCCGGCGCCGGCGGCCACTCCGGCCGTGGGCGCCGCTCCTCGCCCTGCTGCTTCCGCTGGCGGGCTCCGCGGCGGACTGGCCGCACTGGCGGGGCGAGCAGCGGACCGGCGTCACGTCGGAGCCCTCCGGCTGGGCGAACGGCCAGTGGGCGGTCAAGACGCCTGCCTGGAGCGCCTCCGTCGGCCGCGGCTCCACCTCGCCGCTGGTGGTCGGCGACCGCCTCTACACCCTCGGCTGGCACGGGGGACAGGACCGCCTCGTCTGCCTGAACGCCGCCACTGGAGAGAAGCTCTGGGAGCAGGGCTACCCCGCGCCGGAGTACGGCCGCCACGCCGTCGGCGACCAGTTCTTCTACTCCGGCGTCTCCGCCACGCCGGAGTACGACCCACAGACCGGCTTCCTCTACACGCTCGGGGTCGACGGCGCGCTCCACTGCTGGAACACGCGCGAGAACGGCAAGGCGGTCTGGAAGCTGAACCTGTACGACACCTACGGGGTGCCCCAGCGCCCACAGATCACCCGCCGCGGCGACAGCCGGCGCGACTACGGCTACACCGCCGCGCCGCTGGTCCACGGCGACTGGCTGATCGTGGAGGTCGGCGACGACGAAGGCACCCTGATGGCGTTCGACAAGCGCACCGGCACCCGCCGCTGGACCTCCGAGAGCAAGGTCCCCGCCGGCCACGCCGCGGGCCTGGCGCCGATGACGGTGGAGGGCGTGCCGTGCGTCGCCGTCCTCACGCTGGAGGGGCTGCTGGTCGCCCGCCTCGATTCCGCGAACGCCGGAAAGACGGTCGCGACGCACCCCTGGGCCACCGACTACGCCAACAACATCCCCACGCCCGCCGTGCAGGGCAACAGCGTCCTGATCACCTCCAACTACAACCATCGGAAGATCGCCCGCTTCGACGTCTCCCTGAGCGGCCTCCGCAAGGCGTGGGAGCAGCCGTACCCCTCCGGCGTTTGCAGCCCGGTCATCTACAAGGACCGCGTCTACCTCGCCAGCCGCGGCCTCCACTGCCTCGACTGGGCCACCGGCGAGCTGAAGTGGGACGGCGGCAAGTTCGGCGACGTGGCCTCGATCATCGCGACGGGCGACGACCGCCTCATCGTCTGGGCCAACGAAGGCGACCTGGCACTGGTGGAGAGCGCCGTCCGCTCCCCGGATCAGTACACGGAGCTCGTCTTCCTGCCGAAGCTCTTCGCCACCGAAGTCTGGCCGCACGTGGTGCTCGCCAACAGCCGCCTCTACTGCAAAGACCGCGCCGGCAACCTGAAGTGCTTCCGCACTTCCCACTGAGTGGGGGCAAGGGAGAGTGGGGGAGTGGGAGAGCTGGGGATGGCGGGTTGGCCCCGCTCCCCGGTTCCAGCGATAGCCAAGCCACCGGGGCAAGTACGCTGCACCCAGGCGCGCTCCAGCCTCCCGCCGCGTGCACGGCTGCCTGCGTCTCCCCACCCCAGTCATCCTGAACGCAGGGAAGGATCTACGTCACTCCGCTCCAGCCGAGAGCGGGAGGGGCTACGCTCGGGAGCGCACCGGCAGGCCAGCTCCTCTTCACCCCGATGCGCATCCCGTTCCAGAACGGCTGCCGCGATTCTTCCCTTCGGTCAGAATGGCGAGTCCGGTGGGGGTGGTGATCAAACGAACGAGCTGGCCCACTTCTACCACCTGGAGGACGCGACGCTGGCACCTGAGATGGGGGCGACTTCACGGATGGTTGGCCGTACGGCAGCGCTCTATGGCGCACCTCCCAGGTGCCGGCGACTACACCGGGTGGACGGCCACCTTGAGGCGGAGCGGGACCTGCTCCGGGTGGCGGACCGCGAGCGCGACCTGGTGCTCGGGGCCGAGCTGGAAGGTGGCGGCGCGCCAGGGGGCGGGGTTGGGATCGATCTCGGGGTCGACCTCCAGCGCAACGGCGCCGCCCTCGAACCGGTAGGCGAAGCGCTGCAGCGGGAGCGCCATGCCCATGCCGCGTGCCTTGATGTAGGCTTCCTTCAGGGTCCAGAGCTGCAGGAACCGCTCCCGCTGGGCCTCTTCCGCCAGCGCGAGGAGGTCCGCGTACTCCGAGGGAGCGAAGACGCCGCGCGCCACGCGGTGGATGCCGACCTTCCGCCCCAGGCACTCCGAATCGACCCCTGCTTCCTCGATCGTCGAGACCAGGGTCACCGCCAGGCCGGCGGTGTGCGTCAGGCTGAAGTAGAGCCGACCGCGGAGGGAGGGGTTCTCCACGAACGGGCGGTCGTACCGGTTGCGGGTGAAGCGCCACGCCTCCGGTGGATCGTCCGCATACTGGGAGAGCACTTGCCGAAGGTGCGCGTGGGCGGCGAGGTGGAGGTCGCGATCGCGCGCCAGTCGAAGGCGCTCGTACGGGGCGCGCTCTTCCTCGTTCAGGAGCGGGAGCAGCCGCTCGCGGGTTTCCGGATCGAGCTCCTCCGGGATCGCGGTGGCCCAGAGGTGCAGCTCGCCCGGCTGCAGCACCGGCGGCTCCGGCGCAGCGGCATCCCAGCGGATACCGGCACTCGAGACGATGTCCTGCAGCTTCAACTCGCTCACGGGAGGCGCGCTTCCTGTCCGGCGACGATCGTCACCGTTCCGGATCGCTCCTCGACAGGGAGGCGCTCCAGCGTGCCGTCGGTCCCGCGCCGCCAGAGCTGCAGGCGCACGCGGTAGACGCCAGGGCGCAGGCCCGGCAGGCGGGCGGCGCGCGCGCTCACTTCCGGGGTGATCCAGCGGACCGGGGTCCAGGAGCCGTCCGCCCGGCGCAGGCTGAGCCCGATGCTCGGCTCCAGGTCCGGTGCCCCCGCCGGGAGCGGGAGGAGGAGGGCGCCTCCGTTTGGGGCGGAGAGCTCCGGCGGCACCAGCGGACGGGCTTTCGGCGCCGGGCGCGGCTGCTCGTTCAGCGGCTCGGTCCGGATCTGGGCCGGCTGGCCGAACGGGAGCACCACGTTGCGCAGCCGGAACGGCACGGCGCGCTCCTCGCCGCCGCGGGCGGGGACGAACAGCTCGAAAGCGACTGCGGGCCGGTCGTAGGAGAAGGTGTGATCGAACGTGAGGCTGCCGGAGCCGTCCGCGTTGTGTACCGTCTGGAACGGGCCGTAGAGGCGCTCCAGGCCGCCCTCGGAAAGGCGGACCAGCAGCCGGACGGCGCTGGGACCGTTGTGCTCCACCACGTAGCCCTTCGGCCAGGTCAGGCGCGCGGCGACGCGGGTGCGTCCGAGCTGCGACTCCAGGTGGGTCACCTCCAGCCGCACCGGGCCCATCTGCACCGGCTGCGGCACCGCCACCGCCGGGAGCGAGATCGAGTGCCGGTGCTCCCGGGCATCCCCGTAAACGGTCAGCTCGCCCTCCACCTCCGTGAAGCGGGGCGGGTGGGCTCCCTGCCAGGGAATCGAGACGATCCGCAGCCGCTCGTCCGGTAGCCCGAAGCTGCCGTCGCGGCCCGGGGGCAGCTCCTTCGCTTCGTGCTTGCGCCCCTGGTCGTCGGTCAGCACCAGCCGCCGCAGCGGGCCCAGCGAGTCTCCGTTGCCGTCCTCCGCCCGGAACATCAGGTGCATCAGGAGCGAGCGGCGGACGCGCGGCGCCTCCCGCCCGGGCACCACCAGGAACTGCTCCGACTGCGCCAGCCGGGTGACTCCCACCGAGACCCCGCCGGCCGGGGTCTCGCTCCGCGCCGGCATCGGCGCCGTGTGGAACCAGAAACCCTCGTCGCCCAGGGGCGCGGCGGTCTGACCGTAGAGACGGCAGAGGTCCCGCACCGCCAGCCCGAGCGGCCGGCTCTGCCAGTCGACCCGCGCGCGCCGGGCTCCGGGCTGCTCCCGGTAGCCCGGGTTCCCCTCGCCGTCCTGGCCGCGGAAGGTGAGACCGGTCTGCTCCCGCAGCGCCCGGAAGACCTGGTGCAGCGTGGCGTTCTCCGACCGGAGCGTCACCACCGGCGCCGCCTGCGCTCCCACCGCGAGAAGTGCGCTCAGCCCACACGCGCAGAGCAGCGGGATCCTCACAAGCCGGCCTCCGCGCGCTTGGCGGCCGGGGCGGGGGCCGGACCCAGGATCGCCGGGTAGCTCTCCCACTGGAAGCGGACTTTCCGCGTGACCTGGGAGCGGAACGCCACGTCCCAGACCATCCGCACCGGGCGGGACGGCAGCCGGCCGGCGTTCACCGTCACGTAGCCGGTCAGCACGCCCTCGCTGAAGCCCCAGCTATTGATCAGCGTCCGGGCCGTCGCCGTCGTGCCGTCCTCCAGCTCCAGCGTCACCGGCGGGGCCGAGCCGGAGAGCAGCAGCTCCGCCGTGGGAGGGTGCACCACCTGCACCAGCGCCTGGAAGCTCTCCGGACCGTGGGACACCTGCGAGTAGCCGAACTGCAGCTCCTGGGTGCGGATCGTCTCCGGGCGCTCGTTCGCAGCGGGAATGGGAACGACCACCTTCCGCCGCCGCACCGCCTGGTAGAGCACCAGGTCTCCCTCAATCTTGCGGAGGCGGTGCGGGGTGGGGTAGGGCCACTCCAGCACCACACGCTGAATCCGCTCGTCCGGAAAGGGACCGATCTCGGTGCGGCCCGCGGGGGTGGGGTTCAGTGCCGGGTCGGACGGGTCGAGCCGGTCCCGACCGCTCTGGTCGACCACCCGCACGTGATTGAGCCCGTAGAGCGAGGCCATCTCCGCGTCAACCGCCCGCAGCCCGAACTCCAGGTGCAGCGCCCGGCGAGTCTGGTTGTCGTCCGGCGCCTCCCCGGTCGAGCGATAGTCGCCGAACTGGATCCGCCGCACGGAGAGGACGAAGCCCTCCAGCTTCAGCTCCGGCCCGGAGGGGAGCGGCTCCGGCAAGACGTTGTAGCTGCCGCGGTAGTCACGCGCCAGGCTGCAGCCGTAGGCGGCGCAGAACTCCCGCAGCGCCTGCGCCAGGGGAGCGTCCTTCCAGGAAAGGGTGGCGCGGCGCTCGTAGTCGAGCACGGGAAGCCCGTCTTCGCGAGCGGTCGGCGGCGCCGGCACGTCCACCCCCACCCCGATCAGGGAGCCGAGCGTCTCCGCTGCCTCTCGCACCGTGACCTCGCGCAGCTCCGCGGAGATCCGCTGCGGCAGGGCCGCCGGTCCCCGGGCGCGGTCGGCCAGCGAGCCGGCCTGGATTACCCGAACGTCGCGCAGGTTGACCGTCCCGGAGATTACCGGCAGGCGCGCGGCCGCCACCGCGGCGGGCAACAGGAGTAGGAGGAGCGCGGCGGCGGCTCTCACGCGGACCTCCCCTGGCTGCGTTTGCGGACAGGTACTACCGGGTGGCGAAGCGGGGGCAGCTGCTGCTCACGGGGCCTCACCCCCGGCCCCTCTCCTGAGAGGAGAGGGGAGCTATCGGTGTAGAGCCAGCCTGCTCCCCCTTTCACTTCAGGGGAAGGCTTGTCCCCCGAACGGGGGAGGATCGGGGGGTTAGGCCGCGCCGAAGTGCCCACCTCCCGTTTTAACCGGCTCGAAAGCGAAGTGGCTCTGCGGCGAGAAACCCAGCTCGTCAACGCAACCACCTCCACCTCCACGCGGGTACGCCCGGCCCTCATGCCCCTATTGTAGCGGAGGGTGTCGCCCCGGCGCCGGGCTAGCCGGCGTCCGCGCGGGCGCCGCCGTAGAGGGAGCGGACCTCGTCCGCGTAGTGCTCCGCCACCACCTTGCGCTTGATCTTGAGCGTGGGAGTGAGCTCCCCCTTCTCCATCGTGAAGTCCTCCGTCAGGATGGCGAAGCGGCGGATCTTCTCGAAGTCGGCAAGGTCCTGCGTGTGCTCGTCGATCTCCTTGCGGAGCAGCTTCTTCACGTCGGGGTGTTTGGAGAGCGCCTCCGGGTCCCGGCCTTCGATGCCGCGCTCCTTCGCCCAGTTCTTCAGGCGGTCGTAGGCGGGGACGATCAGCGCCACCACCTGCGGCTGGCGGTCGCCGAAGAGCACCACCGTGTTGATGTACGGGCTTGCCTTCACCTTCGCCTCGATCGGCTGCGGCGCTACGTTCTTGCCGTTCGCCAGCACGATCAGGTCTTTCTTGCGGTCGGTGATCCGCAGGTAGCCGTCCGGGTCGAGCACGCCGATGTCGCCGGTATGGAACCAGCCCTCCGCGTCGATCGCGTTCGCCGTCTCCTCCGGCAGGTTGTAGTAGCCCTGCATGATGTGCGGCCCGCGGGAGAGGATCTCGCCATCCTCCGCGATCCGCACCTGGACGCCCGGGATCGGCGGCCCGACGGTGCCGATGCGCGTCTTCTCCGGCAGGTTGACGCAGATCACCGGGGAGGTCTCGGTGAGGCCGTAGCCCTCCAGGATCCGCAAGCCAATCGAGGCGATGAACTTCGCCGTCTCCACCGGCAGCGGCGCGCCGCCGGAGATGAAGAACCGCAGCGAGGTGCCGGTCACTCGCTCCCGCAGCGGCTTCAGCACCAGCCGGTCGGCAATCGCGTACTGGAGCGCCGTGAGCAGGCCGGGGCTCTTCCCCTCGATGGTGCGGCTGTTCCGCTCCCAGCCGACCTTCACCGCCCACTCCGCCAGCTTCCGCTTGCGCTCCGGCTGCTTGGCGATGCCGTCCTGGATGCGGGAGTGCATGCTCTCGTAGAGGCGCGGCACGCTCGCCATGATGGTGGGGTTGATCTCCACCATATTGCTCTGCACGGTGAAGACGCTCTCCGCGTAGGCAATCGTCGCCCCCACCTGGAGCGGCAGGTAGTGCCCCGCCATCCGCTCGAAGACGTGCGAGAGCGGGAGGAACGAGAGGAAGGTGTCGTTCTCCGTCACGTCGACCATGTCGACCACGGTCTGCGCGTTGGAGATGAAGTTGTCGTGCGTCAGCATCGCGCCCTTCGGCGCGCCGGTGGTGCCGGAGGTGTAGATGATGCTCGCCAGGTCTTCCGGCTTCACCGCGGCGGCGAGGCGCTCCAGCGTCTCCGACCCGCCGGGGACCGCCCCCCCTCGCTCCAGCACTTCCGCGAAGGTCAGCACGCCCTCCGGCAGCGGCTCCGGCGGGTCCATCACCACCACGTGGCGCAGGGCGGTCAGGCGGTCGCGCACCGCCAGCACCTTCTCGAGCTGCTTGCCGTGGGAGACGATCAGCACCTCCGCGCCGGCGTCGGCGGCGATGTACTCCACCTGCGGCGGCGGCAAGGTGCTGTAGAGCGGCACGTTCACCGCGCCGAGGGAGAGGACCGCCTGGTCGGTCACCGCCCACTCCGGCCGGTTCTCCGAGAGCAGCGCCACCCGCGCGCCGTGCCGCACCCCGAGCGCGTGCAGCCCCAGCGCCAGCCGCCGCACCCGCTCGCCCATCTCCCGGTAGGTGATCGGCCGCCACTCGCCGTCGACCTTGTACCGCAGCGCCACCCGGTCGCCGTGCCGGCGCACCGTCGCCTGGAACGCCTGCGGCGCCGTCATCGGCTTCGGCCGCCGGCTCAGGTCTCCGGCCTCACGCAGCGACGTGACACCGGGGGCAGTGGAAGGTGGGGACAGGGTAGCGGTCATGCAGCGTGCCTCGTTACGAACAGACGTTGCTATCGGATTACCCAATTCAAGCACGCATTCCTGCCTGAACGCTCTTCCCCGACCCCATCCACCGGCCGATTGCCCCCTCGCACCGACGGTCCACCGCCCCCGATACTGACACTTTCGGCGTCCGGAGGCACAGCCGGAAGGCTGGGCCGCAGGACGCCACCTGTGAGCCCCCTGGGCGCAGGGGGCTCGCTCGAAGGCGGCGGAGACAGGCCGTGAACCCTACCATTGACGCGGTAGAGCGCAGTGACGCGGGAAGAGCCACACGGGGCGGACTCCCGGAGCGGTCTGCTAGCCCGAAGGGCGTGAAAAGACCGCGGAGGGCACTCGCCGCGGGAGGGCTGTCTCCGCCGACAAGGGCGCGGGTCGGAGCCACGGACTCGACGCTGCCCAGGGGAAGAGATCCACCACCAGAGGCGTCCGACCGATCGAGCGCCCATGGATACGGCTGAATGCCCGTTTCCCGCGAAACCGCAGCCCCTCCCGAAACTCTGATAAGAGCAACCGCCACCCCGGAGATCCCGCGTGCTCTCGATCACCTCCCGCCCGCGACGCGCCTGCGACGGCACCGCGCGCCGGCAGCTCCTCCAGGCTGCCGGGACCGGGCTGCTTGGCTTGAGCCTGCCGCGCGTGCTGGCCGCGGAAGAGCTTCGGGGAGCACCGCCGCGGGGAGCCCGCGCGAAGAGCGTGATCTTCCTCTTTCTCTTCGGCGGGCCCAGCCAGCTCGAGACGTTCGACCTCAAGCCGGACGCTCCCAGCAGCATCCGCGGACCCTACAAGCCGATCCCCTCCCGGACGCCCGGCCTGCTCGTCTCCGAATCGCTCCCGAAGCTCGCGCAGCTCTCGCACCGCTACTGCGTCATCCGCACGATGACGCACGACTTCAACGATCACAGCGGGGGCGCCCACTATATCCAGACCGGTCACCGCTGGCACGTGCCGATCGGCGGCGGCTTCAGCCCCACACCGAAGGACTGGCCCTCCATCGGCTCCGCGGTGGAGTACGCGGCGCAGCAGGCGTCCGGCGGTGCCGCCCGCACTCTGCCGGCCTACATGGTCCTCCCCAACTCCCTGGGCATCCTGCAGGAAGCGGGGCAGTACCCCCGGCCGGGTGAGCACGCCGGCTGGCTCGGCAAGGCCTACAACCCGCTCACGACGGCGGTCGCCAAGCGGGACCTGAAGGACAACCCGTACTGGCGGGACTGCACCGACGAGGAGCTGACGTTCCAGCTCCAGGGGCAGTCGTCCCGCGGCGAGGTGCGGCTCGACCGCCTGGAGCGCCGCCGCGGCCTGCTGGAGCAGCTCGACGACCGCCGTCGGCTGCTGGACGCCGACACCACCGTCGCGAGCTTCGACCGCTTCCGTCAGCGCGCCCTCGGGCTCGCCTGCTCCGACCGCACCTACCGCGCCCTCAACCTGAAGGAAGAGCCGGCCGCGCTGCGGGACCGCTACGGGCGGCACCTCTTCGGGCAGTCGTGCCTGATGGCGCGCCGCCTGGTGGAAGCGGGGGTCCGCTTCGTAACGGTCCACTACGACTGCTGCGACGGTTATAGCTGGGATTCCCACGTGCACAGCGACGACGTCACGAAGCACCTGATGCCGACCACCGACCAGGCCGCCTCCGCGCTGCTGGAAGACCTCCACGACCGCGGCCTGCTCGATGAGACGCTGGTCGTGATGCTGGGCGAGATGGGCCGGACTCCGAAGGCGAACGGCCGCTGGGGCCGCGACCACTGGAGCACCCTCTTCCCGGCGCTGGTTGCCGGGGCCGGCGTTCGCGGCGGCACATGCTACGGCGCCTCCGACGCGGAAGCGGCATTCCCCACCGAGAACCCGGTCAGCCCGGAAGACCTCGCGGCCACCCTCTACCAGGCGCTCGGCCTCGACCCCCACATGCACGTCCCCGACCCGGAAGGCCGGCCCACCCCGCTCATCGAGGGCGGCCGGCCGGTCACTGCCCTCTTCGGATAAGCAGCTCTCTATGCAAGTCGATCTCCACGGGCGCGCGGCGCTCGTTACCGGCGGCGCGAACGGCATCGGCCGCGCCATCGTGCAGTCGCTCGCCAACAACGGCGCCCGCGTCGCCATCGTCGACCGGGAGCGGGACGCGGGGGAACAGGCGGCGCGGGAGGTGCGCGACGGGGGAGGGGAGTGCCTCTTTCTCGCCGGGGACGTCACCGACGCCGCGCGGATGGAAGCGGTCGCCGCCGAGGCCGCCGCGCAGCTCGGCCCAGTGCGGATCCTGGTGAACAACGCCGGGATCAACACCGGCGGCGGTCGCGTCCCGCTCCACGAGTACTCCGCCTCCGACTGGGAGCGGATCCTTTCGGTCGACCTCACCGGCGTCTACCACACCAGCCGCGCGGTGATCCCGCAGATGCTCTCCGCCGGCGAGGGACGCATCGTCAACATCGGCTCGATTGCCGGCCTGGTGCCGCTGCGGCTGCAGAGCGCGTTCGTCGCCGCCAAGGCCGGGGTCGCCAACCTGACCCGCTCCATGGCGCTGGAGTACGGCCCCCACGGCATCCTGGTGAACGCCGTCGCCCCCGGCTCCACCCTCACCCGCGGCACGGAGGCGCTCTTCTACGGCGCCGACGGCGCCTACACGGAGAAGGCGGCGAGCCTGCTCTCGCACATCCCGCTCGGCCGCCCCGGGACGCCGGAGGAGATCGCGCACGCGGTGCTCTTCCTGGCGGCGCCGGAGGCGAGCTACGTCAACGGCCACGTGCTGGTGGTCGACGGCGGCTGGACCGCCGGCTATCACCGGGAATGGTAGTCGCTCCTCGTCACACTTCAAGGACAGAAATGGCAAAGATCACGGAATTCAAAGGCTACACCTCCACCGAAGAAGCCCCCATCCCGCGCCCGAACGAGCCGGTACAGCCGAACGTCGTCCGCGTGCAGGACGGCGTCCCGGTAAAGTACCCCGGCTGTGAAGGGCTTGGCGTGCGGGTGGTCCACCCGGTCAACCCGAACGCCCCCGCGAAGAACCTGGGGCTGGTGATGTTCTACGTCCCGCCCCACGTGGTGCTGGAGCCGGGCAGCCACTGGACGGAGGAGTGCTACGTGATCATGCGCGGCAAGGGCACCATGACTCTGGCCGGGGAGAAGTTGGAGGTCACCGCCGGCACCTTCATCCACCTGCCCCCGTGGTGCGAGCACGGGATCGAGAACACCGGTGACGAGACACTGGAGATCCTGATCTGCACCTCGCCGCCGAATCCGTAAGAGATGCGGGGAGAGAGTGGGGCGCAGTTGACTGCCCCGCTCCGGTTGGCGAGCCAGGTACTTGGGCGGGACGCCCGCGGCGACTTGAGAGAACGATGAAGCTTCGCGCAGTACTGGGACGCCAGCTCGATACCCGCGGGACCGCGAGGCATTGGAAATACCTCGCTGGTAGGCCTGCGGCCAAGCGTCCTCCGGACGCCCCAACTCCGGCGCCTTCTGCGGAGTAGCGCCAGGGAGGAGGACACGAGAGCTGCCAGGCTGCCGATCAAGCATCACTCAGCCCGCGAAGGCGGGCTTTGCTCCGTGTAGCCCCGACTTCAGTCGAGGGGGGGCAGCCGGGAAAAGGAAGAACGCACCGGTAGCCCCGACTACTTCAGTCCGAGGCGGCCCGGCCCCCAAGCCGCCACCCCACCTCAGAGCAGCGTCAACTGGTCCGGCGAGAGCCAAGGCTTGTCCCACCAGCGGCCGCCGCCGGCCAGGCCGTGCTTCCGCTTGAGCGCTTGGAGCGACTGCGTCATGCCGCGGGTGTACTCCGCCAGCGCGGGAGTGCGGTGGGAGCCGTAGAGGCGGCGGTAGTGGGGGAGCAGCTCCGGGAACTCCTCTTCGATGAACGGGAAGAACCGCTTGCGGGAGCAGCTCCGCAGGAAGAGCACCTGCGCGGCGAGGTAGCTGGCGCCGGCTACGCGGGCCTGCCGCATCAGGAGGTCGAGATCCTCCAGGCGGTCGTTGATCCGGGGCATCACCGGCATCACGAAGACCCCGGCGCGGATGCCGGCGGACGAGAGCGTTTTCACCGCTCCGAGGCGCCGGTCGGGACGCGGCGCGCGCGGCTCGATCCGCCGGGAGAGGGCGTGGTGAGGCGTCGTGACGGTGACGTTCACCTCGATCTCGTTAGCGGCTGCGATCCGCTGGAGCAGGTCGAGGTCGCGCGTGACGAGATCGCTCTTGGTGGTGATCGAGAGGCGCATGCCGCGCCGGCGGGCGAAGAGCTCCAGCAGGGAGCGGGTAACGCCGTAGCGCCGCTCGGCCGGCTGGTACGGATCGGTCGCCGTCCCGATGGCGATCCACTTGCCGTCGAGATCCATGCGGGCGAGGTCGCTCCGCAGCGCCTCCGGAGCGCCGCGCTTCACGAAGACGCGCCGTTCGAAGTCGAGCCACTGCTCCAGCTCCATGAACTCGTGCGTGTAGCGGGCGTAGCAGTAGACGCAGCCGAACTCGCAGCCCCGGTACGGGTTGATCCCCAGCTCGAACGGCACCCGGCTGCTCTGGACGCGGTTGAGGATGCTGCGGCAGGGGAGGTCGCGGTACTCCACCTCGTTGCGGTGGTCCAGCTCCGGCGCGTCCGCCGCCAGCCGCGCGATCCCCTTCGCGGCGGCTCCTGCGGCGGGAGGGGCGAGCTCCGCCAGCGGCACGAAGCTCGCCTCGCGCGCGGAAACTCGCTGCGACGGGAAGGACGATCGCTCGGCGAACGCGTCGGGAAAGAGGCTCGACTGCGACATCGGCGGCTCCTCGTGCTGAGCCCCAAAAGCGGGCAATCAGCGGCTGGGTTCTACGAGGAGGTTATAGCAAACAGATGTTCTATCCGTCAACGCCCCGCCGACAGAGATCGAGTCGGGAAACGAGTGCGGGCCGGTCGCCAACCCCGGCGACCGGCCCGCTGAGAGACTGGCTGCGGAATCGGGATCAGGCGGGCTTACGCGCCACCACCAGCACGCAGCCGCCTTCGCCGGAGGGGTGCTCCCGCTCCAGCGCCAGGCCGGCGTCTTCCAGCAGGCTCCGCAGCTCCCGCTCCGAAAGGGCGGGCGGCTCGATGCCGAGGCCCTTCGCCACGCGGGTCGGCGCGGTGCGGTTCCAGCGGTCGATCAGCAGGGTGCCGCCCGGCTCGAGCGACTCGGCGTAGAACTTCACGAGCGCCCGCGCCTCCGTCAGGCTGAAGCGCTGGAGCAGGCCGACGCAGGAGATGAAGTGGAAGCGTCCTTCCGCGGCGACCACCCCCCGCACTTCCCGCAGGCGGCGGAGGTCTTCGTGGATGAAGGTCGCGCGGACCCCGGCGGCAGCGGCGCGGCGGCGCGCCTCCGGCAGGAGGGAGCCGTCCGCGTCGGAATCGACGCCCCAGCAGCGGAAGACGCACAGCGCTTCCGGATGGCGGGCCTGCAGCCGGCGCGCGGCGCCGAGCACCTCGTTGGCGAGGCCGCACGGGGCGGAGAGCAGGCGGAAATCGGCGGCGCCCGCGCGGACGCTCAGCGCCACGGCCGCGGCGATCTCGCCGGTGGCCGCCTCGAGCCGCTCTCGGAGCGCTTCGTGGAGCGGGAGGTTGAGGACCAGGCGGTCGGCGACCTTGCCGACGGGGCCCAGCTCACCATCGGCCCGGTTGGCGTAGATCCGCTCGAGCGTGCGAGGATCGTATCCGCGGGTAAGAATGTCTTGCGCGAGGGCACTGGAGAGCACGGGCAGGTACCGCGTGCGGCCGTTCTCCATCATCCCGTGCGCCAGGCGGACCTGGGCGGGGGTCGACGGATTCTGAATGCGGTCGCGAATGCGCTGACGCGCCAGGGTAAGTGCGTGCATAGCTGCTGCCTCTTCGCCGCGAGTGTCCGCGGCGTTTGCCGCGCAGCGGTGTGCTGAACGCGGCTTCTTTCCACTCCGATATAAAGATTACGCGGAGGGGAGGGACGCCGTCCCGGGTCCTTAGACCCATATTCGGCCCTATCCTGTCCTGAAACGGAGTTTTGTGCCATACAGAGCGGGGTAACCGCTGCTGTTCCGCACCGCGCAGCCGCCGGCTGCGTCCCCGGCTCTCGGAATGGCCTCCCGCGGAAGGGCGAGGACTGCCTCCTACTGAATAGACGCAGATACCCGCGCGCCGGATAGTGAGCGCGCGGCTGCAGAGGAACTGCGAGTGGAAGACGATCGATCGCGCCAGGCCCCCGAGGAAGTCCCAGAAGGCGACCCGACCCGCCGCGACCTGCTGGCGATGGGCGCCGCCGCGGGAGTGGTCGGGGCGCTGATCGGAGTACCGTCGCTGGCACTCTTCGCGGCGCCGGTGCTGGAGGAGAAGGGCGACTCGGAGCTCTGGGTCCCGACCGGGATCAGTGCCGAGAGCGTGCGGGAACACCCGGTCGCCGCGACGTACCAGTATCCCCAGACGGAGGGCTGGTACGCCGCCACCCGGCAGCGGCGCGTGGTGGCCATGCAGCGCGACGACGGATTCGTGGCGGTCGACACCACCTGCACCCACCTCGGGTGCGGGGTGAAGTGGGTCGAGGAAGCGAAGCAGTTCCAGTGCCCTTGCCACGGAGGCGTCTTCGACGCGCAGGGCGCGCCGGTCGCGGGGCCGGTTTCGCAGCCGCTGAAAACACTGCAGGCGCGGGTGAACTCGCAGGGCGAGCTGGAGGTGCGGGAAGCGTGAGGAAGCGGCTCGTCAGCGCGCGCGACTGGCTCTACGAGCGTGCTGCCCTCGATACGGATCCACTGACGCCCCTGCGGCGACGCCTGCCCCGGGGTATCGGCTGGCCACAGACCCTGGGCGCGGTCGCCATGCTGCTCCTGGTGATCGTCGGCCTCACCGGCGTTTTACTGGCGATGTACTACTCGCCGCACCCGGACGCGGCGTACGAGTCGATGGTGTACGTCGACCGCCGCCTGCCGCTGGGCAACCTGGTGCGCGGCATCCACTACTACGCCACCGGCGCGCTCCTGATCGTGCTGGCACTCCACCTGATCCGCACCTTCGTCCACGCCGCCTACAAGCGGCCGCGAGAGCTGGTCTGGGTAACCGGGGTCATCGTCCTCCTGGTGACGATGGGATTCGTCTTCACCGGGGAGCTGCTGCCGTGGGACCAGAAGGCCTACTGGTCGGCCCGCGTGCGCGGCGGCTTTGCGGCGGGCGTGCCCGGGCTCGGCCCGGTCCTCCAGCGGCTCCTGCTGGGCGGGCCGGAGGTCGGCGCGCTCACCCTCACCCGCTTCTACGCGCTCCACGCCGTGCTGCTGCCGATGATTTTGCTGCCGCTGCTGGGATTGCACGTCTGGCTGGCCGCGCGGGCGGGCCATACCGTACCCGGCAGCCGGGTGGGGGAGAAGCCGACCGCAGACGGGCCCACGGTGAGCCGGCAGGTACTGCGGGAGGCGCTCGCCGGCCTGGCGGTGGTGGCCGTCGTCTTCCTCCTCTCCGTGCTGCGGCCGGTGGAGCTGGAGTTCAAGGCGAACCCGGCGGATCCCACCTACAGCCCTCACCCGGACTGGAACCTGATCTTCCTCTACCAGTTCCTCCGCGACTTCGCGAACATCCCGGTGATCGGCAGCATCCAGTGGGTGGGGGCGGTCGTGATCCCGGGAATCGCCACGACGGTGCTGCTGCTGGTGCCGTGGCTCGACCGCGGCCCGGACCGTCGTCCCTCGCGCCGCCCGCTCATGATGGCGGGGCTCGCGTTCGGGGTGCTGGGGGTCGTCGGGTTTACGGTCCGCGCCTACGCGCTGCTCCACCCGAACGCGACCCCCTCGAACAGCCTCTACGCTCACGTGACCGACGGCGGCCGGAAAGCGCTCGATGCCGCGCTGGTAGCAGAGGGCCGCCAGGCGTTCGCGATGTGCGGAGGGTGCCACGCCGCCTACAACGACTACCGCGGCCGCACCGCGCGCGACCTTTCCGGCTACGGCCTGACCACGTTTCTCTCCGACCCGAACCAACACCCTCGGGCGGCGCGTCTCACTTACTGGGACCGCTTCGAGGGCTTCGTACGGGGACCGCTGCAGCCGGACGGCATCGCGATGCCGGACTATACGGAGGGGATGCTCCCGGACCCGACGCTCCGCGCCCTCGCCGCGTACCTCTCGCAGGATCCCCGCTCCGTGGCGGTGCTGCGCCACAAAGACCCGAAGGAGTAGCGGTGCGCATCGCCATCGGCGGGTTCTTCCACGAATCGAACACCTTCTGCCGGCCGCTCACCACGCTGGCCGACTACGAGCGGACGCGCCTCTATACCCGGGGCGAGATGCTCGCGCCGCTGGCCGGAACCGATACCGAGGTCGGCGGCTTCCTGGCCGCCTCCGAGGAGCTCGGCTTTGAGGTCGTGCCGACCTACTACGCCTGGACCTGGCCGTCCGGCCCGCTGACGGATGACTGCTTCCGCACCATCCTGGACCGCCTGAAGAGCGAGATCGACGCGGCACAGCCGGTGGACGGCGTGCTCCTGTCGCTGCACGGAGCGATGGTGACGGAGAGCGAGGATGACCCGGACGGCTCCATCCTCGCCGAGGTCCGCTCCTGCCTGCCGCCGGGCGTGCCGCTGGTGGCGACCTTCGACCTGCACGCCAATCTCTCCCCGCTGATGGTTTCGTCGTGCGACGTCCTGATCGGCTACGAGACCTATCCGCACGTCGACCTGCACGCGCGCGGCCGCGAGGCGGCGCACCTGATCGTCCGGATGCTCCGGGAGGACCTCCGCCCCCGGATGGCGCTCTCCAAGCCGCCGCTGATGCCGCACATCGTCCGGCAGCGCACCGCCGACGGCCCGATGGCGGAGCTGCTGGCGCTGGCCCGCGCGGCGGAGCGGGAGCCGGGGGTGCTGCGCGTCTCGGTCGCCGCCGGCTTCGCCTACGCGGACGTGCCCCGGATGGGGATGGGGATCGTGGTTGCCGCGGAAGAGGACGGCGGTCTCGCCGCCGACGTCGCCGCGGAGCTGGGTGACGCCGCCTGGGAGCGCCGAGAGGCGTTCCGCGCCGACCTTCCGGACGCGGAGGCGGCGGTCCGCGCCGCGATCGGCTCCACCGGCGACCCGGGGCCCGTCGTGCTTGCCGATCTTGCGGATAACGTCGGCGGCGGCTCGCCCGGAGACGGCACCGTGATGCTGCAGGAGCTGCTCCGCCAGGGTGCCGCGGGCGCGGTGGTGATGCTCGCCGATCCCGAAGCGGTAGGGGAGTGCCTCCGCGCGGGCGTGCGCGAGCGGGTGCGGCTCTCGGTCGGAGGGAAAGTCGACCGCGCCCACGGCGATCCGGTGACGGTAGAGGGCACCGTCCGCCTCCTCTCGGACGGAATCTTCACCAATCGAGGCCCGATGCGCGACGGGCTGGTCGACGACATGGGCCGCACCGCCGTCCTCGACCTCGGCGGGATCACGCTGGTGCTCACCGAGCGGAAGCTCCCGATGTGGAACCTGGAGCAGCTCCGCTCCCTCGGGATCGAGCCGGCCCGCCAGAGGATCATCGTCTGCAAGGGCGCCGTCGCCCACCGCGCCGCCTACGCCCCGATCGCCAGCCGGATGCTCGAGGTGGAGACCCCGGGAAGCTGCGCGGGCGACGTCCGCAAGTTCGAGTACCACCAGATCCGCCGCCCGCTCTACCCGCTCGATATCTGGTAGGCGCCTGTCCTAGCCGGACTCGCGCCAGCGCTCGATCCGCTCGCGTGCCCACTCCGCGTCGTCGGCGGAGAGCGCCGGTTCGGGTTCGCGCGAGTAGTCGACGTCGAAGGCATAGGCGCCGCTGCGATAGCACGACTCGAACACGGCGCCCAGGTGAAGAACCGCGTCGTCATCTCCGGCGCGCAGTGGAATCGCGGTGTTCGGCAGCGGGTCCCGCACCCCGAACCGCACCACTTCGAAACCGGTCGAGCCCGCCCGGTGCAGGCAGACGCGGTAATCCGACTTCGCGATCAGCGCCTCCGGTACGGCCACCGTATGCCGGCCGCGGCGCAGCAGGTCGATCTCCACCAGGTTGGCACCGGAAAACAGAAGCTGCTCCTGCTTCCGGCGATACTGCTCCGCGCCGAGGCCGCTCTTGTTCCAGGGGCTGAGCAGCTCGATGACGGTCACCACCGCCCGGTCTCGGACATCGAGCACTTCCACCCAACGAGACGGCGCACCCAGCTCCGGCACCGCCACGTATTCCGGAACCGCGACCTCTTCCAGAGACGGACGCGCGGCCACCGCGGTAGCGCGCTCCGCTCCGCCGCGCTCCCGCACCTTGATGTCCGGCCAGATCTCTCGCGCCAACGGCTCCAGCAGCACCCGCTCCTCGGCGCGGGCTACATAGCGCGGCACGAGCTGCGGCTGCAGGTCGGTCACCACGGCGGCGATCAACTGCAGGTGCAGCCCACGCCAGAGGTCCGGCGCCTCCAGATACGGGTCCATTCCCGGAAACGGCCCGAGCATCGTCGTCTCTCCGAGGGTTCTGTCCCTCACGGAAGTAGCTTACCAGGATCGCGTGTCGCTCCCTGCTTGAATGCGGATGCAGCGGCCGGTGAGCCACCGGGCAAACAAGTAAATGGGACCGAATGCTCGCGGAGTGACGCGCTCGCGCGGCATCCCTATCGCAGTGCATCACCTCCTCACCGGCAGCCTCAAAGATGGAGTTCGGGCATGATCTCGCGAGAACCACTTCACTCCGATAGAAGGGCCGCGCGAGCGCGTGACTCCGACAAACACGCCATGCCAACTGGTGTCTGCGGAAAGTGGAGGCAACCGGAGTGCCTCTAAGGCTTCGACTCGAGGCGGTCCCGTGGCTCAGCGCCCAGGGTTTCCAATGCCTCGCCGGCGGCGAAGAGCGAGCCGGTGACGACGATCGTGTCCCCCGGCCCGGCGTCCGCCAGGGCGCGCTCGACGGCGGCGGAGACCGGCTCCACCGCCTCGATCACGCGGGCTCGAGCCCCCGGGGGCGCGTTCCGCACCGCTTCCGCTACGTCTGCGGCTGAAATCGCGGCAGGATGGCGGCTGCGGGTGGCGAGGATCCGGTCGGCGAGGGGCGCGAGGCGGGAGACGACCTCCGCCGGCGCGTGTCCCTGCGAGCAGCCGATCACCAGGGTCACGCGGCCGGCCCGTCCCGGCAGGTAGAGCTGCCGCAGCGCCCGGGCCAGTGCGTCGGCACGGTCGGGGCTGTGGGCGCCGTCGACCAGCACGAGCGGCTCTGCCCGCACCACCTGGAGGCGACCAGGGATCGCGGCGTCCCGGAGGCCGCGGCGGATCGCCCCGTCCGTCAGTACCGGCCACCGGGGGCGGAGCCAGAGGGCGGCGGCGACCGCCAGCGCCGCGTTGTGCGCCTGGTGCTCGCCGGCAAGCTGTGTCAGCAGATCGCAGAGCTCACCCTCCGGCGCGAGCAGGTCGAACTGGGTACCGGCCGCCGACGCGCGGACGTTCTCCAGACGCACCTCGTGACCCAGCCGCCGGATCTCCGCGCCGCGCTCCCGGGCCGCGGTCTCGATCACCTCCAGCGCGCCGCCGACGGCGCCGGTGACCACCCGCCCGGCCGGCTTGATGATCCCCGCCTTCTCGAAGGCGATCTGCTCCACCGTGTCGCCGAGGCGATCCGTGTGGTCGAGCCCGATCGTCGTGATCACCGCCACCTCCGGCGTGAGGACGTTCGTGGCGTCGAACCGGCCGCCGAGGCCGACCTCCACCACGGCGACGTCGACCCGCTCCTCCGCGAACTGGAGGAACGAGAGGAGGGTCATCACCTCGAAGACGGTGGGGGAGCCTTCCTCCCGCGTCACCTGCTCCGCCAGCGGGCGGATCCGCGCCATCAGCTCCGCGAAGCGCTCCGCCGGGATCAGCTCGCCGTCGATCTGCACGCGCTCCCGGTGCGTGTGCAGGTGCGGCTTGGGCGCGGTGCCGACCCTCAGCCCCGCCGCCCGGAGGATGGCGGAGAGCAGCGCGCAGGTAGAGCCCTTACCGGCGCTCCCGCCGACCAGAATGCTGGGGAACCGCCGCTCCGGATGCCCGGCCAGCTCGCAGAGCCGCTCGATCCGCGCCAGGTCGAGCTTCCACCCGAACTGCGCCAGCGAATCGAGATAAGCAACTGCCTCGGAATAGGTCATCAATGCCACCCGTACAAGCAGAAGGCGGGAGAGCACCCCAAGCGCCACCCCCGCCCTCGCAAACAGGGACTGGAACCCGCGGCGAAGCCGCCCCGCAGTCCCTAAACCCTATCCCCTGAACCCTGGCCCCTAATACAACGCCTGTTCGGTCTGCTTGTCGAAGGCGTGGGTGTTCTCGATGTCGAGGACCAGCTCCACTTCGGTCTCCTCACTCACCTGCGTCTCGCCGTCCACGTCGGCGACCAGGCTGTGCGGGGCAGCGCTCAGGTAGAGGTGCATGCGGTCGCCCATCGGCTCCGTGACTTCGCACAGAGCCTTGATCGTGTTGCCCGCGTGCGGCTGGAGCTTAGGGGGAAGGATGTCTTTCCCGAAGATGTCCGGAGGGCGCACCCCGAACGCCACGGTCTGGCCCTCGTAGCCCTTCAACGCCTCCACCCCGCGCTTCGGCGCCTCGACCTGGAAGCTGCCGGCGTCGAGCAGGTAGCCGTCTCCGGACCGGACCACCTTCGCGTCGACGAAGTTCATGCTCGGGCTGCCGATGAACCCGGCCACGAACATGTTGACCGGGTGGTGGTACAGGTTGAGCGGCGTGTCGCACTGCTGGATCAGGCCGTCCTTCATCACCACGATCCGGTCGCCCATCGTCATCGCCTCCACCTGGTCGTGCGTGACGTAGACGGTGGTGATGCCGAGGCGGCGGTGCAGCTTGATCAGCTCCGCGCGGGTCTGGACGCGCAGCTTGGCGTCCAGGTTGGAGAGCGGCTCGTCCATCAGGAAGACCTGGGGCTCCCGTACGATGGCGCGGCCCAGCGCCACGCGTTGCCGCTGGCCGCCGGAGAGTTGCTTCGGCTTCCGCTCCAGCAGGTGCTTCAGGTCGAGCATCTCGGCCGCCCGCATCACGCGCTCCCGGATATCGGCTTTGACCTTGTTCGCCTCCGCCATGTGGGTCATCTGCCAGAAGAAGCCACCCAGCAGGCGGAGCTTCAGGCCGAAGGCGAGGTTCTCATACACCGTCATGTGCGGGTAGAGCGCGTAGTTCTGGAACACCATTGCGATGTCCCGGTCCTTCGGAGAGACGTCGTTCACCAGGCGGTCGCCGATGTAGATCTCGCCGGAAGTCGACTCCTCCAGCCCCGCGATCATGCGGAGACAGGTCGACTTTCCACAGCCGGACGGACCCACGAGGACCATGAACTCCTTGTCCCGGATCTCCAGGTCCACGCTGTTCACGGCAACGACTTCTTTGAAGGCCTTGGTCAGCTTGCGCAGGGTCACGCCCGCCATGATCTGGTTGTGCTCCTTCCGGTACTCCGTGGAACCGATGCCCCCCGCCGCCGGGTGAGCGGCCGACCGGGCCCGGCTGTGGGAAGCGGCCGGCGATCTGCAGCCGCTGCGCCTTGCGCGACGCCTAAATCTTAACGGGGGAGTTCGCCCCGTGCAGAGCGGTTTTCCTCCCCGCCGCGCCTGAAGCCCCTTGCCGCGGGCTCCATGCCTACTTCGAGAGGGCTGCGCGCGGGCCGCCGCGAGCGCGGCTCCCTATGCGTAAATTCGCTCTTGCACGCCTTCCGACCCCGTGCTATACTTCGGCTCGTTGGGGGCGGCGGGTCCGGTCAGGACACAAAGCACCTGGGTCGTTAGCTCAGTTGGTAGAGCAGCTGACTCTTAATCAGCGGGCCACAGGTTCGAGTCCTGTACGACCCATCGCCGGCACCACCCGGGGGTGAGTGGCGGAATTGGCAGACGCGCTAGACTTAGGATCTAGTGGAGCAATCCGTGAGGGTTCGAGTCCCTCCTCGCCCACTGGATCCGGGTTAAAGCCCCAGACACGCGGGAATAGCTCAGTGGTAGAGCACCTCCTTGCCAAGGAGGGGGTCGCGAGTTCGAATCTCGTTTCCCGCTTTCCTCAAATCAGGTTTCGTTCCTAGTCCCGACGCCTCGTCTCCCCCAATGGGTTGACGGGGTGTTCTTATGTGTCGGCAGCCTTGCCGGCGCGGGGATTCTTTTCAGGGGATAGCCAATGGCCGTTCAAGTAGAGCACGAGTTTCTGGACCACACCCGGGTCAAGCTCAAAGTCGAGGTGCCCGCGGAGGAGGTCCAGAAGGCGATCGACTCCGTCTACCAGCAGTTCGCCAAGCGGACCACCGTCCCCGGCTTCCGCCCGGGCAAGGCGCCGAAGCACCTGATCGAGCGGTTCGTGGACGAGGGCCGCGTGCGCGACCTCGCGATGGAGCGGGTGCTGAACAACGCCTACCGCGACGCGCTGCGCCAGACCGGCGTGGCGCCGTACCGCTACGCGGAGCCGGAAGTCGACCTCGGCGAAGAAGAGATCGATCCGACCAACGGCTTCCAGTTCACCGCCACCGTCTCGCTGGAGCCGCACGTGCATCTGGGCAACCTGGATGGCTTCACCGCCCGCCGGGTGGTGACCCAGGTAACCGATGAAGAGGTGGAGCGGGAGCTGGCTCGCATCCGTGAGAGCGCCGCTACCTTCAAGCAGGTAGACGACCCAAGCCAGGATGGCGACCGGATCCGCACCACCGTGGCGGTGACGGTAGACGGGCAGCCGATCCCGGACGTCAGCTTCCCCGAGCCGACGCTGATCGAGGTGGGCGCCAACCTGGAGACGCTCGACGCCGGCCTCCGCGGCGTGAAGCCGAACGAGACGAAGGACTTCGACTTCAGCTTCCCGGAGGACTACCAGGACGAGGAGTACCGCGGCAAGCAGGCGCAGGCGCACATCGAGGTGAGCGAGGTGTGGCGCCGCGAGGTGCCGGAGCTGGACGACGAGTTCGCCAAGCGCGCCGGCTTCGAGACGGCCGAGGCGGTGCGGGAGCGGGTGCGGGGGCTGCTGCAGCAGCATGCCGACATCACCGCCGAGCGGGAGTTGAACGACAGCCTGGTGGAAGAGCTGGTGAAGCGCTCCGAGGTCCATTTCCCGCCGGAGATGCTGGAGCGCCAGGTCTCCAGCCGCATGGCGGACCTGATCAAGGCGCTGGAGCGGCGCGGTCTCACCCTGGAGCAGTACCTGGAGGCGGAAGAGACCGACCTGCAGACGCTGCAGGAGAGCCTGCAGCAGCAGTCGCTGGAGAGCCTGACGCACACCCTCGTGCTGCTCGACTTCGCCCGCGAGCGCGGCCTCACCGTCGACAACAAGGAAGTGGAAGCGGAGCTCAAGATCCGCGCCGAGCAGCAGAGCGTGAAGCTCTCGCAGGTCCGCCGCCTCGCCAACGAGACCGGCGAGATCGACGTGATCCGCCACAACATCCTGATGGGGAAGGTGGCGAAGACGCTGCAGGAGACGGCGGAGATCCGCGACGTCGAAGCGTAAGCCCAAGCTTCATCCGGACACAGCGAAGACGGGGAGCCGCGCGGCTCCCCGTCTTCGCGTACCGGCCCCTCCGTCATTGCCGCTCCGTTGCGGCCGAAGCTAACGCCTTCCTACGCCGCCGCCGGAGGAGGAGCGTTTCGCCGGCCCGAACCAGTGCGTAGCGGACGGGACTCCGCCTATGCAAACCATGAAACAGAAGCTAACCCTCTGGAGTGTGCTCGCCCTGCTGGTTGCCGCCGCGCTTGCCGCGGTCGCGCCGCAAGCGGCCGACACCGCTCCCGCCAAGGACCGCCCGATCCGCCCGAAGGTGCTGGTCCTCACCTACAACCCGATCATCGAGGCCGAAGGCGGCAAGCGCCTCCACGAGGTCTGCGGCTGGAACGATCCCGCCCGGCTGACGCGCGACTACATCGCCGACGTGAAGGAGACGAGCGGCGGCTTCGTCCAGTACCAGATCGTCGACGACCGGGTGATCGACAACTACCCGGTCAAGAAGGACGGCTTCCGCTACACCGACGAGTCGTTCATGAAGGCGTTCCGGTCGAAGCAGGGCTGGCACCAGCCGGACGCGATCGACTATCACGCCATCATCGACGAGTTCGACCTGGCCCGCCGCGTCAACCGCCGGGAGATCGACGAGGTCTGGATCCAGGGGATGCCCTACTCCGGCCTCTACGAGTCGACGATGGCCGGCAAGGGCGCCTACTTCTGCAACTCACCGCCGCTCACCGGCGTGGATGCGGACCGCATCTTCGTCATCATGGGCTTCAACTACGAGCGCGGGGTGGGGGAGATGCTGGAAGACATCGGCCACCGCACCGAAAGCATCATGCGCCACGTCTACGGCAGCTGGGAGCCGGAAGAGACCCACATGTGGAACCGGTTCACGCTCTACGACAAGGTGGCGCCCGGCAAGGCGGCGTGCGGGAACGTCCACTTCGCTCCCAATAGCACCAAGGACTACGAGTGGGGCAACAACACCCCGGTCTGGAGCACCGCGGACGACTGGCTGACCTATCCCCGCCTCACCGGCAAGAAGCGCCTGATGACCAGCAAAGACTGGGGCGGCGGCGATATCCGCCTCCACCACAAGTGGTGGCTCACCCGCCTGCCGAAGGCGCCGGGCCGGGGCCCGGACGGCAAGCTGGCGAACTGGTGGAAGTACGTGGTCGACTTCAACCGGTACGAAGAGAGCAATCACTGAGCCTCAGAGCCGATCCGGACGGGCTCGATTGCTAGCGAAGCCGAGCGAGAGGCGAGCAGGCTAGGAGGGAGTGGGGGGCCGGCCTCGAAGCATGGCCGGGGCCCCACTCCGGACGACGCATGGTCGGCTCGCAGCCGGCTGCAGCCAATAAGTCCTTTTCGGATCGGTTCTTATCTCGCGGTGCGGAGGGGTGGCCGAAGTGTTTCTGGCGAACGGGGGGGGGAGCAGGTATCACCCCCCTCTCCCCTTCGCCATGGTGGCGAAGGTTTTCACGCTGCGTCATGGCAATCGCCAACCCACCGCGTGTACCCCGCCCGCCCGCCCGAGGGCCGCGAGCCCTCGTCGGGATCGGCTTTGCCGCGCTGGTCCTCGCCCCGGTGGCGCTGCTCGCGCTGCCCGGGTGCCGGCCCGCAGCCGGTCCGTCGCCCGCCCCCTCGCTCCCGATCCCGGTGCTCAAGCCGGTCTCCGTGGAGGAGCTGGACCAGTACGCCGGCAGCCAGGAGTGCATCTCCTGTCACCCCGACTATGCGGGCCAGCTCCAGACGCACCACGCGCTCACCCTGGCGAACGTGAGCGCGGAAGTGGACGGCCCGCGGTTCCAGCGGCCCTCCGGCCTCAAAGACAATTACTACGACGTCACCTACACCACGCGCCTGAAAGGCTCCGAGTGCGTGCTCGAAGCGACAAGCGGGAAACACCGCGCGTCGATCCGCGCGGAATACGCCTTCGGCTCCGGGAACCGCGGGGTCACCTACCTCGGCCGGTTCGACGGCGAGCCGGTGGAGCTGCGCCTCAGCTACTACCGCGACGGCGGGAGGTGGCACTTCACGCCGGGACAGCCGATCGGCGCGCCGATCCAGACGCCCGTCGGGCGCTCCATGACTCCGGAGCTGGTGGAGCAGTGCTTCCAGTGCCACGTCACGGCCCTGGCAACCCGAGACGGAAAAGTGGATCCGGAGCGGTCCATCTTCGGCGTCGGCTGTGAGAGCTGCCACGGCCCCGGGCGCGCCCACATCGAGGCGGCGCGGCGCGGGGACCGGAACCTTCTGATCGCGCGCCTCTCCGACCAGCGGGAGCGGCTGACGGAAGAGCTGTGCGGCCAGTGCCACCGGACCCCCGACAATGCGATGGGCGCCACCCCGACCCCGATGGACGAAAGCCAGCTCGCGCGCCTGCAGAGCGTGGCGATGGTGCGGAGCGACTGCTACCGGAAGAGCGCGGGAAAGCTCTCCTGCGTCACCTGTCACGACCCCCACCGCAACGCCGACAGCACGACCGATCTCGAGTACAACCAGAAGTGCGTCTCCTGCCACACCCCGGCAGCGGCGGGGCACGTCGCCTGCCCGAAAGAGCCGGCGGGCGACTGCGTGACCTGCCATATGCCGCGGCAGACGGTCGATATCCCGACCTCGCCGAAGTTCCGGAACCACTGGATCAAGGTCTGGAGCGAAGACGCGAAGCGAAAGAAGGAGCAGCCATGAACCCCGAGGCCCGTTTGCCGCTGCAGCAGGTCCAGTCCCGCCGCGCGCTGCTGCTGGGAGCGGTCGGCGGCGCGGCGGCGCTCACCGCCGCCGGGCAGAGCGTTTCCGCCGCCCAGCAGCCGCGGAAGCTGGTGCTGGTCGCCGGAGCGCCGAGCCACCCGACCCTGATGCACGAGTTCCGCGCGGGCTGCCTCCTGCTGCAGAAGTGCCTCCGGGGCGTGCCGGGCCTGGAGACGACGCTCCATACCGGCGGCTGGCCGGACGACCCGCGCGCCTTCGACCGCGCCGACGCCGTGTTCCTCTACATGGACGGCGGCGGCAACCACCCCGCGATCCAGGGCGACCGTCTGCAGGTGCTGGAGGGGCTCGCCCGCCGCGGAGCCGGCCTCGGGTTCGCGCACTATGCGCTGGAGGTCCCCGCGGAGAAGGCGGGCCGGCAGTGGCAGGAATGGGTCGGCGGCCACTACGAGCACCTCTACTCCGTCAACCCGATGTGGGAGCCGGAGATCAAGGCGCTGCCGGAGCACCCGATTACCCGCGGCGTGAAGCCGTTCCGGGTGAAGGACGAGTGGTACTTCAACATGCGGTTCCGGCCGGAGCTGCGCGGCATCACCCCGATCCTCACCGCCGTACCCTCCGACGCGGTCCGCCGCGGGCCCTACGTCTACCCGGCGGGACCGTACGACCACATCGTCGCCGCCAGCGGGCGCGAGGAGCTGCTGCTGTGGGCGGTGGAGCGCCCCGACGGCGGACGCGGCTTCGGCTTCACCGGCGGGCACGGGCACCTGAACTGGGGCGACCCGAGCTATCGAAAGCTGGTGCTCAACGCCCTCGTCTGGCTCACGAAGCTTCCGGTTCCACGGCAGGGAGTCGAGTCGACCGTCACCCGCGCGGAGCTCTACCAGAACCTCGACGACAAGCCGAACCGCCCCACCGACCCGCCGGAGGAGTAGGGGACGGACATGCGCCGCCGTCGCTTCGTCACCCTCACACTAACCATTGCGCTCGTGCTCGGCACGACGTGGGTGCTGCGCGCGGTGCTCTCCCCGCCCGGCGAATCGCAGTCCTGACTCACCGGACCGGGCGAACGGGAGTGCTCCAATGGTGGCTGTCGGGCGCGCAATTCTCGCGAGATGGAAAATACCTTGTCACATCCGGTGCTGAGATGAGGGGCGCCGGCTATCCGCCCGGTATCCCGTCCGCTCTGATTTGGGACACTACGAACTGGCGTCTGGAACGCGAACTCCCATTCGTGGGCTCGATTCGCGAGTTTACTGGGGATGGGGAGATGATGCTCACCCTAGATCCGGACGACTTCGCGCGACTGCGAGACTCGGAAACAGGAGCGGAAGTTGAGCGATGGAAATGGCCGATTGGTCGTTTCGATAGCTCAATGACCGTCTCTGCCGATGGGAAATGGATCGCTATTGCTCGGGAGAGTCTATCGGAGATCAAGATCTGGAGGACCGCAAGGCCGGAGCCGGTTGCACGATGCGTGCTCCCAGCGTCGGTAATCGGGTTCTCTCCCGATTCGCGCCTGCTCGCTGCGCGGACCGGCCGCTGGGGCAGCGCCTCCATCCATCTCCTGAACCCAACCACCGGAAGGCGAGTGCACACGCTCACCGCTGAAGCCTTCGCCTTCAGTCCTACGGGAACCGAAGCAGCAGCGGTCGCTCGGGATGGAGTGCTGACCCTCTGGCGCACGGACGATTGGCAGGTTCTGCGACGGATCGCGAATGGATCCATGAGTGCTAGTTCGCTCGCCTTTTCAGCCGAGGGAGAGCTACTGGCGGCGGGGAGCGACGGTGCGGTTGAGGTCTTCGACGTGAGCACCGGTCGAGAGCTGGCAAGATTGCCTTTCCCATCCTTGGCGCTTGAGCTCTCCTTCTCACCCGACTCATCCATGCTGCTCGTCAAGACCGATCGGGAAGTTCACGTCTGGCGGATCCCTCCCCGGGCTCAGCTCAACCTTCGTGCCGCACTGCTGGGACCATTCTGAAAGTAGCCCTATGTATCAAGCTGCCGACCAGCCGCCTTTTCTCCTCTGGATGCGTTCGCGGGTGAGACCGGCTCCCCGCGAGGTCACAGGGGATCCATATGCGCACTCGTAGGAGACTCTTGAGGGACAGCGTGGCGGCTGTCTCCGCCGTGTATCTGTCTGCCTCTCTCCACGCCGGCCCAGCCAAGGCCGAGATCGGCTCCGGGGCGACGTTTACGGGACTGGGTGCGCTGCCGGAGGGGCACTCCAGCGGTGCGGACGGGGTCTCGGGCGACGGCTCGGTGGTGGTGGGACACGTGGAGATCGTCACCCCACTCGGGGGCGACCAGTTCAGCACCACCATGCAGCCGTTCCGGTGGACTGAATCGACCGGCTATCAACTGCTCACCGATCCGGTCGGGCCGGACAGCCGGGCCACGGCGGCCTCGTTTGACGGCAGCGTGGTGGTCGGCTTCGCGGACGGCGCCTTCCGCTGGAGCGAGGCCGAGGGGCTGCAGCGGCTGCCCATGGCGCGGGCGATGGATCTCTCCACCGATGGCTCCCAGGTGGTCGGGATGAACGTGAGGTGGTCGGTCGGTGGCGAGACGCTGGAGCTGGGGCCAGGCGCCTGGACGGCGGCCCTCTCCGCCGATGGCAGCGCGGCGGCCGGATACTCCGGAGCCCAGGCATTCCTCTGGACCGCACAGGACGGGCTCCGCAGCATTCACCGGCGGGGCGCCAGCGAGAGCCGGGCGTGGGATCTCTCCGCCGACGGACGCGTAGCGGTGGGACAGGCGATGTTCCGCCGCTGGGGACCGTGGAGGGCGTTCCGCTGGACCGACCGCGGCGGCATGCGCAACCTCGGCACGCTCGGCGGTCGCCAGAGCTGGGCATTCGGCACCGACGGCGACGGCTCGCTGGTAGTCGGCGCGGCGGAAGGTCGGCGCAACCGGGTGGAAGCGTTCGTCTGGACCCGCCGGGCCGGGATGCGCAGTCTCCGTAAGCTGCTGTTGAAGGGAGGCGCCACCGAGGTGCGGGAGTGGGCGCTGCTCTCCGCTACGGGGGTCTCGGCGGACGGCTCCGTGATCGTCGGAACCGGGATCAACCCGGCGGGACAGCGGGAGGGGTTCCGCGCCGTGGTGCCGCGGTAGGGGAAGCACAAGAAAGACCCCGCCTCTCAGTTCTCCTACTGCAGGACGAGAGGCGGGGCCTTTACGAGGTCAGGAGCCGCTAGCGGTCCTTCGGGCCGAGCTGCGCGAGGCAGTTGCCCCGCTCGGCATTGCCGAAGTAGGGCGCGGGGCGGTGCTTCTTGTCGTTCACCCCGGTCCCGGCCGCGGAGGTGCAGAAGCGCCGGCCGGGCAGGCGGTACTGCTGGGCGTAGTAGCGGTACTCGCCCTGCGCGGTGCGCTGAACCGCCCACTGGTAGTAGCTGTTGTAGCACATGATGCAGCCCTCATCGCCGCTGGCGAGGCTGCCGAGGCCGCCGAGCAGCCCCTGGATCCGGAACGGGCGGTCCGGGATCACCTTGCCGTCGCTGCCGTAGACGATGTGCGCCGGCGGCTGGTGGCGATCGGTGAGGAACCGGTCGATGAGCGGGGCGCCGGCCTCGCCGTGGTGGCTCGCCCCGATCCCATGCCCCAGCTCGTGCGCGATGGTGTTCTCCAACTCCGCCTGCGCGTTGTAGCCCGGCGGAGAGGCGAGGATCTGGGTGACGTCGACCTGCACCTCCGTACAGTCCTTCGGCCGCTTGTTCGTCTTCTCCAGCGGCAGCGCACCGCCGAGCGTTCCCTCCGCCAGCCGCACGTCCTTGAGGCGCAGGCCGTACTGGTCGCGCGTACGAGCGAGGCTCGAGTTCGCGTTCACCTGGCGGCTCACCGGCAGCTCACCGGTGTTGACTGCGTAGACCTTCAGCTTCGAGGCAGCGCCCAGAAGCTTGATGCCCGGGTCGGCCTGGGCCCCGATCTGGTTCTCCACCACCAGCTCCTTGAGCTTCGGGCTCAAGCGGGTGTGCTTCCCCTTCACACGCAGGCCGCGGTACTCCTCGTAGAGGGAGAGGCCGTCTCCCGGCACCCCGTCGAGCCTGGGTTGGGTCTCTTCGTCCCAGGTAGCCGGCTTGCCTTTGGCTTTATTCTTCTTCTCCCACTGGTCGGAGATCTTGTTCTCGTTCCGGTCGTACGGCAGCGTCAGGTATCCCAACCTGGAGCCTTCCACCGGGATCGGCTTCCAGCCGCCATCCACGTAGGCCTCCGCACGCAGCTTGCCCCAGGCGCCATAGTCGCGAGCGCGGACCAGGGCGGTCGCCGCCGTCACCGGATCTTCCGTCTGCATCACGTAGCTCGCTTCGCCCACCAGCTCCGGCTCGTCGAAGGCGGTCGGGCTGCCGAGCGGATCGAACTCCAGGTCCGGAGCGGTGTCCGTCTCCGGGCTGTTCAGGCAGGTCCCCGGCTCGCGGGTGATCTCCTCCAGCACGAACCGCACCGGCGCGGGCGCCTGGTTCTTCCGCTTGGGCACTACGGCGGCTTTGATCGCAGCGTCCGGCTCCGGCATCCAGCGAGGAGACACCGGCTTGAGCAGGAACTCCGGCTTGGGGCCCACCGGGGCAATTGTGAAGTGGACGTCGATCTCCGGGGAGTAGGGATCCGCCAGGCGCCACGCGATGCCCGCTGTGGTCGAATTGACGGCAATCTTCTCCGAGAAGCTAAGCGGAGGCCGGTCAGAGGGCAGCGGGAGATTCTGCGGGCCGGGGCAGAGGACGTAGCAGAGGTCATCCCGGGTAAAGGAGCCATCCTCGTCGACCCACTCAATGGTGCCGTTGATGCCCATCGTCTCGAAGATGATGACCGAATACCGGCCCGTTTCCGGGTTGATCTCCAGGCGGAAGAACAGCCCGGAGCCCTGGTAGTCCTTCCCCTCTGCGCGCTCGTGGGTATTTCCGAGGGTCTTCTCCGGAGTGTACCAGTGCTCGTCCAGGGAGTGCGTGCCCTCGAACTTGAGGTTCCCTTCCCAGCTCCAGTTTCCGAAGCGCTTGATCTTACCGGTCGCCCGGCCGCTCTGGTTCACCGTGTAGTCGTGGACCGAGCCGTGCCAGTCCCACGGGATACTGAACGAGCCGTTGAACGACGACTCGTACGTCACCGTGAACTCCTCTACCTGCAGCCAGGCGGAGTAGGGGCTGGGGCGCCGGGCGGCGGCGAGCTGCGCCTCCGCCGGACGCGGCGGAACGGTCAGGATCGCCAGCACCAGGGCCAGCGAGCAGAGCAGCAGCGCGGAGACGGAGGGGCGGGGGCGGAGACGTAAACGCTTGTTCATCAGGTTCACTGGGTGCCCGCAGCCGGCCGAGACAAAGACCGGCTGCTACAGCGGGAGGGGCCAGCGATAGTGTAGCATTCAGCCGTCCGCCTGGGATGCAGCCGCTCGCATAAATGATGTGAAATGATTCACATCAACCCTTCCGGTCGGTTGAAACCGCGGCAACCACGGCACGAAGTTTATCCCCCGAACGGGGAGCTCCGCCGGGCACTCAGATGGACCTGTTCCAGTCGTCCGGAGGACGCTGGGCCGGAGGACGACGAGCGAGGTAGCTCAATGCCTCGCGGCCTGACGGATCCTGCCCCCGCTAGAAGATCCAGTAGGTGACGGCGGTGCCGATCAGCATGATCACGATGGCAATCGTCCCCGCGATCGGGAAGGTCTGCGTGCCGATCAGCCACTCCGGACCGGCGTAGCGCGTGAAGCAGCGGTGGACACCGATGGAGAGGATGCCGCCGCTGTGCAGGCCCATCGGCAGCCAGAGGGTGCCGGTCTTGTAGTAGGCCACGCCGAGCCAGAGCCCCAGCACCGCGAGCCCGACTGCCGGCCAGTACGTGCGGACTTTCCGGATGAAGTGCGCCAGGGAGAAGACGACGGCGCTCACCGGGATCGCCACGAGGGCCGGCACCTGGCTCAGCAGCAGTGTCTGCAGGATGATCCCGCGGAAGAACGGCTCCTCCACGGCCACGACCGTGAGGGAGCTGAGCGCGCTGAAGCCGCTCTTGCTGAGCTTCTTCTGCGTGCTCCAGCGCGGCTCCCACTTCAGCCAGCCGCCGGCCAGCTCGATCCCGTAGATCAGGAAGAGCAGCAGGAGCGCGATCCCCTCCCCGTAGAGGAAGAGGTAGAACTGGTCCGCGCGGAAGAGGGGACCGTAGAAGCTGCCGGGGGTGCGGCCGACCAGGTAGGGGAAGAGGAAGATCGAGCCGATGAGGGTGGTCTGAAGTAGCGCCTTGAGCGCAAGCTTCAGCGACTTGGGCTGCTCGCTGGTGGCGCCGTAGGTCCACTTGAGCGGCTCACCGAAGGCGCGCAGGATGATCGTCTGCCCCACGAGCAGGATCGCGATGATGGCGACGAGGTAGAGAAGGACCCACATCTGAAAGGCAAAAGGCAGAAGGCTAAAGGCTAAAGCCGAACCCCTCGTACACGGAGACTCCTGCTCCTACTCCTGCTCTTGCTCGCTGGCGCCGGTGCTTCCGGCACGTCCTCGCCTGGAGGGGAGCGAGTCCCGGACGCCGCGGTCTCCCATCCGAAGCGCTGAGAAAGGCTGAGGACGGAGAGAAGCCGGCGCGTGTGCCCGGCTCTCTCCGTCCCTCTGTCGCTCCGTCTCTCCGTTGCAGCCGGGAGCTAGGCCTGCTTGCTCTTCACGAACTCGCGGACCTGGTCCAGGTTTCCGGCCGAGCCGAGGAGCTCGTTGCGGCTGGCGATGAACTTGGCGTACTCCGCCATGAAGAGCTTGCCGGGGCCGCGGAGGTCGAAGTCTTCCGGCTTGTCCCGGAAGTACTCGCGGTGCACGCGGCTCCAAACCAGGCGGCCGTCCGTATCGATGTTCACCTTGCAGACGCCGAGGCGCGCCGCGGGGAGGTACTGGGCCGGGTCGACGCCCTTGGCGCCTTCCTTCAGCTTGCCGCCGGCGGCGTTGATCCGCTGGACCTCATCCTGCGGCACGGAGGAGGAGCCGTGCATCACCAACGGGAAGCCGGGCAGCTCCTGCTGGATCGCCTGCACGCGGTCGAAGTGGATGCCCTGGCCGCCGGAGAACTTGTAGGCGCCGTGGGAGGTGCCGATCGCCACCGCGAGCGAGTCGCAGCCGCTGCGCTCCACGAACTCCTTCGCCTGGTCCGGGTCGGTCAGGCACGCGTGGGCCTCGTCGACCGCGATGTCCTCTTCCACCCCGCCCAGCATGCCGAGCTCCGCCTCGACGGAGATGCCGCGGGCGTGGGCCGCGTCGACCACCCGGCGGGTGATGGCGATGTTCTCATCGAACGACTCGTGGGAAGCGTCGATCATCACGGAGGAGTAGAAGCCGCTCTCGATGCACTCGTAGCAGGTCTTCTCGTCGCCGTGGTCCAGGTGCACCGCGAAGACCGCCTCGGGGAAGATCTCTTCCGCCGCGCGGATCATCGCCTCGAGCATCCGCTTGTCGGTGTAGCCCCGCGCGCCCTTCGAAAGCTGAATGATGAAGGGTGCCTTCGAGTCGATGTTGCCCCGGAACAGACCCATGATCTGCTCCAGGTTGTTGATGTTGTAGGCGCCCAGGGCGTACTTGCCGTAGGCGTGCTCGAACAGCGTCTTTGTCGGTACGATCATCGGAGACTCCCGGTCCGCCGGCGGAAAAATCTGTGTCGGCAGGCGGGGCTCCTCTCGCCGGAGCCAGGCCCGCCAGGCCGAACCATTTGTATCACGGGTTCGCTGCGGGTTGTCCTTGGTGGTGAGCCGTGCCCGGAACCGTGGGATGCTGCCGCGGGGCGGGTGGGGGCGTAGTGCGTATCGCGTGTTCCGCAGCGAGAGGCCGCTTCCTCGTGGCAGGACCGTAGTGCCGGGAGAGGCGCCGAGCACTCCCGCTGCGCGTCTCCTTCTGGCAAGAGAAACTCGTCGGGGAGACTGTCGAATTCACGAGAAAGCGTTCGACAGACTCACCACGCGGCTGATGCCGCACCCAACCTCCAGGCGGCGGGAGAATGCTTGGTTAGTCGAGATCAGCATCGCGCCGAGGGTCCACCCCGCGCCCTCCCCACCCGGAGCGGCCCTCCCGCGTGTTTGGCCCTCCCGCAGTCCTTTCACGCTCCGCCTGCGGCTCCGCTAGCGGACTGCTCCGGGCGTGCACTTCGGTAGGCTGCGCTCCGCGTTTGTGGCCTGCGGTAGTGGCGATGCGGCGACTCACGGGCCGCTCCGGGCGGCTCAAGCGACCACCCCTCGCAGGGGTGGTCACAGGTGAAACCCTCCAGCCCTGCCTCCGGCAGCGCTTCCGGCCTTCGCAGATCCCCACGCCCGGGGGCGCGAAGCCCGGTCGTGCTGGACCGGCTCGCGGTAGCCCGTCGGCTGCCGAGCGTGCCCAGACCGCAGGCGCCCAGAGGGCGCCAGTTGTGACCACCCCTGGGTGGCAGGGGTGGTCGCTCGAAGGGTCGGGAGGCAGCCCGTGAGCTTCCCTGTCGGCACGGGTTACGCCTCCTGGCGCGGGATGGGCTTACCGGAGCCTACTCCCGCAGCGGCCTGCTAACGGAGCGCAGCGGAGTGTGAAAAGGCCGCGGAGGGCCTGCGTCGCGGGAGGGCTGCCTCCCGGCACAAGGGCGCGGGGTCGGGTCGCGGGCTCGATGCTGCATCTCGAAGAGAAGCAAAGACGCCTCCAGACCGGCCCCTCCCCTTTTGCAAGGTCACGGGCGCGATAACCGCCGGCAGAATCTGCGCATCCTTAGAGGAATCTCGGCGTGAGCAGCACAGAGGGGACTAAGACGCCGGTTGCAGCCGCCGGAGCCACTCGTCCTCGACAGCTCCAGACCCCGACTCACGCACCATGAAAGGGAGAGGCCCAGGAATGCCCCGTCAGATCTTCGTCAACCTGCCGGTCAAGGACGTGCAGCGCTCCATCGCCTTCTTCACCGCCCTGGGGTTCAGCTTCGAGCCCAGGTTCACGGGCGAGCATTCGGCGTGCATCGTCATCGACGACCACGCCTTCGTCCACCTGCTCGCCGAGGATGCCTTCAAAACGTTCACCCCCAAAGAGCTGTGTGACGCGACCCGCTGCACGGAGGTGCTGGTCGCCCTCTCCTGCGACAGCCGGGAGCAGGTAGACGAGACGGTCGCGAAGGCCGCAGCGGCGGGCGGGAAGATCCCCCGGGAAGCGCAGGATCACGGCTTCATGTACGTCCACGCCTTCGAGGATCCGGACGGGCACCTCTGGGAGCTCGGCTATATGGAGCCGGGCGCGATGGGAGGGGGGAGGGGCTCCTCCTCTCGCCCCGCCTCGTCGCCGGGCGGCGGCAGCGCTGCGGTGCGAAAGCCGGTCAGACGCCGAGCACTTCCCGCAGGTAAGCGCGGCTGATCCGCTGGCTCTCCACCAGGGGACGGGTCTGAGGGGTGCCCTGCTCGATCGCCAGCTCCACGATTAGCGGGCCGCGGAACCGCTGCTCCTTCAGGATGGCGGCGATCCGGCGGTGGTCCAGGTCGCCGTCGCCCAGCTCCTCGCTCCAGACCTTGCCGCGGGAGTTGCGGAGATGGAGATTGCCGAGGCGCCTGCCGTACCGCTCCAGATACTCGTAGGGGTCGCCGCCGCCGCGCCAGATCCAGTGGGTGTCCGCGCAGAAGCCGACTTTCTCCGGATCGGTGCGGTCCATGTTCGAGCGCACCTCCCGGCCGTCCATCGCCATCTCGGGGTCGTGGTTGTGGATCCAGAGCCCGATCCCGAGCTTCCGCAGCTCTCCGCCCAGCCGGTTGAGCCAGTCCGCCTGCGTGCGGAGCTGGAGGTCGGTCTTTCCGCCGCGGATCACGTCCGGGTTCATCGTTATGCCGGCCACACCCAGCGCCCGGGCATGCTGCGCGCGCCGGACGATCTGCTCAACCGTCGCCGGCGCCTGCTCCGCGTCGTAGAGGTTGCCGCCGGTGTAGACGCTCGGCATCTTCAAGCCGTGCTTGGACAGCAGCTCCCGATGCCGGGCGGTGCTCTCCGGCGTATCGGCGAACTGGAGATAGCCTTCGAACGCGGGGAATCCCGCCGCCCTGACCTCGCCCAGCACCGCGTCCAGGTGCTCCTCCAGCCGCTTTCCCTCACGGCCCAGCACCTGGCTCCAGACGTAAAGCTGGGTCGAGGCGATCGTCTCCGCCATGGCTTTCCTCCCGCGCCCGCGATGTCGTATTCCGTATCTCGTATTGCGTATTGCGTAGCGAGTCGCCTCTACCGCTCGACCGCAAGATCGTGCCGGGCGAGAGGGAGTTGGCAGCGCTTCGCCCGGCACGATGTCAGGTAAAGCGGGACCGGCGCGCCGCTACGCAATACGGAATACGCGATACGAGATACGCCCCCTACGCGTTCGGCACCTCGAGCGGGGAGACGTCGACGAACTCCTCTTCCGTCACCAACAGCAGGTTCTCGACGTTGATGACGCCGGGCGTCCACCACGCCACGTCGCCGGCCGCCTTTCGGGTGTGGTAGTCCGGCACGCTGCCGTCCAGCCGGATCTCGCCGTGGTTGGCGTAGACTTCGATCTTTCCGTTCTGCGCGTAAGCGTCTCGCGCCAGCGCGTGCCGCACCGCCTCCGCCAGCTCCGCGTTGGAGCGCTTGACGAAGTTCTTTACCGTCATCTCGTCGACCACCCGCCGGACCCCGGGCGTCTCTTCCGCCACTTCGCGCGCGTACCGCTTCTCGATGGCGCTGTCGACCTGACCCCGCAGGGTGACGACGGAGTCCCGCACCGAGACCTCTACCTCGCGGTGGTCCACCCGCGACGTCCCCTCCAGAAGCTGCTCGATCCGTTGTTTCAGTTCGCTATCCGTTCCCTGCATCGGTCCTCCTCCGGGGTGCACTTCCCCGGCTTCATGCTGCCCGGTCCGCCAGCGGGCAAAACAGACCCCGGCTCGCCGGGTGCACACTCTCGGGGGAAGACCGCACCTACCAAAGGCGGAGGGGAGCGGGGGCTCTCCAACTTGACGGTGCCAAACAAGCAACCTTATACTAACCCGGACCGGTGACGGAGCCGGCGGGAGCCCCGTCTACCGACCTCTAATCTCCACGCATCGAAGCCCGGCGCCGGGTGGAGATGCAACCGATCGCGGAGCCGCACGGCCGCGCCGCACCAGCGCCCGACGGGGCAGGCGGGGGCCGGTGCCGGAGGAATGCCCGTGGCTCGCAGCCGTCGACGCAGAACAGGCACGGGGCCGGCGCCGTCCGGAATCGGGCCGGAGCCTACCTCCTCGCTCGGCATCCCCATTTCAGGACCTTCCATGGAAGAAGCCACCGAAGCTCTCCCGCGAACCGAAGTCGACCTCGAAGCCGAGCTGGAGAGCCTGCGCGAGTTCGTCACGCAGGGCCCCAGTGTCCTGAACCACCGGATCTTCATCGACCTGGAGGAGCTGGAGTCGCGCATCGAGCACATCGTCGCGCTCCTCCCGAAGGAGATCCGCCGCGCCCGCCGCATCACGCGGGAAGAGCAGCGGATCATCGAAGACGCGAAGGAGGAAGCGCGCCGGCTGCTGGACGAGGCGCGAGCCGAGTCGGACCAGCTCGTCACCGCCGCGCGCGAAGAGGCCGACCGGCTGGTGGAGGCAAGCGCCATCCGCCAGCGCGCGCTGGAGCAGGCGGAGGCGACCCTCTCCCGCGCCCAGGATACCGCGCGCGAGATCCGGGAGAATTCCTACACCTACGCCGGACAGGTGATGGACAACGTCGTCCAGTCCCTCCACCGTCTGACGGAGTCGGTGGAGCGAGACAAACACCAGTTGGAGCAGATGCGGCCCGACGAGTCGCAGTAGCCTGCCGCTCCACCAGGAGCAGACCGGACTGGAGGGAGCCTCGCGCTCCCTCTTTGGTTTTTTCGGGTCAATCCGACTCCGGCAGAGGCACATGCCCGCTCCGGAAGGTATTTACTCTGTACGCCGTCTCGCGCGGACCGAATCGTCGGCACGGGAACCTCGGTCGCTCCCCGGGGTCTGCATCATTCTTTAGTACGCGCCAGGGCCGTTCCCGGGTAATCCATGATACGGGGTCCCACAGAGGCGAGCGGCTGGTTACAAAACGAGGGCCTGGCTGGGTATACATGACGACCAGTGAACGGTTAGCACGTGGGATCGAGGAGGTAGCGGCGGAGATCGGGGGGATCGTCTCGGTCTCGGCGCGAGACCTCCGCCGGGGGGAAGCGCTGGACCTGCGGGCGGATGAGCGGCTCTTCGCGGCGAGCATCATCAAGGTGGCGATCCTGGTGGAGCTGCTGGCACAGGCCGAGGCGGGGGAGGTGCGGCTGGACGAGCGGCGAAGTCTGGCCGACGCGGAAAAGGTCCCGGGAAGCGGGGTCCTGAGTATGCTCCACCCCGGGATGGAGCTGACGCTGGAGGACCTGGCCCACCTGATGATCTGCGTCAGCGACAACACCGCCTCCAACATGCTGCTCGGCATTCTGGGCCTGGACCGCGTGAACCAGCGGATGCGCAGCCTGGGGCTGACACAGACCTGCATGGGGCGCAAGTTCTTCGATTTCGAAGCGCGGGAGCGGGGCCTCGAGAACTGGGCCACCGCGAGGGAGATGGCGGAGCTGTTGACCCGGATCGAGCGGCGGGAGGTGGTGAGCGCGAGCGCGTGCGAGAAGATGCTGTCGATCATGCGCCGGCAGCAGTTCGACGGCCGCATCCCCCGCCTGCTGCCGCCGGACACGCCGGTAGCCAACAAGACCGGGAGCATCACCGGGATCTGCCACGACATCGGGATTATCTACAGCCCCGCCGGCCCGCTGGTGCTGGCGGTGCTGACGAGTGGGATTGCGGAGCCGGCGCTGGCGGAGAACGGCATCCGGCATATCGCCCGGCTCGTCTACCACCACTGGGGCGCGTCTACTGACGCCTAGTTGAGGTCGGGACAGGATTCTCCAGAGATGAGGAGCTTCGCGGAGAAAACCTGGCGGCGGCTCAACTCGATGGCGGTGCTCCACTGGAGCTCGCTTCGGGGCAAGCTGCTGTACACGCTGGTCGGGCTCCTGCTGGTGCTGCTGACGCTGGAATCACAGGAGTACTTCCACCGCGTCCACCACCGGCGTCAGGTGCTGATCGGCCGGCAGCTCCGCGCCGCCCGCGCCGAAGCGGGCATGCTCCGCGCCGCGCTCGACCAGATCCACCGCTCCCAGGAGGTGATCGGGGAGTCGGTCCTCGGCAGGTGGGTGCCGGACGCGCAGGCGAACGGCTATCTCCGCGTGGTGAAGGAGCAATACGAGGGCCTGGTGGGCCTCCAGGTTATCGGGACCGACTGGACCGTGCAGTACGGCGCACCGGACACCAACGTGCGCAAACAGATCCAGGTCCCCGGTCTGACCCCGCAGGCGCCGCGCCAGGTCTCCGACGTCTACCGCCCCATCGAGGGCGAGCCGCCGCGGGTCTGGGTCGCCACGCTCGTGACGCGGCGGGCGCGCCCCGGATCCTCCGCACTCCCCTCCGGCACCCCGGAGGTGCTCGGCGCCGTGACGATGGAGTTCGAGGCTTCCGCCCTGGCGAGCCTGCTCGCGAAGACCGGGGAGTCGGAGGCCGACCTGCTCCTGGACCAGACCGGCACGCCGATCGCCGCGGACCATCCGCTGGTCGCCCGCCCGGAGCTGGAGGCCGCCCTGAAGCGCGCGCTGGCGGTCGGCCAGAACCGCCCCTTCGAGCTGATGCTGAACGGCGCGCCGATGGTGGGCCACGCAGTGCCGGTGCCGGGGACTCCCTGGCAGCTCGTTTCCCTGCAGTCGGAGCAGGAGCTGGCCAGCCTCTGGCCGGACGACACCCGGCCCAAGATCATCCTGATGCTGGGCGTGGTAATCGCCTTCGGCGCGGCGATCTACCTGCTGCTGCGCCTCAGCATGCGTCCCGTGGTGCGTCTCTCCGCCGCGGCGCGGAAGCTCGGCAGCGGCGACCTCTCCCTCCGGCTGCCTCCCGCGGAGGTGCGGGAGTTCGAGCCGCTGGTGGAGGCGTTCAACTCAATGGCGCTCCGTCTCGCGTCCACGCACGACCAGCTGGTGGCGGCAAACCAGGCGCTGGAGGAACGGGTGCGGGAGCGCACGCGAGAGCTGGAGTGGGAGCACGAGAAGCTGCTCCGCGCGGAGCGGCTCTCGACCCTGGGGCTGCTCTCCTCCGCCATCGCCCACGATCTGCGCAACCCGCTCAACACGATCAGCCTCACGCTGCACTGGCTGCGGATGCGTCTGAACGATCAGAAGGACGAGCGCCTGGAAGCGCGCCTCGAGATTATGCAGCGGGAGCTGAAGCGGTCCGACCAGATCATCCGGACCCTGCTGGCGTTCGCCCGCACCGGAGAGCCGCAGCTCCAGTGGTGCGACCTGAACGACCTGGTGGAAGAGGTGGCGGACGTAGTGCATCCGGAAGACCCGGTGGAGCTGCGCCTGCGGCTCGATCCGCACCTGCCGGCCGTCCGGCTGGACCGCGCCCAGCTCTTCCAGGTGCTGGAGAACCTGGTCCGCAACGCGGTACAGGCAATGCCGGAGGGAGGACAGGTGCGCGTCAGCACCAGCCAGAGCGGGGATCACTGCGTGATCGAGGTGGAGGACACCGGCGCCGGCATTCCGGAAGAGCTCCGGGACACGATCTTCGAACCGCTGGTGACCACCAAGTCGACCGGTACCGGCCTGGGGCTGGCGCTCTGCAAGCGGATCGTCGACGCGCACGGCGGTCAGATCTGCGCGGACAACGCCCCCGAAGGCGGCGCGAGATTCCGCATCGAGCTGCCGATCCATCCCGCCGGCGACTTCCCCCAGCCGGACTCGCACCTCGACGGCGCGGACCACCACGCGGCCACCCGTAACTGAGACGGAGAGACAGAGGGACGGAGCGACAGAGAGCGAGCGGCGGAGGCAGCTGTTCGAGCCGTTCCGCGGATCGCGCTGCGCTGCACCACGGCGCGGGGAGAGCTAGATCGCCGGCAGTTGACTGCCGGCGAAGCCAACCCGCGGAGCTCACTCCGCACCGCTTCCCGAGTATTCCTCCCGCCCATCCAGGGCGGAACGTGGTCGCGGCTCGGGATCCGGGGGCTGCGCTACGCTGACCCCCGGCTATCCGCTCGCGCCCCTCCGGGGCGCCAGCCCCGCCGCGCTTAGATCGCCGGAGGTTGACCTCCGGCGGAACCAATCCGCGGAGTTCACTCCGCACCGCATACTCAAGTTGCGGGAGCCCCGCCGCGCGTATACCCTGTTAACATGTCCAGCGCACCGCCAATGCGGCCGCGCTCCAGCCGCTTCCTCGTGCTCTCACCGCAGGGGTCTCGATCGTGAGCTTTTCGTTCATCGTGCCGGTCCGGAACGGCCTCGACTACACGCGAGGGCTGGTCGAATCGGTCCGGGACCGCAATCCCGGGATCGAGGTCGAATGGGTCATCGTCGACTCCGGCAGCACCGACGGCACGCCGGACTACTGCCGCCAGATCGGCGCGCGGGTGGTTCCGTACCGGGAGCCGGTGTTCAACTACTGCGCCGCGGTCAATGCGGGGGCCAACGCCGCGACCGGCGACCTCTGGATCATCGCCAACAACGACATCGAGTTCTGCTCCACCGACGATCTCTCCCGGCTGGAGAAGGTCTTCGCGGAATGGCCGCTGCTGGGGGTGGTAAGCCCGGGCCGCGCGGAGGGAGACTCCGAGCTGGAGTTCATGTACGGCGGCGTGAACGGCGCCACGTGGTGCGTGCGGCCGGGCGCCTACCGCGCCTGGGGCGGAATGCCGGAGACGATGAGCGGCTACGGCTACGACGAGGCCTACACCACCCTCCAATGCTGGAAGCACGGCTACGGCCTGGCCTGGCTCACCGGCTGGGACGTGGTCCACTTCGGCAGCGCCACGTTTGGGCCATCCGGCGGCAACGTCTCTCCCGCCCTCCGGCGGAACCTCTCCCGCCTCCTGGCAACCGTCGGCGCAAAGGACCTGGACACCAATCTGGCCCCCGAGAAGATCCTGAGCCTGCTCTACCACCGCGAGCGGGAGCGGGCGCCATGGCGGCTGGTGACTCCCGAGATCGAGGAGCGGGACCTGGAGCGCCAGGGCTACGTAAACGCCCGCCCCGCCACCCCCATGCACTGGCCGCCGGATGACGTCCCGCGGCTCCACAGCACGACCATGGACCTCGACCGCCGCCAGTGGCTCCCCTGGCTCGCGAACGAGCTGCTCCTGCAGCCGGAGGCGCCGGTGGTGGGGAAGGACGGCTGGTACGCGCTGCGCCCCGCGCGAGGCCCGATCCCCACGGAGCCAGAGGCGCTGCAGGTATTCCTGCGGAAGTCGAAAGCGGTCGGCCCCCCCGCCCCCACGCTGATGCCCCGCCTGCGCCCGAAGCGCCCTAACCTGCGCCAGCGCCTCTCCGCCCTCGCCCACGACCTCCGCAACCGCGGCGTCCGCCTGCCGGAAGGATGGTAAGTCAGCGAGCGAAGAGAGCCCGAACCTTTCAGGGGATGGGGGGATGTGGGAACGGGGATGAGGGGATAGTAAAGGCAAAAGGCTAAAGGCTGAATTCTAACGCGTCGATGAGAGGGTCGGGCCTGCTCACCCGCTGGTTCCCATCGCCATATCCCCAGCTTTCATCCCCACATCTCCTTTTCTTACACTCTGCCGACCTCAGCCGCCGTTATACTCTTCGCTTAGCGCTCGGTACAGGTCCAGACCGTGGCGCCACATGGGGGCGATGTTGCCGGGGCGGCCCTGGACGAGCTGGGCGAGGGTGCGGGTGACGCTGCGGTGGAGGCAGGCGAAGCGGACGCCGAGGGTGCCGCGGGTGCCGTACCAGCGGCGGAAGAACCGGTAGCGGTCTCGCCAGAGCTGGCGCTCCTTCCAGGGCGCGGTCTCCACGCTGGCGCTGCCGTGGTGCAGCACCCGGGGCTGGGGGAGATAGACCAGCTTCCAGCCGGCGGTGCGGAGGCGGCGGCAGAAGTCGACGTCGTTGTAGAAGAGGAACAGCGACTCGTCCATCCCGCCCGACTGCTGGTAGGCCTCGGCGCGGATCAACAGACAGGTGGTCTGCGCGTGCGCCACCTCCTGCTCCCGCTCGAAGTCGAAGTCCGGCAGCATCCAGCCGCGAAATGGCGGCGCGTTCGGGAAGAGCAGGTGGAAGCCGGAGTCGCGCAGCCACGCCATCTGGAGCGTGTGTTCCGGAGAGAGGGTATGCTGGGGAAGACCGTCCGGCCCGACGTTGCACGGCGTCACGGCGCCGGCCTCGGGATGCGTATCGAGGTAGCGCGCCAGGCCAGCCAGGGTGTCGGGGAACAACTCGGCGTCGGAGTTGAGGTAGCAGACGTGCCGGCCGCGCGCGCCCTCCAGCCCCCGGTTGTTCGCCGCCGCGTAGCCGAGGTTCCGCTCCATCCGCAGCCAGCGCAGCTCCGGGAAGCGCGCCGCGACGCCGGAGAGGTCCTCGGGAGAGGCGTTGTCGACCACCGTCGCCTCCCAGGTCACCCCTTCGGAGCGGTACAGGCTCGCCAGGCACTTCTCCAGCAGGTCGGCCCGGTTGTAAGCCGGGATCACCAGGGAGACGTCCGGACGAGTGGGGGAAGGGGCAGTCTCCACGCGCGCTACTCCGCCGTCGTCACGGCGCCGGCGGTGACCTCACTCGGCGCGCGCGCGTCGGCGAGGTAGGCCTCCACTACTTCTTCCGGAGGGCCGTCCATCCGCACCAGGCCCTGGTCCAGCCAGATCGCCCTCCGCGCCACGCGCGTGACGTCGGTCATCTCGTGCGAGACGAAGAGCACGGTGCGCCCCGCGGCGATCAGCTCCTGAATGCGGGCGAAGCACTTCTCCTGGAAGTGCTCGTCGCCGACCGCCAGCGCCTCGTCGACCAGCAGGATCTCCGAATCGGTGTGCGCCGCGATTGCGAACCCGAGGCGCATCATCATGCCGGAGCTGTAGCTGCGGAGCGGAGCGTCGATGAACCGCTCCAGCTCCGCGAAGCGAACGATCTCCGGCGTCCGCTCCCTCACCTGCTGGCGGGTGAGCCCCAGGATCACCCCGTTCCACTCGATGTTCTCCCGGCCGGTCAGGTCCGGGTGGAACCCCGCCCCGAGCTGCAGCAGCGGCGCCACGCGACCGCGCACCGAAAGCGTGCCGGAGGTAGGGAGGTAGATGCGGCCGACCAGGCTCAGGAAGGTGCTCTTCCCGGAGCCATTGCGGCCGACCAGCGCCACCGCCTCGCCCGGCTGGATCGAGAACGTGATCCCGCGCAGCGCGTGGACGTGCCGCCGCTCGCCCCGGCGGCCGGTGAGGATGAGCCGCTTGATGGAGCCGGGCCCCATTTCCAGGGTGAACTCCTTCTGGAGGTCGCGCGCTTCGATGATCGGCATCGTCATGGGGAGAGGGTCTGGTCTAGGGCCTAGGGTTTAGGGTTTAAGGTGCAGCCGATCCGCGGACTGGCTCATTCCATCGTTAGCAGCCAACCTGAAACCTGCAACCTGACCACCTGCAACTGAGTTTAACGTTCGGCCAGCTTCCACTTTCGGGCGTTGAAGTAGCGGTGCGCCAGCAGGAAGAAGACGAGCGACACCACCATGGCGATCCCCAGGAAGCCCCAGTCCTGCGCGCCCATCGGCGTGGTCATCCACTCCCCGCCGGGCGACTTCGTCGGCGGCAGGGTGAGCTTCTTGAAGCTGGTGATGAAGGCGGAGAGCGGGTTGAGCATGTAGAGCGTGTAAATCAGCTCCCCGCGGCCGCCCGGGTCCCGGTGCAGGATCAGCTCCGGGAAGTAGAGCACCGGCACCAGCCAGTAGAGGATCTTCATGCCGCTGTCCGCCAGGTAGCGCACGTCCTCGAAGTAGAGCGTCCAGACCGAGATGAACATCGCGATCCCGGAGACGAGCAGGAAGAGCCCCGCCATCGGGATCACCGTCAGCACCACGGTCGGCTGGATCGGGAAGTTGAACTTGCCATCCACCACCCACCAGAAGAGCGGGTTGAGCGTCTCGTAGACCAGGAAGACGCCCATCGCGAGCAGGAAGTGGATGAAGTTCGCCGCGACCGTGGTGAGCGGCAGCGCCTCCCGCGGAAAGTAGGCGCGCCGGAGCAGGTCGTGGAACGCCACCAGTGACATCCCGGCGTCCATCGTGGCGGTGCTGAAGAAGAGCCACGGCAGCAGCGCGCAGAAGACGTAGGCGTGGTAGTTCTCCGTCACCCCCTGCGCGCCCAGGAACTTGAGCACCAGCGTGATGGTGAGCACCTGCGCCAGCGGGTTGAGCAGCGACCAGCCGAAGCCGAGAACCGAGTTCTTGTACCGGATCTTCAGGTCGCGCCGGACCAGGATGATGAGCAGCTCGCGGAACTTCCAGAGCTCGCGCAGGTTATTGAGCATAGGAGAACCGGCAGAGGGAGTGGCGCCGGGGCCGCCCCCCGCGCGCGGCGTCGCGCGCCGCCCTGCCATGCACTGAATACCGGTCCCCCGCGCGGGCGGTTCCGCCGGCGACCGCCGCGATCACGGAAGCGGCTCGTAGCCGAGCTTCTCCAGCTCCCCCCGCAGCGTGCCCTCCGCCCAGGCGTCCGGCTCCTCGGATTCCGGCAGCGTGATCCGGAGCTGCCCGCCGCCCAGGTCCTTCACCCCGCCCGGATCCTGGCGTGCCAGCGGCACCGTCACCGATTCCCGGTGGATCCCCAGCTCGTCGGTCACGCGGAAGACGGCGTCCATATCGGCCTGGCGCACGGGAACGGGCATCGAGCTCACCTCCGGCCGCATCTCCAGCGGCGAAACAGGCGCGGCATCGCTGCCGCGACAGGGAACCATGAACGAGGACAGAATATACCACGTGAAGGGCAGGGATCAGGGGTCGGGTTTCAGGGGGAGGACGATGGGTCGGCGTTCTTTCGCGGCCTAACCCCCCAACCCCCTTTCCTGAAGTGGAAGGGGGAGGCCAGGCAGGCAAAACACCCGTAGCTCCCCTCTCCTCTCAGGAGAGGGGCCGGGGGTGAGGCCCCACCGAAGACCCCGGCCCTTCGACCCACTAGCCCCCACAGGAGGAGAGATTCACGTGGCAGAGCTGACCAGCGAAAAGTGTACTGCATGCCGTGCCGACGCCCCGAGAGTGACCGAGGCGGAGATCGCCGAGCTGAAGCCGCAGATTCCGGAGTGGGAGCTGCTGGAAAAGGACGGCATCCCGCGGCTGGAGCGACAGTTCAAGTTCAAGAACTTCGCCGAGGCACTCGCCTTTACGAACCGGGTAGGGGAGTTCGCGGAGGACGAAGGCCACCATCCGGCGATCCTGACCGAGTGGGGGCGGGTGACGGTGAGCTGGTGGACGCACAAGATCCGCGGCCTGCACCGGAACGACTTCATCTCCGCGGCGAAGACCGACCAGATCTTCAGCGAGCTCAGCGCCTGACGCCGGGCAGAGAGGGCGAGACGGATGGACTGGGTCTTCGAGACGGTGGCGGGGCCGGTCGGCTTCGCGGAGGGGCCGGCGTGGGATGGTGAGGCGGTGCTCTTCGCCGACATCCCCGCCAGCCGCATCATGCGCTACTCCCCGAAGACCGGCGAGACGACGGTCTACCGCGAGGGCACCTTCGAGGGGAACGGCCTGATCTTCGACGCCGACGGCCGCCTCTACGGCTGCCAGGGCGGGGGCGGCGAGCGCCGCGTGGTACGCTACGACGCGGACGGTGAGACGGTGATCGCCGACCGGTTCGAAGGCAGGCGGCTGAACAGCCCGAACGACCTCGCCTTCGATCCGCAGGGCCGCCTCTGGTTCACCGATCCTCGCTACGGCGACTTCCGCGAGGACATGGAGCTGGATCACGAGTCGGTCTACCGCGCCGACCCGCAGCCGGACGGCGGCTGGAGCCTGCACCGGGTCACCTGGGACACCACCCGGCCGAACGGACTGCTGGTCTCTCCGGACGGACGGACGCTCTACGTGGCGCAGAGCGAGTACGGCGCCGATCGCAAGCGGGAGCTGCGCGCCTACCCGATCCACGACGACGGCTCCCTGGGAGAGCACGGCGTGCTCCACAACTTCTATCCGCACCGCGGCATCGACGGGATGTGCCTGGACGCGGAGGGCAACATCGTGGCGACCGCCGGCTGGGCCGAGAGCGGCCCCGGCCCGATGATCTACGTCTTCAGCCCCACGGGCCGGGTGCTCGCCACGCACCCGGTACCGTACGACCGTCCCACCAACTGCACCTGGGGCGGTCCGACCCTTTCTACGCTCTACGTGACTACCGGCACCGGGCATCTACTCGCCGCGGAAACGGGCCGGCAGGTCTACCTGATCTACCCCGCGGCAGGACGGAAACGATGATCCAGCGCATTCTCGTCGGCTATGATGGCTCCGAAGCCGCCACCCATGCCCTCGACCGGGCGATCGAGCTGGCGAAGGCGTGCGGCGCCTCCCTCACCGTGCTCACCGCCGCTTCCGACCGCCTGGTCCGCGAGGACGGCGTGGTCACCATGTCCGCCGACGAGGACCTCGGCCGCCGCTGCGCCGAATCCGGAGCGGCTCGCGCCCGCGAGAGCGGCGTCACCGCCGACGCGCAGGTCTCCGTCGAAGCGCCCGACGACGCGATCGTCCTCGCCGCCAAGGAAGGGAGCTACGACCTGGTGGTCGTCGGACACCGCGGCGTCGGCGCGCTGGAGGAGTTCTTCCTCGGCAGCACCGCCAAGTCGGTCGTCGACCGCCTGGAGTGCTCCGTCCTGGTGGTGCGATAGGAGTAGGAGATACTTCGGCGGGTGCCTTTCATCCACCGCAGGCACCCGCCGAAGCGTTCCCGACGGCTCTAGGTTCCGTACACCTTGGAGCCGCAGACTGGACACACTGCTTCCTTAGCCCAGCTTCGCACGTCAACTCCACACTCGCGGCAGGTTCCGGATTGGCAGATTGGGGCATCGTCGTCCCACTCGCCGCCGTAGTGCTCTCGATCATGGAGCCCGATGAAGTCAACGTCCCAGGGACCTTCTATGAGGTCACGTCTCGCTGCCTCGGCCAGGACGAAGTGTCCGTAGCCACCGTCCGTTTTACGATCTTTCACCGCTTCGTAGAAGAGCTCGGCGAATCCCTTGTCAGTAAGGCTCCGCAGCCAGCGCAACGTCCGCTGCCGCTCTTGCGGAGGGCTCACTCCGAAGGCGCCGTCCGGCGGCGTCACACTCGGATCCGATTGCCCGTGCCATACTGGTTCGGGCCCGGGTCCAGCCGGCCGGAGCAGGCCCCGGAGGATCACGCCGGCCACGATCACGTTGCAGACCCCGGTCGAGAGCCGGAGCCATCCACCACCGTGAACTCCCCCGATGATGAGAAGACTGCCGGAGAAGGTGAGCAGCGCCACGAGGACGAGCGACAAGTGCGTTCGCGTTAGCATGCTCTGATTGCTCCGGTAGCTCCGAAACCTCGGCGGCTACGCGCCTGTCTCCGCGACCACGCTGCGGAACGCCTCCTGCATCCAGCACCGGCAGGTAGCCTGTCGCGGCGATGAGAGGCTGCGCCCGCGCTCGCTCCAGACAGCGCCCCTCGAGCTCCTCGACTTCCGCCGCGGTCACTCCGCCTCCCCGGCAACTCGACGGCGGGACCAGAGGAGCCACCCCGCCATGAACGTGTTGGAGATGCCTGCCGAAAGGCGCAGCCAATTCCCGTCTTCGAAGCCGACGACGATGAACCCGACCGCGGAGCAGGCGAGGAGCGCCGCGACGACCAGCGAAAGGTCGATCCGCTTCAGGATCGAGAACGGCCCCCGGCTCGCGGCCGCGGCGGGCTGGACCCGCACGGCGCCATGAGCCTGGGGATCGAAGCCGCGCGGCCAGGTGGTCTCTCGGTCGTAGTGGGCACCGTCCAGTTGTGCGCCGTCCAGGGTGGCGTCTTCAAAGAGCGCCCGGTCCGAGCGGAGTGAAACGACCAGTGCGCCGGCCACCATCACCCCGAAGTAGAGACTCGGGTTGAGCCACCAGTTCCGCCAGATCGACGGAGTGGTCCCGGCAAACGCCAGGAGTAGTGCGGCCAGCGCACCCGCGGGGATGGCAACGGCATCCCGAAAGGAGGCTCCGCGAAAACGGGCACCGCGCAGATCGGCACCGCTCAGGTCCGCACCGTCCAGGCTGCTGCCGCGGAGATCGACGCCACGGAGTCGCGCCTCCCGCAGGCTCCATCCGGACAGGTGAGCGCCGATGAGCTCCCGCCCGCGGGCGTCGACTCTCCAGTCGTCACTGCGGTAGAGGAGCTTTCCGGAACGCTTGTGCCTGATCTCTAGCATCGGTCCACCCGCCGCGCTTCCCGCCCTCGTACCGTCGCGCTCACCCGTGAGCAGCGGAGGAACGCATACCGGTTGGTTCGATACGGACCGGCTGGTGCCATACGGGAAGTACCAATGGAGCGAGAAGGGGGGCTCATCGGGGGAACGCCGGGTCTCCGGGCTTCTGCTCTGCGGTATCGGCGTGGTGGAGCAGAAGCTGGATCAGCTCGCCCGGCGGTAGCCGCAGCGGAAGCGGCCGGATAGCCGCGCGCCGGGCCGCGAGGCATTAGAATACCTCGCTGTGCGGCCTGCGGCCAAGCGTCCTCCGGACGCCCGAACCAGGCTGTCCCGAGTCCCCGGAGGGGGACTTCGTGCCGTGGTTGCCGCGGTTTCAACCGCCCGGAAGCTCTACCCCTCCGAGTTAGCCGCGAGCGCTCGCTCCGGCTGGGGCGCCCTCCGCAGCTCTACCGCCTCGCACGCCGCCTCGTAGAGGGCGCGGGCGCTGGTATCCCAGTCGTAGTGGCTCACGCTGCGTCGCAGCGCCTCCGGATCCCACTGCCGGTCGAGCGCCGTGCGGATCCCCTCCGCCAGGGGGGAGGACTCGCCGGGCGGGACGAGGACGGCGGCGGTAGGGTCGACCATATCCGGCACGCTCCCGACCCTCGTAGAGACGAGCGGGCAGCCGCTCGCGAGCGCTTCCAGCACCACGTTCGGGCAGCCTTCCCGGATGCTCGGGAGGCAGAAGACGTCCGCGGCGCGCATCCAGTGCGGGATCTCGTCGTGCGGCCGGCGACCGTGAAAGACGACCGACTCCGCCAGCCCGAGGGAGCGGGCCTGCGCCTCCAGGTCCTCCTTGAGCGGGCCGCAGCCGACCAGGTGTGCGGTGAAGTCGAGCCGGCCGGAGGCGCGCAGCTCCCCCAGGGCGTCGATCAGCACGTTCACCGCCTTGGGTGGATTCATGTAGCCGACGTAGACCAGCGCCTTCCCCTCGACCGGGATCTTCAGATGACGACGGGCCTCCGCGCGGTCACCGGGGCGGAAGCGCTCGCGGTCGACCCCGTTGTGGTGGACCATGATCCGCTCCGCCGGCACGCCGAGGCCGATCAGCCGCTCGCGCAGCGCGCCGCTCACCGCGAGGACCCGGTGCGCCTGGTCCAGCGCCCAGCGGATCTGCTTTCGCCGCAGGGGGAAGTCGGTCTGCACGTTGATGTCGCTGCCGTGGACCTTCGCCAGCAGCGGCACGTTCCACAACCGCGCGGCCAGCGCGCCGACGATCACGTCCGGGAACGCCCAGGTGGCGAGGAGGACGTCGAACGGGTACTCCCGCCGGATGCGGGCCAACCGCGGCAGCACCCACGCCGCCATCTGCAGCGAGTAGAAGTCCCGCCCAATCCGCGGCGGCAGGAAGTAGCGCGGGTGCCACGTGGTCAGCTCGCCCACGGTCTCCCGGTACGGGGCGGAGTCCGGCCCGGCCCCGTGCCAGAGTCGCACCGGGAACCACTGCACCGGCGCCACCACCTTCACCTCGCAGTGCCGCGCCAGCGCGTGCGCCTGCTGGTAGTTGAACATGCCGCGCACCGGGTCGGTGGAGCGGGGGAAGTAGCTGGTGAGGAGGAGGATGCGCATCGTGTTCTTTGTCTCTTCTCTTGACCGTTTCTGTAGGATTACTTCCCGGTGACGGCATCTCCCCGGGGTTCCACCCCGTGCCCTCACTCGGACACGGGGCATTTCTGAACTCAGAGCGGCGTCGGCACCGCCGGACCGACCCCGCGCCCTAGTCGGTCGGTTCAGCCCTCCCGCGGCGAGAGCCCTCCGCGGCCTTTTCACGCTCCGGCTTCGCCTCCGCTAGCAGGCCGCTCCGGGAGTGCGCCGCGTGAAGCTCTTCCCGCGCCACGGCCCCCCATCTCACCAAAACCCGGGTTAACGGGCTGAACCGGCCGCCGTCGAGCGACCACCCCTGGCGCCCAGGGGTGGTCACAGGTGCCGTCCTCCGGTCCAGCCTGCGGCTGCCCCTCTGGACGTCCGAGTTCTGGACTACCGAGCCAGTCACGACGCAGCCAGCCAGTCCAAAGGAGCACGGAGGCGCGGCCGAAGGCAGCGGCGGAGGGCTCCCCTTGTGACCACCCCTGGCGAGGGGTGGTTGCTTGAGCCGGGGGGAGCGGCCCGTGAGTCGCCGTGATGGAGACACCGCAGCCTGCGAACGCGGAGCACAGCCTGGCGAAGAGCACGCCCGGACCAGCCCGCTAGCGGAGGCGCAGCCGGAGCGTGAAAGGGCTGAGGGAGGGCCAAACACGCGGGAGGGCCGCTCCCCCCGGTGAGGGCACGGGGTGGAACTTCGAAGAGATGCCGCTTCCTGCAAGATGAGGTCATCCTCGCCTTCACACGCTGGATTGCAACCCAGCCGCGAACCGGCCGGCCACTCCCTTCTACCCGGCACGCCCCCACCTAAACCGCAAGCCCTCCCGGCGCTCGCAAGGGAACCGCTCCCGGCAAGAGCGCCCGCTCCGTTCCCGGGGAAGGGTTTGAGATCCAGACGCCGGGGTAGTATCGGCCGGATGCAGGATCGACGGGCCCCGGGCTCCGGCGTCAGACGCCCGATGGAGCCGCCTGAAAGTCCGCGCTAGAGACTCAAGCAACAGGCCCGGCTGCGGCCGGCCTCCCAATAAAAGCAAGCCATGTCCCTGGACAACTCCGGAACGACCATCGAATGTCTCCGCACACCCGGCGAGCTCCGGGCGCTGCGTGAAGAATGGGGAGCGCTCTACGCTCGGAGCGCTCCCCGCAACCCATTCCTTAGCTTCGACTGGACCGAGATCTGCTGGGAGCAGCTCTGCGCCGGCTGCGAGCCGTACGTGCTCACCGCCCGGCGCGGCGGGGAGCTGGTCGGCGTGGCGCCGCTGCGCCGGGAGCGCCAGCTCGGCTTCCGCGTGCTGAGATTCATCGGCGACGGCCGCTCGGACTACCTCGGCTTCCTCTTTGCGGCGGACTGCCCCGAGGCGGAGCGGCTGCTGCTGGACGAGCTTCAGCGCCGCCGCGGGGAATGGGACCTCGCGGTGCTCCGGCAGCTTGGCGACGGCTACTCGGAGCTGACGCGCGTCCCCGCGCCGAAGGGCCTCCGCTCCGCGGGGGTGGAGGGGACTACCGCTCCGTACACCGCCATGGACGCCGACTGGACCGCGCTCTGCGCCCGCGGCCCCGGCTGGTTGAAGCGGATGCAGAAGGCCGGCCGCAAGTGGCTGAAGGAGGGCGGCACGGTGGAGCGCTACGTCGGCGCGGAGGCGGCGGCGCGCGTGGAGGAGGTGGCGGCGATCGAGGCGCGCTCGTGGAAGGGACGCGAAGGCGTGGCGCGGTTCCAGCCGGGCGAGGGGCAGGAGCTGCTGCGTCGGGCGCTCCTGGCGCTCGGCGGCGGCGAGGAGATGGAGCTCTGGATCGCCCGGATGGACGGCCAGCCGGTCGCCTTCGAGATCAACTTCCTCACGCCGGAGCGGATCTGGCTCTACCAGGGCGCCTACGACGAGGACTACCGCAAGTTCTCGCCCGGGGGCGTGCTCGACTGCCTCTCCATCCAGCGCGCGTGGGAGAGCGGCCGGCGGGAATACGACTTCATGAGCGGCGACGAGGTGTACAAGGCGGAGCGGACGATGTTCACGCGCGCCATCCGCTACCTGGCGCTCTACCCGCCCACGCTCAGCGGGATGCTGGCGTTTGTGCTGCTCGTGGCGCCGCGCTGGCGGCTGAAGAGCTACGCCTTCGCGCGCGCCGCGCTGCAGCTCTGGGTCACGCGAAAGAGCAAGCCGGCCGCGCTGCTGCCGCTCGGCGTGGCGGAGCGACTCCGCGGGCACCGCGCCCCGGCCGTACGGGAGAGCATGCCATGACTGCCAGACCGCTGGCCTGTGTGATGGGAGACATCGACCTGGTCCGCGCCCTCGGGCTGGCGGGGATCCGGTGCGCCGTGGTGGTGGAGGAGGGGGACCCGACCTGCTACTCGCGCTTCACCGAGGCGCGGATCGGCTGGCTCGACCCGTGGAAAGAGCCGGAGGCGCTCGTCTCGCGCCTGCTGGAGTTCGCCGCGAAGCAGCCGGCGCCGCCGGTGCTCTTCTACCAGGAAGACCGGAGCCTGCTGCTGACCTCCCGCTACCGGGACCGGCTCGCGGGCGCGTTCCGCTTCGTGGTGCCGGACCGGGAGCTGACGGAGGACCTGGTCGACAAGGCCCGGTTCCAGGTGCTGGCGGAGCGGTTGGAGCTGCCGGTGCCCCGGACCCGCCGGGCCGCCCCGCACCAGACCGGCCCGGACGCGGCGGAGGGGCTCCGCTACCCGCTGGTGGTAAAGCCGCTCACGCGGAAGACCGAGTCGTGGATGCCGATCGCCGGCGCGAACAAGGCGCTGCGCGTGGAGAGCCCGGCGGCGCTCCGGGAGCTGTGGGCTCGGCTGGCCGAAGCGGAGCTGGAGGTGCTGGTCCAGGAGTGGATCGACGGTCCGGAGACCGCCATCGAGAGCTACCACGCGTACGTCGACGCGGAGGGGTTCGTGGCGGCGGAGTTTACCGGGAAGAAGGTCCGCACCTACCCGGTGGAGTGCGGCTACAGCACCGCGCTTTCCCTCACCCGCGCCGCCGACGTGGCGGAGCTGGGGCGGGAGCTGGCGCGGCGGATGGGCTTCCGCGGCGTGGCGAAGCTCGACTTCAAGCGCGCCCCGGACGGCAGCCTGTACCTGCTGGAGGTGAACCCCCGCTTCAACCTGTGGCACCACCTGGGCGCCGTGGCCGGGGTGAACCTGCCGGCGGTGGTCTACGCAGACCTGGCTGGCCTGCCGCGCCCGGAGGTGGCGCTCCGCAAGCCGGACGCTCGCTGGTGCTACCTGTGGTACGACGCGATGGCCTCCCGCGGGTGGGGCGTTCCCGTCCACCAGTGGGTGCCCTGGGCGCTCTCCTGCGAGGCGAAGTCGGCCGTGGCAATCGACGACCCGATGCCGTTCCTCCGCGGCGTAGTCTGGCGGCGCCTCTCCCGCGCCCTCCGCCGTCCCGGCGGTCCGCTGCTCGCGCAGGCCGGTCATTAACTCGCTGTTAGCAGGTTGCAGTTTTTCAAGTTCCAGGTTCCGGGATGCGAAAGCTGGTTCCAACCTGCAACCTGTTAACCTGCAAACCTGAAACAGAGCTCACCGCTATGCGCTACGGCATCCTCTCCGATATCCACGCCAACCTGCCCGCCCTGGAGGCCGCGGTCGAAGCGCTGCGGCGGGAGGGGGTCGACCGCTTCCTCTGCACGGGGGACCTGGTCGGCTACGGTCCGCACCCGAACGAGTGCGTCGAGCGGGTGGCGGAGCTCGGCGCCGCGTGCGTGGCGGGCAACCACGACCTGATCGCGCTGGGGCGCCTCACCACCGACCGCTGCATCACCCTCGCCCGCGACAGCCTGAACTGGACGCGAGAGCAGCTGCGGGACGACACCCGCGCCTACCTCGCCGCGCTGCCGGAGCGGCTGGAGGTGGAGGGCGGCGTAGTGCTGGCACACGGATCGCTGGAAGACCCGCAGGAGTACGTCACCCGGCCGGACCAGGCGGAGGAGCAGCTCGCGCTCCTGGACCGGCTCCATCCCGGCGCCCGGATGGTGGTGCTGGGGCACACGCACCGCGCGTGGGCCTTTGCGGAGGGAGAGGGGACCCTCGCCCGCGGCCGCGCCGCCGGCATCCCGCTGCACGTCCGGATGCTGCTGAACCCCGGCAGCGTGGGGCAGTCGCGGGAGCGCCGGGTCGCGGCGCAGGTGCTGGTCCTCGATCTCGACCGGGAGCAGGCCCAATTCCAGGCGGTGCCGTACGACTACGCCCGCTGCCGGGAGGCGCTGCTGGCGCGGGGGCTGCCGCCGAAATCGTGTCACCTCTACCCTCCACCGTGGCGGAGGGTCGCCGGCGCGCTCTACCGGCGGCTGGCCCGCATCATGCGCAGCGTAAGAGCCATGCCCCAGCGAGCGGGCGCGTGAGAGGGAGAACGATCCCGCACGACTGACCTATAGGGGATTTTGCCGTTAGTCCCGTTCGATGGTCGCCGATGGCGGCGACGGAGAGGCAGGAACCCGATGTCAGTCAATACCAGGATGGATCGCCGCGAGATGCTGCGGTGGACCGCCGGCGCGGCCCTCGCCGCCGCCCCGCTCTCCGCGCTCTCCGCGCAGGAGCAGGACCAGCGCCGCCGCCGCTACGGCCCGTTCCGGATGGGCCTCCAGAGCTACTCCCTGCGCGGCTACAAACTGGACGAGGCGCTTCAGCACACCAACGCCCTCGGTGTGCGCGCGTGGGAGGCCTACGGCGGCCACATTCCGCTCACCACCAACGCGGGGGAGATCATGGCGCTGCGGGAGAAGCTGCGTGCCGCGCGCGTCCGCATGATGGCACACGGCGTCGCTGCCTTCGGAGCGGACAAGGCGAAGAACCGCGAGGTCTTCGAGGCGGCGAAGGCGATGGGGATTCCGACGATCAGCGCCGACCCCGCGCCGGAGTCGTTCGACAACCTGGAAGAGCTGGTCCAGGAGTTCAACATCAAGATCGCCATCCACAACCACGGTCCCGGCCATCGCTACGACAAGCTGGAAGACGTGACGAAGGCGGTCAACGGCCGGCACAAGCTGATCGGCGCCTGCGTCGACACCGGCCACTTCCTCCGTTCCAGCGAGAACCCGGTGAAGGTGATCGAGACGCTCGGCGAGCGGGTCTACGGCTGCCACCTGAAGGACGTGAAGGACACCACCAAGTTCACGATCCTGGGAGAAGGTGACCTCGACCTGGTCGGCACGCTCCGCGCCCTTCGCGACGTGAAGTTCAGCGACGTCCTGGCGCTGGAGTACGAAGAGAACCCGATGGACCCGATCGCGGACATCCGCAAGTGCCTGGAAGCGGTCCGCGCCGCGGTGGAGAAGCTCCCGCCGGCGGCGTAGGGCGTATTCCGTAACGCGTATTCCGTGTGGAAGCGGGGCTCTTCGGCGGCGCATCTCGGGCCATCGGAGAGCCCCGTTCCTCGTTCCAGACGCAGTCCGCGGGCGAGTGGGAGCCGGCACCTCCCCGGTGGCTCGACCGCTTCCGCAAAGCGGCAGAAGCTCCTCACACGCAATACGCGATACGGAATACGGCAGCCCCCCGAGAGAGGCTGCCGCATCCTTAAGCACGCTCCCGCGGGAAAGCGGAAGCCAATCAGCACGACCGAGGAGCTACTCGATCGGTTCGATCATGATGTTGCGGTACCAGAGCTCCGCACCCTCGGACTGAAGGTTGATACGGCCCTTGGTGAGGCTGGCGTCGGTGCCGACCATGTTCACCTTGCCGTTCACCCAGTGCTCGATCTTGTCGCCCTTCGCCACCACCATCACGGTGTTCCACTGGCCATGCGGCTTCTCCGGGTCGGACCACTTCACCACGCGGCCGCCGGTGTAGGTCTTGCCGAGCACCGTGAGCGACGGCGCGCCGCCCTCGCCGCCGGTGAGCCACATGTCGCCGGTGTCGCCTTCCTGGATCTGCAGCTCCAGCGACTTGTTCCAGACCTTGTCCGGCCCCACGCAGTGGTAGAGGATGCCCGCGTCGCGGACGGCGTTCTCCCGCGGCGGCCACTTTTTCTGGCCCCACTTGAAGTCGACGCTCAGGCGGTAGTTCTCGTAGTCCTTGTCCGTGCTGATGAACGAGAACTTCTCGCCGGTGACGTGGATCGAGCCATCTTTCTCGATGGTGAAGATCTTGTCCGGATCATTGTTCTTGCCGTGGCCGGGAACCCACGTGTACCACCCGTCCCAGTTCTTGCCGTTGAAGAGCGGCTGCCAGCCGGTGGCAGCGCGGGCCGGGCCGCTGCCGATGAGGGAGCCCGCCACCAGAGCCGTCGCGGCGAAGCCGGCCGCCCGAAGGATCAAGCGATTCATTCCTTAGAACCTCTCTCTGAACGCTGCGCCGGCAACCCTCGCCACTCCGCGAGACCGGCCGGGAGTCAGGTTCACCACCGGAGAGCGAATTCCATCCTCGGGCACGCGGTCGGGTAGAAGGGGCACGCCTGCGGCCTGACGAACTCCCCTCTGGCTGGCTCCCGGACGAGCCGCGCGGAGAGGCTTCCCGCCCCCTCGCCGGGAGAACGGATTGAGAAGGAGACCCGAATGAAATCGAAGGCCGCCATTTTCACGGAGATTGGCAAGCCCCTGATCGTCGACGAGATCGAGGTGGACGATCCCGGTCCCGGCGAATGCCTCGTGAAGCTGGACGCCACCGGCCTCTGCCACACCGAGATCTGGTACATGGGCGGCGGCGACAACGTCGACTACGGCCAGCTCTCGCCCCGGATCCTGGGCCACGAGGGCGGCGGGGTGGTGGTGAAGTGCGGCGCGGGCGTTACCTCCCTGGAGGAAGGCGACCACGTGGTGCCGCTCTACATCTCCGAGTGCGGCGTCTGCCCGGAGTGCAAGAACCCGGAGACGAACCTCTGCAGCTACCTGGATGACAAGGGCTACTACGAGGGCGTGATGATGAACGGCAAGCCCGCCTTCCACTGGAAGGGCCGGGATGCCTACCACTTCATGGGCACCTCCACCTTCTCCCAGTACACCGTGGTGCCGGAAGTCGCCCTCGCGAAGATCCGCAAGGATGCCCCGCTCGACCGCGTCTGCCTCCTCGGCTGCGCCATCACCACGGGCGTAGGCGCGGCGCTCTGGACCGCCAAGGTCCACCCCGGCGCCTCCGTGGCGGTGTTCGGCTGCGGCCCGATCGGCCTGAACGTGGTGCAGGGCGCGCGGCTGGCGCTGGCGGAGAAGATCATCGCCGTCGACCTCAAGCCGGAGCGCCTGGAGATGGCGAAGCAGCTCGGCGCCACCCACCTGGTCAACGCGGCCGACTTCGGCGGCAACGCCACCAGCGCCGTGAAGGACCTGACCGGCGGCGGCTGCGACTACAGCTTCGAAGCGACCGGCAACACCACCGTGATGCGTCAGGCATTCGAGTCGGTCCGCTACGGCGGCGGCAAGTGCGTCCTGATCGGCGTGGCGAAGACCGGCGAGGAGCTCTCCGTGGTCCCCCGCATGCTGATCGCCGGCCGCCAGCTCACCGGCACCGCGTTCGGCGGCTGCAAGGGCCGCACGCAGCTTCCGTGGCTGGTCGACTGGTACATGGACGGGCGCCTGAAGATCGACGAGATGGTGACGAAAGAGATCGCCCTCGAGAACATCAACGACGCCTTCGACCTGATGCGCCAGGACAAAGGCTACCGCTACGTCGTGAAATACTGATCCCTCACAGGGCCTCACCCCCGGCCCCTCTCCTGAGGGGAGAGGAGAGCTATTGGTGATTAGCGGGCTAACTTCCCCTTCCCTCTCTGGTGAGGCTTGTCCCTCGAACGGGGGAGGGTTTGGGGGGTTAGGCCGCGCCGCAGTGCCGACATTCCGGAGCGTCTCCGCCAGGGGTGCTTCTCAGATCCGGCGATTCCCTCACGGGAAGCGAGGGCCGGCTTCGTGTTCCGGACTCGAGCGGTGGAAGCCGCCGACCCGGACCGAGGCCGGCCCATTCCGTCTCTGCACTATCAACACCGATCTCGCCTACGATTGCGGAGCGCAGGACGGCCCGCCGGAAATGCTGGACTAACTGGAACGTGCGCAGCCTAACAGCGCCCGCAACTCGCTCGCATCACCAGCGTCTCATCCATCGAAAGGGGACGCAAACGTGCGCACTCTTCGGATGATGGCGCCGGCGGGGCTCGCGATAGTCCTGGTGTTCGGAGGACTAGCGCTGCAGGTGGCGGCGATCCTTCACGCGCCGGAGTGGTGGATCTTGCCAGGCGCGGCGTGGATGATCATCGCAGCGTGGGGGATCTACCTCTGCCGGACCGGGAGCCGGGCGGACCCGGCGGAGACTCGCGCCAAGCTGAGACGCTTCCTGCCAGCGTGGATCGTGTTCGTGGGTGAAGGAGTGCTCACCGGAGCTTGCACTGTTCCCCAACTCATCTCGATCGTTGCCGCTCCAGAACCCTGGCGCACGCTCGGGCTGATCGGTTACGGCGCCTGGATGGTCGGGAGCGCCTACTCCAGCATCATGCGGCGCCGCCTCGCCAGGCTGCGCGAGGCGCGGCGCGCCAGGCAGGCTGGGGTTCAGTAGCAGTGCCGACGGGCGATAGCGAGTGAAGAGCTGACCTATCCCTCCGGAGCGACGTAGACGGCTGCGGGGAGGGGGTAGGTCACGGTGCCGAGGAGGCGGAACCGCTTCTCTTCCGGGAGCTGCTCGTTCAGGGCGGCGAAGGCGGCGCGGGGCTCGGAGACGCGGGCGGCGGCGAGCGCCTTCTGGTACTCCGGGTCGTCCTGTTCTTCCCGCTCGTCCTCCTCTTCCGCGTACTCGCCGCACATGTTGACCCATTCGGTGTAACGCTCGGCGAGCATCTCCGGCTTGAGGCGGTCGTGGACGATCACCACGCGCTCCCGCACGGCTTCCCACTCTGCGGCGGAGAGGCTCGACTGCTCCAGAAACCGCTCCCGCAGGCTCTCGTCCAGACCGGCGAGCGACTGCAGCTCCAGCTGCTCCCGCACCTCGGCGAGCTGCTCGTCGGAGGGCTCTTCTCCCATCTCGGCGGCGACGAACCGGATCTCGTCCTCGGAAGGGCCGCGGGCGTGGCGCCAGTCCATGTGGTCCGCGTAGGCCCGCTCCAGCGCGTTCGCGAACCCGGAGGTCGTGGCGGGGGAGAGGGCGCCGCCGGGGCGCTCCGCCAGCATCCGCTGGAACAGCGTCTGCAGGTCGGCGCCGTTGTCGAACGTCTTGGAATGCCCCGGCCGCTGGTCCATCCCCTGCGCCAGGCGCGGCGCGTTGCTGTAGGTGGCGCTGGTGCCGTCCTGGTAGAAGCTGACGAGGTCGAACCACGTGCCCGCCTTCTCGTGCTCGTAGACGGCGGCGTAGACCGACTCCCCCGGGTGGGCGAAGCCGCGCAGGCGGACGAAGTCGAGCTCCTCGATGTCGTAGCTGCCCGCGTCCTCGAATCCCAGGGCCAGGAGCGCGCTGGAGTACGATTCCGCCGCCTCCGGATTCTGCCACGCCACGGCGTCCCGCCGGCGCAGGTGGATGCGGGTGGGGGTGATCCCGTACTTCATCTCCTCGGCCTGCGCCACCAGTTCAGACATCGCCTTGCGGAACTTGCTGCGCAGCAGGAAGAAGCCTCCCACCACCACCAGCACCAGGACGAGGAACAGGATTCCCAGGATCTGCAGGAACAGGGCCATCGCGGCTCTCCGGCAACCGGCACGCCCCGGCGCGTGCCGACCTAGATTGTGGCGAGCAGGCAGGCTCCTGCTTAGGCGAAAACGTGCGTGCCGCCATCGACTACTTCGGCGGGGGAGGTGGGAGGCCTTCTCCGGGGTGTTCTTCCGCTTCACGAGAAGCGCTTCTTCCCGAGGTTTCACCCCGTGCCCTCACCCGGCGGACCGGCCCTCCCGCGTGGTTGGCCCTCCCTCAGCCCTCCCACGCGCCTCCGGCGCTAACGGGCTGGTCCGGGCGTGCGCGGCGAGGACCTGCGCGCCGCGTTCGGGCGCTGCGCCTTCTTCGATACAACGACTCACGGGCCACTCCGCCGGGCTCAAGCAGCCACCCCTCTCCAGGGGTGCCCACAGGTGGAGCCTTCCGCCGCTGCCTCCGGCAGCGCCTCCAGGCTCCTTCGGTAGCGCGAGCGAAGGCCTATCCAGTGGCGTTCGGAGGCGGAGCCGTAGGCTCTGCCGGAGGACGCCCTTTGTGACCGCCCCTGGGTGTCAGGGGCGGTAGCTCGACGGCGGCCGATTCAGCCCGTGAACTGGGCCTCTGTCACGGTAGCGCGCGGAGTCGCGGGAAGAGCATGCCAGGCTGAACACCCGGAGCGGCCCGCTAACGGAGCGAAGCGGAGTGTGAAAGGGCCGGCGGAGGGCACACGTCGCGGGAGGGCTGAAGCGGACGACTAGGGCTCGGGGTCGGTCCCGCGGTTCCAACGCTGCCCACGATGGTAGTGCACGAACCGGACAAGGAGTCCCTCGACTATCGCAAGAGGGCGGTCCCGCGGTTCCAACGCTGCATCACTCCCAGCGCGAATCTCTCACCCGTCATACAGCCACTCCCTGGAGCCCGCCGACAATCCCTCCATGGGTTCCGCCCAGCCCTCCCACCGGCTAGAATGGAAAACCCACCGACCCCGCGCCAGCGGTACCCCTCGCCCGGTTTCCCACGTGTACCTCAAGCAGCTCGACATCCACGGGTTCAAGACCTTCGCCCAGAAGACGCAGATCGTCTTCAACCCCGGCATCACCTGCGTGGTGGGGCCGAACGGCTCCGGCAAGAGCAACATCTCGGACGCCATCCTCTGGGTGCTGGGCGAGAACAACGTCCGGGAGCTGCGCGGCAGCTCGGCGCAGGACGTCATCTTCGCCGGCAACGACCGGCGCCGGCCGCTCGGCATGGCCGAGGTCTCCCTCACGCTGGATAACTCCGACCGCGCCCTGCCGCTCGACTTCACCGAAATCACCGTCACCCGCCGGCTCTACCGCTCCGGGGAGAGCGAGTTCCGGATCAACCAGGTGCCGTGCCGCCTGCGCGACATCTACGAGCTGTTCCTCGATACCGGGGTGGGTCGGGACGCCTACTCGCTGGTGAACCAGGGAGAGATCGACCAGATCCTGAGCGTCCGCGCGGAGGATCGCCGGGAGATCTTCGAAGAGGCGGCGGGGATCAAGAAGTACCGGGTCCGCAAGAAAGAGGCGGAGCGGAAGCTGGAGCACACGCAGCAGAACCTGCTCCGTGTGAACGACATCGTCGCCGAGATCGAGGCGCAGCTCGGGCCGCTCCAGCGTCAGGCCGCGGCGGCGAAGCGCTTCCGGGAGCTTTCCGCGCGCTTGCTGGAGGTGGAGAACGCCTGGTACGGCGCGAAACTGCGGCGGTTCCAGATCGAGCGCGGCGGGCTGGCGCAGCTCGTGGAGGAGCTGCACGGAGAGCGCAAGCGGCTGGAGGAGGAGCTTGCCGCCGGCCAGGCCGCGGAGGCGGAGACCCGAAAGCAGCTCGAGGCGCTGGAGGTGGAGGCGGAGGCGCTCCGCCGCGCGGAGACCGACGGTCTCAAGCGAGTGGCCGACGCCGAAGCGGAGAAGGCACGGGCGGAGGAGCGCGCCGGAGAGGTGCAGCGCCGCCTCCGCACGCTGGCGAAGGAGCTGGACGAGCTGGCCGGCCGGATCGAGGACCAGGTCCGCCGCTCCGAGAACACGGCGCGAGACGAGGCGGAGCTCAAGCGGGAGGTCGACCAGCTCCGCCAGCAGCTCATCGCCGCGCAGGGGGCAGCGCGGGAGAAGACGCGCATCCACCAGGCGGCGGCGGAACAGCTCGAGCTGCTGAGGCAGGCGTGGCTGGCGCGCGCGCGGAGGCAGTCGGAGCTGGAGGCGCGGGCGAAGTCGCTCGCCGGCCGGGTGGAGAGCCTGGCGGCAGACCGCAAGCGCGCCGCCGAGAGCCTGGAAGACGCCGAGGCGGAGCTGGAGCGGATCCGGCTCGAACGGGAGAGTTTCCAGAAGGCGGCGGCGGAGCACCTGTCGCGGGCCGAGGCGCTGACCGGCGAGATCAAGGTCGAGCGGGACGCGGCGCGCGCTGCCGAGCAGGCGCTCACCGCCGCGCGCGGAACGCTGGACCGGACCACCGGGGAGTTGAGCAGCCACAGCGCCCGTCTCCAGGCGCTGACGGAGCTGGGGGAGCGCGGGGAGGGGGCCGCCGCCGGGGCCCGCCAGCTCCTCGCCGCCGCGCGCCGGCGGGAGGTCGCCGGGGAGTGGTCGCTGCTGGTGGAGCGGCTGCAGGTCCCCGCCGGGCTGGAGAAGGCGGTCGAGGCGGCGCTGGGGGTCTACGCCGACGCGGTGCTCGCCGACTCGCCGGAGGCTGCTGCCGCGGCGCTCAGGTGGCTCAAGGGGAAGAAGCTCGCGGCGCTGCTGCTGCCGGGAGAGCCGCTCTGCCCGGCGGCGCCGCTGCCGGCATCGCTGGGAGAGCAGGTGACGGGGGAGGGGCCGGCGCTGGCCTGGGCGCGGCTGCTGCTCGGCCGCGTCCGCGTCTGCGAGCCGGAAGCACTCGCCTCCGCTGCCGTGGAAGAGCGGGGCGACGCTCCCGACCTCTGGGTGGCGCGGGACGGCTCCTGGCGGGCGGCGCACGGCGCGGTCGGGGGCGGAGCGCTCGGAGCGGAGGGCGCCGCCGCGGCGATGCTGGCGCGCCGGCGAGAGCTGGAGACGCTCCGCGGCAAGCTGCCGGAGCTGGAGCAGCGGGCAGCGGACGCGCGGGAGGCGGTGCGCGCCGCCGACGCCGAGCTGAAGCGGCTGCAGAGCGTCCTGCGGGAGCGGGAGAGCCGCGCGGAAGCGGCCCGCGTGGAGCACCGCGCCCAGGCCAGGGAGGCGGACCGGCGCGGGCAGGACGTCGGCCGTGCGCAGGGGCGCCTGGAGCGCGCGAAGGCGGAAGTGGCGCGCCTGGAGCGGGAGGCGGAGTCGGCGGCGCGGTCGCTCGCCGCCGCCGAGGAGGAGCTGAAGGCGCCGGCCGCGACCGACCAGACCGATAGTGAAGAGTCGGTGAGCGCCGCGCGGACGGAGGTCGGCCGCCTGGAGTTGGAAGCCCGGGAGGCGGAGCGCGCCGCGACCGAGCTGCGGGTCCGGCTGGCGGAGCAGGAGCAGAAGCTGCAGGGGGCGATCGCCGCCTCGCGGCGCGCCGTGGAGGCGGGCGGCTTCCTCGACCGCCAGCGTGCGGAGCGTCTCAAGGAGCAGGGCGCCCTCACCGCCGAGAGCGAGCAGCGGCGGCTCTCGTTCAGCACCCTGGCCGGCGAGGCGGCGGACGCGCAGGAGGCGGTGAATGCCGCCCGGGCGCAGATGGAGACGCTGGCGGCGACGCGGACGCGCCTGACGGGAGAGGCGGCTTCGGCGCGCGCCCGCACGCAGGACCTCAACGCCCGGCTGCGGGAGCTGATGGAGCGCTGCCACCGGGCCGACGTGGAGCTGGCCGCCCTCGACACGCAGTACCGCCACCTGGGCGAGCAGTGGGTCGAGTCGGTCCTGGCTTTCCAGCAGCCGGAGACCGCCGCCGCGGAAGAACAGCCGCTCGCCGAAGGGGAAGAGGCGCCGCCGGAGCCGGAGCCGGTCACCGTGGAGCGCCTCCGCGCCGCGTGGGACCAGGCAGCGGCGGAGGCGGTGCTTGCCACCTCTTCCGATCCGGAGGCGGAGATCGCGCGCCTGCGGCGGCAGATCCGGGCGCTCGGCGCGGTGAACCCCGCCGCCGTGGAGCAGTTCTCGGAGGCGCGGGAGCGGTTCGACTTCCTCACGGGGCAGCGCGCCGACCTGGAAGAAGCGCGCGGTAAGCTGGAGACCGCCATCCGGGAGATCGACCTCGCCAGCCGCGACACCTTCCTGCGCGCCTTCCGCGAGATCGCCGCCGCGTTCGACGAGATGTTTAAGAAGCTGTTCGGAGGCGGCACGACTGAGCTGCGGCTCACCGACCCCGCCGACGTGCTGGAGACCGGCATCGACGTGATCGTGCAGCCGCCGGGGAAGAAGCAGCAGAACCTGCTTCTCCTCTCCGGGGGGGAGCGGGCGCTGACGGCCGGCGCGATGATCTTCGCGCTGATGAAGGTGCGGCCGAGCCCGTTCTGCGTGATGGACGAGGTCGACGCGCCGCTGGACGAGAGCAACGTCGGGCGCTTCACCTCGATCTTGAAGGAGTTCGCGCACCGGACGCAGTTCATCCTGGTGACGCACAACCGCGGCACGATGGAAGCCGCGGACACGCTCTACGGCGTGACGATGGAGGAGCGCGGCGTGAGCAAGGTGCTCTCCTGCTCCCTGGCGGACCCGCTGGTGGCCCAGGTGGAGGCGGAGCAGCGGGCGCCGCAGCCGGCGTAGCCCCGGTTTCAGGTTGGCAACTTGGCAGGTTGCAGGTTGGGAGACCCGGTTTGGCCGCGGCATCCCACCGAGAGCTCCCCTCTCCTCGCAGGAGAGGGGTTGGGGGTGAGGCCCCGCCGGAGCGCCTCACCATCCGTGGTTAAGACGAGGGCGGAGGCGGAGCGGCATGCGGGCAGCGTGGGTGGAGGTCGACCTCGGCGCGTATCGCGCCAACCTCCGCGCGCTGAGCCGCCACTGCGACCGGCCGGTTCTCGCCGTGATCAAGGCGAATGGCTACGGCCACGGTCTTCACCTCACGGCCCGCGCGGCGCTGGAGGCGGGCTGCCCCGGGGTGGCGGTCGCTCTCCCGGAAGAGGGCGCCGAGCTGCGCTCCGCGGGCCATCCGGGCCGGATCCTGGTGCTGGGCCTCTCCCTGGAGGAGCAGGCCGACCTCCTGCTGGAGCACCGCCTGGAGCCGGTCGTCACCCGCCCCGAGCTGCTCGCCGCCCTCTCCGCCGCGGCGCGACGACACGGCCGCCCCGTGCCGGTCCACGTGAAGGTCGACACCGGCATGTCCCGCGTCGGGATCGAGCCGGAGGACGCGATCGCGTTCTGCCGCCGCGTGGTGGAGAGCCCCGGGTTGGAGCTGGGGGGCGTGCTGACCCACTTCGCCTGCGCGGATGACGAGGATCTCTCCGTCACCGAAGCGCAGTGGGAGCGGTTCCGGCCGGTGGCGGAGGAAGTAGGCCGCTGGAAGCCGCGACCGGTGCTGCACGCCGCCAACAGCGCCGCCGCCATCTGGTTCCCGCCCGCGCGGCTCGATTGGGTGCGCGGCGGCCTCGTGACCTACGGCGTCCCCCCGGCCCGGCGCGCGCTGCCGTTCCCCCTGCGGCCGGTCGCCTCCGTCAAGGCCCGGATCGTGCAGGTGCGTGAGCTCCCCGCCGGCCGCTCCGTAAGTTACGGCGCCACCTGGACCACCGAGAGGCCCTCGCGCCTGGCGCTGGCGCCGATCGGCTATGCGGACGGCCTGCCGTGGGCGCTGGCGAACCGCGGCTCCGCCCTGGTGCGGGGCACGCGCGTCCCGATCCGCGGGCGGGTCTGCATGGACCAGGTGCTGCTCGACGTCACCGACCTGCCGCCGGTGGAGGTGGGCGAAGAAGCGGTGTTCCTGGGGCGGCAGGGGGACGAGGAGATCACCGCCCAGGAGATCGCAGACCTGGCAGCGACGATCCCCTACGAGGTGCTCACGCGGCTGGCGGCGCGCCTCCCGCGGTTGCCCGTGGAGGGTGCCGGGTAGAATAGGCTCGGTGTGCGAGCGGGCGGCGGACGGCCCCTCAGGATCAGCAGCTATTCGAGAACAAGATGCTCCCCCTGCATGACGATAACCCGACCCGGTCCACGCCGGTGGTCACGATCGCGCTGATCCTGATCAACGTGCTGGTCTTTCTGTACCAGCTCTCGATCGGGCTGGAGACCTCCGTCATCCGCTTCGGCCTCATTCCGGCGGAGCTGCTGCAGGGGGCGGACAACGCCTACGGCGGGCGCCAGTTGGGACTGCCGCCCGGGGAGGTGGTGCAAAACCTGAATCCCGCGCCGATCACGCTGCTCACCTCCATGTTCATGCACGGCGGGTGGATGCACATCATCGGCAACATGTGGTTCCTCTGGATCTTCGGCAATAACGTCGAGGACTCCATGGGAAAGGTGAAGTACGTCCTCTTCTACCTCTTCGCCGGAGCCGTGGCGGCGGCGGCGCAGATCGCCACCGGACCCGGCGACACGATCCCGATGGTCGGCGCTTCCGGCGCCATCGGCGGCGTGCTGGGCGCCTACCTGGTGCTCTTCCCGGGCAGCCGGGTCATCGCCTTGATCCCGCTGGGCTTCATCTGGTTCACCCGGGCCCTGCCGGCGTGGATCGTGCTCGGCTTCTGGTTCGTGCTGGAGTTCATCCGCGGCGCCACCGCCCTGGGAGGGCAGAACGCGGGCGGAGTGGCATACGCGGCGCACGTGGGCGGATTCGTGACGGGGGTGGTGCTGGGGCGGCTGCTGGGAGTGGTCCACCGTCACGAGGAGTACAGCCGCGGCGATCAGGGCTACGGCGGCTACCGCCGCCGCTACGACAATACCGATTGGCGGTAGAGGCCGACTCGGACCGGCTCTGAACTTCCGGCGTGGGATGCTACACTGGTGAGGAGGCCGCGGCCCGTTGCCGCATTCCGGACGCTGCCGGATCCGCCTCACCGGTCAACCATCCATGCTTCGCCGCTTCCACTGGCTGCCGCTCCTCTTCCTGTTCGTCGGCTTCGTCGCGTCGCTCGCCACCCTCACCCAGCGCTACGGCGTCGAGGCCCGGAGCCGCGCCGTCTCGCTGGTGCTCGACCACGCCGATCTGCGGGGGCTCGCCAGCGCGACCGGGGTCCCGCTGCCGGAGGCCTACCGGCGCTTCAAGGCGGCCGGAATCACCGGGATCGCGCTCACGGAAGACACGCTGGCCGGCCTGGAGCTGGACGGCCTGCTGCGGGTGCGCGCGGTGGAGCGGCCGGACGGTCGCGAGTACGTGGTGGAAGGGCTCCCACCCGAGCTGGCGGAGCAGGTGGGCGACCACGTGAGCCGGCTGGTGGGCGGCGCCACGGAGCAGCCGATCGCCGGCGACCGCGTCTCCTTCCCCGGCTTCGGCGGGGGCCGGATCTACGTCCTCGGACGCTGGGAAGACGTGCGCGGCACGCCGGTGGGGATCGACCCGCTCACGGCGGGGGAGGTCCGCGCGGCGGGACTGGAGCCGATCGCCCGCGTCTACAACCCGCCCGGGCTCACCGCGCCGTCGCTCCAGTGGAAGCTCTGGCGGGCGAAGCAGCTCGGCGCCACCACCTTCATCTTCGCGGGCGACGAGGTGCTCGGCTTCCGCGGGCTGATCGAGGAGACCGCCCGCCTCTTTGAAGACATGGGGCTGCTCTACGGCACCATCGAGCTCGGGAAGCAGCGCGGCGACGCCGGCCTCTCCGCCCGCCTGGAGGAGCGGCTGGTGCGGGTCCACTCGATCAGCCCGGCCGAGATGGCGCGGATCACCCCGGAAGACGCGATCGAGCGGTACGTGCGCGCGGCGGTGGAGCGGAATATCCGGCTCAACTACGTGCGGCTGCCGGACGCGGTGACGAAGCAGACGTTCGCGGACAGCGTCGACTACGTCCAGCGCCTCTCCCGCCAAACCGTGCGCGCCGGCTTCGGGCTCGGTGCACCGATTCCTTTTACCCAGGTCTGGGAGAGCGCCGGCCTCCGCGCCCTCTTCGGCGGCCTGATTGGCCTCGGGATCGCGGCCGGCGCGGCGCTGCTGCTGGCCGGCGTGTTCGTCCTCTCCCGGACGCAGCAGGCGGTCGCGGCGGCGCTGCTCGGACTCGGCGGGGCGGCCCTGGGCGCCGCTCCGGTCCACCTCGGCCCGGAGCTGATGGCGCTGACCGGGGCGATTGTCTTCCCGACCCTCGCCTTCGTGCTCTTCCCGCAGCCGCTGGGAGCGTTCGAGGAGCACGAGCACGCGGCGGTGCGAGAGCGGACGGAGGCGGTGGTGCCCGCCGTGGCGGAGTTCGCCGCCATCTCCCTGGTGACGCTGGTCGGCGCGCTGATGGTCGCCGCACAGCTCTCCGAGCTCTCCTACCTGGTGAAGACGGAGCAGTTCGTCGGCATCAAGGCGGCGACCGCCCTCCCGCTGCTGCTGGTCGGCGCGATCTACCTGACCGGCCTTACCGGTCTCTACCCCTCGCTCTCGGAAGAGGGACGGAGCGTCACCGCGCGACTCCGCGGCTTCTTCTCCGAGCCGGTCCGCGTCTGGCACGCGGTGGCGATCCTGGTCGGTATCGTGGCGCTGGCGCTGCTGCTCGCGCGCTCCGGCAACGATCCGGGCGTCGGCGTCTCCGAGCTGGAGCTGCGGTTCCGCTCGCTGCTCGACCGCGTGGTGGGGGTGCGCCCGCGCACCAAGGAGTTCCTGATCGGACACCCGGCGCTGCTGCTCTCCCTGGCGATGGCGGCGCGGCCCCAGTGGCGGCTCTGGGCGCTCCCGCTGCTGCTGGTGGGGATCATCGGACAGGTCGGCATGCTCAACTCGTTCTGCCATCTCCACTCCCCACTGAAGGTAACGCTGCTCCGGACGCTCAACGGGCTCTGGACCGGCGGCCTGCTCGGGATCCTGCTCGTCGTGGTGTGGCAGTGGCTCTCCGCGCCGGTGCGGCCCTGGGCGGGAGCGCTCCGGCGCTAGCCGGGCCGCGCTCTTGCCGCGTGGAATTACTTCTTCCGGATTGGAGTGGGTGCAAGGGGGAGTGGGCGAGTGGGGGATTCGAACCCACCGCGAGCGGTTTCCCCCACTCTCCGTCTCGCCCACTCTTCCATTCGACAGCATAAGAAGCGCGAACTAAACGCAGAGTACGGGCGGGAGTGGATGAGGCGAATCCTCTTTTCGGGCTATTACGGGCTGGGAAATGCCGGTGACGAGGCGGTGCTGGCCGCCAGCGTGGGGATGCTGCGGGGGCGGCGGCCCGACCTCACCCTCGAAGCGCTGAGCGGGGACCCGGCGGGAACCCGCCACGCTCTCGGCATCGAGGCGGCCCCGCGGATGAGCCCGGCGGCGCTGGCGGCCGTCCGCCGGTGCAGCCTGTTCCTGAGCGGCGGCGGGAGCCTGCTGCAGGATCGCACCAGCCTGAAGTCACTGATCTACTACCTCTTCCTGATCCGCCTGGCGAAGCTCTGGGGCAAGCGGACGATGGTCTTCGCCCAGGGGATCGGGCCGCTGGTTCGCCCCGCCGCGCGCCGCTGGACCGCCGAGACGCTCTCGCGAGTCGACGCGATCACCGTCCGCGACGCCGATTCCGCGGAGCTGCTCCAGGAGATCGGGGTGCGGGGACCGTCGGTGGAGGTGACCGCCGACCCGGTCTTCGCGCTGGAGCCGCAGGTGACCGAGCGCGTGACCGCCGCCGCGCTCCACCGGCCCGTCATCGCCGTCTCTCTGCGCCCGTGGGAGGGAGTGGAGCGGATCCTCGACCCGCTGGCAACGGCGCTCGGCCGGTTCGAGGGGGAGGTGGCGCTGCACGCCTGGCCGCTCTACGGCGCGGAGGACCTGCCGGTGTGCGAGGCGCTGGCGAGCCGCCTGCCGAGCATGCAGGTGATGCGGGAGACGCTGAGCCCCGGCGAGTGGATGGCGCTCGCCGGGTGGACCGACGCGGTGGTCGCCATGCGCCTCCACGCCCTCATCTTCGCCGCCGCGCGCTCCGTCCCCGTCGCCGGGATCAGCTACGATCCGAAGGTCGACGCCCTCCTCGGCCGCCTCCGCGCGCCGAAAGTCGGCACCGCGGGCCAGCTCGATCCCGACCACCTGCGCCGGGTGCTGGAGGCCTACCTGGAAGAGGACGAGCGCCGCCGCCAGGACCGCGAAGCCCGCGCCGAGCACCTCCGCGCGCAGGCAGTGCGCAACGCCGACCGGGCACTCGAACTGCTGCGCTGAAGGACGGAGTGCAGAGGGCGGAGTGCGGACTTCCGAACCCCCGTGACGAAGAGGCTTGCTCCTGCCTATCGGCGGAAGACACCCGCCGCGGCGACCGACCTCTTTACATAGAGCACGCCGACCGGACGAGGCTGCGACCTCGCTTGCAGTGCAAGAGAGGGCAGGATTGACCCGAAGCCGGCCGCGTGCTAGCATGTTCGGAACCCTCCGGCGCATGCCGGAAGTCCTCACCGTTGGAGGCCCTCCATGAAGTCCGGCTCCCTCCCGCTTCTCGCCGCCGCCCTCGCAGGCGCTCTCGCGGCCTCGGCCGGTTTTGTCGCCTGGTCGGCGCGGCCGGCGTCCGCGCAGCAGCTCGGTCCGCCGATCGGCGGCGTGGGGACGCTTTCGGGGCCCACCGTGAGCGTGACGAACCCGCCGCAGCCGGCGGCGGTGGAGCCGCAGCCGATCTCCGTGCAGCCGCTCGACCCGATGCACTTCGTGGTCGCCACGCGGGAGCCGCGCCTCGTGACACGAGACGGGAAAACGGCGCAGAATATGCTCGTAACGGTGGTGACGTACTACACCGTGCGCCCGGACCGGCTGGTGCCGGTCGAACACGTGCGCGTGCCCACGGGCTACCAGCTCATCCAGACCGAGCTGTAGCACTCCACCGGGCATTCGCGGCGCCGCGGGGGCGCGGTACACTGGCTCTTCGCCTCCGGGACGGCCCGCGGGGCGGCATTGAGGTTCGGACAAAGGAACGGCGCATGGAAGCACGGTTTCGCTTCACCCGGGTGGTTCGCACGAAGTCGTCCGAGATCTACATGATCTGGGAAGAGGAGAACCGGGTGGGGCAGCTCGACCTGCACTACCAGGGCGAGACGGTCTACGCCACGATGATCCTCGAAGCGGACCTCTCCGTGACCTCCGAAGAAGAGCTGCTGACGCAGATCGATGACGACATCGTGTCGTCGTACCTGCCGCACTTCGACCGCGAAGACTTCGTGGTGACGGTGTTCCGCGGAGAGGAGATCAGCTCCTACACTGATTCCGGCAATGTGGAGCCGGATGAGGATGAGGAGGAGTAGGTCTTCGGATTTGCTCGCGGCCGGCCGTGTGGACTCACGGCATTCAGTCCGGCGCGGTTCTCTACGGTGGGTGATTAGTTCGGAGTCTTGATGGCTCCCGCGAGGCAGCGTCGATTCCGCGGCCCGACCCCGAGCCCTAGTCGGCCGCTTCAGCCCACCCGCGGCGAGTGCCCTCCGCCGGCCTTTTCACGCTCCGGCTGCGCCTCCGCTAGCAGGCCGCTCCGGGAGTGCGTACTGCTGCGCTCTTCCCGCGCCACTGCGCGCTACCGTGACAGAGGCCCAGTTCACGGGCTGAATCGGCCGCCGTCGAGCTACCACCCCTGCCACTCCAGGGGTGGTCACAATTGCCGCCCTCCGGCAGAGCCTGCGGCTCCGCCTCCGAACGCCACGGGATAGGCCTTCGCTCACGCTACCGAAGGAGCCTGGACGCGCTGCCGTAGGCAGCGGCGGAAGGCTCCACCTGTGGCCACCCCCGGGTGCCCGCTTGCGGGCGATAGGGGTGGCTGCTTGAGCCGCCCGGAGTGGCCCGTAAATCGCAGCGCTGTCTCAACCCGCAGCCGACGGACGCGAAGCGCACGCTCTGGGCAGCACGCCCGCAGCGCCCGCTAGCGGAGGCGAAGCCGGAGCGTGAAAGGGCAGCGGAGGGCCATTCTCGCGGGAGGGCCGCTCCGGGTGGTGAGGGCACGGGGTGAATTCTCGGCGAGATGCCCTCCCCGAAAAGAGAGTAGGGCATCCAAGAGCCGGACCGGACCCAACTGAAAGCTCGTCAAAGCATCAACAACCGCCGGATCGGCGGCAAACTCAACGTCTCCCGCCAGCTCCCACCCCCGTCCCGGCTGACATACACGTTCCCCTCGCCGTCGCCAAGCGCCACGTGGTCCGGATCGGCGGGGTCGATGCCGATGGCGTCGACGTAGGCGCGGAAATAGGCCGGGATGCCGTTGGAAAGATGCGCCCAGGTCTCGCCGCCGTCGTCGGAACGGAAGATCCCGCATTCGGCGCCGGTAGGGCGGCTGAAGCTGGACGGGCCGGCGGTCGCCGCCGCCGCGAAGACGCGCCCGGGCCGGCCCGGGTGGAGCGCCAGCATCCGGGAGTATCCCTGTCCCTCGAACCCGTCGACGCGCCGCCAGGAGCGCCCGTAGTCCTCGCTGATCCCGAACCCGTGCCGCGTGGCAGCGTAGAGGCGAGGCGAGCCAGTGTCGCGAGGGCCTGACCCAGATTCGCCGGCGGGCGCCGGATAGTAGCGGTCCAGCATCTCGCTGATCTGCTCCGGCCAGGCTAGCACCGCGCCCACCTTCCAGAAGCGACTCCGGCACTGCAAATTCTGCCAGGCGAGAGACTTATTGGGGCTGTCCACCGCACAGATGAGTTGTTCGTGGTCGCCCTGTCCCGCCCTTCGGATCGGAACCACACGCTCGCGCCGCGCCACTTCCGGAGAAATCTCCTCGAGAGCGTCCTCCGCTGGTGCATGCTGCTTCAGATCGACCGCCTTCATGTTGTGGAGGAACGCGGTGGCCTGGAGGATCACGAACGGCTCTACCCCTTGCCGGATGAGAACATCCGTGATTGGAGTGCCCTCACGCTCGGAGATCTCTCGGACGCGCGCCAGCTGCTCCGGAGTGATCACCTTGCCCTGGAGCAGCACGTCCGGCAGCGCAGCCGCGGTCTCCGGCGAAAAATCGCCCGCGAAGGCGCTCGGATCAACGGCGACCATGTGGACGTCGTCGTGGATACCGCCGCGCACGTTCTCCCAGGTGGCGCCGTCGTCCTCGGTACGCACCACGCCGCCGACTTCGATGGCGAGGTAGATCCGGCGCGGCTCCCGCGGGTCGACGGCGATGTTCCGCACGTGCCCCAGGGCCTCGCTCCACGGCACCGACCACCCGTTCGTCTCCGACATCCCGCGGATCACCGAGTCCTCATTCCAGGTGAGGCCGCCGTCGGAGCTGCGGAAGAGGGCGGCCGGCTCCATTCCGGCGAGCAGGTGGTGCGGGTCCTCCGGGGAGACGGCGAGAGAGGAGAGCTCCACGTACTCCGGAATGGCGCCTACCGCCTCCCAGGTACCGCCGCCGTCTCCGGAGCGGTAGACCTGCCCGTCGGCGGTCGCCGAGTAGCACAGGCCGGGCGCGGAGGGAGCGGCGGCGAGCGCCAGGAACTCCCGCTCCTCCTCCAGCGAGGCGAGCACGTCGTCGCCTTCTACCAGGTAGAGGCCGCGGCGGGTCGAGATCAGGATCGGCATCGAAGTTCTCCTCGCTTCTGTGTATACCACCGTCCCGGCGCCGGAATAGCAGGATTCCGCCGTGCGTTCGGTCCTCCGCCGCGTCCGATCGACCGCCGGCTCGGGTAAGATGACGGTATGAGCACCGAAAAGATCCGGAAGTCGGAAGAGGAGTGGCGGCGCGAGCTCGACCCGATGGAGTACCACGTCCTGCGGGAGAAAGGGACGGAGCGGCCGTTCACCGGGAAGTACTGGAACCACAAGGGCAACGGCGTTTATGCCTGTGCCGGCTGCGGGCAGGAGCTGTTCACGTCGAGCGAGAAATTCGATTCCGGCTGCGGCTGGCCCAGCTTCTGGGACGTGGTCGATCCGGAGAAGATCGATCTCCACGAAGACCTGAGCTTCGGGATGCGCCGGACGGAGGTCACCTGCGCCCGCTGCGGCGGGCACCTGGGCCACGTCTTCGAGGACGGGCCGCGCCCCACCGGGCAGCGCTACTGCATCAACTCCGTCTCGATCGACTTCCAGCCCGCCGAGTCTCCCGATAAGCAGGACGAGTGAGCGCCGGGCTCCGGCGGCTACCGTCCGCCGGAGGATCCGTGTATGTCTCGTTCCTTCTCTCGCCGGGAGCTGCTCCTCGCCCCGCCGGCGCTCCTGCTCGCGCGGGGCGCTCTCGCCGCGCCGGCCGCCGCCCACTGGCCCTCGTTCCGCGGCCCGAACGCCTCCGGTGTCTCCCCGGTCAGGGGACTGCCGCTTAAGTGGGACGCCGCGGCGGGCACCGGCGTCCGCTGGAAGACCCCGATCCGCGGCCTCGGGCACTCCAGCCCGGTGGTGTGGGGCGACCGCGTCTACGTCACCTCCGCCGTGAGCGGGAAGGAGAACCCGGAGCTGAAGGTCGGGCTCTACGGCGACATCCGGCCGGTAGAGGACGACACCGTCCACCGCTGGCTCGTCTTCTGCCTCGACCGCAAGAGCGGCAAGGTGCTCTGGGAGCGGACCGCGCACGAAGGCGTGCCGAAGGTGAAGCGGCACACGAAGGCGACGCAGGCGAACCCCACGATGGCGACCGACGGAAAGCACGCCGTCGCCTTCTTCGGCTCGGAGGGGCTCTACTGCTACGCGCCGGACGGCAAGCTGCTCTGGAAGAAAGACTTCGGCGTCCTCGACTCCGGCTACTTCATGGTTCCTGCCGCGCAGTGGGGCTTCGCCAGCTCGCCGGTGATCCACGACGGCGTGGTGGTGGTGCAGTGTGACGTGCAGAAAGGCGGCTTCGTGGCCGCGCTCGACGTGCGGAACGGCAGCGAGTTGTGGCGCACCCCGCGGAACGACGTGCCGACCTGGGGCACGCCGACGGTCCACACCGCCAACGGGCGCACCCAGGTGATCGTGAACGGGTGGAAGCAGATCGGCGGGTACGACCTGAAGACCGGCGCGGAGCTCTGGCGCCTGACCGGCGGCGGCGACATCCCGGTCCCCACGCCGGTAGTCGCGCACGACCTGATCTTCATCACCAATGCCCACGGCCGCATGGCGCCGATCTACGCGATCCGCCTCGACGCCAAGGGGGACATCTCCCTGCCGGAAGGGGCGACCACCAACGCGCACGTCGCCTGGAGCACCCACCGGGAGGGCGGCTACATGCAGACGCCGATCGTCTACGGCGACCACCTCTACGTCTGCCGGGACAACGGCGCGCTGAGCTGCTATGAGGCCCGCACCGGCGCCCGCGTCTACCAGGAGCGCCTCGGCACCGGCCGCACGGGATTCACCGCGTCACCGGTCGCCGCGGACGGGCGCCTCTACTTCACCAGCGAAGACGGCGACATCTACGTGGTGAAGGCGGGTGAGAAGTTCGAGCTGCTCTCCGTCAACCCGATGGGCGAGGTCTGCATGGCCACCCCCGCCATCGCCCCGGAGATGCTGGTCTTTCGCACCCAGGCCCACATGGTCGCCGTGGGGTGATTTCTTTCGACACAGAGGGACACAGACTGAACAGAGGGGACACAGCGCGGCTGATGCCGCAACCAAACTCGAGGCGGCGGGAGAAAGATTCTCTCGTCGAGACCGTCATCGCTCCGGGAGTCCACCCCGCGCCATCCCCACCCGGAGCGGCCCTCCCGCGTGGGTGGCCCTCCCGCAGTCCTTTCACGCCCTCCGGGCTAGCGGACTGCTCCGGGCGTGCCCTTCGACTGGCTGCGCTCCGCGTTTGTGGCCTGCGGTAGTAGCGATGCGGCGACTCACGGGCCGCTCCGGGCGGCTCAAGCGACCACCCCTCGCCAGGGGTGGTCATAATTGGCGTCCTCCGGACGCCTGTGGTCTGGGCACGGTCCGCCGCCGACGGGTTGCCTCAAGCCGGTCCGGCACGACCGGCCGCGCACTCGGGCGAGCGGATCTGCGAAGCCCGGAAGCGCTGCCGGAGGCAGGGCTGGAGGGGTTCACTTGTGACCACCCCTGGCGAGGGGTGGTAGCTCGAAGGGTCGGGAGGCAGCCCGTGAGCTCCCCTGTCGGCACGGGTTACGCTTCCTGGCGCGGGAAGAGCTTGGCGAATTGCACTCCCGCAGCGGCCTGCTAACGGAGCGCAGCGGAGTGTGAAAAGGCCGCGGAGGGCCTTCGTCGCGGGAGGGCTGCCTTCCGGCACAAGGGCTCGGGGTCGGGTCGTGGGATCGAGGCTGCATCTCAAAGAGAAGCAAAGATGCCTCAAGACTGGCCCCTTCCGCTTCGCAAGCTCCACGCGCCATGCCCGCCGGCAGAATCTGCCCGGCTCGACAAAACTCTCACGGTGAGTAGTACAGAGAAGTGAGCAAGCGACTCAGGCCCCTTCCGACTCCCGTTGGGCTATCGGAACCCGGCAAGAGCGCTGGCTCAATTCAAATCTGTGTTCCTTCTGCAGGTTCTTCTGTGTCCCTCTGTGTCTAAAAAGAATCCCCCGCCGCCCAGCGCACCCCGTTCCGGAAGAGGCGGCGGTAGTCCGGGTGGGCCAGCTCGGCCTGGCTGATGAAGGTGGAGAAGCTGAGCACCCGCCCTTCGCGGTAGTCCCATCCGAGGACACCCGCGCCGCTCGCGCCGCCGCTCTGGTAGAAGACGGTGGCGCCCTGCTTCGGCTTGAGGGTCGACTCGCTCCCGAAGACGTCGTTCGGCGCGAAGGTAAAGGAGTCGGCGACACCCTCGTCCAGCACCGGGTCGGCCGCCGCGCGAGTGTAGGTGATCGGCTCGACGGCGGCGACGTAGCTGGAGGTGGTGGCGGGGAGGGCCGGGGCCAGGCCGGAGGCGGCGCCGCTGCGGTAGACGTTCCACATCAGCCACTCCGCCGTAATCAGCCCGCCACCGCCGGCGACGTAGCTCATCAGCGCGCGCTGGCCGGCAGACGGCATCTCCGTGCTGATCCAGTTGTAGCTGTTCAGCAGCACCACAACGTCGAACGCGGTGAGGTCTGCGGAAGTGCCGTCCCAGACCGGGGTCGGCACGCCCATCGTCACGGAGTAGCCCGCTTCCTGCAGCGCCGCTTCCACCGCGCCGTCCTGCTCCGCGCTGCCGCTGCGCAGCACGTAGACGGTCAGCGCGGGCTCGCCGCCGAGCGCAGACGCGGCGTGCCCGCGGAAGAGAAAGGCGCAGACCAGCAGCAGCACTCCCACTGCCACTGCGATCCTGGCTGCCGACTTACGTCCCCGGTTACTCATCAGACCCTCCACGAAAGGTGGTCTGCTGTTCCACAGAGGGAGGGAACTGTCCTTCGCTCGCTCAATTGGCTGGCAGAGAATCGATCGCTCTGGGGAGTGCCGAATGTCGACCCGCCGCGCCGCCGCCCTGATCTTCGCTGCCGCTGCCCTGGCGCTCTGCCAGGACGAGGTCGGCTCCGCGCGTGTCAAGATCGACGCGCTCCCCCCGCTTCCCGGCGGCACCTACAGCGTGGCGTACGGCATTTGCGCCAGCGGGCGCGTCGCCGGCGCGTCCCAGATGCCGGACGGCCGCTTCCACGCGACGGCCTGGCTGGGCAGGGAAGCGCAGGATCTCGGCACGCTCCCCGGCGGCACCGACAGCTTCGGCCGCGCGGTGTTGGGGCCGCAGGTGGTGGGGGAGTCGCTCACCGACGCCGGCTCCGGACGCCTGTTCAACCACGCCTTCATCCACGCCGAGGAGACCATGCTGGACCTCGCCGTCCTCTCCGGCGCTTCGTCCAGTACGGCGCGGTCGCTTGCCGGCACGACGCTGATCGCCGGCACCTCGGATACCCCCGAGGGGCTGCTCCGCGGCGTGCGGTGGAAAGGCCTGCGCGGCCCGAACGCGACGCGAGATGACGCCGACTATAGCCTCGCCTTCGGCATCAACACCGGCGGTACCATGGCCGGCCGCTACTCAACCGGCGAGGAGAAAGACGGCACCGTCCGGTTCGCCCCGGCCCGGTTCCAGGGGAGCCGGCTCCTGCCGCTCCGCGGGCTGAGGGGCTCGAAGTTCGCCACCGCCTACGCCATCAACACCCGGGGAGTTGCGGTCGGCGAGTCGGAGACGGGGAAGACCGACGACCTCGGCTTCCGCACGCGCCGCGCGGTGGCCTGGCGCTCCAGCCGGAAGAATGCCCGCCCCACCGCGCTGAAGAGCCTTCCCGGCGAAGCGGTGAGCTGCGCCTACGGCATCGACCCGGCCGGGAAGATCGTCGGCTACTCCGCCACGGCCGGCGGCGAGCTGCGCGCCACCCTCTGGCGCGGGAACAAGGTGATCGACCTGAACACCCTGCTGCCGAAGGGGAGCGGCTGGAACCTGCAGATCGCCTACGGGATCAACGCGGCGAACCAGGTCTGCGGCCAGGGCCGCCTGAACGGCCAGCCGAGAGCCTTCCGCCTGCGGCTGCCGTAGCGGATTTCAGACACAGCACGGCTGATGCCGCCACCAATCTCACGGCGGCGGAAGACTGCTCGGATAGTCGAGATCAGGATCGCGCCGAGGGTCCACCCCGCGCCCTCCCCGCCCGGAGCGGCCCTCCCGCGTGGGTGGCCCTCCGCGGCCCTTTCACGCTCCGGCTTCGCCTCCGCTAGCGGGCGCTGCGGGCGTGCTCCCCGGCGCGCTGCGTTCCGCGTCCGTAGGCGGCGCCTGTAGCCAGATCACGGTTCACGGGCCGCTCCAGACGGCTCAAGCGACCACCCCTCGCAGGGGTGGTCACAGGTGAACCCCTCCAGCCCTGCCTTCGGCAGTGCTTCCGGGCTTCGCAGACCCCCACGCGCTGGGGGCGCGAAGCTGGTAGTGCGGCACCGGCTTGAGGCAACCGGGCGGCCGACCGTGCTCAGACCGGAGGCGCCCGGAGGGCGCCAGTTGTAACCACCCCTGGCGAGGGGTGGTAGCTCGAAGGGTCGGGAGGCAGCCCGTGAGCTTCCCTGTCGGCACGGGTTACGCTTCCTGGCGCGGGATGAGCTTCTCGGCGGGAGTTCCCGCAGCGGCCTGCTAACGGAGCGGAGCGGAGTGTGAAAGGCCGCGGAGGGCTTTCGTCGCGGGAGGGCTGCCTCCCGGCACAAGGGCGCGGGGTCGGGTTGCGGGATCGAGGCTGCAGCTCGAAGAGAAGCAAAAGCGCCACACAACTGGCACCCTCCGGCTCCGCGAGGCCCAGGCGCGCGATGACCGCCAGCAGAATCTGCGCATCCCCGCAAGATTCTCGCGGTGAGTAGTACAGAGAGACACAGACGGAACAGAGGGGACACAGAATTCAGGTGGATAAGGCCGGGCCTACCTGCCTACTGCCGCTCGTCGAGCCCCTCGGCTCACGGCAAGCCCCGCCCGTCCCGTTCACTTCTGTGTCCCCTCTGTTGGTTCTTCTGTGTCCCTCTGTGTCGAAGAATCCCGCCTGAAAGGCTACCGCTTCAGCTTCCAATCCCCGCGGTACTCCCGGCGGATCAGCGGCTTCCACTCGCTCTCCGGCAGGTTAGTGACGCGGAGGCGCTTCGGATCCCAGTGCAGCTCCTTGCCGCCGAGACGGAAAGAGACGTTGCCGAGGTGGACCGTCTCCGTGAGGGCGCCGCTGTAGTCGAAGTTGCAGGTGGTGGGGCCGCCGTTCTTGATGGCGTTGATCCACTCCCGGTGATGGCCCACCGAGTCGGGGATCGTCGGGGAGGGGCGCTGGTAGTCCTTGAACTGCTCTTCCGGCAGCAGCATGTGGCGGCCGTAGTCGGAGATGATCTGGCCCTTCTCGCCCGTGAAGAGGACGCCGCTGCCGAAGCCGTGCAGGCTGCGGACCTTCCCTTCGTCATCCCGCGGGCCCGGGGTGCCGTGCCACCAGACCAGGTGGACCGGCGGCTGCGAGCCGCGCGCGGGGTAGTGGAAGTCGACCTTCAACAGGTTCGGAACGGTGTTGTCCGCGTCGGTAAAGGTGGTGCCTTCCGCCTTCACCCGCTCCGGGTGCCGCAGGCCGAGCGCCCAGTGGGGGAGGTCCATGAAGTGGCACGCCATGTCCGCCAGCACGCCGCCGCCGAACTCCCACCACCAGCGCCAGCCGAACGGCACGATCTGGGAGTTGAACGGGCGCTCCGGCGCGGGGCCGAGCCAGAGGTCGTAGTCGAGCGTAGACGGCGCCGTCCCCTGCGGACCGAGCTTGCCGCGGTCCGGGCTGCGCTCGCACCAGACGTCGACCCGCCGCACGGGGCCGATGGCGCCCGCCTGTACCAGCTCCACCACGCGCCGGTAGTTGCCGCCGGAATGGATCTGGGTGCCCATCTGGGTGACGCGCTTCTTCTCCTTCGCCACCTCCGCCATCACGCGGGTCTCGTAGACGGAGTGGCCCAGCGGCTTCTCGCAGTAGACATGCTTGCCGGTCTGCATCGCCCAGACGGTGGGGATGGCGTGCCAGTGGTCCGGCGTGCAGACCGCTACAGCATCGATGTCTTTCCGGTCGAGCACCCGCCGGAAGTCCTGCACCACTTCCGCCTTGGGGTACTGCTTCGCGGCGTCCGCCACGCGGGCGAGGTCGACGTCGCAGAGCATCACCATCTCCTCGCTGGTGAGGTTGCTCCAGGTGTAGGCGCCCTGGCCGCCCACGCCGATCACCGCCACGCGGAGCTTCTGCTCCTGTACCGCCCGTGCGATGCTCGGCGTGAGCGCCGGCGCAGCGAGCGCGCCCATCAAAAAGGTCCGTCGATTGAAAGCTCGAGCCATGGAACGCTCCTACTATCGGATGCTGCCAGAGCGGCAGTGCCGGCGAATCGATGCGAAATCTAGAGTCCGTCCCGCAATCCGGCGCAAGTCATTCAGCGCCGGGAGGTCCGCGCGAGGCTTACGCGGGCTTCGGGCGAGGGAGCGGACTGGTCTTCGATTCGCCGCAGCCTCCCGCGTTCCCTCTCGGACTCCGGACGGGACTGTCGAACCCGCGCCCGATTACGCGCCCTTCATTCTGCCGCCGATCTCTTTACCGTGAGATGGCCCTCTGTTCGGAGGTCAACCAGCCGTCCGCGGTGAACGCCGCAGCGAAGGGCACTCGGCGCCCGGCCGCACCCGTTCGCTCCCGGAGACCGCCTCTCATGTCCGCACCTGCTCGCGCCCCGTGGACTTTGCTCTTGACCCTGATCGGCGGAGCAGCGACACTCGCCCTCCCCGGGGGCGTCCTGCAGCCGCTCCCGGCCACGAGCGCGCCCGCGGCCGCCTCGCTCGCCCGGGTGCCGCTCTATTTCGTGGAGAACCGCGGGCAGGCCGGCGCGGAGGTGCTCTACTCCACGCGCGGCAGCGAGGCGGACGTCGGCTTTACGCGCACCGGAGTGCGCTTCACGCTGCGGGAGCGGTCCGGCAGCCCACCGCGCGCGGACGCCGCGCTCCTGCGCTCCGGCTCTCGTCCAGCGGCGGAAGCAGCCCTGGAGGAGGCGGAGCGCCGGTGGACGCTGGGGGTCGAGTTCGTAGACAGCAATCCGGCGGTGGAAGTGGTAGGCAGCGAGCCTGCCGGGTGCGTCTTCAGCTTCTTCCGCGGTGAGCAGGCCGACTGGCAGTCCGGCGTGCCGAGCTTCCTGGGCGTGAGGTACCGGGAGGTCTGGCCGGGGATCGACCTGGTCTATCGCGGCGACGGCTCCGCCCTGAAGTATCAGTTCGAGGTGCAGCCCGGCGCGGACCCGAGCGTCATCCGCCTGCGCGTACGCGGCGCCGAACGGGTGAAGGTAGACGACGCCGGCCGGCTGCGCCTGGAGAATCCGATCCGAACGGTGGTCGATGAGGCGCCGATGAGCTTCACCCAGGCCGGAGGGAGCCGAGCTGCGGTGTCTTCCGCCTATCGCGTCGAAGCGGGGCCGGGTGGAGATCCCGTCGTCTCCTTCCGGCTCGGCGCGTACGACAGCGAGCAGACCCTGGTCATCGATCCGACCGTGCTGCTCTACTGCGGCTACCTGGGCGGCGCCGCGGACGAGTCGGCCCACGCCATCGCGGTCGACCGCCTGGGCTACGCCTACGTCTGCGGCACCACCAGCTCCTCCGAGCTCCAGGGCTTCCCGGTCACGTTCGGACCGAGTCTCGTAAAAGGGACGAGCCAGGATGCGTTCGTCGCCCGGGTGCGGCCGGATGGGGCGGGGCTCCTCTACTGCGGCTACATTGGCGGGCACCGGCTGGACTCGGCGAACGCCATCGCGGTGGACCAGCAGGGGAGCGCCTACCTGTGCGGGATCACCTACTCGGCGGAGAGCCAGGGCTTTCCGGCGCGGGTAGGGCCCGATCTCACCTTCAACGGACCCCTCAACTCCAACCCGAACGCCTGGGTCGCGAAGCTGAATTCCAAGGGAGACGTGCTGGAGTACTGCGGCTATATCGGGGGAGGCTGGGGGACGCGGGCGCAGGGGATCGCAGTCGATCAGAACGGCGCGGCCTACGTGTGCGGCTGGACCCTGGCAACCGAGTACTTCGATTTCCCGGTGAAGACCGGCCCGGACCTCCAGTGGAACAACGGACTCGACGCCTGGGTGGCGAAGCTGCGTCCCAGCGGCGCCGCGCTGGAGTACTGCGGTTACATCGGCGGCGGCGACGACGACTACGCGAGCAGCATCGCGGTCGATCAGCAGGGGGCCGCCTACGTGTGCGGCTGGACCAGCTCCGCCCCTGCCTCGGGTCAGGGTCCGGGGTTTCCGGTGAGCGGCGGGCTCGACACCACCTTCGCAGGCTGGACCGACGGCTTCGTCGCCAAAGTACTGCCGAACGGCACCGGGTTGGCATACTGCGGCTACCTGGGCGGCAGCGGGTCCGATTGGGCGCAAGGCATCGCGATCGACAGCGTAGGGGCGGCCTATCTCTGCGGCACCACCCTCTCCTCGCCCCACCAGGGCTTTCCGGCCCTCGTAGGACCGGAGCTCGTCTACGGCGGCAACTTCGACGCGTTCGTCGCCAAGGTGCAGCCGGGCGGCTCCGGGCTGGAATACTGCGGCTACCTGGGCGGCGCCGGCGCGGACTACGGAGAGAGCATCGCGGTAGACGGCCAGGGAGGCGCGTACGTCTGCGGCACCACCTGGTCGTCTTCGGCGCAGGGCTTTCCCGCGCTTTCCGGCCCGGACCTCTCGCACAATGGCGGCAGCGATCTCTTCGTGGCGAGGATCCAGCCCGGGGGGACGGGGCTCGTCTACGCGGGTTATATCGGCGGGAGCGACGACGAGACGGGCGAGGGGATCGCGCTCGACACGCAGGGAGTCGCCCACGTCTGCGGAACCGCCTACTCCACGCCGGGCCAGGGCTTTCCCGTGGTGAATGGACCGGGTGCCACTCACAGCGGCGGGGAGGACGCCTTTGTGGCGAAGGTCGGCTTCGCGCCGTTCGGCCCGCCTTCCAACCTGACGCTGACCGCGCACGCGGCCACCGTCCTCCATCTCTCCTGGCTGGACCGGTTCCAGGACGGAGGAGGCTTCCAGATCGAGCGCCGGATCGGGGGCGTCCCCGCCGATTGGGACGGCGACGGCTTCGAGACGATCGCCACCGTAGCAGCGGGGACCGAGAGCTACCGCGACTTCGGGCTCTCCGCGGAGACGACCTACACGTACCGCGTACGGGCGGTCAGCGCCATGGGAGCCTCGCCGTACTCCAACCTGGCGACGATCACCACCCCGGCCGCGGAGGGGGTGCTCCGCCTGACGCCTGGAAAGATCAGCTTCGGCCGCGTCACCCGCAGCCGGACCCGGGTCGAGCGGCTCAAGGCTCGCAATACCGGAAAGGGGCCGCTTGCGCTCCAGGTGCAGTCGCTCGGGGAGCCGTTCAGCGTCAGCCCTACCGGACCGGTGGTCCTCGGTCCGAAGCAGTCCCAGGAGCTGGTCGTCACCTTCACGCCGCAGAACGCGGGGAGCTTCCGGCAAACTCTCGAGATCGCCAGCGACGACCCGGCCCGTCCCCTGGTGCGCGTCCCCGTCTCCGGCTCGCGGCGATAGGGGAGCCCGCCTCCGTCAATCCGCGCGTTCCCAGGCGTCCAGTGGAAGCGGTCTCGGCGACACAGGAACCGGTCTCGGAGGCGGCGAACGGCGCGTTCTGAGGCGTCGAGCGCTCGGCTCGCGAGCCCCGCGGAGCGGGGCAGCCACAGGGAGGAGCCCGGGATGAGCTACGAGCTGGGAACGTGCGGCCCCGACGAGCTGGAGGAGTTGGGGGCGCTAGCCGACCGCATCTTTCGCACGGAGCGTCCCGGCGACATGGTGCGGGAGTATCCGCTCCTCTTCGACCCGGCGAACCGGCGGAACCTGCGGGTGGCGCGGAACGGCGGCCGGATCGTGGCGCACGTGGGGGTGGTGCTGCGCGACGCCGCCATTCTCGGCACCAACCTGCGGGTCGCGCTGATCGGATCGGTCGGCACCGACCCGGAGCACCGGGGCCAGGGGCTCGCGAGCCGGCTGATGGCGGAGGCACGCGCCTCGGCGGTGGAGCAGGGCGCGTGCCTGATGCTGATCTCCGGCGACCGCGGCCTCTACAAGCGGCTCGGGTACGTGCAGGTCGGCGCGTTCGACTCCTACTCCGTTCCCGCGGGCAAACCGGACCCCGCGTACCAGTCGAGCCACTACGCGGGGGCGGACCTGGCGGCCGTGGCGAGCCTCTACCAGGCGGAGCCGGTACGGTTCTTCCGTCCCATGGAAGACTGGCGCCGGCTGATGGAAGGCGGGATGCTGATGAACCGGCCCGCCGACCTCTTCGTCATCCGGTGGGGCGGGGCGGTCGTGGCCTACGCCGGAGTCCAGCGCCCGGCACAGGGGGCGGAGGGGTCGGGAGAGCCGCTCCACGTACGGGAGATCGCCGGCAGCCGCAGAGCCCTCTCCCGCGCGCTGCCCAGCCTGGTGCGCGATCTGGGAGCGGAGGCCGCCGACGTGGTGGTACAGCCGAACGACTCGGACTGGCGGCAGGTAGCGCAGTCCCGCGGCTGGGCCTCCAGCCGCTTCCTCTACTCCGCCACCATGGGGATCATCAGCCCGGAGCGCTTCCTCACGGCGGTGCGCCCCCTTCTGGAAGAGCTCGCCGCGCAGCAGCTCCGGATCGTACCCGAGGGCGAGGGAGTGCGGCTGGAGTGGGGCAGCGAAACGGTAAGCCTGCCGACCATGGCGCAGGCAACGACGCTCTTCTTCAGCACCGCCAGCGACACCGGCGTGGAGATGCCGCCGCTGCCGTCCGGCATCCGAGACGTGCTGGCGAATGCGCTGCCGCTGCCGAACCTGTGGTACGGCTACAACTACGTCTGACGGCGGTTAGCGGTAGTAGCTACCGGGCGGTTGAAACCGCGGCAACCACGGCACGAAGTCCCCCTTCGGGGACTCAGATGGGCCTGGCTCCGGCGTCCGGAGGGGCAGCCGCAGGATGGCCCGGAGGGCGGCAGTTGTGACCACCCCTGGAGTATCAGGGGTGGTTGCTCGACGGCGACCGATTCAGCGCGTGAACTCGGCTTTTGGGGCGGTAGGACGAAGTGGCGCGGGAAGCGCAATACGGGGTGCACTTCCGGAGCGGCCTGCTAGCGGAGGCGAAGCCGGAGCGTGAAAAGGCCGCGGAGGGCCCTCGACGCGGGAGGGCTGAATCGGTCGACTAGGGCACGGGGTCGGACTCTCGGTGCCGACGCCGTCATTCGACACAACGAGCCCACACCACGGCTCAAAGCCTCGCCCAGGAATCCTCCAGCAGTGGCGACATGCTCCACTCGTCGTCATCCACCGGGACGAGCGACTTCTCGAGCTGGACCACGGTGCCGCTGCAGTCGGTGGCGAGCCAGACGCGGTCGACCAGCTTCAGGATGAGGGTAAAGCCCATCCCGAGCGAGGCCTTGGTTGAGAAGCCCGGGAGGAGGAGAGTGGCCGGCAGGTCCTTCGAGCGGATGCCGCTGCCGGTGTCCGCGATCCGCACGATGATCCGGCTCTCCGTGAGGTAGACCGAGCCGGTGCCGCCGTCCGCGTGCTTGATCGCGTTGGTCGCGGCCTCCCCGGCGGCGAGGATGAAATCCTCCGCGCCATCTTCCGACATCCCCGCGCTGGTCGCCAGCTCGCGCAGGCAGTTCCGGAGCATCGGGTATCCCGCGGGGTCGGAGAGATCGACCTGCAGGGCCTGCCTGCCCTCCGTCGGTACTTCGGCGTGATCTACCAGGCGGAGGCAGTCGTGCGTGACGCAGCGGATCACCTCCCGGTAGAACCGCTCCCGCTCCGCCTCTTCCCGCAGGATACGGGCGTGAAGGCGGGCAGTCTCGATCGCGGAGGCGGCCTGCCCGGCCAGGATCTCCAGCACCCCGCAGTCGGTCTGATCGAAGGCGCCGCGGCGGCGGTCCGCCACCTCCAGCACCCCGATGCAGTCGCCGCAGGAGCCGATCATCGGGACGCGGATCATGCTGCGGCGGTGAGTGCGGCCGATCGCGTCCGCGTCAAAGTAGTGGCGGAGGTCCGCGGAGATATCGTAATCGACACGACCGTGCCGCTCGTCAAAGACCAGCCAGGCCGGATCGCCCGGCGCCACGTGGGCTCCCAGCAGGGCGGTCTCTACCGCCTCGGAATCCGAGACGACGGCGCAAAACTCCAGCGTGTCCCGGTCCGGGTCGTGCAGGAGCAGCCCTCCCGCGTGCGCCTCGACGGTCCCCATCGCCGCCCGGAGGGCGCGCCGCGCCAGCTCGTCCGGATCCAGACACGCGCGGAGATCCGCGCTCAAACGGCGGACCGCGTCCAGCTCCAGCTCGCGACGCTCCAACCGCTCCCGCAGCGCCCTAGTCTCTTCCATTCGGCATCCAAACTACTCACCGACCCCGGCCCCAAGCGCCGTACTGGTACGGTTTAGCCCGTCTCACCCCGGAATCTAACATTTGTTTAACCAGCCGCCGGTAGATCAGCCCGCTGTTGCGGTTCTTCGACAGCTTCGATCTCCCCGCAACGCCGGCCCTCGTCAGGTATCCTAACCAGGGAGGCCCGCGCCGCGGCGGGCGGGAGATGCAGGCAGCATGTCGAGAGTTCGCATTCTGGGAAATGGCGCGCGCGCCTGTGACGGGATCACCCGGCGAGACCTGATCCAGGCCGGGGCGCTTTCGCTCTACGGCCTCACCCTCGCGGACGTGCTCCAGCTCAAGGAAGCGCAGGCCGCTCCCGCGCCGGCGGGCGCCGGGCGCAGCTTCGGCAAGGCGAAGAACGTCCTGATCCTGTTCCTCTACGGCTCCCCGGGTCAGGTCGATACCTGGGACATGAAGCCGGACGCGCCGGAGGACATCCGCGGCCCGTTCAAGCCGATCCGCACCTCCAACCCGAGCATCGACATCTGCGAGCACCTGCCGAAGATGGCGAAGTGGATGCACCGGGTCGCGACGGTCCGCTCGGTCACCCACGAGTACCCGATCCACTGCGTCTCCTACGCGCTGACCGGAATGGCGACGACCGACCTGGCCCGCGAGACGAACACCCGCGACCCGCGCCACTGGCCCTACTTCGGGTCGGTGGTCGACTACCTCGACACCGAAGCGCGCCGGAAGCAGGGCCTCGCCGATTCCCCGGTGCCGAACAACATCATCCTGCCGCACCGGTTCCGCCGCCCGGGTCCGCAGCCGCACTGGCTCGGGAGCGGCTGGGCGCCGGTGGAGGCAAGCTGGGAGGGGAAGTCGACCGGCGAGGACCCGTACGGGCAGGGCCGGGAGAACCCGTACGGCGGGATCTCGCCGGACACCAAGTTCCACTTCATGCCGGGCAGCACCGCGCGTGACCTCACCCTCGACCGCCTGAGCCGCCGCGCCGGAATCCTGCAGCAGTTCGACGAGCAGCGGCGCCTGCTGGAGCACTCGGACGAGGCGGCGGCGTGGAGCCGGTCGCAGCAGCTCGCCATGAGCCTGCTCACCTCGGAGAAGCTCCGGAACGCGATGGATATCCACCAGGAGCCGATGAAGCTCCGCGAAGAGTACGGGATGACCCTCTTCGGCCAGGCGACCCTCGCGGGGCGCCGCCTCATCGAAGCGGGCGCGCGGGTGGTGACCGTCTTCTGGGACGAGTACAATCTCGGAAACTCCGCCTGGGACACGCACGTCTACCTGGTGAACCGGATGCAGAACGAGCTCTGCCCCGGCTTCGACCGGGCGTTTAACGCGCTGATGCACGACATGGACCAGCGCGGGCTGCTGGACGAGACGCTGGTCTGCATCCTGAGCGAGCACGGCCGCACGCCGAAGTTCAACAAGGGCTACGACGGCTTCGGCCCGCAGGGCGGGGGCGGCCGCGACCACTGGGCGGGCGCCTACTGCAACCTCTTCGCCGGCGCCGGGATCAAGGAAGGCGCCGTGATCGGCAAGACCGACGCTCAGGGCGGCTTCCCGGAGGAGCGCCCCGTCTCCCCGAAGGACGTCCTCGCTACCATCTACCACCTCCTCGGCATCGACCCGCACAGCATGATCCTCGACCCGCAGCAGCGGCCGCTCCCTCTCGTGGAGAGCGGAGAGGTGATGCGGGATCTTCTCGTTTAGGGGTGTGTCCAGCTGCTTCTGCGCTACTCACCCCGAGATTCTTGCCCGGATGCGCAGATTCTACCGTCGGCCATTGCGCGCTTGGACCTCCCAAGACGGCAGGGGCCAAAGGGGTTGCGGGAAGTCACCGACACGTTTTCCCGGGGAGTTCTGAGCCCGCGAAGGCGGGCTTCGCTCCGTGTAGCCTCGACTTTAGTCCGAGGCGAAAGCGGCCAATCACTCCAGCGGACCCCTTAGTTGTGGGGCGTCTTTGCTTCTCGTCGAGAGGCAGCGTCGATCCCGCGACCCGACCCCGAGCCCTTGTGCCGGGAGGCAGCCCTCCCGCGACGAAGGCCCTCCGCGGCCTTTTCACACTCCGCTGCGCTCCGTTAGCAGGCCGCTGCGGGAGCTGACGTCGAAAAGCTCTTCCCGCGCCAGGATGCGTAACCCGCGCCGATAGGGCAGCTCACGGGCTGCCTCCCGACCCTTCGAGCTACCACCCCTGCCGCCCAGGGGTGGCCACAACTGGCACCCGGCGGGCGCCTGTGGTCTGGGCACGGTCGGCCGCCGACGGGTTGCCTTCAGGCGGTGCAGCACGACCGGCTTCGTGCCCCCAGGGCATCGGGGTTCGCGAAGCCCGGAAGCGCTGCCGGAGGCAAGGCTGGAGAGTTTCACCTGTGACCACCCGGGTGCCCGCTTGCGGGCGGTGGGGGTGGTCGCTTGAGCCGCTCGGAGGGATGGAGGGATCTCCGCTGACATCCCATCCGCACCGGGTGGAGGCGGTCGGCGCGTGCCTGTCCAATACTTCCGTGTTCCGCGCGGCCCGAGCCGGCGGACCGGACTTCATTCATGGCGGCAAAGACGCAGCGAAACCCCGGAGCCGAGGAAGGCTCCCCTCATCCGCATCTCACCGATGCCCAGCTTGCGAGTCGGTTGATGAAGCAGCAGGCCGGCCTCGGTATCACCGTAGCGGCCGTGTTCCTGGTGCTGATCCTCGGGCTCCCGCTCCTGACCCAGTTCACCCCGGCCTGGACCCAGCAGCCGGTCTTCGGCTTCCCGCTCTCCTGGTTCATCCTGGGGATCGCGTTCTATCCCATTACCTGGGCGCTCTCGACCTACTTCGTGAAGTCTTCCGAGAAGCTGGAGGCGGAGGAGGCGCAGATGATCCGTGAGGAGCGGCAGGGCCGATGACAGGTAACCTGGACTGGATTCCGGTGGTGATGGTGGCGGCCGTGGTGCTGGCCACGATCGGCCTGGGCATCTACACGACGCGCATCTCCCGCTCTGCCAGCGACTTCTTCGTGGCAGGGCGCTCCGTCAGCGTGTTCTGGAACGCCTCCGCCATCTCCGGCGAGTACCTCTCCGCCGCCTCGTTCATGGGCGTGGCGGGGCTGGTGATGAAGTTCGGCTACGACGTGCTCTGGTATCCGGTCGGCTACGCCACCGGATACCTCTTCTTGCTGCTGTTCATCGCCGGCCCGCTGCGCCGCTTCGGCGCCTACACGATCCCGGACTTCGCGGAAGGGCGCTTCTCCAGCCCCTCGTTCCGGAAGATCGCCGTGACCTTCGTGCTGTTCATCGGGTTCTTCTACACGATGCCGCAGATGAAGGGTGCTGGCGTGGCGATGACGAGCATCCTGGGGACGCCCTATTGGGTCGGCGTGGCGCTGGTGGGCGTGGTCATCTCCTTCAACGTGGCGCTGGGCGGCATGAAGGGCATCACCTTCGTCCAGGCGTTCCAGTACTGGCTGAAGATGTTCGCCATCGCGGCGCCGGTCTTCGTGCTGATGGCGTACTTCGGGCCGTACGACCGGTTCGTCTCCGGCGGCGGCGGCTCGGACCGGCCGCTGCCGGTCTACCCCCGGGAGGCGACGCGCGCGTTCAAGGCCGGAGACTTCCTCACGCTGCCGCCCGAGCCGGTGGTCCTGGAGCTCGCCACCGACACGCGGCTCCGGAGCGTCGCCCCGGCGGTGAAGGCGATTCCGGGGGGCCGGGAGTGGACGATCGCCGACTTCATGTCGTCGGCGCCCTCCGCGGCGAACGGCGCGGAGCTCTTCTGGCCCGCCGGCACCCGCCTGGAGCTCCAGCCCGCGGAGCTGGCCGGCCGGTTAACCGGCGCGAAGCTGGAGTTTGCCGAGCCCGCGCAGGTCCGGTTCCTGGCAGGAGAGCCGGTGGCCGGGACCGTCTCGAACGAAGAGTGGGTACGTCCCTTCGGCGCCTTCACCAGCAAGCACGGGTATCCGCTGCTCTACACCTTCTCGCTGATCGTGGGCCTGGTGTTCGGGACGGCGGGGCTGCCGCACATCCTGGTCCGCTTCTACACCAATCCGGATGGGCGCGCGGCGAAGCGGACCACCCTCTGGGTGATGGTGCTGATCGGCGTCTTCTACATCTTCCCGGGGATCTGGGGCGCGATGGGCCGCTTCCTGATGCCGGAGCTCTACGCCAACGGCAAGACCGATGCCGTGGTGGTAGAGCTGCCGACCATCCTGGGCGGCGTCTGGGGCCCGGTGCTGAAGGGCGTGACGGTAGCGGGCGCGTTCGCGGCGTTCATGTCGACCTTCAGCGGCCTGCTGGTCTCCATGTCGAGCGCGATGGCGCACGACATCTACGGCTCGATCCTGCGGCCGAGCGCCACCCCGGAAGACCGGCTGAAGGCGTTCAAGATCTCGGCGGTGGGGGTCGGGATTCTGGCCACGCTGCTGGGAATGGTCGCGGAGAGCTGGGACATCGCCATGCTCGTCGGCTGGGCGTTCGCCATCGCCGCCGCCAGCTATTTCCCGCTGCTGCTGCTGGGCGCCTGGTGGCGAGGGCTCACGGCCAAGGGCGCCGCCGCCGGCATGCTGATCGGCGGCCTCGCCAGCCTGGGAGCGATCATCTCCACGATGCTGATCGACAAGAAGATCCTGGCCTGGGCTCCCGATCCGATCGTCCGCACGCTGCTGGAGCAGCCGGCGATCTGGGGCGTGCCGCTTTCCCTGGGCTTGATGTGGCTGGTGAGCGCGCTGACCGCCGCGGAGGTCCCCAAGGGGGTCGACTCGTTGATGCTCCGACTCCACGCGCCGGAAGAGCTGGGGATGAGCAAAGACTACATCCCGGACGCCCCCGCCCACTGAGGCCTCGGCGTCCTACGCCGTCTAGCCCCGTAGTTTGCAGCGGCGGGACGAGGCAAGCCCGGGTGCGGTCTCTTTACGGCTCCCAGCGTCCCCTGGACGTCTCGGGAGCCGCTTTCGCGTACGTTCCTGGCCGAATCCGAACCGGCTGAGGCAAGATGGTCTCCGGAGAGCGCGCGGCACGTTCACCGTACGCCCCGCAGGCTCGACCGTTTGCCCTGAACCTAGACCCCTAACGAGATGCCAAAGAACCGCCCCGACCGAGAAGCACCCGCCGAGCCGGAATACTCCTGGGGAGACTGCCCCGGCGGCCAGCCGGACGTGGCGTGGGAGCACGCCGCGCGCCAGGTGTGGGCCCAGAGCCTGCCCGCCAGTGGGGCCGTGCTGCTGATGGAGAAGGAGCGGCTGCTGGTGCGGGAGGCGGCGGACGGCGCCGTGCGGTGGGAGGCACCTTCCCCCGCGCTGCCGGACGAGGTGGCGGTCGACGCGGAGCTGGCGTGCCTGGCGCGCGGGCAGGAGCTGGAGGCGCTGGAGCTGGCGACCGGCCGGCGCGCCTGGGCGCAGAAGCTGGGCGGACGGGTGAACACGCTGGGCATCGACCCGCGCCACCTCTACGCCGCGATCACGCAGCGGCGGCCGGGACCGATGTTCGCGCTCTCGCGGGCGGACGGCCGGCAGGAGTGGCGCGCTCCGCTGGAGGGGGAGCCGGAGTTCTATCCCTTCCCGGAGCGAGACCTGCTGGTGGTCTCGGATCCGGAGCAAGCAGTCGTGCAGGGCTTCGCGACCGCGGGCGGGGCGCGGCGGTGGTCGCTCTCTGCGGAGGGGCAGCCGATGGTCGTCGGCCAGGCAAACGGCGACCTCCTCCCGATCTCCGGCCACGAGGCCGGCGCCATGGGGGTCGACCTGGTCTCGGGCCAGGTCCGCTGGCGGCTGGAGAACACCGGCAGCGTGGAGGAGCCGGGCGTGTCGCACGGCATGCTCTGCTACTTCACGGACGGCACCGCCTACGCGGTCGACGCGCTCACCGGAGACCGCCTCTGGAAGCGGGAGCCGGAGGGGGAGGAGCGGATCTTCAAGCTGCGGGTCCAGGGCGACCTGCTCTTCGCGGAAACCTGGAGCGGGCGCCTCCTCGCCCTCGATCCGGCCACCGGCGAGCTGCGCTGGGAGCGAAAAGTGGGCCAGGTGCACGGGCTGGACGGTGACGCGGAGCGGCTCTACCTGCGCGTGAATACGCCGGAGCCGGAGGGCCGCTGGCTGGTGCTGGCGCTCGACCGCGCCACCGGTAAGCCGGCGTGGGAGCTGCGGGCCCGGCGGATGGTGCCGGACCTCACCCTGGTGGGCCGCACGCTGGTGGTCGAGTTCCGGTCGGCCATCGTCGGGCTGGCGGTCTAGCGCTTACCGGGCACTCCCCTGAAACCGGACTCTCCACGGGAAACGCGGGCCGACCGGCGGTGGAACTTCGGCGCGGCGCTGATCGACGCGTGCGGCTGGAACACCGGGGTCGCGTTCATCTCCCACCTCACGATCCTGCCGCTGTTCGTCAAGCAGCTCACCCCTAGCCCGGTCGCCATCGGCATGATCCCGGCGCTGATGCTGTTCGGCTGGCTGGTGCCGGGCGTGCTGGTGGCGAGCCGCATCGAACGGCTGCGGAACGTCCGGTACTGGGTGCTCGGCGTCGGGCTGCTGGAGCGCCTGATGCTCCTGGTGCTGGCGGTGCTCTGCTGGGGCTTCAGCGAGAGCCGGTCCGCGCTGCTCCTCGCCTTCTTCGGCTGCTGGCTCGTGATGAACCTGGCGCTGGGCGCCAACCTGCCCGCCTACTACAAGCTGATCGCCAAGACGATTCCCGCCGCGCGGCGCGGGCGCCTCTACGGCCTCGGCGGGGCGGCGGCGGGAGTGCTGGGTCTCGGCTGCGCGGTCCTGGCGGAGCGGTTCATCGGCGCCTGGGGCTTCCCCAACGGCTACGCCGCCTGCTTCCTGGCGGCCTTCGTGATCCAGACCGTCACCCTGCTTCCGCTGGGCGTGATGCGGGAGGTCATCCCGGAGGAGCACGAGATCCCACCCCCGGAGCCGGTGCGCAAGGCGCTCTCCCTGGTGCGGCGCGATTCCCGCATCCTCTGGCTCTGCATCGGCGTCGCGCTCTTCGCGCTGAACCAGATGGCCGGCGCGTTCTATACCGACTTTGCCATCACCGGCCTCGGGGCGAGCGAGCGGACCGTGGCGGAGTACAACCAGGTGCTCAATGTGGGGCGCGCGGTCACCTACCTGCTGATCGGCTGGCTGGCCGACCGGTATGGTAACCTGCGCGCCATCCAGCTCGCCACCTTCGCCGGGCTGGGAGCGGTCTCCCTGGCGTGGGGCGCCGACGGCCCGCTCTGGATGCACCCGGTCTTCCTGCTGAACGAGCTGGCGCTCCAGGGCTGGGCCGTCTGCGCCCAGAACTACGTGCTGGAGCTCTGCCCTCCGCAGCGCAGCGGCACCTATACCGCCGTTTTCAACCTCTTCTCCGGCCCGTTCCGCGTGCTGCTGCCGCTGGCCGCCGGCTCGATGATCAGCGCGGTCGGCTTCAGCCCGATCTTCGCCGCGGGCGCGGTCGGCACCGCCCTGGCACTAGGGCTGGTCCTCTGGCGCCTCCCCGAGCCCCGCGCTGGCTGATGATCGATAACTCAAGGCTTTCTCGATCCGCTCGTTCAGCGGCGGGTGGCTGAAGAGCCAGAGCTCGATGAACGGGGGCGGCGCCGGGTGGGAGAGATTCGCCTCGCTGAGCTTCACGAAAGCGGAGGCGGCGGCGCGGCCGTCCCCCGTCAGGCGCAGCGAGAAGTCGTCCGCCCGGCGCTCGATCGTCCGGGAGACGGCGTTCTCCACCGGGGCGCCGAAGAAGTTGATGGCGGAGACGAGGAGCAGCACCAGCGGAAAGCCGGCGAGATCGTCGAGCCCGCGCACCCGCCAGCGGTCGCCCCTGCGAGCCAGGATGCGCCGGCCGCCGCGGTCGACCAGAATGAAGACGAGCAGCGTGCCGACGATGCTGGCACCGAGCCCGATCACCACGTGGCGCTCCACGTAGTGCCCCATCTCGTGTGCCATCACGGCGACCACCTCGTCGTCATCCAGCTTTTCCAGCAGCGTGTCCCACAGCACGATCCGCGCCGAGCCACCGATTCCGGTCACGTAGGCGTTCACCGCCTTCGTGCGGGTGCTGGCGTCGACCTCGAAGACGCGGCTGTTCTCGATTCCGGCACGCTCCGCCATCTCGAGCAGGCTCTCCCGCAGCGGCGACTCCGGCAGCGGGCGGTACCGGTTGAAGAGCGGGTCGACCACCAGCGGCGTCAGCAGCACCGCCGCGATCAGCAGCGGGATGCACGCGACCCAGAAGCCGACCCACCAGAGCCGCGGGCTGCGGCGGAGCGACCAGTAGAGCAGAGCCACCACCGGCGAGCCGATCACCGCGGTGAGCGCGTAGCCCTTTAGCGCGTCCTGCACCCAGCCGGCGGCGGTCTGGTTGGAGAGCCCGTACTGGTGCGGCAGCAGGTAGGAGCTGTAGAAGGAGAGCGGCAGCGAGCAGACCGTGATGCCGAGCCAGAGGAGCGGGAAGTAGATGAAGGTCCGGAGCACCGGGTTGCCGGTCCGCCGCTCCGCCAGGTCCCGCAGCCGCGCGCTGGCTCCGGTGGACAGGAAGAGCAGCAGGATCAGGAGTCCCAGGAAGCTGCGGAGGAAGTAGAGGGCGTAGCGGGTGGAGGAGTAGCGCTCCATCTCCGGCGTCACCCGCACCGCCAGCTCCGGACGCTCCGCGCGCTCCAGGGCGCCCCCGGGCCGCTCTTCCGGTAGAGAAGATGGGCGCTGCGCGAACGCCGGCGCCGCCGCAAGGACTACCGCCGCCCCGACCGCCGCCCCGAAGATCAATCCCTGTAGAAACCGCTTCATCCGCCGCTCCGATCCGCCTCCTGGCAGGCCCTTTCTCCTGTCTTACCACCGGGGCGGCTCAGGACGCGTGAATTGCTGGAGTTGCTCCGGAGCCTGCTGTGGCTCAGCGTCATGCAGCGTTGAACCCGTGAGACCGACCCCACGCCCTAGTCGGCCGCTTCAGCCCTCCCGCGGCGAGTGCCCTCCGGCGGCCCTTTCACACTCCGCTTCGCTCCGTTAGCGGGCCTCTCCGGGAGTGCGTACCGCTGCGCTCATCCCGCGCCAGTGCGCTCTACTGCTACAGCAGTCTGGTTCACGGGCTGAATCGGCCGCCGTCGAGCGACCACCCCTGGCTCCCAGGGGTGGTCACAAATGCCGCCCTCCAGTGCCGCCTGCGGCCGCACATCCGGACGCCACCGGTCAGGTTCCTGCAAATCCATGGGAGCCCGGAAGGGCTGCCGGCGGCAGGGCTGGAGGGGTTCACTTGTGGCCACCCCCGGGTGCCCGCTTGCGGGCACCCGGGGGTGGCTGCTTGAGCGCGGCGGGGCGGCCCGTGAACCACCGCAATGCGGGAATCGTTGTCTTCGGTCGCGGGGCGCAGGCTGCCGGAGCGCACGCCCGGAGCAATCCGCTAGCGGAGCCGAAGGCGGAGCGTGAAAGGACTGCGGGTGGGCCACCCACGCGGGAGGGCCGCTCCGCCGCGTGAGGGCACGGGGTGGAACGCCGGTGAGAAGTCGTTACCGCAACGCGGCGAGCGCCTTGAGCTCGGAGGACCCTCTGACCCCGCACTCGTAACTAAGGCTGAACCGCCGCCGGGCACCCTCCGCCGGCGCCGGGAAAGGTCACCTCCCCATGAGCCGCCTCTGTCCGCCGGTCCGCCGGAGTCACCGTCTCGTCCTTGCCCTCGCGGCGCTTCTCGCGCTGTTCTGCTCCCTCTCCGTCTCCGGGGCGCGAGCGGACGACCCGTGGGCCGACCTGGATGCCGCGGCGCGGGCGACGGTGCAGAGCGGCGAGACGCCGGGCGTGGTGCTGCTGGTGGGTCACCGGGGGAAGGTGGTCTACCGCAAGGCGTTCGGCAACCGGAGCGTCCAGCCGGCGGTGGAGGCGATGACGCCGGACACGGTGTTCGACCTCGCCTCGCTGACGAAGGTGGTGGCGACGACCTCCTGCGTGATGGACCTGGTGGAGCGGGGGAGGCTGCGGCTGAACGACCGGGTGGTGACCTACTGGCCGGAGTTCGGCGCGAACGGGAAGGACAAGATCACCATCCGCCAGCTCCTGACCCACACCTCCGGCCTGGCGGCGTGGGACAACTACTTGAAGCGGTTCGGCGATCCGCAGGGGCCGGCGGTGCAGGACCACACCCCCAAGGTGATGGAAGCGCTGGCGGCGGCCTCGCTGAGCTATCCCACCGATACCCGCTTCGTCTACAGCGACCTCGGCTTCATCACCCTGGGGGAGCTGGTCCGCCGCGTGAGCGGGGAGCCGCTCGACGTCTACGCGCGGAAGCACATCTTCGAGCCGCTCGGCATGAAGGAGACCGGCTACCACCTCTCCGAGAGCCTGAAGCCGCGGACCGCGCCGACCACCGCCTACGCGGGCGAGTTCCGGCGCGGTGCGGTGCACGATCCGAACGCCGCGGTGATGGGCGGCGTAGCGGGCCACGCCGGCCTCTTCAGCACGGCCGACGACCTCGCCCGCTTCGCGCGGATGCTGCTCTCTTCGGATGGCAGGGGGAGCCGCCGCTACCCGCTGGCGCCGGCCACTATTCGCACGATGACCAGCCCGCACTCTCCGGAGCGGGTGCCGATGCGCGGCCTGGGCTGGGACATCGACTCCCCGTACTCCCATGTCCGCGGCGACCTGCTCCCGGTCGGCAGCTTCGGCCACACCGGGTTCACCGGCACCTACATTTGGGTCGACCCGTACAGCGAGTCGTTCGTAATCGGTCTTGCCAACCGGGTGCATCCCGGCGACGGCGGCAACGTGCTGCCGCTCTGGGCGCGCGCGGCGAACGTGACGGCGGGCATCGTGCGGCCACAGGAGCTGCCGGAGCGCAAGGAGGTGACGCCGCGGATGGTCCCCGTGCTGACCGGAATCGACGTGCTCCAGCGGGACGGCTTCAAGCTGCTGGAGGGGCGCACCGTGGGGCTCATCACCAACCGCACCGGCATCAACCGGGACCGGGTGAGCACCATCGACCTGCTCCACTCCGCCCCGAACGTGCGCCTCGCCGCGCTCTTCTCCCCGGAGCACGGCCTGCGCGCCGACCTGGACGAGGAAGTGCCCTCCTCCCGGGATGAGAAGACCGGGCTGCCGATCCACAGCCTCTACGGGCAGGGCAAGTACAAGCCGACGCCGGAGCAGCTCCGCGGCCTCGACACGCTGGTGTTCGACATCCAGGACATCGGCGTCCGCTACTACACCTACATCTCCACCCTCGGTCTCTGCATGCAGGCGGCGGCGGAGAACGGCCTGCGCTTCGTGGTGCTCGACCGTCCGAACCCGGTGAACGGCCTCGCGGTGGAGGGCCCACTCCTCCAGCCGGGGCTGGAGAGCTTCATCGCGCACCACCGGCTGCCGGTCCGCCACGGGATGACGGTCGGCGAGCTGGCGCAGCTCTTCAACGCGGAGCGGAAGATCAACGCCGACTTGCAGGTGGTGCGGCTGGAGAACTGGCGCCGGGACCGGTGGTTCGACGAGACCGGCCAGCCGTGGGTCAACCCGAGCCCGAACATTCGGAACACGCTCCAGGCGGAGCTCTACCCCGGCATCGGCCTGATCGAGGGGGTGAACCTCTCCGTCGGCCGCGGCACCGACACCCCGTTCGAGCGGGTGGGAGCCCCCTGGATCGACGGCGAGAAGCTGAGCCTGGAGCTGAACCGCCGCCGGATCCCGGGGCTGCGGTTCGTGCCGGTCACCTTCACGCCGACCACCCGCGAGTTCAAGGGCGAGCGGTGCGAGGGGGTCGACATCCGCCTGCTCGACCGCGAGGCGTTCGACGGCACCCGCACCGCCATCGAGATCCTCGACGCCCTGGTGCGCCTCTTCCCCGGCAAGCCGAAGATCGAGCCGACCGCCCGCTGGTTCGGCTCCCGCGCCATCCCGGAGGCGATCCTGCGGGGCGACAGCATGGCGCAGATCGTCGCGTCGTACCGAGATGACGTGGAGTCGTTCCGGCGCTCCCGGCAAAAGTACCTGCTCTACCGATAACGACGTAAGTGGCGGAGGTTGAACGCCAGTTCCGATCATCGGGATGGATCTACCGCCCTCGGAGGTCGCGAGGCATTGAAATACCTCGCTCGTCGGCCTGCGGCCAAGCGTCCTCCGGACGCCGGAAAACGCCCTCGCACGCTGAGCAAGAGGGTCGTCCGGACGCCGTACTGCCGGAGGAGACCGAGGCTGGGAGTAAATCCCCTCAGCCCCAATCCCATCCCCTGATCCCCTGAACGGTTCGGCTTCCTGCCTACCTCGCAGCGAGGCTGGCGCAGACGAGCTCTGCATCGTTGCGGGCGAAGACGTGCTTGTTCGCGTAGGCGGGGTGCGACCACGTGACGCCGCCCCGCTGGGGGAGCTGGCCGAGGGTCGGCTGGATGAGCTGCGCGCGGCTGATCTCCTCGTAGCCCTTCGGGGACAGCTTCGCAATGACGAGTTGGCCGCGCTCGTTGAACAGCCACACCCGGTCGCCGTTCGGGACGAAGTGGATCGTCGACCAGCGCGCTTTCGGCACCGCCTCCTGGCTTTCCCAGAGCCGCTCGCCGGTCTGCGCGTCGAGGCAGCGCAGCTCGCCGTAGGAGTCGACTCCATAGACGTAGTCGCCCTGGAAGAGGGGAGTGGCGATGATCGAGTGGAGGCCGTCGGTGTTTAGCTCGTTCCGACCGCGGCGCTCCCACAGCTTCTCCACCGCCAGGCGGTCCTTCGGGAGCCGGAGCATCAGCGAGCCCTGGTAGAAGCTGGTGAGGAAGAGGCGGTCACCGCTGAGCGCGGGGGTAGCGATAGCGATCACCTGCTCCCGCGAGGGGAAGTCCTGCGCCCAGAGGAGCGTCCCGGTCTGCGGATCGAGGCCGACCACCCGGTCACCGGTCCAGACCACCAGGACCCGCTTCCCGGCCTGCTCCACGATGATCGGGGCGGAGTAGGACGCCTGGTCCGGCAGGGCCTTCCAGCGCTCCTGGCCGGTCTTGCGGTCGAAGGCGACCACGCACGCGTCTCCTTCGCCGCCGATCTGCAGGATCACCAGGCCGCCCTCGATCAGCGGCGCCGCGGTGAGGCCCCAGGTCGGCAGCCGGATCTGGTAGCGGGCGTCCAGGTCGTGGCTCCAGAGCAGCTTTCCGGAGGCGGCGTCGAGGCAGTGGAAGTGCCCGACCGCCCCCAGCGCGTAGGCGCGGCCGTCGTGGACAGTTACCGCGGCGCGCGGGCCGTCCGGGTAACCGACCCCGCCATACGCCGCGTCGTAGACGTGCGTCCAGAGCGTCTCGCCCGTCTCCGCGTTGAAGCAGTGGACCCGCTCCTGCTGCTTCGGCTCGGTGACGCGGTCGGTCAGGTAGACCCGGCCTGCCGCTACGGTCGGCCCGCTGTAGCCGTTCGAGACCGGCACCCGCCACTTCACCGGCACCTGGGGAGCGGAGAACTTCTCGATCAGGCCGGTCTCCCGCCACACGCCGTCGCGGCCGGGCCCGCGCCACTGCGGCCAGTCCTCCGCCCCTGCCGCGGCCGCGAGGAGCATGGCGCCGGCGACTCCCGCGGTCAGGCGCAGCAGACGGAGGGGCGAAGATCGGCGAGGCATCGGAATGTCCTTTCCGGAGCGGAGACAGGGCTTCGTTCGCGGGCGGGGCGGTCGCGACCTGCGGGGTGTATTTCGTATCGCGTATTGCGTAGCGATCGGTTGCCACCAAGTTCCGAGGCGTCGTGCCGGGCGAGAGGCTTTAGAGGCGCGCCGCCCGGCACGACGTTAGAGTATTCCGTATCGCGTATTGCGTAGCGGCGTGCCTCCTCCGCTTCACAAAACCTGCTGCCGGGCGGAGCGCCTTCCAATAGCTGTTCGCCCGGCACGATGTCCAGGCACGAGTTAGCAGCCGGTCGCTACGCAATACACGGTACGCAATACGGCAGCCTACCGCTCCGGAATCTCCTACTGCCTCCACACACCGCTCGCGTGAGACCACCTATCCCTGCGAGCTCGTCACCACCGGCACTTCTTCGAACGGCTGGACCACCACGAAGCCGTCGCCGCGGAAGTGCATCTGGAACGTCTCGCCGCCGCCCCGGCCGATCAGACTGCGGAAGGAGATATCAGTCTTCAGCTCCGGCTGCAGGTTGCCGGACCAGGCGATGGTGGCGTTCGGGTCGGTGGTGATCGGGTCGTTCGGCGTGCACCGCAGGGTGAGCGGCTCCCCGTGCGACATCAGCGCGAGGAGGCCCTGGCCGGTGAGGCGGAGGGAGAAGAGACCGCCGGCCAGCATGCCGGCGACCCGCTTGTGGAAGGTGATGTCGTAGCTGATCGTGTCCTCGAAGGCGAGGAGGTCGTTCCCGTTCACGCTGATCGCTTCGCCCGGCTGCAGCCGCAGGATCGTGATGTGCTTGCCTTCGTCGGCGAGGTAGACCGTGCCGCGGCCCTCGATCTTGACCAGCGGCGTCACCTCGCCGGAGACGAAGCGCTTGAGCATCTTACCGACGCCGCCCTCCATCGCGCCTTCCCGGTTGAACTGCACCGCGCCGCGGTAGGCGATCATCGCGCCGAGCTTCGACCAGATCCGGCCGTTCACGTTCACCTCGAGCATCCGCTTGCTCTCGAGCTCGAAGACGTCGCCGGGGCGGTCCCGCTCCGCGGTAGCGAGCAGGAAGTCGTTGAGCGTGTGACTCGGGGGCAGGTCGCGTTCCATCCGTGTCCTCCGTGGGTGAGCGGGAGCGGCATCTCGAGTTTGCAAGTTGCAGGTTTGCAAATTACAGGTTACCGAACCCGGCACGCTGGCGGCGCCGGAGTGGCTCGGAACCTGTAACCTGCTAACTTGAAACCTGCTAACAGCCGGGACCGGCTGCGTTACTCTTCGACGGGATAACCCAGCTCCGCCTGCAGCGGCCCGATCACGGAGAGGATGTAGCGCTTCTGGAGGGGCCAGAACCGCTCCCAGCGGCTGGCGGGGTTCTCCAGCGAGCCCGCCGCCGCCGCGAGCATCTGCTGGCGGCTGGATTCGGACCAGTCGAGCCCGGTTCGGCGGCAGATCTCTTCCAGCGTCTGCTCCGGCTCCTGGATCAGCCGCTCGTAGCGGACCAGGGTGACGCGCTCGGGAGCGATGCGGGCGAGGTCCGCCAGGGCGGTGCGGTGCGCGCCGACCCACTGGTGCGGCGCGTAGGGAGGCAGCACCCGCCGCGCGATGAGGGAGGCGGTGGTGTGGCGCCCATCCCGGATCACGTGGACGAACTGGCAGTCCGGGTAGAGGCGGTCGATGAACGGGATGCGCACGGCATTGGCCGGTGTCTTTTCCATCATCCGGCCTTTGCCGTCGAGCGCCGCCAGGAATTCCCTTCGGAAGAACTCCAGCAGCTCCGGCGTGGCGTGCTCTTCCGTCTTCCGCATGTGCCAGAGCCAGGGACGGATCGCCCAGCGGTGGCGGCTGAAGTCGCGGAAGCGGCGGCGCCAGATATACTGCCCCTCGCAGAACTGGCCGCGCCCGACGTTCCGGACTTCCGGATGCGCGCTGAGGAGGCGGGCCATGATCGTGGTGCCGCCGCGGTTACAGCCGGAGAGAAAGATCGGGGGGCCGGTAAAGCAGGGGGCTTCCGGGCGGTCCCGAAGAGGTGGAGCGGGCAGGGTGAGCGCCATACACTTTAAACATACGGCAGAGGGTGCGGCTCTCCTGCAGAACATGTGATCCGAACCCCAGTCCGCTGCCGGGCGGTTGAAACCGCGGCAGCCACCAAACGAAGTGCTTCTTCGGGCGCTCCGGTTGGCCAGGCTCGGGCGTCCGGAGGACGCGGCCGCCGGGTACGCGCCGTTTCTCGCCGGAGGATTTCAGCGCGCTGTGCCAGACTGAGAGGGAAGCGGGCGGCGCCCGGGCGAGGAGAGAGTGATGAGTGAGGCAGGCGAGCCGATGCGGTTGGGAGTCTTGACCGGTGGGGGAGATGCGCCGGGACTGAATGCGGTGATCCGTGGGGTGGTGAAGTCGGCGACTCAGCTCGGCTGGGAGGTGCTGGGTTTCGAGCGCGGGTACGAGGGGCTGCTCGATCCGGTCAGCTACCGCGTGCTCGATAACGAGAGCACCAAGGGGATCCTGCACCTGGGCGGCACGATCCTGGGCACCGTAAACCGCGGGCGGTTCGTCGGCAAGGTGGGAGAGGGCGACGTGGTGCAGATCGATCCATCCATGCTTTCCCAGGCGCGAGAGACGTGCGAGCGGCTCAACCTGCGCGGCCTGATCTGCATCGGCGGCGACGGCAGCCTCACCATCGCTCAGCAGCTCTTCGAGTCCGGCGTGCCGGTGGTCGGCGTGCCGAAAACGATCGACAACGACCTGGAAGCGACGGTCCAGACCTTCGGCTTCGACAGCGCCGTCGCCTTCGCCACGGAGGCGCTCGACCGCCTGCACCCCAGCGCCGCCGCGCACGAACGGGTGATGGTGATGGAGGTGATGGGCCGCCACGCCGGCTGGATCGCCGTGCACGCCGGCATGGCAGGCGGGGCCGACGTCATCCTGATCCCCGAGATCGATTGGAACCTGGAGGGGATCGTCCGCAAGATCCGGCAGCGGGAGGCGAACGGCCGCGCTTTCTCGCTCGTGGTGGTGGCGGAGGGTGCCCGCTGGCCCTCCGGAGAGCTGGTGGCGTGCGGCACCGGCGAGGGAAAGCTGGGCGAGATCCGGCTCGGCGGCATCGGGCACCGGCTGGCGGAGGAGATCCAGGCGCTCACCGGCAAGGAGACCCGCTGCGTGGTGCTGGGGCACCTCCAGCGCGGCGGCGGACCGACGACGTTCGACCGGCTCCTGGCGACGCGATTTGGCGTGAATGCGGTGCGGCTGGTGGTGGAGGGGCGCTTCGGCCGGATGGTCTCGTTCGAGCCGCCGGACGTGCTCGACGTGCCGATCTCGCAGGCGATCCACCGGCTGAAGTTGGTGCCGCCGAATGGGGACCTGGTCCGCACCGCGCGGGCCCTCGGCATTTCGTTCGGCGATGGATGATCGGCTGGCGGGTACGCTGCTCGGCACCGCCCTGGGAGACGCGCTCGGCCTGCCCGCCGAAGGGATGCCGGCCCACGCCATCTCCCGGCGGTTCGGTCGCCTCGACCGCTACCGGCTCCTCGGCGCGACCGGGTTCGTCTCGGACGACACCGAGCAGAGCGCGCTGGTGGCGCAGAGCCTGGTCCGTCACCCGCGCGACGCGGAGGCGTGCGCCCGCGACTTCCGCCGCGCCCTGCTGGGATGGTTCCTGCGGCTCCCCTGGGGAGTGGGGCTCGCCACGGTGCGCGCCTGCCTCAAGGCGGCGGTGGGAATGCGGCGGACCGGAGTCCGCTCCGCCGGAAACGGCGCGGCGATGCGCGCGGCGGTGGTCGGCGTCTACTTCCGGGACCGGCCGGAGGAGCGCCGCCGCTTCGGACGGCTGCTGGCGGAGGTGACGCACACCGACCCGCGGGCGGTGGACGGTGCCCTCTTCACCGCGGAGGTGGCGGCCCTCTGCGCCCGCGCGGAGCGCTTCGATCGTTCCGCCCTCACGGCCGCCTGTGCTGCGCTGCTGGATGACCCGGCCCTCGTGACGGCGACGGAGCTTCGCACTGCACTCGCCGCCGCGATCGAGTCTGCTGGGCAGGAAACCTCAACGGCCGATGCGGCGGCCCGGCTCGGAACGAGCGGCTACGTGGTGCACACCGTCTCCTTCGCGCTCTTCTGCCTGCTGCGTCACGGCGCCGATCCACTGAACGCCGTGGTGGAGACGGTGAACGCGGGCGGCGATACCGACAGCATCGGCGCGGTCGTCGGCGCGTGGGTCGGCGCCCTCCACGGAGAGGCGGGTCTGCCGCTGGACCGCGTCGACCGCATCCACGACGGCCCGTTCGGCCCCTCCCACCTCCGGGCGCTCGCCTCCTGTCTGGCGCAGGTGCGAGGCGGCGAGCGGGTGCCGCCGCCGCGGTACTCGGTCGCCGCCGCCCTCGGCCGGAACCTCTCCCTCTACCCGGTGGTGCTCTACCACGGATTCCGGCGCCTGCTCCCGTTCTGACCGCAGCGCCCCGCTCCGGCGGTCCGCGTCATCCCCCGCAGACGGGGGAACGCTGGAACGAGGAGGGCGCGTTCGGGCGCCGCTCCGTCCCGGGCCGCCCGCGCCGGGGCTTTCGGGAGAAGCGCCATGTCGATCACCACGAACCGTCCTTCGGAGCCGGCGCCGGCGAGCGCGGGGGCCGCCTCGATCCGCTGGCTCGAGACACTTTCTGCCGCCGATACCGACCTGGTCGGCGGCAAGGGCGCCAACCTCGGAGAGCTCGCCTCGTTCGAGATGCCGGTACCGCCGGGGTTCGTGGTGACCGCGGAGGCGTTTCAGGAGTTCCTGGTGGAGTCCGGCCTGCGGGAGCGGGTGCTGCGGCGGATCGAAGGGCTCGACGTGGACCGGACGGACGATCTGCAGGTCGCCGCCGCCGAGCTGCAGGCGCTGATCGGCCGGGCGGAGCTGACGGAGCCGGTGCGCTCCGCCATTCTCGACGCCTACCGCACCCTGGCGCAGCGCAGCAACGAGGAGCAGCCGTTTGTGGCGGTGCGCTCCTCCGCGACGGCGGAGGACATGCCGGGGACCTCGTTCGCCGGGATGAACGAGACGTTCCTGAACGTCCGCGGGGAGGAGGGTCTGCTTGCGGCCGTGCGGGACTGCTGGCGCTCCCTCTACGGCGCGCGGGTGCTCTTCTACCGCCGGAAGCAGGGGATTCCGGAGGAGCGGATGGCGATCGCGGTGGTGGTGCAAGCGATGGTCGACTCCGAAGCGGCCGGGGTGATGTTCACGGTGAACCCCGCCAACGGCGAGCGGCGCTCGATCGTGATCGAGGGCGCCTTCGGCCTGGGTGAGACGGTGGTGAGCGGGGCGGTGAGCCCGGACCACTGGGAGGTGAGCAAGGAGACACTAGAGGTCACGCGGGAGCGGCTGGCGGAGAAGCATATCCTCGCCTACCGGGACGAGCAGGGAGAGAACCAGCGCCGCAGGCTGCAGGGCGACGAGGCGCGCCGTGCCTGCCTGACGCCGGAGCAGGTGAAGACGGTTGCTCGGCTCGGCCGGGAGATCGAAGCGCACTACGGCACCGCCCAGGATATCGAGTGGGCGCTCGCGGACGGGCGCGTCTACATCGTCCAGTCCCGTCCCGTCACCGCCGTCGCCGGCGCGGCCGTCGCTTCCGAGACGGAGGAGGGCGCGAAAGAGGTGCTGGCGAAGGGGCTGCCCGCCTCGCCGGGGGTCGCCTCCGGGCGAGCGCGGCTGCTGCGCTCGCTGGATGAGAGCTCCCGACTTTCCGCGGGCGACGTGCTGGTCACGCGCATGACCGAGCCGGACTGGGTGCCACTGATGAAGAAAGCGGGCGCCATCGTAACCGACGAGGGTGGAATGACCGCGCACGCGGCGATCGTCTCGCGAGAGCTGGGCATCCCGTGCATCGTCGGTACCCAGGACGCCACGCAGCGGATTTCCGATGGAGCCGAGGTAACGGTCGACGCGGCCCAGGGCGTGGTTTACGCCGGCCGGCGAGAAGCCCCGAAACCGGCGCCGGAACCGGCCGCCCCAGCCCTCCCGGCGCCGCCGGTCACCGCCACGCGCCTCTACGTCAACCTGGGGCAGCCGGAGCTGGCGGAGAAGGTCGCGGCGCACGACGCGGACGGCGTCGGGCTGCTGCGGATCGAGTTCATCGTCCTGTCCAGCACGAACAATACCCACCCACGGAAGCTGATTGACGAAGGCCGCGGAGCGGAATTCCGGGACGGCCTGTCAGAACACCTAGCCCGGTTCGCTCGCGCCTTCGCACCGCGGCCGGTCATCGCGCGGACCACCGACTTCCGGACCAACGAATACCGGAACATGGCGGGCGGTGCCGAGTACGAGCCGGAAGAGGCGAACCCGATGATCGGCTACCGCGGGGCGTACCGCTACCTCGCGGAGCCGGACCTCTTCCGGCTGGAGCTGGAGGCGTTCAAGCGGGTTCGCCAGGAGCAGGGGCTCAAGAACCTGATCCTGATGCTGCCGTTTGTCCGCACCCTCTCCGAGCTGCGCGCCTGCCGCCGGCTGATGGACGAGGTGGGGCTGACCGAGGACCCGACCTTCTCCTACTGGGTGATGGCAGAGGTGCCCTCCATCCTCTACCGCCTGCCGGAATACGTGGCGGAGGGCGTCTCCGGCGTCTCGATCGGCTCCAACGACCTGACACAGCTCATGCTCGGCGTCGACCGCGACAGCCAGGCGCTCGCCACCCTGTTCGATGAGCGAGACCCGGCGGTGATGGGCGCGATCCGCGACATCATCACCGCGTGCCGGGAGCAGGGCGTCACCTGCTCTATCTGCGGTCAGGCGCCCTCTGTCTACCCGGAGATCGCGGAAAAACTGGTGGAGTGGGGGATCACCTCGATCTCCGTCAATCCGGACACCCTCGATCGCACGCGCCGCATCATCGCCGCCGCCGAACAGAGGCTCCTTCTGGAGGCCGCCCGCCGCAAGTAGCGGCCAGCCGAATAGCCCTCGAGCCAGCGGCGACTCAGCCGGCTCTCCCGCGAGCAGTCAGGGGCCAATAAGATTGTTTCAAACGCTGTTTCACGGTACCGCAGATCGGACACCCTGAGCGTGGATACCGTCCGCCCGCACCGCAGCCGCGGGCCGGCAGCTCCTGGAGAGGACAGATGATGACCCGGCTCGAGATCCCCGCGACAGGAGTCGAGAGACCACCCGCGGTGCTCGCGATTGAGGATGAGAGCATCGACACGGCGAACTCCTGGGAAGTACGCGCGGAGTTGATCCGTGTCCTTCACACCCAGGGACCGTCGCTCATCGTCGACCTCTCGGGCGTCAGCTTCATGGACAGCAGCGGCCTCGGCGTGCTGATCCACGTGCTCCGCGAGGCGCGGGAGTTGGGCGGGGATCTCTGCATTCGGAACCCCTCCCGTGAGGTGCGCCGAATCCTGCAGGTCACCGGCCTGCTCGGCGTGATCAACGAGGCGTAGACCGGCCCCTCAGCGGCCATTCTCCGGCGTCGCGGCGCTGAGCTGGTCCGGCTCCACGTCCGCATCGCGGAGATCAGCCGCTTCCAGCGAGGCGCCGCGCAGGTCCGCGCCTTCCAGCTCGGCCTCCCTGAGTGTCGCGCCCGTGAGGTCTGCACACCTGAGATCGGCCTGGGAGAGATCCGCGTGGGTCAGGTCGGCGCCCCGCAGGTGCGCGTGGTCCAGGTCTGCGGCGCGGAGGACGGCGCCCTCTAGCTCTGCCGCATCGAGCGCCGCGCAGTGGAGGACCGCGCCGCTCAGCACCGCCGTGCGCAGATCCGCTTCCCGCAGAAACGCGCCGCGCAGGTCGGCATCCCGCAGGTTGGCGCCGGCCAGGTCTGCTCCGCGCAGGTCTGCCTCGCGCAGGTCGGCGCCGCTGAGGTCCGCCTCCTCGAGGTCGGCCGCCTCCAGCATCGCTCCGCGGAGATCGGCGCGCGCGAGCACGGCGGAGTGGAGGCCGGCGTGGTCCAGGTCCGCCCCTTCCAACAGGCCGGCGTCCAGGTGCGCGCCGTCCAGCACCGCTCCCTCGAGCTGCGCTTCGCGCAGGTCCGCGCCGCGCAGGTCTGCGCCGTGCAGATTGGCGCCGCGCAGCAGCGCGGAGCGGAGACAGGCGCACCGGAGGTTGGCGTCCCGCAGGTCCGCGCCCACGAGATAGGCGTCGCGCAGGTTGGCTCCCTCCAGTTGGGCGCCGCGAAGGGTATCCGCCTCCACCCGCAGCAGCACCGCCTGCGTTTCCCGGCTCCTGATCTCGATCACGGAAGCCTCCTTCGAGCCCGCGCGCACCGCTAATCTGCTCCCGTGCCCGGTGCGCGCCTCACTTCCATGGTTCCCGCCGGCGGGGGATTTGATGGGTGGAATCGCGGACCGGCGCCGGGACTATCCTGCTCTGGGCCGGGTGTCGGAGCGAGGAATACTGCCTCGATCCAAAGGCGGGGTGGTGGCCGCGGCTCTCCGACGCGCTCGAGGGGGCAGGCTACAGGTCGAAGAACTTCTCTTTCAGCCCGAGGTTGAGGCGGCAGTCCTTGAGGCGGCACTTTTCGACCTGCACGCCGTCTTCCCAGACATCGAAGCCAGTGAGCTTCCAGTCGCCGCTGTCGACCGTCCAGGTCTCGCGCATCGCGCGACCGCTCTGCGGGTGCCGGTAGCTCAGGGTGACGGCGAGCTGCTTCGAGCCGGAAGCGGGCGCGGTGGAAGCGCTCCCGGCGCGCCCGAGGCTCTGCCGGAGCCGGGAGCAGAAGTGGCTGAACGTCGATTCCCACGCGTACGCCCCGCGCGGCGAGCGGAGGCGGGGGTCGTGCTTGTCCATCGACTTCGTCACCAGGTGCTTCAGCAGACCGCCAGGCCGGGCATCGACGGTACCGCGGGGCGTGACCGCGATCTCGCTGCCCTCGTTCTGCCCGCGCTGCACCTTGAGGCGGAAGAGATTCGGCTTGCGGACCCAGATCTGGTAGGTGCCGTGGCTCCGCTTCTTCGGCCCGCGGACTTCCGACTCCAGCACGTAGCTGTAGTCCTCCACCGCGGCGAGCCGGCGCTCCACGCGTGCCAGCACGTCGGAGGCGCTCGGAGCAGGAGCGGCCGCGTGCGCCGCCAGCGCGGTCAGGAGCAGGGACGAGATCAGGGCGAGGCGTGAGACAGTCTGCATCGAGCGACCTCCCGGGGTTCAGCGTTTGTCTCTCTGCCCCTAGCTTCCCATCCTGACACGCCTCAAACCCCTCACCGGGGCTCTGGAAGCCGGTACCGGGCACTCGCCGCCGTCTTTGTGACGGAAGTCGCACGGATCGTCGGAGCGGTGACCCGGGGCCGTATACTCTTCTTGTGATGCGGAGACGAGTCCGAATCGCGCTGCTGCCGGTCCTCGCGCTGCTGGGGATGCCGCTGCAACCCGCGCGGGCAGGGTGGACCTGCCCGAACGGAGACGCGTGCGTCCGGGTCGGCGCGGAGGCCTTCGCCTGCCTGGAGCGCCTGGCGGGAAAGCCAAGCTGCTGCGCGGTCCCGGTGCATGACACCTGCGACCACGGCGAGCTGCCCGCCGCGGGCAGCACCGCAGACCAGGCTCCGCAGGCGAAGACCCCAGACCACTGCCGATTCCGGGTGGAGGCCAACCCGGCCGGGTCACCGCGCCACCTGGACACGCCGCCCGGTCTCGACCCGGGTCCCATGCTCCCCGCCTTCGGCGGAGTGCGCCTCGCGGCTCCCACGGGTGTACGACGCCTCTTCTTCCGGACCTCCTCTCCGGGCCGGGCTCCGCCGGGCCGCACCGCCGCGGGGCCCCGCGCTCCTCCCAGTCGCTGACGAGAACGGCCGAGTACCTCGGCCCGCCTGTCGTCCCGCTCGCGCGTACCCGCAGGGTGCGCGCTCCGATGCATCTCGACTGGGAGACTCTGATGAACGGACGTCTATTCGTCGTACCGGCGCTCGCCGCGCTGCTCTGCGCCGGCCCCGCCTTCGCCGACCTGAAGCAGGTGAAGCTGGGCCTCAAGGGCGCCACGTGAGCCACTTGAGGCATTACGCTCCGCAAGGGGCTGCAGCGCCTGGATGGCGTTGCTCAAGCAAAGCTGTACCTGCGCCCTCCCGTCATGGAGGTGAAGGTGAAGCCGGGCCAGTGGCCCGACCCGCGCCGCATGTGGGAGACGATCCGGGACGCGGGCTACACCCCGATTCCCGAGCAGACCGAGCTCCGGGTAACCGGAACGCTGGCGCGCGAAGCGGATCGCCTGGTGCTCCGCCTCGACAAGATGCGCCACCCCGTGGAGCTGCCGCTCACCGCCGCCGAGGGGCACGCTGAGCTGCTCTCCCAACTGGAGAAGCAGGTCGGCCAGGGGGTGGAGCTGGAGGGGCTCTGGAAGCCGGGAGAAGAAGAGGGCAGCCACGGGACCCTGGGAGTCACCGCGGTGGTGCCGCCCGGCGAGCGAAAGAAGGAGCGGTGAGATGCGACGCCTGCTCTCTGTGCTCGGATTGAGCAGCCTGCTCCTGGGGACCGCTCCGGCGGCGGCGCATGAGCCGCTCTGGGGCGAGACGCCGATCACCTTCGGCTTCGGAGTGATCCACCCGGAGGTGAAGCTCATGTACTTCGATGCCGGCACCACCCGCCGCGGCGGCGAGCGGATGCGGATGTTCGAGCAGGAGTACATGGTCGACTACGGCATCAGCCCCCGCCTGAACCTGCGGCTGGAGGTGCCGTACCACAACAGCCTGCACCAGACCCGGCTGCGCGGCCGGCTGCGGTCGACCTTCGTCTCCGGGCTGGGGGACATTACCCTCCGCGCCAAGAGCCGGATCTCGGCCAAACAGGAGGTCGGCTACAACATGCAGCAGTCGGTCTTCTTCGGGGTGAAGCTTCCCACGGGCGACGACACCCATCCCGATCCCGGAGGCGGCCGCCTGGAGCCGCACTCGCAGACCGGCACCGGTAACCCGGGACTCCTGCTCGGCTACGCGTGGGACCTGGAGCGCCTGGATGACACCACCTGGGCGAGCCTGGTCTGGACGCGCGACCTGGGGGGCGGCTTCCGAATGGGGGACATGCTCGCGTTCGACGCCGCGTACGGCTACTGGACCCGTCCGCAGCGGGAAGCCGCCGACCTGGGGCTCAACACGGCCCTCGGGATCCACGCCGAGTGGCACTCCGACGATCCGCTCGGCGGAGGACGGGACGCCGACAACCGGCACGGACTGTTGGGTCTGCACCTGACACAGATGGTGATCCGGGGCAGCCACCAGTTCCGGGTCGGGGTGATGGTTCCGCTGGCCCGCACCGGCGAGGCGGCCCACTCGGACTTCCCCTACGAGCTCCGGGTGGCGTTCGAGACGTTCTTCTAGTCTCGACAAGCGAAGAGGGGCTGAAGCGAAATGCTCCAGCCCCTCTTCATCCGGCCGATCCCCATCGCTTAGCGGCGGTGGGAAGACCCGCGCGAGCCGCGGTACTGATCGTCGCGGTCATGGTCCCGGCCGCGGTAGTCGTCGCGGCGATCGTCGTACCGGCCGCGGTAGCCGTCCCGGTGCGAGTTGCCGTAGCGAGACCGCTGCTGCTGCCGCTCGCGCTGCATGCGGAGGCCCCGGAGGTGCTGCTCGCGGCTCTCGCCGCGGACACAGCGATGCTCGAAGCTGTCGCGATGGTCGTACCGGCCGTAGGCGTTGCCCCGGCCCGGATGGCCGCTCTGGCCCGGATGCCGGCTGTGGTCCGGAGCGCGGTAGCCCGGTCCGCGGTCCGGATGCGAGCGGTGGCTCGGGCTGCTGCCGCGGGAATGGCTATCGTGAGCGGCGGCGGGAAGGGCGGCGGCGCCGATGAGAGCGGTCGCCAACAGGCCGCGCAGAATGAAGGTCTTCACGAGGGAGCTCCTCTACTTGAGTCCGGGCTCGGCCCGGGGATTGGTTCAGGGAAAGCCAACCAACCGGCTCCTTCTCGGCTCCCGGCGTGGTCGTGTCCTAATGAACCCGCCCGGAGTGGGCCCGTTCCAGCCATTTTCGCGCCGGCGCGGACTCGCTGCAGCCGGGAGCTCCAGTCTCCGCTCCGCAGTTGACCCCTCCGCAGGCGGACCCTAGAATGGGCGCATGCAAGATCCTCTCCCGATCCGCCCCCTTTCCGGCCCCGTTGACGCGGTGGTGCAGGTCCCCGGCTCCAAGAGCTACACCAACCGCGCGCTCCTGATCGCCGCGATGGCGGAGGGTCACTCGGTCTTGCGCGGCGCGCTCTTCTCCGAGGACACGGAGCGGATGGCCGACTCGCTCCGGCGGCTGAAACTGCGCGTGGAAGAGGACGCGGCCGACGCCCGGTACGAGGTGTGGGGACAGGGCGGGCGCATCCCGGCGGAAGAGGCGGAGCTGTTCGTCGGCAACGCCGGCACCGCGACACGGTTCCTGGTGGCGTTCCTGGGGGTGGGGCACGGACGGTACCGGGTCGACGGCGTTCCCCGCATGCGCCAGCGGCCGATCCAGCCGCTCCTGGACGCGCTGCAAAGCCTCGGCGTGCGGGCCTACTCCGAAGAGGGCACCGGCTGCCCGCCGGTCCGGATCGAGGCGGACGGCATGGCGGGTGGGGAGGTGAGCCTCCCCGGTGACAGCAGCAGCCAGTACTTCAGCGCGCTGCTGATGGTCGGTCCGCTCACCCGGAACGGGCTGACGCTCCACGTGGAGCGGGAGATGGTCTCCAAGCCGTACATCGACCTCACCGCCGACGTGATGGCCGCGTTCGGCGCGACGATGGAGCGGGACCCGGAGTATCGCATCCTCCGGGTGCCGGGCGGGCAGCAGTACTGGCCGCGCGACTACCAGGTGGAGCCGGACGCCTCCAACGCCTCCTACTTCTTCGCCGCCGCGGCGATCTCCGGCGGCCGGGTCCGCGTGCCGGGCCTCGGGCGGGGGAGCGCGCAGGGCGACCTGGAGCTCTTGCGCGTGCTGGAGGAGATGGGCTGCACCGTGACCCGCGGCGCCGACTTCGTGGAGGTCCAGGGGCCGGAGCGCCTCCGCGCCGTCTCCGTAGACGCCAACGCCTTCTCCGACATGGCGCAGACGCTCTACGCCATCGCGCCGTTCGCGGAGGGGGTGACGGAGGTGCGGAACGTCGCCCACAGCCGCCTGCAGGAGTGCGACCGCGTCTCCGCCTCCGCCGCGGAGCTGCGCCGCCTGGGGCAGGAGGTGGAGGAGCTGCCGGACGGCCTCCGCATCACCCCGCGGCCGGTCACCCCCGCCGTAGTGCAGACCTACCACGACCACCGCATGGCGATGGCGTTCGCGCTGGTCGGCCTCCGCGCGGAGGGGGTGCAGATCGCCGACCCCGGCTGCACCGCCAAGACCTTCCCGGACTACTGGCAGAGGCTGGAGCGGCTGCGTACTAGCTAGCTCGGCTAGGCCGCAACCGAACCGCCTGCCACGGAGATAGCTTCTCCTGGCGGGAACGACATCTCACCGGAGCTCCACCCCGTGCCCTCACCGGACGGAGCGGCCCGTGAATCGCAGTTCCGGATCCGCCGCAGCACACGGACGTGGAGCACAGGTCGACGGAGAAGACGCCCGGACCAGCCCGTTAGCGCCGCAGGCGCGTGGGAGGGCTGGGGGAGGGCCAATCATCGCGGGAGGGCCGCTCCGTCCGGCTCAAGCAGCCACCCCTCGCCAGGGGTGGCCACAGGGGGACCCCTCCGGCTCTGCCTTCGGCACACCCTCCGGGCTCCCAGAGGTCACTGCTAACCGCCCGGGCCAGAACCAGCCACGACCCGCTACGCTGGGCGGGAGAAGGCGTCTCGGAGTAGCTTGAGGCTGCGGGGGATTGCCTGGCGGGGGTCGTCTTTGCCTTCGAACTCCAGGGAGACGTAGCCGCGGTAGCTCTGCTTCCGCAGGATGGCGGCGATGCGGTCGTAGTCGAGGTCGAGGGTGTACCACAGGCCGCCGCCGTAGTAGGTTTTCGCCTGCACCAGGATGGCGCGCGGCGCCATCTTCTCCAGGCGGTCGTACGGGTCTTCCAGGAAGTTGCCGGTGTCCATCGTCACCTGCAGCCAGGGAGAATCGATCGCCTCCACCACCCGCAGCACGCCCTCGGGGGTCCGGCCCAGCCCCCAGTGGTTCTCGAGCCCCAGCAGCACGCCGCAGCGCTCCGCGGCAGGCAGGCACTTCTCCAGCCCCTCGATCACCCAGGAGAAGCCGAGCTCCTCGGTCACGCCGGCGGGCGGCGGCTCGATGCCCCGGTTCTTCATCAGCTCGTCGAAGTTGTTGCTGGTGCCCCAGGTGCCGGTGTTGACGCGCATCGTCGGGATGCCGAGCCGATAGGCGAGCTCGATGCAGTGAATCGTGTGGTCGACGTTCTTCTGCCGCACCGCCGGATCGGTGGAGAGGAAGCCCTGGTGCGTGGAGAATCCGCAGAGCGCCAGACCGTTCACGAAGGCCCGCCGCTTGAGGCGCTGGAGATAGCCGTTCTCCTCGTTCTCCATCTGCCGGTGCAGGATCTCGACGCCGTCGAACCCCATCTCCGCCGCCAGGTCGAGGCATTTCTCGACGTCCCGGAGATCGGCATGCCGGAACTGCCAGAACGAGTAGGTGGAAACGGCGATCGGGTTCGTGACCCGACGTGGCTCCTTGTCCTGCGCTCGGACCGGGAGCGCTGGCGCGAGGGCACCCGCGGCGGCGGCGGTGAGGAGGTGGCGGCGGTCGATAGTGCTCATAGGGGTTTCCGGCAACAGTGAGTTTCCGATGTGCTGTGGTTGGCTCTGTCTAGCACAGGTTCCTGCGACGCGAAGAGCCTCTTCTTTAACCAACCATATAGCCGCACCGTGGCTCCACAGAGGTTTTCTCACGGAATGCTGCGGAACCGTGTCTCCGGCAACCCCTTCAGGAAAGAAACCATGCGCGCGCACTTTCACCCCCGCTCCGTCCTTCGCACCCTGGGCCTTCTCGCCGTCACGCTGTCGATCACCGCCGCAGCGCTGGCGGCAGGAGCACGCGGCTCCGCTCCGCTCTATAAGGACGCAAAGCAGCCGCTGGAGCGCCGGGTGAACGACCTCCTCTCGCGGATGACGCTGGAGGAGAAGGCGGCGCAGCTGGTCTGTGTCTGGGGGCAGAAGGACCGGATCCAGACTCCGGACGGGACCTTCTCTCCCGAGAAGGCGTCGCAGGCGTTTCCGCACGGGCTGGGACAGATCGCCCGCCCCTCGGACACACGCGGCGTGAGCGCGCCGAGACGGCGGGGCGGCGAGGTGGCCGGCGCGGCCGACGGAGCGGTCAACCGCAGCGCGCAGGAAACCGCTGCCTACGTCAACGCGGCCCAGCGCTGGGCGGTGGAGAAGACCCGCCTGGGGATTCCGCTGCTGCTGCACGAGGAAGCGCTGCACGGCTACGTGGCGCGAGGCGCGACCAGCTTTCCGCAGTCGATCGCCCTGGCCAGCAGCTGGGACCCGGAGCTGGTGGAGCGGGTCTTCGCCGTGGCGGCCCGGGAGATGCGCGCCCGCGGAGCGCAGCTGGCCCTCGCGCCGGTCGTCGACGTAGCGCGAGATCCCCGGTGGGGCCGCATCGAGGAGACGTACGGCGAGGACCCGCACCTCGTCAGCGAAATGGGGCTGGCGGCGATCCGCGGCTTCCAGGGGCGAAAGCTTCCCCTGGCGCCGGACAAGGTGCTCGTGACGCTGAAGCACATGACGGGCCACGGCCAGCCGGAGAACGGCACGAACGTGGGCCCGGCGGACATCTCGGAGCGGAACCTGCGGACCAACTTCTTCCCGCCGTTCGAACGGGCCGTGAAGGAGCTTCCGGTCCGCGCGGTGATGGCCTCCTACAACGAAATCGACGGCGTTCCGTCGCACGCGAACCGCTGGCTGTTGAACGACGTGCTGCGCGGGGCGTGGGGCTTCCAGGGGGCGGTGCTGAGCGACTACTACGGCATCCGCGAGCTGAACACGCGGCACCGGATGTCGACCGAGCTCCGCACCGCCGCCGCGCGGGCGCTGGAGGCGGGGGTCGATGCGGAGATGCCGGACGCGGAAGGCTATCTGCTGCTGCCGGAGCTGGTGAAGTCCGGCCGCGTGTCGGTGAAGCTGCTCGACACCGCGGTGCGGCGCATCCTGGAGCTGAAGTTCCAGGCCGGGCTCTTCGAGAACCCGTATGTCGACGCCGGCGCCGCCGAAGCGAGAACCGCCACCCCGGACGCGGTGGCGCTGGCGCGAGAGGCGGCACGACGGTCGATCGTGCTCCTGAAGAACGAGGGCGGCCTGCTTCCGCTCGACGCCGCGCGCATCCGGCGGCTGGCCGTGCTCGGCACTCACGCCCGTGACACGCCGATTGGCGGGTACAGCGACGTGCCCCGGCACGTGGTCAGCGTGCTGGAAGGCATCCAGAAGGCGGCCGGCGGCCGGTTCGAGGTCGACTACTCCGAGGGCGTGCGGATCACGGAGAGCCGCTCCTGGACGGCGGACCCCGTGAAGCTGGTCGACCCGGCGATCAACGCGCGGCTCATCCGGGAGGCGGTGGAGACCGCCCGAAAGGCCGACGTGGTGGTGATGGTTCTCGGCGACAACGAGCAGACCAGCCGGGAAGCCTGGGCGGATACGCACCTGGGCGACCGGGCGTCGCTAGACCTGATCGGGCAGCAGAACGACCTCGCCCGCGAGATCTTCGCGCTGGGAAAGCCGACCGTTGTCGTCTTGCTGAACGGCCGGCCGCTCTCCGTCAACTACCTGGCGGAGAAGGCGCCCGCTCTGCTGGAGGGCTGGTACCTGGGCCAGGAGACCGGGAACGCGGTGGCGGACGTGCTCTTCGGGCAGGCGAGCCCCGGCGGCAAGCTTCCCGTCTCGATCGCACGCTCCGTGGGGCAGCTCCCGATCTACTACAACCACAAGCCGACCGCGCGCCGCGGCTACCTGTTCGAGAGCACCAGGCCGCTCTATCCGTTCGGCTACGGCCTCAGCTATACCACCTTCAGTATCTCCGCACCGCGGCTGGCCCGGCCTACGGTCCGGATGGGCGAGCCGGCGCAGGTGAGCGTCGACGTGGCGAACACCGGCACCCGCGCGGGCGACGAGGTGGTGCAGCTCTACGTGCGCGACGACGAGGCGTCGGTCACGCGGCCGGTGCTGGAGCTGAAGCGGTTCCAGCGGGTCACGCTGCAGCCGGGCGAGCGGAAGACGGTGACGTTCCAGCTCACGCCGGACGATCTCGCCTTCTGGAACCTGCAGATGAAGCGAGTGGTGGAGCCGGGCACCTTTACCGTCTCGGCGGGTCCCAGCTCCGCGTCGCTCCAGAACGCAAAGCTGACCGTCCAGGCATCCACCCGGCCCCGGTAAGACGCAGGCGGGGGGCTGGAACCACCCGATTCCAGCCCCCGCCGCGCCTGACGTTCCCGAGGCAGCGCTAGCCCTTCTTACCGTTGCCGGTCTCCAGGCTCCGCTCCCAGTAGATGCGGACCAGGTGATTGCCGCCGGACCACTTGTACTCCAGGTCGCCGCTGTGCGCCTTGTTGATGCTCCGACCGATCTTCTGGGCCAGCTTCTCGTTCGTCGTCTCGATGATGAGGGTGTTGTCCTCATCGCGTATGTCGATGATCCGCTCCAGCGGGTTGGTGCTCATCCCCCGCGCTTCTTCGTTGCGGATCAGGTTCAGGATCTCTTCCCGGTGCGCGGGCCAGTAGTCGCCGCTCAGGTAGACGATACCCTGTGGGTTTCGCTCCGCGACGATCTTACAGCCAGGGCAGATCACCTCGTTCGCCGCGCCCGAGGCGATCAGGAGCTGCCGCTTCTTCTCGTCCAGCACCCAGTGCTGGTTCTGGTAGACGGCACCGCACTCCGTGCAAAGCGTGTTATCCGGGCGCGCGAGATCGGGGATCTCCGGATCCGGGCGCTCCGACTCGTAGTTGGGGATCTGATCCCGCGCCAGCACAGTCCGCGGATCCCGGATGCCCGGCTTGTTGACCGGGTGCGAGATCATCGGATTCATTTCCCTTGATTTGCCCATCGAGTTTCCCCCCTTCGTCACGGTCATTGTGCCCGCGCGCTCAGGCGGCAAAACAGGCTGGGACGGGGCAGGTGTAAGAAAGGAGATAGGGGGATGTCTGGAAAGAGCCAGATCTACAGCGCGGAGATCGACAACGCTAAGGAGTGGGCGAGAAGTTCTGCCGGATTCGCGCCTCGGACTGAAGTCGAGGCTACAGAGAGCAAAGCCCGCCTGCGCGGGCTCAGACCTGCCGGGCCGAAAGCTGCAGCTACGCCCTTCCTACGCCTTAACCCCGAAACCCGACTGAGATCCGGCAGCGGTGCCGGGGCCGCAGAAGCGCTGCGTCAGGCGCCTTAGGGAGAATTCATCCCCTTATCCCCCTCTATCCCCCTATCTCCTTTCTTACACCTTTAGGACGCGGCTACTTCACGTCGAGGAGCTCTACCTCGAAGACCAGGGTGGCGTTGGGGGGGATCACGCCGCCGGCGCCGCGGGCGCCGTAGCCGAGGTTGGGCGGGATGACCAGCTTACGCTTGCCGCCGATCTTCATGCCCTGGACGCCTTCGTCCCACCCCGCGATCACCTGCCGGCCGCCGAGGTTGAAGCTGAACGGCCGGCCGAAGAGGCCCTTGCGGGAGGTATCGAACTGGGTGCCGTCTTCCAGCCAGCCGGTGTAGTGCACGGAAACCTGGTGGCCGAACTTCGCCTCCGCGCCCTCGCCCACCTGTAGATCCTCGTACTGCAGTCCTGATGCGGTCGTTTCCATACTGAGCCTCTCGAATACGGCGTGCGGCCGAGTGCGCACCGGTCCAAGCTTACCGCAGGTGCGCGGACTGCCGACAGCGGGACGTGAGCGGGGGACGGCGGATATGCTTGTCCGGAGCGTAGATTTGACCCAGGAACCTGCCGTGCCCGATCAGACCACCCCCGCCTTCCAGTACCTCCGCGCCGCCCGGGAGCTCATGGACCGGGTCGAAGCGACCCAGACCGACGCGATCCTGCAGTGCGCCCGCATGTGCGGGGAGAGCATTCTCCAGGGCGGGCTGGTGCACATGTTCGGCGCGGGCCACTCCCGGATGGCGCTGGAGGAGATGTTCCCGCGCTACGGCAGCTTCCCCGGCTTCCACCCGATCGTGGAGCTCTCCGTGACGTTCCACAACCAGGTCGTAGGGGCGAACGGTCAGCGGCAGGCGATGTTCATCGAGCAGGTGGAGGGGCTTGGCCGGGTGGTGCTGCGCAACTTCGAGTTCGGGCCGCACGACCTGATGTGGGTCGTCTCGACCAGCGGCGCCGGCGCGATGGGGGTCGACGTGGCGCTGGAGGCGAAGCGGCTCGGCATGCCGGTGATCGCCCTGATCGGCGTGGAGCACTGCCGCGTTTCCGAGCCGCGACACAGCAGCGGCCAGAAGCTGACCGACATCGCCGACCTGGTGCTCGACAACTGCGCGGTCCCCGGCGACTCGCTGGTGCACATCGAGGGGCTGAAGTACCCGGTCGGCCCCGGCTCCACCATCGGGAACACCCTGGTGATCAACGCGGTCAAGTGCGAGGTCGCCCGCATCCTCACCGAGGGCGGGCAGCCGCCCTACGTGCTCACGCACTCGCACTTCATCGGCGCGGAGGCCTCGAAAGAGGTGTTCGACCTCGCCTACGACGACTACCGCCGCCGCGTCCGACGGCTGTAATGGCGGCCATCCGCGTCCCGCGGGTAGACGGATGCGGCTACTTCTTTCGCGGCCTCACCCCCGGCCCCTCTCCTGAGAGGAGAGGGGAGCTACGGGTGAAGGGCCAGCTAGGACCTGCTTCCGCTTCAGGGAAGAGGCAGGCTCTGGGCCCCGCCCGAAGAGCCGACCTCCCGTCCACGGAGGGTTCGGATTCATCCCTCAGCGCTCATCCCTCATCCTTCAACCCCGCCCCACCGTCGCAGGATCAGTGCCGCGGCGGCGTTCACCAGCCCGAAGACGGTCAGGCCCAGCACGGTGGACGCCATCACGGCGGCGAAGAGGTAGTCGGTCTTGAGCTGGCCGGAGGTGAGCAGGAAGAGGTAGCCGAGCCCCTGCGCGCCGGAGAAGCCGACGAAGAACTCGCCGACGATGGCGCCGATCACGGAGAGACCGCTGGAGGTCCGCGCTCCGGTCACCAGGTAGGGGACCGCGTGCGGCAGCCGCAGCTTCCAGAGCACCTGCCAGCGGCCCGCGCGGTAGAGCCGGAACAGCTCCAGCAGCTTCGGATCGACCGCCAGCAGGCCTGTGGTGCCGCTGGTGATGATCGGAAAGAGACCGATGATGGTGGAGACGATCACCACGCTCCGGAAGCCGGTCCCGAACCAGGTGACGATCAGCGGCGCGATGGCGACGATCGGCACTGTTTGCAGGAAGATGGCGTAGGGGTAGCAGCTCTGCCGAATGAGGCGCGACTGCGAGAACGCGAGCGCGGTCAGGAATCCGAGGAGCAGCGTGCAGCCGAAGCCGGCGAGGGCCGCGGAGCCGGTTAGCAGCGTCGCGCGGACCAGCGCCGACCGGTTCGCCCAGGCGGCCTCCGCGACGCGGTTGGGGGAGGGGACCAGGTAGGTCGGGATCCGGAGCTGCGTAGTGAGGAGCCACCAGACGCCGATCAGCAGCACGAAGAGCGCCAGCGGCGGGAGCGCGAGGCCCAGAATGCGGAACAGGAAGCGCTTCACGCCGCCGCCCCCCGCAGCCGCCGCGCCACCTCTTCCGCGGTCCGGGCGAACTCCGCGGTGCCGCGCAGCTCGGGGGTCCGCGGGAATGGCAGCTCCACCGGGATCTCCGCCACGATGCGGCCCGGACGAGGAGTCATCACCAGCACGCGGTGGCTCAGGAAGACCGCCTCGTAGACGTTGTGCGTCACGAAGATGCCGGTCCAGCGCTGCCGGTCCCACAGCCCCAGCAGCTCCTCGTTGAGGCGGGTCCGCGTAATATCGTCGAGGGCCCCGAACGGCTCGTCGAGGAGGAGCAGCTCCGGGTGCGTGATGAGCGCCCGCACCAGGGAGACACGCATCCGCATGCCGCCGGAGAGCTGCGCCGGCCGGGCGAGGGCGAAGTCGGAGAGGCCAACGAGCGCCAGGCTCTCCCGGATCCGGCCGTCGTGCTCCCGCCGCGGCACCCGGAGCAGCTCCAGCGGGAGGCGGACGTTATCCGCCACGGTCCGCCACGGCAGCAGGGTGGCATCCTGGAAGACGAATCCGGTGCGGGCGGCGCCCGCCTCGCCGCGCACCTCCAGGCGTCCCTCGGTCGGCTGCAGCAGCCCGCCGGCGAGGCGGAGCAGGGTCGACTTCCCGCAGCCGGAGGGACCCACCAGCGAGACGATCTCGCCGCGCGCCACGGAGAGACTCACGTCGTCCAGCGCCCGCACCCCGCCGTCATAGGTCAGCCCCAACCCCTCCGTCCGTACCACCACCGCACCCGCGTCCATGGCCCTCCCCGCCGCGCCCAGCTCCGGGTAGCTCGTTTGCCGGCCCGGCGGGGAAGCTCCTCCCCGGGCCCAGTGCCGCCAGTCAATGTCGCACCCGTGTAACTATGCTGCGGTGGAGTGGGATTAACCAGAGCTTCACCCCCGCGAAACAGGTGTGTAACCGCCTGCTGCTACGGTAATGGCAGCGGGCCGCGCCGCCGGTCGACCGGACGCAGGCGAAACGGTAGCACGAGTCCAGGCCTCGCTTGTGGAGCTCACGGCTAGCAGACGAGGTCGAATCACCGCTGACGAAGCAACGCCAATGACCGCAGTACTCAATGCCAGTGATACGCACCGGGAGCTCGAGCTCAGTCCGGCGGTCGCGCCGCCGATTGGCCGCGGCGCCGACTCGTCGGAACGACGAGGCTTCCTCCTCGACATGGACGGGGTGATCTACCGGGGCGACGAGCCGATCCCCGGGGCGGCCGAGTTCATCCACTCGCTGCGGGAGCGGAGGATTCCGTTCCTGTTTCTCACCAACAACAGCGCCAGCGCGCCGCGGGATTACGTGGTGAAGCTGCGCAAGCTGCGAATCGAAGTGGAGGAGGAGCACTTCTACACCTGCGCCATGGCGACCGTCGACTTCCTGAAGCAGCAGAAGCCGCGTGGAACGGCGTTCGTCATCGGAGAAGGAGGGCTCGTGACCGCGCTCCACCAGGCCGGATACGGGATTACCACGCATCAGCCGGACTACGTAATTGTGGGGGAGGGGCGCACGCTGAACTTTGAGATGGCGGAGAAGGCCATGATGATGATCCTGAACGGCGCCCGCCTCATCGCGACGAACCTCGACGTCTCCTGTCCTACCGCAGCCGGCTCCCGCCCAGGGTGCGGCGCCATCGTGGCGATGCTGGAAGCGGCCACCAACCGGCGCGCCTACAGCGTTGGGAAGCCGAGCCCGTTCATGATGCGGGCGGCGCGTAAGCGGTTGGGTCTTCGCACGGCGGAGACGGTGATGGTCGGTGACACGATGGAGACCGACATCCGCGGCGCGCTAGAGCTCGGGTTCGAGGCGGTGCTGGTGCTGACCGGCAGCACCACCCGTGAGGCACTGGCGCAGCACCCGTTCCAGCCGAGTTGCGTGCTGGAGAGCATCGCGGAGTTGGAGGCCTCCGGGCTCCCGCAGGCCGGGCTCGCCGCCGCCTGACCCACGGTGCCTCGCACGGCCCGCCTCTCACGCAGAGGCGGGCCCGCCGCAGCTACTTGGAGCGGCCGGATTGCGTTCGCCCGTCACCGGCACGTGGCGCACGATCTCCAGCTCCGGCAAGACGCTCTCCACCTCCGCTGGGGAGACCCTCTCGGCCGCCGACACCAGCATCCGGCGTCGATTCGGCTCGTCGCTATCGGGTAGCCAGGCACCGCTGACTCCGTGCGAATGCGGCAGTACTTCCTGTCCAACACTGCGGAGACAGGTAATCGGTCACCTCCCGGCTCATTCCACTCCACTGCCCTCCTGGTGGCTGCAAGCTAATTCGCCGTGCAACCGAGGGGAAGACTGACCGATAATGCCGAAAGTATATCCCCCGCATCCTCCCTCACGGCGGATACGCCGAGCGTTCGCTGGAACGGCCCGGTGCTCTCGTGGGTCGAGAGTAGCGTCTCCCTCGGCCGATCCGGGTAAGATTCTCGCGCTGACCGGTTCCATCGTGTGCCCTGCTCTCCAGTCGCTGCGGACACGCGTGTGCCCCGGCCGGCGCCGCCGCGAGACGTTGCCAATCCCCAGCATGATAGTCGAGCGTCGAACCAGCATCCGTGTGGGTCCCGAGCGCCGCTCTGGCCAGGTTGAAGGGAGGGCCTGCGCCCTCACCGGCCGGCTGCCGGCTGGCGGAGCGGGCATGCCGCTCGCCTCCGGCGACGCGTCGGAAGAGCCGCGCCCGGGGAGCGCGCCGGCGTCGCTCTCCTCTCCCGTCGGCACCGTTTCTGCTGACGAGGGCGACGAGGACGCGGACGAGGCGACCGACGCCGACCCGAGCGCCGGCTCCACACGCCGAATGCGGGTGCTGCTCGTGGAGGACGAGCCGATGATGCAGGGGTTCCTGCAGCAGCGGCTGGCCCTGGAGCGGGACATCGAGGTGGTGGGAACGGTCGCCTCCGTCTGGGACGCGCAGACCGCCCTGGTACAGCTAGAGGTGGACCTGATCCTGCTCGACTACTACCTGGAAGACGCGGACGGGATGCACCTGCTCCGCTCCCTGCGGGGCACTCGATCGGACCAATCCCCCGCCCCCAGGGTGCTGTTCTGCACCGGCTACGCCTCTCGAGAGCTGGCGGCGGAAGCCCGGGCCAACGACGCCTGGGGGGTGGTGGACAAGCACCGCCTGACCGAGGAGCTGGTTCCGGCGCTCCGAGCCGTGCACGCAGGAAAGACCTGGTTCCATCACGAGCCGCACGCCGCCTCGCATCCCGCCTCGGCTCGCCTGCGAGTACTGGTGGCGGAGGACGAGTCGCAGCTTCGCCAGCTCCTGGCCGAGGCGCTCACCGAGGCCGGCATGTCGCCGCGGCTGGTCTGGAGCGCGGACGAAGCGCTGGAGCTGCTGGAGCGAGAGCCGTACGACCTCCTGCTCCTCGACTGCCATCTCGGCGGACGGCTGCACTGCCGGGAGGCGCTCGACGAAGTGCAAGACCTCGCCCCGGAGCTGCCGGTGCTCCTGCTGGCGGAGGCGGCAGAAGCGGAGCGCTACCGGGATCACCCGAGTGTCCGCGGCCTGCTGGTCCCGCCGCCCAGCCCCACCGCCCTGCAGCAGGCCGTGGCGCAGGCGTTGGAGGGCCCTGTGCCGTAATGCGTGATCCGTATTGCGTATTCCGTATTGCGTAGCGAGGGGTAGCTCCCTTGCACCAAAACGTAGTGCCGGGCGAGACGCTTCTGTACTACTCACCGCGAGAATCTTGCCGGGATGCGCAGATTCTGCCGGCCGTCATCGCGCGTGGACCTAGCGAGGTGGGAGGGGCCAGTGTCGAGGCGTCTTTTCATCTCTTCGAGAGGCAGCATCGAGCCCGCGACCCGACCCCGCGACCTTGTGCCGGGATGCAGCCCTCCCGCGACGCAGGCCCTCCGCGGCCTTTTCACACTCCGCTGCGCTCCGTTAGCAGGCCGCTGCGGGAGCTTCGTCGAAAAGCTCTTCCCGCGCCAGGAGGCGTAACCCGTGCCGACAGGGGAGCTCACGGGCTGCCTCCCGACCCTTCGAGCGACCACCCCTGCCAGGGGTGGTCACAACTGGCGCCCTCCGGGCGCCTCTAGTCTGGGCACGGTCGGCCGTCGACGGGCTATCGCAAGCCGGTGCAGCGCTTCCGGGCTTCGCGCCCCTGGTGCGTGGGGCTCTGCGAAGCCCGGACGCGCTGCCGGAGGCAGAGCTGGAGGGTTTCACCTGTGACCACCCCTGGCAGGGGTGGTCGCTTGAGCCGCGCGGAGCGGCCCGTGAACCGTCGTCTCGCTGCAGACGCCCCTCTCGGACGCGGAACGCAGCGCGCCGGGGAGCACGCCCGCAGCGCCCGCTAGCGGAGGCGCAGCCGGAGCGTGAAAGGGCCGCGGCGGGCCAGACACGCGGGAGGGCCGCTCCGGGTGGGGAGGGCGCGGGGTGGACCCTCGGCGCGACGCTGATCTCGACTAACCGAGTATTCTTCCGCCGCCTTGAGTTTGGTTACGGCATCAGCCGCGCTGTGAACATCTTGCGTACTGCATAGCGAGGGGTAGCTCCCTTGCGCCAAAACGTAGTGCCGGGCGAGAAGCTCCGAAGAAGCGACTCGCCCGGCACTAGATATTGGCGAGCGGAGGAGACGCTCCGCTACGCAATACGCGATACGGAATACGCTTACCCCGTCGCTACCGCTTCCCGCGCCTCATCCTGGGCGGCGGGCTTGGCAGCGCCGTCGCGACGCTCCAGGCAGGCGTCCACGAAGCCCATGAAGAGCGGGTGCGGCACCTCCACCCGGCTCTTGTACTCCGGATGGTACTGGACTCCCACGAAGAACGGGTGGTTCGGCAGCTCGATCGCTTCCACGAGTGATCCGTCCGGAGAGAGGCCGGCGAAGAGCATTCCCGCCTTCTCGTAGCGCTCGCGGTACTCGTTGTTGAACTCGTACCGGTGACGATGGCGCTCGCTGATCGTCTCGCTGCCATAGAGGCGCCGCAGCCAGCTTCCCTCGGCGGTGCGGCACGGGTACGCGCCGACCCGGATGCTGCCGCCGTAGCGCTTCTGTCGGATCACTTCCGCCTGCTCCGGCATCACGTGGACCACCGGATGCGGTGTCCCGGCGTTCACCTCTTCGCTGTTCGCGTCGCGCAGCTTCAGGATGTGCCGGCCGAACTCCACCACCGCCATCTGCATCCCGTAGCAGAGCCCGAAGTAGGGGACGCCGTTCTCCCGCGCATACTTGATCGCGGCGATCTTGCCCTCGGCCCCGCGCGAGCCCCAACCCTGGGGAATGATCAGCCCGTCGCACTGCTTCAGGCGAGCGGCCACGTCGCCGTTCTCCAGCTCTTCCGCGTCGACCCAGTCAATCTTGATCCGCGCGCCGGTCGCCGCCTCCACGTGGTGGAGCGCCTCGACGACGCTGACGTACGCGTCCGAGAGGGAGTAGTCGCCGACGGCGTGGTACTTCGCCACGATGCCGACGCGGATCTCCGGCCCGGTGCCGTTCACCAGGCGGTCGACCCGTGTCTCCCACTCCTGCAGCCGCGGCCGCGGCATCACCTCCACCCCGAGGCGGCGCAGCAGCTTCTGGGCGAACTCCTGCTCCTCCAGCTTCCGCGGCACTTCGTAGACGGAGCGCATGTCCGGCGAGAAGATGATCTGCTCCGGCTCCAGGTTGGAGTTCTGGCAGAGCGTGGTGAAGCGGGGAGCGTCGACCGTCCGGGCGGAGCGCGCCACGACGAAGTCGGGCAGGATGCCGCACTCGTTCAGCTTGCGGATAGAGAGCTGCGTCGGCTTCGACTTCAGCTCGCCGAGGCTGTCCAGGTAGGGGAAGTAGGAGACGTGGATGTGCGCCGTGCGACCCGGCATCCGCTTGGAGAGCATGCGGGTCGCTTCCAGGAACACCTCGCTCTGGTACTCGCCCACGGTGCCGCCCAGCTCGATCAGCACGAACTCCGCGTTCTCACCGGCTTCCACGATGCGCTGGATGATCTCCTCCGGCACGTGGGGGACCACTTCCACGCACTTGCCCTCGTAGCAGAGGGAGCGCTCCTTCTGGATGATCGAGTAGTAGATCTGGCCGGTAGTAACGTAGTTCTTCCGGCTCATGTCCTGATTCAGGTAGCGCTCGTAGTGACCGAGGTCCTGGTCGGCTTCCAGACCGTCGTCGGTCACGAACACCTCACCGTGGATCGTGGGGTTCATGGTGCCCGCATCGAGGTTGACGTACATGTCGCACTTGATGGGGGAGACGGTAAAGCCGCGGGCCTTCAGGAGCAGGCCGAGAGAGGCGGCGGTGATGCCTTTGCCGAGGCCGGAGACCACGCCGCCGGAAATGACGATGTAACGGGTGTTATCTGACACGCTGAGTCCGCCTGAGACGCGAGGATGCGCGGGAGGAGAGGAAAGCCACTCAATCCCGGAGTCTACGCAAGGCGGTTGCCCGGAGTCAAGCCGCGGCGCCATTCACGAGGCCGCGGAGAAGTGCCGGGGGCAGCAGAGCAGTCGCTTGGGGTTGGAGCAGGCAACTGTAAGTTTGTTGTCGGTGCGGCGGCGACCTGCTACGATGGGTGCGCCTTTCCCTCTTGTCTCAGGCGAGCGCCATTCATGCAGAGCAGCCGATCGATCTTCGCCGCGGAAGTGGTGCGTCTCCGGACCTCCGGCGGCCGGATGCGGTACCTGGTAGAGGTCCGCCGCGAAGGGTGTCCCTACTGCGCAACCGGAGTCAGGACCGTCTCCGTGTGGGTCACCGAGGCTTGCGGCGGCGAGGCGGTGGAGTGGTGCAACCACTGCTTCAACGCCACGTGCGATCCGGTCCCGCTCGAGGCGGAGCATCGCGCCGCGCACGCAGGGCTGCTGGTGGCACTGGAGCGGGGCGACGCACCGCCACCGTGGACGGCGGTGCGTCCCGCCCTGGAAGACCTGGAGCGGCGGGGGCTGTTGTAGACAGCACCCGCACCCTCGCTACCTTCCTTCAGCACGGTGTGTGCGGATTACCCCTTGGCGGTGTCTTCTCCCTCCCCGGCCTCATCCGCAGCCTGCTTGCCGCGCTGGATCAACTCGCGAACACGGTTGCCGCCCTTCTTGCCGATCTTCTCGTAGAACTCGGCGCCGTGCCGCTCCGCGGTCGACTGACCGCCCTTCTTCCCGATCTCGCCATAGAACTCCGGCCCGTACTTCTTGCGGGTGGCGGCGCCGCCCTTGTGGCCGATCTCGGTGTAGAAATCTTTGCCGTATTTTTCCTTAACGGTCTCGCCGCCCTTCTTCCCGGCTTCGGCGACCGTCATATCCTTCTTCTCTTCGGACTTCTCGCGTGGCATGGGGGATCACTCCTCACGCTCGCTCGACCGGCTGGCGCAGCAGGTGGGATGGAGCAAGCGGTGGTACGGCAGGGATGCTGGGTCACTTTACCCGGCAGCAAGCGGGCTTAAACGGAGCATGCCCACAACCGATTCCCCGGAAACCTCCCGGCCGGCATTCGCCGGGAAGATTCCCGATAGCCACGGACACGGCGCAGCCTGTGGAGCTGACCCCCTTCCGCGTCAGGCCGCCCAGTCGTACAGATCCCCGGTCCGCGCGGCCTGGCGCAGGCGGCTCAACGCCCTCACTTCGAGCTGCCGGACGCGCTCCCGCGAGATGCGCATCCGCTGGCTCAGCTGTTCCAGCGTCACCGCGGGCGCGCCGCCCAGGCCGTAGCGCTGCACCAGGATCTCCCGCTCGCGGGCCGGCAGAGCCTGCACCATCGCCTGGAGACGCTGCTGGTCCGCGTCGCGCAGCGCCCAGGTCTCCGGGTTCACGGCATCCGGATCCTCCGTGAGGTCGAGAAGCGAGGTATCCTGGTCCGCCCCCAGGAGCGCTTCGAAGCTCACCGCGTCATCCGGCGCGCTCCGCACCTGCGTCAGCCGCCGCGGGTCGATGCCGGTCGCCTGCGCCAGCTCCTCCGGGTTGGGCGCCCGCCCCAGTGTCTGCTGGCGGTCATCCGCCAGGCGGGAGAGGCGGCGGAGGTCCGCGGAGACCTGCAGCGGCAGGTGAATGATCCGGTCGTTCTGCTCCACGGCGCGAGCGATCGCCTGGCGGATCCAGAAGAGCGCGTAGGTGGAGAGGCGGTAGCCGCGCTGCTCGTCGAACCGGTCTACGGCGGCGAGCAACCCGAGCACCCCCTCCTGCACCAGGTCTTCCTGCGTGTAGCTGCGGCAGCGGTAGCGCCGGGCGATCTGGTGGATCAGCCGGAGGTGCGCGGAGATGAGCCGCTCCATCGCCCGCCGATCCCCGCGCCGGGCCGCCAGCACCAGCGCCGCTTCCTCTTCGCGTGTCGACCGCGCCGGCCGAACGGAAGCGGAGGCGGGACCGCGGCCCCAGGCGCGGACGGGAGGATTACCGGCGGTGACGTTGTGGACAGACTCAGCTGTGCTCATCGGAGTGACCTCGTGGAAACCGGATGAGGGGGCGATCGGTCGCCCCGACATCCAGAGCTTACTTCCCGAGCAGCGAGCCGCCCGTGGCTTACCGAACGCGGGGGGTGTGAAACAGCTCACTGTGCGACCGAGCGAGGCGGAACCGGGGCACGTGGTGAGCCGCCACAGTAACTGGAGCCCGCCGCCGCACGGCACCGGGCACGCGTGGGAGTGAGACTTCGACTGATGACGGGCCACTTTCGACTGCTGCCGCTCTTCCTGTTGGCCGCCCTGCCGGCGCTCGACTTGCAGGCCGGCACCTCACCGGCGGTCCCGACGGTGCGCCTGGCGCAGCCGAACGCGGCGGCATTCCCGCAGGTGACGGTCTACGCCCACCTCTCGGACGCACAGGGACAACGCGTCAGCGGCATGCACGACGGATCGTTCACCGTGTGGGAGAACGGCACGCCGGTCCGCATCGACCGGGTCGAGACCCAGGGCGGTGTCCTCGACGTGTGCCTGGTGCTCGACCGGAGCCTGAGCATGGCGGACGACCGGAAGTCGGAGTACGCCCGGACGGCGGCGAGCGCCTTTGCCCGGGAGCTTTCTCCCGCAGACCGTGTGGCGCTGGTCACCTTCGCCGGCGAGAGCCGCCTGGATCACCCGCTCTCCGGAAACCGGGAGGCGCTGCTTCAGTCGATCGAGGGCGCGGCCCCGGAGGGGACCACCACCGCCTATCTCGACGCGCTCAGCTTCGCTGCCCAACAGCTTCGCCTCGCCGCGCCGGGAGTGCCGGTTCCGGCCCGGGCGGAAGCGCGCCGGGTGGTGGTGGCGCTCACGGACGGCCTGGACGGCAGCAGCCGCGTCTTCGCGGATGACCTGATCCAGCAGGCCCGCGCGCAGGGCGTCTCCCTCTGCCTGGTTGCACTCGGGGCAGACGCCAACGTGGAGCAGATGGACTACCTGGCGAGGAATACCGGCGGCGTGGTTCTGCGCGCGCCGCAGCCGCAGGACCTTCAGGCACTCTATCGCTCCCTCGCGACGGAGCTGCGACAGGAGTACCGCCTCACCTACCGCTCCCCGAATCCCGCCGTCGACGCTACCCGGCGCAGCGTGCGGGTGGAGGTGCCGTCTCTGGGCCTGGCAGCGGAGACCTGGTACCAGGCTCCCGGGAGAGGGAGCCTGGTGGTAACGGCCCCCGTGGGGCCGGGCCTGTCCGGATCGGTGACCGGCGCCGCCGGGGGCTCCCCGCCGGCCGACTTCCGGCGCCTGGCGATCACCATGATGCTCGGAGTGCTGGGCGTGGTGGGCCTGGTGGCCGGAGCGGTGCTGGCGCGCGGGGCTCGCGGTCGTCCGCACCGGATCGCTCCGGCCACGGAGGAGCTGCTGCCGCTCTGGGTGCGCCCCGGCGTCGTCGGCATCGGCCGCGGCGCGGAATGCGACATCGTCCTCGACAGCCGCGAAGTCTCACGCCTCCACGCGCAGATCGAGAGCGAGGGGGGCGCGTACCGCCTCACCGACGCCGGCAGCCGCAACGGAACCTACGTCAACGGAAAGCGCGTGAAAGGAAGCAGGTCGATTCAGGTAGGGGATGCGCTGCGGTTCGGAGACCGCGAGTTCCGCTTCGCCGGGGACGAGAAGCCGCTTCCGTAGTGCGTATCCCGTATTGCGTAGCGATGCGTCTCCACCGCTTTGCGGTAGATCGTGCCCGGCGAAGTGCCTTGCTGAACCGCCCGCCCGGCACAAGGTTCTGGTGGAACGCGGGGGCTCACCGCTACGGAATACGCAATGCGGACTACGCCTCTCCCGGGAGAGAGAGCGACCGCCAACAACCCGCGGAGAGCCTCCGTCAGCGGGAGAGCGTCTTCCGCATCAAGACGTTGGTCGGGCGGAAGTCGAGCTTCTCGTAGAGCCCGCGGGCGCGGAGGTTGTGGCTGGAGACCATCAGCCCGAGGACGCTGAAGCCGCCTTCCTGGGCGAGCCGCTCCGCGTGATCCATCAGGCGGCGGCCGATCCCCTGGCCCTGGAACTCCTCGGCGACGGAGACGTTGTAGACCCACGCCTCGTCCTCGCCGGTCACCAGGTTGCGGTTGCTGCCGAACCAGAGGAGGCCGACTCGCCGGCCCGACTCATCTTCGGCCACCACCACCTGGTTGCCGGGACGGGCCAGCAGGAGCTCGTGGGTCTCCCGGAGCGCGTGCCGCACCTCCGCCGGGCGCAGTCGCTGCTGGTCTTCCGGAGAGAGGCTCTCCCAGGTGGTGCGGAACTCCATCTCCAGAAAGAAGGAGTCGTCCGCGGGGGTGGCGGGGCGGAATCGAACGTCGAGCATCTCGGTCCTCCCGAGGTCGCCGTAAGGTACCGGCGTGGAGGCTGGGCAGCGAAAGGCTTACTTGTTGCGGGTCTTGACCCAGAGCTGGCGCGCCTGGTTCGGGTCACCCGCATACTGCCGCTTCTCACCCGGGCGCTTCACCAGCGCCGCCTCGAGGCGATCCAGCTCGCTGCGCTTCTTGCCACGCAGGAGATTCCAGAGCCACGCACCGCGCTTCTCAGCCATCTTGTCATCCTATGCTCAACGCGCCCTCCGGGGAGAGGGCCGGGCAGCCTGGCTCGCCGGGCCATCATATCCACAGGCAAGCAAACTGTCAACGAGCCGGCGCTTCCGGCCCGCACTACCCGCTCAGGATATCGCCTGGGGGACGCGCCGCAAAAACCTTCCGCCAGGGTGTTGACGGGCGACGGACGCCTGACTATAATCTCGCCTGTCGCCGGTAGGAGCCGCCGCGAGAGCGGAGAGGCCGACCCGGGCCGCCGAGAGATCGGCGAGACCGGGTTGACACCAGGCTCCGGTCCGATTAAACTTAGCGATGCCCCCCGGGGAAACGGGAGTGGGCGATCTTTGAAAACTAAACAGTGGGAGACGCAGCTTTACGCTTCAAGCGCTCTGCCTTCGGGCGGGGCGGGAGAAGTGAGAGAAGTAGCAGGTAAGGTCCACTAGCAGGACTGCGGAGCAATCCGGA
>JBKBRF010000007.1:112737-187246 GCA_046292385.1 Armatimonadota bacterium | reverse complement strand
TGGAGTTGCCGCACGATTTCGAACTTGAACGCGGCTGAGAACCTGCGAGCCATAGCAACCTCCCTCCGACCCGTTGGTCGAAATGAGGGGTATTGCCTGTCCGCTCTCAGGGGGTAACTCCGTCCCTCTGTCCCTCTGTCTCCGAAGGTCCCTCTGTCCCAAAAAGAGAGCCCGCCCCCCGGGAAGGGGAGCGGGCTCGGGTGCATTCGGCCGGGGTCCGGCCTACTTGCGGCGGTTGTTCTTCTTCACCGCCTTGGCTTTGCCGATGCGGAAGTTCCCGTCGCTGTCGTCCCGGACGGAGGTGTCGGCGTTCCAGATCACACGGACGCGCGCCTTATCGGTGGCGCCGCCCGTGGCGATCCAGACTTCCACGCCGTCGTTCGCGGTGTCGACAATGATCGGCTTCCAGGTCCGGCCGCCGTTGCGGGAGAGCTCGATCGTTACCGTCCCGGTGCCGGAGCGAACCACGCTGCCGTCCCAGGTAATGACGAGCTGGCGCCCGATCGCTGCCTTGGTGCGCCGGGTCGGCGCCGTGACCGTGAGGGTGGCGCGCGAGATGGCGAATTCGCCACTCGTGCCCGCCACGTCCTGCCGATCGAGCGGGGTGATCCGGATGAACGCCTGCGCGGAGGGCTCCCCGCTGACGCTCCAGAGCTCCACTCCATCGTTTTCCGTATCGGCGGCCAGCGTCTCCCAGGTGGCGCCGCCGTCGCGCGTCAGCTCGATCCGCACGTTGCCGGTCACCCCGGAGCTGGTCCAGGAGATCGTCAGCGGGGTGCCGATGAGCACCTCGGCCGCCGTCGTCGGCTGCGTCACCACGATGGCGGGCGAGACGATGGAGAACGGCCCGTTGCTCTCATCCACGGCGCCGGAGACGTCGAGGGCGGTGACGCGGATCCGGGCGTTTCCGGTCGGATTTCCGGCCACCACCCAGTCCTCGAAGCCGTCGTTCGGCGTGCTCGCGGCCAGCGTCTCCCAGGTGGTGCCTCCATCCCGCGTCAGCTCGATGCGCACGTTCCCTTCCGCGCCCAGCGTGTCGATCCCCTGGGAGGTCCAGGTGATCCGCTGGGTCGTCTGCGTGAACCAGCGCTCGGCGCCGTTGGGCGCGGTGACCGCCACCCGCGGCGTCACGATGGTGAACGCCGTGTCGCTGGCGTCGGAGACGTTGCTCAGCTCGGTGGAGGTGATCCGAATGAGCGCCTGCGCCGTGTCCGGAGCGGTCACCACCCACGGCTGCACGCCGTCGTTCTCCGCGTCGGCGAAGAGCGTCTGCCAGGTGGTGCCGCCGTCGCGGGAGAGGTCGATCTTCACGCTCGACCCGAAGCCGCTGCTCACCCAGCGAAGATCGACCGTGCGACCGACCCGCAGCTCCTCGCCGCCGTTCGGCGCGAGGACCGTCACGGCAGACGGGACGATGGCGAAGACCGCGTTGCTGACGTCCTCGACCGGGTAGTCGTGCGTCTTCACGCGTACCAGCGCCTGCGCTGTCGCCGGGCCGGAGACGCCCCAGATCGCCGCGCCGGAGTTGGTCACGTTGGTGAAGAGCGGCTCCCAGGTGGCGCCGCTGTCCCGGCTGAGCTCGAGATCGATGCCGCCAAGGACGCCGTCACTGGTCCAGGCGAGCCCCTGGGCCGTGCCGATGCCGAAGCTCTCGCCGCCGTTGGGCCGGGCCAGGGTGACCGACATCCGGCGGATCTCGAAGCTCGAGTCGCTCTCGTCGGTCTTGTCCGGCTCGCTCACGGAGGTCACGCGCACCTTCGCGAGGGTGGTGGGATTGCCCTCCACGGTCCAGGTGAAGGAGCCGTCGCTCGCCGGCACCCGGGCGATCTCGGTCCAGTCGGACCGGTTCGCCAGGCGGCTCACCTCGATCCGGACCTCGCCTTCCACGCCCACCGTGCGCCACCGGATCTCCTTCTGATGGAAGGTGTGCCAGAGCTCACCACCGTCCGGAGTGAGCACGACGATGGCGGGCGTTTCGATGATGAACGGATCGCTGGTGTCCTCGCGAGCCGGGCCGCCGTTGGCGGAGACCCGGATCACGGCGCGGGTGGTGTCGTCCGTTCCGGCGACCGGCGTCCAGTTGAAGGTGCCGGTGTTCGGAGCGCTCGCCGCTAGATCGGTAAAGCTGTCGCCTCCGTCTCGCGAGAGCTCGATCTTCACGGTGTCGGTATCCGGCACCGAGTCCCACCGGATCACGTAGTTCTTGCCCGTGGCGACTCGCTCGTTCAGCGAGGGCCGGTCCACCCGGATGAACGGGTTCAGGATGCTGAAGTCCGCGGCGCTCACGTCGAGCTGCACCGGCTCCAGCACGGACACGACTTTCACCCGAGCCCGCGTGGTTTCCGGGTCGGTGACGGTCCAGTCGAACTCGCCGTTGAGCGCCGGCACCTGACCCAGGGTGGTGTAAGTGGCGCCGCCGTCGCGAGAGAGCTGCACCAGCACGTCGCCCTGCACGAACGAGTTAGGGCCGTTCGTCCAGGTGATCTTGCGGCTGCTGCCGACATCCCAACGCTCGCCGCCGTTGGGAGAGGTGATATCCAGCTCACCCGTAGAGGGACCGATGATCGTGAGGCACCAGTTGTTGATCTGGCCGATGTCGCCGATCTTCAGGTCACGCACCCGCAGCTTCCACGGCCTGGTCGGGTCCGGGCTGCCCGTCGCGGAGTCGAAGAAGACGGTCCGCTTTCGCAGCAGCTTCGCTCGGGCCTCGTTCACATCCTCTGCGATTGGGGTAGGCGGGTAGCTGAGGACCAGATTGTCGTCACCAGCGCCCGTTTCGTTGTGGAGCAGAATCCGGGTGCCATCCGGGTGCTGGAGCTCCACTTCCAGGTCGCCGATAAACGGGTGGGTGATGTCGACGTCGACTTCGAAGCCGTGGATGATCTTGTCCACCGGGAAGAAGAGGTCCATCTCCGCCCACTCGTGGCCGGAGCGGTTATCCGGGATCGCTACCGGCGTGACCGGAGCTCCCTCGTCGTCCTTGCAGTGGGTGAATGACGCAGCGTCCGTGATCGTGAAGTTGCCATCGCCCTGGTCGTTGACGGAGGCCAGGTCCGCCAGCTCCACGCGCACACGGGCGTTCAACGTAACCGGGCTGGGGACGACCCAATCGTAGACGCCGTCATCCGTTGTGTTCGCAACGATCACTTCCGGGTAGGTAGCGCCGCCGTCTCGGGAGAGGCGGAGCGTAACGCCGTTTGCGCCGGCGCCGCCCGGCACCCAGCGGATCTGGACCGCCTGCCCCGGCGCGTAGGTCTCGTTACCGTTCGGCGAGAGCACCTCCACGCCCCGCAGGTTCACCCGTGCCGCCAGGAGCGTCACCTCGCTGGGAGCGATGGTGGACTCGCCCACCGCCCACATCTTGAGCCCGCCGGAAGTCGTGTCGAGCGCTACATCGGTCGTCCGGCCCCAGCCGGCCCCTGCATAACGGCTGGCCCCGGTCCGCGCCGGAATGGCAGCCCCGAAGCTGTCTTCGATGGGGTTATAGCGGCTTACGAAGAGCGTAGGAGCAACCCCGAAGCCGGAACCGTGGAACGCAGCCAGTCCGAAACGATTGCCAGGATTGAAGGGATCCGGCAGAATCTGCACGCTTGGCTGATACAGGACGCCTGCGCTGGCGGTCGGAAAGAACTCTCGCTCCAACGTGGAATCGGACCCCAGGGGCTGGGGAATGATCCGGTAGATCGCGCCAGTCACGCTTCCGCCCCGGCGGATCGTTCGGCCCGTCCAGATGCGCCCGTCCTGGTAAGTCGCTTCGTTGACGCGGTAGTCGCCCACGCTCAGGCTGCCACCGGGCTGCGGCGCGGTGAACGGTCCCGCTTCGTTCGGCGCCGTCGCCACCAGGTCATCGTCAAAGGCGGGTACACCGAAGAAGTTGGCGATCTTGAAGACCATCACCCCGGTGCCGCCCGCGTCCGCCAGTACCATCGTCTGGTTGGTGGGGCTGACCGCCTGCACTGGAGTCAGGCAGAGCGGCAGGGTTCCGGGAGCGAACGGCGGCGGCAGCGTGAAGTTGATGATGCCTCTCGGGTTACCGCCACCGGAGAGGAGTCCGTTCCGGCTGATGCCCAGGAGCAGGTTGGTGGGGGGTTCATTCACCCCCGGGAACGGCAGGACGTTGAAGCCGAGGTAGTAGTTGCTCTGGTCGAATCCGATGCGCGGATAGCTTAGCTTATGAGTCAGGTTATCCGGCGCGAGGAACTGGAAGATAAAGGTCTGTTTGATCCAGAACCCGGTGGGGTCGGAGCTACTCGACACGGCGATGTTGAACGTGGCCAGCTTGGTCTGGTCGTTGAAACCCCGCGCGACGAGGACGAAGCGGTTGATCCACGGGTCCCACACCACCGTCGCTTCGGAGATGTCCGGGCTGATGTCGGCCGGAAAAAAGCTCGTCAGCAGCACCTGCGCCGCGGCGGACCCGTCGAAGGTGAAGATCCCGAGCTGCTTGTTGGCGGTCACCACCACGTGCTGCGGGCCTACAGCGACCGACGGATTCGGCGTGGGAGAGCCGCTGGCAAAGACGGTGTCGAAGACCGCGTCCGGCGATGGCGTGCTCACCGCAGCCGCGCCGGGCCCGCGGCGAACCGTCCGCGGCTGCAGGACCGGCTCGTCCAGCACCGGCGAGTTGGTCTCCAGATCGTGCTGCGGCGCGGGCTCGCCGGAGGGTTGAGCCTTCCTTTGGGGCGCGCTGCGCTCGCGCCGCACCACGTCGAGGAGGCTCTCCACCTGGTAGGCAATGCGCCGCGGCTGGATGAATGTAGAATTCTGCGCCTGCGCGGGCGCTCCCGAGAGGGCGAGGAGGCCCCCCAGCACGAGATTCAGGATCAGGATGCCGATGAGATACAACGAACGCATTTGACCATCCTTTGGCCCGCCAGGGGGCCGTATCGTCGCTCTCCCGTGCAGGCGGCGGGTGCTTGCCGGAGGGCAAGCTTCAGCCCGTGGACGCTCGATCCGCGGGCGGGGGAGCCGGGTTGAGGGAGGAGGAGCGGAGCCCCGCCGCCGCCGTTCGAGACGAGCGGGGCTCCGCGTATCGCGCTACTTGCGGTTCTTCTTGTTGCTCTTGCCGCTGTTCTTTTTGGCCGAGCCGCGGACGATGCTGAAGTTCCGGTTGCTGGCGTCGCGCACGTTGCCGTCCACGTTCCAGATGATCCGGAGGCGGGCCTTGTCGCTCGCTGCCCCGTGTACGCCCCAGTACTCGCCGCCGTCGTTCTCGATGCCGTCCAGGATCGTGGTCCAGGTGCGGCCGCCGTTGCGGGAGAGCTGGATCGTGACCGTGCCCACGCCCACGGAGGTCCCGCTCCAGCGGATCTGGTGCTGATTGCCCAGCTTCCACTTCTCCTTTCCGTTCGGGTTCACCACGAAGATCGTGGGCGCCGAGACGGAGAAGGCAGAGGAGACTCCGTTTACCGCCGGGTCATCGACCGACGAGACGCGGACTACGGCGGAAGCCGCTTCCGGCGCGGCCCCGGTCCAGGTGAACGAGCCGTCGTTCCCGGTACTGTCCGAGATCGAGGTCCAGGTCTGACCGCCGTCCCGGCTGATCTCGATCTTCACCTGCCGCGCGGCGGTAAGGCCGGTCGAGGACCAGTTGATCTCCAGCGGCTGCCCGATCAGCGAGACGGTACCCGCGACCGGCGCGTCAACCGTAATGCTCGGCACTTCGATCCGGAAGGTGCCGTTGCTCACGTCGACCACGTTCGGCTCTTCCAGGGAGCTGATCCGGAGGCGGGCGAGCGGAGCATCCGGCCCGGTGACGCGCCAGGTGACCGTCTTCGTCCCGTTGTCTGCGTCCGGGAAGAGCGTCTCGTAGGTGGCGCCGCCGTCCCGGCTCAGCTCGATCTTTACGTTGCCGGTGAAGCCGGTGCTGGCCCAGGAGATCGGGACCAGGTCGCCCACCACCAGGGTCTCCCCGCCGTTCGGCGAGACCACGGCCACCGTGGAGGGGTCGCGGATGGTGAAGCTCGCGTCGCTGGTGTCGGTGAAGACCGGCTGGTCGAGCGCCGTCACCCGGATACGGGCGGTCTCGGAGCTCGGGCCGGTGATCACCACGCCTTCCGTGCCGTCGTTCGGCGTGGAGTCGAGCAGGGACGACCAGGTGGCGCCGTTATCCCGGCTGACCTCGATCTGCACGTCCGGGCTATCCGACGCGGACCCGCTGGTGCTCCAGGTCACCGTGGCGGTGTTGCCGATAATCAGCCGCTCGCCGCCGTTCGGAGCCGTTACGGTCAGGCTGCCCTGCGCTATGGTGAGCAGGTTGGAGAGCCCCACCGTGCCCGGGTCGGTGAGCGAGGTAATCCGGAGACGGGCCTGCGTGCTGGTCGGCGCGTCCGGCGTCCAGAGGAAGCTGCCGTCGTCCGGCGTGCTCGCCGCCAGCGTGGTCCAGTTACCGCCGTCGTTGCGGGACAGCTCGATCTTGACCAGGTGGCCCGGATCGAAGCCGAGCGAGGTCCACCGTATCTCCGTCTGCCGGCCCACCAGCACGCCGACAGTGGGCGCGGTGATGGTGATGTCGGTGGCCCGGGCCCGCGGGTTGATGCGCCACATCCCCTTGGCGTGGGTGGCGGCCATCAGATACCCGGTGCCGGGAACGATCTTCAGGTCGTAGATCGCCACGTTCGGCAGTCCGAGCGGTCCGGTCGCGTTCTCCCAGGTGGCGCCTGCGTCGGTCGAGCGGAATAGACCGAGGTCGGTCCCCACGTAGTAGCGGTTGGTGGGATCCTGGGTATCGAGCGCGATCGCGTTCAGCGAGATGTCCGGCAGCGCGGTAGTACCGTTGCCGCTCACGTTCACCCAGACCCGGCTGCCCGCGGTGGTATCGTTCAGCCGCCAGAGGTGACCGGTGCCGGTCCCGGAGACGCCGACGAGGATCGCCTTCGGGTTGGTCGGGTGGACGGCGATGCTGGTAATCGCGCGGTTCGGGAGACCGGGGCTGCCCGGGTTAATCTTCGTCCAGCTCGTGCCCCCGTTGGAGGTCATCCAGAGCTCGCCGGTATCGGAGCCGGCGTAGATGTAGTTGCCGTCGCTCCGGGCGACCGCGATCGCGGACACCGTCGCGTTGGCGTCGTTGGCGATTCGCTGGTTGCCGAGCCGCTCCGTCCAACTGGAGGTGTCGTCGTTCCAGCGCCAGATATAGTTCGTGCCGATGTAGACCCGGTTCGGGTTACTCGGGTCGATCGTCATCTTCCCGATGAACGGCAGGGCATCGTTCCCGAAGTTGGCGCCCGGGGTGATGTTAACTCCGGCCGTGGCCCAGCGATTGCCGGTGCGGAGAATGGTGCCGTAGCCCTGGGAGCTGTTGTACTGGATGTTGGGGTTCAGCGGATTGATCGCACAGCCGCCGCCGTCGCCGACACCCGGGTTGACCCAATTCTGCAGGTCACCCGTTGAGGTCGGTGTCGAGTTGTCCTGCGTGCCGCCGAGCATCACGTTCGGATCGGTCGGGTGGAAATCCGCCGCGTAGAACTGGGTGATCCCGAGCGTGCGGTTGAGAGTGGTGTTGAAGGTGGCCGATTTGCCGGTTGGATTCAGCGTCATCCGGTAGACGCCGCCGTCGTTCCCCAGCGTCAGCTCCAAGGGGTTGGTAGGGTTCGTGGCGATCGAGTGCTGATCGACATGCACCAGCGCCTGGTCCGTGAGCCCGTGGGCCACGCTCTGCCAGCTGGCGCCGCCATCGAAGGAGGCCGCCACGTCAAGCAGGCCGACGATCACCACGTCGCCGTTGTTATCCGGCCGCTTCGTGCAGTGGATGTACCAGTCGTACCAGTACTGGTTCCAGTTCAGGAAGCCGTCGCCGTGCGGGAAGTTGTTCGTAACCTCGGTCCAGGTCTGGCCGGCGTCGGTGCTCTTGTGAATCGTCGCCTGCGCCGCGCCCAGCAGGTAAACCGTGTCCGGGTCCGTGGGAGAGGTGGCAATGTCCATCCCTTCCTGGCGGAAACGGTTATCGAGCGGGGAGGTGAGTCGAGTCCAGGTGGCGCCGCGGTCATCCGAGCGCCAGACCTCACCCCCGAACGTCCACTCTCCCACGGCGTAGAGACGCCGGCTGCCGTTGCCGGCCGCGGCCCCGAATTCCACGTCGGACCAGTTGGCGCCGGTGGTGATGACGGCGGTCCAGTTCTGTCCGCCGTCGGTGGAGCGCCAGACCCGGCCCTGGGGTGAGAACGGATCCCGGGTCCAGCGACCGGCCGTTGCGATCACCGTGTTCGGGCTCTCCGGGTCGAGGGCGATGCGGCGCACTCCGTACTCACCAAATTGGGAGCGGCCGAGGTTGGTCCAGGTGTTTCCACCGTCGGTCGTCTTCATGATCCCCATCGGGAACGCGTTCACGAAGCCGTCGAAGTCGCCGGTGCCGACGTAGACGATGTTCCCGTTCGTGGGGTGAATGGTGAGGGCGCTCGTCTCGAGTGATGGCCACGAGCCGCTCAGGAAGCGCCAGTTCTGGCCCCCGTCGGTGCTCTTGTGCACGCCGCCCCACGCCGCCGCCGCCCAGAGGGTGTTCGGGTTGGTGGGGTCGTAGCTGATGCCGTTCACGCGTCCGCTCGCGAAGCCCTGGCCGAAGTAGATGCGGTAAGGCGCCGGGATGCCATTCGGACCCAGGAACTCCCACCGGTTCGCCGCCGCGGCGCTGATGCCGCGTCCGCCACCCATCTGCGCGGCGGGCATCCGTTCCCGGTGCGCAATGCCGCGCTGGTAGGCCGACATGTCTACGCGGTCATTCGGGTAGGCCCGCTGCTTCATCCAGTGGAGGTAGGCACCCCAGTATCCCGTGCGGGCGCGGATCTTGTTGTCCGCCAGGAACTTCCGGTACTTCTCCATCCCCTTCACGCTGTGCAGCGGAGGCATGAGCTTGCGGCGGTCCACCTTCGGCGCGGTGGTGCGGGTCCCCGCCTCACGCTTCGGCGCCGCCACTCCGGCGAGCCCGAGCAGCACGGCCAGCACCAGGGCCAGCCAGAGGGGAAGAGATTTCGCGCGCGGACTGATCATCACGATGCTACCTCTAACAGTGCGGGCGGAGAGCCCGGCTCCGCGAGTCGGCACTTCAACGAACCGGATAAGGGCGGGAGACGAGCAGCGGATGCTCGCCCGGAGGCCGAACAGGGGTTCTGCATTTCATTTTAAATGCAAAAGCAGACATTTCCTGCTCCGAGCGGCCAATCTGCTTAGAGAACTTTCAGGCGGCTGTAGGATGAGCGACATGCCGCCGGGCACCACAGCGTGTCGAAGGGCGGAGTGGAACCCGGCGGCGGACGAAGGTGAGGGGCGCGCTCACCCGGAGGGAGGGTGCGATGCAGATTTCGGGCAGCCCTAAGCCGCAAGGACGGCGAGGCAGGAGCGTCTCCCGATCTAGTGCGCCCGACCGCCTGATAACGAGGGTCCTACGTCCAGGCAGGCCGAAGGCCCTGGAGTGCGGGAGCTTGCTCCTGCTTTCGCCGCCGGCTGCGATCACGGCGCGTCGAAACCCGCGCCAGCTTGCTGTTGCTCGAGAGCATACTACGGGAGCGGCCGGCTCCCCAAAGCGGCAGCAAGCTGCCGCACTCCACAGTCCGGCCCGCGAGCTGGTCCCGCCTCACCCCTCGGGCGGGTCCGGACGGACCGCCGGGGGCGGAAACGAAACGCCCGCACCGGATGGGCTCGGGCTCAACGCCCCAAGAGCCGCCCGGTGCGGGCCAGTCACCCTACAGGTGTGTCCTGCTGCTTCTGAGGGATGGAGTGGGAGCAAGGGAGAGTGGGAGAGCTGCACCCGTAAGCAGCTTCTCAAGCTCGCCCTTTCACCTACTCACCCTCGCCGAAGCCACCCTCCATGCCGGACTGACGGAGGACTGTCAGGGTCGCCGGTGAGTTAGCCGACCGCCTGTTCGAAGGCGCGAGCCATCGCCGTATCCGGGTGCGAGGATTCCACCGCCTCGTGAATCAGCCCCTCCACCGGCTGCTCCCCGCGTATCCGCTCCCGGAGCTGCTCGTAGTTATCCCGCACGCACTCGCCGGCCCGGCTCATCAGCTCGCGACCGCGGTCCGTGTAAAGGAAGTAGCCCAGCCCGGCCGCCGCCACCGCCACGATTCCAAGAGTTTTCATCGTCTCCTCTCCCGATCACCGAGTTCGGCGGGTTTTTCCCGGTCCGGGCGGCTCGCAAACTCCCCGGACAGGGAGGCGAGCGCATCTCGTCTTCCGGCGAGCGGCGGAGCCTACCCGGCGAGGCGGGCCTCCGCCTGCTGGAGCTGCCGGCGCACCTCGTCCGGCGCGGTGCCGCCGAGGGAGCCGCGGGAGCGGGCGCTGGCGTCGACGGAGGTGACGTCCGCGGGGGCGGAGGCAAACTCCGGGTGGAACGGCTCGAGGTCGCTGGCGGAGAGCGATTCCAGCACCCGATCCTGCTCCTCGCACCAGCGGACGATCCGCCCCACCACCTCGTGCGCCTCGCGGAAGGGCACGCCGCGCTGCGCCAGGAAGTCGGCGAGGTCGGTGGCGGTGGAGAAGTCCCCGTGGGTGGTGGCACGCATCCGGTCGGTGCGGAAGCGGCAGTTGCGGAGGAGCAGGGTCATCGCTCCCAGGCAGCCACCGACGGTGTCGACACTGTCGAAGATCCGCTCCTTATCCTCCTGCATGTCGCTGTTGTAGGCGAGCGGCAGGCCCTTCATGGTGACGAGCAGACTCTGGAGATTGCCGAAGACCCGGCCGCTCTTGCCGCGCACCAGCTCTGCCACGTCCGGGTTCTTCTTCTGCGGCATGATCGAGCTGCCGGTGGCGATGCTGTCGTCCAGCTCGATGTAGCCGAGCTCCCGGGTGTTCCAGAGCACCACTTCCTCCGCCAGCCGGGAGAGGTGCACCGCCGCCAGGGCCAGCACGGAGGCGAGCTCCACCGCGAAGTCGCGGTCGGAGACGTTGTCCATGCTGTTCTCGCCCACGCGGTCGAAGCCGAGCTCCCGCGCCACGAACTCGCGGTCGACCGGATACGGCGAGCCGGCCAGCGCGCCGGCGCCGAGCGGGAGCACGTTGGCGCGCTTCCGCCAGTCCGCCAGCCGCTCCCGATCCCGCTGCAGCATCCAGAAGTAGGCGAGCAGGTGATGCGCCAGCACCACCGGCTGCGCGTGCTGCATGTGGGTGAGGCCGGGCAGAACCGTCTCCGTGTGCTCCCGCGCGTGCTCCAGGAGCGCTCGCTGAAGCTCCGCCACCTGCGCGGAGAGGCTCTCCGCCGCCTCCCGCAGGTAGAGGCGCGTATCGGTCGCCACCTGGTCGTTGCGGCTCCGCGCGGTGTGGAGCTTCCCCGCCACCGGCCCGAGCTTCTCCCGCAGCCGGCTCTCCACCCACGAGTGGATGTCCTCCGCCCCCTCCAGCCGCTCGCCCGCTTCCAGCTCCGCCAGGATCTCCCGCAGCCCGCCCTCGATCGCCGCCGCGTCCTCCGCCGCGATGATGCCGGTGTGGCCCAGCATCCGGCAGTGGGCAATCGAGCCGCGCACGTCCTGCTCCGCCATCCGCTGGTCGAACGGCAGCGAATGCGTGAACGCCGCAATCGCCGCGTTCGGCTCCTTGTCAAACCGGCCACCCCAGAGCTTCATCTTGCTTTCCGAACCTTTATTCAACCGCCAAGAGCGCCAAGAGACGCCAAGAGAACTCAGGAGCGCTACCGGGCGGTTGAAACCGCGGCAACCACGGCACGAAGTTTCATCCCCCGGACGGGGGACCGCCTTCGCGGACCCCTCGCTCCCGTTGAACTACCGCGTTTCCCCAGAGCCCTCTGCGCGCTCCGCGTTCTCTGCGGTGAGTACCGCCGGCTCCGATCAGTCCTCCCGCTGGCGCTGGAGGCGGTTGACCTTCATCGGGAGGCCGAAGAGGTCGATGAAGCCGCGCGCCGCGGTGACGTCGTAGCCGCTCATGGCGAAGCTGGCGAGCTGCGGGTCGTAGAGGCTGCTGTCGCTGGAGACGGAGGCGGTGGTCGCGCGGCCCTTGAAGAGCTTCACGCGGACGGTGCCGTTCACCACCTGCTGGGTGTGGTCCACGAAGGCCTGCAGCGCGTCCCGCAGCGGGTGGAACCACTGGCCGTAGTAGGTGAGCTCCGCGTAGCGCTGTGCCACCACCTGCTTGTAGTGGTAGGTGTCCCGCTCCAGGCAGAGATGCTCCAGCGCCTTGTGCGCCTCGTAGAGGATGGTGCCGCCGGGAGTCTCGTAGGCGCCGCGGCTCTTCATGCCGACCAGCCGGTTCTCCACCAGCTGCGTCTGCCCCACCGCGTGCCGGCCGCCGAGCTCGTTGAGCCGGGCGATCAACTCGTGACCGGGCAGCGCCTGCCCATCCACCGCCACCGGGTTGCCGCGCTCGAACCGGATCTCCACGTACTCCGGCTGGTCCGGCGCCTGGGAGACCGGGACCGACATCACCCAGAGGGGGTCCTGCGGCTCATTCGCCGGATCCTCCAGGTCCGCCCCTTCGTGGCTGATGTGCCAGAGGTTGCGGTCGCGGCTGTAGATCTTCTCCTTGGTCTGGTCGACCGGCACGCCCTTCTCCCGGGCGTAGTCGATGGCGGTCTCCCGGTCGGTCAGCTCGAAGGTCGGGTCCTTCCACGGGGCCACGATCTCCAGCCGCGGATCGAGCGCCATGTAGGTCAGCTCGAAGCGGACCTGGTCGTTCCCCTTGCTCGTGGCCCCGTGCGCCACCGCGTCGGCGCCGGTCTCGTGCGCCACCAGCACCTGGTGCCGGGCGATGATCGGGCGCGCGATGCTGGTGCCGAGGAGGTAGTCTTCCTCGTAGATCGCGTGGGCGCGGAGCATCGGGAAGCAGTACTCCTCCGCGAACTCCTGCCGGAGGTCCCGTACCACCACCTCGTCCGCCCCGCTCTTGCGGGCCTTCTCCTCGATGTTCTTCAGCTCGTCCCCCTGCCCCAGCTCCGCCGCGAACGCCACGAGCCGCACGCCCGGGTAGCGCTCCTTGAGCCACGGGAGGATCACGCTGGTATCCAACCCACCGCTATACGCGAGAACGATCTTCTTCATCTTGGTTTTCGTTTTCTGACACAGAGGGACGCAGATTAGACAGAGAACCACAGATCCCTGTCACAAGGGGCGGATCCCGGACGAGCCACCGCTTTTCCGATCGTTGGTGAAGATCCTGCGACGAACGTCGAACCGGGGGCCGAAATTGATCAACAGTCCCACTTCTATCTCAGTGGCGCGGAGGTAGTTGACGAGCTGGACCTCGTGGATCTCGATCAGCCGCTCCACCGCTTTGAGCTCCACGATCACTCGCCCTTCCACCAGCAAGTCGGCCTCGTAGACGCCAATCAGCTCGCCGCGATACCGCACCTGGATTGGGGCGCTCTGCACCACCTGAATGCCAGCGAGACCGAACTCCAGGGCCATGGCGTTCTCGTAGACCTTCTCCAGAAACCCGTAGCCCAGCGACGCGTACACCCGTCGAGCCACTCCGATTATCTTGTGGGTCAGCTCCGCATGCAGCCCGTCTTCTCGGCGCTTGCTCGATCCCACTGCTTCAATCTATGGCTCTCTGTCCAATCTGTGTCCCTCTGTGTCGAAAAAGAGAGCTCAGCCCAGAAGCACCGCCAGGACCGCCTTCTGGGCGTGGAGGCGGTTCTCGGCCTGGTCGAAGACGACGCTGCGCGGGCCGTCCATCACCTCGCCGGCGACCTCCTCTCCGCGGTGGGCGGGGAGGCAGTGGAGGAAGACGGCGTCCGGGCGGGCGGCTTCGAAGAGGGCGGCGTTCACCTGGTAGGGCGCGAAGACCTGCGCGCGCTCGGCGGCCTCGCTTTCCTGGCCCATGCTGGCCCAGACGTCGGTGTAGATCACGTCCGCCTCCGCGCATGCTTCGCGCGGGTCGTGGGTCACCTGCACGCTGCTGCCGGATTCGCGCGCCGCCGCCTGCGCCGCGGAGACGATCCCCGCGTCCGGCTCGTACCCCTTCGGGGTCGCGACCGCCACGTGCGCGCCCAGCTTGGCGCCGAGGAGCAGCAGCGAGTGGGCGACGTTGTTGCCATCCCCCACGTAGGCGATCTTCCGCCCCTCGATGTCGCCGCGCTGCTCCCAGACGGTGAGCAGGTCGGCCAGCGCCTGGCACGGGTGCTCCCGGTCGCAGAGGCCGTTGATCACCGGCACCCGGGAGTTGGCGGCCAGCTCCTGCACCGTGGCGTGCGCGAAGACGCGGGCCATCACGCCGTCGACCATCCGCTCCAGGTTGTGCGCCACGTCGGCCACCGTCTCCCGCTTTCCGAGGGAGATGTCGCTCGGCCCCAGGTAGATGGCGTGACCGCCCATCTGGAACATGCCGGTCTCGAACGAGACGCGGGTGCGCAGCGACGGCTTCTCGAAGACCATCGCCAGCGTGCGGCCGGGCAGGATGTCGCGGTGCGCCGTCCGGTTGAACGCGGCGGTCTCCTTCAGCACGCGCGCCAGGGAGAGCAGCGCCCACGCCTGGTCCCGGGAGAGATCCTCCACCCCCCGCAGGTGCCGCAGCCCGGCGCACTTCTGGCGGGCCAGGTCGACCGCCACCATCGCGGCGTTCGTCGCGCCCGCCGGGTTGCGGCCGCTCCGCGCGTACTCCGCCAGCCGCCGCAGCTCCGAGTACGGCAGGTCCCACAGCGCCTTCAGCGCATCATCCGGAGAGGCGGCGCTCCGCCCCGCGTTCGGTTCACCAGTTTGCATGCAAAATCTCCGTACTCGTCGCTCTCCCCGCGGCCTCACCCCCGGCCCCTCTCAGGAGAGGGGCCGGGGGTGAGGCCGCGTGAGAGGCAGATCCTACTCGTGTTGAGTCGCGTGTATCGCACTCCGGCCTTAAAGAGCTTTCTCCAGAATACCAAGCCCCGCGTCTGCCTCTTCTCGAGTCAGGATGACCGGCGGCAGGATCCGCAGGATGTCGTCGCCGACGCCGTGGACCACCAGCCCGGCCTCCAGGCAGCGGCCGAGGACGCCTTTCCCCTGGCCCGGCTGGAATTCCAGCGCCAGCATCAGCCCCAGGCCGCGCGCTTCCTTGACCTGCGGGTGCTCGCGTCCCAGCTCCCGGAGCCGGCCCAGCAGGTACTCGCCCTGGGCGGCGGCGTTCTCCACGTAGCCGTGGCGGTCGAGCGCCTCGATTGCCGCGGTGCCGGCCGCCGTGGCGAGCGGGTTGCCGCCGAAGGTGCAGCCGTGATCGCCCGGCACCAGCGCGCATGCCTCCGGCTTTGCCAGGCAGGCGCCGAGCGCGAGGCCGCCGCCGACCGCCTTGGCGGCCGTCACGACGTCCGGATCGACTCCGAAGTGCTCGTACGCCCAGAACCGGCCGGTGCGGCCGAAGCCGGTCTGCACCTCATCGACCATGAACAGCACCTCCCGCTCCCGGCAGAGCTTCTCGATCCCCTGCATGAACCCCGTGCTGGCGGGATAGGTGCCGCTCTCTCCCTGTACCGGCTCCAGGAACACGGCGCAGGTCTGCGGTCCGACCGCCGCTTCCAACGCGCCCAGGTCTTCCCACGGCAGGTAGGTGAAGCCGGGGACGATCGGCTCGAAGCCCTGGTGGAACTTCGTCTGCGCGGTAGCGGAGAGCGCGCCGTAGGTGCGGCCGTGGAACGACCGCTGGAACGTGATCACCTCCACGCACTCCCCGCCGCGCTTCCCCTTGCCCCACTTCCGCGCCAGCTTCAGCGCCGTCTCGGACGCCTCCGCGCCGGAGTTGCAGAAAAACGACTTCCGGCCGCCGGACCGCTCCGCCAGGAGCTGCCCCAGCCGCGCGCCCCACGGGTGGTGGAAGTCGTTGGAGACGTAGGTGAGGGTGCGGAGCTGCTGCTCCAGCGCGGCGGTCACATCCGGGTGGCAGTGCCCCAGCGCGCTGCCGGCGCGCCCGCCGGAGACCCAGTCGAGATACTCGTTGCCCCGCGCGTCCCACAGGCGAGCGCCTTCGCCGCGCACGAAGACGATCGGCGTGCGGCCGTACGTGTGCTGCACGTAGTCGCCATAGGCCTGGAGGACCTGCTCGTGGGACCAGTCGCTGACGCTGCTCATGGACGCTCTCCTTCCGAAACGGCACCGCTGCCGTTACCGGAAAACAAAAAAGACGGAGCACCTGCTCCGTCTTGCCGAAAACCGAACCTGCTGGGGGAATGCTACGGTAGCACCGGCCGAACGGACGCGTGATCGTACGTACGACGGCGACGACGCTCTTCCGGCCGAGACCCGATTGTCCGCACCACAGGCTGCATAGCACGGAAATGTTAGCCCAGGATTGGTCCCGCGTCAACCTGACACAAGGCTGGAGATGGAAGAAGAGAGATGAAAGACCCTCAACCGGAGCGGCCATCTCTCGCCGGGAACAGACGCGGTCCTGAAGTGTCTTCGAGTCGGAGTAAGATTACGGGTAGGGGTAAGAGCGCTCGGACCCGGAGGGCTCGCCATCATCCCTCATCCTTCCGCCCTCATCCCTACAATCGTGAAACCCCGTAAGCCGCTCGCCCCCACCGTTCCCTACAACGACCTCGACCTCACCCGCTGGAAGGAGCTGGACGACGTCTGGACCGACTCGCTCTGGCTCATCCCTTCCCGCGCGCGTGGGAACGGGCACGCGCTGGAGTACCACGGCAACTTCGTGCCGCAGATCGCCACCCAGGCGTTCACCCGCTTCACGCGGGAGGACGACGTGGTGCTCGATCTCTTCCTCGGCTCCGGCACCAGCGCGGTGGAGGCGCTCCGTCTGGGGCGGCGCTGCATCGGGGTGGAGCTGAAGCCGGAGCTGGCGGAGCACGTCCGCGCGAAGCTGGGCGACGACGGCAGCCGCGCCGCCGTGCTCTGCGGCGACAGCGGCAGCCCGGAGACGGAGGTGCGGGTCCGGGAAGTGCTGCACGGCTGGGAGCGGGAGCACGTCGATCTCGCGGTGCTCCACCCGCCGTACCACGACATCATCCGCTTCAGCGACCGCGAAGAGGACCTCTCCAACGCGGACGGCACCGAGGGGTTCCTGGACGGCTTCCGCCGGGTGGCGGACCGCGCCTACAACCTGCTCCGCCCCGGCCGCTTCGCGGTGGTGGTGATCGGGGACAAGTACTCCGCGGGCGAGCTGATCCCGCTCGGCTTCGAGTGCATGCGAGTGATGAACGAGGCCGGATTCCGCACCCGCTCCATCGTGGTGAAGAACATCGAGGGCAACGAGGTGGGCAAGGGCCGCACCGGCAACCTCTGGCGGTACCGCGCCCTCCGCGGCGGCTTCTACATCTTCAAGCACGAGTACGTGCTGCTCTTCGACAAGCCGGCCCAGCGCTCCGGCAATCGCGGGCGCAAGTAACCCGCCCCGGCCGTCAGGCCCAGCGGATGCACGTGAGCACCGTCGCCCACGCCGCGATCGACGCGAGTGTGGCGCAGCGGGCTATCCGGCGGAGCCGCGGGTTGCCCCGGCAGAGCAGCCAGCCGACCGCCGGCACCAGGAAGCTCGCCGGCACCACCCCGCCGAGCAGACCGGCGATCCGGTCCGCGCCCGTACCGCACCACGGGTGAAGCTCCCGCGCGTAGTCGGTCGCCAGGATCGAGCACCAGTAGACGGTGCCGGCGCTGGCGAGCACGGAGAGCGCTGTCACCGGCCGGGCCGCCCAGTTGGGGAGCATGAGGAGTGCTCGCAGCATCGTTCGCGCTCCAGCCTCTCGCCGGGTTGATCCGGCCGCAGCTCTGAAACCTCACACTTTACCATTCCGGACCCGCGCCGGGGGACCTCCTTAGAAAACACGGCCTCTCCCAGTTTTGGGAGAGGCCGTCGTAGAGCCCGGTCCGCCACCTGGCCCTACTTCTTGCCGCCGAAGCGGTGCGTCACCGACGCGAAGATGGAATAGTCCGCGAAGGTGGCGTCGCCCGGCACGCCGGCTACCGCCTGCCGGTTCACCTGCAGCGTCACCGGCACGCTCAGAGAGAGCGTGGTCTGGTTGTTCGGCAGGGTGTAGATCAGGCCCGGCTCGATGGCGATGCCGTAGCCCGGCCGGCGGAAGCCGACGGTGTCGCCGAAGAGGTCGTTCCGCGGCGAGCCTTCGATGCGCCCGGCGATCAGCGCGTTGAGTCCCCGCACGCCCGGCACCGGGTGAGTGATGCCCACGCGTCCGAGGTACTGGTCCGGCACCGTGTTGAACCGCAGCGAGCGCGGCACGGCCTTCCGGCCTGCCGGACTCAGGAACGCCGGCGGGGAAAGCGTGTCGTTCTCGCCCCGGGGGTTCGCCAGGTACGTGCCCTGGAGGAACACGGTGGCGCTCCCCACCTGCTTGAACGCCTGGAGGTCGAAGATGACCCCCCAGCCGCCGTCGCCGAGCTGGATCGACTGGTCGACCGGCCGCAGCCGCTCGTTGGCGCCCGTGGCATCCGGGAACCGGTCGCGCACGTTCGAGTTGCCGGTCGGGAACTTCACGCCCAACCCGAGCGAGACGTTGCCGTGCTGGTGCTTGTCGCAGTCGAGCAGCCAGTAGCGCCCGACCAGCGTCATGTCGCCGAGCCCCTCCGCGCTGTGAACGAAGCGCGGACTGCCGGCGACCGTAGACGGCAGCCCCCGGGAGGAGCTGGCGTAGAGGACGATCGGAATGCCCAGGGTGACGTTCAACTGCCGGCTGAAGGCGTGGGTCACCCCCAGGTCGAGCATGTCGAGCTCGCTGATGACGTTGGTCTTGAGTGCCGTCACCAGCGGGTTGAGGCGCGTCCCGGTGTACTGCTTGTCCGCGCGGAAGGTGCGGTAAGTGGCACCGAGCTGCCACTCTCCCTTTTCAAGATACGGTCCCAGGTCAGCCGCGCCAAGCACGGGCGCGGTTTGGCGATTGACCACTCACCCCTGGGCGTGCGCGTGCCGCGCCGGCCCGCAGAGCGCCGCCACGGCCAGTGAGGCGGTGACGACCCGCCCGATCGACAATCCGTTTCTCAATTCCATACACTCCCGCCGCGTCCCAACGGAAGACGGCTCACTGATGATGACTGGAGCGCCGCACCGGGCAGCGCCAGGTTGACAGGCGGCCAGGGCAGCCCTCCGGTGCTGGTTGGACTCAGCGACCGCAGAGTCCTCGATATGGCGCATCGCGTTTTCTGATGCCTGCGGGCGGAGCACGGGGGTGTTTTCGATTTAGGGAGTTGCACCAGAAGGTGTTTCAATGGCAGCCGGCCGCTCCATAGGAACTTTCGATGCGCCGCAGTGAAGGAGCAGTGCTACCGTTCTCGGGAACGAAGGATAGGATGAAAGCGAACGGCCGGATGGGTGGGCGGTAGCAGTGGCAGAGGAACGGCGTTGTGACCGGTGTGCTGAGCCGATCTGCGGGCGTCAGGAGGTCATCAGCCGGGTGCTCGCCGGCAAGGGGGCCTGCCGCTGCCTCCGGTGCCTCGGGGAGGGCCTGGGCTCCACCCCGGAGCAGTTGTGCGAGCTGGTCGGCAACTACCTGATCCGCCGGGACTGCTACCGCCGGGACTGGCGGAAGGCGAAGATCTGCGACCGGGACGGCCAGTCTCCCTGCTGCCCCAGCCGCCTGGAGCACTCGAATAGCCCGCCGGAGTGGCTCCGGCCGGAGCTGTTCTCCCCGGCGGAAGAGCTTCCCACCCCGGCGCTCCGCGTCGACGCGGAAGAGGCGGGCTGCGGCGACCTGATGGTGCTCCTGATGCGCTCGATCCGGAAGCTCGATCCCGGCGAGGTGCTGGAGCTGGTCGCCCGGGACGCCGGCGCGGAGGCCGACATCCCGAGCTGGTGCCGGCTTACCGGCCACACGCTCCTGGCCGGCCCCACCGAGGACGAGAGCTACTTCATTCGCCGCAAGCAGGATTGAGTTACGGAAGAAAGGACCCTCATGGCCGGAAAGCTGCTGATCTCCCTCTCTTACGCGAAAGACAACACCGACAAGGCGACCGTCGCCTTCGTGGTCGCCAACGCCGCCGTCGCCTCGGATGTCGAGACGGTCGTCTTCCTCAGCACGGAGGGTGTGCGTCTCTCCGAGCAGGGCTACGCGGACGACGTCCACGAGGAGGGCTTCAAGCCGCTGAAGGAGCTGATGGCCGACTTCGCCGAGTTCGGCGGCACGATCTACGTCTGCTCCCCCTGCTTCAAGAAGCGCGGCCTGGACGAAGAGAAGCTCGTCGACGGCGCGGTGATCGTCGGCGGCGCGAAAGCGGTGGAGTTCCTGACTTCGGGAGCGGCGAGCCTGAGTTACTAGCGCGTATTCCGTATCGAGTATTGCGTAGCGAGATGCCTCTACCGCTCGACCGCTACGTCGTGCCGGGCGAAGCGTGAATTGGAGCTCTTCGCGCGGCACGACGTCAGGTAAAGCGGGACCAGCGCTCCGCTACGCAATACTCGATACGCAATACGCCTCCTCCCGCAAGACCGTCCACTCACCGCCCCCGCAGCCCCCAACCGAAAGCAGTACCCGATGTCCCCACGCGAAGACCCTAACTCCCTACCGGCCGACGAGTTCTCCGTGATCGGGGTGACTCCCAACCTGGTGGTCGACGGCGGCGACCTCGACTGCGGCACCGGCCTGCTGCTCGTCATCCGCCGGGCGATGAACCAGCTCGAACAGGGGCAGGTGCTGGAGGTCGACAGCACGGAGATCAGCGTGCGCCAGGACCTCCCCGCCTGGTGCCGCATGACGAAGAACCAGTTCCTGACGGCGCTGGACGGCGGCGACCGGATCAAGTACCTCGTCCGCAAAGGTCCCGGTACCAGCGCCTGGGGCGAGCCGGACTGGGGTGTGGAGCTGCCGAGGCGCGACGGACGGCGCGTCGATATCCGCGACTGGTTCGTCGGGCGGGTCGGCGAGGTGCCGGAGGAGGCGCCCACCTACTTCGGCTTCGTCCCGCGCGGGGCGGTGGCGGAGCCGGGAATGCCGGACTACGGCTTCGCCCTCAACCGCAAGGACGACGTCTGGGCGGACAACATCGCCGATCTCTACGAGCAGGCGAAGGCGGCGCAGTGGGACGCCTCCACCTCGATCGCGTGGGGGGAGCTGCCGAAGCTGGATGAGGACGTGGAGAGGGCGGTCTGCCAGATCATGACGTTCCTGGCGGAGAACGAGTACTCCGCCCTCTACATCCCCAGCAAGTTCATGCCGCAGATCAACCCGCAGTTCACGGAGGTGGTGCTCTTCCTCGCCACCGTCGTGAACGACGAGGCCCGCCACATCGAGGCGTTCACCAAGCGCGCCCTCGCCAACGGCGGCGGTCTGCAGTACGCGTCGGCCGCCACGGAGTGGTCGCTCTTCAGCCTGCTGATCCAGGAAGACTACTTCAACTCCAGCTTCCTGCTGCACGTCCTCGGCGAAGGCACCTTCCTCGACCTGCTCCGCTACTGCGAGCAGCACGCCCCGGATCCGGTAACGCGGGACGTGGTTCAGCGCGCGCGGCAGGACGAGGCGCGGCACGTCGCCTACGGCGTGGCGCACCTGAAGTACCAGCTGGAGCGGCACCCGGACTACCTCGGCCGCCTGATGGAGGCGGTGGAGGCCCGGGCGGACGCCATCTCCGCCACCACCGGAGCGACCCCGTTCGTGATGGAGGCGCTCGCCGTGCTCGGCGGCGGCGGCGCCAGCCCGGCGCAGATGTCGGCCGGCGTGGAGAAAGTCCGCGCCCTCTACCAGCGCATGGCCGACAACCGCGTGCAGCGCCTCACGCAGGCCGGGGTTCCGGTCGATCTCGCCCGCAAGATGAGCGAGATGCACACGCCGAACTTCATGTGACCGGCCCCTCCGTCAGCGGAGCGCGGGCCGGCCCTGCACCGGATAGTTCGGATCGGTGTAGCCGCGGCCCGTCTTCCAGCCCGGCGGGACCAGCTCGTTGACGGCCTGCTCGTCTTCCGCGGTCAGCTTCACCTCGAGGGCGGCGAGGCCGTCCTCGAGCTGCTCCAGGGTGCGGGGCCCGACGATGGCGCTGGTGACGAGCGGGTTGGCGAGGGTCCACGCGAGGGCGAGCTGCGAGAGCGGGACCCCGTGCCGCTCCGCGAGCGGGCGGAGCTGCTGGGCAATCTCGAAGCTCTCTTCGCGCAGCTCCGTCTGGTGAATGCGGCGGTCGCCGCGGGCGGCGCGGCTGCCTTCCGGCGGCGGCTGCCCGGGGAGGTACTTGCCGGTGAGGACGCCCCGCGCGAGCGGCGAGTAGACCACCACCCCCAGGCCTTCGTCGCGGCAGCAGGGGAGCAGCTCGACCTCGATCTCCCGGTTCACCAGGTTGTAGAGCGGCTGGACGCAGGCGAGGCGGGTGAAGCCGCGCCGCTCCTGAATGCCGAGCATCTGCGCCACCTGGTAGGCGTAGTAGTTGCTGCAGGCGGGATAGAGCACCTTGCCGTCCCGGACCAGCTTCTCCATCGCCTCCAGCGACTCTTCCAGCGGCGTGCCGTAGTCCGGCGCGTGGAGGTAGTAGAGGTCGACGTAGTCGGTCCCGAGCCGGCGCAGGCTCTCCTCGCACGCGCGGATCAGGTGCAGGCGGGAGAGCCCCTGGTCGTTCGGCCCCGTTCCCATCGGGTTGCGGGCCTTCGTGGCGAGCACCACCTCCGCCCGGCGGCTCGCAATGGCGCGGCCGGTCACCACCTCCGACTCGCCCGCGTTGTACATGTTCGCCGTGTCGACGAAGTTGATTCCGGCATCCAGCGCGCGGCCGAGGATGCGCGCGCTCTCCGCCGCGTCGGTCGGACCGCCGAACATCATCGTGCCGAGGCAGAGCCGGGAAACCTTCACGCCCGCGCGGCCCAGGTTGACGTACTCCATCCGCAGTCACCTCCGGGCCGTACGTTGGCTGCCGCGTGACGGGGTTCCTCTACCCTCGCACTCCCCGGACGTAGTCCGCCGTCTCCGGCTGGCGCGGCGCTTCGAAGAGCTGGGCGGCGGGGCCGTGCTCCACCAGGCAGCCGGCGCCGTCCCGGAGCCAGAAGAGCGCCGCGTCATCCGCCAGGCGGCGGGCCTGCGCCAGGTTGTGGGTAACGATCACCACCGTGTACTCGCCGCGGAGCCGCAGGATCAGCTCCTCCACCACGCCGGTCGCCAGCGGATCAAGGGCGCTGCACGGCTCGTCCAGGAGCAGTACCTCCGGCCGCAGGGTGAGCGCGCGAGCGAAGCAGAGGCGCTGCTGCTGCCCGCCGGAGAGGGAAAGGGCGGGGGCGTCGAGGCGGTCCTTCACCTCCTCCCAGAGGCCGACGTCCCGCAGCGCCCGCTCCGCCAGCGCCTCGCACTCCGCCGGCGTGCCGAGGCGGTGCTCCCGCAGCGGGAGCAGCAGGTTCTGGCGGATCGAGAGCGGGAACGGGTTCGGGCGCTGGAAGATCATCCCGACTCGCCGCCGCAGCGAGGGGAGGTCGAGGCCGGGGTCGAGCAGCTCTACCCCCGCGAGCCGCAAGCTACCGGAGACCCGGCAGCCGGGGACCAGGTCGGTGAGCCGGTTGACGCAGCTCAGGAAGCTGGTCTTCCCGCAGCCGGAAGGGCCGATCAGGGCGGTAACCACCCCTTCCCGGACCGGCAGCGTCACGCCGCGCAGGGCGGTCCGTTTTCCGTACGCGACCGCCAGGTCGGTCGCCTGCAGCAGCACGCGCGGCTCGCTCACGGCCGCGCCTCTCCGGACCGCCGCCAGCGGCCGGCGAGCCACTCGGTCGCGCCGTTCAGCGCCAGGATCAGGACCATCAGCACCAGCGCGGAGGCGCCGGCGCTCGCGTCGCCGCCCGCGACGTTCATGGAGAGGTCGTAGATGTGCACGGAGAGCGCCCGGCCGGAATCGAGGAGCGACCCCGGCATCCGCGTGACGTAGCCGCTGGTGAAGACGAGGGCGGCGGTCTCCGCCAGCGCGCGGCCGGTGCCGAGCACCAGACCGACCAGCAGCCCCGGCAGCGCGGCCGGCAGCAGCACCCGGAAGAGCAGGGTGGTCCGGGAGAGCGCCAGCGCCGCGGCGGCCTCCCGGTAGGCGGCGGGGACGCCGCGGAGCGCCTCCTCCGAGGTGCGGATCAGCAGCGGCAGCACCATGCAGGCGAGGGTGAGCCCGCCGGAGAGGATGGAGAACCGCAGCCCGAGCGCGCCGCAGAAGAAGGCGTTGCCGAAGAGCCCGAAGACGATGGAGGGCATCCCCGCGAGGAGGTCGAGGCTCCGCCGCACCGCCGCCCCGAAGCGCCCCGCACCGGAGAGCTCCGCCAGCAGCACGGCAGCGGGCAGACCAATCACGACTGAAGCCCCCATGCTCACCGCCAGGATCAGCCCGGTGGAGACGAGGATCGGGCCGATGCCCCCGCTGCGGCCTGCGTCTTCCTCGGGCGCGATGAGGAACGGGAGCGAGAGGCGCCCCACCCCGGCGCGGGCGACCTCCGCCGCCAGCCAGAGGAAGACGAGGCAGACCACCGCCGCCGCGCCCCAGGCGGCGAGCGCCGTCAGTGGCTCCGCGAGCGCACGGCGCGGCTTAACCACGGGCGGGCCTCCGGGAGAGCGTCTCCGCGGCGAGCACCAGCGCGCCCACCAGCAGCGCCAACGCCAGGCCGCTCACGAAGAGCGCGGAGCGGTGCGCGCTCGTCGCGTACGCCATCTCCAGCGCGATGTTGGCGGTGAGGGTGCGGACCGGGTCGAAGAGACTCCGCGGCACCTGGACCACGTTTCCGGCGACCATCAGCACCGCCATCGTCTCCCCGAGCGCGCGCCCGGCGGCGAGCACCACCGCGGTTGCCAGGCTGGAGCGGGCGGCGGGCAGCGCCACCCGGTAGATCGTGGTCGGGCGGGAGAGCCCCAGCGCGGCCGCCGCGGCGAGGTACTCCCGCGGCACGGCGCGGAGCCCCGCCTCCGCCGTGAGGGCGAGGGTCGGCAGCACCATCAGCGCCAGGATCAGGGCGGCGGCCAGCAGGCTCGCGCCGGGAGGCTGCACCTGGTTGAGCAGCGGCACCAGCGTGACGAGCCCCCAGAAGCCGAAGACGACCGACGGGATCCCCGCGAGCAGCCCCAGCAGGCTGCGGTAGATTCCCGCCAGCGGCGCCGGGGCGTAGAAGCAGCAGAAGAGAGCCGAGAGCACGCCGAGCGGAATTGCCAGCAGCAGCGCGCCCGCCATCGCGAGCAGCGTCCCCGCCGCCATCGGCAGCATGCCGTACTCGCCCTCCGTCGGATGCCAGGCGCGATCGGTCAGGAACGCCCCTACCCCGGGAGAGCGCAGCGCCGGCAGCGCCTCCCGGGCGAGAAAGAGCAGCATGAAGAGCAGCACCGCCGCGGAGATCAGCGCGGCGGCGCGTGCCGTGAGGACGAGCAGCCGGTCGGCCCGCCGCGGCACGCTACTCTGCATCCCCGTCCGGCAGCGGCACGAACGACTGCTGCTCCACCAGGTCTCGCACCTCCGGCGACCGCGCGAAGTCGAGGAACGCCTTCGCGGTGCCCGCGGGCGCGCTCCGCGTTACCAGGTGGAGGGGGCGGCAGAGCGGATAGTCGCCGCGGCGAACGTTTTCGGAGCTTGGCTCTACCCCGCCGACCGCCAGCAGCTTGAGCGGGGTGCCCTGCCGCACGTGGTGCTCCGCGGCGCCGATCGAGACGTAGCCGACGGCGTGCGGGTTGCCGGCGACCGTCTTGATCCCCTGCTCGTTGTCGCCGATCACCACGTCCGCGTCGATCTCCCGGTTCTCCAGCCGGTAGTGGGCCAGGAACAGCTCCAGGGTCGAGCGCCCCTCCGCCTTGTGGACGACGGTGACCGGAGCCTCCGCCCCGCCCACCGCGCTCCAGCGGTCGACCTTTCCGGTAAAGAGGGCGCGGACCTGCTCGTCGGTCAGGCTGCGGACCGGGTTGTCGCGGTGGACGATCAGGCAGATCCCGTCGCGGGCGATCGGGAACGCCTGGAGGTCGCGCTCCTCCGGCTTGAGCGCGCGGGAGACCATGCCGATGTCCGCGAGGCCCTGCCGGGCGTCGCTGATCCCGCGGGAGGAGCCGCCGGTCTGCACGTCGACTCGCACCCCCGGGTTCCGCTCCTCGAACCGCTTCGCGATCTCCGCCGCCAGCGGCGCGATGGTGCTGGAGCCGGTCAGGACCAGTCGATCGCCGGTGCTCCCCCGGGCGGCGCCGCCGCAGCCGGAGAGCGCCGCCAGGGCGAGCGGCGCCAGGAGCAGGGTCAAGAGGCGGCTACGCATCGGAGGGGTCCCGGCCGGGGAACTCCAGCCGGCAACACCCGAGATCGATCGCCCCGGCGCCCGCCTCTTCCGCGTCGGTACGGCGGTAGAGCACCGCCTTGCCGTCGCGCACCGCCTCCACCAGCCCCGCCTCCCGGAGCACCTTCAGGTGGTGGGAGAGCAGGCTCTGCTCCAGGTGGAGCACCTGGTTCATCTCGCCGACGTGCATCGGCCCCTCACCCAGGATCTCCAGCACGGAGAGACGGGTCGGGTCCGCCAGTACCTTCAGCTTCTGGGCACAGTCCTGTTCCGGTCGGGGAGCTGCGACCATCCGGCTTCTCCATCAACAGCAAGCGTTCATATCAACGCGTGTTCATCTGTTCACGCCAGGGAGTGGATCTTCCTGCAAGGATGGGGCTGTTTCCCCGTATCCTCTCCACCGGAGCCGCTCGCGCCGCTGGCAGGGTCCTGCTTCGCCGAGCCTCTGAGAATGAGTAGGAGAACGAGTAGGAGTAGGAGTTAGGAGTAGGAGTAGGAGTGCAGTACCCGACCCGGCTACCACGCCACCGGCAGCGGGCGCCCTTGCCAGAGCAGCCAGGCGCAGTACCCGAGGCGCCCTGCGCCGAAGAGGAGGAACGACCCGACCACGAGCCAGGTGGCGGCGGTGAGCCAGCCGCGGCGGGCCAGCATGCGGGCAGCGAGGCGCTCTCTCGACGGGACCGGGAGCGGCAGGAGCAGCGCCAGTATGAAGGCGAGCGGGAGCAGCACGAAGGCGAATGGGTGGAACGCGGCCGCGCGGGGGAAGTCGAGGTGCGCGAGCGCGATGAACGAGCGGGTGAGGCCGCAGCCGACGCACGGCAGACGAGTGGTGGCGAGAAAGCCGCAGAGCGGGATGCCGAGCCCGTCCGGCGGCAGGAGCAGCGACGCGGCGACCACCGCCAGCGCCGCCGCGGACGCGGCCCGGGAGCGGACCATCTGCAGCACCACCGGCAGGCCCAACGGCAGCCGCGCTGGGGCTTCGGGTCTCCGGTAATCGGCTGTCACCGCGCTCGTCCGCTCCACTTCGCTTACTCCCTCCACATCCGCGCTACCGGCGGCTCAGCGCCCGCGCGCCGAGACCCTTGCGGGAGTCGCTCTCCGCCAGCGCCACGGCGGTGATGTTCTGCACGAACTTCTCCTCGCTCAGGTACGCGTCCCGCGTCAGCTCCAGCCGCGTCTCCAGGTACTCCGCCGCCTCCGCGAAGAGCCGCTGCCGCGCTTCCAGCTCCAGCTCGTCCCGCCGGAGGCAGAGCTGCAGCAGCATCTCCCGCTCCTCCAGCGTGAGGCGGCCGCGGATACGCAGGCGGACCACCGGGTCGTCCTGCAGCGTATTGTACTTGTCTCCCGGCGCCAGGACCGCCTCCGGCAGCACGCGGGTGCGGGTCCGCACCACCAGCGTCCCGGCGGCCCAGTCGCCCAGCCGCTTGCGCCCGGGGCTCACCAGCGCGGTGACGCCGCCGATACCGTAGAGGCCGACCACCAGGTATCCGAACGGCAGGAGGGAGGGCATCAGGTCGACAAGGCGGAGGAGATTGCGGACGATTGCCTGGAACAGATCGATGTTCATACCGCGGTCGTCGATGACCCGCAGGTCGAGCGCCCGTTTGCCGGGGGTCTGTCCGTTCCACTTCCACTCGAAGTAGGTGAAGTAGCCGAAGTAGACGCCGAACATGGCGAACATGATGCCGACCGACGGGATACCGCCGAACGCGGAGCCGATCACCACCATGATCATCGCTGCCAGGAGCAGCAGGTGGTCGATGGCGGCGGCGAGCATGCGGCTGCCGAGGCCGCCCACTTCATAGACGAATTCCACGCTCTCCGGCGTCAGCACCCGGTGCTCTTCGATCATCCGGCCCCGTTCTCCCTGACCTGCTCCCCAATCGGAGGTGATCCCGTTGCCCCCCGCGCGTAAGGCGGATCTCAACCAGTTCCTCGCCCGCCGCCAGCCCGGCTGGAAGCGGCTGGAGCTGCTGCTTCAGCAGGCGGAGAGCCAGGGGCTGCGCAGCCTCTCCGCGCCGGAGGTGCGCGAGTTCGGCGTGCTCTACCGCCGCGCGTCGTCCGACCTCGTCACCGCGCGGGCCAAGACCGCCAACGCGGAGATCCTGCAGTATCTGAACGACCTGGTCGCCCGCGCCTACGCGCAGGTCTACGGCTCGCGCCGCTTCCAGGGCCGGGACCTCCTTACCTTTCTCTGGATCGACTTCCCTCGCCTCTTCCGCCACTCCTGGAAGTACATCGCGCTCGCCGCCCTGCTCTTCTTCGGCGCCGCCGCCTTCGGGTGGGAGGTAAACCGGCGCGACCCCACCGGCAGCTACTACATGCTCCCGCCGGAGCTGGTGAAGCAGTTCCCGCTGCTCCAGCAGCAGTGGAGCGACCGGACCGGGCACGACATCGGCCCGCAGGAGATGACCGACCAGAGCACGCAGATCATGCTCAACAATATCGCCGTCGGCTTCCTGGCCTTCGCCGGCGGGCTGCTGCTGGGGCTCGGCACCTTCTACGCGATGCTCTACAACGGGCTGATGCTCGGCATCCTGGGCCAGGCGATGAGCGGACCCCGCACCGCCCTCGTCTTCTGGTCGCTCATCCTCCCGCACGGCATCATCGAGATCACCGCCATCTGCGTCATGGGCGGCGCCGGGTTCCTGCTCGCCTCCGCGCTGCTCGCCCCCGGCGGCCGCACCCGCCGCGACGCGCTGGTGGAGCGGGGCCGCCTGGCGGTGCTGCTGGTGCTCGGCGCCGCCGCCATGCTGGTGGTCGCCGGCCTGATCGAGGGCTTCATCACCCCGCCCGCCTTCATCCCGCCGTGGGCCAAGCTGCTCTTCGCCGCGCTCACCGCCGTGGGGCTGGTCGCCTACTTCGGCCTCGCGGGGCGCGGCCCGCAGCCCGGCCTGCTGCGGGACTTCCTCGCCGCGGAGGAGCGGCGAACGGCGCTGCCGGAGTTGTAGGGCTTTCGCTTCGCGGGAGACGTCTCCCATCCCCGGGGTTCCACCCCCAGCCCTGGTGACGCGGAGGCGCCCTCCCGCGTGACGGCCCTCCGGGCTCCTCCGACGCCCTTTCGGGCTAACGGAGCCCTCCGAAAGTGCGCCCCGAAGGCCTGCGCACCGCGACCGGTCTCTATTCCAGTACGATAGGTCGACTCACGGGCGCCTCCGCGTCCCTTCGAGCTCCGCCCCCGCGGCTCGGGGGCGGCACAGGTGACCGCCTGCGCTTGCGCTCCGGCGGCCGTGGGATTGGCTTTGCGAGAATCAGGGAGCCGATCTGTTGGCAATGCCGACTCGCCATCGGGCAGCCTCCCGTCAGCTCGGGCGTCCGGAGGACGCGTGGCCGAAGGCCGAGTAGCGAGGTACTTCCAGTGCCGCGCGGCTTTGCGGACCCCGTTTGACTACCCGGCTACATGGGAGCGTTCGTCGTTCTCTCCCCGGCCAGCGTGACTCCCGCCTCTTCCGTCGCGGAGGAGCTTCTGCTAGAATGGCGCAGTCCGGCTCGCGTAGCTCAGTGGATTAGAGCACCGGTCTTCGGAACCGGGTGTCGGGGGTTCGAATCCCTCCGCGAGCGTCTCCGATGCGGCCTGCCACTCCGGCAGGCCGCTTTCGTTTCCGAGCCACTCCCGAGGTGCCGCGGAGCCGCTATTGCGAGCATTCCAGCAGCTCCGCGCTCACCACTTCCACCCGTTCGGCCTGGATGAAGCCGTGGGTGCCGTCCATCCGCTCGATCAGGGTGCAGATCGTGTCGCGGCTGCGGACGAATTTCAGGCCGTCGATCCAGTTGTTCTCGTCCCAGTCGACGCCTGAGAGCACCAGGTCGCGGACCTCGTGCCAGCGCATCACCACCGAGGCACGGCGAGTGTTAGCCAGGTCGGCGGTCTGGCCGCCGTCCGTGGAGACGGCGTCGTTGGTGATGAACCGGATGGTGACCGTCGGGCCGACCCGCTCCAGCAGCACACTCTCCACCACCGCGTCGTGGAAGCTGATCCAGGAACCGTAGAGCGCCCGCAGCTTCTCCGTGCCTTCCATCAGCTCGCTCGGGTCTTCCGTCATTCTGAATCCCTCCCGGAGTGCCGCGCTACGAGCCCTCGCGGCCGCTCAACCGCGAGGGGCCCCGCGCGGCGCGGCGCCGTTCCCGCTGCATCTCCTTCCGCACCTCCTCGACCGACTCGCGCGCCTCCGCGGTCAGCTCCTCGCGGGTAAGGGTGGGGGCGAGCGGGGGCGGCGGCTCGTAGCCGAGGTGGCGGCGGAGGCGGGCGTAGGTGGCGCGCCGCGGCGTCAGGGGCCGTTTCCGGGCCGCGCGGCGGCGATGGGGGTGGAGCAGGGCGATCTCCCCCACGAACCGCGTGAGGTCCTCCGAGGCGAACCCCTCCCGCTCCAGCACCGGACAGAGCCCGCCCGGGAACAACTCCGTCCGCGTTATCGCCGCCGCCATCACCTGCTGCTCGCGGGAACCCGAGGCGATGATCTCCCGAAGCGCGGCCAGCGCCTCCGCCTCGCGCCCCTGGCCCAGGTCGCAAAGCGCGCGCTCACACTGCAGCGGAATTCGGTAGCGCCAGTCGAGCCGTTCAATGTCCGGGTGCCGGAAGAACCGGTCGAGCTCCGCCGCAGCGGCGGCATAGTCGCGGCTCAGCATCTGGTTCCAGGTCAATCGGCTCTCGAACCCCCAGGCGTCCCCCACGTCCGCCTCGTAGAGCCGGTTGCCGCCGACCTCGGCCTCGTACAGCTCCAGGAACCGCGCCCGGCGGACCGGCTCTCCCAGCCAGCCGTCGCGATCCAGGTCGCACAGCGCCTGCCAGTCGAGTTTTCTGCGTGCAGTGGTCATGGGGAGCACCCCTTTACGGCGGCAGCCTTCAGCCGACCGCGCCAGGTGCGGAGGCAGACGACCGCCCCGCCGAGAAACCCCGCGGCGTACGCCGCGGAATGCGCGGAGCCGTCCGCGAGGAAGAGCGCGTGCCGTTCGGCCGGGATCTCGCTCGCCAGCCACGGGTTGAGCTGGAGGAGACCGGCCCGGGCAGCGAAGTAGCCGAGCACCCCGCAAACCGCGGCCGCCGCGCCGATGCCGAGCAGCAGCCGGCCCACGGTGGGGATCAGCTCCCCGACAGTCCGCTTCGGGTACGGACCCACGCGGGCGGCGACCGCCAGCGGCAGGCCCATCAGGAGGCCGGCCCACCAGGTCGCCAGCACGCCCCAGCCGAAGGCGAGCAGCGTGGGCGAGTCGGTGCCGAAGACGTCCCGATGGCCGACGGTGAAGTACTCCACGCAGACCCGCGCGGTCACCTGGTCCTGCGCAATTCCATATAGGATCGCCGCCAGGATGCTCAGCAGGATGATCTTGACCGCTTCCATGTGGCGTTCGCTACGGCTCGAGCCCGGCCAGTTACTCAAGCGGCGAGGAGTGACCGGAGGATGTCCGCGTTGAGCGGTTTCGCGACGAGGTGAGCGGCAGCCACGGGTCCTGCCGCGTTTCCCAACCACCCACGCACCGGGCACGTCTCGCATGCCGCTCGATCTAAGGTTGAGTTCCACTGTCCGGAGCGGGCCACCTCTACCCCGGAAGCGTGCCCCGGACCGCCGCTGCGGGAACGCGGCAGGCCGCGGCGGAGCACGCCGCTTCAGTCGCTCAAGAAGCCCCAGCCGTCCTCCTGCCCCCCGCACTGCTGGGCAATAGCGGCCAGTTCTGCTTCCGTGCGGGAGATCTCCGGATGAGTCGGCACCATCCGGCGGGTACAGATCACGTCCCAGTCGGTGACGCCCTCCTCCAGGGCTTCCTCATCCGGCTCGTAGATCTCCGTCCGGTAACCAAGAGACGCTGCCTGCCGCGCGAACGCTCCCGCCTCCGTCTCACCCGGGAACAGGTGCGCGAACTCCACGTCCCGCGGGATCGTGAGATCGACCCCCTGTTCCGCTATCGCGCGGAGCACCCGGCCATTCTCGTCATCCGGAAAGTGCGAGCCTCTCATCAACCCCTCCCATACAGCGCGTCTCTACCGGTAGATCATTCAGATTGAATCGCCGGCTTCAGCCGCCATTCCCGCGGCGGGTCAAACCGGCCGCTCACCGGGCGCGACTGCTTCGGTCGCGCGGCCAGCGCCAGGCGGTTCACCGCCTTCCAGGTCTCTTTGAACTTCCGGTGGTGCGGCTTGGGATCGATGTTGATCCCGTAATTCGGCGTCTCCACCTCGTCCCAGTAGAGCATCTGCTTCCGCTTGCCGAAGTCGAGCGCCACGCAGTCGACCGGCGCGTCCGGCACGAGGTAAGCCGTACCGGTCAGCGAGAAGACGCCGGTCTTCGCGATCTCTTTCCGCAGGCGCGAAACCTCTTCGCGGGAGAGCTTCCCCTCCCGCAGCGAATGCCCCCAGCGCTGCGGGTCGGCGGCGAAGAGGACTCGCCCATCGCCCCAGATCGCGATCCGCAGGTACGGCGCGCCGGACTGCCGTCCTTCACTATCGCGCCAGATCGCCACGACCGGCCGCTCCGGCCCCAGCTTCAGCGTCGCCGGACTCGGCCGGGTCTCCGCCGGAACCAGGGCGGGCGCCGTCAGCAGCGCGCAGGCCAGGAGTAACAGGAAGCCTTTCATGCGAGCGCCTCCTCAGCGTCGTAAATGGATTTCCGTCCGCAGATGAAACTGGTGCGCCAGCAGCAGCGCTTCCGGCTCCAGCACGCAGGAGCGGCTGTGAATCTCGATGCGGATCACCGCCGTGATCCCGAACCCTTCCAGCTGCCGGAAGAACTTCCGGTGCGGCTCCAGCACCCCGTAGAGCCACTTCAGGTGGTCGCTGGCCGACGCGACGTCGATCAGGCGGGACCGATAGACCATGTCCGCGCCATCCCATTTCACCGAGTCGCCCAGCCGCTCCTGAATGCTCTCGGCGTGCGTGCCCGGCGCGAGAATCCGCACCTCCACCTGGCAGGAAGTCATCGACTTACGTCCGTCTCTTCGCTCACTCCCGCGGATTCGCCTGAACCAGGGAGCGGACCCGCTCCGGCGTGACGCCGAAGTCGCGGAGCACCTCGCCTGCGACGGAGTCCTCCACCTGCAGCAGTCCCAGCAGCAGGTACGGCGTGCTGACGTGGGGGCACGCCAGCCCTTCCGCTTCCGCGCGGGCGATCTCGAGCACTCGCTGCGCCGCCGCGGTGAGGTGGAGCTGCGCCAACCCGTCGACGTCGATCGGGCCACTGCCCACGGCCAGCCGCGCCTGCAGGAGCGCCCGGACCCGCTCCGGGTCGGCGCCGAGCTCTCCCAGCAGCCGCAGCGCGATCGCCTCGGGAACCCGCAGCAGGCCGAGCAGCAGGTGCTCCGGCGCCACGCGGCTCTGCTGGAGCAGCACCGATTCCATCTGTCCGTGCAGCACCGCCTCCATCGCCTTCGCGGTGAGGCCCCGGGTTACGGCCGACAGCTCACGCATGGATCTCGACCTCCCGCGCCCGCAGCTCTCGAATCGTCAGCTCCGGCATGCTCCCTCCCCTGGCGCCCAGGAAGGGTTTTCCTGCGCCAGTCTCGGGGAACCTCCCTCTCGGTGACTTAAGAGGAGGAGAGCGATGGCTCGAGACTTTGGAATCGAGGCGGCCACGGTGCCGGCCGGCACCCAGCCGACGGTCTGGATCACGCACGACGGCTTCGAGCGCGCCACCGGGATCGACCTCCGCACGCCGGTCCGCAGCGAGCTGCTGAGCCGGATTCGAGACGGCCTGGATAGCCTGGACCACGACTTCCCCAGCTGGTTCACCGGAGTGGCCGGCGAGCGGGAAGATGGCCTGGTGCTGCGTTTCCGGGACACGGAGGCGCTCAACAACGTCGTCTCCAAGCTCCGGGACCGGGGGTTGAACGACCGCTAATCCGGCAACCGAGCAAGCGGCCGATTAGAAATGGCCGGGTGGCCGGCCGCTTACTGGCCACCCGGCCAATGCCGCGCCATCGCCGCACTGCTAGGCTTCTGGTGTGAGGGCTCCTCACCGGGTGAATCGCCCAGGACGCCGACCCGCCCCCCAGTCACCACGGCCGGCTCCTTCGCCCCTCCCGGAGCCCCGCGTTCCGCACGAAATCGGCCCTGTCTGTTCCGGGCCAGCGCAAAACAGGATCATGAGCCGTTCGGGCGCCGCTGTTTCAGCAACAGCGGCGCCCGAATCGTTTCCGGCCGGATGCTCCTATCCTGGACGAGCGCGTGGGGCGGACCGCGCGACCCTTCACCGATGGGCCGAGAGCAGCGCGTAATTCTGCGCGGCGGTGGGACGCCGGATCTCGAGCTCGAACATCTCCAGGCATTCACACCGGACGAACCCGGCCGTGCGAAGAAACTCCAGGTGTCGGCTCACCTCGAACCGGCCGGGTTCGAACGCGTACGCGGTGCCCTCCGGCTTCACGAAGTCGCCGTTCAGCAGCACTCCGCAGCCGGCGAGCAGCCCCGCGCAGTCCGCGTAGACCTTGCCCGTCGCTTCGGGACTGCCGAGATCGTGCAGAGCCCAGGTGGAGACACACGCCTCGACCGGCCCCCCTACCGCCTCCGGCCACTCGCGGGAGAGCAGGTCCGCCCGGACCCACGTGACCCGGTCCGCAAACCGCGCGAGCCGGCGCCGCGCGAGCGACAGGAACGCCTCCGAAAAATCGACCGCGACGTACCGCACCGCCGGCAGGCTCGCCAGCACCCGCTCCGCCAGGAACCCGGGGCCGGCTCCCAGCTCCACGATCCGCCCGGCGGCCGCCGGCGAATCTCGCAGCTGCTCCACCATTGCGTCGAACAACCGCAGGCGAGGAGCGGTCGGCGTAAAGCGCTCCGCCCAGCCGGCGGCGAACTCCGCGTCGTGAAACGCGTGCTCCGCCCCCACAAACCCTGGAGAATCCATCCTGCCTCCGCCCGATCCGGCCCCTGGTTGGCTGACCGGGTTGACACACCGGACCCCGACTGCATAAGTATGCTTTCAAAGGCACTCCTGGGGCTGAGGAGAACGAAGATGGCGAGCCTCGCGGCGACCCGGCGCTCCGGTAGGGGCAGCGAGCTGGAACTGGATGCGTATCTGCGGCGGATCGGCTACACGGGAGAGCTCCGGCCGCGCCTGGAGACCCTGCGGGGCCTGGTGCTGCGGCACCTCAGCAGCATTCCGTTCGAAGGCCTCAACCCGCTGCTGGGCTGGCCCGTGCGCCTCGACCTGGAGACGCTCCAGGAAAAGCTCGTCCGCCAGGGCCGCGGCGGCTACTGCTTCGAGCAGAACTCGCTGCTGGGACATGTCCTGGAGGCGCTCGGCTTCCAGGTCGGCTACCTCGCCTCCCGGGTGGTCTGGAACCAGCCGGAGGAGGTCCGGCCGGCACGCAGCCACATGCTGCTCCGCGTGGACCTGGACGACCAAGTTTTCCTCGTCGACATCGGCTTCGGCGTGATGGCGCCGTCCGGCCCTTTACGTCTGGAGCTGGAGACGGAGCAGAGCACTCCGCACGAGCGGTTCCGGATCCGCCCCTGGGAAGACCTCTACCAGCTCCAGGCGCAGGTCGCCGGCGAGTGGAAGCCGCTCTACCGCTTCGACCTGACGGCGCAGTATCCCGCCGACTACGAGCTCTCGAACTGGTACACCTCCACTCACCCGGAGTCGCCGTTCGTGCGGAGCCTGGTCGCGGCGCGGGTCGACGCGGGCTGCCGCTACACCCTGATCAACACCGAGCTCAACACCTACTTCCTCGACGGAAGGAGAGAGCAGCGCCGCCTCACCACTCCGCTCGAGATCCGCACGGCACTGGAGGAAGTCTTCCGGTTGAGGCTGCCGGCAGCGGCGGAGCTGGACCGGGCGCTCCAGCGCGTGCTGGAAGCTCGCTGACCACCCTGCGGCGTGCGGGCCAATGACGCGCCATCGGCTCTTCACCGGCTGGAGTGCGCTAAAGCGCAGGGAATTGGGGGCGGAAGCCGACCGTGCTTCGGGTGGGCGGGCGCTAGAGTGGAGACATGCCCCGCAGGACCGAGTGCGAAATGCAGACCAGCACCCCTGATACAGCCCGTCGTGGAGAGATGGAAGGCACCCTGGCTTACAAATCCGGGCTGCAGGAAACGGCGAATCCTTATCCGCCGGAGCATCCGTCTCACCTTCACTGGCTCGCAGGGTGGCTCTGGGCCGATTGGAAGTACGGCCAAGCGCCGGCAGCCGCCGGCGACCTCAGAGGAGTCCGGTAAGCGAAGAAGGCGGTCGCGCGGCGCAGTGACGATCTACTCCAGCCGCGCCAGGAGATCATTCAGGCTCTCCGCCATCGTGGGGTGCGTGAAGATCATGTCACCGAGGTCGGACGCGGTGAGACCCGCCCGCATCGCGACCTGTACCACTGCCATCACCTCTCCTCCTGCCGCCGCAAGAATGGCGGCCCCCAGGACCTGATCCGTGTCGGCGTCGACGACGACTTTCAGCAGGCCCCGCGTTTCTCCGGAGGTCATGGCGCGCGGGACCGCGTCGGCCGGCAGCGTCGCCACGCGCACGCGCCGCCCCTGCCGGCGAGCCTCCGCCTCCGTCATCCCCACCCGGCCGAGCTCGGGGTCGATGAACAGCGTGTAGGGGATTACCCGGTCCGCCGTGCTGCGCTGACCGCCGGAGAGGTTCGCGGCCACGATGCGGTAATCGTCCAGGGAGACGTGGGTAAACTGCGGCCCGCCGTTCACGTCGCCCACCGCCCAGACTCCGGGCGCCGTCGTCTCCAGCCGGTCGTTGACCTGGACGAATCCCCGGCTGTCCAGCTCGATCCCGCCGGCCGCGGCATCGAGGCTTTCGGTATTCGGCTCGCGGCCCAGGGCGGCGAGAAGATCGGATCCTTCCACGACCGCTTCGCCGGACCGCGACTGCACTCGAACGCGCACCGACTGCCCGGACCGCCCTTCCACCTGCGCGACCGAGGTCCCGAGTCGCACGCCGATCCCGTCCTCCCGGAAGAGGCCGAGCACCTGCTCCCCGATGTCGGGATCCTCGCGCGGAAGGAACGTCTCGGAGCGTTCGAGGACGGTGACCCGGCTGCCGAAGCGGCGGAACATCTGGGCGAACTCACAGCCGACATACCCGCCGCCGACGATGATGAGGTGTTCGGGCAGGCGGTCCAGCTCCTGAATCGACTCGCTGTTCAGCGCGCGTGCCTCCGCCAGGCCCGGCAGCGGCGGCAGGGCCGGCCGGGTGCCGGTGTTGACCACCACTCGTTCCGCCGTCACCTCCCGCGCCGCGCCGTCGTCCTGCCGGACCTCCAGCAAGCGGGGGCCGATGAAGCGCGCCGTGCCGATGAGCAGCGTCATCCCGGAGCGGTCGAAATTCGCCTGGTTGCGCTCGATCATCTCCGCGACGACCGCGTCCCTACGACCGCGGACACCGGCAGCGTCGGCCCCTTCGAACGCGACTCGAATGCCGAATTCCGCCGCCCGCCGGGCCAGCTCGGCCACCCTGGCGGACTTGACCATCGTCTTGGTCGGGATGCAGGCGACGTTGATGCAGCTGCCGCCGATCATCCCCTTTTCGATCATCACCACCTTGCGGCCGGCCGAGGCCAGCGCCGCGGCGAGCGTCTTGCCGCCCTTGCCCCCACCCACCACGGCCAGCTCGAAACGTTCTGCGGGCATCGCGTCACTCCTGGCTGGGCTTCTCCTCTCCGCCGGGAGTCGCCGCGGGCTGCGTCACCGGGCCAGATAACCGCCGTCCACCGGATAGTAAGCGCCCGTCACGAACCCGGCGCGGTCGCTGCTCAGCCACACCACCAGCTCCGCCACTTCCTCGGCACGTCCCAGGCCGCCGATCGGGTGCAGCGCGACGAGGCCCTCCCGCGTCTCGCGCGGCAGCTCGGTCAGCAGGGGCGTGTCGGTGTACCCGGGGCCGATGGCGTTAACGCGCAGGCCGCGCGCCGAGTACTCCAGCGCCGCCGTCTTCGTGAGCCCCACCACTCCGTGCTTGGCAGCCACGTAGCCGCTGCTGTTTGCCGACCCCACCTGCCCCAGGATGGAGGACAGGTTGACGATGGCGCCGCCGCCCGCGTCCAGGATGCGCGGGATCTGCGCACGCATGCCGTAGAAGACCCCGGAGAGATTGATGTCGATCACCTTCCGCCAGCCTTCCAGACTGAGCTCGCCCACGGGGTTCAGCTCCCCGGCGATCCCCGCGTTGTTGCAGGCGATGTGGAGGGCCCCGAAGCGGTCCACCGCCGCCCGCGCCAGCGCTTCGTTCTCCTCCGGGCTGGTGGTATCGGCGCGGACGAACAGCGCTTCCGCCCCGGGCGCCGCCTCCTGGATCAGGCGGACCGTCTCCTGCCCGCTTTCCTCCGCAATGTCCGAGACGACGACGCGAGCGCCCTCCCGCGCATATGCGAGCGCCAGAGCGCGGCCGATGCCGGATCCCGCTCCGGTGACGATGGCGGACTTGTTCTGGAGGTCCATGTCGCTTCCTCCGTGGATCAGCGGCGCTCGCAGCAGGACGCCGATCCGTCTGCGACCGGCTGGCGGTTCGGTCCCGCGGCCGTCGGCGTCCCACGATGGACCGGCCGCTTCCCCGGATCACAGCCGCTCGAGCCCACTGCGAGGGCGCGCCCCGGGACCCGCTTCACGTTCCTGCTGCAGGCGGAGTACCGCACTCTTCCCACGCCTCTCGCCGGCAAAACGGCGGGCTCGGAAACTCGCCGGCGGTCCGGAAAGACCGGAATCCCACCCGGGTCCCGGCCCGACTCTCCTGGTTCGGCGGCGCGCGGGCCGGGTAGACTCCCGGTCATGCTCCCGGCCGAGGGGAGCACTCGAGCCGGGCCCGCACCTGCACCGTCCGAGCGGTTGGGAGAGCCTCGATGGAAGCGGTGAGATCCGACCCGCACGCTGGTCAACCGGTCCTGACGGCCGGGCCGGCGCCGGAGCAGGCAGACGCCACCCTGGTGCTCGTCCACGGCCGCGGGGCGCCGGCACGCGGAATGCTGGGTCTCTACGACGACCTGGCACTGCCCAACGCGGCCGCGGTGGCTCCCCAGGCGGCAGGACACACCTGGTACCCGCTCTCGTTCCTTGCGCCCCTGGAGTCGAACCAGCCGTTCCTCGACTCGGCGCTGCGCCGGTTGGAGGGCGTCGTGACCGACCTCCTCGCGCGCGGCATTCCGGAGGAGCGGATCGCGCTGCTCGGCTTCTCCCAGGGCGCCTGTCTCACCGCGGAGCTCGCGGCGCGGCACCCCCGGCGCTACGGAGCGGTGATGATCCTGACCGGCGGCCTCATCGGGCCGCCGGGAACGCCCCGCGACTATCCCGGCTCCCTGGCCGGGACCCCGGTCTTTCTCGGGGCCGGCGACCCGGATCCCCACGTCCCGTTCGAGCGCGTCCGGGAGACGGCGGAGGTGTTCACGCGGATGGGGGCCGCGGTCGATCTCCGGCGCTATCCCGGTCTGCCCCACAGCGTGAATGAGGATGAGCTGGAGGCGTGCCGGTCCCTGCTCCGCCGGGTCTCGGTGCCGGCGCGGGAGGAGCGTCGATGAGATTCACCCGCGTCTACGCCGATGAAGCCGGGGAAAGCCACTTCGAGGAGCAGGAGGTCGAGCTGCGCGATGCCGGTCCGATCGGCCGGCTCTCGCCGCCGATCCCGGCGCGCTCCGTGATCTTTCGGACCAACGAGCCGGGCTACGACTACGACTGGCATCCGGCTCCGCAGCGGCAGTTCATCGTGCTGCTCGACGGCGCCATCGAGATCGAGGTCTCGGACGGCGAGCGCCGCACCTTCCGCGGCGGCGAGGTCCTGCTGCTGGAGGACACCACCGGCCGCGGCCACCGCACGCGCAACGTCGAGCCCCGGGAGCGGCGCTCCCTCTTTATCGTGCTCGACTGACCCGGAGGAGCGACTGATGACCCCGACCCTTCCCGGCCTCCACCACGTCACCGCGATTACCGCCCTCCCGCAGCAGAACGTCGACTTCTACAGCGGCGTGCTCGGCCTGCGGCTGGTGAAGCTGACCGTCAACTTCGATGATCCGACCAGCTATCACCTTTACTACGGAGACGAGCTGGGCAGCCCCGGAACGATCATGACCTTCTTCGCCTGGCCCGGTGCCCCCCGCGGGCGCGTCGGTCCGCCGCAGGTCACTACCACCTCCTTTGCGGTGCCGGAGGGCTCGCTGGGGTACTGGATGGAGCGCCTCCAGCAGCATCTCGTGGCCGCGCAGCCGGGCCACCGCCTGGGGGAGGAGTTCCTGAGCTTCACGGATCCGGACGGCATCCGGCTGGAGATCGTCGCCACGCCGGAGACCGGAAGGCACGTCCCCACCGGCGGCCCGGTCCCCGCGGAGCACGCCCTCCGCGGCTTCCATTCCGTGACGCTCTCCGAAGAGGGGTACGAGCGGACCGCGCGGCTCCTCTCCGAAGAGCTCGGCTTTCACGCGGTGGGCAGCGAAGGAACTCGCTTCCGCTACCGCGCCGGAGCCGGCGAGCAGGCCGCGACGGTCGACCTCCTCTGCGTACCGGACGCCCGCCGCGGGGGGATGGGAGCGGGGGTGGTCCACCACGTCGCGTTCCGGACGCCGGACGACGCCCAGCAGCTCGCCTGGCGAGAACGGATCTCGGAACTGGGCCTCAACGTCACTCCGTTGATCGACCGGACTTACTTCCACTCGATCTACTTCCGGGAGCCGGGCGGCGTGCTCTTCGAGATCGCCACGGAGCCGCCGGGCTTCACGGCGGACGAGGCCGAGGAAGAGCTGGGCACCCGCTTGCAGCTCCCACCCTGGCTGGAGCCCTCACGCCAGGAGCTAGAGCGCGTGCTGCCGCCGCTCAGCCTGCCGCAGTGGCACGGGGCAGGCGCCCGACAGCCCACGCACACTTGAGCGCACACACTAGGTGAGGGTCCGCGCCGGCGCCGTGCCACCGGCGAGCAGTTGCTGGAGCGCGTCGCGTTTCTCCGGTGTTCACGTGACCGGATGCTTCCTGGGCGCGGTCCTTCTCCTTCAGCAGCTCCCACCCTCCCTTGCCAAATCCACCCTTCCATCTCCGACTGTGGGATCAGGCTGCCTCGTCGACCTGCCCCAGGGCCCGGGTGAGTCTCGCCCGGCGGCGCTCGTAATCGGCACGGAGGTCGGCGGCGCTCACCTGGAGCCGCCCGCGCCGCTCGCTATCCGCGGCGGCCGCTCGCTCTTCCAGCGTGCGGGCCTTTGCCTCCGCCACTCTCCCCGCGGCCTCGATCGCCGCCTGCGCGTCCCGGACCCGGTCCGCCAGCTTCTGCTCGGCGGCGGCTAGCCGGCTCTGAAGCACCGTCCGCGCCTCGCCCTCGGCTTCGTGGCGCTCCCGCCGCAGCTCCGCGATTTCCGTCCTACAGGCTTCCAGCTCTCGCTCGATCAGGAGATCCTCGACGTCGGTGCGTGGGAGGCGGAAGACGACCCCGCCCGCGGCGGCCATGCGCGTCTCGACCGGCAGGACCTGCGGCTCATCCACTTCCGCGATCACGGCAGCCTTCCCCGGCTGCAGTTGGCGCTCCGCCACCGCCAGGAGCTCCGCGCGACTCCCCCGCTTCACCAGCTCGTACATGCCGCCGAACATCGCCCCGCCGGCGGCTCCGACCGCCGCGCCCACCGGCCCCATCACCAGTCCGGCCAGGGCGCCGACCAGGGTACTGGCGAGGAGTGGGCTCGAGCTCTGATCGCTCACCCTCTCCAGCGTGACCTGTCCCCCCTCGTCCTTGCCAACCAGGGCCGAGGCGAAGACCGTGATACTCCCCTCGGCGTCCAGCTCCCGGAGCGCCTGCTCTCCCAGGCGGGCCTGGCTCTCCGTGTCGAAGACGATCAGTAGAACCTTCTCCATGGCAACCTCCGGTGAGATCGCTTCCGGCCGCCAACGAGGGTTAGCTCGCGAATCTATGCTCCGCCGGGGCCGCTTCCTCCGGAGCATTCGGGTTCGGAATGATGAGCACCGAGCAGGGCGCGTGGTGAAGGACGTGTTCCGAGACGCTGCCCATCAGGAAGCGCTCGATGCGGCTCATCCCCTGCCGGCCGACCACCAGCAGATCGGCCTCTAGCTGCTCCGCCGCCTCCACCAGTCCCAGCGCCGGATGCTGCTGCCGAAGCTCCGGCACCGCCTGCTTCCCCGCTTCCAGGAACGCCGCGGAGACGAGCTGCAGCCGCCGCTCGGCCTCCAGCCTCTCCGCGAGCTGGATGGCCTGAAGCTCGTCCGCCAGTCCCGGAAGCCGTTCGGCGGAATACGCGCGGAGGTTGTACTGAGGCACCGACGTGACGACGCGCACCTCGCAGTCCGGCGGGAGCGGGAAGCGCTGCAGCCACTCGGTGGCGTATGCGGCCCCCGGCGAGCCGTCGATCCCCAGGATCACCCTCCGGATCCCCTCTTTCAGCTCGCGGGCCACGAGCACCGGGCAGGAAGCATGTCGCGCGACCCGCTCCGCGACACTCCCCAGAAGGAACCGGGCCACGGCGCCCAGCCCGCGCGACCCCAGGGCCACCATGTCCGGAGGATCCTCTTCGATCTCTTGCACGATTTCCGCGGCCGGCTTGCCGTTCCGGATCTTCGTCACCAGTTCCGCGGTGCCGCCGCCCAGGGCTTCCAGCGTCGTCCGCTGCGCCGATGCCGCCGTCTCCGAGCCCGGCGCCTCCGCTACGGTCAGCACCGTGATCGTCAGGTCCAGCTCTGGCGGCAAGGCGAGCAGCAGCCGTGCCGCGGCAAGGGCTTGTTCCGAGCCGTCCGTCGCGTAGAGGATCCGCATCGCCTCTCCGTTCACTCACCGCCGCGGGAGTTAGAGCCGATCCGAACCGGCCTGCTTGGCTGCAACCGGCTGCGAGGGGACCATGCGTCGTCCGGATAGGCTCTTAGGGGACCGGCGCCGGCAAGGTGCCATGGGCCACCCCGGTATTCCCGGTTTTCACCGGCGCGAAAACCGCCGCGCCGCCGGGTCGCGGTCCGGCGGAATGGCGAAGCGCCCGGCCGAGGGCTTCTTCAGACCGGGCAGGGGCTCGCCTCGCTGCTCCCGGTCGAGGAGGCAACCCCCGTCCCTGCGGCAGTGGTCTCGAGGCAAAGGTCCACCACCACCGGGAAGTGGTCGGAGGGATAGGCCCCGTCCGAGTGATCGGTTACGGTGACCACCCGGGCGACCGGAAGCCCCGGGCGCAGCATGACATGGTCGGCGCGCGCAGCGTGGGGGCTGTCGATCCCGAGGCCCTGGTGCGAGGTGATCTCCGGGCCGAGCCGCTCCCGCGCGATGCACCAACTGCTCTCCATGCCCGGCTCCTCGTTGGGCCGAAGGAGGATCGCGCACTCCTCGCTGTCGAGATCGACGTTGAAGTCGCCCGTCAGGATCTGCGGCGTGCCGTCCCAGTGCGCGTCGAGGTAGTCGCGGAGCCGCTGGATGCTGCCCCGCGTGATGTACCTCATGTAGTCGATGTGGACGTTGAAGAGGGAGAACGCCCGTCCGTCGAGCGTCTCCAGGCGCACCCGGGTTCCGGTCCGCGGCAGCCAGGTTCCGAGCAGCAGCGTCAGCGGATCGTCGATCGGCTCCGCCATGTCGAAGGCGTCGCTCTCCCGCAGGCGGAGCCTGTCGCGGCGATAGAAGACGGGGCGGTAGGCGCCGCGGAAGAACGACTTCCCACTGGCGATCAGTCCGGCCGCCGTGCCCAGCACCGGTACCGCCGCGGCGGCGGCCAGGGTGCCGGAAACCGCCTTCGGAGCCCGGCTCCTGGCTGCCGCCGCGGCGCCCAGGAGCAGCGGCGAGAGGGTGACGATCCAGAGCGGGACCTTGCTCTGCCCGCTGCGGCGGCCCTCGACGACACCGTATTCCGGCAGGTCCTGGCAGAGATCGCGGAGCTGGCCCGGCGTCGCTTCCTGCACCCCGATGACGTCGGGCTGCCAGTCGTGAATAACTTGCCGCACGAGTGGACGCCGCTGCTCCCACTGGCCGGCGGGATTGTTCGCCGTATCGAACAACACGTTAAAGCTCATCACCCGCAACTCGCCGGCCGCCCGCTCTCTGTTCTCCACGTCATGCTCCTCCCCGGGGTCGATCCCGGCCCCGTATACCCGGGGGAGGCACCGCGGCATTCATGCGCGGGAGAGAGCGAGTGTCAGGCGAGGATGCCGCGGACGACCTGCCCTTCGTCGGTGGGACCGATGAGCCGCTGGTTCAGGCCCTGGTAGGCGTAGTGGAAACGGTGCGGGTGGAGGCCCAGGAGGTGGAGGATCGTCGCCTGGAGATCGCGGATGCCGACCTTATCCCGCCCCACGTAGTAGGCCAGCTCATCCGTCTCGCCGTAGGCCAGCCCCGGCTTGATCCCGCCGCCGGCCATCCACATGGTGAAGGCGTAGGGGTGATGGTCGCGGCCGATGAAGCCGGCCAGCCGCTCCGTGCGGACGTTGTTCTGCTGCATCGGGGTGCGCCCGAACTCGCCGCCCCAGACGACCAGGGTCGAGTCGAGCAGCCCCCGCTGCTTCAGGTCCAGCAGCAGCCCGGTCACGGCGCGGTCGATCTGCTTGCACTTGATCGGGAGCTCTTTGTCGACCGACTCTCCCGGTGAGCTGCCGTGGTGGTCCCAGCCCCAGTCGTAGAGCTGCACGAAGCGGACCCCCTTCTCCACCAGCCGCCGGGCGAGGAGGCAGTTGTTGGCGAAGGTGGCGTCGTCGCCGCGGTACTCCGCGCGCGGGTCTTCCTTTCCCTCGATGTTGGAGACGTGGCCCGGTCGCGCGCCGTAGAGATCGAGCACGTGCTGCGGCTCTTTCGAGATATCCATCACCTCCGGCACCGAAATCTGCATCCGGAAGGCGAGCTCGTACTGGGCGATGCGGGTCAGCGTCTCCGCGTCTCCCACGTTCTTGAGCTGGTACTCGTTCAGGTCCCGCAGCGCGTCGAGCGTTTTCCGGCGCAGGCCGCGGTCGATCCCCTCCGGGTTGGAGAGGTAGAGCACCGGGTCTCCGCCGTCGGTGCGACACTGCACGCCCTGGTAGACGGTCGGCAGGAAGCCGCTGCCCCAGACGCTCTTTCCGGCGTCCGGCACCTTGCCGCCGGAGGTGAGCACCACGAAGCCGGGGAGGTCCTGGTTCGTGCTCCCGAGGCCGTAGGTGGTCCACGCCCCCATGCTCGGATAGCCGAAGCGGGGCTGCCCCGTGTGGATGTAGAGCTGCGCGGGGGCGTGGTTGAACTGGTCGGTCACCATGCTGCGGATCACGCAGAGGTCGTCGACCCGCTGCGACAGGTGCGGCAGCAGCTCGCTGATCCACTGGCCGCTCTGGCCGTACTGCTTGAACTGGAAGAGCGGGCCGAGCATCTTCGGCACGCCCTGGATGAAGGCGAACCGCTTCCCCTTCAGGAACTCCTCCGGGCAGTCCTTGCCGTCGAACTTCACCAGCTCCGGCTTGTACTCGAAGAGGTCGAGCTGCGACGGCGACCCCGCCATGTGGAGGTAGATCACCGACTTCGCCTTCGGCGGCAACATCGGCTCCCGCGGCGCCAGCGGCCCCTTCGGCAGCGCTGCGCCCGAAGCGTGTGCCTCTCCGCCCAGGAGAGAGAGCGCCATGCTCCCGAGCCCCAGCCCAACGCCGCCAAAGAACTGGCGGCGGGTGACGGCGAGCGCGCGTTCAAGGTTGAGGTTCATTCTCGTATTCCGTAGTGCGTATTGCGTAGCGGAAGGCCTCGCGGAGCTTTCGGCGGCGTCGTGCCGGGCGAGGCGCTATTGGGAACGGGGCCCGCGACCCCGGAGCGGTCGTCGTCAACCGCCATCGAGACTCAGCTCCACCGGCTCCGCGGCGACATCGTAAACAGCTTCGGGCTCTCCCACGCGGAGCGAGCGCTCTTTCGGGATAATGGCGAGGAGCAGCCGAATGACTTCGGTCAAGATGTTCAAACGGTGTTCGATGAGCTCCGACCCGAGGACGTGACGGAGCTTGTAATACCAGTCCCGGCTTTCGCGAGCTGAGCCGAGTGCATACTCATAGAATCGGCATCGGTCTCGTCCGGAACCTCGCGAGTAACCCTCGGCGATATTCGCGCTGATTGACCCCAGCGCTCGGACGAGCTGATCTACGGTCGACATCGTGCGCCGATCTCGAGTGAGGGTAGCGACGTCCTCCCAGCCGGTATCCGCCACAAAAAGCGCGAGGCGATAGACGTGCTCGCTCCAGAGCGCGTCGCGGCGAATACAGGTCGGAACTGTCTTTTCCCACTCGCGGTAATCGAGCATCGTGTTCTGGTATTCGGTATTGCGTATTCCGTGTTGCGTAGCGGAGCGCTTGGCTCGCTTCTCGAGAATTTCGCGCCGGGCGAAAAGTAGCTCGGCGGTCCGCCCGGCACGACGTTCTGGCCGAGCGCTCCAGGCATGACGCTACGCAATACGGGATACGCAATACGACTGCCTATGGTTTAGTCAACGCCTCGTCAAGGTTGAGCAATACGTTCGCGACGACCACGTAGGCCGCTAGGTCCGCGGCGTCCTGTCCGGCCTTAGGAGACTGGCCAGCCGCTTTCAGTAACGCGGTGGCAGCTTCGGGTTTTTCGCGGTAGTCAGCCAGGGTGGCGGCATGGAGGCGCTCCAGGCGCGCCAGCTCCGTGCCGGCCGCGGGGCGGACCAGCACCCACCGCACGCCATAGGCCAGCCGGGCTCGCACGTCGGCGCCGGGGGCTTCCACCATCCGCCGGCCGAGCGCCCCGGCCGCTTCTACGAAGGCGGGGTCGTTCAGCGTCACCAGCGCCTGGAGCGGGGTGTTGGTCCGCACCCGGCGCACCACGCAGAACTCGCCGCTGCCGGCGTCGAAGGTGGTGAGCGACGGGTACGGCGTGGAGCGGCGCCAGAAGGTGTAGAGGCCGCGGCGGTACCGGTCTTCGCCCTCGCTGGTCTTCCAGGTCAGGCCGCTATAGACCGTCTTCCACAGCCCGTCCGGCTGCGGCGGCATCACGGAGGGGCCGTGCATCTTATCGGAGAGCAGTCCGGACGACGCCAGCGCCTGGTCGCGGATCACCTCCGCCGGCAGCCGGAAGCGCGGACCCCGGCTGAAGAGCTGGTTGTTCGGATCGCGCGTCGCCTTCTCCGGCGAGACGCGCGCCGCCTGCCGGTAGGTCGCCGACATCACGATCGTCTTGCAGAGCTGCTTGTGCGACCAGCCGAGCCCCTTCGGGCCTCGAGATGGGGAGACAGAGGGACGGAGAGACAGAGGGACAGAGGGAGTCCGAACCCCCGCCTCTCGCGGGCCTGATCCCGCCTTGCGGTCACGGTTCTCTCCGTCACTCCGTCTCTCTGTCTCTCTGTCGGGATCGGCAGAAGTAGCCGGCGCCGCAAAAAGGGAAGCCAGGTAATCGAGCAGCTCCGGATGGGTCGGCAGCGTCCCCTGGGAGCCGAAGTCCTCTTCGGTCTCCACCAGGCCGGTGCCGAAGATCCGCGCCCAGACGCGGTTCACCGCCACGCGCGGGGTAAGGGGGTTCTCCGGAGAGACGAGCCACTGCGCGGCGCCAAGCCGGTTGGCGGGGGCGCCGGACGGCAGCGGATGGAACGAGGCGAGGACCGCGGGGGCGACCTTCTCCCCCGGGTCGAGGAAGTTGCCCCGCTGGTGGATCTTCGTCACGCGGGCGCGATCCGGCGGGAGGTCCCGCATGACCGGGGTGCGCGGGATCTCGCGGTCGAGCGCCGCCCGCTCCCCCTCCGCCGCCTGGAGGTCTTTGTAGACGAGCGACGTCGGCTCGTGCACCTGGCGGAACGCTTCCTCGAGCCGCCGCCGGTCCGCATCGGAGCGGCGCTCCCGCGAGGCTGCCGCCAGGTCGCTCAGCGGCGTCAGCTCCGCCTTCAAGAGCTTCGCCTCGGCGCCGCTGACGGAGAGGCGGAAACAGCCGTGCTGCAGGCGCGCGAAGTGCTGCTCGATCTTCACCACCAGCTTGCCGCCCGGCGCCGTGACCGGCGTCTTGAAGTCGAAGACCGCCACGTGCGGCTGCCCGTTCTGCGGCGCCCAGGCCCAGCCGCTGTCCGGCTTGCCGTCGACCGCTGCCGCCACCGGCCAGCCGCCCTGCTGGAAATCGGCGCGGGCGCCGGTGAGCGCGACGGGCGTGCGGGTGCCGTCGGGGGCGAGCAGCTCGACCGTCAGCTCGGAGGTGACCACGTTCTGGTCGGCCGCATCGCGGCCCGGGCCGCCGTTCGGCAGCGAGGGATCCTTCAGCGCCTCCAGCCGGAGCGCGCCCGCGCGGCCTTCCGGCAGCGGCAGGGTGAGCGTGTAGGTATCCTTCTCCGCCTTCGCGCCGGAGACCAGGACCGCGCCATCGTCCCGGTGCTTCAGCTCGGCGCCGCTCTCCGCCCGCGCGCTCTCGAACCGGAGCGGGGTCCAGAGCCGCTCCGCGGCCAGCTTCGCCTCCCACTCCCGCTGCCGGCTCTCCAGCCCCGGAACCGGCTGCCAGAACGCCTCCCGCAGCCCCTTCAGCCGCTCGTCGAGCGCGGCGCTCCGGCGGCGCTGCGCTTCCGTGGGAGTCGGAACGGTCGGCGCCTCGTCGAAGCGGTTGGCGTCCTCGGTCTGGTCGAAGAGCGCGTAGAAGCGGTAGTAGTCCTCGATCGTGATCGGGTCGTACTTGTGGGTGTGGCACTTGGCGCAGCCGACGGTGAGCCCCATCCAGACCTGCGCGGTGGTATCGACCCGGTCCTTCACCGCCGCGACCCGAAACTCTTCCGGATCGGTACCGCCTTCCGTGTTCGTCATCGTGTTGCGGTGGAACGCGGTGGCGAGGAGCTGGTCCGGAGTCGGATTCGGAAGCAGGTCGCCGGCGAGCTGCTCGATCGTGAAGCGGTCGTACGGGAGATCACGGTTGTAGGCGTCGATCACCCAGTCGCGGTAGCGCCAGATCGTGCGGGGCAGGTCCTTCTCGTAGCCCTGCGAGTCGGCGTAGCGGGCGAGGTCGAGCCACATCCGGGCCCAGTGCTCCCCGAAGCGGGGCGAGGCGAGGAGCCGGTCGACCGCCTTCTCGTAGGCGTCGGGCGAGTTGTCGTCGAGAAACGCGTTCACCAGCTCCGGCTCGGGCGGGAGACCGGTCAGGTCGAGCGCCACCCGGCGGATCAGGGTGTACCGGTCCGCGGCCGGGGCGGGGGCGAGGCCTTCTTTCTCCAGGCGGGCCAGCACGAAGGCGTCGATCGGGCTCTTCACCCACGCCGCGTTCCGCACTCGCGGCAGCTCCGGCCGGCGCAGCGGGGCGAACGACCAGTGCTCCGCGTACGGCGCGCCCTGGCGGACCCACTCCGCCAGCAGCCGCTTCTGCTCCGCGGTGAGACGGTGGCCGCTCGCCTCCGGCGGCATCACCAGCGCGTTCGTGGCGTTGATCCGCGCTACCAGGGAGCTCTGCTCCGGCTTCCCCGGCTCCACCGCGCGCATCCCGCTCCGCGGCGCCGTGGCGCCCTCCCGCGTGTCGAGCCGGAGCTTCGCCTGCCGCGAGCCGGAGTCCTGCCCGTGGCAGGCGTAGCAGTTGGTGGAGAGGATCGGCCGGATGTCCCGGTTGAAGTCGATCGCGCCCGCGGGCGTGCCCGCACGGACGGCGCCGACCTCCGCCGCCGCGTTCAGCGCCGCCAGCAGCGCCAGAGGCACCGCCGCCCAGGCCGCCCGGCGGCCGACCGCGCCCCAGCCGAGCCTTCTACTTCGCTCCACCATCTCGCTCTCCACTGCTCGCACCAGACACCGGTCCCGCCTCATGACTCAGACGCGGGTACCCGTCCCTCGTTCTGGAAGGAACAGCGTCCGACCTCCAAGCCAGCCTGCGACAGGCGGCGAGGAGGCGTTCCGGGAGTCCGCAGAGTAGCTTACGAATAGTAACGGTCCCGGAGCAAGCGCGCTCCGGTTGATCCTTATCGATAGCTCGGAACAGAAAACCCCATGCAACCGCTCCGTCTACTCCCCGCGCTGGCGGGCGCGGCGCTCGCCGCGTGCCTCGCCACCGGCGCCGCCGCCCAGTACGAGCCGGGCCCCGACTCCAAGCCGCAGCCCGGCGTCCCCAAGGGCGAGGTGCTCAAGTTCAGCTTCGAGGACTCCAGGATCTTCCCCGGCACCTACCGGGACTACTGGGTCTACGTACCGGCGCAGTACAACCCGGCCACCCCGGCCTGCCTCTACGTCAACCAGGACGGCATCCAGTGGCAGGCGCCGACCGTCTTCGACAACCTGATCCACAAGAAGGAGATGCCGGTGACGATCGGCGTCTTCGTGATGCACGGCCGAGTCCGCGCGGCGAACGAGCAGGCCGCGCTCGACCGCTTCAACCGCAGCCTGGAGTACGACGGTCTCGGCGACCGGTACGCGCGCTTCCTGGTGGAAGAGCTGCTCCCGGACGTGGAGAAGAAGAAAACCTCCGACGGCCGCGCGATCCGCCTCTCCCGCCGCGCGGCGGACCGGGCGATCGGCGGCTCCAGCAGCGGCGCGGTCTGCGCCTTCACCGCCGCGTGGGAGCGGCCGGACCAGTTCAGCCGCGTCTTCAGCGCCATCGGCACCTACGTCGGCATCCGCGGGGCGGACCGCTACCCCACGCTGCTCCGCAAGTACGAGCCGAAGCCGATCCGCGTCTTCCTGCAGGACGGCCGGAACGACCTGAACATCTACGCGGGCGACTGGTGGGAAGCGAACCAGATGATGGAGCGCGCCCTCAAGTTCGCCGGCTACGAGGTGGAGCACGTGTGGGGCGAGGGCGGCCACAACGGCCAGCACGGCACCGCGGTCTTCCCGGACGCCATGCGCTGGCTCTGGAAGGGCTGGCCGGCGGCGGTGGGCAACGGCCGCACCGGCAACGACACGATGAACCGGATCCTGCGCCCGGGCGCCGGCTGGGAGAAGGCGGCCGGCGACCTGGAGAAGCCGGGAGCGCTCGCCACGAGCCCTACCGGCGAGGTCTTCTTCACGGAGCCGGGTGCCGGGCGCACGCACCGGCTGGGTGCCGACGCCGGCGCCAGCCTGGTCCACGGCTCCCGCGCCAAGGCGCCGGGACAGGCGTTCGGACCGGAAGGCCGCCACTTCGCGGTCACGGCGGACGGCAAGATCATGGTCCATGACCGCGGCAAGACCCGCACGCTGGCGAGCGGCGTCCGCGGGACTGACCTGGTCGCCGCCCACAACGGGAACGTCTACGTCGCGGAGCCGGGGCCCGTCGGCGCGGCTGCCAGCAAGGTCTGGCTGGTGCGGCCGGACGGCAAGAAGCAGGTGGTCGACACCGGCCTGGAGCAGGCGAGCGGCATCACCCTCTCCCCGGACCAGACGCTGCTCTACGTGGCGGACGGCCGCACCCACTGGATCTACAGCTACCAGATCCAGTCGGACGGCACCCTGAAGCACAAGCAGCAGTACTACTGGATCCACTCGCCCGACACCAGCGAGGACAGCGGCGCCGCGGACATGGCGGTCGACCGCGAGGGCCGGCTGTACGTGGCGACCCGCATGGGCGTCCAGGTCTGCGACCAGCCGGGGCGGGTCCACTGCATCCTGCCGGTGCCGGGCGGCCAGGTGACCAGCCTGACCCTCGGCGGGGCGGAGCTCGACACCCTCTACGTCACGACGGGTGACGCGGTCTACCGCCGCAAGCTGGGAGCGAAGGGCGCCTACGGCTGGGCCGCCCCGCACCGCCCGCCCGTGCCGGGCCTGTAGGGCTCGGAACGGATCAGGACGGCGGGGGGGGGGGGGGGGGGCCCCCCCCCCCCCCCCCCTCCCCCCCCCCCCCCCCCCCCCCCCCCCCCCCCCCGGTTCCGGGGAGGTTTTCCCAGGCGCCACTGTGGTATAACGCACCGCAAGCAGTGTTAGAGGCAGGCAGGCGGGAGCACGATCGTATGGCGGGTGAGGGACGGCCGTTGGTGATGCTGGTAGACGACGATGAGGCGACCCTCTACGCGCTCGGCCGCTGGCTCGATCTGGGCGGCTATCGGACCGTCACCGCTTCCAACGGCGCGGAGGCGCTGCAGCAGCTCCGGTCCGGGCTGCGCCCCGCGGTGATCCTGCTCGACATGCGCATGCCGGAGATGGACGGCGCCGAGTTCCGGGCGCTGCAGCGTGCCGACGCGGAGCTCGCGGAGATCCCGGTCGTCCTCGTCACGGAGCAGCCGCACCCGCACCGCCACACCGATCCGCTCGCCGTCGACGACTACTTCCCCAAGAGCGCGCGGCCGGAGCTGCTGCTGGAGATCGTGCGCCGCTACGCCGAACCGGCAACCGCGTAACGGGCGGCCGCGGACCGAGGCGGCCAGGTCAGTCCGGCCCCGGATTGGCGGGCGCTGCGGCGGGGCAGCCCGTGGGACCGTGAAGCGCTGGCACTCTCGCCCCGGCGGGGCGACGGAGAATAGCCGGGGGTCAGCGAAGCGCAGCCCCCGGGTTTCCCCGGCCCGAGGTGGATCCGCCCGGGAAGCGCGGCGGAAACCGGCTGCCGCAATCCGAGTGTCGCAACTTTTTCCCGGCGGCTCCACTCATGATCCTGGAGGCAGGAGAACGAATGGAGCGAAAGCGCCGCTGGGAGATCGGAGCCGTCATCGCCCTGGTGATCGCGGTCGCGCTCGGCGCGATCGGCACCCTTCGGTATCGACACGTCGAGTGGCTGCGCGCCGAGCTCGTGACAGAGCTCCAGAGGCAGCAGACGCAGTTCTCCAAAGAGTTCTCCGTCGACATCACCCTCGTAAGCTCCCTGGTAGAGATGGGCGCACCGGCGGACGCTCGCACCTCCACCGGCTGGACCGCGCTGACTGCGGCTGTCGCCGCCGGGGAAGCTCGGCTGTGCGGCGAGCTGCTGAAGCGCGGCGCAGATCCGAACGTGCGGGATGAGCGCGGCTGGACGGCGTTGACGCTCGCTATGCTCGGGAGTAACCCCGGACTGGTGCGGCAGCTGCTGGAGCATCGGGCCGATCCGAACCTGGCGGACGGGCAGGGGAAGACGCCGCTGATGACGGCGGTTTCCGCCTCGGATCCGAACGATCCGCGGGTGCGCATGTCGGACGAGATGCGGCAGCACCTGGAGAGGGAGAGCCGGTCCGCGGCCCTGATCGTGGAGCTGCTGCTGGCCCACGGAGCGGAGGTCGATGCGAAGGACCCGGCCGGAGACACCGCCCTCAAGTATGCCATCCAGTACGGCCAGCCGCGTTTCGTGCGGCGGCTCCTCGAGGCGGGAGCCGATGTCCACGTCGCCAACCGGATGGGCAACACTCCGCTCGCCTATGCCGTGGCGAGAGGACGGCCGGAGGTGATCCGGGCCCTGGAGGCGGCCGGCGCAAAGCGGAGCCTGGACGATGCCATGAGCGAGGCGCTGCGGAACAACGATGCGGCCGAGGTCGGGAAGCTCCTCCAGCGCGGCGCCAAGGTTAACGCCCGCGACCGCTACAGCGGAGAGACGGTCCTGATCTGGGCCTCGCGGCGGGGCGACCTGCGCCTGATTCGCGAGCTGCTGAAGCGCGGCGCGGCGTTGGATGAGCGGGATCAGCTCGGGTGGACCCCGTTGCTGGCGGCGGTAGCCGGAAACAAGCCGGAGGCGGTGCGGGAGCTGCTCTCTCGCGGCGCGGATTCTAACGCCCGCATGATCGGCGGAAAGACCTCGCTCTCCCTCGCCAGGAGCCGGGGCAACGAGGCGATTATCCGCATTCTGCTCGAAGCGGGCGCGACGTCATAGCGGCCTGACCCCGCCAAACTCAGCGAGAGGAGGCTCCCATGCGCTGGCGGCTGACGATCGGACTTCTTGCGGGATTGGCAGCGATGAGCTGCGGGTTAGCGGCTCCCAAACCGCCTGCCGCTACGAAGCCGCAGCTAGCCTTCGTGGATGGCGGCGCGATCTGGACGATCCAGTCCGACGGGATGAATCGCCGGCGACTGACCGGGACCCGGAATAACACTTCACCGGCCTGGTCTCGCGATGGAGAGCAGATCGTCTTCATCCGGGGAAATCGACGCGGTGACTTCCGGGGCACGCTGCACCGCATTCCGGCTGCCGGGGGCAGCCCCCAGAAGGTGGTAGAGGGAGCCTGTTGGTCCCCGCTCTGGTCGCCAGTAAAGGATGAGCTCGCCTACGTGAGATCCGAGCGGGCAGGGGAGCCTGCAGGCACGCATATTGCCTTCGTGGATCCAAACGGGCGCCCGACGCGCCCGTCGGTTTTTCATCACTCGAGCAGAGTGATTCACGGGCCGCTAACCCGCGAGCTGTGTGACTGGTCTCGCGACGGGCTGCGCTTGAGCACCCAGGTGGAGCTCTACTTCGGTTTTGACATAGACGGAATCAAGCTTACCAACACTGGCTTCGAGCCACTTGTGCTCAGCCAACCCGATCCAAAGATCGGGCGGATGTATGAGAACAACTACCACGGATGGTGTCCCAGCGATCCCGATCGGGACCTCCTCGTGCGCTTCGTGGCAACGCAAGGGCTGAATCACGATCTGGATATTGAAGTGAGTGTTGGTCCCGCTGGGAAGCAGGACCGGGTGGTGGTAGCTCGTCCCGAGTTGCAGCCGAGACAGAACATCCTGGATTCTTCGCTCCGCGCGTCCTGGTCGCCGGATGGAAGGGAGATCGCTTACGAGAGCGAAGGCAAGATCTTCATTACCAATGTCGAAAACCCGAAGCCGCGCCTGCTGACCACCGGATCTCACCCGAGGTGGCGACCGCAGGCTCGCTGACGTCCTCCAGCTCTCCCGAGCGATAGACGCAGAGGTTTGCGGGAAGATAGCCGCATTCAGCCTGCCACGGCGCCGCCGCAGCTGCTGCCGGCGCCGGCAGTGCAGCCGAAGCAGTGCTCCGCGGTGGCGATCGGGGCGCCGGGGAGCAGGCCGGGTTGCAGGTCGCGGACGTGGCGCGCGGGGGCGCCGGCCGGGAGCTCCAGCATCTGGTTGAAGTCGCAGTCGTAGACCGCGCCGTCCCACCCGATGCTCAAGGTGTCCCGGCACATCAGCCCCTCCACGGCGGCCGGATTGAAGGCGCCGGCGAGGAGCGACAGGTACTCCTGGTACCGGCCCTGCTTGTGGAGCGACTGCGCGAAGCGGTGGATCGGCATGTTGGTGAGGGCGTAGAGGCGGGTGAAGCGGAGACCGTAGCGCGCGCGGAGCTCCTCCCGGTAGGCGGTCTCCAGCTCCGCCTGGGGCGGGGGAAGCTGCGGGCCGAGCGGGTTGTAGACCAGGCACAGCTCCAACCCGCTGCTCGCGTCGCCGTAGCCGAGTGCGTTCAGCCTGCGGAGCGCCTCCAGGCTCTGCTCGAAGACGCCGCGGCCGCGCTGGGCGTCGACATTCTCCCCGAGGTAGCAGGGGAGCGAGGCGACCACCTCCACGCGCTGCTCCGCCAGGAAGCCGGCGAGCCGCTCTTTCCCGGGAAGCAGCAGCACGGTGAGGTTGCAGCGGTCGATCACCCGGCAGCCGAGGCGGCGGGCGCCGGTGACGAGCCGTTCGAAGTGGGGGTTCAGCTCCGGAGCGCCGCCGGTGAGGTCGACCGTCTCCGGACGCAGCCGCTCCGCCGCGGCGAGCACCTCCTCCGCGGTCTCGGCCGTCATCTGCTCCGTGCGGTGCGGGCCGGCGTCGACGTGGCAGTGCCGGCAGACCTGGTTGCAGAGCTTGCCGACGTTCACCTGCAGCACCCGCAGTGCCCCGCGCCGCAGCGACAGCCCCTCCGCCCGAAGCCGCGCCTGGAACGGATCCAGCACCGGGAAGAGGCCGCTGTCCATGAATCAGGCTCCCGGCGCGGCCGGCCGGAGCCGGGGCTCTACTGCGCTCATTCGGTGCCTCCCTGGGATGATCGCGCGTCACCGGTCCCCGGCTCGCCCACCGGCGCCAGCAGCTTCCGCAGCAGCTCCGGATCGACCGGTTTCACCAGATGCTGGTCGAAGCCGGCCTCGTGGGAGCGCCGGCGCGCCTCTTCCTGCCCGTAGCCGGTCATCGCCAGCAGGCAGGCCGACGCGAGCTCCGGATCGCCGCGCAGGCGCCGCGCCACCTCGTAGCCGTCCATCCCCGGCAGGCCGATGTCGAGCAGCACGGCGTCCGGGCGGAAGACGCGGGCAATCTCCAGCGCTTCCGGGCCGGAGTAGGCCGTCTCCACTTCATACCCCCACAGCGAGAGCAGATCACCCAGCGTCTCGGAGGCGTCGCGGTTGTCGTCGACCACCAGCACGCGGGTGCCGGTCACCGGGCGCGGCGCTCCCGGAGCCACACCCGCCGCCGGGGCGGGCACCCCCTCGTACCCCGGCGGAAGGAGCGGCAGCCGGACGACAAACTCGCTGCCTCGCCCCCGCCCCTCGCTGCGCGCCTCGACGGTGCCGCCGTGCATCCGCACCAGGTTGCGCACCAGGGTGAGCCCGAGACCGAGCCCGCCCTCCGCCCGGTCGATGGTGGGATTCACCTGGGTGAACAGCTCGAAGATCTGGGGAAGCATCTCCGCGGGGATCCCCTTCCCGGTGTCCCGGACGCGGAGCACCGCGCATTCCCCTTCGTGCCGGAGCCGCAGCTCCACGCGCCCCTCCGGCGGCGTAAACTTGGCGGCGTTGGTGAGCAGGTTCACCACCACCTGCTCCAGCCGCGTCGGGTCGCCCTCCAACTCGAGCGGCTCGTCCGGAAGGTCGAGGACGAACTGGTGTCGCCGCTGCTCCAGGAAGGGGCGCGCGGTCTGGGCAGCGTGCCGCGCGACCTCCGTCAGCGAGGCCCGCTCCCGGCGCAGCTCGATCGTGCCGCGGGTGATCCGGGCGACGTCGAGCAGGTCTTCCACCAGGCGGCTCATCTGCTGGACCTGCCGCTCCACCGTCTCCCGGGCGCGTCTCAGCATCGGGTCGCTCTCGCCGCGCAGCCGCATCAGCTCCACGGCGCTCCGGATCGGCGCCAGCGGGTTGCGGAGCTCGTGCGCCAGCGTGGCGAGGAACTCGTTCTTGCGGCGGTCCGCCTCCAGAAGCTGGTCGGTCCGCAGCAGGAGGTATTCTTCCAGGCGCTTGCGATCGATGAACTGGGCGACCCCCTCCGCCACGGAGGCGAGCGCGCGGAGGACCTGGTCCGAGAGCGGGCGGCGGGCGAAGAGCGCGACGACCCCGATCACCCGCTCTTCCACAATCAGCGGATACCCCGCGAAGGCGGTGAGTCCCTCTCGCCGCACCCACTCCCGCTCCCCGATCTGAGGATCGTTCGGCGCGTCGTTGGTGAGATGCGGAAGCCCCTCCCGGGCGATCCAGCCGATCCGGCTCCCCTCCAGCGGCGCCCGCCCCACGGCCTGATAGGGGCCGCTCTCCAGCCCCGCGGAGGCACTCTGCTCCAAGCCGGCGCCCGCCTCGTCCAGGCGCCAGACGCGGGCCACGCTGGCGCCGAGGTGCTCCACCAGCGCCTCGCAGCACCGCTGGAGCACCTCTTCCAGCTCGCCGCTGCCGGTCAGCGCCTCGCTCACCGCCGTGCCGAGGCGTCCGAGGGACGCCTGCTCCCAGAGCAGCTCTTCCGCGTGTTTCCGGGCGGAGATGTCCTGGAAGGTGAGCACCGCCCCGGCGATCTCCTCTCCCGCCAGGAGCGGCGCGAACGAACAGACCACCGGGATCGCGGTGCCGTCCTTCCGGACAAAGTGGTCCTCGTGCTGGGTGATGCGGCCGCCGGAGCGAAGCGCCTCGAGCAGGGCGCATTCCGCTTCGCTCACCTCTCCGTGCACGAGTGTGTGGAGGCTGCGGCCGAGCAGCTCTTCCTGCGTCCAGCCGAGCAGCCGCTCCGCCGCCGGGTTGGCGAAGCTGATCCTGCCGCCGTGGTCGAGCGCGTAGACCCCCTCCCCCAGGCTCGTCATCACCGCGCGGGTGAAGTCGAGCTGGTCCCGCAGCGCCCCTTCCATCCGCTTACGCTCGCTGATGTCTCGCAGGTACGCGGTAAAGAGCGGATCGCCCTCCGGCGCGGGAATGCGGGTGATGGTGAGCTCCACCGGAAAGACACTCCCGTCCCGGCGAAGGGCCGGCAGCTCGATCCGCCTCCCCAGCACGCGCGCCTCGCCGTTCGTCAGGTACCGCTCCATGCCGGCCAGGTGAGCGGCCCGGAGCGACGGGGGCACGATCAGCTCCGCGAGCAGCTGGCCCAGCGCTTCCTCTCGCGTGTACCCGAACATCGCCTCCGCGGCCGGGTTGAACTCCAGGACTCGATCCTCGCGGTCGATCGTGATGATCGCGTCGAGCGCCGCCTCCAGCATCGCCGACTTCCGCGCCTCGGAGCGCGCCAGGGAGGCGCGAGCCCGCTGGTGCTCCAGGAACTGACCCAGCTGGCCGACGAACTGCTCGAACGCGCGGACCAGCTCCGGCTCCGCCGGGCGCACGTCGCGAGAGAAGAACTCCACCACGCCGACGAGCTGCCGGCCGGCGACGATCGGCATGGCGAAGCCGGTCTGCAGCCCTTCCCGGACGGCTACCAGGAGGCGCGGAAAGTTCGCGGACTGCTCCACCTCGGCGATCCAGACCGGCTGGTTGGAGAGCCACACGGTGCCGGGCAGCCCTTCTCCGGCGCGGAACCGCGCCCCGCGCGTGCGGGCCTCGAACTCCGGACAGCTCACGCCGGGAGCGCGCCAGGTGCTGACGCAGCGGAGCGCGTCGGCGCTCTCCTCCAGCGCCCAGAGCGCGCCGAAGCTCCAGCCGGTGGAGCCGCCGAGGATCCCGAGCACCCGCGGGGCCGCGTCGGCCAGGCCCTGGGCCTCCGCCAGCACGCTGCCGAGCTCGAAGCGGGCACGCTGACGCAGCTCCCCCAGCTTGCGGTCGGTCGCGTCCCGCAGCACCTTCACGAACCCGGCGGGCGCGCCGTTCGCGGGCGGCAGCGGGCGCATGACGCCGGACGCGTAGAAACGCCGCCCATCTTTCCGGAGGTGCCACCGCTCGTCTTCCGCGCGCCCGGTGACGAGGGCCGTCCGCCGCTCTTCCTCCGGCGCGCCCTGGGCGCGGTCCTCCCGGGTGAAAAGCCGGTCCGCGCTCTCGCCGAGGATCTCCGCGGCGGAGTAGCCGGTGATCTGCTCCGCGCCGGAGCTCCAGGTCAGGACCTTCCCGTCGGGATCCATCGTCATGAAAGCGAAGTCCCGCGCCGCGTCGAGCAGCAGCCGGTGGTGCTCCTCCTGCCGCTCCCGCGCCGCCGCCTGCTCCCGCACCAGGCGCTCCGCCGCCGAAGTGAGGGAGAGGTCGCCCTGCTCCGCGAACCGCGTCAGCAGCCGCGTCCGCGCCTCCGGCTCCAGCGCGCCGTCCCGCTCCAGCGCTTCCAGGACAAGCTCGCGCAGCCGCCGCAGCTCCCGCACCAGCTCCGGGAGGGCGAAGACTTCCGGCGGGGCTCCGGCGGCCGGGGAGGCGCCGGAGGTCTCCAGGGCCTGGGCCAGGCGCAGCAGGAACGCGTGGAAATAGCCCTCCTGCGCGTCCGTCGCGGCGTCTTCCCCGGCCTCTGTCGGCGCCGTTGCCCGCCATCGGCGGAGGATCTCGGGAATCCGGTCCCGCAGCCGACCCGCCAACTCACCCGCCGCCATGCTCTCGTCCGTCTCCTCTGCCTGCCGCGCTCTCCTGTTCTACCCGAGCGAAGCCGGCTCCCTATCCTCCCGCACATGCAAACCGGGCCGGAGACCGCAGCGCGCGCTGCGGTCTCCGGCCCAGAGAATCTCTAAAGTGGCGCTGCCGCTTACAAACGCAGCAGCCGCTTGAGCGGAACGTGACGGAAGCGGCGCGAGCTGCCGCGGCGGGCGAGCCGGCTGCGGACCACGCCGGCGGGGTGGCGCCGCATCCCGAAGCTGCGGCGGGGCACCCAGCCCCAGGTCACCAACGTCTCCCGAACCTTTCGAAAAAGCTTCAGAGTCGCCATCTGAGTCCTCGCTTCCGTCTGATCACGATCCAAGGCCAGCGTCTTGACTGCGAACGTCTGTTTGCAGTATAGCCGCCTGCTTGCCGGGAGTCAACGAGAAGTTTGATCACGCGTTCGCTAGTTTTTCCCGAGTTACCCAACCGGTCCACTCTTCCCTCGGCGAGCGAGCACTCAAACACGGGGAGACCGAGGGTTTCCGGAAGGTCCGACCTATAATACACGGGGCACGCGCCCCGGACGGACTGCAGAGACCCCAATGGCACCTTCTGACACGACAATCGCGGACCCGCTCAGCGCCGTGACCCGCGCCTTCCGCGGCGCCATCTTCGACTGCGACGGCACGCTGGCCGACACGATGCCGCTCCACTTCCGTGCGTGGAGCGAGACCCTGGCCGCCTTCGACGCGCACATGCCGGAGCAGCTCTTCTACGACCTGGGCGGAGTTCCCACCATTGATATCGTCCCGATTCTGAACCGGCGGTTCGGTTACTCGCTCGATCCCGCGGAGATCGCGCACCGTAAGGAGAACCGCTACGAGGAGCTGCTTCCGGAACTGACGCCCGTAGAGCGGGTGGTGGAGCTGGTGCGAGAGTACCACGGCCGCCACCCGATGGCGGTCGCCTCCGGCGGCCTGCGGCGGCTGGTGGACCAGACGCTGGAGGCGCTGAAGATCGCCCCGCTGTTCGACGCCGTCTGCACGGCGGAAGACGTGGAGCGCGGCAAGCCGGAGCCGGACCTCTTCCTCCTCGCCGCCGAGCGGATCGGCGTGCCGGCGACGGAGTGTGTCGTCTTCGAAGACAGCAACCTCGGCCTGGAAGCCGCGCACCGGGCGGGCATGCAGGCGGTCGACATCCGGCCCTGGCTCAGCGTGAGGGGGTAGCGCCGCCAAACAGCGTGGCGGTGGGTACAGGAGTGGATCGGAGTTACGGCCGGCTTCGTGACCCTGGACGCATGGAGCCGCGTCCACGGAAGCGAAGCCGGCCAGACCCGCGGGAGCCAGTCAGGCTGGTTCAGATCGGCTCCCGGCTATTTGGACCTCCGGGTCGGCGGGCGGAGCGCCTCGTCCGCGCCCACCAGGTCGTTCAGCTTGCGGCCGACCAGCTTGAGCACCAGCACCACGTGCGGGACCGCGAAGCCGGCGATCACCCAGACCAGCGAGATCCACCCCTGCTGCGCGCCGGTGTAGGCGAGCCAGAGCACCAGGGCCACCACCGGGACCTTGAGCAGCATCACCAGCGCCACTGCCCCCTTGGAGCGGCGCTCCGGCGTGATGAACCGCCGGATCGCCCATTCCCACATCTTGATCATGACCAGGCTGAACCCCGCGCCCAGGTTGAAGCCCAGCGCCGCGGAAGGACCGGACCGGCTCCAGAGCAGCATCGCCCCGAAGAGCATCACGATCAGCGAGGTCCGGTAGACCCGGTCCAGGAAATCGAACCCCAGCCCCGGCAGCTCGACTCCCTCGCGCGTTTCCTCCTCCATCCCGCTCCCTTTCAAGCTCTCTTCTCTGCACGCATGGGGTAGTTCCCGGCAGGCCCGGCCCGTCACGCCCGCCCTGCGGCGTTTTACCACTTTCCCGCGCCGGGTGGGCGAGTGGGCTCCGGCGGCGGACCGGCTCTCTGGCCCCCGATCCACCCACTTGGGTGCAAACCTGGAACCTGCCAACCTGAAACCGCCAACAGCGCTCTCCCACTCTCCCACGCAGTTCCGGAAGGCCCGCCTTCATCCCAATCAGCGCGCCTGGAGCGAGCTCTCGGGGACGTGCCGGGAACACCCCGGTCGCCAGTGAGCAGGAGCAAGAGCAGGAGCAGGACCCTCCGCGCACGGCGGGCCCGGCTTCATCCCTCATCCCTCATCCTTCATCCCTCGGCCTCCCCCACTCAGCTCCGGACGCTCTATCCGTCAATCGGGGGAACCGGGGGTCGCCGAGTTGGGTCCTGTCCGCAATGGGCTCGGGGGAGAATCGCTGAAAGTCCGGGCGGGCGCCCGGCTGCTTGCGAGCTGCTCCTCTTGGGTCCGATCCCTCATCCCAACCAGGAGTCTATTCATGAACCGACGACACGCCCTGCTGGCGCTGGTGGTCGGCGCCGTCACCGCGGTCGCCGCCCCCGCCGCGCACGCGCACGGCCGGGATTGTGATTGCCGCGAGTGCGACCGCCGCTACCGCAGCGGCGGCTACTACCGCCGGGACCGCCACCGCAGCGTCCTCTACGGCCGCATGGACGCGCTCGCCCAGCGCATCCGTCTGGCGGAGCGCGAGCGCGCCATTACCCGCCGCCAGGCGGAAGACCTGTACGACGAGCTGGACGACGTCCACGACTTCCTCCGGAACGACCGCGACCTCACCGAGAGCGAGTTCGACCGGCGGATGGACGACCTGGACGACGTGGAAGAAGACCTGCGCCGGCACGGCGGGTCGCGCGGCGGTCGCTACTACCGCCGCTACGACCGCGGCTATTACGACCGCCAGTACTCCAACTACGACCGGTACCCGAGCCGCGATTACCGCTATCGCCGCGGCGGCCGCTATTAGGCCGTATCGCTGCCGAGTCACGGTGGCCAGGTGAGCAGGTTGCAGGTTTCGAGCCCGCGGGAGACCGGGGTGCCGACTTGCAACCTGCGCGCCCGCAAACGACCCGCCCCGGCGCCTACTCTGTGCCGCTGGAGCGTAACTCTCGCCGCGCCCGGGTAAAGATCCGGAGAGGTCCGCGCAAGCGGCCCACGAACACCGGGTAGGACGCGCGGGAGGAGTTGAGGGCGATGGGAGCGGGGCTGCGGCTGGGCAGGATCCTGGGAGTGGAGATCCGGCTGGACTGGTCGTGGTTCGCGATCTTCCTGATCGTCACCTGGAACCTCGCCGTCGGCCTCTTCTCGGAGCCGCCGCTCATCCGGGGCGCGGTGAGCTGGGCGCTCGGCGCCGCCGGCTCCGTGCTGCTCTTTGCCAGCGTGCTGGTGCACGAGCTGGCACACGCGCTGATGGCGCGCCGGTACGGCAGCGAGGTCCAGGGTATCACGCTCTTCCTGTTCGGAGGCGTGGCGCAGATCAAGGGTGAGCCGGAGGCGCCGCGGCAGGAGGTCTTCATCGCGGGCGTGGGCCCGCTGGTGAGCATCGTGCTGGCGCTGGCCTGCCTCGGAATGGCCTGGAGCGTGCCTCGCGAGATCGCCTACCGCGCCTGGGTGCTGCTGCTCGGTTACCTCGGCGTGATGAACCTGGCGCTGGCGGCGTTCAACCTGGTGCCGGGCTTTCCCCTGGACGGAGGTCGCATGCTCCGCGCCGGGATCTGGCACTTTACCGGCGACCTCCGTAAGGCGACTCGCTGGGCTTCCCTGGCGGGACGCTTCTTCGCCTGGGTGCTGATCTGGTACGGCCTCTACATGGTCGCCTGGCAGGGCACGCTGAGCGGCTTGTGGCTGGTGCTGGTCGGCTGGTTCCTCCACACCGCGGCGCACTCCGCCTACCAGCAGTTCGTGCTCCGCAACCTGCTGGACGGGGTCGCGGTGGCGGAAGTGATGGCGCACGACGTGCCGGCGGTGCAGGCGGAGATGTCGCTCCCGGAGTTCGTCGACCAGTACATGCTCCGCTACGACCACAGCGTCTACCCGGTGCTTCGCGGCGCCACGCTGGTGGGCGTGATCTCCACGGACGACGTGCGGGAGCTGAAGCGGGAGCGCTGGGCCGCCACCCGGGTGGGCGACCTGGCCCAGGCGCCGGACCAGGAGCGGCTGGTGCGGGACGACCAGGACGCGTGGGAAGCGCTGACCCAGATGGTGGAGACTGACGCCAACCGCCTGCTGGTAATGCATGACGGCAAGCTGGAGGGCGTGGTCTCCCGCGAGGCGATCATGCAGCGCGCCGAAGCCCGCGTCCGCCGCCGCCAGGCCGCCTGATCCCGCGCGTGCGCCTGCCTCGCGGGCAGCCAGGGCAGCGCCTTTCCTCCTGATCTGGGCACGCTCGCCGATTAGCGAGTTTTTAACCCCGCTTCGCGCCTGCCCCGCTATAATGCAAGCCTCCCATACTTTTGCCCGGACCCCTTAGGCATGTCCAACCAAACCGTCAAGATCGCCGCTATCGCGGCGATCGTTCTCGTCGCCATCGTGTTCGGGGTGATGTGGAGAATCTCGGCGACGCGAGACGTAGGGCCTCGACCTGGAATCGACGTCCCGCTGCGAGGGATGTGAAGGCTGATCATCGGAGATCCCCATGCGCTTCCGGAGACCCCGCACGAGTGGCTTTACGCTGATCGAGCTGCTCGTCGTCATCGCCATCATCGCGGTACTGGCCGCCATTCTCTTCCCGGTCTTCGCGCGGGCGCGCGAGTCGGCCCGCAAGACCCAGTGCATCTCGAACGTCCGCCAGCTCGGGATGGCGATCATGCAGTACGTCCAGGACTACGACGAGCAGTTCCCACCGCGCTATCCCGATCCGCAGGCGGGACCCGGCTACCCCTGCAAGCCGTGTCGCACGATGGACTGGCGCAACTACCCGCGCCCGTATGTCAAGAACGAGCAGATGTTCCGCTGCCCCAGCGACTTCGGCGTGCCCGCCGCCCTGGCGGCGGATCCGACGCTCGGCGGTCCGGTGTGGCGGGAGCCGGCCCTGGGAGGATACGGGAGCAGCTACTGCCTGAACGTAGTCACGACCCGCGTGCGCAGCCTGTCGGCGATTCCCGCCCCTGCCGAGACGTACATGGGCGCAGAGATCTTCCCCTGGCACTCGCCGGACGCACTGGCGTACTTGCAGGGGCGCTCCGGCCATCCGGCACGGGTGGCTTACTACGGTGACGGTCACGCGAAAGTGGTGGGTGAATCCGAGATCGCGAAGCAGTGCGTCCCCATCCCCGCGCTTCCGGACGGCAACGGCGGCTTCATCCCGATTCCTTAGATGAAAGACCGGCTTCTGCTTGCAATCCTGGTATTCTCCAGCTTCGTCGGCGGGTGCGCGCCGCAGGAGGCGCGCACCCTCGGGAACGCGCCATCCGGCGATCCCGCGACCGTGGGCACCGCGCGGAAAGCGGCGTCCGGCACGTCCCTGATGCTGGCCGGCGAGATGGTGGAGAAATGCCCGGTGGCCGGTTGCTGGTTCGAGGTTCGCGACCAGAGCGGGATCATCCGCGTCGACACGAAGAATGCCGGTTTCGTGGTGCTGGACGTCCCGCTAAAGACTCACGTCACCGTGGCGGGGCGGATCAAGGTTTCCGACGGTGAGCCGCAGCTCGAGGCGACAGGACTCCGCTACTGACGTGAGGAGCCGCATCATCCAGGCGTCGCTCGTCGTCCTCGTGACGGGAATCGCGCTCGCTGCCGGCGTCCTTCTCCTCTTCCGGGCGCCGGAGCTCCCCGAGATGCGCACCCCCGGCGGCCCTGCGCGGATCCCGGATCCGGTCCCGTGGCGTGAGCCGGAGGCAGACCTGCTCCGGTTCTTCCCGGGCGCGAACGCGCACCGCGAGGAAGTCCGTATCCTGAGCGGCGAGCGCCTCACCCTCATCCGCCGCCTGGGACGCCAGCCGACCGCGGAGGAGCACCTGGCCGTGCTGCACCGCGTCCTCCAGGGCCGGCGCCGCCTCGGCGTGGTGCTGCTGCGCCGCGTCCGCGGCAGTGGGGGCGCGGTGGAGGTGGTGGTCGCGGTCGCGCCGGATGGCAAGCTCCGCGGAATCCGCTTGCAACGCCACCGGGAGCCGGAGCGGGTGGCGAGCCTGCTCGGATCGGAGTGGCTGGCGGCCTTCAGGGGCAGAACGGCGGCTTCCGACTGGAGCATGGACCGGAGCCCGCTCGCCGTGCCGGAGCCGGCGCGAGAGACCGCTCGCCAGATCGTGGAAGCGGTGCGCAGCGCGCTGATCGTGTTGGAGATTGCCGAGGCGAACGGAATCCCGGTAGGGCTCGAAAAGCACCACTGACATGCTCCACCTTGCGTTGCGCAACCTGGTGCGGCGACCGCTGCGGACGGCGCTCACGGTCTTTGGCCTGGCGCTGGCGATCGCCGTGATGGCCGCCGTGACGGCGTTTGGCGAGGGCTACCGGGCGGGGCTCCGCTCCGAGCTGGACCGCATGGGCGTGCAGATGATGCTCGTGCCGCTCGGCTGCCCTTACGACGCCGCGGCGCGCGTCCTGAAGGGCCAGCGCCTGGAGTACTCCCTCCCCGAAGCCGCCCTGGCGGCGGTCCGGCGCGACCCCGCGGTGGCGGTGGCGGCGCCGATGCTGCTCGCGGCGGTCCCTCGCCCGGAGGAGGGCCGGACCGACATGTGGGCCGGGATCGACGCGGAGGCTTTGAAGCTGCGCCCTTGGTGGCGGCCCGAGGCGGGAGGCGGCACCTTCTCCGGGGCGGACTCGGTCATCCTGGGCGCGGAAGCGGCCTCCGTGGAGATGCGCGCGCCGGGGGACCGGCTGCACTCGCCGGAGACCGGACGGACCTTCGAGGTCACGGGAGTCCTGCAGCGAAGCGGCACGAGTGACGACAGCCTCTTCTTCATTCCGCTGAAGAGTGCCCAGGAGATGTTCCGGCAGGAAGGCCGCCTGACGGCGGTCGCCATCCGCCTGCGCGACCCCGCGCTGGCGGCGGAGGCGACGGAGCGGCTCCAGCAGGTATCCGGCGCACAGGTGGTGACGCTCACCGAGATGATGGGGGCGTTCCTCAACCTGGTGGGCGCCGTGCGTACGCTGGTCGCGGCAATCGCGCTGGTGGCGGTGGCGGCCAGTACGCTGGGCGTGTTCAACACGATGCTGGCGAGCGTGCTGGAACAGCTGCCGGAGCTGACGCTCATGCGGGCCGTCGGCGCTTCGCGGGCACAGATCTTCGGGCTGGTAGCGCTGGAGGCCCTGCTGCTCTCGCTCTCGGCCACCGTTCTGGGACTGCTCCTCGCCCTGATGGCCGGGGAGCTGGTGCAGAACCTCATCCGCGGCTGGGTCCCGCTCGCACCCGCCGCGGGACTGATGGCGCTGGGGCCTTCCGCCCTTCTTTCCGGCGCGGGGGTGGGGCTTGGCGTGGGCCTGGGCGCCGGGATCCTGCCGGCCTGGCGTGCGTCGTCCGCCGCGCCGGCCCGCGCGATGAGAGGCGTATGACCTGGTTTGGGCTCGCCCTTCGCAACAGCAGCCGCCGGTGGCCGCGGACGCTGCTCACCATCACCGGAGTGGCGGTCGCCGTCGCGGCACTCTTCAGCCTGCTCGCCTTCCAGCGGGGGTATACCCGCGGGATCTCCGGTGAGCTGGACCGCCTCGGCGCGCACATCCTCGTGGTGCCGAAAGGCTGCCCGTACGACGCGGCCTCCATTGCGCTTCACGGAGCGCGCTGGCCCTGCTACCTCAAGTCGGATTACCTGGGCGAGGTGGCGGCCTTACGCACGGTGGGGCAAGCGGCCCCGGTATTCATGTCCGCCGTCTACGATCCCGCGGGCGAGCAGTGCGTCTACTCCGGCGTTACGGCAGAGATCTTCGCGCTAAAGAAAGGCTGGCGTCTCCGCGGCCGGCCGGCCGAACGCGCCGGGGAGCTGCTCATCGGCGCCGACGTGGCCGCGAAGCGGAAGTGGGCCCTCGGAGATTCCGTTCCGCTGCCGGGGTTGGAAGGGGAGAAGGGGACCGTCGCCGGGGTGCTGGAGCCGACCGGAGGCGCGGACGACACCTTCATCTACATGCCGCTGGCGGATGCCCAGCGGATCTTCCGGCGCAGCGATTCTCTCACCCACATCCTGGTCCGGCTGCGGGACCCGGACCAGCTGGACCAGGCGATCGCGGAGATGCGGAGCTGCGGCTCCGCCGGCGAGATGAACGTGATCCCGCTGACGCATCTCTTCCGCACCATCCAGGGCCTGGTGAATTCGACCCGCCTGCTCCTCGGATCGGTCGTGCTGGTGGCGCTCCTGATCGCGGGCGCGGGCGTCAGCAACACGATGTTCATGGCGGTGCTGGAGCGGACGCAGGAGATCGGGACGCTGCGGGCCCTCGGGGCCTCGACCGGAGACGTCTTCCGGCTCTTCTGGCTGGAGACACTGCAGGTCTGCGCGGCAGGCGGCGCGCTCGGGATCCTGATCGCCTTCGCGGGCGCCCAGGGCGTGGAAGCGTGGCTTCGTGCCCGCCTGCCGTTCGCACCGACCGACCCGTTGATCCGCTGGGAGTGGTGGGTTGCCGCTGCCTGCCTGGGGGCAGTGCTGGTGGTCGGCACCCTGGCGGGGCTGCTGCCGTCCTGGCGCGCCGCGCGACTGGTGCCGATGGAAGCGATCCGCGGAGGAGCGGCGGAATGACACCGGTAGTTCAGGCCCGCGAGCTGACGAAAGTCTACCGGCGAGGCACGGAGCAGGTGCGGGCGCTGGACGGCGTCAGCTTCGAGATCCTGCCGGGCGAGCTCGTCGCCGTGGTGGGACCATCCGGCTCCGGGAAGACGACCCTCCTGAACCTGCTGGGCTGCCTCGACGTGCCGACCTCCGGCGAGCTCCGCCTTGAAGGCGAGGAGACCCGCCGGCTCACGGACCGCGCGCTGACCCGTCTCCGCCGGGAGCGCATCGGCTTCGTCTTCCAACACTTCGGGCTGATCCCCAGCCTGACCGTGGCGGAGAACATCGCGCTCCCGGCGCTCTTCGCGCGCCGGCGCGCGAAGAAGCGGGTGGACGATCTGCTCCAGCGGGTGGGGCTGGAGCACCGGCGCGACCACCGTCCGAACCAGCTCTCCGGCGGCGAGATGCAGCGGGTCGCGATCGCGCGGGCACTCGTGAACGAGCCCCGGCTCCTCCTGGCCGACGAGCCGACGGGCAACCTCGATTCGGCGACGGGCGGCTCCGTCATCGAGCTGCTGAAGACCCTGCACCAGGGCGGGCTCACGGTGATCGTCGTGACGCACAACGACGTCCTGGCGGCCGGAGCGCAGCGTCGCCTCCGGATGGCGGACGGCAAGATCACGGAGGCAGCGGCTGCGACCGGGGAGCCATGAGGGACCCTGCGCTCGGGTTGGTAACGGGCTGACCCCTAATCCGTCACTCCTCCTGCTCCTGGACCGGTGCGGTGGTGATCGGAGTGACGCCGCGCATCGTGTAGGAGACGGCACCCGGCTCTTCCGCTTCTACGCCGGAGGTGGAAGCAGACGGCGGAATCGGCTCGGCCAGGCGGGGGAAGAGGTGGATCAGCACCACGCGCGCCGCCGCGGCTACTGGCACGGCGATCACCATGCCGGAAAGGCCGAAGAGCTGCCCGCCCACCATCAGCGCGAAGAGCCCGATCACCGGGTGGAGCCCCACCTGCTGCCCGATTACTCGCGGCGTGACGAGCTGGTCGAAAAGCTGCCCGACCGCCACCACCGCGGCGCCGACTCCCAGCACGTACCCTCCGGAATGGCCGGTGGTCCACGCCACGATGCAGGTGGTGGCGAGCACCACGAGCTGTCCCAGGTACGGAACCACGTAAAGGAAGCCGCCGGCCAGCCCCAGGATCAGCGCGTACTCCAGGCGGAAGCCGAGAGCCAGCACCAGGTAGAGCAGCAACCCGTACGAAGCGCTCACCATCACCAGCCCGCGCAGGTAGGCCGCGAAGACGCCGCCCACGCGGCTGCAGAGCGTCACCACCGTCTCCCGCTGCGCGTCCGGCACCAGGTAGCAGAGCCGCGCCCGGAGGCGGTCGATGTCCATCATCAGGTAGAGCGTGACGATCGGCACCACCACGATCCACCCCAGCAGCGCCGCGGAGGCCTGGAGCGTCACGAAGGCGTGCTGGAGCAGCCCCTGCAGGTAGGCGCCGATCTCCCCCTGGTACCGCTGCCAGAACTCCGCGGCGGTCGGCGGCAGGTTGAACTGCCGGAGCAGCTCGGCGTTCTCGTGCGTCCAGCCGTCCACCACCTCCCCCAGCCGGGCGTCGTAGGTGCTCCAGTTGTGGATCAGGTCCCCGATCTGGGCGGCGGCGCGCGGGACGAGGAACGCCACCACCCCGAAGAAGACCGCCAGGAAGCCGCCGAAGGTGAGCGTCACCGCCGCCCAGCGGGGGAGCCCCCAGCGCTCCATCCGGTCGAGCACCGGGTCGAGCAGCAGCGTGAGCGCCAGCGCGATCAGGAACGGCGGCAGCACGTCCCGCACCAGCCAGATACAGCCGGCGAGCACCGCCAGGAGCGCGAGCGTGATGAGCGTGCGGGAAGTGGAGTCGGCGGACATCTACTTAAAGGCTAAAGGCTGAAGGCAAAAGGCTAAAGGTTCACCCCCCGAACGGGGGCAGAAGGCTCAAGGAAGAAGGCTACGGGACGTGAGCGGCTTCACCACGGGGGAGGGCCGAGCGCCCGCTCGTCTCTTTCATCTTCCTTCTCCGGGCTTTCCTCTTGAAACTACGGTAGGGCTCCCGGGGACAGAGAGGGAAGAGAGACTCAGCATCCCGTTCCGTGGGAGGCGTCTACCGCGTTGCGCCGCGCCCTCCACCCTGCCGGCGCCCAGGAGGTATCCATGCCGCAGCTCAACCGCCGTCACTTCCTCACCGGAAGCCTGCTCACCGGCGCCGCCGTGACCCTGGCGCCCGGCCGTGTCCTCGGGGCGAACGAGGAGATCCGTGCCGCCGTGATCGGGTTCAAGTCCCGCGGTCAAAGCCACATCGACGACTTGATCAACCTGCCCGGCGTCCGGCTCGTGGCGCTCTGCGACCTCGACCCGGCGGTGCTCGCCCGCGGCAAGGAAGCGCTGGCGAAGAAGAACATCTCGGTCGATACCTACGCCGACGTGCGCCACGTGCTCGACCGTAAGGACATCGACGTCATCACCACGGCGACCCCGAACCACTGGCACTCGCTGATCGGGGTCTGGGCCTGCCAGGCGGGCAAAGACTCCTACATCGAGAAGCCGATCTCCCACAACGTCTGGGAAGGGCGGCAGCTCGTGAAGGCGGCCCGCAAGCACGGCCGGATCGTGGCGGGCGGCACGCAGAACCGCAGCAACGGCCGCATCCAGGCCGCCGTGGACTGGGTCCGCGCCGGCAACCTGGGCAAGATCCGCTCCGTCACCGGCTACTGCTTCAAGCCGCGCATGTCGATCGGCAAGGTGGGCCACGGCGAGATCCCGGCGGGCCTCGATTACAACCTCTGGACCGGTCCCGCGCCGATGAAGCCGCTCGCCCGCAAGAACCTCCACTACGATTGGCACTGGGTCTACGACACCGGCAACGGCGACATGGGCAACCAGGGCATCCACCAGATGGACGTGGCCCGCTGGTTCCTCGGCGTGAAGGAGCTCTCCCCGCGCGTGATGAGCGTCGGCGGCCGCCTCGGCTACGACGACGACGGCGAGACGCCGAACACGCAGGTGGTCTATCACGACTACGACGAGGCGCCGCTCATCTTCGAGACGCGCGGCCTGCCCAGGAGCAAGGAGTTCCACGACCCGTCGCTCTGGAGCAAGAACATGGATGAGCCGGAGCTCTTCCCCGGCGCGGGCGGGATCAGCGTCGTCGTCGACTGCGAGGGCGGCAAGGTGGTGGTCGGCGGCAACCCGGTGGCCTACGACCGCAGCGGCAAGAAGATCCAGGAGTTCCAGCCGGCCTTCGAGTCGAAGGGCCACATGGCGAACTTCATCGAGGCGGTGCGCGCCCGCAAGCGGGAGCTCCTGACGGCGGAGAGCGAGGAGACCCACCTCTCCAGCGCCCTCTGCCACACCGGCATGATCTCCCACCTGCTCGGCAAGCGCGCCTCCACGGAGGAGATCCGGGAGAGCATCAAGAGCGACGCGTTCGCCGCCGAGCGCTTCGAGGCGATGCGGGAGCACCTCGCCCGCAACGGCGTGAGCCTCGACAGCACGCAGGCGACCCTCGGCCCGTGGCTGACGATGGATCCGAAGCGCGAGAAGTTCACCAACAACAAGGAAGCAAATGCGCTCCTGAGCCGGGAGTACCGCAAGCCGTTCACGGTGCCGGAGAAGCTCTAGTGCTGACCTCATCGAACGCGCACCCTGTATGAGGTGCGCGTTCGGTGAGGAAGCGCCTTCTGCAACAAAAGCAGAAGGAACTCCGGCGCGCCGACAGTCGCTAAAGAAGCGTGCGCACCCATTCACTATCCACGCCCCGACCCGCTGCCGTAGCCCGCGCTGCGGCCTCTGCGCTCGCGCTGCTGACGCTGGGCGCGGCGGGCGCACTCGGGCAGGCAGGGCCCTCCGCGGCGGCCCGGAAGTTCGACTCCCAGGTGGCGCCGATCCTCGCGCGTGAGTGCCTGAGCTGCCACGACGCCGCCAGCAAGCAGGGGGGTCTCGACCTCTCCACGCTGGCGTCCGCGAAGGCCGGGGGCAAGCGCGGTCCCGCCGTGGTGCCGGGGAAGCCGGAGGCAAGCTGGGTCTGGAAGCGGGTCAGCGCCGGCGAGATGCCGCCCGGCAAGCCGCTCTCCGCGGAGAAGAAGAAGCTGCTGCGGGACTGGCTGACCGCCGGCGCCGCGTGGGGTACCGACCCGATCGACCCGTTCCGCTACTCCTCGGAGCGGCGCGCGGGGTACGACTGGTGGTCGCTGCAGCCGGTGCGCCGTCCGGAGCTGCCCCCGGTCAAGCGCCCGGCGTGGGTGGTGAACCCGATCGACCGCTTCGTCCTGGCCCGGCTGGAGAAGGCGGGTCTGAAGCCGTCGCCGCCCGCCGACCGCGTGGCGCTGATCCGGCGCCTCTACCTCGACGTGCTCGGCCTGCCGCCCACGCCGGAAGAGGTCGACGCCTTCGTCGCGGACCGTGCGCCCGCGGCCTACGAGCGGCTGGTCGACCGCGTCCTCGCCTCCCCGCACTACGGGGAGCGGTGGGCGCGCCACTGGCTCGACGTGATCCGCTTCGGCGAGTCGCAGGGCTTCGAGCGGAACAAGCTGCGCCCGAACGCCTGGAAGTACCGCGACTGGGTGGTCGAGGCGCTGAACAGCGATCTCCCGTACGACGAGTTCGTCCGCCTGCAGCTCGCCGGCGACCTCCTCCGCCCGGACGATCCGCTCGCGGTGATCGCCAGCGGCTTCCTGGTGATGGGGCCGTACGACCTGACCGCCTACACCACCGGCACGGCGATGATGCGGGCCGCCGCGCGGGAAGAGGAGCTGGAGGGGCTGGTCGGCACCGTCAGCCAGACTTTCCTGGGTCTCACCGCCAACTGCGCCCGCTGCCACGACCACAAGTTCGACCCGATCCCCGCCCGCGACTACTACCGGCTGGCCGCCGCGCTGGGCGGCACCTACCACGGCGACGAGCGGGAGAGCCTCTCCCCCGGCGGCCGGGCGGAGGCGGAGCGGCAGCGGCAGGAGCTGGAGAAGCAGGTCGCCGGCGTGAAGCAGCGGCTGGAGGCGCTCCCCGCGGACGCCGCGCCGGAGCGGCGACAGCTAGCCGCGGAGCTGGGACGGCTCGAGAGCCGCGCGCGGCTCCTCGCCGGCGGCCCCGCTCACGTGACGGTTCCGAAGGACCCGGGCGTGGTGCACATCCTCGCCCGCGGCGACTTCCGCGAGAAGCGGGAGCCGGTGGCCCCCGGCGGCATCGCCTCCCTGGCAGGCCTTTCTCCCGAGTGGGGCCTGAAGCAGGATGCCCCCGAAGCGGCCCGCCGCAAGGCGCTGGCGGCGTGGGTGACCCACCCGGACAATCCGCTCACGGCGCGGGTGATGGTGAACCGCGTCTGGGGCTACCACTTTGGGCAGGGGCTGGTCGTCACCCCCAGCGACTTCGGCTTCAACGGCGGGCTGCCGTCGCACCCGGAGCTGCTCGACTACCTGGCTTCTGTGTTTGCGGCGCCGGCTGCTGCTGACGTGGAGGCGACGGAGAGACAGAGGGACAGAGCGACAGGGGGAGTCCGAACCGCTGCCACGCGTGAAGCGAGCTCCGCTACCGGAGCTAAGCTCTCTCCGTCTCTCCGTCCCTCTGTCTCTCCGTCACAGCCCGGAGGGCTAGCGTGGCGATTGAAGCCGCTCCACCGCCTGATCCTGACGAGCAACACCTACCGGCAGGCGTCGCGGCCGGTGGCGTCCGCGCTGAAGAAGGACGCCGAGAACCGGCTGCTCTGGCGGCAGAACCCGCGGCGGCTGGAGGCCGAGGCGGTGCGGGACGCGGTGCTGGCGATCTCCGGAGAGCTGAACCCGGCGATCGGCGGGCCCGGCTTCCGGGACTGGACCTCCAAGAGCCAGGGAGAGAATGAGCTCTACACCGTCGTGGACAAAGAGGGGCCGGAATTCAACCGCCGGACGCTCTACCGCACGCTGGTGCGGGCCGGAACCAACCCGTTCCTCGACACGCTCGATTGCCCCGACCCCTCGGTCGCGACGCCGCGGCGTACCGTGACCACCACCCCGCTGCAGGCGCTCTCGCTCTTGAACAACGTCTTCATGGAGCGCAGCGCCGGCAAGTGGGCGGAGCGGCTCGAGCGAGAGGCGCCGGGGGACCGCAAGGCGCAGGTCGCCCGCGCCTACCGCCAGGCGTTCGGCCGCGCCCCGAGCCCGGAAGAGCAAAGAGAAGGAGAAGCCTTCGCCGCCGCGCACGGCATGCCCCAGCTCTGCCTGGTGCTGCTCAACACGAACGAGTTCATGTACGTCGACTAACCAGGTGTCAGGGATCAGGGGCTCACTGAGTTCGGAGTGCAGAGAACGGAGTGCAGAGGACCGAACCCCTCGTGCACAGGGTTTGAATTCCGCACTCCGAACTCCGCCCTCTGCACTTCAAGGCCCTACACCCTAGACCCTAAACCCTACCCCCTATGAAGAGATGTTCCGGATTTGATAGTCCCGTCTCGCGCCGCGACCTCCTGTCGCGGTTCGGGACCGGTCTCGGCGGGATCGCGCTCGCGTCCCTGCTGGGGCGGGAGGCCGCCGCGGCGGGGGGGGGGGGGGGGGGGGGGGGGGGGGGGGGGGGGAGGAAAGAAAG
>JBKBRF010000007.1:0-112727 GCA_046292385.1 Armatimonadota bacterium | reverse complement strand
GGCTGGGGCGGGAGGCCGCCGCGGCGTTGGTGGTTGAGGCGGCGGACCCGCCGCCTCGACCACCGGCGAAGGCGCAGCGGGTGATCCAGATCTTCCTGCAGGGCGGGCTGAGCCACGTCGACACCTTCGACCACAAGCCGGAGCTTTACAAGCTCCACGAGAAGTCGGTCCCCGGCCCGGAGAAACCGGAAGGGTTCATGGGCCGGGTGGGGCTCCTCCACCGCCCGCACTTCGAGTTCAAGCAGCGGGGAAAGAGCGGCCTCTGGATCTCCGACCTGTTTCCCCACCTGGCGGAGATGGCGGACGAGCTGACGCTCATCCGCTCGATGTTCTCCAGCACCGGCAACCACACGCCGGCCACCTACGAGTCGAACAGCGGCTTCCGCACCCTCGGCTTCCCCAGCGCCGGCGCCTGGCTCTCCTACGGCCTCGGCAGCGAAGCGGACAACCTGCCGACGTTCGTGGTGCTGCCGGACAGCCGCGCCTGGCCGACCGGCGGCGCGAACAACTGGACCAGCGGCTTCCTGCCGGCGCGGCACCAGGGGGTGGTGCTGAACACGCGCGGCCCCGCCATCCGCGACCTGCAGCCCGCCTCCGGCGCGGACGCCAAGGTGCAGTCGGCACGCTTCGCGGCGCTGGCGCGAATGAACCGGCGCCACCTGCAGGAGCGCGGCGGGGAAGATGCGCTCGCCGCGCGGATCCAGAGCTACGAGCTGGCGGCGAAGATGCAGCTCGCGGTGCCGGAAGCAACCGACCTGGAGAAGGAGAGCGCCGCCACCCGCGCGCTCTACGGCATGGAGACGAAGGAGTCGGCCGACTTCGGCCGGAGCTGCCTGCTCGCGCGGCGGCTGCTGGAGCGCGGCGTCCGCTTCGTGCAGCTCTGGAGCGGCGCCGCCTTCGGGGCGGAGCAGCACTGGGACGCGCACGGCAGCGTGCCGGATAACCACGGCCGCGAGGCCCGGATGATCGACCGGCCGGTGGCGGGGCTGCTGAAGGACCTGCGCCAGCGCGGGATGCTGGACGACACCCTGGTGATCTTCAACACCGAGTTCGGCCGCACCCCGTTCTCGGAAGCGGCCGGCGACAAGGCCGGGCTCGGCCGCGACCACAACGCCGACTCGTTCACCGCGTGGCTTGCCGGCGCGGGCCTGAAGCACGGGGTCTCCTACGGCGGGTCGGACGAGGTGGGCTGGAAGGCAGTCGTAAACCCGGTCAGCGTCCACGATTTCCACGCGACGGTGCTGCACCTGCTCGGCGTGAACCACGAGCGGCTCACCTACTACCACAACGGCATCCAGCGCCGCCTGACCAACGTCCACGGCCACGTCATCCAGGAGATCCTCGCCTAGCTCCAGCACCTGCACCGGAAGCTCGCGGCGGGCGCTCGTCGGCCCCGCTCCGGCTCCACGCTCCAGGCTGTCGCCCTTTTACGCGTGAGCGGCGGCCACCGCGGGTAAGAGGGGCTGGAGGGTTAAGGAACCGTGCGCAGCTCCTTCCGTGTGGTCATCCGCCTGCTCGTTTGCTTCTGCCTCTTCTTTGCCGTGCTTTCAGTCGCGCCGGCCGAAGGAGCATTCGGCCGGTGGCGGCAGGTGCACGAGCGCTGGCAGAACGCCTACGTGCTCTCGTTCCGCAGTCCCGACCTGCTCTCCAACGAGCGGGACGAGAAGTGGGGGCGGAAGGACGCGCGCCTCGTCTCCGGCAGGATCCTGAGTGACTTCCCCGTCTGGCTGGACGACCACGCCGAGGTGATCCGGTGGGTGCGGGAGGAAGGCCGCCCGGTGCTGCTCTCGCTGCACGTCCACTCCGGCTTCGGCACCGGCCTGGTGACCTACTCCGACAACCTGACCCGCGGCGAGGTGGCGAGCTACCCGTGGCTGGTCCGCACGCTGCTGGAGCGCGGGCTCTCCGACGCGGACGTGACGGTGGCGGTAGACACCTGCAACGCCCAGGCGACGGCGGCGCACCAGCTGCGGCCGGACCTGATCCCACGCGGCGTGGAAGCGTGGCCGCCGTTCGCGCGCTGGCGGAAAGCTGACGCGGCGCGGAGCAAGATGCCGGTCGCGGAGGCCTACCCGCTTTTCGCGCGGGACCGGGTGGCGCAAGAGCTGCGCTCCGGGTCGCGCTCGCGGAACAACGTCCGCGCGCTGCCGTACGCGCCGCTCACCCCGGAAGAGCGGCGGCGCTTCCGGGCGCGCCTCTACGGGCCCAAGGGGGTGATCCTCGCTACCCCCGCCCTGTTCAACCTGCTGCGGCTCGGTCCCAACCCGCGCGGCACGCTCACGGCGGACCTGCTGAACGACCGGCTCGACCCGCGCCTGGTTGACGGGCTCCTGTCGCGCAACAACGCGGAGTTCCGCCTCTTCCGGGAGCTCGAGTTCCTCTCCTCACCGGACGCGAGCTTTCGATAGTAGCGCGTATCTCGGTATTGCGTATCGCGTTTCCCGTAGCGACGGGCTGATCCCGCTGTTCGGAACGTCGTGCCGGGCGGGCAGGTCGAATCCGACACCCCATCCCAAAACCGGGTAGCCTGATCTCGGCGCCTCGCCGGCGGTAATCTTCTGCCGAGCAGTCCTGGCGCGTCGCTACAGGATACGGAATACGCAACGACCCATGAGAATCGCCGTCTTCAGTCCCAAGCCGTACGACCGGGAGTTCCTCTCCGCCGCCAACGCTCCGCACGGGCACCAGCTCACTTTTCTGGAGCCGCGGCTGACCCGGGAAACCGCCCCGCTTGCGCAGGGCTTCCCCGCCGTCTGCGTCTTCGTGAATGACTGCGTCGACGCCGGCGTGCTGGAGGTCCTCGCCGCCGGCGGCACCCGGCTGATCGCCCTGCGCTGCGCGGGGTTCAACAACGTCGACCTCGCCGCGGCGCGGCGGCTGGGAGTTACGGTGGCCCGCGTGCCCGCCTATTCGCCCTACTCCGTCGCGGAGCACACGGTCGGGCTGGTGCTCACCCTCAACCGGAAGCTGCACCGCGCCTACAACCGCGTGCGGGAAGGGAACTTCGCGCTCGACGGCCTGCTCGGGTTCGACCTGCACGGGCGGACGGTGGGGGTGGTCGGCACCGGTAAGATCGGGGCGGTGGCGGCGCGGCTCTTCGCCGGCTTCGGCTGCCGGGTGCTCGCGTACGATCTCTATCCGAGCGCCGAGTGCCGGGAGCTGGGCGTGGAGTATGTCTCCATGGAGCGCCTCCTGGAGGAGTCGGACCTCGTCACCCTCCACTGCCCCCTCACGCCGGAGACGCACCACCTGATCGACGCGGAGGCGCTGCGCCGGATGAAGCGGGGCGTGATGCTGATCAACACCAGCCGCGGGGCGCTGATCGATACTCCCGCCGTCATCGAGGCGCTCAAGTCCGGCCAGATCGGCTACCTGGGGCTCGATGTTTACGAGGAAGAGGCGGACCTCTTCTTCGAGGACCTCTCCCAGCAGCCGATCCAGGACGACGTCTTCTCCCGCCTGCTCACCTTCCCGAACGTGGTAATCACCGGTCACCAGGCGTTCTTCACGCGGGAGGCGCTCCAGAACATCGCCGCCACCACGCTGGAGAACGTCACGGCGTTCGAGACCGGGCAGGGCACCCTGCACCAGGTGGAGTGAGGCTAAGCCGGGCGCACCGCCCAGCCTCCGTCGAGGAGCGGGACGGAGGCGCAGGCGGGGGTGCCGTCTTTCCCGACGCCGGAAAGACGCGCCTCCAGCAGCCCGCCGGTGCGGAGCGCCTCCTCCGCCTGTTCCGGCGTGACGGGCGAGAGGTGGATCTTGATCCGCCGGAACATCTCTCGCCCGCCGTAGCGGCCGTCGCCCCGGCGCACGTGGGCGGACCAGGAGAGATAGAGGAAGCGCGCCTCCGGCGTGCCGTGGACCGCCTTCCCCCGGAAGAGCGGCGCCCCTTCGCGGCCGCGGGGCGAGACCGACGCCTCGCATTCGAAGGTGAGGGCGCCGTCCGGCCCCGCCTCCCCCGGAAAGACCTCCTTGCCGATCTGGATGCCGAGCCGGACGTCGCGCCAGCAGTCGAAGTCCCGCGCGGGCAGGGGGCCGCAGACCAGGCGCAGGCGGATCGGGTGGAAGGTTTCTGTCATAGGGGTTCAGGGGTCGGGGTTTCAGCGGTCAGGTTTTCGGGGCACGGGCGCGAATCCTTCGCACCCGCGCCCCTTTGGCCGAACACCGCCCCGGCTGTTCCGGCGCTATTTAGGTCCGAACGCGGGATCCCCCACGATGAAGCGGAGTGTGTCCACTTCTTCGATCATCTTTCCCCCGACGGTTCCCTTCACCTTGAGACTCAAGAGGTTCGGGCCGCGGCGCAGCGGCAGCGCCACCGTCTCGACACCGCTCGGAACCGGGTTGAAGAGCCCGGTGACGTCTACTCCATTCAGCTTCACCGAGAGGGTCCCGGGCACCACGTTCGCCGCGTAGCGGAGGGTCAGGTTGAACGCCTGGGTCCCTTCCGGAAGAGAGGTGGTCGGATCCTGGATCGTCGAGTAGGCGAGGAGCCGCGTGCCAGGATCGCCGAGAGGCTCGGGGGGGAAGAAGCCGAGCTCGAAGGCCCCGATATCTACGACCGCGACCCGATCCCCATCCCCGTCCGCGAAGCGGGAGAAGCCGCGCTGGTCCACCGTTCCGGACGCCTGGCCATCGTCCCCGGCGTCGATGGCGGGACTGCCGGTCAGGAGCGCATGCGTTTGTGTCGGACCGCCGTTGTTCTGGAGCGGGCCGAGCAGCGGATCGATCGGCATGCCGATGGTGCCGCTCTGGTCGCCAGACCCGGAGAGTCCGCAGGTGCCGTCGCTGTCCAGGTTGTGTCCCTCGGACGAGATCAGGCCCAGATTCAGGCAATTGCGGCCGACTCCGCTGCGGGCGAGGAGGGTATTCCCCAGGCGGACGATCCCACTGTTCCGCAGGGCGCCGCCCTCTCCGTCGCTGGCGGAATGGTCGTAGAACGTGCAGTTGACGAGCAGCGCCACCGCCTGGTTCGAGAGACCGCCGCCAAGGAAGGCACGGTTATTCGAAAGCGTGCTGTTCTCCAACCGGATCGTCCCGGGGCTGCCTCCAGGCCCGGGCCCTTCGACGATCTCCAGCGGCTGGTTCAGGATGCCGCCGCCCTCGGACGCGATGTTACCGTTGATCGTACATCGCCGGACCGTCGTGTCGCCCCGGTTCAGGAGGCCGCCGCCCAGGCCGCCGGTGCCGTTCCCCACGATCGTGCAGGCCGTCGCGGTCAGAATGCCGCCGTCGACGTGCGCGCCGCCGCCCCGCTCGGCGCCGAAGTTCGCGAAGAGCCGGCACTCGGTCAGCGAGACGTTTCCGCCACCACTGCCGAGGGCGCCTCCCGCGATGCCGGCGCTATTTGACTCGAAGGAGCTGCGGAAAACGGTTACGGTTCCAACGTTGGCGAGGCCGGCCCCCACTCCTGCGCTGTTCTGGGAAAGCGCGCTCCTCGTCACCGTCAGGATCCCGTCGTTGAAGATCCCGCCGCCGGCTCGCGGGGCCCGGTTCTGCGCGAACGAACAGTGGCTCAGCGCCGCATTGCCGCTGTTGAAGAGACCACCCCCCTCGCTGAGAGTAGCGTCACTGGCGCTATTGCCGGAGAAGCTGCTGCTGGAGACCGTCAGGCCACCGAAGTTCTCCACACCGCCCCCCGAAATGACGGCAGTATTGTCCACGATGCTGCAGTCGTTCAGAGCTAGAGTGCCGCTGTTCAGAACGCCACCGCCGCTCCGCACCGCCTGGTTCGAGATGAGGTGGCATTCGGTCAGGGTTACCGAGCTGGTGGGAGCGATCAGCAGCGCCCCGCCGGACCGGCTCGCCCGGTTGCGATCGAAGATGCACCGGTCCGCGAAAAGCGTCCCGCCTTCGACGTCGATCCCAGCGCCGCCCCGAGTGAGGTCCGGGTCCGTGGTCCGGTTGGTGACCAGGAGCGAGCTCCGCATCACCACCGTGCCCTGGAGATTGAAGAGGCCCCCACCCGCGATCGGGGCAGTGTTGTCCCGCAGGGTAGTACTGAGCACCATCAGGGCACCCTCGTTGAAGATCCCGCCGCCGACACCCGCGGGGGCCGTGCAGTTCGAGAGAACGCAGTCGAGTAACCGCAGGTCACCCCGGTTGTAGATGCCCCCGCCGCCGGACTCGGGACCGGCATACTTTCCATCCCGCATCGCGAGATCGCGGATCAGCACCGTGGCTCCGGGGTCGACAGCGAAGACGCGGGAAGCGTTGTTCCCGCTCACCGCCAGAGTGGCGGCGCCTGGACCCTGGATCTCCAGGAATCCGGTAAGCGTCAGCGGGCCGGCGGTCAGGATAATCGTCCCGCTGAGCCCTTCTTGAAAGTTGATGATGTCCGCCCCCGCCGCCGCGTTGGCGTCCGCGACGGCCTGTCGCAGGGACCCGGCGCCGCTGTCGCCGAGCTGGGTGACGGTGAACGCAGCCGCGTGGGCAGGAGCGCCTGCGAACGCCAGCAGCAGCGCCGCCGGAAGGGTGGTGAGCAGGTCCCGGTGTCTCATTTGCGCCTCGTTCCTTGGGATAGGGCACAACTACGAGAGGGCACCCTCTGCGTGCCACGGCGGGCAGAGCAGAGAAGCACCCACCACTCTGCCCCCAAGGCGAGCCGCGAGCAATCTAAGGAATTGGAATAGTTTCCGCGGGTGGGCAAGCTCCGGGATTTGCCACCGGCGAGCACGAGGGTGGAGCCGAGAGGCGGTCGAGCAGCTCTACCGCGTCGACGAGAGCGGCGTGGGGAGGCGAGCCGGCGGGATCGGCCTGCTCCCGCGGCCGGATCACTCGCCCACCCGCACCACCAGCTTGCCGAAGTTCCGCCCCTGGAGCAGACCGATGAACGCTTCCGGCGCGCTCTCCAGGCCTTCGACCACGTCCTCGCGGTAGCGGACCTTCCCCTCCTGCACCCACGCGGACATCTCCCGCTGGAACTCCGGGAAGAGGTGGCCGTACTCGCTGAAGACGATAAAGCCCTGCACGCGCAGGCGCTTGCGCAGGATCGTTCCCAGGAAGAGGGGGATGCGGTCCGGACCGGGAGGGAGCCCGGTGTCGTTGTAGTGCGCGATCAGGCCGCAGACCGGGATCCGCGCCTTCGGGTTCAGGTGAGGCAGCACCGCGTCGAAGAGGGCGCCGCCGACGTTCTCCCAGTAGATGTCGACCCCCTCCGGACACGCCTCCGCCACGCGGGCGGATAGGTCCGGCTGGTAGTGATCGAGGCAGGCGTCGAAGCCCAGCTCCTCCACGGCGTAGCGGCACTTCTCCTCGCCGCCGGCGATCCCGACCACCCGGCAGCCTTTCAGCTTGCCGAGCTGGCCGACCACGGAGCCGACCGCGCCCGTCGCCGCGCCGACCACCAGCGTCTCGCCCGGCTGCGGCGCGCCGATGTCGAGCAGCCCTCCGTAGGCGGTGAGACCCGGCATCCCCAGCACGCCCAGCGCGTAGGAAGGCCGCGGGAGCCCGGGATCGAGCTTCAGCAGCCCCTCCCCGTCCGAGAGGGCGTAGTCCTGCCAGCCGGAGTAGGCGACCACCCGCTCCCCCTCCCGGAAGTCCGGGTGCCGCGACTCCTCCACCCGGCTGACCGTCGCGCCGACCATCACGTCGCCCAGCTCCATCGCGGGGGCGTACGACGGCGCGTCGCTCATCCGGCCGCGCATGTACGGGTCGAGCGAGAGGTAGAGGGTCCGCAGCAGAAGCTGGCCCTCCTCCGGGCGCGGCACCGGCTGCTCCTCCAGGCGGAAGTTGGCCGGCGTCGGGAGCCCCCGCGGGCGCTCTGCCAGGACGAAGCGGCGGTTGGTGGTAGTGCTCTGCGGCATGGTCTTCTCCCGGAACAGGACACGAGGACGGAATCGATCTTCCCACGTGGTGCGGGGCGCTACGCGGCTAATCGGCGGGGAAGTCGTCCGGCAGCGGGAAGCGGCGGAGGAACTCCCCGGTCATCGTGATGTTGCCGCCGCCCAGCGCGTTGGCCCCCAGCTCCCTCCGGAAGCGCTCGGTCGCCGCGGGCGAGAGCAGCAGCCGGAGGAGCGCGTCGAGCGCCGCGAGGTCGTCCCGCGGGTGGAAGACCGCCCAGGTGGAGACGGCGCCGGCGTACTCGCCCTGCTCGTCCAGGAACGCTTCGATCCGCGCGGAGAGCCCCGCTACCAGGAGCTTGGGACGGCGCGCGCGCAGCAGCCGGCGGCGCACCGTCTCCGGGAGGGAGGCCTCGTCTACGACGCGCGGAAACCGGTAGTCCCGCTTCAGGTAGCGGCACTTCGCCTCGCCCCAGCGGCAGACGCCCGGGTCGATCAGCCCGGTCGTGACGAGCTTCAAGTCGTCGCCGTCCGGCTGGTCCCGCACCGCCTCCCGCACCCGGTATGCCTCTCCGGCGGTCATTCCGGCGGCGACTTCGAACCGCTCCTCCAGGCACGCCGCTCCCGCCGGGGAAGTTGGGTCAGCGGCGGATCGGGTCAGGCGGTCCAGCTCGGACCACCAGTGCGGCGACTCGATCGCGCCCTCACGCCACGTCGCCTGCTCCGGATCCGGATCGCGGCTGACGCGGCAGACGCCGCCCGGGCCGAGCGCCAGCACGCAGACGTAGACGGCGGCGCCGGGAAAGAAGGTGGCGCGGCCGGGGGCGTAGAGCAGCGTCGGCTGCAGCTCCGGCGGGAGCGCGGCGCGGATCCGCCCCGCGGCAGGCGCGCGCAGCAGGGCCCGGGGAAGCACCATTCCCAGGCGGCCGCCGGGCCGCAGCAGCCGCACGCCGAGATCGAGGAAGTAGCAGGCGAGATCCGCCGCGCCCCGCACGCGCGGATGCCGCCGGCGCGCGTGCTCGCGGACCTCCGGCGCGATGCCGCCCTCGATCGCGTTGACGAACGGCGGGTTGCCGAGCGCCACGTCGAACCCGCCCCGCTCGGCAATCTCGGGGAACGCCTCCGGCCAGTGGAACGGGGCGAGGCTCGCCGGCGCCTCGTCCGCCTGGTCGAACAGGGAGCCGGCCAGGGCGCTGCCGGCCCGGAGGTGCGCGGAGAGCTGCGGCGGAGCTGGCCCATCCGCCGCTTCCCGCCAGAGGAGGGTGCGGCAGAGCGAGACGGCGAGAGGGTCGAGATCGAGGCCGTAGAGGCAGGTGGTCACCACCTGCCGCAGCGCGTCACGCCGGACGGCTTCCGAGGGGTCCGGCCCTTCCCGCAGGCGCGCCAGCTCGCCTGCCAGGTAGCGCGCCGCCCCGAGCAGGATCTGCCCCGTGCCGCAGGCCGGGTCGCACACCCGTAGGGAAAGGAGCGCGCGCTCTCGCTCTGCGCGGCCCTGGAGGCCGCGCAGGCGGTCCTGCAGGGCGGGCGCCAGCGCCTCCCGCACCAGCAGACCGACGAGCGCGCCGCCGGTGTAGTAGATACCGCTGCGCTTGCGGTGGCCGCTGCTGCTCCCACTCGGATCGTGGAGCAGCCTTTGATAGAGGGCGCCCAGCTCCTCGGCGGAGGGGGCTCCCGCGGGCAGCTCGCTCCGGAGGCGCCGCTCCAGCTCCCGCACGACCCGGTCCGGCAGGGCGGCAGTGCGCGGGGCCTGTCCGGTCAGCAGCTCGAAGAGGACGGCCAGCCGCCCCTCCCGGGAGAGCGTCTCCGCGTCCAGGCAATCGTCCAGGTAGGCGAGCGCCGCCTCCGCCGCCTCGAGGAGCAGCGGCGGGGAGGGGCGGGCGGGGCGCGAGGGACGGGTCACGCGGTCAGAACCAGTTGGCCTTGTCGACGACGTTCCGCAGCGACTCTCCCGCGGCGAAGCGCCGGCAGTTCTCCGCCAGGATCTCCGCGCGGCGCTCGTCCAGGTACGGCCCTTCCCCGCCGACGTGCGGCGTGATCAGCACGCCGGGGAGCGTCCAGAGCGGGTGGCCGGCCGGCAGCGGCTCCTGCTCGAAGACGTCGAGGGCGGCGCCCGCGATCTCGCCTGCCTCCAGCGCCGCGACCAGGTCGTCGAGCACCACCAGGGCGCCGCGGCTGATGTTGATCAGGTAGGCGGAGCGCTTCATCCGGCGGAGGCGCTCCCGGTCGAAGAGGCGCTGCGTCTCCGGCGTCTCCGGCGCGGTGCTGATGACGAAGTCGGCCCGCGGGAGCAGGTGGTCCAGCCGGTCCGGCGGGTGGAGCTCCGCCACCCCCTCCGGCGCTCCGGTCTGGCGCGGGTCGACCGCCAGCACCGTCACGCCGAACGCCGCCAGCAGCCGCGCCGTCTCCCCGCCGATCCCGCCCACGCCGACGAGGATGGCGGTCGCTTCCGGCAGGTGGACCAGCGGCGCGCCCGGCCGCCACTCCCGGCGGAGCTGGCGCGGCAGGTAGACGTGGAGCCCGCGGGCGAAGGCGAGCACGAAGCTCAGGATGTGCGCGCCGAGGTGGTCGTTGAAGATGCCGCGGAAGTTGGTGACCGTGACCGGATGCGCCACCAGCTCCGGGTAGTACCAGCCGGCGGGCGGCCCGGCCTGCGGCGCCTGCAGCCAGCGCAGCCGCCCGGCGCGCGCCAGCAGCTCCGGCGGTACCGTGCCGAACGCCGCGTCGGCGTCGACGATCTCCGCGGCCGCCTGCTCCGCGTCCCGGCAGACCACCACCGCGGCCTCCGGCACCGCCCCGCGGGCCGCCTCCGCCCAGCGCTCCTCGTTCACCGGCTCCAGCAAGACCAGCTTGAAGCTCACGTAGCTCTCCCCGGCCGCCGTCCGGCAGCCACTCTCACTCCGCCATGGTAACTTGGAGGAAACAGCCGGGTTTCTCCTCGCACAGTTCTATGGAGCCGCGCCGGACGCGGCCGGAGAAAGGACGCTTATGGACCGTAACGGTCGGGGTCGCATCGTTCGCCGCGAGGTGCTGCGCGGCTTCACCGGCTGCGCCGCCGGAATCATGGTAGCCGAGCTGGCACCCGCGGAGGCCGGGGAAGCGCGGGAAGGGCGCCTCGCGCCGTATCCGCAGGGCTCCGGGCTGCGGACGGAGACGCCGAAGCCGCTCCCCTACGCGGAGATCCCCGGCTTCCTCTCCACGGCGCAGCTCACGCCGCACCACACCGCGCACTACGGGGGAGCGCTGAAGGCGCTGCTGAACGACGAGCAGCAGCTCTCCAAGGCGCTGCAGGCGGAGGGACCGGTCGCCTCGCCCGCCCACAGCTTCCTGGTGAAGGACCGGATCAACCGCGCCAACAGCGTGGTGCTCCACGAGCTCTACTTCGACAACATGACGGCGGCCCCGGCCGGCCCGCGGGAGGACGTCCGCACGGCGCTCGCCCGGCGCTTCGGCTCGCTGGAGCGCTGGGCGGACGACTTCCGCGCCGCGAGCATGGCGGCCAACGGCTGGGGAATCCTGGCGCGGGACGCGGTCAACGGGCAGCTCTACAACGTCGCCAGCGACCTGCACGAGGTCGGGGTGCTCTGGTTCGGGCAGCCGCTCGTCGTCTGCGACGTCTACGAGCACGCCTACTACGTCGACTACCAGAACCAGAAGGCCGACTACGTGGCGAAGTTCCTGGAGCACCTCGACTGGGCGGAGGTAAACCGCCGCTTCGCCGCCGTGTAGAAGCCGCTCCCAGTACTCCCGTCAAAATCCCGGCAGAAGAATCTTTCGTTCCGGTAACTGGTGCGTCTTAGCATGCAGAGCGAGCAACCCCGTCCTCGCTAGAGGCAGCTATGTGGAGCCTGGCACTGGAGCGGAAGCAGGTGGACCGGTCATACGATCAGCTCATCGAGGCCGCCCGGGCGGGAGACCGCACCGCCTTCTCGCGGCTGATCGAGTGCGAGCGCCAGCTCGTCTACGTCTACGCCTACGCGCAACTCGGCAGCCGGGAGGAGGCGGAGGACGCGGTCCAGGAGATCTTCCTCCGCGCCTACCAGTCCCTCCCCCGTCTCCGCGGCGCCGGCCAGTGGCAGCCGTGGCTGATGCAGATCGCGCGCCATCTCTGCAGCGACCTGCTCCGCCGCAAGCGAGTGCGCCGGACCGAGGCGATCGATCCCGATTGGCTGGACGGCGGCGCTTCCCCGGAGCTGCAGTTGCTGACGGACGAGCGGCGCCGGGCGCTGGGCGGGGCGGTCGCGTCCCTCCCGGAGAAGTACCGCGTCCCGGTGGTAATGCGCTTCGGCGGCGGCTGCTCCCGGCGGGAGATCGCCCTCGCGCTCGGGGTTCCCGAATCGACCGTGATCGGCCGCCTGGCCGGGGCGATGCGCCTGCTGCGGCGGGCGGTCGGAGAGGAGTACGGGCTATGAGTCTGCGCTGCGCCTGGTCCCGCAAGCAGCTGGAGCGGCACGCCGATCTCGGCGGAGAGCTCCCCGCCGGCCTCGCGGCGCACCTGGAGCGGTGCGCGGCGTGCCGGACCGAGTGGCAGTCGCTGCTCCGCCTCTCCGGGGAGCTGGCGGGCAGTCTCGCGATCCCCGCGGCGGGCGACGAGCTGGTCCGGAAGGTGCTGGACCGCCTCTCCGAGACGCCGCTCGCCGCGCGGCGGTCGCCGTCCCGGCTGCCGGCCCTCGCAACGGCGGGTGGCCTCGCGGCCGCGGCGGCGGTCGGCGCGGCGGTGCTCCTGCTGAACCGTCCGGAGCGGCCGGGCTCGCCCGCGGTGGCTCGCCGGAGTGAGCCGCCCGTCCACGGCACGCCGAGCCCCGCCCCCCGCTCCACCGCACCGCGGACAACGCATGCCGGAGTGGAGCCGCCGCCCGCGCCGGCCGGAGGTCTCCCCACGTCGCCGAAACCGAGACCGCAGCTCGCAGGGGCGGGCGCGCAGGTGGCGGCTTCCCCACGACGCCTCCCCCCAGCGCCTTGGAGCACGACTCCCGGAGTGGCGCCGACCCGGGAGGGGGATGACGAGTTCCTGGACGGGCGCGACCTCGCGCTGCTGGCGCAGTGGACCGCCGCCACGCCGCAGGAGCAGGAGCAGATCGCCGCCGTCCTCCGCAGCCTGCCGCCGGCGGCGGACGACTTCGTCCGGATCCCGCTGCCCCGGCTGGCGGGCCGGGCGCAGGGACCCGCGGTTGCGGCGGCGGTGCGGGAGTACGAGCAGCAGGCGAAGGTCGTAGACCCGCGCCTGTTCCGCAAGGTGACGCTCCGGGCGAAGGGAGCCGCGCTCGCCGAGGTCGCGGCGCAGCTCCAGGAGCAGACCGGCGTGCAGCTCCGCATCTCCCGCGCCCTGGCGGACGAGAAGGCGACGGTGCTGGTGAAGGACCAGGACGCGCGCAGCGTGATGCGCGCGGTCGCCCGCCTCTTCGGCGCGCTGTGGGGTCGCACCGGCGAGGAAGGCGCCTACCGGTACGAGCTGGTCCTGGAGCTGAAGTCGCAGCTCGCGGAGGAAGAGCTGCGGAACCGCGACCTCCATGCCGCGCTCCTCGAGCTCGACAGCGACATGCAGCGACTGCGGCCCTACACGGAGCTGCCGTTCGCGCAGGCCTACATGAAGTGGGAAGAGCAGAGCCCGCGGGACAAGAGCCTGTTCAACCTGGTGAATGGCGGCGGCTGGGGCGGCACCCAGCTCTACCACCGGCTGACCCCGGGAGAGCGGGCGGCGCTGGTCTCCGGCGAGGAAGTGGTGCTGCGCCCGGACGACCCGAACCCGGACCGCCGGCTGCCCGGTGAGTGGTCCCAGCCGATCCTGCAGTCGCGCCCCTCTTCCGTCCGCCACGGCGACGGGACGGTGAAGATCCAGGATGTGCCGGGGATCCGCGTCACTCAGCTCCGGCTGAAGCTGCACCGCTCCGAGCTGGGAGAGCTCACGCTGAGCGCGCGGACCACCGCTTCCTGGCCCGAGAAGGGGTACGAGGGCCAGACCTTCTGGGACAGCAAGCTGGCCACCGCCCGGAACCCCTCCGCGGAGAAGCCGGGCAACGCGCAGCTGAATGCCGCTCTCCGGGGCCGGGCGCCGTTCGACCGCCGCCTCGCGCTGCGGCCGGAGCCGTCGTGCCCCGCCCTGAAGCCGGGCAAAGCACCCACCAGGGACGAGAAGAAGGTGGAGCCGCACGTGACCTCGGCGGACGTGTGGGAAGCCATTCACCAGGCGACGGCGCTGCCGATCGTGGCGGACTACTACACCCGGATCTACCCGCAGACCGCCTTCACCCGCCCGGAAGCGGAGCTGTTCGACACCCTCTGCGAGGCCGGCGACGCGCTAGGAGTCCGCTGGACGAAAGACGGCGACTTCCTCCTGGCGCGGAGCACCAGCTACTTCTGGGACAAGCTGAAGGAGGTTCCCAACCGCGAGCTGGACCGCTGGCAGCGCAGCGCCGAAGCGAACGGCGGGCTTCCCTTCGCGGACTTCCTGGAGATCGCCGGCCTTCCCGACCCGCAGCTCAGCTCCAGCGGCCTGGCGGAGGCGGTGATGCACTGCCGGGGCATCCCGGAGTGGCACTTCCTCGGCGGCCGACCGGACAACGATCCCCTCTTCCGCACTCTCGCCCGCTACCTGACGATCCTGACCCCGGCGCAGCTCCGGCAGGCGCTGGAGCCGGAGGGGGTGCCGTTCCGCCTGCTCTCGCCAGCGCAGCAGCAGGCGACGATGCAGCGCCACGAAGAGACGATGCGCGAATCGGAGCGGCAGTGGGGGAAACGCTCCATGAACGTGCGGCCGGAGGACTTCCTGAACGCCTCGATCGTGGCGGAGTACGTCCCCGCCGGCTGGTACAAGTGGACCCCCACCCCGGAGGTGGAGCGGCAGCCGCGGGAGCGCCCGCTGACGCCGATCGCCGCCCGCACCGCCGAGGAGGCACTCGCCGCCGCCCGCCGGATCGATCCCGGCGCCGCGGCAGACCAGGTGAGGCAGCTCAAGCACGGTCACTTCACCGGCGGCATCCGGTTCCACTTCCGGTAAGAAACACCCGAGAGCGCTGCGCAAGCGAAGACACGTCTCGTCTGCGCCGAGCGTTCCCTCAGGCATCCGTCACCGGTGGATTGCCCAACTGCTCGGCCAGCCCGATGAGGATGCCCTCCGGGCCGCGCAGGAAGCAGAGCCGGTAGAGGTCCTCGTACTGGGCGATCTCGCCGACGAGCTCGGCGCCGCGGCGGCGCAGGCGCGCGACGACCTCGTCGATACCCTCGACCGCGAACATGAGGCGGCGGAGGCCCAGCGTGTTCGCCGGCGCGCTTTCCGGCTCCGCTTTCACCGCCGGCGGCGTGTGGAACTTCGTCAGCTCGACCCGGCTGTGGCCGTCCGGGGTCCGCATCATCGTGATGTCGGCGCGGACGCCCTCGAGCCCGACGATGCGGTCGACCCAGCCGCCCTCGACCTGCGTCTCGCCTTCCAGCTCCATCCCGAGCTCGACGAAGAACGCTTTGGCAGCCTCTAGGTCCTCGACCACGATGAGCACGTTGTCCATCCGCAGCAATTTGCCTTTTTCGGTCATGATCGCATAGCCCCTGTGTGAGCGAAGGTCGCGGTGAGCTGCCCCCGACGGGAGACACCCGTCGAGGGTCGTCCAGGCGTGCGGGAGGATCGGTCACTCCGCGGCGACAGGCGGCGCGGTCAGGAACGGTCGCACCTCCAGCCACTCGTGGATCGGCTTCCCACCGGCCCCCGGGGCTGACGAGAGCTCCCCGGCCAGCTCGATCGCTCGCTCGTAGCTGTCGACGTCGATCGCCATCCATCCGGCGATCAGCTCTTTCGTCTCGGGGAACGGACCGTCGGTCACCGGCGCCCGCCCCTCTCCGTCGTAGCGGACCCACACGCCGTGCGGCGCCAGCGCCTGCGCGTCGACGAATTCGCCGGTGCTCTCCAGCCGCGCGGCGAAGTCCCGCATGAACTGGATGTGCGCCTCGACCTCCTCGGGCGTCCACTGGTCCATCGGAACGTCGTTCACGGGCGCCGGCGCCCCCCGGTAGTGCTTCAGCAACAGGTACCTGGCCATCGTTTCTCCTTGTCGGGATCTTGCTTCGTCATGGAGTGGTCGTGCGGGGGAGTCCGAATCGACATGGCGGCGCCGCCTTTTTCGAAATATCGCTTCCACTACGACATGGCCGGGCCGATCTGCAGACACGGGCGAGTGCTCTCCGGGAGGTGGGAGCGAGACGCCGGGTCACGTCTGCGGCAGGCAGAGCGGCAGCCGGATCCGCACCGTCGTACCCTCGCCGACCCGGCTCTCGAAGCTCATCCGGCCCCCATGGGCCTCGGTGATGCTCCGGCAGATCGCCAGGCCCAGGCCGTTGCCGCCCGTGCTGGCGGAGCGCGCGGCATCGACCCGGTAGAACCGCTCGCCGAGGTGCGGCAGGTGCTCCGGCGCGATGCCTTCGCCGGTATCGGTCACCGCGACGACGACGCTCGTCGCCTCGACCCTCGCGGAGACCGTGACGCTGCCCTCGGGCGGGGTGTGCCGGGCCGCGTTCTCCAGCAGGTTGGTAAACAGCCGGGCCAGCTCCGAGCCGCTGCCCGCTACCATGAGTGCCGGGTCGATCGGCTCCAGCCGAATGGGAGGGCGATCCGGCCGCGACACCGCCTCCGCGGCTTCCTCCAGCACGTCGAGGAGGCAGACCGGCCCCACGTCGCGGGCCAGCTTGCCGGCGTCGGCCCGGGCGAGGAAGAGCAGCTCTTCCACGATCCGGCTCTGCCGGCCGGCGGCGGTGTCGATGGCAGTGAGGAATTCACGATACCGGTCCTCGGGCCAGGGGTGCTCGAGGGCGAGGCCGGTGTTCGCCTTGACGATCGACAGCGGCGTGCGCAGCTCGTGGGAGGCGTCCGCGGTGAAGCGGCGCTGGCGCTCGAACGCCTCCTCCAGCCGCGCCAGCATGGCGTTGATCGACACCGCCAGCTCCGAGAGCTCGTCCCGACCCGAGACCGGCAGCCGTTCGGAAAGGTCATTCACCCCCAGGCGCGCGGCGGTCGCGGCGATCTCCCGTACCGGACGGAGCGCGCGGCCGGTCAGAAAGGCGCCGCCCAGCCCGGCGGCGAGCAGCCCGAGAGGCACCAGGGCCAGGAGCGTGGCCGTCAGCTCGTCGATCTCCCGCAGCACGCCGCCGAGCGGATAGGCGAGCTGAAGCACCTCGTCGATCCGGCCCCGGCGCTCGATCGGCATCGACAGGATCCGCATCGGCACGCCGCCGTCCCACACGGTGGAATAGACGGTCCGACCGGCGAGACAGCGAGCGAAGGCGTCTCGATCCCAGGGCTGATCCCAGTGCTCCTTGCCGGCCCGGTCGCGAGGGACGATCCGCGGCGGGAGCGGCGGCAGCGCGCGGGGGGCGCCGGGCGATCCGTCGGCAGCCGCGGGCGTCGGGTCGAGCAATCTGCGTCGGCCGGCGGCGCGGAGCCCGGGAGGGGCAGGGCCGAGCGCCCACAGGCGTCCCGACTCGTGCGCCCGCTCGGCGAGGGTCCGGTCGACCGCCGCCAGCCGGTCGGCCTGCACGCGATATCGCACCACGCCGCCCATGGCGCCCAGGATGAGGGCCAGCACGGCGACGTTCCAGAGCGTCATCCGCAGCCGAATAGTGCCGTCAGCGATTGCCCTTGGCGCGGTTATGCGTCTTGCATAGCATCTGGCAGTTGTCGGCCGTGCTTGCGCCGCCTTTGCTCCACGCCGCAACATGGTCGGCGTCCATCTCATCGAACTTGTAGATCCTGCCCTTGTTAGCGTCGTGCCCAACCCCGCAGAGCGGGCAATTGGACTGGCCCTTAGCCTCGGCTGCTTGCGTCTGCTTAGCGTAGGCCACCCGCTTAACTTGAGTGTCGAATACGCGCACGTCCAACAACTTACTATCGACTGAGCCGCCCAAGAGGTACTCGAAGATGCCTTTGCGGTTCATGACGTAGGGGTCGGCGACGAGCCTGTTCACTTCGTCCGACATCTTCTTCGGATCGTAGGACTGGCTGTGGTATTCCTCGTACAATCTCCCCCACTCCAACCCGCACATTTCGGGGAGAACGTCGATAAACACGCCGGAAACCCAGTCGATCACGCTGTTGAAGTAGGCCTTCAGCTCATTGATGTCGCCATCGTTGCGATGCGCGCTCATGTAGCTGCCGATAGCGCCCTTGCTCACCCAGTCCAGCGCCCGCTCAAGGAACGCTTGCCGGTTCGGGCTGCCCTTGACGTACGCTTTCCACTTCTGGATGTTCGCGTTCTGGGTGTTGCTGAACTCGGCCTTCGCAAGGGTCACGAATGGGCCGGAGTAGATTGCATTCAACAGTTCCTGGTCGTTAAGCGGCACGCCTGCGATGTTGATTGTCTCGAACCACTCCTTTATCTCACTTTCGGTTCCCTCGCACTCGTAGATCAGTAGGCTCGAGGCCAGGATCTTCGCCCGCTGGTCGGCGGGTAGGCTGTCGAAGTTCTTTGGATGGCCGTTGTCCATGATCGCGAACTTGTTCGTTACGAACCGCCCGATACTGGTGACCCGTTGCTGCCCGTCCAACACCTCGTACTTGTCCTCGCCGACTTTGTTGAAGTAGATCAGCCCGAGTGGATACCCATTGAGTAGCGAGTGGATGACCGCCTGCTCCCTTTTGCCGCCGCTCTCGGCATAGATGTAGTTCCGCTGATATTCCGGCTGAATGGTTAGTTTTCCGCTCAACCCAAACAGACCTTTGCCTTCCAATTGGTTGTAGACAAATCCGTCACATATGTTGGCGACGGTGATGTCAGTTTTCAGTGTGGTCTTCACTTTCCCGTTCCCATCACAGGCGGAGTGCGGTGCCGAATCAGAATGCGCTTGAAAATTATCCGCGGTTGCGGCTCCTGCAGACAGAGCATCCGCATGGCCGGACTGTAGTGTCCAGTACCGCCACGGGCGCGATATGCATTTATGAACTCGCGCCCGAGAGGACGGACTCCAATCTCACGCATCATACCTGAATCATCGCTGTTTCCGACAATCTCGAATTGGTCAGGGTTATATTTGTCAAGAAAGGTAATAGGAACGCCCATGACGCCATTATAGTCGCTTGGGATCTCCTTGTAGGTTGCGACCTCTATCGCGTCGTAATTGTCGTATCGATCATACGCCGCCTTCCCTCTCAAACTTTTACTGAACTTAAGATTCTCCGCCATGGTCATTAGATTAAGAGGCTGGTGTCGGCGACCGTGATCCAGGTTTGTGTACCAGCACGAAGTAGACACTCTTGCGATTTTCTTCCCGGTTTCCTTGTCTATGTGGTGAAAGCGCTCCCAGTCATCCGGCACCTCGAAAAACATACCAACATTGAAGTTGGTGCACCCGAGCCAAAGCTTGTTGTTCTTGATTAGCGGAAAAATCTCCAAGTAGGTGATCGCGTTCGTGTTCCCAATGATCAGAAACTTCTTGCGGTGCTCGACGAGCTGGGCAACGTACACCCGGAAGAGGGAGAAAGGCGGATTAGTAACCACGATGTCCGCCTGCTTGAGCAATTCGACGCACTCAGGGCTGCGGAAGTCGCCGCCTCCCGCGAGGGGAGTGCGGGTGTGGGGGTTCTGCTCTAGGAAGAGCTTGACGTCTTCGATGCCGGTTGCGCCGTCTCCGGTGACATCCTTCACATTCTCGATCTCGACGGCGATTGCCTTGGGTCTTTCTCGCTTACTGTTTCCGTCGTCGAACTCCGGCAAAGCGAGCTGCCCCCCGGCGATCGGGGAGCCATCGTAGCTGGTGGTGACGAGCTTTTTGAGACCGAGCTTGTTGAAATTAGCGGCGAAGTACTTAAAGAAATTGCTCTCGAATGGGTCGTCGCAGTTGCAATACACGACCTTACCGCGGAAGGTGTCGGCGTCGAACTCCAGGTAGGCCTCGACCTCCTTTTGGATGTCGAAGTACCGGGTGTAGAACTCGTCCTTCCTGGCCGCTTTCGCGTTGGCGAGCGTCCGGTTCGCCGGAGGGGAAGACGTGCGGGCAGCGCTCATTCGTAGTACTATTTCCCACGGACTACCGTTCCACGATAGCCACGGCTGCGCCGTTGTGGAGACGATGTCGGACCAGGTCCCGATGAGGCCGGCGCAGTCGAAATCGGGCGCGGTATTGGCGCACTTTCGGCTGGCCGTTAGAGTAGTGCCTCTCTGTTCAGCGGTAGACACCCGAGTTCCTGCCGTCCGCGCGAGCGCGCTCATCCGGGGGGACGGTCCTCCTCCGCTTCGGGCGCCCGGAGCACGTACCCCTGGCCGTAGACCGTGTGGATCAGGCGGACGGCGTGGCCGTCGTCCACCTTCTGCCGGAGCTGCCGGATGCGGACGGCGATCGTGTTCGAATAGCTCTCGTCGTCGTGCCAGACCCGCTCCTGGATATACTCGCGCGAGAGCACCCGTCCCTCGTTGCGGGCGAGCGCCTCCAGGAGCGAATACTCCCGCGGCGTGAGCGGGATCTCCCGGCCGGAGCGACTCACGCGCCGCGCCTCCGTGTCGATCTCCAGGTCGGCGATCCGGATCAGCCGCGTCCGGTGGACCGCCGCGCGGCGGATGAGCGCCCGCACCCTGACCCGCAGCTCCGGCAGCTCGAACGGCTTGGGCAGGTAGTCGTCCGCGCCGATCTCGAACCCGCGGATCCGGTCCTCCAGCGCGCCGCGGGCGGTGAGCATCAGGATCGGCGTCGGATCGCGGCGCCGCCGGAGCGTCTGGCACACTTCCCAGCCGTCGACGCCGGGCAGCATCAGGTCGAGGATGATGGCGGCATACTCCCGCTCCCGGGCCAGCGCCAGCGCCTCGACGCCGTCGCGTGCCCAATCGACCGTGTAGAGCGCCTCTTCCAGACTCTCGCGGGTCCGGCAGGCGATCGCCGCTTCATCCTCGACGAGTAATAGACGCACCGGCTCCTCCGCGGTTATCCGCCGTGGCCCGGGATCCTCTTTTCTCCCGGCGGAGGGGGCGGATGGACCCGGTCGGCGGCCTTCCGGGCCTGCTCCATGTCGATGTCGTGGTTCGGGTCATGCCCGCAGCCGGAGAGCGCCCCGAGGAGCGTTCCGGCCAGCAGGATCACCCCGACGCTCAGCATCCATACACGCATCATACTATTCCTCTCTTCCACGGGCCTTCTCTTCTACTTGAACGGGTAGTGCAGGTTGGTCGAGGCATCACCCCACGTCTTCGCGAACGGCAGCGCCTGGACGTGGCCGTCGACGAACAGGTAGGCGCCGACATCGCCCACGTAGCGCCGGGGCGAGATCTGGACCGCCACCATCAGGTCGTCGTACGGACGCGGGAGGTCCGCCGGTCCCCGGTCGAGCGGCGGGTCGCAGAACTCCCACCAGAAGTACTCGGCCGGCGGGTCCTCGTCCGGGCCGATCGAAAGCAGGTCGAGATCGGTGCGGTCGGTGAGGTAGACCGCCTCCGCGGGCCTGCCGATCTTCGACATCTGCCATCCGGGCGCCAGCTCGGCGTTCAGAATGAAGCTGGTCACGCCGCGGCTCGACCGGCGGTCCTCCGGGCTGTACCAGACCGCTCGATTCCGGACGTACGGGTTCAGGAGCGTGGGAAGATCGCCGCCGTCCACCCTCCAGAAGAACGGCCTGTATCCGTTCCAGATCGGCCACCGGCTCGGCAGATGGTCGTCGTAGTCGGCGGTATAGATCGCGAGGGCGGTGCCGACCTGCTTGAGGTTGCTCAGGGCGGTCGACTTCCGGGCGCTCGCGCGCGCCTGCGCCAGAACGGGGAAGAGGAGCCCGGCGAGGATCGCGATGATGGCGATCACCACCAGCAGCTCGACCAGCGTGAACCCGGACGGACGGCGCCGCTCCGTCCGACGGGGTGAAGCGAACGGCAACATCGTCTTTCTCCGACCGGCTGATCCGGTCACCGCGGCCCAGGGCTCCCCACGGCAGAGTGCCGGGCGAGCCGAGCCGTTGACCTAATCGTAGCCGGGGAAAATGACGGAAAAGTGACGCGGCGGCGCCTGTTTTCGGGGGAGATCCCGATCCCCCGCGGAGGGGCAGCCGTCGCCGTTCAGAGCGCCGGGGTGGGGACTGCGATCACCCGGTCTGATGCCCTATCTTCGAAGAGGAGCTCCACTTCGGTCGAGTCGCCGCCCGCGCACCGGGAGCCACGGCCGCACCGCCGAGTGACAAGCTTGCGTGAGGCATGGCCGCCTCACGCCCGACCTCGCACAGCCCATGTCCAACGCCCATTCGGAAAGCTTCCGACGCCACGTCGGCCAGACCTCGGACTCTCCGATCGGTCTGCAGGTCGTCTCCGCGCGCCGCGGCACCCTGCGCCCCCTGCTCTGACGGAACCTCACCTGGTCCGGAGACGGGACGCACCTGGAGCTCGACCACCACGGCAGCCGCTGGTGCGTCCTCGCGCCACCCCGGGGATAGGGCCGAGCGGTCTCGCCGCTGGGCAGGTTCCGGCGGCGGGGTAGGGTAAATTCCCCGGTGGAGCCTCGGCCCGCGCGATGAAAGCTGACGCTATGGAAACCGTGTTGAACTACGTGTCGAACCCGGGCGTGTGGATCTTCTGGTCGATCTGGCTCGCCTGGCTGGTCGTCTTTCGACGCGAACTGCGAAAGCGTAGAGTGGCGGCTCTCCCGAACCTTCTCGCCTACTCCATCGCGGCAATCTGGCTCGCAGTCTACTTCTTCCTGCTCTTCGATACGGACGCAACGGTGGTAAAGGTGAGGCCTCCGGAGCGGGCGGTGGGGTATCTGCTCTTCACGTCCGGGATGCTGGCGATCGGGATCTGGCTGCACTGGCGTGCCGTCCGACGGGAGAGGCAGTAGTCGCGGCCAGGTAATCTGGTCTGAACCGGCCTGGGAGATCCGGGGAGAGCCGGGAGCGGCTCGCGAGCCGAGGTCCGGCGCCAGCTCGGCGCGAAACCACCGTGGCCACACATCGCGGGTCGGGTGGTCCGGTGGAAGCGGAGGAGCGCCTTGGCAGCACTGACGCGGCACTCGACGCGGGGGTGAGCCCACATGGACGAGGAAGATGAGTATCCCCGTTGCCCGGCGTGCGGGCTCTACCTGCTCCCGGGGGAAGTAACGGACGATCTCCTCCAAGACCTGAAGCGGGAGCGCGGCTGGACCATCGGGAACTTCGACCGCAACGCACCGCCCGAGACGTGGGACGCGGTGTTCATCGGAGGCTCTACGCTCTGGAAGTGTCCGAGGTGCCAGCAGCGGGTGAACCGTCCAAGCCATGCGGAGCGACTCGCAGGGCTGCGCGAGCTGGCTGAGCAGCGGGACTGGTTCAAGCCCGGCACAGTGCGAACGATGGAGAGGATCGCTGCGGTAGTCCGTGGGGAGTCCGTGCTCTGCGAGGTATGTCACCAGCCCCTTTTCTTCGTGGGTCCGGACACGCCTCCACCAGGGGATGAGTGGGTACATCCCGGCGTGTACTGTGAGAACGACTGCACCCGGATCATCCTCGAGTATCGACCGGAAGAGCCGGACCGGCCGGGAATCGGGCTCAGTCTCCTGCCGAGCCCGCAACGGTCCGCCGGCGTGGAACCGTCCCGGGCGTCAGTCGTGGAGGCAGAGGAGCGCCGTGACTCGTGGGGCCAAGCCCGCCAGCGTTATGAGCGGCGTGCGGCAGAGGCACCACCGTATCCCCCCGCGGGGCCGCTGGCGCGATTGGTGAAGGAGTTGGAGGCGAGCGGCGCGGCTGACAGATTCTGGGCCACCCTCTCCCTCTACGCGCTCAAGATCTCGGCTGAACCGTGGGGGAAGCAGACCCGGTACGTACTGGTGGGTGCGCGGGGTGCCACCCTCCGCTTTGAGGTGGATCTGTACGAGGACAGCCAGATTCTCCAGCAGCAACTCTGCGGTCCGGATACGTTATTCCAGACGGTGAGCGCCTTCTTGGACCTCCTGCCGTATGAGGTTCAGGGCCCCCGCGGCCGCTGATCGGAGATCCAGATTTGTGCGGCGCGGCATCCTGCTTTCTCTGGTCCTGATCGCGGTGCTCATCGGGGTGCGCGGCTGCTACCTCGGCCAGCGGCAGCACGCGGCCGACGAGAAGCTGTTCTCCGCCGTGATGCGGAACGACATTCCGGCGCTCCGCCGCGCCCTCTCGCGAGGAGCCAGCCCGAACGCCCGGTACGACCATCCATGGCCGATGCACAACTACTCCTACTCCGCGCTGTCGGAGGCGGTGCGGCTCGGGCACCTGGAGGCTGCCGCAGAGCTCTTGCGTCGGGGTGCGAGCCCACAGTCGACGGGCCGGTGGGCGCAGCCGGTGCTGTCGATCGCCCGCCGCCGGAAGAATCCAGAGATGATCCGCCTGCTCCGAAAGCATGGGGCGAGGCCATGACCCGCGTCCGAACCATCTGGAGGGGAAAGGGGTCGCATTCGCATCGGGGGCCAGGAGGCTCTTCGCGCCCACGCCGGGCCGCCTCGGTCAGCGTGTCTTCCGCGTAGGGCATCACTTCTTGCCGGCTGCGGCCCTGTCAACTGCGGCTCGACGCCGCTCCTGCTCCCGTTGCGCCCGACGGAGGCGAGCGCTGAGCTGCTTGTAACCAAAGCTCTCCGCGAGATCGGCCCCGGTCTCCCAATCAGCCGTGGCAGCATCGGGGTCGGCTCCTGCTCCCAGGAGCAGTTCCACGGTCCCGGTGTGCCCGCCGGCCGCGGCGGTCAGAAGTGGGGTCCAGTACCCGCGGGACTCCCGGTTAGGGTCTGCCCCGCGCTTCAGCAGCAGGCCCACGATCTCGGTGTGCCCGCCCTGGGCCGCGAAGTGGAGGGCGGTGGTGCCATCCTCCGCCGCCTCGTCTACGGATGCGCCCCGCTCCAGTAACTCCTCCACCACGGCCAGGTGCCCGTGTTCCGCCGCAAGCGTCAGCGGGGTGCCGCCAAACCTGCCCCTGACGCTTGGACTCACTCCCCGATCGAGCAGGGCTGCCACGTACCGCCGGTCCCCGCGTTCCGCTGCCGAGAGCAGTTGCCGGGGCGCGGCGGCGTTCAGGAGCGCTCCCACGGTGGCGAGACTGGCCGCCAGGAAGGCGAGCAGTAGAAGGATCCTCTTCGTCATGGCACTCCACAGGCTGCGCTCGAGCGATCGACTCCCGGGTTATTCAGGAGTGGTACCGCAGGGGCGGTTGGGCGCTTTCCCGACCCCTGCTGCCTCGTTTTACGTGGAGAGGGCACCGGGGGAGCGCCGGGAAGCCGGTCCGACTGCCGGTTTTTCGCCGCGGATCGAGTCCGGCTCAGAGCACAACCCACGCAGGAGCCCCGTGTCAGGCGGCGAACCTTGTCCCGAGCGGCTTCTCCCCCGCGGTGTTCCCGCTGCGGCGCGGAGACTCTCGACCGCTCGAGGAGATCATCGATGCGCAGCCAGCTTCTTCGTGCCACGGCGGTGGCGGCAGGCGCGCTGGTCCTGGGCGCCGCGGGGTGGAGCATGGCCACCCGCGCCCAGGCCGCGCCGGCCGCGGAGTCTCGCGACGCTCTCACCCGGGGCTTCAGCAAGGGCGCCTGGGACCACCAGTCGATCGGGCCGCTCGCCTTCAGCCCCAGCGGCGTCCTCTTCTTCGCGGACGACCAGGCGGGTGCGATTTACGGGGTCGACCTCGCGGAGACCCGCTCCCAGGCGGCGCCGTATGCGCGCGTGCCGGAGTTGGGCGCCACCCTCGCGGCGCGGCTCGGCACCACCCCCGCGGGGATCGAGATCAAGGACCTGGCGGTGAGCCCCGTCTCCCACGCGGTCTACCTCTCCGTGCGGAAGACCGACGGTGCGGACAACAACCCGGCCGACCCCGCCAACTACGCGCTCTTCTCGGTTGCCCCTTCCGGCGAGATCACGGCGGTCGACCTGGCGAGCAAGCCGTTCGCCCGCGTGAGCCTCAACGCGGCGAAGGGACGGGATCCGCGGCTGGTGACCGACCTCGCCTACGCGAAGGGCCGGCTCCTGGTCGCCTCCCTTTCCAAGGAGCAGTTCGACTCCAACCTGATCTCCGTGCCGGTGCCGTTCAACGGCGGCGTGGAGCGGTTCGCCACCTCCATCTACCACGTCAGCCACAAGCGCCAGGAGACCGCCTCCCCGATCCAGACGCTGACGGTCTACCGCGACGGCGACCGCGAGTACCTGATGGCGGCCTACGTCTGCACCCCCGTGGTACGGTTCAACCTGGACGACCTGAAGCCGGGCGCCACCGTCACCGGCGTCACCGTGGCGGAGCTTGGCAGCCAGAACCGCCCGATGGCGATGGTTGCTTACGGCGATCCCGGCAAGCAGTCGCTCCTGCTGAACAACAGCCGGTTCGGCGTGCTGAAGGTCGACCGCAAGATCGCCATGGAGACGAGCGCCGTCAACGAGAAGACGACCGCCGACCGCGGCGACCGCGGGATGACGCCATTCCCGGGCATCGAGGCGGTCGAGTCGCTGAAGGACGCCCGCGCCTACACCGCGGCCGACCGCCAGCTCCTGGTGGTGAAGCCGACCGACGGCGGCATGTCGCTGGAGCCGATGCCTTTGCCCTAGCGGGCAGGGGATAGGGTTTAGGGGGTAGGGTGTAGGTCTGTGCCGGTCCGGCTGCGCCACCCGTGCACAACCACTCCTACTCCTCCTCTTACTCAGCAGACCTGGCGGCAGAAAACCCGACGACGATCGGCTCTCGAGCCCCACACCCATAGCTCCCCTCTCCGTTCAGGAGAGGGGACGGGGGTGAGGCCGCGTAAGCAGTAGCCGCGTTCGCACTCCGTCCTCTGCACTCCGTCCTTCTGGCGAACGATGCTCCTCTCGCGTGCTAGCGCTGCTCCCGGCCTCTTGCTCGCCGCGGCCCTCGCGGCCGGGGTGGCGGGCGGCTGTACGCGGGGGGTGGCGGCGCCGGCGGACCTGGCGCTTTCGGTGACGCCGGAGACGACCCGCGCCGGGCGCGTGGTGGTGCGGCTCACCGGCGGCGCGGCGCTGCTGCGGCACCACCTGGGAGACCGGCCGGAGCCGGCCCGGCGGGACGAGGTCTTCTACCTGACGGTGGAGACGGACCAGGGCCCCGCCCTTCCACTGCTGGCGCGGCTCGGGTGGAGCGGTCGCGACGCGGTGCTGGAGCCGCAGGCGCCGCTCACGCTGGGGCTCACCTACCGGGCGGTGTTCGACGGGCCGCGCCTCGATCCGAAGCTGCCGCGCTTTTCGGAAAGCTACACGCCGCGGCCGGAGGACGGGGAGACGGTGCCGCCCCCGCGCGTCACGGCGATCTATCCTTCACAGGCAGTGGTCCCCGCCAACCTGCTCAAGTTCTACCTCCACTTCAGCCGCCCGATGAGCGAGGGACGGCTGCTGGAGCACGCGCGTCTCCTCGACGCCGCCGGGAGAGAGGTCCCGATGGCGTTCCGCGGCGTAGAGCTCTGGGCGGACGAGCACCGGCGCGCCACGCTCTGGATCCAGCCGGGGCGCACCAAGCGGTCGCTCGGCTTCAGTGAGACCGACGGACCGGTGCTGCGGCCGGGCCAGGAGTACGTGCTGGAGGTGCGGCCCGGGCTCCGGGACCAGGGCGGGCGGGTGCTGGCGCAGCCGTTCCGGCACCGGTTCCGGACCGCGGGGTTCGACCGCCGGCAGCCGCGCGTGGAGGAGTGGCAGCTCACCGCGCCGGCCGCCGGCACGCGCGAGCCGCTGGTAGTCCGCCTCCCCGAGCCGCTCGACCACGCCCTCGCCGTCAGCTCCCTCCAGGTTCTCCGGCGGGACGACCGGCTCGACCGGGGCGGCGAGGTGACCGCCGATCCGGAGGTCCGCACGCTCCGCTTCACGCCCGCAATGCCGTGGCAGGCCGGCGACTACGAGCTGCAGGCGGACGGGGTGCTGGAAGACCTGGCGGGCAACAGCCTGCACCGCCTCTTCGAAACGGCGCCGGAGCAGCACGCGCGTCCCGCCGCCAGCGCGCCGCGGTTCACGCGGTCGTTCCGGATCGCTCCCTGAGGGTCGCTCCGAGCCGACTCCCGGCCGCGCGGGACTGTCAGCATGGCTGCGGTGCGGTTGCCCGGCTATTGCAGAGCGCGTCGCTCGCGTGATATACTCCCTTCGCAGCGGCACCGCGCCGCTGCCCTCTTTTGTTGTCCCGTGCGAGAGTGGGTGAGAGCCCACTCTTTTGCACTAATAAGGGTGAAAAACCAGGCGCGCGGCCGTTTACTGGCGGCGCAGCGGCGTTAGAAGCGGGGGCAGAGGCGAGCATGAACGGCGATTTCATTGACGCACTGAGACAGATCGAGCGGGAGAAGGACATCCCGTTCGACCAGCTCATCGAGACGATCGAGTCGGCTCTCTCTTCCGCGTACCGCCGGGCCTTCGCGGACGGCGGCGAAGTGAAGCTCCGGATGGACTCGAAGGGTAAGGGTCTGCAGCCGGTGCTCCAGAAGATCGTCGTGGAGCAGGTGGAGAATCCGCACCGGGAGGTCACCCTGGCGGAGGCGCAGCGCCGGAACCCGCTGGCGAAGGTGGGCGACACGGTCGACATGGCGCTCCCCGCGGAGGGGTTCGGCCGCATCGCCGCCCAGACCGCCAAGCAGGTGGTGGTGCAGCGGATCCGCGAGGCCGAGCGTGAGAAGGTGTTCGACGAGTTCGCGCACCGCGTGGGCGAGGTGCTGACCGGCGTGGTGCAGCGCCGGGAGCAGCGCAACGCCTTCGTGCTGCTGGGCAAGGTGGAGGCGCTGCTGCCGTTCAGCGAGCAGGTGCACCACGAGGCGTACCGCTTCAACGACCGGATCAAGGTCTACCTGCTGGAGGTCAAGAAGACCACCAAGGGCCCGCAGGTGATCGTCTCCCGCTCGCACCCGTCGCTGATCCGCCGGCTCTTCGAGCTGGAAGTGCCGGAGATCGAGGACGGCACCGTGGTAATCAAGAGCGTGGCCCGCGAGGCCGGCGCCCGCTCCAAGATCGCGGTGACCTCTACGGATGAGAAGGTCGACCCGGTCGGCGCCTGCGTGGGCCACCGCGGCAGCCGCGTGCAGGCGGTGGTGAACGAGCTCTACGGCGAGAAGATCGACATCATCCGCTGGCATGACGATCCGGCGGAGTTCATTCGCGAGGCGCTGAGCCCGGCTAAGCCGGTCAGCGTCTCGATCAACGACGAGCTGAAGAGCGCCTACGTGGTGGTGCCGGATACGCAGCTCTCCCTCGCCATCGGCAAAGAGGGGCAGAACGTGCGGCTGGCGGCGCGCCTGACCGGCTGGCGGATCGACATCCGCAGCGAGGCGCAGGACCGCGAGCGGCGGCTGCAGGAGCTGGCCGGGCAGGACGCGGCCCGCGGCTCGGAGCCGGCCGGCGAGGACGCCGAGGCGGCCCCCGCCGGGGACGAAGAAGAAGCATAAAGGCCTGCCTCACCCGCCCCTCCCTCCGGGGAGGGGCGGGTGAGCTATGTACCGCCTGCCGGCGGTAGCGCCGAGGACCGGCAAACAGATGCGTCGAAGTCCTCAACGAAGCTGCATCGGCTGCAGGACGGTGCGGGAAAAGCGCGACCTGGTAAGGGTGGCGCTGACCCCGGAAGGGAAGCTCGCGCTGGACCCTTCCGGCAAGCTGCCGGGGCGTGGGGCATATCTCTGCCCGGACCCGGCCTGTTTAACCAGCGCGTTAAAGCGTAAAAGCTTTGATCGAGCGTTCCGCCAGGCCGTCCCCCGGGACGCGGTGGCGGAGCTCGAGACACGGTTTCACGAGTACGAGCACACCCGGAAGGCCCGAGAGGGAGTCCCCGCGGAGCAGCCTGGCGACGGGTCCGCGGCGACGGTGGAGGCTGAATCATGATCCAGTAGGCTTCTTCGTCTGCCGAATCACCCGCCCGGCTCCGGCCGGCGGCTCCTTCGCATCCGGCTCTGGCTCGGTCTACGGCCCTTCGGGGTCGCTACATTCGCATAAAGCAGTAAGGACTGGAGCTCTGTGAGTCTCACTACGACAACACCGACCATGCCGGAAGAAGAAAAGCTACTAGAGATCAGCAAGCCGCTCACCGTGAACGAGTTGGCGGGCGAGCTCGGCGTAACACCGCAGACGGTGCAGCGCGAGCTGATGAATTTGGGGATCCTCGCGAACCTGAATGCCCAGGTAACCGTGGAGAACGCCGCCAAGGTGGGCGAGAAGATGGGGTTCGTGGTAGTGACCCCCACCCCCGCCGCCGCCAAGCCGGGCGCCACGCCGGCGGCCAAGGCCGCCCCCACCGCCGACAAGGGCAAGGGGAAGAAGGCCCGGCCGACCGGACCGACGCCGCGCCCGCCGATCATCGTGGTGATGGGACACGTCGACCACGGTAAGACGACGCTGCTCGACACGATCCGGAAGACCGACGTCGCCGCCAAGGAGTTCGGCGGCATCACACAGCACATCGGCGCCTTCCAGACCGCGATCGAGACGGGCGAGGAGCGCGAAGGCCGCAAGGTGATGCGCCGCCTCACCTTCCTCGATACCCCCGGTCACGAGGCGTTCACCCGCATGCGCGCCCGCGGCTCCGGCGTGGCGGACATCGCCGTGCTGGTGGTGGCCGCGGACGACGGCATCATGCCGCAGACCGTGGAGGCGATCGACCACGCCAAAGCGGCCGGGCTGCCGATGGTGGTGGCGGTCAACAAGGTCGACCTGGAAGACGCCAACCCGGACCGGGTGCTGACCGAGCTGACCCAGCACGGCATCGTCCCGGAAGACTACGGCGGCGAGACCGGCACCGTGCAGATCTCCGCGAAGCAGGGTCTCGGCATCGACGACCTGCTCGACCGGCTCCAGCTCGAGGCCGAGCTGCTGGAGCTGACGGCGGACGCGAACGGGCCGGCCGAGGGCGTCATCCTCGAAGCGCGCCTCGATCCGGGCCGTGGTCCGGTCGCCACGGTGCTGGTGGAGAGCGGCACGCTCTATGCCGGTGACAGCGTGGTGGTCGGCTCGATCTACGGAAAGATCAAGGCGATGTCGGACGACCGCGCCAACAAGGTGAACCGCGCGGGCCCCGCCACCCCGGTCGAGATCCTCGGCCTCTCCGCGGTGCCTTCCGCCGGCGACCGCCTCATCTCGGTGGAGTCGGACCGGGAGGCGCGCCAGCTCGCCCAGGAGCGGAGCGGCGCCGAGCGCGAGGCGAAGTTCGGCGCCCACGCCGGCCGCCTGAGCCTGGACACGCTCTTCGCGCAGATCCAGCAGGGCGACGTGAAGGAGCTGAACATCATTATCAAGGCCGACGTCCAGGGCTCCGCGGAGGCGGTGCGGGACAGCCTGGAGAAGCTCAGCACCTCCGAGGTCCGGGTGAAAGTGCTGCGCGTGGGCGTGGGGAACATCGGGGAGAACGACGTGCTCCTCGCCTCCGCCTCCAACGCGATGGTCTTCGGCTTCGGTGTGAAGGTCGACCCCGCGGCGCGCAAGGCGGCGGAAGACCAGGGCATCGAGACCCGCACCTACCGGATCATCTACGAGCTGATCGACGCCGTCACCGCCGCCATGAAGGGGCTACTGGCGCCGGTCTACCAGGAAGTGCGGCTGGGCCGGGCCGAGGTGCGCGCCACCTTCAAGCTGCCGAACAACAACGTGGTGGCCGGCTGCTACGTCACGGAAGGCGTGATCCGGCGCAACGCCGAGATCCGCGTCATCCGGGGCAAGCAGGTGCTCCACGAGGGCGAGATCAACAGCCTCCGCCACGTCCGCGAGAACGTGCGGGAGATGGCGGCCGGCTACGAGTGCGGTATCCTCCTGGATGGTTTCAACGCGTTCGAAGAGGGCGATATCCTGGAGTGCTTCGAGAACCAGCAGGTCGCCCGAGAGCTGTAAGCGGGCGGGAGGAGGTGCGGCTCGCCGCGCGGGCCTCACTCTCTCCCGGCTGGATAATACGCGGGTGCGGGCGAGGTTGCCGGGCACCGGAGCGATCGACGGCCCCACCCACTTTTGGGTGGGGTCGCGCCTCGAATCACTAGCCATGTCGATGGTAGTGGGTATCTGCAGTATGGAGCTCTACATCCCGGAGGCGAACTCGCTGAAGGACAAGCGCTCCGTCGTGAAAAGCATGCTCGAGGGCATGCGGAACAAGTTCAACGTCTCCGCCGCCGAGGTCGAGCACCTGGACACCTGGCGCCGCGCCGGCGTGGGGATCGCCTGCGTGAGCAACAGCCAGAAGCATGCGAACGAGGTCCTGAACAAGGTGGTCGACTGGGTAGAGGCCAACCCCCGGGTCAACGTTTCCGCGGTGGAGCTCGATTTCTATTGAGCGGCGGACGGGTCCGCGGGCGATAGCGTCACGGAAGGCGGCGCGCGCTCCGGATAGCGGGACCGCGGCCGGGACAGGCTCCAACCACTAGCCCGTGAGGCCGAGATCGATGGACGAGTTTGGCAAGGGAGAGCGGGCGAGAGGGCGAGCTGGAGAAGCGGCTCACGAGAGCGGCTCTCCCACTCCCCCACTCGCCCTTGCGCCCACTCCCATACATCAGAAGTAGCCGGACGCACCAGTAGCATGGCAACGCAGCGACAGAAGAGAGTGCAGGAGATGCTGGTCCAGGAGATCAGCGACATCGTCCGCCGGGACCTCAAGGACCCGCGGATCGGCTTCGTCACGATTACCGACGCGGAGGTGACGCCGGACCTGCGTCACGCGCGCGTCTACTTCAGCGTGCTGGGGGCGACCGGCGTCAGCACGGACGAGGAGCGGGAGGAGACCGGCGCCGCCCTCAACCGGGCCGCCGGGTTCGTGCGCAGCGAGTTCGCCCGGCGCGCGCAGATGCGGTATGTTCCGGACATTCGGTTCCACTACGATCCTTCCGCGGACCGCGGAGCCCGGATCAGTCAACTCTTGGAGCAGGCACGGCAGCATGACGCAGGCGCGGCGGGATCGGGTAGCGGAGACGGCGGAGACGATCCGGAAGGCGAGTAGCCTCGCCCTCGCGTGTCACATCCGGCCGGATGCGGACGCCCTCGGGTCGCTGCTCGGCCTGGCGCTGGGACTGGAGCAGCTCGGCAAGCGTGTGCTTGCCGTGAGCCCGGACGGCGTGCCGGAGCTCTATCGCTTCCTCCCCTCCTGGGAGCGGGTGGTGACGACCGTCGAGGGCGAGTGGGAGGTCGGCATCGGGCTCGATGCCGACGGCTCCGATCGCCTCGGCTCCGCGGAGGCGGCGATCCTGGCCCTGCCGACGGTGATCGACATCGACCACCATACCGGCCCGGACCCGTTCGGGAGCGTGCGGCTGGTCGATCCGACCGCCGCCGCCACCGGCGAGCTGGTCTTCCACGTGCTGAAGGCGCTGGGCGTCACGCTCACCCCGGAGATCGCCTGCTGCCTGATGGCGGCGATCCTGACCGATACCGGCTGCTTCCGCTTCGGCAACGTGACGGCGGAGACGTTCCGCATCTCCGCGGAGCTGGTGGAGGCCGGCGCCCACCCGTCGCCGATTTACGAGTGGGTCTACGGCACCCGTCCCTTCGGCGCCAGCCGGCTGCTGGGCCAGCTCCTCCACACCCTGGAGCACGCGGAGAACGGGCAGATCGTCTGGGCCAGCCTCTCGCAGGAGGATTTCCGGAAGATCGGGGTCGACACCGACGCCACCGAAGGCTTCGTCGACCAGATCCGGATGGTGGAGGGGAGCGAGATCGCCCTCTTCTTCCGCGAAGAGCACAATGGCGAAGTGCGCGTGAGTCTCCGCTCCCGGGGGCACGCCAACGTGGCGAAGATCGCGGAGGAGTTCGACGGCGGCGGCCACGTGCCGGCTGCCGGCTGCACGCTCCCGGGACCGCTGCCGCAGGCCGTGGCGCGCGTGGTCGACGCCGCCCGGCGGCACCTGCGGCAGAGCTAACGCGAGCCGCGGTCCCGGTACCCCGCCGCCCTCGACGATCGGCTCTCGCGAAACCGGCAGTCAGGCTGGGGCGTTCTATCGTAGGGGAACCAACCGATGAGCAGCCAGTACGATAACCAGCCGGAGCATTACGAGGGCTCGAGCGTGGTGGAGACCGACTACGTGCCGCCCTGTCCTCACTGCCGCAAGCCGCTCCAGGTCATTCGCAAGTACCTGTCGCGCGGCTTCTATCAGCAGGAGGCGATCTACTCCTGCGATGCCTGCGGGGAGCTGCTCGGCATTGGCTACGGCATCAAGCAGTAGCGGGCCGGGACGAGCGATCGGCCGCGGACGCTGAACCCTGGCGGGGGCGAGCGGAGGAACCTGCTGGTGCCATCTCAGAGTGATGAGCTGCTCCTGCGCCCCCTGCGCGTGGACGACTCTCCCACCGTAGCGGAGCTCTACGCGCGCCAGGAGCCGGACGGGCCTCCACTCTCCCCACTCGCCGTAGAGCCGCGGGGCGAAGCCGAGCAGTGGGCTGCGGAGCGCCGGGGAGAGCTGGCCGGATACGGCACCGCCAGCCCGGCCTGGTGGGTGGCGGACGCCGGCATCTACTCGCTCGAGATCCGGGTCGAGCCGGCGCACTACGGGCGCGGCGTCGGGTTCGGGCTCTACGCGCACCTGGCGCGCCGTCTGGAGGTGCGGGGAGCAGCGAGGCTCCTCGGCTGGGTGCGCGCGGACGACGAGCGGTCCCGGCGCTTCGCGCAGCGGCGCGGCCTCGTGGAGACCGGCCAGGCGGTCCAGGAGTATCACCTCCGGCTCTCGCAAGCGACCCTGGCCCCCTATGCGGGAGTGGAAGAGCGGCTCCGCCAGGAAGGGCTGCGCCTCGCCTCGCTGGCGGAGCTGTCTCCTCACGAGGCATTCCTCCAGGCGCTCCATCGCCTCGCCTCCGGAGAGGATCCGGGGGGCGGTGCGTCGCTGCCGGGCTTCGGTTCCTGGCGGGGCGCGGTGCTGGACGGTCCCGGGCTCTCGCCGGAGAGCTTCTGGGTGGCGCTGGACGCGGGGGTGCCGGTCGGGATGACCTTTCTCCGGCGGCTGACGGAGACGGCGGCGGAGAACGACTTCACCGGGGTCGCCCCCGCCTACCGCGGCCGCGGGATCGCGCCGGTGCTGAAGCTCGCTGCGATCCGGTGGGCGCGGCGACAGGGGGTCGAGCAGTTCTTCACCTCCAGCGAGCTGGACAACGCCGCGATGATCCGGATCAACCGGCGCCTCGGCTACCGGCCGGGCCCCGTCCGGCGAGAGGTGGCACGCACATTGGGATAGCGGACCGCCGCATCACGCAGCCGGGCTTTCGCTTCGCGCGCGCCGGGGAAGAATGGAGGGGAGAGGAGGCGGCGATGGAGTTTCGAAGGGGCCTGCAGACATTTCTGGACCGGACCGAGGCCGGGCGGCTGCTCTCGGAGCCGCTGCAGCGGTTCGCCGGACCGGACACGATCGTGCTGGGCGTTCCGCGCGGTGGAGTGGTGGTTGCGGCGGAGGTGGCCCGGGCGTTGGACGCGCCGCTCGACGTGATCATCGCCCGCAAGATCGGCGCGCCGATGCAGCCGGAGCTGGCAATCGGCGCCGTGGTGAGCGGTGGGACGCGGCTGTTGGACGAGCGGACGATCCGCATGCTCCGGGTTTCGGCAGAGTACATCGAGGAGGAGAGCCGGCGACAGCTCGAGGAGATCCGGCGGCGGGTCGATTATTACCGCAGCGGGCGGCCGGAGCCGAACCTGACGGGGCGCACCGTGATCGTGGTCGACGACGGTATCGCTACGGGCTACACCATCCGCGCGGCGCTGGAAGGCCTGCGCGGGCAGGGGGTGGGGAAGCTCGTCGTCGCGGTGCCGGTGGCGCCGCCGAGCGCGATCCCGCAGCTCCGCGAAATCGCCGACGAGGTGGTCGCCTTGCGCACCCCGGAGCCGTTCATGGCAGTGGGCGCCTGGTACCAGGACTTCGACCAGAGCACCGACGAAGAGGTAGCCCGGCTCCTGGCCCAGCTCGGCCCCGCCGCCCGCCTTTCCGCGGCGGCCTGAGCCGTCTCGGAGGGTGGGCGGCGCGGGGTGCCGGGCGCTGCGAGAAGAGCTACCGGTGCACCTCCGGGTCGGACTGCCAGGCGCGGGTGCGGAGGGTGAAGACGCCGTCGCCGCTCAGGACGGCGCCACGGGCAAAGAGGCGGCCGTGCTGCCAGTTGGAGAGGCCGAGCTCCGGACGGAGAAAGGCGTACTGGCCGTCGACCCACCGGGTGAAGCCGTTGCCGACGAACGGCGCGTTGGCCGCCTCGTAGAACCGCCGGTGCGCCTCCGGGTCCTCGCTCACCAGCGCGGCGACGAACTGCGGGCTGTAGGTGTTGAAGAGCCGCACCGCGTGGTCGATTCCGTCGACGATCTTGAGCGAAACCTCCGGCGACTCTTCCCACTCCCATTCCCGACCCAGCTCCGCCTCCGGGAGCAGCTCCGCCCACGGCTCCTCCACGTCGCCCTCCGCGCGGCGCACGCGCACCCGGGTCTCCAGCGCGCCCTCGGGAAGATACCGCTCGTCGCCCTCCACCACGTGGAGCTTGCTGTTCTGCCCGCGCCGTTCGCCGGCCCGGCCGAGCGACTGCAGGAAAGCCGGGAGGAGGTCGCCCACGCGGGAGCGGTCGATGCAGCAGACGTTCAGCGTGTTGCAGACTTTGCGGTCGAGGGAGTGGTAGACCGCCGCCGCGAACCGCTCCGCGTCCGCGTCCGGCGCGGCCACCAGCCAGGCGCCCCCGGTGCCGTGGAGGCTCACCGGGATCCCGGACTGCCGCGCCACGGCGCCGAGCTGCGCCACCGCCTGGCCGGAGCCGCGCGCCACCGCCAGCGCCAGGCGCGGGTCGGAGAACATGGCCCAGCCGGCGGCACGGTCGCCGCTCTGCACCAGCGAGGCGGCGCCGGAAGGCAGGCCCGCCGCCGCGAGCGCCGGCTCCAGCGCCTGCTCCACGATGGCGCGCGCGGTCCCGAGCGCGTCGCTGCCGATCCGGAAGACGACGGTGTTCCCGCCGCGCAGCACGCCGGTGGCATCCGCAAAGACGTTCGGCCGGGCCTCGAAGACGAAGCCGACCACCCCCAGCGGCGCGACCACCTGCTCCACGCGCCAGCCGTCGTGCTCCACTGCTTCCGCCACGCGGCCGCGGGAGGTAGGCGCGTCCCGCCAGCCGCGGAGGCCGGCGATCATGTCGGCGCGCATCTTCTCCGAGGCGACCAGCCGGGTCACGGAGCGGCCCCGCGCCCGCGCCTGCTCCACGTCCTGCGCGTTGGCCGCGGCAATGGCGCCCCAGCTCTCTTCGGATTCCAGCCGCCGGGCGAATTCCTCGTAAAAACGGGTGATCGCCTCGTCCGGCACGGAGCCCATCGCCTGGAACGCCGCGTGCGCCCGGCCCACCGCCTCCCCCGCCTCGCGGAATGCCTCCGCGGGCACCAGCAGGAGGTCGCCGGTCTGCTCCACCACCAGGAGCCGGTCGCCCGGCCGGAAGCGCCGCGCCGTCTCCTCCGGCACCCGCGTCACGCGGTTCCCGCCGTAGAGGATCGGCATTCCGGGCGTCAGCTCGTTCAGAATCGAGGTATCGGGGGTCATAGGCTGATTATCGCACACGGCGGTTCGGTTCTGGGATGCGGGCGGTAGACCGGCGGGAGCGGTAAGGTACCGGAGGGGGGGAATCCTCATCACCCCGATGCGAATGCCGTCCCAGAGCAGCTGCCGAGATTCTTCACTGACGTTCAGAATGACTGCACTGGTGAGTGGTGTGAGCTCCACGCACAGCCCACTCGGATACGGCACGGCCGCCCCAAAGAACTGTCATGTTGAGCCAGCCGACGCCCGGGCGCGAGGTGGAGACTAACCTGCGAAACATCTTACACCCGTGCTCGGAACGCTGGCCCGCCACGGGCTCCGGCGGCAACTGGACCGCGGTGGTAGGCAGGAACCACGCGCTCACACGGCAGAGGTAGAGCTATGAAGCGGAAGACGAGGAATGGCCTGGAGATCCTTCGTGAGGTCGTACTCCAGGGTGATCGGGAGGCGATAGCCCGTGCAGAGGCACGCGCCGATGAGCTCTCGCGTCAGTTCGAGGAGGCTCTCGCCGTGGGGCAGGCGCTCCAGTCGCTGCGTAAGGAAGCGGGACTTTCGCAGCGAGACCTGGCAGAGCGCGTGGGCACGACGCAGTCCGTCATCAGCCAACTAGAGGATGCCGAGTACGAAGGGCACTCATTGACGATGCTGCGGCGAATCGCGAGCGCTCTGGGGCGGCGGGTGGTAGTTAGCTTTGAGCTGCTTCCGCAGGAAACACCTCGGGGTGACGGTCCATCGGACGCAGCGGCTGCTCCAGCAAAAGCCGCATGATCGAGCAGCACGTGGAGAGGTCACCGACGCGCATGAGAGCAGCGGTCTACCGCGGCGAAGGGCGGGTGGAGGTGGAGGAGCTGCCGGTGCCGGAGATCGGGCCGGGAGAGCTGCTGGTGCGCGTGCACACCTGCGGGGTGTGCGGGACCGACCTGAAGAAGATCGAGTACGGCCTCACGCCGCCGCCGCGGGTCTTCGGGCACGAGACGGCGGGAACGATCGCCGCGGTCGCGCCCGGGGAGACGGAGTGGCGCGTGGGCGACCGGGTGGTGGTGCACCACCACGTGCCGTGCGGCGACTGCTTCTACTGCGCGCGGCGACAGTATGCCTTCTGTGCCGGCTACCTCCGCACCGGCGTGACGGCGGGGTTCGAGCCGGCGGGCGGAGGCTTCGCGGAATACGCGCGGGTGCTGCCGTTCGTGCGGCGGGGGGTGGTCGCCATCCCGGACGAGATCAGCTTCGAGGAAGCGAGCTTTCTGGAGCCGCTGAACACCGTGCTCAAGGGCGTGGAGACCGCCGGGGCCCAGGCCGAAGAGACCGCGCTCGTCATCGGGCAGGGGCCGATCGGGCTGCTCTTCACTCAGGCGCTGCGGGAGCGCGGCGTGCAGGTGGTGGGGACCGACTTCCATCCGTTCCGCCGGGCCATTGCGGAGCAGCTCGGCGCCCGGTCGGTCGACCCGCGCGGGACCGGCGTTCCCGCCCTCTGCGCGGAGCTTACCGCCGGCCGGGGGGCGGACCTGGCGGTGGTGGCGGTGGCGAGCACCGCGGTGGTGGAAGAAGCGTTCCGGGCGGTCCGGCCGGGCGGGCGCGTGCTGCTCTTCGCGCAGACGCGGTTGGGCGAGGCGGTCACGCTCGACGCCGGCCAGGTCTGCATGCGGGAGAAGGCGCTTCTCGGCTCTTACAGCGCCGATATCGACCTCCAGCCGCTGGCGGCGGAGCTGCTCTTCACTCGGCGGATCGACGTGCGCCCGCTCATCACCCACCGCTTTCCACTGGACCGGATCGCGGAGGCGCTGGAGGTGGCGGCGCGGCCCCGGCCCGACTCCCTGAAGGTGCTGGTGCAGCCGTGAGTGAGACGATGCAGGCTCTCGTGCTCTACGGCAAGGAGGACGCGCGGCTGGAGCGCGTCCCGGTGCCGGCGGTTGGCCCGGGCGAGGTGCGGGTCCGGATTGGCGCGGCGCTCACCTGCGGGACCGACCTGAAAGTCTTCCGCCGCGGCTACCACGCCCGCATGATCGTGCCTCCGGCGGTCTTCGGTCACGAGCTGGCCGGGGTGATCGACGCCGTCGGCGAGGGCGTCACCGGCTGGTCCCCCGGCGACCGTGTGGTGGCGGCGAACTCCGCGCCGTGCGGGGAGTGCTTCTTCTGCGGGGTCGACCGCGAGGAGCTGTGCGAGGACCTGCTCTTCTTCAACGGCGCCTACGCGGAGTACGCCACGCTCCCGGCGCGGCTGGTCCGGAAGAACCTGCACCGCCTGCCGGAGACGCTCCCGTTCGAGGCCGCCGCCCTGGCGGAGCCGCTCGCCTGCGCCGTCCACGGCGTCCACGAGACCGGCGTGCGAGCGGGGGAGACGGTCGCCATCCTCGGCGCCGGGCCGCTCGGGCTGCTGCTCGCCCGCTGCGCCGTTTTGAAGGGCGCTCGCGTGCTGATGCTCGGCCGGCGGGAGGGGCGCCTCGCCGCCGCCCGCGCCCTCGGCGCGGAAGAGGTGCTCGACGTCGCCGGTGAGGTCGACCCGGTGGCGTGGGTGCGCGGCCGCACCGGCGGCCGGGGGGCGGACCGCGTGATCGAGGCGGTCGGCACGCCGGAGGCATGGTCGCAGGCGATCGCGCTGGCGCGCAAGGGCGGCGTGGTGAACCTCTTCGGCGGCTGCGCTTCCGGCACGTCGATTCAGGTCGACACCACCCGCCTCCACTACGACGCCCTCACGCTGATCGGTACCTTCCACCACACCCCGGAGATGGTGCGAGAGGCGCTGCGCCTGCTGGCGGCGGGGCAGATTCCGGCGGAGGTGCTGATCCAGGAGCACGCCACCCTCGCGGAGCTCTCCACGCTGCTCCCGGTGCTCGCCCGCGGCGGCGGCCCGCTCAAGGTCGCCGTCCATCCCGGCACCGGAAGCTAACCACTGCGATGCTGCCGCCCGAGTCGCCGTTCGGCGAGCTGCCGCCGCCGCTGGTCGTGATCGGCATGCACCGGTCGGGGACCAGCGTCGTCGCCGGCATGCTCGGGGCGCTCGGGGTCTACATGGGGCCGGGCCTGCGCATCCCGACGGAGGCCGACCCCGCCTCCCTGCAGGAGCGGCTGCGGACGGAGGGCTACGGCGAGGCGCTCGCCTTCGTCCGCGTGAACGAGGCGCTGCTGGCGGCGGCGGAGGCTGACTGGTGCCGCGTGGAGCCATTGCTCCAGCGGCGCGACACGCCGGAGCTGGCGGCGCGGGCGGAGGCGCTGATCGCGTCGGCGCTGTCGGGTCCGCTGCGGCGGGACTACCTGCAGCCGGAGCTGGAGAGTGCCCGGCGGGCGTGGGGGTGGAAGGACCCCCGCACCACCCTGACGCTCCCCTACTGGCTGCGGTTCTTTCCCCACGCGCGAGTCCTCCACGTGCGGCGGGAGGCCGAGGCGGTGGTCCGCAGCCTCACCCGCCGCTCGGGAGGGGCAGGCGCTGCCGGGGCGCCGCTGCCCTCGGGCGAGCGGCTGCGCTGGTGGCTCTCCCACCCGGGAGAGGCGCTGCGGCGCGCCGGGAGTAAGCTGGGGCTGGCCCCGCTGTCCCCACCGCCCTCCAACCCCAGCACCGACCCCAACTACGCGCGAGCCCTGTGGGAGCGCTACGTGACCGAGGCGGAGCGGTTCCGGGAGCACCCCGGCGGCTACCTGGAGCTGCGCTTCGAGGAGCTGCGCGCCGATCCGCTCGCGGCCGCCCGCGCGCTCGCCCGGTACGCAGCGAGCGAGGCCGGAGAGGAGGAGATCCTCCGCGCGGCCTCGCTCGTACGATGATGGTCCTTCCTTGCACGTAGCCGCCGGCGCTCTCTCGAGGGCGGCGGCTCGCTGGCGAGAGGGAGGCGTATTGCGTATTCCGTATTGCGTTGCGGCGGGATGATCCCGCTTCACCAGCACGTCGTGCCGGGCGGAACGCTCCTTCAGCGTCCCGCCCGGCACGATGTCTTGGAACCGAGGTAGCGGCTGTCCGCTACGCAATACGCGATACGGAATAGGCCCCGCCCGGCACGACGTACTGTGAAGCGGAATAGGCCTGCCGCTACGCAATACGCGATACGAAATACGCCCTACTGCAGCGGCTCGACCTTCTGCACTTCCAGGTTCAGCGTCGTCTCGTGGGTGCCGCCAACGCCGACCTTCAGCTCGGCGGTCTTCTTTTCCAGGTCCACGTTGGCGAGCTTCAGCTCGAACTGATCGGTGCCGGCCGTCTCGCGCTTCTTCATCGGAGCGGTCGCGATCGGCTCCGCGTCCTTGGAGTAGATCAGGAGCGAGCGCTCCTCGCCCTCTCCCTTCACAGCGAAGAAGTAGACCGGCAGCTTCGCCTGGCCCAGGTCGGCGTTGGCGATCCGCTCCGCGGGGACCGCCTTGTCTTTATTCTTGAAGGTCAGGCCCCGCGCCACCACGATGGCGGCGGGCGCTTCCTTCTCCGCGCTCTTCGCCACGGCGTCGGCGGTGAGGTTCTTGTCCGGCATCACCACCACGCCGACCTGCTGCATCACGTGATAGCCGCTCACCTTCTCCAGGTTGGCGGTCACCTTTACGGGCGGGTTGGGGAACTGGTCCTGGAAGAGCTGCAGCGCGATCGGCGCGAGCTGCTGCAGGTAGTCCGCGGGGATCGGCTCCGCGTCGACGGCGGCGCGGGCGATTCCGGTCGCGGCCAGCACCGCGGCGCCGGCGAGGGCATAGGAACGCATTCGGGACTTGATCATCGGGACACTCCTCGGTCTACTGCCCGGGAGGGCAGAGCCGCAGTAGAGAGGGGAACGGGAGCCTGGCGACCGGACCTTCAGGCGGAGCCCGCGGCGGCCAGGCGGATTTCTTGCTTCGTTACGATCGACGCACGCAGCGTGCGGTTCACCGGGCACTTCTCCGCAATCTCCGCCAGCCGCTCCACCTGTTCGGGGGAGAGATTGCCGGAGACCGCAATTTCTTTCTCGATCCGGTCCAGGTAGCTGTCTTTCTCCTCGCACTCCGCGCAGTCTTTCGCGTGGACGCGGTTGTGCCGGAGGCGGATCTCCACCGCCTGGAGCTCCCACCCCTTCCGGCGCGCGTACATCAGCAGCGTGATGGAGGTGCAGGCGCCGAGCGCGGCGAGCAGCAGCTCGTACGGGGTGGCGCCGGTATCGTCGCCGCCCAGCTCCCGGGGCTCGTCCGCGACGAGGGTGTGGTCCCCCGCCCAGATCTCCTGCCGGAAGTTCCGATCCGAGATCACGACTACCTGTGTCATCTGCGCATCCTGAATGAGGCTCTACCCGGGATTGTAGCGGCGGCGGCGCCCGGATGGCAACGAAGGTAGAGCGGTCTCTTCCGGCCGCGACAGAAACGAGGGAGGGATCCGGAGACCCCTCCCTCGCTCACGAGCGATCGCTCAGCCGCTTAGCGCTCTTCGCAGCACGGCATGGCGGCCTTCTTCACCGCAGCCGCCTTCTTCACCGAAACGGCCTTGGCCGGGGCGGCGCAGCAGTCCATCGCGGCGGCCTTCTTCGCGGTGGTGCAGCACTCGGCACCCTTCGCGCAGCACTCGGCGCCCTTCACGCAGCAGTCCGCCGCGGCGTGGTGCTGATCACAGCAGGCGGCCTTCTTGTCGCAGCAGGCCTTCTTTTCCACGCAGCAGGCCGGAGCCGCGGCCGCCGCGGTCTTGGCGCAGCAGGCGGCGTCCTTCTTGTCGCAGCACGCCTTCTTCTCGGCACAGCACGCGGCCGGCTTGGCGGTGGTGCAACACGCCTTCTTCTCCGCACAGCACTCCTTCTTCTGCGCGCAGCAGGCTGGCTGCTTCGCGGCCGGGGCGGCTGCCTTGGGAGCCGCGCCCGCGAGACCGAAGGCGAAGACGGAGAGGCCGGAGACGGCCAGGGCGATCTGAATGAAACGAGACATGACTTCTCCTCTGCCCCACGTGCGGGGGCAATGGCCCATCGGGGCCGGATAACTGCAAGTTGACGAGTCGGGTGGTCCGAAGCCGGACCCCGCGCGGAGCTCCGGAGCCGGAGGGGCTCCAGGCCGGCGGCCGTCAGGGGTCTCCCGTGGGAGACGCAGTTATCCGAGGCGCGGAGGTCCGCGCGAGCCGAGAGGAGAGAGTGGGGGTCCCCGCACCGCGGCGGGGGCCGTGCTGCGCTGGCGCACCCGGATCGCGCGCGGGGCGCTCAGGAGCAGGGGAACGCTGGGAGGCGCCGCGATCGGCACCTCGGCCGCGACGACCACCCGGTAGAGATCGGGCGCCGGAGCCGATTCGACCACGCAGACGCAGTCGCCTGCGGAGACCGACGGACTCTCGGAGTGGCCCGCGGCGCAGCAGTCCGCCTTCGCGGAGGCGCCGTGGCCGCACTCGGTGCCGCACGCCTGTCCCGGTCCGTCGCATCCCGCAGCATGGCCGGAGCAGCCGGACTGCTCGCCGCACGCCCATGCCGCCGGCCCACCCGCTCCCAGGAGCGGGAGCAGAACGGCCAGGTAGAGGGCGAGCCAGATTGACGGGGTGCGTCGTCGCATCGAAGGGGTGCTCGGGGAGAGCTATCTATAAAGACCCGAATCTTCAACCGGAGGTTCCCGCCCGCGAGCGGGCTTTCGTGTCACGCCTACTCGGCCTGCTCCCGCTCGCGGGCGGCGCGCTGCTCCTCCAGCCGATCCGCCCGGCGCCGCCGCTTCGCCTGCAGCTTCCGGCTTCCGCCCATCGCACCTCCGCCGGTGCGGAAGTGCGCGTCCCGGGCCAGCTCACTGCGGCCGGCGGCCTTTCCTCGTATTCGCGTCGGCATCCTCATCTCCGATCCTGTCCTCAGGGTTCCCGCTTTTCGCCGTCCCTATCGTCCTGCCCCGGCTCTCTGCTCAAGAGATCCTACCCGGGAGCCGCCGTTTAGCAGCGCCCTTCTCCACGACGATAGAGGGTGCGGGAGACGAGCGAGTGTCGAAGCGCAGCGCGAGCGGAGGACAAGCGGGCCACGAGCCCCGGGAGACCGGGCTGGTGGTGGGTCACGAGGGCGCCAGCTTCCAGGTAGAGGCGGCGGGCGAGGTGCTCGACTGCGGCCTGCGCGGGCGCCTGCGGCTGGGAGGGCGGCGAGCGTCGAGCCCGGTAGTGATCGGCGACCGCGTCGAGCTGCTGCGCCTGCCGGACGGAGGAGGCGTGATCGAAGCGGTGCAGCCGCGCCGCAGCGAGCTGGCGCGCCCCGGCTTCGCGGGCGTGGAGCAGCTCCTGGCGGCGAACGTCGACCTCCTCCTGATCGTCCAGGCCGCCGCCGAGCCGCCGTTTCAGCGGCGCCTGGCGGAGCGGTTCATCGGCATGGCCCGCCGCGGCGGCGTGGAGCCGCTGGTCGTGGTGAACAAGTACGACCTCGCCGACCCGGCGCTGCTCCAGGAGGAGACGGCGCCGCTCCAGAGCGCGGGCGACCGGGTCTACTTCACCAGCACGGTGAACGGTAGCGGGATAGACGCCCTGCGGGAGGCGGTCCGCGGTCGGATCGCCGTCTTGAGCGGCAAGTCCGGCGTGGGCAAGAGCAGCCTGGTCAACGCGCTCTATCCCGGACTCGGCGCCCGCGTCGCCAAGGTGAGTGAGTGGAGCCATAAGGGCCGGCACACCACCACCAGCAGCCGGCTCTATCCGGTCGGCGAGGGTACCTATCTCGCCGATACGCCCGGGATCCGCACGCTCGGCCTGCTGGAAGACGACGGCGAGTCGGTGGCGGACACCTTCCCGGAGATCGCCGCCCTCGCCGCGCGCTGCCGCTTCCGCAACTGCACCCACACCGGGGAGCAGCAGTGCGCCGTCCGGACCGCCGTGGACCGCGGCGAGATCCACCCGGACCGCCTCCGCAACTTCCGCCGCATGCGCCGCCGCGAGTAGCCGCTTTGCCTCTCCCCACGGCCAGTTTCAACCCTGGGTGTCGCGGGGACTCTCCCCGAAGATAGACTGGGATGCGGCGGCACGGGTGGGATGGAATGTCGGGGTGGAGATGCAGCGGGAGACGGGGGAGACCTCTGGCGAGGACCAACAGGGGACCGGGACTCCGGTCCTGCGCCGCTGCCTGCTGGCGCTGAGCATGTTCCTGAGCGTAGCGGCGTTCGGCTTTCTGGAGCCGTTCGTGCCGCTCTACCTGGAGCTCAGCGGCCTGGCGCGGGGCGAGATCGGCCTGGTCTCTGGGATCGGCACGGGGCTGGCACTGCTGATCCAGCCGCTCCTGGGGAGGCTCTCCGACCGGCTCGACGCCCGGCGGCCCCTGATGCTGGCCGCGGCGCTCACGGCGGGCGCCGCCTACCTCTCGTACCGCTCCGCGGAGGGGCTGCTCCCGTTCGTCCTGCTGACGGCGCTCGGGGTAAACGGAGTGATGTACCTGAACACCGCGAACGCGGTGCTGGTCAGCCGCCTCGCCGCGCAGGAAGGGCCGAAGTCGGCCCGCGCCGGGACCTTCGCCGCGTACCGGATCTGGGGCTCGGTGGGGTACGTGGTAGTCTCGCTCCTCTCCGGCTGGGTGCTCGGCCGCGCCCTGGGAGCGCAGGCGCTGGCGAGCCGGGCCGCGGTGGCGCCGATCTTCCTCTACGGCCCGCTGCTCTTCTTGCTGGTCGCCGTGCTGATCGGCTTCCTGCCGGACCCGAAGCGCAGGGCTGCGCCGACAGGCGGCGAGAGTGATGCGCTTCCGGCGGGACCGCGGCAGGTGGGTCTCCGCAACCTGGACCAGTTCCTGCGGGCCTACTTCTTCTACGTCTTCGCCTACGCCGGCTGCGCGGCGTACATCAGCCTCCACCTGCGCTCGCTCGGCGCCACGCCGTTCTGGATTACCGGGGTCTTCGCCTCCGGGGTGATCTGCGAGGTGCTGGTGATGTCCCAGGCGGGGCGGATCTGCGACCGCTTCGGCCGGCGCCCGCTGCTGGCGGTGGCGTTCCTCGCCATGCCGGTCCGGCTGGCACTCTACGTCGTCGCCGGCTCCCCGCTGGGCGTTCTCTGGGTGCAGCTCCTCCACGGGGTCAACTTCGGGATCATGGCGACGGTGGCGATCACCTTCGTCAGCGACCTCTGCAGCGAGGCGGAGCGTGGGGCGATGCAGGCGCGCCTGACCGCCACCAGCGGCATCGCCGCCGCCACCGGCCCGGCGGTCGGCGGCTGGATCGCGCAGCAGTGGGGGCTGCCCTGGACCTTCGGGGTGATGGCGTGCGTGGCGGCGGTCGGCGCCGCGCTCTTCGTCTGGAAGGTGCGGGAGACGCACCGCACCCCGGCGCGCCTCCATCGCCTCTGCCCGGCGGGGCTGCGTCCACTCTTCGGGGTGCTTTGCGTGCCGGCGGTGCGGCTCTCTCGCTGCTTCCCGGCGCTCCCTCACCGCCGCCGGAGCAGCTAACGCCGGAAACGGAGCCTCACCGCACGCGGATGACCGTTTCGGCGGAGGCGAGGCCCTCCGCCTCCGCGCGCAGCAGGAGCGCGCCGGCCGTGCCGGTGGGCTGGATGACGGCCAGGCATTTTCCGTGGAAGGTCCGCGCCCGCGGCTGCTGGAAGCTGCGGACGTCGCGCGGGTTGGCGCTGCCGGCGCCCGCCAGCCGGCCGGGGCCGCGAAGCCGCAGCTCCACCGGGACCACCGCGTCCGGCACCAGCTCCCCCTCGCTGTCCAGCACTTCGACGGTCACGAAGGCGAGGTCACGCCGGTCGCGGCGGATCGACGTCCGGTCCGCCTTCAACCGCAGCTTCGCGGGTGGGCCGGCGGTCCGGAACGTCAGCTCCGCGATCGGCTGCCCCTGCCGCATCGCCACCGCCCGCAGCTCGCCCGGCGCGTACGGCACCGTGAACTCGGCCCGGAGCTTCGTCTCCTCGGAGACGGGCTGGACGCCGATCTCTCTTCCGTTGAGCAGCAGGTGCACCTGGTCTCCCGTGGAGTAGACGCGCACCTGAAGCGGCTGGCCCTCGTGACCCGGCCAGGTCCAGCTCCGCAGCTCGTCCGACCAGCCCCAGGGGCTCAGCACCTCGCGGCGGCCGGAGGGCACCGGGCGCTGCACCGCCATCTCGAGCCGGCTCCGGCCCCACACCACGTCCCGGTAGTAGCTCTGCGGCTTCTTCTCCCCGATCAGGTCGAGATCCCCGCAGTAGTTGTTGAACCACGGATACGGCCGCAGCGCGAATGCGAAGCTGGCGGACCACTCCGCCGCGGGATCGGCCGGCTCCCGGGCTGCCGGGACGAGCTGCGCGTTGCCGATGCCCGACTCGCCCAGGTGGTCCATCCCGGTCCAGACGAAGTCGCCGATCACGTACGGGTGCTTCCGGACGAGCTGCCAGTTCTCGAAGGCGTGCTGCGCGAACGACTCGGTGCCCAGGATCACCCGCTCCGGATGCCGCGCGTGGTCCGGCTCGTACTGCTGCCAGAGGTAGTTGTAGCCGGCCACGTCGAGGTGCTGGAACGCCAGGTCGCTGTCGGTCCACGGACGCTGCCGCCCGCCCTCGAAGAAGGTGGGGATCCCGGCGGTGACGGGCCGCGTCGGGTCGAGCCGCCGCACCACCTGGACGAAGCGCTTCGCGGTCTCCACCCCGGCGGGATCGGCCCGCTCCGGGATCTCGTTGCCGATGCTCCAGAAGAGGACGCTCGGGTGGTTGCGGTCGCGCAGCACCATGCTCTCGAGGTCGCGCTCGCCCCACTCCCGGAAGTAGCGGTGGTAGTCCTGCGGCTTCTTCGGGAGCTCCCACTGGTCGAACGCCTCGTCGATCACCAGGATCCCGAGGCGGTCGCACGCGTCCAGGAGCTCCGAGGAAGGCGGGTTGTGGCTGCAGCGGATCGCGTTGAACCCGTTCGCCTTCATCAGCTCGACCCGTCGCTCCTCGGCCCGGTCGATCGCGGCGGCGCCGAGCACCCCGTTGTCATGGTGCAGGCAGCCGCCGCGGAGCAGGAGCGGCTCGCCGTTGAGGCGCAGCCCGCGCGCGGCGTCCACTTCGATCCGGCGGATGCCGAACGGGGTGGTGACGCGGTCGACCGTCTTCCCGCCGACCCGGAGCTCCACCTCGGCGCGGTAGAGGTGGGGCGAGTCGGGCGACCAGAGTTTCGGCGCGGCGACCGAAAGCAGCAGCTCCGCGCGGCCCTCCCCGCCGGCCGGCACCGGCTGCGTGACTTCCCCGGTGCCGGCCCCGCGCCCGTCGGGACCGAGCAGCCGGACCCGCACCTGCACCTCTCGCTCTTCCCGCCCGCGGTTCTCAACTTGGACCGCGACCCTCGCGGTGGCGGCCCCCCGCGCGACCTCCGGCGTCGTGACGAAGACCCCCCAAAGCGGCACGCGGACCTCGCCGGTGACGGTGAGCCAGACGTGGCGGTAGAGGCCGGAGCCGGAGTACCAGCGGCTGTTCTGCCCCTCGTTGCGGACGCGGACCGCCAGCACGTTCTCGCTTCCCGGGCGCAGGTGCGGCGTCAGGTCGTAGGCAAAGCCGGTGTAGCCGTAGGGGTGAAAGCCGAGGTGGTGCCCGTTGATCCAGACGTCGGCGTTCATGTAGGCGCCGTCGAACCGGACCTCCACCTGCCGGCCCGCGGGCGCGGTGAACCGCTTCCGGTACCAGCCGGTGCCGCCGACCACCCAGCCGGTGGAGCCTTTCCCCTCGCTGCGGTCGCGGTCGAACGGCCCGACACGCGGGGGAGGGCTCGCGTTCTCCCAGAGCGATCCTTCGCCGGTCGTCTCGCGCGGCTGCGGCGGGAGGTCTTCGATGCTCCAGTCGTGCGGCAGCGAGACCGTGCGCCACTCCGCGTCGGGGAAGCCCGCCGCCTCCGCGCCGGGGGCATCGCCGCGATGGAAGCGCCAGCCCTCGTCGAACAGCCGCTCGCGCGCGTCGTCCTTCCCGCCCGGAGCGGCCTCTACGGCGGCGGGGACAAACGCCGCGGCGGGAGCGGACGCGAGGGCGGCGAGCGCCTGGACGGCTTCCCGGCGGGAGAGGGAGTGGCGGCTGGACATGGCTATCCTCGGGCGTCGGCGTGCGGTGGAAATCCCGGCCAGGCTGAGTTCGCGCCCCGGGGTCGTTCAGCCTTCCTACGCGGAGGATCAGCGGAGCACGGCGGTAGGGCTGAGTGCGGTGAAAGAGTGGGTGTTCAGCCCGGATGAGCCTGTCTGCGGATCGCCGAGCCGTGTTGGCACCGAGGACCGACATCGGTCGCGTTGCCGCGGCTTCTGCGGCCTGCCGGGCAGCAGCGTCGGTCCCGGGGTTCGACCCCGAGCCCTTGTCTCCGGATCCAGCCCTCCCGCGACGCAGGCCCTCCGCGGTCTTTTCACACTCCGCTTCGCTCCGTTAGCAGACCGCTGCGGGGGTCGCTCCGAGAACCTCTTCCCGCGCCACCGCGCTCCATCGCACCCAAGGTGAGGTTCACGGGCTGGATCCGGAGCCTTCGAGCTACCCCCCCTGGCTCCCAGGGGGGTCACAGTCGCCGTCCTCCAGCCCAGCCTACGGCTGCGCCTCCAGACGTCATCGGTATTTGGCTGCCGAGCTGGCGAGGAGATCTCTCGCTCCGGCGGGAAACAACAGGTATGAACCGCCGCACCCTCCTCCTTACCCCCGCCGCTCTCGCCCTCTCCGCCCTCGGTGCCCGCGCCGCCGAGCCGCGCGTGGAGCAGGACGTCCTCTACGGGGAGCCGGACGGCTACCGGCTGCTGATGGACATCTACCGCCCGGAAGGGACGGGGCCGCACCCGGCGGTGCTGCTCATCCACGGCGGCGGGTGGATCGGCGGGAACAAGTCGGGCTACCGGGAGACCGGCCTCTGGCTGGCGCGAAACGGCTATGCGGCGTGCGCGGTCGGCTACCGGCTGGCGCCGCAGTTCCCCTACCCGGCCGCCTTCGACGACTGCCAGCGGGCGGTGCGCTGGGTGCGGGCGCACGCGGGGGACTACGGCATCGATCCGCGGCGGGTGGCGGCGATGGGCGCCTCCGCGGGGGCGCACCTGGCGGCCCTGATCGGGGTGCGGAAGGCGCGGGACAACAGCGACCGCGAGCTGGCGCGGTTCCGCAGCCGGCCGGAGGCGGTGGTCGCCCTCTACGGCGCGCACGAGCTGGTGCGGATGTGGAAGATCGAGATGGCGCACCGGCCCCTCACCGCCTGGCTCGGCGGCTCGCCGGAAGAGCGGAAGGAGATCTACCGGATCACCTCGCCCGCGAGCATGGTCACCCGCGAGGCCCCGCCGTTCCTGATCATCCACGGCGACGCCGACACGGTGAACCCGGAGGAGCAGTCGCACCTGCTCCACGACGCGCTCCGCGGGAAAGGCGTGGAGAGCAAGCTCCTGATCCTGGAGGGTGCCGGGCACGGCTGGCCCGCCGACTCTCCGCACGCCCGCCAGGCCGACGCCGCCACGCTGGAGTTCCTGGGCCAGCACCTCCGGCGCAAGAAGTAGCCCGGCTCGAAAGCTCCGCATCAACTTCCGCCTCGGCCGAGTCTAACGAGCAGTCGAACTCATTCCGGAGTCGCTCCGATGTCTTCACTCGTCTCTCGCACCCTCCGTCTTGGTCTCGTACTCGTCGCCCTGGTCGTTTCCGCCGCGCCGGCAGCGGAAGAGCTGCCGGTCCTGGAGCGGTACTCGCTCGATTCCCTGGGAGAGCGCCGCGGGCTGGTCTACGAGCTGTACGACCAGTCGTTCGGCGGCGGCGACGCCGAGGCGCGCCTGCGGCTGCGCCGCACCCGGAGCGCCGGCAGCCTGACCGTGAGGGTCTCGCGGACCGTTCGCCGCGGGCAGGTCTCGTTCGCGCTGCTGGGAGAGCGGGTGGAAGTGCGCGGCTACAGCGGCGACGACCAGGTGCTCTACTCCCGCGACTTCGCCGGCCTGGAGAAGGAAGGCATCTACTTCGGCGACAGCCGCTCCGGCAACTGGGTCCGCAAGCTCTCCGGCATCCCGGCAGAGGTCCGCCGGATCGAGGTGACCTTCTACGGCAACTACGAGTAGGAGCCGCCTCTGCCTGCCCAGGAGCCTCTCCACTCGGCCAGCCGCTTCTCCACCCGTGTGGAGCGCTGCCTCCGTATGCGGCCGGGCTGCCCCGCGGCGATCTACGGGACGCTCCGCCAAGCGGGCAGGCTGCGGCCGGACCCGGCGCCGGAACGCGAGGGCCGGGAGCGCCGCTGACGGCTGCTCCCGGCCCTCGATCTGCCTCACCCTTCTCACTTTGACTTGCCCGGCGGGCCGTCAGGTTCCAGGTTGCCGGCTCCGAATCCAGCTTTGTGCCTGGCCGCGAACCTGCCCCCTGCCCACTTCCTCGCCGGCAGTGGTCTTTACAACCGGACGATCTTCGGATCCCGGTAGCCGCGCATCGCGTTGCGGGTGTCGATCACCAGCGCGGCGTGCCGCAGCACCTCGCCGTACGGGATGTTGGTGTGGTCGGTCACGATCACCACCGCATCCGCCGCCCGGAGCACCTCCGGGCTGAACGGCACGGAGCGCAGCTCTCCCGCGGCGGTGCGGAGGGAGGCGACGTAGTCGTCGTGGTAGCTCACCTCGGCGCCCTTTTTGTGGAGCCGCTCAATCACGTGCAGCGCGGGCGATTCCCGGACGTCGTCGATGTCTTTCTTATACGCCGCGCCGAGCACCAGCACGCGGGCGCCTTTCAGGCTCTTGCCGTGGTCGTTCAGCGCGTCCTGCACCCGCCGCGCCACGATCTCCGGCATCTGGTCGTTCACCTGCCCGGCCAGCTCGATGAAGCGGGCGTACCCCTGGAACTCCTGCACTTTCCAGGCGAAGTAGTAGGGATCGATCGGGATGCAGTGCCCGCCCACGCCGGGGCCCGGGTAGAACGGCATGAAGCCGAACGGCTTGGTGGCGGCGGCGTCGATCACCTGCCAGATGTTGATGTCCATCTCCCGGCAGAGGATCGCCATCTCGTTCGCCAGCGCAATGTTCACGTGCCGGAAGGTGTTCTCCAGCAGCTTCGCCATCTCCGCCACGCGCGGGTTCTCCACCGGCACGATCTGCTCGATGATCGAGCCGTAGACCATTCCCGCCAGCTCGGTCGCCTCCGGCGTGACGCCGCCGACGATCTTCGGCGTGTTCTTCAGCCCGAAGCGCCGGTTGCCCGGCTCGATCCGCTCCGGCGAGTAGGCGAGGAGGAAGTCCTGCCCGCAGACCAGGCCGGTCTCCTCCAGCCGCGGCTGCACGATCTCCTCCGTGGTGCCCGGATAGGTGGTGCTCTCCAGGACCACCAGCGCTCCCGGCTGCAGGTGCATCCGGATCGTCTCGGAGGCGTGCATCACGTAGCGCAGGTCGGGCTGCTTGCTGGAAGTGTAGGGGGTGGGGACGGTGATGATCATCACGTCCGCGCCGCGCACCGCGTAGGCGGCGTCGGTCTCCGCGCGGAAGCGTCCCGCCTCCGTCTGCGCCGCCACCGAGTCGCTCGGCACGTCGAGAATGTAGGAGCGGCCTTCCCGGAGCTCCTGGACCTTATCCGCCGCCACGTCGAGGCCGCGCACGCGGAATCCCGCCTCCGCCAGCGCCACGGCCAGCGGCAGCCCCACGTAGCCCAGGCCTACCACGCAGATCTCCGCCTCGCGCGTGGCGATCTTGTGGCGCAGCCGTTCGTGCTCTCCGGTTCGCGGCGCGCCCGCGTACTGATCGACTACCATGAGAAGCTGTTCCTAACTGACAGGCCGGGCAGGCCGGCATTGATGGGCGTAAACTCGACCGGGCAGCGGCACGCACGCGTCGGCTGCCGTCCCGGCTCCAACCCCTTATCCCCGAAGGCCTTACACTCCAAACCCCTGTCCGATCACACCTTCAGCGCCCGCTCGCCCGGCAGTGGATCCGCTTGCCACTGAACAGCGTGCCTCCGCCGCGCGTAGAATACGAACGACGAGGCGGCTGCTCCCGCCCAGTCGCTGCCCGCGCTCCGGAGGGCCATCCCGAAATGCTCGCTGCTTGCTGCCGCCTCGTCCGCAGACGCGGGCGCCGACTCCCAAATGCGAGCCAGCGCCAGAAAGTGCAGCCCTCTGTGCGTTTGCTAGCTGCGCTCGGCGCGGCGCTGGTCCTCGGCGCCGGATCCGCCTCCGGGCAGGCCGGCGGACCGGTCTACGACGTGGTGCTCTCCGGCGGGCGAGTGATCGATCCGGCGAGCGGGACCGATCGTACCGCCGACATCGGCATCCGCGGCGGCCGCGTGGAGACGACCTCCGGCCGCGGGCTGCGGGGACGGGTCCGAGTCGACGCGCGCGGCCTGGTGGTCGCGCCGGGATTCGTCGACATCCTCTCCAGCACTCATCCGGAGGGGGACGCCTACAAGGTGATGGACGGCGTCACGACCGTGCTCTCCACGCACGGAGGTCCGGTAAAGGTGGCGGACTGGCTGGCGGAGCAGGCGCGCCGCCGGCCGCTGGTCCACTTCGGCACCGTGGTGGGACACGGCTCGCTGCGGGAAGCGGTGGGAGCGGCGGACCGCGGCGCGCCCGCCACGCCGGAGCAGACCGCGCGCATGGCCCGCCTGGCGGAAACCGCTCACCGGGAGGGCGCGCTGGGTGTCGGCTTCGGGGTGGAGTACATCCCCGGCACCAGTGGGCAGGAGGTGACCGCGCTGGCGGAGGTGGCGGCGCGGCACCGGACCGGCGTCCACTCCCACATCCGGCTGCCCCACCTGCTCGACCCGTTCCAGGGGATCAACGAGCTGATCGCCGCCGGCGCGCTCACCGGCGCGCGGGTGCAGGTGGCCCACATCGGGAGCATGGCGATCCGCCGGCAAAAGGAGGCGCTGGCGCTGCTCGACCGCGCCCGCGCCCGCAAGATCGACCTCGCCGCCGACATCTATCCGTACGACGCCTGGATGACGCGCATCCAGAGCGCCATCTTCGACCCGGGCTGGCAGGAGAAGTACCTGCTCGGCTACGACGACCTCGTCTGGGTCGCCACCGGCGAGCGCGTCACGGAGCAGAGCTTCCCCCGCTTCCGGGAGATGGGCGGCTTCGTCGCCTGCCACCAGATTCCGGAAGCGGAGATCGAGCTGGCGCTGCGTCATCCCGCCGTCTCCGTCGCCAGCGACGGCTGGATCGGCGAGGGCGAGGTGAGTCACCCGCGCGGGGCCGGCACCTTCTCCCGCGTGCTCGGCCGCTACGTCCGCGAGCGGAAGGTGCTGCCGCTCGCGACCGCTCTCCGCAAGATGACGGTGCAGCCGGTGCAGCGGATCGAGCCGGGCGCCCCGGCGCTCAAGCGGAAGGGCCGCCTCTCTCCCGGCATGGACGCCGACGTGACCGTCTTCGACCCCCGCACCGTGCTGGACCAGGCCACCTTCCAGAACGCCCGCCAGTACAGCCGCGGTGTCCGGCACGTGCTGGTCAACGGTCGCTTCGCCGTGCGGGACGGAAAGCTGGTCCCCGGGCCGGGAAACGGACGCGCGATCCGGAGTGCTGATCCCGAACGAACGCGAAGGCGCGAAGTCTCCGCGAAGGACGCGAAGGGAACCTGAAGGAATCAGCAGAGGCTTCCCGCGCAGACTGCGGTTTGGCAGCCCCGAAAGCTTTCGGGGCTTCGCTCCCTGTAGCCCCGAGTTCACTCGTAGGGCGGGCTGTCGGGAGCCCGGACGTGCCCTGCGCCGATCCACCCCTGGCGTGGCGATCGCTACTGCGCCGTTGAGTTGGTGGACGGGCTCTGCACGTCGTCCTCGTCCTCCTCGCCGTGCAGCCGGGTCAGGAATCCGCTCGCCCCGCGCGTGGTGTGATCGTAGTAGACGCCCGTCACCACGGCGCCGGTGCAGTCAGCGTCGGTCAGGTCTGCCCCCGCCAGGTTGGCTCCGCTCAGGTTCGCCCCCCGCAGGGTCGCACCGCGCAGGCTGGCGCCGCGCAGGTTCGCCTGGCGCAGGTCGGCCTGATGGAGGACGGCGTGGTCCAGGCGCGCGCGCTGAAGGTTCGCGCAGTGCAGGCGTGCGGAAGTCAGCGTGGCGCCGGTGAGATCGGCGTAACCGATATCCGCGTCCTCCAGAATCGCCCCGGTAAGATCCGTTCCCGGCAAGTCAGCCCAGAAGAGGTCCCGCCCCCGGAGATCAGCTCCGCGTAGAGTCGGTTGGCGGAGCCGGAGCAGTACCTTCCCGCCAGCTTTTTGCTTAATTTCGAGCATGTTCTATCCGCATTACATTCAGCTCCCGGCACTCGCATTTTTCCGTGCGGGTCCGGGTTCAAAACATGCCCGGGGTGGGAGCCGCTGCCTGCCGGCTGGACGGAGAGACAGAGGGACAGAGAGAGTTCCGCTTCTCAGTTCGGGAGGGCGCGCTGGCGAAAGCGGAGCTAGGGTAATCGTCGGAAGATGCGGTAGCGGGAATCGAGGGGCTCGAACAGGTGGGAGCGCGTCATCAGGGTCTCCGCCTTCCCCAGGAAGAGGCAGCCGCCTTCGCGGAGGGCGTAGTGGAAGCGGCGGAGCACCTGATGCTGCGCCTCCCGCCCGAGATAGATCAGCACGTTTCGGCAGACGAGTAGATCGAGCCGGGAGATCGGGGGATCGCGTAGGATGTCGTGAGCGCCGAAGGTGACGGCGGCGCGCAGCTCTCGCCGGACGGCGTAACCGAAGGTCCGCGGCTCGAAGAACCGCTCCAGCCGGTCCGGAGAGACGTTTCGGAGGCTGGAGTGCGGGTAGGTGCCGGTCCGGGCCGCGGCCAGCGCCGGCTGGCTCACGTCGGTGGCGAACAGCTTGAGCGTGCCCCCCGCGTCGGTCCAGCCGGAGAGCAGCATGGCGAGGGAGTACGCCTCCTCGCCAGTGGCGCAGCCGACGCTCCAGGCCCGCACCGGCTGGTCCGGAGCACGGTCCTGGAGGAGCGGCTCCAGCGCGAGCCGGCGCAGCGCTTCCCACGCTTCGGGATCGCGGAAGAACTCCGTGATGTTGATCAGCAGCGTGGAGAGGAGCTGCTGCAGCTCCTCCGGGTCCCCCTCCAGGCGCAAGAGATACTCCCGGGGGGACCCGCAGCGCGCGTCGTGCATGCGCTTCCGGATGCGGCGGTAGAGCGTCGACCGCTTGTAGGCGCGCACGTCGAACCCATACCCGCTGGAGATCCTCTCGATCAGCCACTCCAGCTCGGGATCAGGCGTGGGTTGCCGCGGGAGCCTGGCCGGGGCGGCGCTCACCGAGGAGACAGCAGCGGTGTCGTTAGAGCTCGTCGTCATCCTCGTCGAACAGATCGCCCATCTCCTCTTCGAACCACTCGCCCTCGTCCCCGTGAGCGTGGTCCGGTCCGGCGATCTGCACGTTGATCTCGGCGTCGCCCGCCTTTACGGAGATGGCGATCTGCGTGATTCCGAAGGGGAACAGGCCGGAGGCGGTGAGCTCCGGGCCGCTCAGGCGGGCCAGTACTTCGTCGGCGGCGTTCTTCACGTCCTGGATAGTGGCGGGCTGGTCCGACTTGCCGGTCGGCATGGGTGCACTCCTCTGGGTTCCGATGACGAAAGCTATTTTACCCCGCCCCCGCCAGTGCCCGCCTCACGCGGAACTGAGTCGGTGCAAAGGAGAGCACGGGAGCTAGAGGGATGAGGGCGGAAGAATGCGGGATGAATCCGAACCTTCCGGTACGGACACTCCTACTCTTTCTCCTTCTCATTCTCTTTCTCAATGGCGCTCCCGGAATGCTACCGTACCCGGCAAGCGAGCCCTGCTCCCGAGGGCGGTTTCTCCCACTCTCCCTTGCACCCAGTCGGGCCTCACCAGTGAGCGAGCCGGCCGCTAAGCCAGAGGGGGGGTAACCCTGGCGCGCGGGGCGGCGTCCAACTTTCTGTTGCCACACCAGTGCTGCCGGGCTGCGGCGCCGGCCAGACGGGAGAACCCTTCCATGTCCCTTACGAACGTTCGCGCGCGGCGCACTGTCCCGCCGCGCTTGACCCTATTGGCGCTCGCGCTGCTTTCCTGCGGGGTGGCGGCGGCGCCGCTGCGGGCGCAGGAGGGCGGCCCCGCCGCCCCCGCGCAGCCGCTGCCGCTGAAGGACGTGGTGCTCTTCAGCAGCGGCGTCGGCTACTTCCAGCGGCGCGGCACCGTCCGCGGCACCACCTCGCTCAAGCTCTCGTTCCGGGCGGGCCAGGTGAACGACATCCTGAAGAGCCTGGTATTGATCGATCCGCAGGGGCAGGTGCGCCCCGTCACGTACACGACGCAGGACGCGCACCTCCTCCGCCCCGGGGTCCGCGCCCTCGCCACCGGCAGCAGCGTCTCGCTCGGCGCCCTCCTGCGGCAGTTCCAGGGCGCCCGCCTGCGCCTCCACCTCGCCAAGGAGCAGGTGGAAGGGCGGCTGGTCAGCGTCAGCAGCAAAGTGGTGCCGCCGGTGCGGGACGGGCACCCGCCGGTGGAGCAGGAGGTGCTGAACGTGCTGACGGCGACCGGCCTGCGGGCGGTCCCGCTGGAGGCGGTGCAGCAGGTGCAGCTGCTGGACGAGCGGCTCGACCGCGAGCTGCGGGACAGCCTGGCGCTCCTGGCGACCGGCCTCTCCGACGAGCAGCGAGAGGTAGAGCTGCGCTTCACCGGTGACGCGGCGCGGGAGGTGCGGGCCGGCTACCTGCAGGAGACGCCGGTCTGGAAGACGAGCTACCGCCTGGTGCTGGACGACAAGCCCGCCCCCGGGCAGCCTGCCACCGGTCAGCAGCCGGCCGCGCCGGCGCCGAACGGGGCCGGAGGCGCGTATCTGCAGGGCTGGGCGATCGTGGAGAACACGACGGGGGAGGACTGGCGCGACGTGCGGCTCTCGCTCGTCTCCGGACGGCCGATCAGCTTCATCCAGGACCTCTACCAGCCGCTCTACGTCCCCCGCCCCGTCGTGCAGCCGCAGGTGGTCGGCTCTCCGCGCCCGCAGCTCTACGGTGAGGCGGTAGAAGTGTTCGAGGATGCCAAGGCGGCCGCTACGATCGCGCGCATGCCCAAGATTACCGGCAGCGTCAACCTGGGCGCGCGGGCGGGCGCTGCCGGGGACCGGGGACCGCAGGGCCCGCCGGGACCCGCGGGAGCGCCGGGGCCGAGCGACCGTGCCGCGCTGGAGCAGCTTTCCCGGGAGCGTCGCCGGGACCTCGGTCTCTCCATTGAGGGCGTAGAGGGGACCCAGGCTCAGGCGGAGGGTGCGGAGCGCGGCGAGCTGTTCGAGTACGCCATCCAGCAGCCGGTCACCCTCCCTCGCGGCAAGGCGGCGATGGTGCCGATCGTCGGCGCCGGCATCCAGGGCGAGCGGCTCTCGATCTTCGATCCGAGCGCCGATTCCCGGCACGCGCTCCGCGGCTTCCGGCTGAAGAACACCACCGGGCTCGACCTCTCCGGCGGGCCGATCACCGTCTTCGAGGACGACGCCTACGCGGGCGACGCGCAGGTGGGGCACGTCGGTCCGGGCGAGGAGCGGCTGCTCGCGTACGCGGTGGACCTCGACCTGGTTGCCGACCAGGAAGGGCCGCAGCCCCGCGCGGAGAACGTGACGATCAGCATCAAGAGCGGCGTGCTGCACATCACCCGCAAGCAGCACCTCACCCGCACCTACAGCTTCCGCAACAAGGGCAAGACGGCAAAGACGCTCCTGGTGCAGCAGGCGAAGGACGAGGGCTTCGACCTGGCGCAGCCGAAAACCGCCGCGGAGATCACGCCGGAGGCCTACCGCTTCCGGGTGACGGTGGCCCCGGGGGAGACGGAGAAGCTGACCGTCAGCACGGAGCGGCCGGTTACGGAGACGGTAGCGCTGCTCGACGCCGACCTGGACCTCCTCCTCACCTACACGCGGAACGACCGCGTCAGCCCGGAGGTGAAGCGTGCCCTGGAAGAGCTGGTGACGCGCCGCCGCAAGATCACCGAGCTCCAGGGCCGCCGCGCCGCGGTGGAGGCGGAGCTGAAGGAGATCGACGCGGAGCAGGCCCGCATCCGCCAGAACATGGAGCGGCTCGACCGCAACAGCCCGCTCTACATGCAGTACGTGCAGAAGCTGACCGAGCAGGAGGCGCAGATCGAGACGCTGCGCGCGGAGCAGCGGCGGCTGCGCCAGCAGGAGGCGGAAGCCCAGCAGGAGCTGCGGCAGTACCTCGACAGCCTGTCGGTAGGTTAGACGAGGTGCGGACCCCGGGGGAGCTCCCCGGGGTCCGCTCTCTTCAAAAGACGCGCCGGCAGAGCAGCGGCGGCTCCACCGGGCGTGTGAAAGATGCGCGATAGCACCGGGCGGGAGGAACCGGTGCCCAGGGCGGGGAACAGAGCGGTGTCCGGCGCGGCCCCTCTCGGAGCGCCGGTGCAGGAGCCTTTCCGTGGACAGTCATCCTCTGGCGCCGTTACTCGCAGAGCTCCGCCGCATCCATGCGGACGGTGGGCTGCGAGTCGAGACCGGCAGCGTATCCGACTGGTATGAGGTGATGCTCTTCCCTCCGGCGGAGGATCAGGCGGTCGCCGCCGCGGAGACGCGGCTGCGGCGCAAGCTCCCCGTCGACTTCCAGGTCTTCTGGCGCTTCACCAACGGCGCCAACCTGTTCGTCAACGAGTCCGGCCTGCACGGGGTCGGAATTGCGTCGACCGAGCTGATTGTGGATCTGCAGGAGGAAGAAGAGGACTTTTACGGAACTGAGGCCCTGGAGCGCTACGCGGTCTTCGCCCGTGTAAACGGGTCCGGCGATTTCCTCGCGTTCGATCTGGAAACCGGCCACGTCCTGGACGGGATCCATTCCGAGCAGCCCCGCGAATGGCGACCGATCGCAGCCAGTTTCACCCACTGGCTCGAGTCCCTCATCCGAGCGGATGGTGGTTACTACTGGCTGGAGGCCCTCTACCAGGCAGGTGTGTAACCTCCGCAGCCGTCCGAACGAAGAGCGCGGCCCGTCCCTCTCCGGGACGGGCCGCGTTGTTTTCCGGCGAGCCGTTCACCTTCGGTTCGGGTGAGGGTTGCCGCACCCGTGCCTCCCCGCTCTCCACCCCATCCCGGCCGAGCGTTCAGCTCTCCCGCAGCGCCTCTTCGCTCGCGTGCATCTCGGCCAGGCGGCACTCGCGCTTCCAGAGATAGACGCCGGCGCAGGTATGGATTTGCCGCGTAAGCCGGTTGTAGAGGCTCCAGGCCTGCTGCGAGTCCTGGAAGTGCGTGTCGACGGCCAGGCGGGCGACCGGGCAGCCTTCGGTAATCTCTTCGACGGTCGCGACGGCTTCGACCCCAGGCACGCGGCTCAGCAACTCGACCAGCCGGGCGTGGTCGGAGTGGGGATCTTCCGACTGGAACTCGAGCGTGAATTTGAAGGTGGTCCGGTTCATCGCGTGGTCTATTCCGCGTCGCTGCCGCGCTTCGGCTCCGGCGTGGGAGCCTCACGGAAGCGGAACGGCTTCCCGCCGAGGAGCTGCTCCGAGGAGACGGTGGGGCAGACGTACTTCTCGATATGCTCCACGATCAGCCCGGTTCCGCGGAAGTGGTCGACGTAGGGCCAGGCCCGGGGATTGTACATCGTGTCGGTGAGGTCGCGGACGAGCGCGACGTTCTTCCCGAAGCGCGCCATGTTCCGCAGCCCGAACGGGCGGCCCAGGATGCACATGTTGGTGTGGACCCCCAGAATCAGGACGTTGCGGATGCCGCGCTGCTCCAGCAGGTTCCAGACCTCCGGCCCGGAGTCGCTGATCGCGTCCTCGTCCCGGATGCGGATCGCGTCCATCTGCCGCTTCCAGGGATTGCTGGTGGCGCATTTCGGCTGGCAGTCGCAGCCGCCGTCGGTCTGGTCCAGCGGGTACTTGCCGCGCTCCTCCGCCGGGATCGAGTAGCACCACTTCTCGATGCCCTCCGGCAGGTTCGGGGCAGGCGGGGCGCTCTGGGCGCGGCGGCGGGCGGGATGATCGCGGTACGCCTCCATGCAGCCGCTGGGGGCGTGAACGATCAGTGCTCCCGCTTCCCGGGCGCGGGCGACGAAGCGGTCCGCCCGCGGGGCCAGCTCCGCGCCGCGGCGATTCGCGCCGGCGCACCAGTGGCGGTCCCACATGTCGATCACGATCACCGCCGTCTCCGCAGGCTTCCAGCGGACCTTCGTCTCCTGCGGCGTAAACCGGCCGCCCGCTTCCACCTGCCGGCGCAGGGTCAGCGGCAGCATCCGCCCTTCCTCACTCGCTCCGGGAGCCGCGGCCAGGACCGCCGCACCGATGAGGACCGCACCCAGGCTCTTGAGAACGCGCATCGAGGCCACCTCCGGTGAGAGATTGTCTGCCGAGAGACGGCGGACCTGTCGCATCACGCAGGTTCGTAGGTTAGCAAGTTGGCAAGCTGCAAGTCAGGCACTCCGGAGACGGGGTTCGGAACCTGCCAACCTGTAACCTGACAACCTGATAACGAGCCACCCATCTCGTCGAGCGCAGCCCGGCAGCTTACCGCTTGAGCAGGGCGCGGCGGGCCATGTTGTAGATGCAGCCGTGGCGGACGCCGTTGCTGCTGGTGGTCAGCTGCGTGGCGGAGAGCCGCGCCATCACCTGGTGGAGGATCATGGCGCCGGCGAAGATCACGTCGGCGCGCTCCGGCTCCAGCCCGGGGACCCGCTTGCGAAACTTGATCGGCAGGCTGCGGAAGAGGTCGACCAGCTCCGCCACCCGCGTATGCGGGAGCGCCGCGCCGTGCACCTTCTCCGCCGGGATCAGTCCGCCCGCGATGGCGACCCGAGTGAGGTTGTAGACCGTGCCGCTGGAGCCGATCAGCACCGAAGCGGGCAGCAGAGGCTCCACGTCGCAGAACGCCTGCTCCACCGCCGCCTCCGCCGCCGCGCACTCCGCCGCGGACGGCGGATCGCTCCGGAGGAAGCTCTCCGTGAGGCGGACCGCGCCGATCGGGAAGCTGACGCGAGAGGTGAGGGTGCCGCCGATGCCGCGGACCAGCTCCGTGCTGCCGCCGCCGACGTCGATCACGACCCGCTCGCCGTCGCAGGCCGGCAGAAGGCGGTCGTGAAGGTTCCCCTCGTAGGCCAGCTCCGCCTCCTGCTCGCCGGTGATCACCTCGATCGGGAGGCCGCACTCCTGGCGGACCTGCGAGCGGAACTCGGTGCCGTTCGGCGCGTCCCGCAGGACGGAGGTGCCGACCGCGGCAATCCCCTCCGCGCCGCAGCGGCGCGCGATGCGGCTGAAGTCGCAGATCGCCTCCAGGGTGCGGTCGCGCGCGGGACGGCTCAGCCGCTTGCGGATGTAGTACCGCTCGCTGAGACGGGTGGCGCGGGCGCCGTCTGCCACCGGCGTCAACCGGCCTTCTTCGTCCACGTCGGCCACCAGGAGCAGCACCGAATGGCTCCCGACATCGATCGCGGCGTATCGTCCTGGGCAGAACGGCTCCACTGACTCACGCATCCTCAGTACGCTTCGCCGGCCTGTTCCGGGCAAGCGCAGGAAGATCATACCGTGTCTCCCCGGCAGCCAACCACCCCCGGGACCTCCGAACCGGATTCACCACGGAGCGCACAGAGGGCACCGAGAGGAACCGAACGGGATTTCACCGCAGAGAGCGCAGAGGGCGCAGAGAGGGGAACCAGAAGGAGAAACTCCGGGGCCGCTCACGGACTCGTCAGCGGATCTGGCCTAACCCTCTCTTCCCCTCTCTGCGTCCCCTCTGCGCTCTCCGCGATCTCTGCGGTGAAATCGGTTCGGCCCGGGGCCGCTGTACGGTACTCGACAGGCGAACCCGGCCCATCCCTCTTGGCGAGCTTGGCGTCTTGGCGGTTCAATTCCCTGCGGTGAATCCGGTTCGAAATCTCGGTGCCCTCTGTGCGCTCCGTGGTGAATCCGGTTCGAAGAGGAGATCGGGGGCGGCGTGGGGGACTTCTTTAGGCGTCCGCCGCCTTTCGCTCTTATGTCATCTGCCGAAGCTCCTGCCCTCCGCTCCCGCGTGCTCCCCAGCCGCCGCATGCTGCTGCTGGCGGCGCTGGGGCTGGCGCCGGCGGCGCTGGCGGTCGTCTCGCCCGCGTTCTTCGCGGTGGCGCTGCTCTACCTGGCGGTCTGCGGCGTGCTGATGGCGGGCAACGCGCTGCTGGGGATCCGTCCGAAAGACGTGGAGGTGGTGCGCCTGGCTCCGGAGCGGCTCTCGCTCGGGGAGCGGGAGTGCGTGGAGCTGCGGGTGCGCAACTACAGCCGCTTCCCACTGCGGCTCACGATCCAGGACACCCTGCCGCCGACCTGGGACGTGGAAGGGCTGCCCGGCTCGCTCACCCTGCGGTCGCAGGAGGAGGCGACCCTGACGTACCACGTCATTTCCCCGGCGCGGGGGCGGTACGAGCTGGGCGACCTGCACCTCCGCGTGGAGCACGCGCCGGGACTGGCGGTGCGGCAGTGGACCCTCCCCGCCCCGGCGGAGGTGCGCACCTATCCCGACCTGCGGGAGGTCGCCCGGTACGAGCTGATGGCGCGCCGCAGCCGCCTGGGTGAATTCGGCATCCACCGCTCCCGCCACATCGGGCGCGGCACCGAGTTCGAGCGGATCCGGGACTACACCCCGGACGACGAGTACCGGCAGATCGACTGGAAGGCGACGGCCCGCCGCCACCGCCCGATGAGCCGCGTCTACGAGGTGGAGCGCAGCCAGAACGTGCTGATCGTGCTCGACGCGGGCCGGATGATGGCGGGCCGCGTGGGGAAGCTGGCGAAGCTCGACTACGCGATCAACGCCGCCCTGATGCTGGCGCACGTGGCGCTGCGGGCCGGCGACCGCGTGGGGCTGATGATCGTCTCGGATGAGGTCGACGCCTACCTGCCGCTCGGCAAAGGCGAGCCGCAGCTCCGCCAGTGCCTGGAGCTGCTCTACGGCGTGGAGGCGCGGCTCTGCCACGTCGACTACCGCGGCGCGCTGGAGCAGATCGCCACCCGCGTGAAGCGACGGTCGCTGGTCGTCTTCTTCACCGACCTGGTCGACGAAGAGACTTCCGCGGAGCTGGTAACCTACCTGCGGCTCCTGCTCCCTACCCACCTGCCGCTCTGCGTGACGCTGCAGGACGAGCGAGTGGTCGCCGCCGCCCGGCGCCCGGTGGAGAGCGCGGCGGAGATGTACGCGCGCACCGTGGCGCTCGACCTGCTGGGCGAGCGGCGGCGGATCCAGGAGAGCCTGCACAAGCTCGGGGCGCTGGTCCTCGATTCCGCACCGGAAGAGCTCTCCGTCTCCGTGGTAAACCGGTACCTGGAGCTGAAGGCGCGCCAGAAGCTCTGAGGGATCCTAAAGGCTAAAATCAAAAGGCTAAAGGCTAAAGCCGAACCCTCCGTAGACGGGAGATCGCGCTCCTGCTCGCTGGCGACCCGGGTGCTTCCGGCATGGCTTCGTTAAGCCTGCCCTGTTCCGTTTTCGGGTTGCAGGTTCCCGGGCTCCGAACCCCTTCGGGCGGAATCTAACCTGCAACCTGCCAACTTGCTAACCTGCAACAGCTCAATCGCGCCCGCGGGCGCACGGTCGGAGGGGGAATGAATCACGTCTGGTGGCGGATGCACTTGCGGCAGATCCCGGGGCTGGAGTTCCTGGGGCACATGGGGGACTTCAACGAAGCGGATGAGTCGCTGCCGTTCCTGACGGAGACGCTCGACCTCCCCGCGGGCGGCCGGGTGCTGGAGCTGGGCTGCGGGACCGGCGCGGTGAGCGTGCGGCTGGCGCAGTGGGGCTACCAGGTCACCGCCGTGGAGGAAGCGGAGTGGCTGCTCTCTCTCGGCCGCGGCGCCGCGCGGGAGCACCACGCCGAGATCGAGTTCCGCCAGGCGGACCTCCGCAGCCTCCCGGAGCGGAGCGTCTTCGACGGCGCGCTGATGCTCGACTTCGGCGCCTTCTCGGACGCGGACAACGCGGCGATGATGCGCGCCGTCGCGACCGCCCTCAAGCCGGGCGGGCGGGTCATCTTCGCTACCTGCAACCCCTACTACTGGGCGCGGGCGCCGCGGACGGAGCACCGGCTGATCGAGCGGACCGACGTGGTGCGGCGCCACCGGTTCGACTTCGACGCTGGGACGGTGGTCAGCCGTGTCCGCTGCATCCTGGCCGACGGTACCCGGCGCGACCTGCCCGCCGCCCGCTACCGGGCCTACACCCTGCCGGAACTGCGCGCCCTCGCCGCCGCCACCGGCCTGGCCGACCTGCGGATCTACGGCGAGGACGAGACCGGCCGCCCCCGCTCCGACGTCTCCCTGGACAGCCTCCGCACGCCGTACCTGCACTGCGTGGCCCTCCGGCCGGTCACCGGCGAGGCAGGGGAGGGGATCTAACGGGGTTTTTCACCACAGAGACGCGGAGTGCGCGGAGAGAACCGGAACCCAGGGGGTCGGGCTTGGTCCGCCTCACGAGTCCTGTAGCGCGCCCCGGTCCGAACCAGGGTTTACCGCAGAGGCCGCCGAGGGCGCAGAGGAGTCGCAGAGGGAGTTGCTGGTGGAGACGGTTAGGCCCGAAGAGGCTAATCCAGATCCAGAACCAGGCGAAGCGCTTGCTCTACTCGGGCTAGCTCCCCAGGGTTAAGCGCGCCAAGTCTCTGTAGCAACCGTTCCTTACTGACCGTAAGGATTTGCTCGCACTTCACCCAGGATGGCCTGGAGAGACCGCTTTCCTGGGTGGGAGTGACCGGTACGTGGAACGGCAGTGGGCGTCCTTTCGTCGAAATGGCAGCGACGATGGTGTTGCCGTAGCGCGGGTTTTGGTTTGCGGCGTCAGTCTGGATGACGAGCGCAGGGCGGCGTCCCAACTGTTCGGAACCACGACCCGGCGACCAGTCGACCCACCAGATCTCGCCGCGGCTAGGCTGCTCGTTCATCTTCTCTGGTCGCCTCGAACTGCGCTTCAGCCGCGAACTCTACGTCCATCTCATCCGGATCGTCGCCCAGCTCGCCAAACGCCTCGTAGAGTCGCTGGTAACGCTGAGCCCGGAGAAGGGTCGTGAGCCCTTCTTGTACCAGGCGGTTCAGACTCACGTTCCGCTCTCTTGCCAGGCTCTCGCTCTCAGCAAAAAGCTCTTCCGGCAGTCGGACAGTCAAGTTCCTCGTGGCCATCACTATAACCCCTCGTGACACCAGGTCGCGGTATCATCATTGTAGTGCAAGAGTGGTGGTGATGAGGAGGCCTGTATGAGTGCCCGGGCGCTGCGGAGACTGCTGGAGAGTGGGACGCACGCCGTTCCGGGCGTGTTCAACGCGGCGACGGCGCTGCTGGCGGAGCGCGCCGGGTTCTCCGCGGTCTACGTCTCGGGGGCCGGGACCGCCAACGGGGTGGCGGGCTTTCCGGACGTGGGGCTGATGTCGCTGGAAGAGGTGGTGCGGCACGCCCGCTATACCGCGGAGGCGGTCTCCCTGCCGGTGATCGTGGATGCCGACACCGGCTTCGGCGAAGTGCTGAACGTGATGCGCACCGTTCGGGAGTTCGAAGGGGCCGGGATTGGGGGTATGCATCTAGAGGACCAGGAGAGCCCCAAGCGGTGTGGACACCTGGCGGGCAAGCGGCTGGTGTCGCCGGAGGAGATGGAGCGGAAGGTCGCGGCGGCGGTCGAGGCGCGGCGCGATCCTGACTTCGTGGTGATCGCGCGCACCGACGCGGCGGCGGTGGAAGGGGTGGAGGCGGCGCTGGCGCGGGCGCAGCGGTACGTGGCGGCGGGCGCCGACGTGATCTTCCCGGAAGGGCTGCGCTCTCGGGAGGAGCTGGCGCTCTTCGCCCGGGAGATCCGGGTGCCGCTGCTCGCCAACATCACCGAGTTCGGGAAGACGCCGTACCTCTCGGTGGCGGAGCTCGGGGAGCTCGGCTACCGGCTGGCGCTCTTTCCGATGACGGCGTTCCGCGTGGCGATGAAGGCGGTGGAAGAGGCGTTCTCCCGGCTGGCGGCGGAAGGGACGCAGCAGGGCTTCCTGGACCGGATGCAGACCCGGGCGGAGCTGTACGAGCTGGTGCGCTACGCGGAGTACGCCGCGCTGGACGAGAAGATCGCCGGATACGAGTAGTCGCCGCCGCCAGGGCTGCGGCCTCGTGAGTGAACAGGTTCGCAGGTTGCAGGTTTGCAGGTTCCGAGCTCCGCCTGACGCGGGGTCAACCTGCAGCAGCCAGTGGTTTTCACCGGGGACCCGAGGAGGGCGAGATGAGCGACTTCAGTCCCGGGTTGGAAGGGGTCATCGCCGGGGAGACCTCGATCTGCACCATCACGGAGGAGGGGCTCTTCTACCGCGGCTACCCGATTGCGGAGCTCGCCCGGAGCTGCAGCTTCGAAGAGGTCGCACACCTCCTGCTCTGCGGAGAACTGCCCGGCCGGGAGGCGCTGCGCGACTTCAGCTCGCAGCTGGCGCGGTCTCGCGCCGTTCCCGCGGAGCTTCGGGAGCTGGTCCGCCGGATCCCGGCCGGCGCGCCGCCGATGGACGCGCTCCGCTCCGCCGTCAGCCTGCAGGCGCACTTCGAGCCGGAGGTGGGCGACGGCTCCCACGACGCGAACGTGCGGAAGTCGATCCGGCTCCTCGCCCAGCTTCCTGCCCTCCTGGCCGAGTGGCACGCGGCACGGCGGGGCGAGACGGCGCCGGCGCCCCGCCCGGAGGAGGGCCAGGCCGCCTACCTGCTCCGGAGCCTGACCGGGCGCGAGCCGGACCCAGAGGCGGTGCGGGCGATGGACGTCTCGCTCATCCTCTACGCGGAGCACGAGCTGAACGCCTCGACCTTCGCCGCGCGGGTGGTCGTCTCCACCCTCTCCGATCTCCACTCCGGGATCGTCGCCGCGATCGGAGCGCTGAAGGGGCCGCTGCACGGCGGCGCCAACGAGGCGGCGCTGGCGATGCTGCGGGAGGTCGGCTCCCCGGAGCGGGCGGATGCCTGGGTCCGGGAGCGGCTGGGGCGGCGGGAGCGGATTATGGGGTTCGGCCACCGGGTGGTCCGCCAGGGCGACAGCCGGGCCGTGATCCTGCGCGAAGTGGGCGAGCACCTGGCCCGCGCGCGCGGAGACCTCCACTGGCTCGAGACCGCCGACGCGATCCAGGAGACGGTGGAGAGGGAGAAGGGATTGAAGCCGAACGTCGACTTCCCCTGCGCCTGGGTCTACCACCTGCTCGGCGTCCCTCCGGATCTCTACACGCCGATCTTCGTCGCCGCCCGGACGAGCGGCTGGTGCGCCCACGTGATCGAGCAGCTCGACGCCAACCGGTTGATCCGCCCCCGTGCGAAGTACATCGGACCGGAGCCCCGCTCCGTCCCGCCGCTGGAGCAGCGGTAAGATTAGGTCTTTAGCGATCGCACTCTCCCCTTGCCAGGACGATAACGTTGAGCCAACCGACCCGAACCGCCGGGACCTACCAGAACCCGGTCTACGACCGCAACTTTCCCGACCCGTTCGTGCTCCGCTTCAACGGCCGCTACTACGCTTACGCGACCGACTACGCGCCGGACGGCCGCGCCATGCAGATGCTCACCTCGCGGGATCTGGTCCACTGGGAGCCGCGCGGCGGAGTGCTCGACCCGCTGAAGTTTCCGGACAAGGAAGACTACTGGGCCCCGGAAGTGGCCTACTCGGAAGGGCGCTTCTACCTCTACTACGCGCTCGGAAACGGCGAGTCGCCGGACCACCACCTGCGGGTCGCGGTGGCGGAGCATCCGCTCGGCCCGTGGCGGGACTGCGACGTCGACCTGACCCCCACCGAAGCGTTCGCGATCGACGGCCACCCGTTCCGGGATCCGCGGGACGGCCAGTGGTACCTGTTCTACGCGCGCGACTGGCTGACGCCGCCCTTCTCCGGCACCGGGCTGGTGGTCGACCGGCTCATCACGATGGACCGGCTGGCGGGAGAGCGCCAGGAGGTGCTGCGCCCGTACGCGGACTGGCAGGTGTTCGAGCTGGAGCGGGCGATCAAGGGCAACCTCGATTGGTACACCGTCGAGGGACCGTTCGTGCTGCCGGTCGGGGACCGCTACTGCCTCCTCTACAGCGGCGGCCGGTGGGAGAATCCGAACTACGGTGTTGCCTATGCGTTCGCCGACCATCCCTTTGGGCCGTGGGTGGACGACGCCAACGCGACAGGGCCGCAGGTGCTCCGCACCGATCCCGGCCGCGTCATCGGCCCCGGCCACAACTCCGTGGTGCTGGGACCGGACCTGCAGTCGCAGTGGATGGTCTACCACGGCTGGGACCACGAGTGCACCGCGCGCTACCCGCGCATCGACCGGCTGGTCTGGCACGACGGCCGGCCGGCCTGCGCCGGGCCGACCTCTACGCCGCAGCCGGCGCCGAGGATGCCGGACTACCTCTCGTGGTTCGACGAGGCGCCGCCGGGCGACGAGTGGAGCGGCGCGGCGGGCTGGGAGCGCGGAGAGGAGGGGCTCCAATCCCGCGGGGACAGGTCTATCCTGGAGTTAGAGGAGCCGCAGGACCGGTTCGTACTGGAGTGCTCCGGCCGTGCCACGCAGTCCGGCGGCCGCTGGGGCGCGGCGGTCGGGGACCTGGAGGTATGGATCGCAGACGGCAAGCTCCGCGTGGGGAGCGCCTCCGCGGCACTGCCGGCCGGGTTCCGCGCCGAGGCGTGGCACACGCTGACGGTGCGGCGGAGCGGCGAGCAACTCGTCGCCACCCTGGACGAGTGCCCGACGGTGCGAGTGGGGCTGCCCGCCGGGAAGCGGCGGATCCGCCTGCAGGGGGTGGGAGTGGAGCTGGCGCACGCGGCGCTCGCCCGGAGAGAAGATTGAGCCGGGGAAACCGAACTTCGGCGCCGCTTCGGGCCACTAACAGAGCAGGGAACGGAGCCGGACGTACTCCCGCTGCAGAAGTTGACGACCGCCAGCCCGCCCGGCTATCATCCGCGCGGACTCTCGGTCGGACGCCGATCGGGCCGCTGCACAGGACCGGTGGAGGATCCCGCTTTTGAATGAGAAGCCGCCATCCAAACGAACCACTGTTTGCTTGCCGCGGATTCACCGACTATTTCGCGTGAGGACGTGTAACCCGCCGGAGCCGGGTATATGCGCTTCGAAGTAACCCGGTTTCAGTAGGGAGGCAGGAACCAGTGGATAAGATTTACGTTCGCGGTGGCATTCCTTTGCAGGGCTCCATTCGAGTAAGCGGCAGCAAGAACGCCAGTCTGCCGTTGATGGCGGCCTGCTTGCTGGTAGACGGCGTCACCACGCTCCACAACGTCCCGGACATCCGGGACATCCACACCATGGCGGAGATGCTCCAGGAGGTGGGAGCAGAGGTGCGCTTCAGCACCGACGGTGTGGTGAAGATCGACGCCACCGGCTTCTGCCGGACGAGCGCGCCGGAAGAGCTGGTGCGCAAGATGCGCGCTTCATTCTACGTCCTCGGCCCGATGCTGGCGCGCCTGGGCCATGCCCGCGTGGCCCAGCCCGGCGGGTGCGACATCGGCGCCCGGCCGGTCGACTTCCACATCAAGGGTCTGCGGGCGCTGGGCGCCGACGTGCGGAACGACGGCGGCATCGTGGAAGCTTCGGCCGAGAAGCTGGTCGGCGCGCGGATCTACCTCGACTTCCCGAGCGCGGGCGCCACGACCCACCTGATGACCGCCGCCTGCATGGCGGAGGGCGTGACGATCATCGAGAACGCCGCTACGGAGCCGGAAGTGGTCGACCTGGCCCACTTCCTCTGCAGCCTGGGCGGCCAGGTGACCGGCGCCGGCACCTCGACCGTCATTATCGAGGGCGTGAAGCAGCTCCGGGCGGGGGCCGAGTACTCCGTGATCCCGGACCGGATGGAAGCGGGCACCTACGCGTGCGCGGCGGCCATCACCCGGGGCGACCTGATCCTGGAGAACGTGGTGCCGGCGCACCTGCAGCCGGTGCTGGTGAAGCTGCGGGACATGGGCGTCACGCTGGAGCAGCTCGATGAGGACGAGAACGCCCCCGGGCGCCTGCGTGTGAGCATGAAGGGGCGCTGCCGGGCGGTCGACATCCTGGCGATGCCGCACCCTGGCTTCCCGACCGACATGCAGCAGCCGATGGTCGCCCTGCTCTCCGTGAGCGAGGGCGCGGCGATGGTGACCGACCGGGTCTTCGAGAACCGGTTCCGCTACGTCAGCGAGCTGCAGCGGATGGGCGCCGACGTCCGCGTGGAAGGCCGCACCGCCTTCGTGCACGGCGTGCCGCAGTTGACCGGCGCCGTGGTGACCTCGACCGACCTGCGCGCCGGGGCCGCGATGATCGTGGCCGCGCTCGCAGCCGAGGGGGAGAGCACCATCGGCGGCGTGGAGCACGTGGACCGCGGCTACGACGCGCTCGTGGAGAAGCTGCAGTCGGTCGGCGCGGAGATCACCCGCACCGCCGCCGAGCGCGACCTGGCGCTACCGACGCTGGCAGCCCCGGCAGGCAAGCCGGACGCGACCGTCGTATAAGACCGTACCGGTCTGACCGAGATCGACCGGGCCGCCCCGCTAGGGGCGGCCCTTCTTCTTGCCGCTCCCATGATCGTCGCCTACACCACCGAAGAGCTGCCGCTGGTCGGCCCCACGACCGTCGCCGTGACGCCGGACGGGGTCTGCTTCGTCTCCCTGGACGAGCCCTCTGCCGCCTATAACCGGCTCTGCGACCGGTACGAGGACGACATCGTCGCTTCCGGCGACCAGGCCTGTGCGAAGGTAGTCCGCCAGCTCCGCGAGTACCTCACCGGCCGCCGCAAGGAATTCGACCTGCCGCTGGACCCAAAAGGCACGCCGTTCCAGCGGCAGGTGTGGGAGGCGGTGGCCGCCGTTCCTTACGGCGAGACGCGGAGCTACGGAGAGATCGCCGCCGCCGTCGGCCGCCCCACCGCTTCCCGGGCGGTCGGCGCCGCCAACGGCGCCAACCCGATCTGCCTGATCGTCCCCTGCCACCGCATCATCGGCTCGGGCGGCAAGCTCACCGGCTACGCCTACGGCCTGGAGACGAAGCAGCGGCTGCTGGAGCTAGAGGGCTCGGCGTCGAGGGTGTAGAGAAGAGCGCACCGGTCGCAGGGTCCGGGAAACTCATCCTTCATCCCTCATCTAGTCCGGCAGCGCGCTCCCATCGTCGGCGGGCGCCTTCTCCGGGAGCTTCTCTTCCGGGAGCACGCTCTCCGCCGGCTTGCCGGGGGACGGCTTCTCCGCGGCGGAGGCGGGCTTCTCCGGCGCCGGCTTCTCCGGCGCGGGCTTTACGGCGACCGTCTTCTCCGGGGCGCGCACCGCTACCGCGGCGGTGTCGACCGCCCACTCGAACCGCTCCCAGCGGGCGGCAGGGCCGCTCAGGGCCCCCGCGTGTGCCAGCGCGGCGTTCCAGGCCGCTCCGGAGTTGGCGGAGGCGAGCTGCACGGTGGGGAAGCTGTTGCCGGACGCCTTGAGCGCCGCGGAGACCTGCGCGCCGCTGAGCGGCTTGACGGAAGCGACGGCGAGCAAGTATTCCGCCCCCGTCTCCGCCCCGGCTTTCAGCGTGAGCGAGAGGCGCTGGGAGGGAAGGGGCGCGCGGAAGGCGGTGGCCGCCTTACCGGACGCGTCGACGCGGATCAGGGCCAAGTAGCAGGCCGCGGTGGCGGCGAGACGCACCGTGAGCGAATCGCCCGGCCCCACCGTCTTCCCCGCTTCCGCCAGGGAGAGCTCCACCCGCAGCGGCTCCGCGGCGCTCACCTTCCCGGCCTGCTTCTCCAGCTTCAGCGTTTCCAGCTCCGGCCGTGCCAGGCGGGAGAGGGCGAGCTTCTTCGGATCGGGCAGCTCGGAGCTGGTGGCGGGGCTCTCGGGCTTCGCGGCGGCGGCAGTCGGCTGCGGCTCCTCGGCGGGACGCGGCGCCTCGACCGGGATGGCGGTGCCGGGTGCCGGGATCGCCGGGGCCCGGCCGGAGGGGAGCCACGGCAGCGGGGTGCCGCTCCAGAGCGGGCCGCGGACCGGTCCGCCGAAGGTCGCCACCTGGGCCGGCGCCGCCGCGGGCCCGTTCGGGACGGACTTCGGAGCCTCGGGCGCCGGCGGACCCATCAACTCGGGTGCCTCCACGTAGGTATCACCCATCACGCGCGCGGCGGGGCCGGGGAGCTCTTCCAACTGAAACGCTGGCGCGAACACGCTCGCCGCGCTTTCCGGGATCCGCGGCGGGGCGGTGGCAGCCGCGGCGAGGGAGAGGACGGCGGCGCTGAAGACCAGCCCGGCGGGCAAGGTCCAGCCGCGGCGCGCCGGGCTGGTCTCCGCCTCCTGCGGCAGCTCCGGTGCGGACGGTTTCTCTTCTTGTGGAGCAGCAGCTTCAATCACAGGGCCACCCATTTCCTCGGGAACAGCACGCCACTCCAGTATAGAGGCCGGTCCCTCCGCGGCGGTTCACCAACCGCGCGGCCTGGCAGCGGGCGAGAAGCGTGTGAATCGTAACGGGAGCAGTGCGGCGCGTCAACGCGCTCTACAGCATACCCACGCCAGGTTCCGCCTACGCCTGCGGGAGTACAGAGGCTCGACCCGTAACCAGGCGAGACGCGTGGTGGTTCATACAGTAACGAGTGAACCTCTACCGATGACCTGGCTCCTGGCCCTGGTGGCGTCCTCCGCGCTCTCCGTGGTCTGCCTGGCGTTTGTCCTCGCCAGCCACGCCCGCGCCTACCTGCGCGCGGAGGCCCGGCCGCGCCGCCAGTGGGGAGAGCGGGCTGCGTTCATCCTGCTGCCGCTCTGCGATTGCGTCTCCGCCCTGGCGCTTGCGTGGTTTGTAGCAGTCCCCGCCGCCTACGCGCTCGTGCTGGGGCTGCTCTTCTGCATCGCCTCACTGCGGTTGACCGAAGGGATCATGCGGTTCGCCGAGGAGTGGCGGCTCAGCGACGAAGAGCTCGCCGAGGCCCGGAGACGCCATCAGGAAGAGCCGCGCCCGGGCATGGCGCGCAGGCTGGGGCAGACCGCCCTGACTACCGTGCTGCTGGGAGGCGCCCGCACGCTCCTCCTGGCCCTCGGAATGCTGCTGGTCGCCGCGGCGCTGCACGGTTAGCGGTAGAGGAGTTGGCAGGTCAGCAGGTGGCAGGCTGGCAGGTAACAGGCTCCGGCGCGCTCTCGCGACCTTCGCCCTGCCCTTCACATGCGCGGGGTGCTTCCGGTATACTTGGACCGCCTATGACGCGCCCCGCGCGTCTTCTTTTTTGGATCCGATACTTCTGAAATGATTGCAGTCAACAACGTTACCAAATCGTTCGGAACGCGCACGCTGTTCGAGGACGTGACCGTCAAGTTCACGCCGGGAAACCGGTATGGGCTCACCGGTCCGAACGGCGCCGGCAAGAGCACCTTCATGAAGATGCTCACCGGCGACGTGGAGCCGTCGAACCGCGGCACCATCCAGAAGCCGCGCCGGGTGGGGGTGCTGCGCCAGGACCAGTTCGCCTTCGACAACGAGCGCATCATCGATACGGTGATGATGGGCCACGGGGAGCTCTGGAAGACGTTCCAGGAGCGGGACGCGCTCTGCGAAAAGGGCGATCTCACCGATGCCGACATGGAGCGGCTAGGCGACCTGGAGAACTTCATCGCGGACAACAACGGCTACATGGCCGAAGTGGACGCGGCGGAGATCCTGGCGGGGGTCGGCATCCCGGCGGAGCGCCACACCGACCTGATGAGCACGCTCCCCAGCGACCTCAAGTTCCGCGTGCTGCTGGCCCAGGCCGCCTTCGGAGAGCCGGAAGCGCTGCTCCTGGACGAGCCGACCAACCACATGGACCTGGAGTCGATCCACTGGCTCGAAGGCTTCCTGCAGGAGTACAAGGGCACGCTGATCGTGATCTCGCACGACCGCCACTTCCTGAACGCGGTCTGCACCCACATTGCGGACATCGACTACGAGACCATCATCGTCTACCCCGGCAACTACGATGACATGGTCCGGCAGAAGCTGCAGTCGCGCGAGCAGGTGGAAGCGAATAACCGGGACAAGGCGAAGAAGATCGCGCAGCTCCAGGAGTTCATCGCCCGCTTCGGCGCGGGTCAGCGCTCCAGCCAGGCGCAGAGCCGGCGCAAGGAGATCCAGCGCCTGCAGCCGCAGGAGCTGAAGCGCTCTAACATCCAGCGGCCGTACATCCGGTTCGACCTGCAGAAGCCGTCCGGCCGGGAGGCGGTGGTGGCGGAGCAGGTCAGCAAGAGCTTCGACGGCCAGCAGGTGCTGAAGGACGTCGATCTCGAGGTGATGCGCGGCGACAAGATCGCGATCATCGGCCCGAACGGCGCCGGGAAGACCACGCTGATCCGCACGCTGATCGGGGAGCTGACGCCGGACGCGGGCTCGGTCCGCTGGGGCAACGGGATGACCTGGGGCTACTACCCGCAGGACAGCCGGATCGAGGCGGAGCCGGGTACCTCGGCCCTGGAGTGGCTGCAGCAGTTCGAGACGACCGGCGACCAGCAGCTCGTCCGCGGCGTGCTCGGCCGGATGCTCTTCAGCGGCGACGAGAGCCTGAAGCCGGTCTCCGCGCTCTCCGGGGGTGAGACGGCGCGGCTGCTCCTGGCGAAGCTGATGCTGCAGCAGAACCCGGTGCTGATCTTCGACGAGCCGACCAACCACCTCGACCTGGAGTCGGTGAACGCGCTTGGCGAAGGGCTCTCGCTCTTCACCGGCACGGTGCTCCTCGTCTCGCACGACCGGGACCTGATCTCCGACGTGGCGACGCGCGTGCTGGCGTTTACTTCGGACGCACTGGTGAACTTCCTCGGCACCTACGAGGAGTACCTGGAGCGCTACCCGCTGCCGGAGCCGGCCCGCGCCGCCCGCTGGTAATCTCGCGCGTTTCAGGTTAGCAAGTTAGCAAGTTGCAGGTTTCGAACCCCTCTCCCGGGGACGAGCCTGCAACCTGTAACGCTTTTCTGTGGCTTTCGCCGGCCGGCTTACCGTCGGCGGGAGCGGAACATCCGGGCTACCTGGCCCGCGCCGACGATGAGCACCGCGAGCGCCAGGAAGCCCAGGATCATGAACCCCAGCGAGCCGAAGTAGTACATCTCTACCCTCCGGCTCGACTTCTACCCAACCGACCGCCGATCCGAACGGGCGTAATGGGTCAGGAACTCAGTCGTTCTCGGGGCGGGGCGGGTTGGCCCAGTGGCCGGACGGGTCGCTGCCGCTGACGACGACGCCCTTCAGGTTCCAGTCGAGCCCGGCGCGCACTTCCGCGGCGCAGTAGCGGAGGGTCAGGCCGCAGCGCCGGCGGCTCGATTCGTTCGCGCGGGAGCCGTGGAGCAGCAGGTCGCTGTGCATCGAGATCTCGCCGGCCTTCAGCTCCACGTCGACCGGCGCCCCGTACCGCTCCGCGTTCTCCACCTCCTGGTTCAGCACCGCGTCCTCCGTCTCTTCCGTCAGGCGGTAGGTCAGGTGACCGTGGTGGTGCGAGCCGGGAATGTAGCGCATGCAGGCGTTCTCCACGTCCGCGTCATCGATGGCGAGCCACACGGTGACGGTGCGGGAGGGGTTCAGCGGCCAGTAGCTGGCGTCCTGGTGCCAGTGGACCACCTTCCCGTCGCCCGGCATCTTGCAGAAGTAGTGCGAGCCCCAGCCGACGACGTTCTCACCCAGCAGGTCGCGCACGTAGGCGACGATGCGCGGGTGGGTGAGGAGGTCGTAGACCTGGCCGTGCTTCAGGTGGGCGGTGCTGATCGAGTAGCTGCTGCCGCCGGCGGCGAGCACGCGGGCGAGGAGGTCGTCCAGATAGCCCCGGTGCTCCGCGATCTCCTCCGACGAGAAGACCGGCAGCGGCTTGAGGTAGCCGTCCCGGTTGTAGCTCTCCACCTGCTCGCGGGTGAGGACGCGCGGATCGGTCACCTCGCTGGGGATGAAGCGCAGGTTGCGCTCCATCTGCGCGAGCTCGTCCTGCATCGGGATCGTCTTGAACTGCGTCTGCACGGGCTGAACCTCCAGAGAAACACCGCCGGGAAGTTGTACCGCACCGGGGCGGACTCCTGCCGGTGGAGGCGCCCGGCCCGGCGGCCCGTACGCAGCGAGACGGGTGCGGACCGTATGCCAGGGTCCGCACCCGCCTCTCAATCGAGCCGGAGCTCGAACGATTACGTCATGCGCTGGCGGCTGGAGGTCAGCAGCCGCAGGATCAGCACGAAGATCGCCGCGCCGAGGATCGCCGGGATGATCTGGATCCCCCAGAGCACCGGCCCCACGCGCACCAGCATGCCGCCGATCCAGGCGCCGATCAGGCCGGCAACCATCGACCCGAGCATGCCGCCCGGCACCTTTCCGCCCGCGATCAGCTCCCCGCAGGCGCCCGCCACGGCCGCCACCACCAGCAGCAGTAGAAATCCAAGCAGGTCCATCCTCGCCTCCCTTGCGTTCGCCGGCGCACACCCCGCTTCCGGTGCGGGCCTTCCCGCCGGCCGACGCCCGCTTGTACCCGGAACATGCCGTGGGGGAAACGGAGGTCGTATTCCGTATTGCGTATTGCGTAGCGTTCAGCCGCTGCCGCTCTGCGTGGACGTCTTGCCGGGCGAAGCGCCCCCGGGTCAATGGACACCAGAAGGCAGCATCACGCGCGGCACGACGTACGGCGGAGCGGACGAAACCCGCCGCTACGCAATACGCAATACGGAATACGATTCACTCGTCAAACGGGGCGCGGCGCCAGGGGCTGCCCGGCGCCTCTCGCCAGGCCATCCACTCGGGCGGCAGGTCGGCCAGTGACGTCAGCGAGGGATCGCGCGTGACCAGCTCGGACAGCGAGATTTCGATCGCGTCCCGGAGCCGCGCCGACGGATCGGGGAGGAAGCGCCAGTCGTCCCGAGCGACGCCGTGGACCACGCAGCGCGCGCACTCACCGCCGCTGGCGATCGCTCCGGTGGTGCGCACCCGAGCCCGGCGCGGGGGCGGGAACGGCCAGTCCGGATCGTCCAGGTGGCAGAACTCCCGGCAGTGGGAGAGATGGACCAGATCGCAGCAGAGGAGCGGCTGCCGCAGGCGGAACCAGGGCGGCGCGCCCTCGTTCCAGGGAAAGCGGCCCAGCTTATCCGGCCAGACGCACTGGAGACAGGGGAACTCTCGCTGGTAGTACCGCAGGCCGCAGCCGAGGAAACGGGCGTAGAACTGTGGGTCGACCCGCTTGAACGCGCAGAGGAACCCGTCCAGGATTTCCTCGTACTCCCGTTCCGGCTCGAACTGCTGCCCTTCCCGCACCTCCGCGGCGATGGTGGAGAGGATGTCGTGCCCCAGGTGCGGCTCCAGGCCCGCGACCAGCACCTCCGGGTGGCCGAGCGTGCGGACGAAGCCGACGGAGTAGGCGAACGGAGGCCCCTCCTCATCCTCCTCGATCCCGATGGTGTGCCACCCGTACTCGGCGACGTCCCGGGCGACGCGCCAGTCGGTGGTGTGGTGACTGGACATCTCCGCTTTCCCCCTCCGCGGCGCGGACGGCGATAGGTGAGTATGCCCACGAAGGGGGTAAAGTCTACCCCCTTCCCTGCGGAGCTTCGGCGCCCGAAGCACGAAACGCCTTACACGGGGACTTCGATCAACTGCTTGGGCGCGGAGGTGAGGATCTCGCAGCCGGTCTCGGTGACCACCACGTCGTCCTCGATGCGGACCCCGCCCCAGCCGTCCAGGTAGACGCCAGGCTCCACGGTCACCACCATCCCCGGCTCCAGCGTGACGGTGGAGAGCGGGGAGAGCGCGGGGTGGTCGTGGACGTGGCGTCCCAGGCCGTGCCCCAGGCCGTGGCCGAAGTTCTCTCCGAAGCCGCGGCCGGCGATGATCTCCCGGGCGACCGCGTCGACCGCCTTCCCCTCGGCACCGGCGCGGATCGCGTCGAGCGCCGCGAGCTGCGCTTCCAGCACTACGCCGTAGACCTCCCGCTGCCGCTCGGTGGCGGAGCCGAGGACCACGGTGCGGGTGAGGTCGCTGTGGTAGCCGCCGACGCGAGCGCCGAAGTCGAAGGTGATGAAGTCGCCCGCTTCCAGCAGCTTCTCGGAGGCGCGTCCGTGCGGCAGGGCGGAGCGGTGCCCGGAGGCGACGATCGTGTCGAAGGCCTCCTTCTCGCTGCCCGACTTCTTCATGAAGTACTCCAGCTCGATCGCGATCTCCCGCTCGGAGACGCCCGGCCGGAGCAGCCCGAGGATGAACTCGAAGGAGCGGTCGACGATCCCGCAGGCCACGCGGATGCTGGCGAGCTCTTCGGCGTCCTTTATCCGCCGGAGCTCCGCCACCAGCCCCTCCACCGGCTTCAGCTCCACGCCCTCCAGCTTCTCCTTCAGCTTCTCGAGCTGCGAGACGGTGACCAGGTCGCCTTCGATCGCCAGCTCGGTTGCGCCGAGCTCCTTCGCCTTCTCCGCGATGGCGTCCTGGTAGGTGCCGCCGGAGCTGGTCTGCGCCAGCTCGAAGCCGGGGCACTCCCGCGCCGCCTGGGCAGTGTAGCGGGAGTCGGTGATGAACACGGCGCGCTCCGGGAGCACCAGCAGCGCGGCGGTGCTGCCGGTGAAGCCGGAAAGATAGCCGACGTGGCCGGCATCGGTGATCAGCGCGCCGCGGAGCTCCTTCTCGGCGAGCACCTGGCGCAGCCGCTGAAGGCGCGGGGTCATCGTCGCATCTCCTCTACCGTCCGCTTTGCCGCCAGCAGCCCCAGCAGGTAGCTGTCCGGCCCGAAGCCGACGATCTGCCCGACCACCACCGGGCTGACGTACGAGTGGTGGCGGAAGCTCTCCCGCCGGTGGACGTTGCTCATGTGCACCTCGACGGTCGGCAGCCGCACCGCGGTGATCGCGTCGCGGATCGCCACCGACGTATGAGTATAGGCTCCGGGGTTGATGAGAATGGCGTCCGCCCAGTCGAGCGCGCCGTGGATGGCGTTGATGATCTCGCCTTCCAGGTTCGACTGGCTGATCCGCACCTCAATTCCCTCGGCGCGGGCGACTTCCGTGATGCGCTCGTTGATCTGCTCCAGATTGAGCGCGCCGTAGACCTCCGGCTCCCGGAGCCCCAGGAGATTCAGGTTCGGCCCGTGAATGACGACGACTTTGACCATGGCGATGAGAGGGCGCGGCCGGACTGGCCGGAGGTAGGGAGATCCGCGCCCCGGAAGCCGTCAGACACCGCCGGTCGGAACTCCTGCCTCGTCTGCTCTGCCCGTGCGCTCCCGGCTGCCGGGGATCCACCTGCTCGCTGACTTGCCGACAGCATCCTTGCGCGGCCCTTTTCTCGGGTGAAGTCGCCGTCGTCAAGCGCGCCGGGCGAGCAGCGACGCCGCTCGAGCCACTCAGGAGTCGACGGCCAGCACCACGGCGGCGGCGGCGGCGAGGGCGGCGGTCTCCGCCCGCATAGTGCGGGTGCCGAGGCGGACCGGCTCCGCGCCCTGCTCCCGCGCCAGCGCGGTCTCCGCCTCCGAGAAGCCGCCTTCCGGCCCGATCAGCAGGGTGAGACGCTCCGGCGCCGGCTGTAGCGCCTGGGCAAGGGTGGACGATCCCCAGGGATCGAGAAAGAGGCGCCGGGTCTCGCGCTCCGCCTCCAGCACCTGTGCCAGGGTGAGGGGGCCTGCCACCTGCGGCAGCCGGACCCGTCCGGACTGCTCCGCCGCCTCCTGCGCGATGCGGGCGTAGCGCTCCAGCCGGCGCGACCAGCGCTCCTCGCCCGGCGCGACGATGGTCCGCTCGGTCTGCATCAGGGTAATGCGGGCCGCCCCCAGCTCCGTCAGCTTCTGGACGGTCCAGTCGAGCTTCTCGCCCTTCAGGGCGGAGACCGCCACGTGAAGCCCGCAGGAGAGCTCCGTCCCCGGGGCGTGCCGGGAGAGGAGGCGGGCAGTCGCCGCGCCGGGACTTAGCGTCTCCAGCACCGCCTCGCACTCGTGGTCGTCCCCGCAGAACAGCATCAGCTTCGCGCCGGGACGCAGGCGCAGCACCCGGGAGAGCTGGTGCGCCACCTCCTTCGGCAGCGAGACCAGCTCCCCGGCCTCCGTGAGGTGAGCGTTCACGTAGAAGCGATGCACTGGGAATAACGATGGAGTGGAAGTGTAAGAAAAGGGGATAAGGGGATGTTACTGGGGATAGGGGGATGTTAGAAGGGCAAAGGGATGAGGGCAGAGGGCGGCGTGCGGATTCCCGAACTGCAATGTTACGGTGGGTCCGGTCCTCTGCACTCCGCACTCTGAACTCCGCCCTGAATCCATCCCCTTGTGTCCGAGAGACAGGTTCAGCCGAACTGAGTCGGAGTAGGAGCTAAGTTCGGTTGGCGGTCCATCCCCCTTATCCCCAACCCATCCCCTTATCCCCTTTGAGGTTCGGACAGCTCCCTACCCCCTCAAGGCCCGCAGCGTCTTGAGCACCTCGTTGCCGCCGCGGCCGAAGTAGTCGTGGAGGCGCATCCACTCCCGGAAGAGCTGGCTGTAGAGCTCGTGCGCGGCCGGGTCGGGGGTGTAGCAGCGCTCTTTCACGCCGCCCATTCGCTCCACCGCCGTGGGGAGGTCGCCGTAGCCGCCGTCTGCCTCTCCGGCGGCGACCGCCCCCAGGATGGCGGCGCCGAGGGCGCAGGCCTGCCCGCTGCGGGCGAGGCGGATCGGGCGGCCGGTGACGTCGGCGTAGATCTGCATCAGCAGCTCGTTCTTCTCCGAGAGGCCGCCGGCGGCGATGATCTCCTCCACCTCCACGCCGTTGCGCGCGAAGTTCTCCAGGATCGCGCGGGTCCCGAAGGCGGTTCCCTCGATCAGCGCGCGGTAGATATCCTCGGCGCGCGTATCGAGCGTCAGGCCGATCAGCGCGCCGGAGAGGTCGGCATCCATCAACACGCTCCGGTTGCCGTTCCACCAATCGAGCGCGAGCAGGCCGGTCTCCCCCGGGCGCAGCGTGGCGGCCTTCTCCACCAGCACCTGGTGCGGGCTGACTCCGCGGTCTTCCGCTTCCCGCGCGTAGGCCGCGGGGAGCGCGTGCCGCGTGTGCCAGGCGAGGATGTCGCCGGTGGCCGGCTGCCCCGCCTCGTAGCCGAGGAAGCCGGGGAGGATGCCGTCCTGCACCACGCCGGCGATCCCCTCGAAGCTCTTCTCTTCCTGGCCGAGCACCAGGTGACAGCAGGAGGTGCCGAGGATCAGGAGCATCTTTCCGGGGCCGGAGACGCCGGCCGCGGGCACGCCGGCGTGCGCGTCGATCAGGGAGACGGCGACCGCGGTCCCGGGACGCAGCCCCAGCCGCCGCGCGGCCGCTTCGGTCAGCTCTCCGGCGCGGGCGCCGACCGGAAGCACCTCGCCCCGGAGCTTCTCTTCCGGCAGGGAGGCGAGGCGCGGGTGTAGCGCCGCCAGGAACTCCGCGGACGGATAGCCCTCGGAGCGGCTCCACATCCCCTTGTAGCCGGCCTGGCAGGCACTGCGGACTTCCCGGCCGGTGAGCTGCCACACCAGCCAGTCGCCGGCTTCCACCAGCCGCTCCGCGCGGTCGTACAGCTCCGGGGCTTCGTCCAGGAGCTGCCACGCCTTGGCGAAGAGCCACTCCGAGGAGGTCTTACCGCCGTAGCGCGCGAGGAACGACTCCCCGCGCTCCGCCGCCAGCTCGTTGATCCGCTCCGCCTCCGGCTGGGCGGCATGGTGCTTCCAGAGCTTGCCCCAGGCGTGCGGCTGCTGCCGGTGCTCCGGCAGGCGGGAGAGCGGCGTGCCGTCGGCCAGCACCGGCAGCAGCGTGCAGGCGGTGAAGTCGACCCCGATTCCGATCACCTCGTCCGCGGACGCGCCCGACTGCCGCAGCACCTCCGGCACCACCACCTCCAGCACCGCCCAGTAGTCGTCCGGGTCCTGGAGCGCCCAGTCCGGCTCCAGCCGCGGGCCGCCGTCCGGAAGCTGCTCGTCCACCACCCCGTGCGGGTAAGGGTGGATGGCGGTGGCGACTTCGCGGCCGTCCGAAATGTCGACCAGGAGTGCGCGGCCTGACTCGGTGCCGAAATCAAGGCCGAGGGCGTAACGTGACATTCTCCCCCTCCTGAGGGTGTAGCGTTTAGGTTTTGCGGCTGCGGGTGCGCCACGCGGGGACGGAGTGGACGGTGCTTTCGGGCGAGCGCAGGGCCGATCGCGGGGCGAAGCCGCCTCCGCCAGCCCTACACGCTACCGCCTAGACGCTACACCCTCGATTCAGAAGCTGATCGCCTCGCCCCACTCGAGGAGCTCGGCTTCTTCGTCTTGCTCGCTGCCGGCCCGCATCTCGATCAGCACGGTGGTGCCTTCCGAGCCGGTGGAGAGCAGAACCCGGTCGGCGGTCTTGTAGATCAGCGTAAAGCCGAGGCCGAGGGTGCGCTTGCCTTCCTCACGGTGGCGCGACCAGCCGGCCTTGAGGGTCGCCTGGGGCAGATCTTCCAGCGGGATCCCCTGGCCGCGGTCCGCGATCCGCACGCGGATCGTCCCGTCGTGGGCCTCTACGGAGGCGGCGCCTCCGTTGCCGTGCAGGAGGGCGTTGGTGGCGGCTTCGGAGGCGCAGAGACCGAGGTCGGCCGCGCGCTCTTCCGGGAGCCCCGCCGTCCGGGCGGTGGTGTGGACCGCCTCCCGCACCCGCTTCACGTCTTCGGCGCGGCTGATGTAGATCGCCTCGTTCAGCCCCGGCCACTCCGCGTCGAGCTCTTCCGTGGAGAAGAGCAGGATCTTCCCGCCGGTGATCGAAGCGAGCAGATCGCCCAGCATCGCGCGGCGCGCCTCTTCCGTCCGCCGCCGCTCGCGCTTCTGATACAGGGCGAAGAGGGGCAGCGCCGCCAGCCCGGCATAGAGGAAGAGCGGGTCGAGCAGCGAGGCGGGGAGCGGGCGCGCGGTGAGGCAGTTGTCTACCGAGATCACGCCGAGGAGCTCGTCACTGGCGATGATCGGGATCGCCATCACCGCCCGCACCCCTTCCTGGAACCGGGAAGCGGGATAGTCGCGCGGCGCGTCCTCCGAGTGCACGTACGGAAGCTCGCCGCGGGCCACGCGCGCCAGCGGGCCATGGTTGCGGTCGACGTCGACCGTATCTCCGGCGTCCTCCCGCTCCCCGTAGCGGTCAATCCCGACCACCCGGTCGAGAAGACGGCTGACCGGATCGAAGAGGAAGACCCCCACCCGATCGATCGGAAGATCTTCTCGCAGGGCGCAGATCAGGGTCCAGAGCGCCTCCGGCGGCTCCGGGTGGGCAGCCATGGCGCGGGCGGCAAACGATATCGCCCCCAGGTGGGGGGCCTGGGGCTCTGGCGCGGGGGAGCTCATGCGTGACTGTTTATTCGTTCCCGAGGAAGAGCCGCCGGAGGGTAGCGACCAGTCCCGGTATAGTGTACGGCTCGGCCACTGCGTCCACGGGAAACCGGTGCGCGCGCGCCGCTTCCGCCGTGATCGGCCCAATGCATACTACCGCAGCCCGGCCTAGCTCGCTGGGTGCGATCTCGCGCGCGAAGTTGCGGACGGTTGACGAGGCGGTGAAGGTGACCGCATCGACTCCGCCCTCCGCCAGCCGCTGCCGCAGCTCCGCGAATCCGGAGCTATCGGAGACGCTCTCGTAGACGGGGACGACGTCGACCTCCGCCCCCTGCGAGCGCCAGACCTCCGGAAGCACCTCGCGAGCCTCGCGGGCCCGAGGGATCAAGACCCGCAGCCCGGCCACCGGTTCCGGGAACTCTTCCGCCACCTGCTCCGCGACGAAGCGGGAGGGGATGAAGTCGACCCGCAGCCCGGCCGCCTCGGCGGCGTGTGCGGTTCCGGGGCCGATGGCGGCGATCCGGGCGCTGCCCAGGCGGCGGATGTCTCCACCGGCAACACGGAGGGCATTCGCGACGGAGTATACCCCATTGACACTCGTGAAGACCACCCAGTCGTAGCCCCGGTCGAGGCCGCGCAGATCGGGGTCGGGGATCGGCTGAATGCGGATGGTGGGACAAAGAATCGGCTCGGCGCCTTCCTGCGCGAGCACCTCCACGAGACCCTCCGCCTGCTCGCGCGGGCGGGTCACCACGATCCGCTTGCCGAACAGCGGCCGGTTGTCCCACCAGCGGAGCCGCTCCCGCAGGCGGGCGACCTCTCCCACCACCACCACCGCCGGCGCCAGCTCCGAGAGCTCGGAGTTCACGGCGCGGCAGCGCTCCAGGAGCGTGCCGAGCGTGCCGCTGATCACCCGCTGCGTGGGATGCGAGCCCTGGCTCACCACCGCGGCCGGCGTCTCCGGCGCGCGCCCGTGACGGAGCAGGTTCTCCACGATCAGCGGCAGGCGCTCCGCTCCCATCATGAAGAGCATCGTGTCGGCGCTGCCGGCCAGCTGCTCCCAGCGAATAGTCGACGGGCCCTTGGTGGGATCCTCGTGCGCCGTCACCACGGCGAAGGTAGCACAGAGACCCCGGTAGGTCACCGGGATCCCGGCATAGCCGGGGACCGCCACTGCGGAGGTGACTCCGGGGACATATTCCCACTCGATGCCGGCGGCGGCGAGCGCTTCCGCCTCCTCCCCGCCGCGGCCGAAGATGAACGGGTCTCCGCCCTTGAGCCGGCAGACGGTGAGGCCGGCGCGCGCCCGTTCCACCACCAGGGCGGTGATGTCCGGCTGCGGCACCGGGTGCCGCTGCGATTCTTTGCCGACGTAGACGCGCTCCGCGTCGGGTCGCGCGTGCTCCAGCAGCCGCGGATTGGCGAGGCGGTCGTACACCACCACGTCCGCCTGCTCCAGGGCACGCTTCCCCTTCAGCGTCAACAGCTCCGGGTCGCCGGGGCCCGCCCCCACCAGATAAACCTTGCCAGCCACGGGGGAATTGTCGTCCCGCGGGAGCGGCCCTGTCAATCCGGGCTCCCCGCGCCGGCATCTCCCGCCGGTCGGATGATCTCGCCCGCGCCCGCCTCGATGAGCTGCCGAGCCACGGTGCGGCCCAACTCCGCGGCCTCCTCCACCCGGCCGGAGGTCGCCTCCCGGAAGACGCAGCTCCCGTCCGCGGAGGCGACCACCCCGAGGACGTGCATCACCTCGCCGTCGATCCGCGCGTAGCCGCCGAGCGGGATGGAGCAGCCGCCGCCGAACGCCTCCATCAGCGCGCGCTCCGCGAGCACCGCGTGGCGAGTCGGCGCGTGGTCGAGCACCGCCAGCAGCTCCCGAGTCACCGGGTCGTCCGCGCGGCACTCGATTCCGAGTGCCCCCTGTCCCGGCGCCGGGGTACTCAGCTCCACCGGCAGCGGCGCGGAGATGCGACTCTCCAGCCCCAGCCGCCGGAGGCCCGCCGCGGCGAGGATCAGGACGTCGTACTGCCCCTCGTCCAGCTTCCGCAGGCGGGTGTCGACGTTCCCGCGCACGCTCTCCACCCGGAGGTCCGGGCGCGCGTGCAGGAGCTGGGAGCTGCGCCGCAGCGAGCTGCTGCCGACGCGGGCGCCGGAGGGAAGCGCCGCCAGCGCGGGAGAGGGAACCAGCGGATCGATCGATACCGCCTCGGGCACCGCAGCACCCGCCGGCAGCACCAGCGCGTCGCGGGGATCTTCCCGCTCCGGCACCGCCGCCAGGATCAGCCCTTCCGGCTGTTCGGAGGGAAGATCCTTGAGGCTGTGGACTGCCAGGTCCGCCTCACCGGAGAGCAGCGCGTCCTCCACCTCCTTGGTGAAGAGGCCCTTCCCGCCGACCTGGTGGAGCGGCACGTCCTGGATCTGGTCCCCGCGGGTGACATACTCCCGCAGCTCCACCCGCAGCCCGGGGTGGCGCGCCTCGAGCTGCGCCTGGATCCAGTGGCTCTGGGCCAGGGCGAGCTTGCTGCGGCGCGTAGCGATACGGAGGGTTCTTTCGTTCAACTCAGTCCTTCCGGGATGGAGTGTCGACCGTTGTGTAAGCTTGCAAAGGGTGGGTCGGCTCCTCGGGAAACCGATACTGGATCAGCCCTGCCTTGATCAAGGGGCGCAGGTAGTGGTGTCGAAGGTAACGCGGGTCCCTTTCGGTCAGGCGCCCCAGTTCCTCTGCCGTCATCGGACGGACCGCACAGGCCTGCAGTAAGGCGGCGCGAACGCGGGCCTCTGGAGCCTTGCCGGCCAGCTGCGCGACGGCCACCAGGAGGTCAGGAGGGAGACTGTCGCTCGCGAGGTCATCAGATTTGGCCCCTAGCTCGTCAGATTTGGCGCCCAGCTCGTCAGATTTGGCGCCCAGCTCGTCAGATTTGGCCTCTAGCTCGTCAGATTTGACTGCCGGACCTCGCCCTGGTGCTACGTCGAGGTAGGTCTCCTGAAGCTCCGGTGTAGCCACGTAGTACGTGCCCCGGCCCTGGCCACGCTGCTGAAGCAAACGCAGCTCTCGCAACCGGTAGAGATCACGACCCGCCGTCTGGGGATCGACTCGGTTGATCGCTCGGTACAACGCATTGCTGAGCGCGCCGATCTCCCGGAGGTAGACTAGTGCCTTCTGTTCCTCGGGAGAGAGTTTGAGGTCGCGGAAGCCATCCAGCCAGGCGAGATCGTCCGGGCTCAGGAGGTGATGGAACAGGAAATAGGCCGTGAAGCTATCCCGCACCCGGTCCGATTCGAAGAAAGGTGGCGCCAGGCCATATTGGTCCATCAGCGTCCGGATCGCCCGGATCCCCGTCCCTTTCGTCTCGGCATACTGGGTCTCGTGCAGGATCGCTGCGATCTTCTCGTTTCGCGTGATCGAGCCCGGCTCTCCAAGCCGGTCGTCCGGCACCAGGGACACACCCGGATTACGGATCTCCAGGCGATTGGCGTAGCGGATGATCTGGATCGCCCCTCTCACCCGGTACGTCCGGTGCATCACGGCGTTGACTACCACCTCCCGGATCGCGTCTCGGGGGATTGCCGGGATGTCCTGACGCCGATCCTGACCGGCAGGGAGATGAAACGCCTTGGGCAGATCGTCCAGGATCTGGCTGATAGCACGAGGAATGGCGCGCAGAAGGGGGTCGAGAATCTCTACAGCCTGGTAGCGGTTCTGGGGATCGGGAACCCACTCCCGTCCTTCCACGCGAATGTAGTCGACGCGCATGGATAGAAGAAACCTGCGAACCGCAGCCCGTGTGCCGAAGACGAGGATTCCGGCAAGAGTAGGCACCAGCCGTCCATCCCGTCGTCCCGCCGCATTCAGGGCGTACGCCAGCTCGGCATCGGTGTAGCCAAGCTCGGCAGCTCCGGGGTTCACCGTCGCCCGCAGCCGGCGGTACTCTTGAAACATCTCCGGATCCAGATCGTCTAGCGAGGCGTCCGGAACCAGAGTCTCATCGTAGGTCCGGTGCGTCTGCTCCTGGTAGAAGTAGGCCAGGTCCTCGTCGGAACAGATCGTGTCGGTAGACCCGATGCGGCGGAAGGTCCCGAGTTGCTGACCCTTCCGCTTGATGAACACCGGCTTCTGCTGCGGCTGAGCTTCCGCGATATGCGCCACCACTACCGTCTTGTCGGAGACTCGCTCCTGATAGATACGGGGTCGGATCGGGTGGTTGAATTCCGTATTGCAGCGGGTGGCAAGCTCCGTTACGACCCGCTCCGGACTGTCTACGCCGATCAGCTCGTAGTCCGGGAAGAGGCAGTCAGGCCGTTGACGCAGGCCGAAGATCAGATAGCCTCCCCCTCGGTGCGGCTCGTTGCTGAAGGCGGACACGGTCTCCAGTGCAGAATCTCCCACCTGCGATCCGTGTTTTGCTTCGATCTCCGTGCCTTCATCTTCTCCGTTCAGTCGCTGCCACAGCTCGCGGAACGTGAGAAGCCCGGAGGTCGGTCGTGCTGGCACCATGTCTATAGCTCCGGCGCCGTTTGCCTGTTCCGGCTGCGCGCCTCGCTCACGGATCTCGAGTCGCGCCGCTCGACTGATCCCGAGTCGCCGGAACCGCCACTCGACGGCAGGACTTCGACCAGAGCGTACGCGTGGCGGGCATTCTGATGCGGGACGGTCTTGGGCCGCGCCAGCGTGGCGAAGAACGCCACCAGCACCATCACAAAGCCGGCGATCAGGAAGTAGGTCGTCTTCCGGCCCCGCCAGCCGAGCAGCACGCTGGTGCCGAGATAGGAGGCGTAGATGAACCACGCCACCACGCTGGTGACCAGGCTGGGCAGGGCGCGGGGGTGCAGGTACCACTGCGGGCCCCAGGTCTGGGGCGCGGCCATGGCGCCGGTGATGATCCCGAGCGTGAGCATGGAGAAGCCGATCGCGGCGAGCCAGTGGGCCGCGTTGTTCACGCTCTCCAGCGGCGGCAGGCGCTTGAAGGCGCCGCGGACCTGCTTCGTCTTCAGCAGGCGGCTCTGCGCCAGGTAAAGAACGGCGAGACAGAAGGCGAGGGCGAACGCCGCGAAGCCGAGCAGCAGCACCATCACGTGCGGTGAGAGCAGCCGCGTGGCGGGAGGGGCCTGGACCGTGCTCCCGGGTGTGTGCATCTCCGCGTAGAAGAGCGCCACGAAGGCGATCGGCATCACCAGCGAGCCGAGCGCGGTCCACCGGCGCGCGAAGGCGACCGCCGTCTGCACCAGCGCCAGGAAGTAGGCGACCAGCGCGAACGGCATCGCGGGGTCGCGCAGGATCGAGAGCTCGTGGGTGGTACACCAGACGCCGAGCCCGCCGGTGTGGACCCCCAGGCCGACCGCCGCCAGCACGTTCGCGAAGGTGCGCGCGCGCTCGTTGCCGGTGAAGAGATGCGCGTGGTAGCCGACGCTGCTGGCGAAGTAACAGAAGAGCGCGGCACCGAACAGGAAGGTCTCCAGCTTCATGGCGCCCTCCGCTCGTCGGCGGCGGCAGGATCGTCGCCGTGCAGTCCGAAGATCGCGCGGACACTCTCCACTTCCCGGTAGCCGTTGCCGGAGTCGGCGGCCTGCTTGAGGCGGACGATCGGCCCGCGCAGCAGCTTGTTCACCACGCCGCGGACCAGCGCGTCGACCATGTCCTGGTCGCGCTGGCTCAGGTGGGAGAGCCGACCGCCGACGCGGTCGTGCTCGCCCCGGATGATCTGCTCCGCCAGTTCCTGGAGCTGCCGGATCGTCGGCGCCACCTCCAGCCCGCGGGACCAGCTCTGGAACTTGCGGATCTCTTCCTCGATCAGCCCTTCCACCCGCTCCGCCTCCGCCTGGCGGCCGGCGCGGCTCTTCTCCACCACTTCCTGGAGGTCGTCGATGTTATAGAGGTAGACGTCATCCAGCTCCCCCACGACCGGGTCGACGTCGCGCGGCACGGCGATGTCGATCAGGAACATCGGGCGGCCGCGCCGGGCGCGCATCACCTGTTTGGCCAGCGGCAGCGGCAGGATCGGCTCGGGAGAGCCGGTAGAGCTGATCACGATGTCGGCGCGCGCCAGGGCATCGCCGAGACGATCATACGGTACGGTTGCCCCGCTGTACTGGGCCGCCAGCGCCTCCGCGCGCTCCTGGGTGCGGTTGCAGACGACCAGCTTCGGCCGGGCGTTGTCCGCCAGCAGCATCCGGGCGGTCTGCTCGCCGGTCTCCCCGGCGCCGATCAGCAGCACCACGTGCCCGTCCAGGCTCTGGAAGATCTGCTTCGCCAACTGGACCGCGGCGAGGCTGATGGAGACCGCCCCGCGGCCGATCTCGGTCTCGGAGCGGGCGCGCTTTCCACTGCTGATAGCGTGCTGGAAGAGCGCGTGGATGACGGTCCCGGAGGTGCCGGCCTCCTGCGCCGTCTGGAGCGCGTCCTTGACCTGCGAGAGGATCTGTCCCTCGCCGAGCACCATCGAGTCGAGACCGGAGGCGACCCGGAAGAGGTGGCGGACCGCCGGCGTCCCTTCGTAGGAGTAGAGATGCTCCTGCAGGTGGCCGGGGGAGACGCCGGCGGTGCGGGCAGTCAGCTCCAGCACGTGCTCCTGCCAGTCCTCGTCCGCGCTGATCCCGTAGAACTCGGTGCGGTTGCAGGTGCTCAGGACCGCGCACTCCGCCATGCCGGCGGCGTCTCGCAAGCCGTGGAGCGTCTGCTCGGTGGAGCGACCGTAGAGGGAGAGCTTCTCTCGAAGCTCTACCGGGGCCGTCTTATGGCTCAAGCCGGTCAGGACTACGCGCACGCTCTTTTCCACACCCCATGCCGCGGACGCCAGGACCGCATGGCCCTGGCGTCCGGCAGCGACAGCCGCGCTCACACCCTACTCCGCGCCGGCCAGCTCGGGCGCCGTCTTCGGCGGCTTCGGTCCCCGCGCCGGCTCACCCACCGCCTTCACCGGCACCTCCTTCCGCGCCAGCTTGCGCCGGTAGAAGAAGACCATCAGGGCGCCGCCCCACATCATCCAGTTCCCGAACCAGAGCACCTGGATCCCCGGCACGTGCAGCACCTGGAAGGAGCCGAGCGTGATCGGCTCGTCCGGCACCAGCGCGAAGTCGTAGCTCCCGGTGTTCGCGTCGACGTTCCGGAACAGCAGCGAGTAGCCGGTGCCCTGGTTCAGCCCTTCTACCGGCACGGGTACCGGCTCCGGCCCGCGCGGGCCGGTCTCCATCGGGGCGAGCAGCTCTCTCTCTACGCCGTTGACGCTCAGCATCACCTTCGCGGCGAAGCGGCCCTGCTCACGCCCGGTGTTGTCGAACCCGAGCACGCGGATCCCGACGATCTCCTCCGGGTTGCCCTCACGGAGCTGTACCGCCGTCAGCTGCGGCTCGGGATCGCCGCTCTTCACGCCTTCCAGGAACACGGTGCCGCCGAGCGGGTTGACCGGTCCCATCGGCGCGACGTAGACGTCACCCCAGGCACCGCCGATCCACTCGTTCAGGATCTCCGGCCAGACCATCGCCTGCGGACGGCCACCCTGGTTCGAGATGAACGCCGGCGGGTCGAGGCGGGTCGTCTTGCCGTTCACCGTCATGTCGATCAGCATCCGGTCGCGGATGCCCTTTTTCTCGTCGCCCTTCTCCTCGCCGATGAAGGTGAACTGCCGCCCCAGCAGCGTCGCGCTCTGGCCGGGCTGCAGGCCCTGCGCCTGGTGCACCGTGTTGAAGCGGCTCGTCACCACCACGCCGGCGAGCATCACCAGGAAGCCGATGTGGGTGACCCAGCCGCCGGTCTGGAGGAACCCGCCGCGCGCCGCGCGCTTGAGACAGACGGCGTTGGCGATGAAACCGAGCGCCAGGAGCAGCCCTACGGCGATGTAGGCCGGGTCGTTCACGTAAGAAGGCGGACTGTCGAGGTGGGTGCGGAAGCCGCCCTGCCACGCGCGCACTGCCGCGAAGGCGAAGAAAACGGTCACCAGGCCGGTGAGCCCCAGAATCACCTTGCTGAACGGCTTGATGCGCGTCTCACCCTCCCGCGACTGCCGCCACGGCATCAGCGGGGTGAGCGTCATGAGCAGCACCATCACGTAGACCACCGGCAGCAGCGCCTTGTTGTAGAAGGTGTAGTCGACGTTGGTCTTACCGCCCAGCATCGGGATCCACGGCTTCCAGATCGGCAGCGTCACCCCGAAAAGCACCACCACGGCGGTGGCGGAGAGGACGATCAGGCCGAGGAAGAAGCCGAAGTGGCGCTCCCAGAGGTTCTCATAGGCGATCTCGGACTGGATGTCCTTGAAGCGCCAGACCCAGATCGCCAGGCTGAGGACGAACCAGAGCGCCAGGACGCCGAGGAGCGTGTTGAAGACCGCCTTCTGCGGCGTGGCGAAGGAGTGGACGGAAGTCTCCGACAGCACGCCGCTGCGCACCAGGAAGGAGCCGAGCAGCACGAGGGTGCCGAGGGTGATCCCGATGAAGAGGTTCGCCTGCTTGAAGTTGCCGCGGGCCCGCTGCGCCAGGAGGCCGTGCAGCAGCGTGGTGGCGCCGAGCCACGGCAGCAGCGACGAGTTCTCCACCGGGTCCCAGCTCCAGTAGCCGCCCCAGCCGAGCGTCTCGTAGGCCCAGTAGGCGCCCAGGAAGATGCCGAAGCCGAGCACGCCCCAGCCGAACGCCAGCCACGGGGCCGCCTTGGTGGTCCAGCTGTCGTAGTCCCGCCGCATCAGCGCCGCCATCGCGAAGCAGGCGGGCATCATCATCGTCGCGTAGCCGACGAAGAGCGTGGGCGGATGGATGCACATCCAGAAGTTGCGGAGCTGCTCGTTCAGACCGTTCGCGGTAATCCACTGCGGGTGGAGGTACTTGCCCCAGCCGAAGTAGTAGAGCGTGTGGTCCCAACCGGTGCTCGGCAGGAACGACGCCACGTTCTCCGGCGCGCCCGGGATGCTCTCCAGCAGCGCCTTGACCTGCTTCGCTTCCTGAATCCAGAACGGGTTCATGAAGGCGAGCAGGGTGAAGAGCGAGACCTGCACCAGCGTGAAGAACGGCATCACCCAGCGCTCTTCGCCGCGGGTCCGCCAGATCAGCACCGAGCCGAGAATGACGTTCAGCAGACCCCAGAGGAAGAAGGTGCCTTCCTGGTCGGCCCAGAACGACGCGAACCGGAAGCCGAACGGGAGCTCCGGGTTGCTGTTCTTCCAGACGTACTGGACGGTGTACTGCTGGCCGAGCACGACGGTCCAGAGCGAAACGGCGCCGACCACCATACAGGCGGAGGTGAGGTAGAAGAACCGGCGTGCCCAGCGGCCCACCGCCTCCGTGCGGCGGTCGTAGGGCGTCTCCGCCTCTGCCGAGGCGGCGCGCTTGCCGTTCTTCTTACCGCCTTCCCGGGCGGTCTCCGAGGCGGTCTCCGGGTCTGCCGGCCGGCGCATGGTCCGCACCATGGCGGTCCAGTAGAGCACCACGCAGGTAATCGCGCTGGCGAGTCCCGCCCAGATGGCAAGGTTGCCAAAGGTCACAGGAAGCCCGAGCCAGGGCGACGAGAACTGAAGCTGCGAGAGATCCACAATAAAACTCCGGACGCCGGCGTTCCCCGGGGCTGACCCGCGGGTAGATCACACCGTAAATCGGTCGGCGCGCCCTCCCGGGCGGGAGGGACAGCCGCGCAAGCCGCGCCTAGCGTATCGGATTCAGGCGCGGGGGTAAAGCAAGCGCCTTCTGGTTAGATGTTCCGATAGGAGGCCGCGGAAGGCAGGGAGGAAAAGCCGCGCGGCTCCGCTCCCCAGGATGGCTCTTTACTTGGTAACGGTCTGGCCGGTCTGCGCCTGCCACTGCTTGGTGAGCTGCTCCCGCTCGATCTCCACGTCGCCCTTGTCGTACTTGGACGGGCACTTGGTGAGCACTTCGTTGCACTCGAAGCGGCCGTCGACCGGGTCGTACGTGCCGTTCGCCTTGGCGTGGGACGCGTTCGGGAAGTTGGCCGGCAGGGCGATGCGCGGGTTGTCGTACACCACCTTGAGCGGCCGGTTGGTCTCCTCTTCCAGAAGGGTGAACTCCACCAGGTTGGCCCCCTTGATCGGCTTGATCGAGCGGGCGTCCAGCACGCCGTAGACGGTGCACGGCTCGCCCGCGCGCTTGGGAAGCTCCGCAAACGCCACCGAGTCTTTCGTGGAGCCGCCGAGCGACACCGCGCCGATCACGGCGCAGACCGCCACCAGGGCCAGCCCCATCACGAGGTTCCGCTTCTTGCCGGTTCGCGAGCTCATTCCCGATTCTCCAGGTCCTTCAGCCGGGCGTCGACCCGGGCTATGTAGGCAAACAGCGCAATCCAGACGATCAGGCTCGTCGCGAGGACGACATAAATCTCCATCTCAGGGCTCCGTCACCGGCTTGCGCACCGCTTCCGTCCGGGTGGTCGTCTCTATCAGGGTTCCCTTTGCCGCGCGCCGCGCCGCGAGCGCTTCCACCCGCAGGCGGAGCTGGTAGGCCCAGAGCGAGATCCCGAGGAATCCGAAGGTGGCGCTCCAGTAGGTCACCCGGTACGGAACGTCCATTCCCTTACGAATGACGCTCTCCGGGTGGATCGTGGTTCCAAAGACCGGCAGCTTCGGCAGCACAAAGTAGATAAACGGCACCGCCGCCGCGCCGATCAGGGCGTAGACCGCGGAAAACCGTCCGCGCTGCGTCTCGTCGTCGATCGAGAGCCGGAGCGCGAAGTAGGCCGCGAAGTAGACGATCACCAGCAGGATCGAGATCTGCTGCGGATCCCACTGCCAGTATCCTTCGTACCAGGGGCTGTTCAGGCCGCCCGCCCACTGCATCTTGGAGAAGACGGCGCCGGTGAGCGTAGCGAGCACGGTGAGCAGCAGCCCTACCTCCGCCGCCCGGGACGCCTTGACGTCGTCCATTTCATCCCTGCGGGTGAGATAGCGGAACGAGTAGAACGCGGCGACCCAGAACCAGACCAGCGAGAGCATCGCCATCGGCACGTGCCAGAAGATGATGCGAGCCGTCTGCGGCGACTGGAACTGCGGCAGGTCTCCGGCCCACAGGTAGGCCATGCAGATCACCGCCGCCATCCACGGCAGCAGCAGCCACTTCCAGGGTGCCAGGGCCATTCCTCCCGACTTATCGACGCGATTTGCCATTCGTACTCAGTTTACGCACGGCGAGGCGCCAAGTTCCGGAAAACGGGACGCTTCAACTATCACTCCACACCCGCTCAAAGAGAAGCGCAGAGACGGTAGTCATCGCCACCAGATAGGACACGAGGGCGATGATCCGGTTGCCCTCTTTTCCCAGGACCGCGGCGGCGGTGCCATCGATCGCGAAGGCGAGCACCGGCAGCAGCACCGGGAACGCCAGCGGCAGCATCAGGTAGCTCTTGCCGCCGGCCCGGGCCACGATCGCGCCCAGGATCGTCGCACTCCCCGCCATGCCCAGCGCCCCGAGGGGGAGGTGGGCCAGGAAGAGGCCCCAGTCTACCACGCGGGGCCGGAAGAGAACCAGGAAGAGCGGCAGGACGACCAGCACGACGACCAGGCTGAGGACGCAGTTGAAGGCGAGCTTCCCGGCGAAGACCGCGCTCGGCCGCGCGTAGAGGCGCAGCGCGCCGGCGGTCCGCATCTCCTCTTCCTTCACGAAGGTCCGGGGGAGGCCCGCCATCGCGCTGAAGAAGAGCACCACCCAGAGCAGCGCCGAGAGAAGATAGGCCCGGACCACCGTCTCGTTGAGCGTCATCCGGAAGAGCTCGGCGTTCGGGTCCCGGCGGAGGAGCTCCCGGTAGTCCGGCACCAGCTCGTGCGTGAGCCCGCGGCCCTCCGTGGGTACCATCAGGCTGATGACGATCAGCGTGACGACGGCGAAGAGCAGGATCGTGGCGACCGCCGCGCGCGTCCGGAGCTCGGAGCGGAGGTCTTTGGTAAAGACCGCCCGCACTTCGCTCCACCAGTTTTGCGCGGTGCTCGCTCCGCTGCCGTGTTCCACGGGAAGTTACGCCCTTCTCACGCGGCCTAACCCCCCAGCCCCCTTCCCTGAAGTGGAAGGGGGAGCAGGCAGGCACAACACCAATAGCTCCCCTCACCTGAGGACAGAGGGACGAGGGCGGAGTGCAGAGGACCGAACCTCTCGTACGAGGGGTCTGAATTCCGCACTCCGTCCTCTGCACTCCGCCCTGAAGATCACCCCAGGTGCAGGAAGAGGTCGCCGTGGCGCGTCTCGTCCGGGTCGTTGGTGGCGAGCACCAGCAGGCCTCGCTTCCGCTGCTCCGCGATGATCTCTTCCACGATCCGCGCGCCGCCGACGTCGAGCATGGCGGTCGGCTCGTCGAGCAGCAGCACGCTCGGGTCGCTCTGGAGCGCCACGGCGTACTTCAGCCGCACCCGCATGCCGGAGGAGAAGGTCCCGCTCAGGTCCGGGCCGCGTCCGGCCAGCCCCACGCGCTCCAGCAGCGCCTCTCCGCCCGCGCGGCTCCACGGCAGACCGCGCACCCGGGCGAAGAACTCCAGGTTCTCCAGGGCGGTCAGCTCCGGGTAGAGGGTGAGGTCCGGCGCCACCAGGCTGACCCTGTGCCGCAGCTCCTCCGGCTCCAGCTCCCGCCCCTCTTCCCGCACCCGCACCGCGCCTCCATCCGCTCCCAGCAGGCCCGCGATGATCGTGAGGAGGGTCGACTTGCCGGAGCCGTTGTGCCCCGTCACGACGAGCGCTTCCCCCGCGCGCACCTCCGCGCACACGTTCCGCAGCACCGTCCGCGCGCCGAAGCGCTTGGAGACGTGGTCGAGGATCAGGTCGGTCACTTCGTTCCAGGGTTTAGGGGATAGGGTTTAGGGTCTAGAGCTTGCGGGGGCGGGTTCGCCATTCGGGCAGCTCCGTGCACGTATCGGGCGATGGGGTCACCGATCGCCCCTCTTCCGCCCAGGGCTAACGCGCGTGTAAGGCTCGGTCACGCGCAGAACAGAGGTAGTGGCTCACGAAAGGCGCACCCTGCCCCCACCGACCCTACACCCTGGACCCTAGACCCTAGACCCCAAGCGCTTCCAGCCGGCGGACTGCTTCTTCCATCCGCTCGCCGTTCTGGTCTCCGTTGACGGTGAGCGACATCCGGACGTAGCCTTCGCCGTGCGCGCCGTAGCCGTTGCCGGGGATCACGAGCACGCCCGCCTTCTCCAGGCAGAGCTTGGCGAACTCCACGGAGGTCATGCCGCTCGGCACCGGGAGCCAGATGTAGAACGAAGCCTGGGGCGCTTCGATGTCGAAGCCGATCCGCTTCAGGCCGGCGACCAGCACGTCGCGACGCCGCTGGTAGAGCGCCAGCGTCTCCCGGCTCAGCTCCGGGTGCTCCAGCGCGTAGGCGCCGGCCAGGTCGACCGCCGGGAACTGCTTGCTGTCGACGTTGCTCTTCATCTTGTTGAGCACGCCGATCACCTCCGGGTTGCCGACCGCGTAGCCGAGGCGCCAGCCGGTCATGTTGAACGTCTTGGAAAGGCTGTGGAGCTCGATGCCGACCTCCTTCGCGCCCTCCGCCTGGAGGAAGCTCGGCGGCCGGTAGTCGTCGTAGTAGACCTCGCTGTAGGCGCAGTCGTGCGCCACGATGAGGTCGTGCTCCTTCGCGAAGCGGACCACGTCGTTGAAGAACGAGAGCGGGGCGACGGCGCCGGTGGGGTTGTTCGGGTAATTCAGGAAGAGCAGCTTCGCGCGCTTCGCCGCGTCGGTCGGGATCTGGGTCAGGTCCGGCAGGAAGCCGTTCTCCCGCAGCAGCGGCATCTCGTAGACGTCGCCGCCCGCCATCAGCGTGTTCACCTTGTAGACGGTGTAGCCGGGGTCCGGCACGAGGGAGAGGTCCCCCTGCTCGATGTAGGCCCACGCCAGGTGCGCCAGGCCTTCTTTGGAGCCGATCAGGAGCAGCGCTTCCTTCTTGGGGTCGATCTCCACGTCGAAGCGGCGGCGGTACCACGCGGCGACTGCCTCCAGGAACGGCACCCAGCCGGCCGGGGTCTCGTCGTAGCGGTGCGTCTCCGGGTCGGTGACCGACCGGCAGAGCGCGTCGATGATCGGCTGCGGGGTCGGCTGGTCCGGGTCGCCGATGCCGAGATCGACCAGGTCGCGTCCCTCGGCGATCGCCTGGGCCTTGAGGCGAGCGATCTCGCCGAAGAGGTAAGGGGGAATCTTTCCCAGCCGGGAGGCGGGCTTTACCATAGTGTCTATTCCGTGGCGGCGAGGGTGGCGTATTGCGTATTCCGCATCGCGTATTGCGTAACGAGGCGCTTATCCCGCTGCACCAGAACGTCGTGCCGAGCGGAGCGTCTCTGCAGCGAATCGCCCGGCACGACGCGATGTAGAGCGGTGCAGGCGGCTCGCTACGCAATACGCGATACGCACTACGAAGTGGTTTCCGTGGGTCCAAACAGCCCTTCAAGGGCCGCCGGGGCCTGGAAAGCTTATCACGGCGCCTCGGCGAGACAGGGGCGCGGCGCGGGGAGCCCGCACGCCTCAAGGCTGCGGATCCGGCTGCTCCGCCCGGTGCCGCTCGGCGCGGCGCGCGCACGCCGGACAGAGCCAACGTACCCGCTGCTCCCGGCGTTCGCCCGTCAGGTCCCGGATCGGATAGGTGGGGCGCGCGTCCATTACTAGCTGACGCAGGAGGTCCCGCAGCGGAAGTCGTCGGCCGCAGACGTCACAGCGCACGGGCAGTCTCGCTATCTCGGCCGAACGACGGCGTCCGGCCATTGGTTGGGTCTGCACGTAGTATAGGCGGTGCCCCGGCGTACTTACGGTAAGAATTAAGAATAAGGAGTGGGATTACCGCGGGGATGGAGCGTCATGCCGAGCCAGACCGATCTGGAGCAGTACCAGCGTCACGGTTACGCCGTGGCGAGAAGCCTGTTCTCCCCCGCAGAGGTGCGGAGCCTGGCGGAGCACTACATGGCGCTGCGGGAGGCGGGGGCCTACCCCGGCGACTTCTCCGGGGTCAATCCCGACGCGAGCGACCCGCTGCGGCGGTACCCGCGCCTGATCCACATGCACCGTTGGGACGAGACAAGCCTGCGGTGGCTGCTCGACGCGCGGCTGGCCCGGTGGATGACGGCGCTGCTGGGGCGGGAGCCGCTGGCGGTGCAGACGATGCTCTACTTCAAGCCGCCCGGCGCCCGCGGGCAGGCGCTGCACCAGGACCAGGCGTACCTCCGCGCGCGCCCCGGCACCTGTATGGCGGCGTGGCTGGCGCTCGATCCGTGCGACGAGGAGAACGGCTGCCTGCAGGTGGTCCCCGGCAGCCACACGCTGCCGCTGCTCTGCACCCAGCGCGCCGACACCACGGTGAGCTTCACCGACGTGACGGTGCACGTGCCGGAGGGAACCGAGGTGGCTCCCATACTGATGCAGCCGGGAGACGTCCTCTTCTTCCACGGCTCCCTGATCCACGGCAGCTACCCCAACCGGAGCGCCGACCGTTTCCGCCGCGCCCTGATTGGGCATTACGTCACCGGTGAGTCGGAGCAGGTATCGGAGTTCTACCATCCGGTGCTGCGGATGGACGGCACCGCGGCGGAGCTCGGGTTCAGCCAGGGAGGCGGGCGTTGCGGGGTCTGGAAGACGGGGAAGGGACAATCCATCGTCGAGCTGATCACGGCGCCATGAGCGCCGTGCTTTCTCCCTCCCGCATTAGCGAGTCCGAGGAGACGATCCGCTGCGGGGAGCAGTCGCTCCACCGGATCCGCGTCCGCCCCGCCGCGCCGTGGGCGCACCTGGCGCTGCTCCACGGCTACGGCGAGCACTCCGGCCGGCATCGGCACGTCCTCCGGTGGCTGGCGGAGCGCGGCGTGGAAGGTCACGCGCTCGACTTCCGCGGCCAGGGCCGCTCGTCCGGCCGCCGCGGCTTCGTGCGGGACTGGCATGACTACCGGGAGGACGTGGAGGCGCTGCTCCGGTGCGAGGGCCTTCGCGCGGAGGACCGCGGCGACACGCCGCTCTTTCTCCTGGGGCACAGCCATGGCGGGCTGGTGCTGGCCGACGCGCTGGAGCACGGCCTCTCCGAAATGGCCGGCTGCATCCTCTGCGCCCCGTACCTGCGCACCCGGTTCCAGGTGCCGGCGTACAAGACCTGGCTGGCGCGGGTGGTCGATCCGCTCCTGCCGTGGCTGCCGATCCCGACCGGCCTCAAGGGCGACTGGATGTCTTCGGACGACGAGATGCGCTCCGAGTCGGGCCACGACCCGTACATTCTGCCGATCGCCACCCCGCGCTGGTATCTCGGCTGCGTGCGCGCGCAGGAGGAGACCCTGCGTCACGCGGGAGACCTGCGGCAGCCGCTGCTGGTCCTGATGGGCGAGGACGACCCGGTGGCGGACCCCGCCGCCGCGCGAGAGCTGTACGAGGCGGCCGGCTCCCGGGACAAGACCTACCGCAGCTACCCCGGGCTCCTCCACGAGCTGCTGCGGGAACGGGAGCGGGAACGGATCTTCCAGGAGATTCTGGACTGGATGCGCGCCCGAGCCTGAGAGACCACGGCGGTCGTCGAGCTCGCCGCTGCGTCGGCACGGCCAGGAGCGTAGAAAAACCCTCGCCGCTCACTGGGCCGCAGCCCGTGAGAACGAGGGTCGATTTCAGGTTCTACCTACCGAACCTGGAGGTGTGGTTTTAGACTCTACCCCTGAAAGTCAGGGGGTGAAGCGGGAGATGGGACTCGAACCCACGACATTCAGCTTGGGAAGCTGACGTTCTACCACTGAACTACTCCCGCGTGGCAGAATCTCCGGTCCGGTGTGCCTACGAGTTGAACCCTAGATTCTGGACTCGCCCGTCTGTCTCCGGTGGACCTGAGCCATCGGTAGTCTAGCCGATCCCCTGAGGCCTGTCAATCGGGTCTTCTTCACGTGTAGAGTCCAGCGGAGCCAGGCGATTCTCACCATGACTCAGCGGGCTCGAGTCTCGGTTCGCGGCACGGGCCGGGCTCGACCCGCCAGCGGAGTGGCGCGAGCGGGTCGAGAGCCCGGATAGTCCGGCGCGTACCGTCCCTACCGGCGGTGCGGCCGAAGCCCCGGGAAGAGCGGTGGCTGGAAGGGGAGGGGGTGAGCCCCGGTCGCGTGCGCGAGCATCCGCTCCCGCAGGTTCTGCAGGTGCTGCGCCACGAGCGGGTGTTGCGGGCGGAACGATCGGCCCGGTCGCGGGAGTTCGGAGTTCTTCGGAGCGGGGGTCGGCACCGGAGGGCGATCACCGGCGGCGGGCGCTCCGAGAGCGTGTGGGCTGTCTCCGCGGGCGGCGGTTTCCGGAAGTCCGCAGCGTTCGGCCCAGAGGCGGGTGTTCGGGCTCGCGCCCCGGATGTACTGCTCCGTGGTGCTTCGGCTGGAGTGCCCCAGCCGCTGCTGGATCTGCTCCAGCGGCACGCCATCCCGGAACCAGCGCTTTGCGGTCGCGTGGCGCAGGTCATGGATGCGGACCTTTCCGGCCAGGGGCGTGCCGGCGGTGAGCTCATCCAGGAGCGCGTAGACGCCCTGGGAGGAGAGGCGGCGCCCCCGATCCGCTAACCAAACCGCCTCCGGCTCCCCACCCCGGAAGCGTCCGGACTCCTGCCGCGTGTCGAGCCACTGCCGACGTACCTGCAGCCAGACCTCCAGTGCCGCCGTGGCCCGGTCGTCTAGCACGACCTCGCGCTCCTGGTCTCCCTTGCCGTGGTTAATGTGAACCACCTGCTGACAGAGATCGAGGTCGCTGACTTTCAGGTCGAGGAGTTCGCTCACCCGGGTCCCCACGGTGAGCTGCGTCAGGACTAGGGCCCTGGCCATGGCCGCGAAGCGCGGATCGGGAAGATGGGCGGCGGCCCGCACCAGCGCGTTCTGGTCGTCGGTGGTGAGGTGGACCCGCTCGACCGCACCTTTGTCAGGGAGGTCGAGGTGGGCGAACGGGTCGCGCTCGGTCCAGCGCCGCTTCCGGGCGAACGCGAACATGGAGCGCAGGGCGGTGACGTTCCGATGCACCGTTCGCGGGCCGAGCTTCTGCTCTCCGCACCACCAGTCGACCAGCAGGTCGGCCCAGGTGTAGTCGAGTGCCTCGGTGTCCAGTTCCACGCCCATCATCTGGGTGCAGCGCCAGGCCTGTCGGAAGGCCGAACGATACGTCTTGACGGTGGCCGCGCTACACTTCTGTCGCGCGGCGAGGTGCCGAAGGAACTCCCCTTCGAGCTTGATCAGGTCCATCGTGATGATCTCCGCGGCGGGCTCACTACTCACCCGCCTCTGTGGTCCGGATCGTAGCACGGCGCGGAGGGGTGTTCCTACCTGGACCTTAGGGGTCCGACGCATGGGTGACACTCGCGGTGTCGGTGACCCAGAGGCCCCCGTCGTTGGGGCGGTGAACTCGGGTGCGGGGTGGCTTGGCCGGCTCCAGCGGGCGCCTGGAGATCGGACCGGTGGAGCTTCTCTCGTCGAGGTCACGCGGTCAGGGGCGATCACGCTGCAGGTGATCGGTTAGGGCGAGGCAAGCCACCAGTTCATGGGATCGACCCCCTGTTCCTCAAGCTGTCCAGCGTGGTCGACGAGTCGGACTTCGGGCGCGTGACCGGTTTCCTGGAGCTGGCCGACGACTTCGGGCGGAAGTACCCGGACCGCGCCTCCGGGGTTCTAGTTCGGCGGCTACGTCGGGATCGACAACGAGCAGACCGGCTTCCTGGTAGCGCAGTACGTGCTGCCGCTCACGTGGAGCACCCCGACGATCGCGATCGCCGCAGAAATCACCGTAAGGTTCGGTTGAGCTCCGTCCAATCATAAAGGTGCGGCTTCCACCGACCCCTAGCTCCCCTGCTTAACCCGGGGCTTCCGGCTCCGAATGGGTTGGGGTCCGGCGGGAGCACAATCTGCACCCTCTATTACTGGGTAGAACTCTAGTACCCGAAGGGATAGAGCGAAAGACTTCGTAGGGAGCGGTACTAGCTAAAGAACCTGAGTTACCTCCGAAGAGATACGAAGTCTTAGACTGGCGCGAGCGCGGGCGACAGGCCCGCCGGACCGGGCGAGTGTCACCAATAAGAGGGCCCCTAAGGTCCAGTAGGCCTGCACGACGGTGACCGGTTATGATGCGGGACACGTCGGGAGCGAGAGAATCCAGCACCTGGAAGCCGCGGGAATCTCTCTCTCCTGGCGCCGCCGCGGACTACCGCTCGCCGGGTTCCGCAATACCGGCGCCCTCGGGTGGATCGACGGGGAGCCCACGATCGACGAGCACGGCCACTTCGGCTTCAACGGGTTGTTCGAGGTCGCGCTCAAGAGCGACGAGCACCGCCTGCGCGGCACGCTGAACGGCCTCTCGCGGCCGCTGCGCCGCAAGAAGGTCCGGGTGAAGAGCACCGGGGAGGTCTTCGAGACCTACGAGGTGACGGACGACGACGACCCGCAGGGGAAGCGCTACATCGTCGACGTGAAGTCGATCACGGCGCGAGACCGCTTCATCCTGGACGAGCACCCGGACAGCGGCGAGATCCTGAAGGCTGAGATCAAGGACTCGGCGTTCAAGAAGCTGGTCCAGCCGAAGGACGAGCACCTCGGCCAGACGATGCTCTACAGCCACTTCGTGACGCAGCCGTGGTTCCAGCACGAGCGTCTCGGCGGCAAGCCGCTCGCGACCCCGCCCGACGTGATGATCATGTACTGGGGCAAGGACGTCGACCCGAAGTACTACGGGAAAGAGCCCCAGACCTACGACGACCCGAAGGGGCTGCTCAACGCCCCCTTCAAGGTGTTCACGGTTCCCTACAGCCAGCGGCGCGTCGACGCCCTGCTGCTCAAGGACCGCGAGGTCTGGGCGGCACTCGACGCCGGCGAACTGCCGGGCTGCGATCATCGACGCGGGCTCCTGTTCCAGGATAGTCTCGGCTGCCACACGCCGCGCAAGACCACCGGCGTAACGCCGGGTCGGTTTGTGCTCACGCTGCGTAAGGACGGACCTTAGCCGCCGAGACCAGCGACGACCAGCGGGGGCCGTGAGGGGATGCCCGGGCGCGTGAGGGGCCGCGTGGGTACGCGTGAAGGAGCTACCTCCGCGCGTACTACTTCTTCCGCCTGCGGGTCGGACGCGGTCGTTAGCCCGATTCGGATCACTTGGCTGTCGTGGGATGGTAGCTGGCAGTACTACTCGGTCGGGGCGGCGAACGACTGGAGGTGAGTGGCGGTGAGTCCGAGCCAATGTTGGAGGCGTTGGACCTCTACGGCTTCCGCGGCGGTGAGAGGCCCCAGTTCCAGCAGGTTCGTCGCGCAGACGGCGGTAAGACTCTTGACGCACGCCTGGAAGCGGTCGATCCGAGATGCTCCCCGCCCTCCCGGGATCTCCGGAGACTCGATGCCCTTCCGCTTGCGGGTGATGCGCTTCGCGAGGGGCTCCACGTCTCCCTCCCAGTCGCGCCATAGGGCGGTCGTCCAGTCGAGTAGCTCGGGATCCTTCGGGAGCACCTTCAGGATCCGTTCCGGGATCGGCTTCTGCCGATCGAGTTCCATGAGATCGGGGCATGCGATGGCGTGCCGCGTTCCTGCGGCATAGTCCCGGATCAAGCCGTAGTCCAGGTTCACGATCGGAGCAATCTGCTTCATGTTGAGGCCCGCGGCGATCAGTTGGAGGATGTTCTCTCCCTTCTCCAGCGCGGTGAGGTCCTGGCGGTGGACGTTCTCCGAGATCGAGTCCACCAGGGCCTCTACATCGCCTTGGCCCTCCGTGATGAAGCAGGGTACGAAGTCCCACTCTCCCGGAAGTTCAGCCTGCAACTGTCTCAGGGCGAGTAGCCGGCGTCCTCCCGCGTAGACGCGAAAACGCTCCGGATCATCCCGATACGGTCGTGCCAGGAGGGGGTGCAGTAATCCGCGCTGCTGGATGTTCGCTTTGAGGCTGGCGAGCCGGCGGGGCTCATCTCTCCGCTTTCCGGACTGCTGCGGGTCGAGATCTAGGGCTCCCGTCGGCAGATACTCCATTCGATACTGGTTCGCTCTTGCTTCCATGTCGCTTCTCCATCTCCCGTTCAGCATCGCTCGCGATCCACGTCCGCCTGAAGATCAGCTTGGGTGTTCCGGCCTTCACCCAGGCCCCAGGCTCACGCCTCGTCCTCGCGCAGCCAGCGGCGCACCTTCTCCTGGACCTGCTCGAGCGCGGCAAGCGGCGCGTCTACGTCGTCTTGCTCGAACTCCAATCGCTCGGGCTCACCCCAGGGTCCGGGGCGCTGCTGCTCCTGCCAGCGATTCACCATCTCCCGGTACTGCCCGCCGAGGAACAACTCGGCCAGCGTCTCACCTTTGAGCTCCGTACCCCAGTTCTCCACCTGGTTGGCGATCGTAATGGCAGCGCCCTGGTAGGCAGCCTCCTCGGAGCTGTAGGTCGACACGTCGATCCCGTCGCGGTGAACGTAGCTCACGGTCCAGATACTCGGCATCATCCCTCGATCGGAAGGGTGGTAGTAGCTGATCGCACTAGCGCCCGTCCCCCCTCCGGCATCCCGAGCGCTGCATGTAAAGTTTACTAGACGGTCACCGGAACGTCAAACTTCCAAACTCTCCCTGAATGCGTGAACCCAGGCGGGAGAATGGGCGGTGACCCCGGAAGCGGCGTTCGGGCAAGTGCTGCGCGAGTTGCGTCAGAACGCCGGCCTCTCCCAGGAGAAGCTGGCGGAGGCGATCGACTGCACGCGTCCGTACATCAGCTACCTGGAGAACGGGCAGTACAGCGCCACGATCAGCATGGTCTTCCGACTGGCGGACGCGCTTGGGCTGAGCGCCGCCGAGCTCATTACCCGGGCAGAGGCGCTGGCCGATGAGCCCTCGGCACAGGTGACTCGCCCCCGACTTCGTCGCGGCGAGCGGTAGCAGCCTCCGTGGGCTGCTTCTCGACTACCCTAGTTCGACGTCGAACCAGGTGAGCCTGGAGCTTTCAGCCAGACCCGGCACCCGACGGACCCCCGCGCGGATACCTCCACAGCTCAGCCCGATGCTCTCCGAGCGTCACCCGCGCTACCGGTTCCGAGCAGAGGGACCGCAGCCCCTTCCAGAGGACCGCCGCTTCGTAGTGCTCGACCTCGGGCGCGATGTGGGTCAGGAGTGACTCCGCGCACACCACGATCAGCCGCCGCTTCGCGCGGCTGAACGCCACGTTCGCCCGGTTGAGATTCAGGAGAAAGTCGGCCCGAGCGGCGATCACGGTCGGGTCACTCGCGGTGGCGGAGACCAGGATCGTCTCCCGCTCGCCGCCCTGCAGTCGCTCCACCGTGTCCAGCACATCGACGGCGCCGTCGAACTGCTGCAGCCCGTGCTTCAGGAGCGCCCGTTGCGAGCGGTGCGGCATTACGATGCCGACCGAGCCGGGCTCGAGCCGACCCAGGCGCTCCCCCGCGGCCAGGATCTCCTGGATGAGCGCTGCTTCCATGGGGTTCGACTGCTTGGAGTTGCGCTCGTCGTGGGTGACCAGGAACAACCCGCCCTCCGCGTTCCAGAGCGCCTCCCATGGCGAAGTCGGCAGCGGAGCGCCACCTCCGGCCGGGTCGGTGCGCCCCTCCAACTCCAGGCCGTCGCGCCGGTAGAGCCGCGTGAGGAGCTCGCGGATCGGCGCCGGCAACCGGAAGGTGTAGCGGAGGCCGCTGCGTAGGATCTGGTTGTCCTGGAGACCCTGCACCAGCTTCAGGCGCTGGACCGCCTCGTAGGCGGAGACGTGCGGCTGGTAGAGCACGGCCGTGGGCCGGTCCTCGTTCTCCCAGTCGTGTCCGATGATCGGCGCGAGCTGTCGGTGGTCTCCGGCCAGCAGGATCTGCCCGTCCTGCCGCGTCAGCGACGTCAGCGCCAGGAAGTGCGGGAAGAGGAGCATCGACGCTTCGTCGACGACGAGCAGAGACGCCTGGAACCGGTTCGGCTCCTGCTTCCACGGAAGATACTTGCCGAGATTGGCCGCCATCTTGAGCAGCGCTCCCGGGGTGCCGCCGAGGAGCAGCACGCCGTCATCCTGCAACTCCTGCACCCGCACGTGGCAGCGATCGGCGCCGAGGTCGACCGGATCGTCCGTGCTGGGCGTGCCGAAGAACGACGAGTGGACCCGCGCGACGCGGAGACGCGGCATCGTGAGTCCCTGCGCGGTCACGTGCGCCTCCCACGCGGGGAGCAGCGCGAGCACGCGGGAGAGCAGCGTATCGACCGCGAGGTGGGTATTGCCCGTCACGAGCACCACGTCGCCGGGTCTATACCGCGCCAGGACCCGGAGCAGGATCGCTATCGCCGTACTCTGGGTCTTACCGGTCCCAGGGGGTCCCTGCAGAAGCTGCACCCGCGCCCCCAAGCCGTCGAGCGCGGCGCGGAGCTGGTCCTCCGCCAGCGGGCAATTGGCCCCGGCCCAGGAGCGGAGCAGGCTCTCGTATCGGAGTGCGAGCTCCGCCTCGAGCGGCTCCTGGGCGGGGAGTTGCGCCCCGGTCGGGTCGAACCAGGAGTACGCGTGCGAGCCGAGCCCGGTCTGTAGCCGGGCGTCGACCCGGCCGCCGACGAAGTCGCTGGGGCTCTCGTCCATGGTAGCGTGCGGGTACGGATCCCGATCGGTCGACCATGCCCCGCTCCGGAGGAGGTACCGATCGGACCCGCGGTTAGGTCGGACGGCGAGACGGACGACGCCGGCTTCCCAGTCGAGCCGCTCGATTACACAGGTGGTGCCAGCCAGCAGGAGCTGCTTCACCGTCTGGCCGCGGGCGGGGTCGTCGCTGCACGGGCTGACGCGTACGAAGGCACCCTCGGCGAAGCTACAGCGTGTCTCCAGGGCGGCCCGGTCGAACGGGTAGCCGGAGAGGTCGATTTGTGCCTCTAGCACGTTGTCGTCTACGGCGCGGAGGTTGCGGAGCGGGACGGTCTTACCTTCGGGGACGCGGGTGACCGGGGGTAGAAGGTGGGTTGCCAACCAGTCGTTCACCTTGACGTGCTGCTCCAGCCAGAGGAAGTCGAGCGCGGCGCGGGCGGTGTCGTTGACGCCGAGCTGGAAGTTGGCGAGCCGGTCTACTCGCAGCGGCGGCTTTTGAATCCCGTCGTTCTTGAACTTGATCGACTCCTCGATCCAGCGCAGCGCCTGCACGCGGGAGGCCAGATAGGCGCGGAGCAGGCGTCGGCTGCCCGCCTGGCGGTAGCGGCGCAGCGCCGCCCGGATCTTCGGGTCCAGCCGTACCCGGACTTTCGGCTCCTCCGGGTCCGGTAGGGTGCCCCAAGCGGCCCGCCAGTACGGCGCCGGCAGCGCGTCCTCGAAGCAGGCGTGAACCTCGAACGCGTGACGGTCCGCCTCGGTGTCGTCGGGTGGCCGCCACGGCTGCCCCGGCCTCTCTCCACGGAAGCGGAGCGTCGTCTTGAAGTCAAAAAGGTCCTGGGCGAAGATCCGATCGAGCGCAACGACCTCCTCGCCGACGCGGCGCGTGTAGTGGAAGCGCCTCCCGAACCACTTGAGGGAGCTGGCGACGACCAGTCCGTTGCCGGACCAGCCGAGCGCGTACCGGTGCTCCACCTCGTCCTTCAGCACGGAGTAGATCAACTGCTCGAGCGGGGCCCGGCAGCCGAGCAACTCTCGGAGGTGTCCCAGCAGGTCGCCTCCGCAGCGGGAGCACGCTTCTACCAGGCGCGTGACCTCGCCGCGGCTCCAGAAGTAGAGGTGGACCGGCGCCTCACCGGAAGGGCAGTAGCTTCCGATCGCCTGGGTGAGCCGCGCAAAGAAGCGCTGCAGCAGGTCCCGCTCGCGGTCGGTGTCGGCGCCGTAGTCCCCGGACCACGCCTGGGGCAGGACGCCGACCACCTCCTGGCCCTGCACGGGACGCTCCCGCCACTCGGGATTCCCGTCTTCCTTCCACTGCTCGCGTGGGGCGGGGTCCGGACGCCAGCGCCCCTGCTCGTCCTGGCGGAACAGTGTCGAGAGCGGCCGGTCACTGCGGGTGACGTGTGCGGCCACCGCGCCGACGCGGTTCTCGACGTAGTCAAAGCTGATCGAGACAAACACGCGCACGAGGCGGCCGGAATCGAGAAGGTGGGCCGGGAGCTGTCCGCTGCCGCTATGAGGGAGCGGCATCACCTCCAGGTCCTCCGGATCGCCGTCGCCACCTGGCAGGGTGCGCCGCCGCGCCCGCGCCTTCAGCACGAGGGTTGCCAGGTTGCCGCTGAAACCGGGGTCCCGGCGGATCCGGGCTGCCGCCGGGCTGTCGAGGTCGAGCTCGGCGACGTCGTCAAGGCTGGTGATCCTGGCCTGCCGCAGCGTGCGGGCAGTGCTCGGGTCAACGCCCAGGAGCTCCACCCGGCGCTGGCGAGCGCTCTCTGCGAGGCAGTGGACATGGAGAGCGCAGTCGTCGCAGCGCGAGTCGAGCTGGAACGGAAGCGCGTCCAGCTCCGTGGCGAGCACGCGCTGGAGCGGACCGTTCGCGGCGAGCAGCCGGAGGACGTCGGCTTCTTCCATGGAGAGGTCCAGCGGCGGCAGCGCGAGCACGTCGTGGACCGTGTCGGTCGCTTCGTCGATCCGCGCGACCACGCACTCCAGGTCCTGGGGCGCGACCGGAACTCCGTCGATCACGAGGGGCTGCTCGGCGAGGAGCTGACGCAGGATCAGGAGATAGAGGACGAGCTGGACGCGATGGTAGGTGCGGTCGCGGCGGCTGGCTTTGCACTCCACAAGCCGGAGACGGAACCGGTCCCCGGTCCAGAGGAGCAGGACGAAGTCGATGCGGCCCACCACCGCGAAGCCGCCGATCTCCCCTCGGACCTCGATCTCGCGGCCGTAGCCACTGGTGCCCGCCGGCAGCGCCGCGGCCAGCGCCGCAAAGGCGTCCCAGGGCGTCTTCTCCTCGCCCTCCCGCTCCTCGTAGCGGCACAGATCTACCAGTCCGGCGCTTTGGACTAGCTCCTCCCACTCACGCTCGCGGCGCCGGCCGGCCTCGGAGAGGACCGGGTCGATGGTGGTGGAGAGCTGGAAGAAGAAGGGGAGCGCGTTCGCGAGCTCATAGTCGTTGAAGGCAAGCTTGAAACGGCGCTCGCAGCCGCCGTGGCGGATGAACTCACCGATCTGGGTAGCGCGGACGAGGGGTTTGGCGGGGGGCACGGCGGAACCTCAGCGCGAGGTTCACACTATTGTTTGAGAACTCCTTCCTTGGTTGAGCGGGTCTCTGACCGCAGGGCGACTCGATACCCGGGCGATTAGTGGTTTGGGAGATGCCGGTTCCCGGACCCGGGTGCCAGGAACCGTTGACTAGCTCTCTCGTGAAAACGGCAGCGGAGTGCGCCGGAGTGGAACCGGCGGGCGTCCTCGGTAGCGCTCCCCTGGAATCGCGCCGCTGACGAACTCTTGAAGCCATCGAGGACGCCACGTCCCGGTCATCATCCCTTGGGTGTAACAGCGTTCCGGGCGATGCCACCGTTAGCGGAGCGCTTGTCTGCGCCCGCAAGCGGCTCCCGCGGCAGCGACCCGTTGATACGCCAGGCAGTCGTGCAACAGCCGCTATCGCCCCAGCAGGGCAAGTTAGCATGCCGGTGAAGAGAATCTAGCCACGAATCTGGTAGTTGGGGGGACACATACGCCCGGGCCTCCCTGGGTGGGGGCCTCCCGCCCCCTCCCGGTGGCCTGGGGGCCGCTGGTCGGGTGCCCCGCGTCGCCCTCCGCCTCAAGAATCGGATTACAGGTTCCTAAGAGCCTAGTGGTCCAGTCCGGTGGGGAAGCCCAGTCGGTCCGCTTCGACCTGAACAACGCGTTTCATCCGGGCGATGATTCGCGTGTACTTCGTGTCGTCCGTTACGTGAACGACGAGCCCGTCGTGCAGCCACGCGAGCGGGCGCAGGTTGCGCTCGTCCCGCAACACCGGCACCAGCGTGAGCATCAGCCGCATCTCGAAACTCTGAACCTGCTGGCAGAGGAGGGAGCGGAGTTCATGCGGGTGGCCAGTGGTACACGGAATCCACTGGCCGAAGGCGTTGCGTACGCCGCCGTCGTCAAGGATCTGCGCTTGCCTGGCTTCCCGGCGGTCGAACAGTACCTGCATGAACGGGTGCTCGAGCAGCGTCTTCGCCCTCTCGTCTCCCACGCCGGGCGCCGCGGGCCGACCGCGGGAGAGCTCCCGCAGCACGTTGTGGCGCTTCGCCCCGTAGATGGTACCGTAGACCGCCTCCTTGAGCACGGGCTTAAACCTCTCGAGCTGATCCCCGAGGCCGACGTGCCCCAGAAGCTCCTTCCAGATGGCGCCTCCGTCCGCCAGGAACTGCCGGAGTTCGTCCACCCCCCAGAGGGTCGCCACGATCGCGAGCTGAGCGCAGCGGAGGTCGAGTAGCGTGCCCCCGAGAAGATGTCCCCGCCCTTCCCGCGGTGTTTGGGTGAGATTCACCCCCTGGGCGAACAGCCGCGGCGACCGCTCCACCGCACTGTACTGCGGGACCGGCGAGAACTCCAGCAGGTGTAGCAGAATGTTTTCGGTTAGGTGGCGGCAGAGACCGTGTGGCAGCTCCTGAACGTACTGCCTCGTGGCGTCCCATCCGCGGCGGATCTGCTTCAGCAGCGCGTGTCGCGGCTGGTCGTTGAGGATCCCAGCCAGCTCCGCGGTATGACCGTGGAGCGGGACAACGAGCTGTTGCTGGAGCCGAGACGCGTAGTCGGCGGCCCGTTGGTGTGAGGCGAAGGCCGAAACGCGTTCACCCGTCGCAAAGTCGACGCGGTCGCGCGGCAACTCCGGATCCCGCGGCAGGCTCTTTGACTTCAACCACAGGATCTCCGCGGGGAACTGCGGGTCCACTGTTCGGGCCAGCCCATACTCCCTACTGTAGCCAGACAGGTCGATAGGCATGACCTGCTCGTTGAACTCCCGAAGGACCGCGCCGGTTCCTTTTCCCTTTCGGTGAGCCGTCACTTCGGATACCACCTGGACCGTCCGGTGAGGAGTGATGATCCGTCCGTGCTCGTCGAGGTAGTTGCAGAACAAGAAGTGCCCGTAGAGGCGTCGGAACTGCTGGACGCGAGGGTCATCTCCTCGCAGGGCGGGGTGGAGGTCCAGAGCGGCATCGCGCAACTCTCGGGACACAGCCTGGGGGGCATAGATGTAACTCAAACAGGAAAACTCCGGGAAGGGTGAGGGGGGCCTGATCGCTCCCTCCCACGTTACCCGTCGGAGCTCTCGAACCGAGGCGGCGAGATCGGGATGGGAAGCCGATTCTCATCCGCGTCCGTGCTCCAGGCCGCAGTCACCGCCGGCATCGTACCTGTGACAGACGCCGTTAGGGCAGGAGCCTAGGGTTCTGGCCTGTGCGCGGTGACCGCCGCGCCTTTAGCAGGAGGGTAACGGCCGTTCGACTTAGCCGGTCACCCTCCGCGATGTGGTCGTGCGGGTGTTCCGGGCACACTGCTGCATGCTCCTGCGAAAAGTCCTGCCGCTAGGACCAGGAATCCGTACCTCACCGTGCCTGGAGAGGCCGGAAGTACGGACCAATTGTTAGGCCAACAACGACGTTCCGGGGCCATGTGGATGTCGACTCACCCGTCAGTGAACGCCAGGTGACCCCGCAGTGACGGTGGCATGGATCGGAGGTCGAAGCCGGTTCCACCGGACGTTGGTGGCCAATCCGTAGGGGCGCGGGCGTAGGATGGTGGCCGCCGAAGGCGGCTTCAGCAAGGAGGTCGCTGCTTCGACCTTGCATTAGCTACCACCGCAATGTCTTTGGAGGGGCAACACCTCCGAACCCGCGAGGAGCTCTTGTCAATAGGTGTGTAAAAGCGGATCAGGCGGCGACCTTCTCCCACTCGCGTTCCGCTGCCCGCTCGCGGCTCATCGCCGCCAGGCACTTGGTGCGTTTCCCATCTTCAAACT
>JBKBRF010000006.1:0-201448 GCA_046292385.1 Armatimonadota bacterium | reverse complement strand
GGATGGGGAAACGAAGGCGGCCGAGCTTTTCCCGCCCCTCCCGAACCGCGGACGGCGGCAAATCTCGCCTGCGCCGCCAGTGGTGTAACTTTACAGCGTGTGACACTTGCCACCGCTTCCCGCAACGCGGGAATGTCGTCGAAGTGCCCGGTGCCCCCTGATACAACCCGCTCTGCTGATTCCGCCAACGGTATCTAGGCGCAGGGGCGGTAGCTCGACGGCGGTCCGTGAACCAGGCCTTTGTCGCGGGAGGCTTGTCCCCCGAACGGGGGAGCTGAATCGGCCGACGAGGGCTCGGGGTCGGCCCCGCGGCATCGACGCTGCTTCTCGGCAGGCGGCAGAGCACAACGGCAGCTTAGCCTTCGCCCCGAAGCAGAAATGCCGCGGCCACACCTGCGGCGATACGGCCGATGACGCCACCGGTATAATACCCCACAGTGAGCCTCACTCCGGCCTGCCGCTGCGCCTCCGCCGCCAACCCCCGGCGGTTTCGTGGTACCTGCCCCGCCCCGCCTGGAGCCGTTGTCTCGCTTGCCCTGGATTGAGAAGTACCCGCTACAGGAGCCATCCGGCATGAGCGCCCCCCAGCAGACCCGCATCCCGTCCATCCTCGCCGCCCACGAGCAGGCACTCCTCTCGGAATGGCTGGCGGAGCAGCAGCGCTCCGGCGTGCGGCGGGACGACCTGATCCCGGAGGCGGAGTCGCGTCGGCAAAGCTCCGAGTTCTTGCGGCTGCTCCGGCAGGCGGTGAACGCCGGCAACGTGGAGAACGTCCACGCTCCCGAATACCGGGACGTGCGGGAACTGCTGACGGAGATCTCTCGCAACCGGGCGCTGCAGGGGTTCACGCCGACGCAGACGGCCACCTTCATCCTCTCGTTCAAGAAACCGCTCTTCGACCGCCTCCGCGCGGAGCTCAGCGGCGAGGAGCTGGCCGCGGAGACCTGGTGCGCGTCCCTGCTGTTGGACCACCTCGGCCTCTTCGTGACCGAGATCTACCAGCGGACCCGCGAAGAGGTGATCGCGCGCCAGCAGGAAGAGCTGCTGGAGCTCTCCACCCCGGTAGTCAAGCTCTGGGAAGGCATCCTCGCGCTGCCGATCATCGGCACGCTCGACAGCGCCCGGACCCAGGTGGTGATGGAGACGCTGCTCCAGATGATCGTGGAGACCGGCGCGGAGGTGGCGATCATCGACATTACCGGCGTGCCTACCGTCGATACGCTGGTGGCGCAGCACCTGCTGAAGACGGTCACCGCGGCGCGGCTGATGGGGGCGGACTGCATCATCAGTGGCATCCGGCCGCAGATCGCGCAGACGATTGTCCACCTGGGGGTCGACCTGCAGGACGTCATCACCAAGGCGACCCTCGCGGACGCCTTCACCCTCGCCCTCCAGCGGAGCGGCGCTTCCATCAGCCGCGGCCGGGCGCGCGCGTAGAATTCGGGAGGCAGAGATGGAGAGAATCCCGATCCTGCGGATGGGTCCCTTCCTGCTCGTTACGATCCAGGTCGACATGCACGACCGCCTGGCGCTGACGCTGCAAGATGACCTGACCAACCGCATCAGCGAGACCGGTGCCCGGGGCGTGCTCATCGACATCTCGTCGCTGGAGGTGGTCGACTCGTTCATCGGGCGCGTCCTCGCGAACATCGCTTCCATGGCCCGCATCCTGGACGCCGACACCGTAGTCGTGGGGATGCAGCCGGCGGTCGCGATCACCCTGGTGGAGCTGGGGCTGTCGCTGCCCGGCGTGCGCACCGCCCTGAACGTAGAGCGCGGCATGGAGCTGCTCAGGCGCTCCGTAGTAGTAGAAGACGAGGACGCCGCGGATGCCAGTCCTCAGGAGTGAACGGCTCCCCATACGCTCCCAGGCAGACGTCGTGGCGGTGCGGCAGTCGACCCGCGAGGGGGCGCAGAAGCAGGGCTTCAGCCTGGTCGACCAGACCAAGATGGTAACCGCGGCCAGCGAGCTGGCGCGGAATACCCTGCTGTACGGCGGCGGAGGCGAGGTGGAGCTGGAGCTGCTTCAGGAGGGGATCCGCAAAGGCGTCCGTCTCCGGTTTATGGACGAGGGGCCCGGAATCGCCGATATCGAGCAGGCCCTCAAAGATGGGTATACCTCCGGTGGAGGCCTGGGACTCGGTTTGGGCGGTGCCCGCCGCCTGGTCAATGAGTTCGACATCCAGTCCCGGCCCGGGGAAGGAACCACCGTGACGATTACGAGGTGGAAGTGAGCGGCGTCGGCCAGACGACCGGCTTTACCATCGGAGACGAGAGCCAGGTCGGCGAGGCGAGGCGCTTTGCGGCGCAGCTCGCGGCTCGCATCGGGATGTCGGACGCGGATGCGGGTCGAGTCGCCCTGCTGATGACGGAGATCGGCAACAACCTGGCCCGGCATGCCCGCGGCGGTGAGCTGCTGCTGCGCGCCGGAGCGAAGGTCTCTCCCCTGCTGGAGATCGTCGCCGTCGACCGCGGTCCCGGCATGTACGACGTGAGCGCCTGCCTGCGCGACGGATTCTCCACCATCGGCACCCCCGGAACCGGCCTGGGGGCGATCTCGCGGCAGTCGTCCGAGTTCGATCTCCACTCCGTCCCGGAAGTCGGCACGACCCTGGTCGCGCGAGTTCGCGCGGGCGGTCCGGCCGGCGGCTGGCTCCGGCAGGGGGTCGTCAACCTGCCGCATAAGGGTGAGGAGCGCTGCGGCGACTCCTGGCTGGTGCTGGACCAGGGCGATCGAGCCCTGTTGGTGGTGGCGGACGGCCTGGGGCACGGCCTTTACGCGGCAGAAGCCTCCTCGGCGGTCGTCGAGATCGTCCGAGAGAATCCCGGCCGGTCCCCCGGCGAGCTGCTGGAGGAGATCCATGCCGGCACCCGGCATACCCGGGGCTCCGCCGTGGCGATCGCGGAGCTCCGCCGCGGTACCGGAGAGCTGCGCTACGCCGGCGTCGGGAACATCGCGGGGGTGGTGCTCTCGAGCGGGAAGAGCACGAGCCTGGTTTCGATGAACGGTACCGTAGGGCACCAGATGCGGAAGGTACAGGAGTTCACCTACGCCTGGCCTGCGGGGGCACTGCTCGTGATGAGCTCGGACGGCGTCAGTACCCAGTGGCGCCTCGACCGCTACCCCGGCCTCCTGGGCCGGGACCCCAGCCTCGTTGCCGCCGCCCTCTACCGGGACTTCAACCGGGGCCGGGACGACCTGACGGTGCTCGCCGCGCGTGAGACCACGAGGAGCTGACGATGACCACGAGTTTGCTCACCGTGGAGCTGCGCACGGAGCGGGACGTGGTGGCGGCGCGCCAGCGAGCGCGGCAGATTGCGGAGGGTCTCGGCTTCAGCGGCCAGGAGCAGACCCGCATCGCCACCGCGGTCTCGGAGATTGCCCGCAACGCCTTCCGGTACGCCGGCGGCGGTAGGGTGGACTACCGGGTGGAAGCGGCCGACGCGCCGGCGCTCGGGATCGAGGTTAGCGACCGCGGCCCCGGCATCCAGCAGCTGAGTACGGTCCTCTCCGGTCGCTACCGGTCCAGCACCGGCATGGGGATGGGCATCGTCGGCGCCCGGCGTCTGATGGACTCGTTCCAGATCGAGTCGGAGCCGGGCGGCGGCACGCGGGTTTCGATGAGCAAGCGCGTGCCGCCGGCGGCTCCTCCCGTCACCCCGCAGGTGATCTCTCGGATCGGCCGCGAGCTGGCGACTTCGCCGGTTGGCGATCCGGTCTCGGAGCTGGAACAGCAGAACCAGGAGCTGCTGCGGGCGCTGGATGAGCTGCGCGAGCGGCAGGCGGAAGTGCAGCGGCTGAACGAGGAGCTGGAAGATACCAACCGCGGCGTCCTGGCGCTCTACGCGGAGCTCGACGAAAAGGCGATCGCGCTCCAGCAGGCCTCCGAGCTGAAGTCCCGCTTTCTCTCCTACATGAGCCACGAGTTCCGGGCCCCGCTGAACTCGATCCTGATGCTCTCCCGGCTGCTTCTCGACCGCGCCGACGGCCCGCTCTCCCCGGAGCAGGAGCGGCAGGTCGGCTTTATCCGGAAGTCTGCGACCGACCTGTTCGAGCTGGTGAACGACCTGCTCGACCTGGCGAAGATCGAGTCGGGAAAGATCGACGTCCACCCCACGCGCGTGAGCGTCGGGGAGCTGTTCGGGGCCCTGCGCGGCATGTTCCGCCCGCTGGTACAGAGCGAGGCGGTGACGCTGATCGTCGAATCGGATGGGAGCCTGCCCGAGCTCATTACGGACGAGGGAAAGCTCTCGCAGATCCTGCGCAACTTCGTCTCCAACGCGCTCAAGTTCACCGAGCGCGGAGAGATCCGCGTCTCCGCGCGGCTCCTGGGGGATGACATGTTCGAGTTCTCGGTCTCGGACACCGGCATCGGGATCGCGGAGGCGGATCTGGAGCGGATCTTCGAGGAGTTTTCCCAGGTGGAGAGCCGCCTGCAGAAACAGGTAAAGGGTACCGGACTGGGGCTCCCCCTCTCCCGGAAGCTGGCGGAGCTGCTCGGCGGCTCTGTGAGGGTGGAGAGTACTCCCGGCGTCGGCTCGACCTTCCACGCGGTGATCCCTCGCGTACTCCCGAGCGCGGCGGGAGATGAGCCCGCGCCGGTGCCGGGAGCACGAGCGAGCGGACTGGACGAGCGGCGACCGCTGCTGGTGGTAGAAGACGACGCCGGGATGCGAAGCGTCTACAACCAGATGCTCCAGGGCTCCCAGTTTCGGGTGACCCACGCCACCACGCTCTCGGAGGCGCGGGAGGCGGTGGCGAGGGAGGTGCCGGCGGCGGTGGTGCTCGATATCGTCATGGGGCCCGACCTGGCGTGGCCGTTCCTGGCCGAGCTGAAGCGGGACGAGCGGACCCGCAGCGTGCCGGTGGTGGTGGTCTCCCTGCTGGATGCAGAGCGAGAGTCTCTGGAAGCCAGTGCGGACGCCTTCCACGCCAAGCCGATCACCCGGGATTGGCTGATGGAGCAGCTCCAGAACCTGACCGCCCGGGAGCGGCGGCCGAGTATCCTGATTATCGATGATGACGAGGTCTCGCGTTACCTGCTCCGCGGCCTGCTGAGCGACACTCCGTACGCCGTCTGCGAGGCAGCGTCCGGGCACGAAGGACTTCGGGCGGCGCGGACGGCACTACCCTCCGCGATCTTCCTCGATCTGGTGATGCCGGACCTGACCGGCTTCCAGGTACTCGACGAGCTGCGCGCGGATCCCCGGACTCGGGATATCCCCGTGATCATCAACAGCGGGAAAAGCCTGAGCGAGCCGGAGCGCCGGCGGCTTGCGGAGAAGGCGGTGGCGATTCTCTCGAAAGATTCCGCTCCGCGCGAGATCGCGGTCGCGCGCATCCGCGAGGCGCTCCTGAAGGCCGGCCTGGCCGTCGTAGCCCCGTAATAAGACATTCCCCATGCCCGAGACGCCGCCCACGATCATCGTTACGGTGGATGACAACCAGTCGAACCGCTATGCGGTCGCCCGCATCCTGCGCCGGGCCGGTTTCGAGGTCTACGAGGCGGGTACGGGTGAGGAAGCGCTGGCGCTGGCGGAAAAGAACCCGGATCTGATGATCCTGGACATCAACCTGCCGGACCTGGACGGCTTCGAGATCTGCCGCCGGATCAAGAGCAATCCCGAAACCGCTGCCACCGCGGTCCTGCACCTCTCCGGGCTGGCGACGGACCTGCAAGACCGCGTCCACGGCCTCGACAGCGGCGCCGACGCGTACCTGACGCTGCCGGTAGAGCCGACGGAGCTGCTGGCAACGGTCCGCGCGCTGCTCCGGATCCGCACGGCGGAGGAAGAGGCCCGGGCGCTGGCGAGCCAGTGGCAGCAGACTTTCGACGCCATCTCGGACGGGGTCTGCCTGCTGGACGGCCGGGGATTCATTCGCCGGTGCAACCGGGCCGCCGCAGGGATGCTGCAGCTCCCCTCCCCCGCGGACGCGGAAGGGAAGCCGTTCGAGCTCCTGCTCCAGCAGCTTCGCGCCGGTGACGATCTGCCCGGGCTCAGCCTGCCGGAAGAGCTGGCGCGCGAGACGCGGCAGGTGCGCCTGGGCGAGCGCTGGTACCGCATCACCGCCGACGCGATTGCGAGCGATACCGGGCAGCCGAGCGGATCGGTCTGCATCCTCTCGGAGATCACCGAGCGAAAGCGCGCTGCGGAGACGCTGCAGGCCCGCAGCGACCGCCTCAAGCTCCTCTCCGAAGCGGCCAGCGTCCTGCTGCTGGGTGACGCTCCCGAGAACTGGATCGCGGAGCTCTACCGGCGGGTCGGCGAGTACCTCCACCTCGACATCTATCTCAACTACCTCGTCTCGCCGGACGCCCACAGCTTTGTTCTGGCCTCCCACTACGGCCTCGACCCGATCACGGCGGAGCGCATCGGCGTCATTCCGTTAGGTGTGATGGCGCGGAGCGATACGACGAGCACCTCCGCCGACGGAGCGGCCGGGGCCGGACCCGGCCTGCCGGACGTGGAGCTGATCCGCTCGTTTGGCGTCTCCGCTTACGCCTGCTACCCGCTGCTCGCGCACGGGCAGCTCATGGGCACGTTCTCGTTCGGGTCGCGCCGCTGCGACCGCTTCGATCCGGACGACCTGGCGCTGGTCCAGACCCTCTGCGACCAGGTCGCGATGGCGGTCGACCGCACCCGGTTGATCGGGGAGTTGAAGCAGCGCGCCGAGGAGCTGGCGGAGGCGGATCAGCGAAAGGACGACTTCCTGGCGATGCTGGCGCATGAGCTGCGCAATCCGCTGGGCGCGATCAACAATGCCCTCCACATCCTCGCGCGGATCGGCTCCCAGAGCGATCAGGAGACACAGCACCGGGAAACCGTGGCGCGCCAGCTCGGGCACCTCGGCCGGCTGGTCGACGACCTCCTCGACGTCTCGCGGATCAGCAGGGGGAAGATCGAGCTGCGCCGGGAGCCGGTCGACGTGGCGCAGGCGGTTCGGCACGCCGTAGAAAGCTGCCGCAGCCTGCTGGAAGAGCGGGGTCATCGTCTCGATCTGGAGCTGCCGGAGACGGCGCTCTGGGTCGACGCCGATCCGACCCGCCTGGAACAGGTGGTCTCCAACCTGCTGAACAACGCCGCCAAGTACACGGAGCCCGGTGGCGAGATCCGGGTGGCGGTGCGGCGGAGCACCCTGCCGGACCGCTCTTCCACGGCGGCCGCGTCGATCGTCGTCCGCGACACCGGGATCGGCATCTCTCCGGAGATGCTGCGCCGCGTCTTCGATCCGTTCGCCCAGGGCGCGCAGGCGCTCGACCGGTCGGCAGGTGGTCTCGGCCTGGGCCTTACGCTCGTCCGCAACCTGGCCGAGCTGCACGGTGGGACCGTCGGCGTGGTCAGCGAGGGTTCCGGCCGCGGGAGTGAGTTCGACGTGCGCCTGCCGCTTTCCACCGGCCCAGTGCTGGAGCTGCCCCTCGATGAGCCGAAGAACGGTGGGCGCGGCTCGGGAGAGCGGGCGGTCCGGCACGTGCTGCTGGTGGAAGACAACGAAGACGCTCGGGAGACGATGCGAGATCTCCTGGAGCTGATGGGCTACCGCGTCGACACCGCTTCGGAAGGGCGCTCCGGCGTGCTGCTGGCCCAGGAGCTGCGCCCGGACGCCGCCCTGATCGACATCGGGCTTCCAGGGCTCACCGGGTACGAAGTAGCGCAGGCGATCCGAGGTGTCGAGGTGGGCCGGGAGATCTTCCTGGTGGCGCTCACCGGCTACGGCACGCCGGAGGATCGCGACCGCGCCCTCGCCGCCGGATTCGACCGGCACCTCGTAAAGCCGGTCGACCCGGAAGAGCTCCACCGCGTCCTCCAGGCCTTCCGCGTAGCCCCGGCTCCGCCCGAGGGCCACTGAGCAGAAGAGGCGAGGGGGTTGAGCCCTCGCCTCTCGCTCTTCGGATTACCGGCCCCGGAGCTAACCGGCGGTGACCTTCACCAGCGACGGCCGCACCACGCGCTCGTGCAGGCGATAGCCCGGCCGAAGCTCCTCCACGACCTGGTGCGGCTCCTGCCCGTCCGACGCCTCTACCTGCATGATCGCCTCGTGCAGGTTCGGATCGAACGGCTGGCCGAGCGCCTCGATCCGCTCCAGCCCGTGCCGCTCCAGCGCATCGCTGAGCTGCCGGTGGATTAGCTCTACGCCGCTGCGGAGCGCCTCGAGATCGGAGGTCTGGCTCGCGGCATCCAGGGCGCGGGTGAAGTTGTCCAGGACCGGAAGGAGATCGGAGATCACCTTCTCGTTAGCGAACTTCCGCGCGTCCTCCGCCTCCATCCTCGCCCGGCGGCGGACGTTGTCCATGTCGGCCAGCGACCGCAGGTAGCGGTCTTTCCAGTCGGCCGCTTCGGCCTGCGCGGCAGCCAGCGCATCGCCTCCAGCCTCGCTGGCGGCGGCGGTCTCCTCACCGGAGTCCTCGCCCTCGGACTCCGCCGCGCCCTCCGCCGTGATAAGCTCTTCGTCCTGTGCCTGCTGTCTGCGACCCATCCTCGGAAACCTCATTACAAGACCTGGCTGCTGGGGGGCCGGTCTCCCCCTACCCATGTTACCCCGGCCGGCCCGAACGGAACGGTTTCTCCGCGGAAGGGGCTCGCAGCGGCGGCCGGGGAGCAGCTACGGCGCTTCGTCTAGCGATAGCCGCTCCAGCGTCTCGGAGAGGACCCGAGCGGCGTATTGCACCGCCGAAACCGACTGCTCGTAGTGCATGCGGGTGGGCCCCAGCACTCCCACCCATCCGTACATCCTGGGACCCGCCACGTAGCGCGCGGTCACCAGGCTCACTTCCTGCATCGCCTCGTGCGGGTTTTCCTGCCCGATCGACACGGTGACGTTCTGCTGCTCGCGCAGAAGCCGGCGCAGCGTCTCGAAGGCGGAGCGGCGCGCCTCCAGCAGCCGGACCAGCGGCTCCACCTTGTTCGAATCCCGGAACTCCGGCTGCTCCAGGATATGGCTGGCGCCGTCGAGGTAAAGGTCGCCTTCTTCTCCCTCGATGCCGCGGTGGATCGCCGCCAGGATTAGCCGCAGCTCCTCGTGATAGGGCGTCAGCTCCTCCGGCAGCGAGACGGCACCGGCGCCGCTCGCTTCCACGTCTCGCAGCAGCTCGCCGAGCATGTTGGAAAGCTGGTCCACCTGCCCGGGGGAAAGCGCCTGGCCCATCTCACAGAACCGGTGGACTACCTGCCCATTGTCCAGCACCACCACCGCTAGCAGGCGCTTGGGTGACGCCTGGACCAGGTGCACCTGGCGGATCACCGGCTCCGCGCCCGTGGGCGGGGTCGCCATCGCGGTGTAGCGCGTCAGGCTGGAGAGAACCCGGCAGGTCTGCAGCAGCAGCTGCTCCAGGTCCCCTTCGCTCACCTTCTGCGCGCCGCGCAGGGCGCGCGCGTCCGGCGAGGAGAGCCGCTCCCAGCTCATCAGGTGGTCGACGTAGTAGCGGTAGCCGCGGTCGGACGGAATGCGGCCGGCGGAGGTGTGGGGCTGGCGCAGGTAGCCGAGATCGGTCATCTCCGCCAGCTCGTTCCGGATCGTCGCGGAGCGGACTCCCAGGTGTTCCTGGCTGGCGAGGAAGTGCGAGCCGACGGGCTCCGCCCGTTGGACGTAGTTCACGACGATCGCCCGCAGTATGCTCTCTTTTCTGCGATCAAGCTCCATAGGAAGCGTCGTCGATCTGCCCTGTACCCCAGGCAAGCACTGTACGTCTCGTCGGCTGAATTCGTGCCTGACGGTACCCGAATGTTAGCACTCGGGCATCGCGAGTGTCAAAGCGGCACTGCGCCGGGACTGCGTTCCCCCCGGAGGCCCAACTCCCCTGCCGCGGTTTCTCTCCGCAGACGCAAACCGGCCGGCGAGGGTACCCTCGCCGGCCGGCCGGAGCCACTCCAGGAGCGGCGGAGCGGGCTACGAGCTCGCCACCTCGCGCCAGCCGTCGACGCGGATCGTCTTCACCCAGATCCGCTCGGAGCCCGGCATCCCCGGCGGCAGGTTGTCCGGCAGGGTGGGCACCTGGTACATGTGGGGCACGTTCTGCATCGCGAAGTAGCTGCTGACGAAGGTCCCCACCAGCTCGTTCTGCTTCACGCTGGTGATCTTCTGCTGCGCGTAGAACGCGCCGGAGAGGTAAAGTTGCGCGTCGCCGCTGCCGGTAGCCAGGTTCAGGTCGCGCCGCGCAATCATCCCGATGACGTTCTGCTGCGGGAAGAACGCCGTGGCCGGGACCAGGTGCGTGCTGATCGAGATGCTGCCGGTGCTCACCAGGGTGCCGCGGCCGGTGTAGCGCATCGACTGATCGCCGCCGTTCCGCTCGAGCTTGATGTCGCCGTTCACGTAGACGATGCCGCGGATGTCGATGTTGCCGGCGGTATCGACCGAAAGGCTGTTGCCGCGACCGTCCGAGATGGGGCCGTAGGCGGTCCCCTTCTTGATGGTCAGGCTGCCGCTCAGCACCATCCCGGCGTCGCGCAGGTAGTCCATGTAGCTGGCATACGAGACGCCGTTCTTGGTCACCGGCTCGATCAGCGTGGGGAACCGGACCATATTCCCCAGGTTGTACTTCGTACTGGTGCCGTTGTCCGAGTAGACCTGGCTGGCGCCCTTGTTGCCGCCCCAGCCGTCGTTTACATAGGTGCCGTTCAGCGTCTCCTTCACCATCGGGGAGCCGCCGGGCGCCTGCGGATCGCCCGCCGTCGCGGAGCCGGAGATGTTCACCCGGCCGTGTTTCACGCGCAGCTTGGCGTTCAGGGTCTCTACCGTCTCCCCTTCGAAGCTGGTGGTGGGGAGCGCGGGAATCAGGCTCCGGAGCGAGCTTGGCATGCCGGCGTAGTTGTTGCCGATCTTCGCGTCGCCGGAGAACTCGCTGCTCAGGTCGGTCACCGTTAGAGCGGGGTCGCGGGTGCCGTTGCCGTTCACATCGAGGAACGGCTCTCGGGGATCCCGACGGCCGTCCCCGTCGATGTCGGTATAGGGCTCGCCCGGGTCCCAGGCGCCGTTCCGGTTGGTGTCCAGGTAAGGCTCGCCGGCATCCCAGCGCTGGTCGCCGTCGAGATCGGTGAACTCTTCCCCATCCCCGAGCAGGTGCACGCTGCCCCGGATCTGCACGTTGCCGTTGATGCTCCGCCCGGCCTGCCCCACGCCGCCGAAGATGGCGTTGTTCCAAACGGAGACGTCCTCCCGCTCCAGCTTGATCGTGACCCGGATCGAGCGGCGCGCGGTCAGCGTGCCGTCGGTGGCGCGGCCGGTGGAGGTGATCACCAGCTTGCCCGCGTTGTCGCCGGTGCCGTCCGCCACCGAGATCGTGTAGTCGCCTCCGGCGTCGACGGCTTCGGTATGGCCGGCAGTGCGCCAGATGCCGGTGGTGGTGCCGTCCGGCGCGGTGCGGCGGAGGTAGTCGAGTGCCTTCTCCCCACCCGCTTCCGCGAACGCCATCGCCCTCACGCGGAGGGCGTCCAGGCGGCCGCGCCGCATCGCCTGCAGGCTCAGCGAGAGCACGGCGGAGCCGGCCAGGAAAACGACCATCAGCACCGAGAGCGCAAGGATTAGGGCGCTGCCGCGCCGGGTTCTGCGTGCCATGTCAGGGCTCCAGCGAGGGGAAAGCGTTACGGGTCGATGCCGTTGCGGAGCGTCACTTCGGACCGCAGCTCCGTCTCCTTGCGGTGGATCGCGTTCTTCTGGGACGCGGTCAGGTCGATGAACACGGTGTGGCCGTCGACCGTGAACTCGAGCGCGCTGATGCCGCTGCCCAGCTCCCGGGGATTGCCGGTGCCTACCCGCATGTAGACCTTGTTGCTCTGCAGGTAGTAGCGCACCGTCTCGCCTTCCTCGTAGCGGTTGTAGTCGCCCTGTGCGTTCACCGCGGGACGAACCACGTACAGCTCCGAGCTAGTGGCGCCCAGAGAGGCGCGGATCCCCTGGCGGATGTCCTGTCGCAGGAGCTGCATGGTCAGGCTGGCATTATCGTCCGCCATCACCTTGGAGCTGCCCTGCGACCATTCGGACGCCGCGGTAGAGCCGAGGGTGATGATCCCCCCGAGCAGCAGCACGAACGCGATCGCCACAATGACGGTTTCGGGCAGGGTGATGCCCCGGCGGGAGCGGCAGCGGATCATGGCTCCCTCCAGGCGGAAATGTCCGCGACGTAGGTCGTCGCCTCGATGCGGTTGCTGGTGCCCCGGTACCCGGTCCAGGTCAGCACCACTTCCGCCTGCACCAGGTCGGAGCCGACGTCGGTGAGCTGGACCGTGCCGGAGGCATTCTCCAGCTCGTCCGCCAGCTCGTCCACAGTGTTGAACGTGAGGGGGAGCGAGGAGAGCCTGGAGATGCCCGCCTCATCGACTACCGTCTGGACGGCCGTATCGTTCTCCGCGTCGATCATCCCGAGCGACAGCAGGTTGGCGGCGGTCAGCTGATCCGCTTCCAGCTCGCGGAGCTGCTCCAGCTTGTGCTGCACCACCGAAGCGGCCCGGGAGTAGCCGCCGGACTTGTCCCGCAGCAGGGAGCTAAGCGGAAAGAGCGCCGTCGCCGTGACCATCGTCAGCGCCAGAACGAAGAGCCCCGCCATGATCTCCAGGAAGCTCATGCCCCTGCGCGTTCTCGCTCGTCTCATGCTCCACCTCGAGGGTCCGGACCGGGCATCCACGCCGAGCTTTGTATCGGCAGCCGCCGCGGGCGGGACTATCCGCCGAAAGTTGGAGCGAATGGGCTGGCAGTACTCCGAAAGTTGGAGTCCAGGCAGGGTTAGGGCTGCAGCCGCTCGCGCCGGTCCTCCAACTCCTCGAAGGTCCGCGGCCAGTCCTCCCGTAAGAGCCGGGAGAAGGCACGGTCGGCAAGTATCCGCCCCTCGTTCTGGCAGGTGGCGCAGTAATTGCACTCGTTCTCCGCATAGACGATTCGCTGCACCGGAGAGCCGCAGTCCGGGCACGGCCGGCCGAAGCGGCCGTGCACCGCCATCTCCTCTCGGAAGGCGGTGACCTTCCCCGGAAAGCCGTCGCCCGCTTCGGCGATCAGGGCGGCGGTCCAGGAATCGAGCACCTCGCGCGCGGCAAGATAGAGTCGTGCGGCTTCCGCGTCGCTCACGCGTCCGGTCAGCTTCAGCGGAGAGAGACGGGCGCGGTGGAGGATCTCGTCGGAGTAGGCGTTTCCGATGCCGGCGAAGAGGCGGGGGTCGGTCAGCGTCCGCTTCAGCGTGTGACTCTCGCTGTGCAGCACGGCGAGGAACTGCTCCAGCGTGGCGGACTGCACCTCCAGGCCGCCGCGGTCGTGCTCCCGCAGCGCTTCCTCCCCCGCCACGGCGTAGAGCGCCGCCCGCCGCTTCGTGCCGGCCTCGGTGAGGGTGAGCGTGCCGGTGGGGAAGTCGAACGCCGCCAGCCCCACCTTCGCCGGCACCCTCGCCCCGGAGACCTTCCACTGCAGCCGTCCCGCGATCATCAGGTGCAGCACCAGGAAGTAGTCGCCCGCCAGCGCCAGCACCAGCTTCTTCCCGAGCCGGCGGACCTCCCGCACCACCCGGCCCTCACAGGCGGAGACCGGCGGCTCTACGGACCGGAGCAGGAACGGACTGCCCAGCCGCACCCGGAGTAAGGTCTCCCCCTCCATCCGGGAGCGGAGCGCGTGACGGTAAGCTTCCAGGTCCGGAATCTCGGGCATAAAGGAACACCCCTATTCGGATACTGTTGGCGACATCAGCGGGGCAGCTGGGTCACCGACGGCCGAGCCCTCCGGCGGGATTTCCTTAGCGGGGAAGCGGTGGCGAGTGTTGCGCGCTGTAAAGTTACGCCGCTGTCGGCGCAGGTGAGATTTGCCACCGTCCCGCGCTCGGGAGGGGCGGGAAAAGCCCGGCCGCCTTCGATTTACCATGCCAGTCATCCTGAATGAAATGAAGGATCTACGTCGCCACCTTTGCATCGGAGCGACAGGCCTGGCGTGCGGAAGAGCCTCGGCAGCGGAGTCCGCGTCACCCGCCTGCGTACTTCCGACCAGCACGGCTGCCGAGATCCTTCACCCCGTTCAGGATGACTGGGTGGAGGACGGTAGGGCCACTCGTTCTCACTGGCAAACCCTACGCTGCGCTCCGGGCGCACCAACTTTTCAGTGGGTGGACACGAGCCACCGCACTCCACAAACTGCACCGTGGAAGTCTCCCTTTTGACCAGAGGAGATCTGTCACGGTCCGGCCTATGCAGTGCGAATGCTTGCTCCCAGTAACTGGCGCTTGCTTTCGCGACCCGCGCTAGAGGGGCGCCGAGGCAGCTTCCCGATTTCGACAACAGTATTCATCCGTTGGCGATCCGCTCCACGCTGGCGCGGACTTCTTCCGGTTCGAAGACGCGCTTCCAATCGTCCCGGAACAGCTTCCGTTTGCCCTCTTCGATCGCGCGCTGCGCGCCGGCGGAGAACTGCCACTCGATCTCGTTGAAGACGATAGCAAGCGGGATGTTGATGTGGCCCAGCAGGAAGTCGCGCGCCGCTGCCTCGGGCACGCCGCGCCGGACCGCCTCGTCCATCGCCTCGCGGATGATCGTAATGCAGGTCGCCGTCACCGTCTCGGAGAGCGCCGGCTCGAGGATCGCCATCTGCTCCACGGTGACCCGGTGCGAGCGCAGGATCGGGCGGAAGATGCGGCAGGCAATCGCCTCGCCGAGGGCGTAGGCCTCCTCCGGTCCCTGCATCAAGGCGCAGACGACCGACTGCTTCGCTTTGCCGCTGCCAAAGAAGTCCCGGCGCGCCTCGGGGTCGGTCTCGTCGTTGAACACCGGCGGATGCGCGGGGTGGCAGACGAAGTAGGAGACGTCATCCCGCTGCGGCAGTCGCCCGGCGTGCGGCGCGGCGGGATCGAGACACATGGCCAGCGCGCCGCTCCGCATGTGGGGCACCACGCCCGCGGCCACCGGTCCGATCAGGTGGTCCGGCACCGCCAGGATCACCACGTCCGCCCGCGGCACCGCCTCCTCCGCCGGCACCGCTTCGATCCCCCGCTCCCGCAGCCGCGCGAGACCCCGCTCGCCCGACTCGACGTGCAGCACTGCGTACTCCGCATCCCCCGCCAGGCTCCGAGAGAGCCGGGTGCCCATGTTTCCGCCCGCCCCGATCAGCGCAATCGTGGTCATCGTGATGTCTCCGTGCGTATTCCGACGTATCGCGTATCGCGTGGCGGAATGCTCCTCTGTCGTTCCGGTAGATCCTGCCGGGCGAATCGCCTGAGGAGCCTGCCGCTCGGCAGGGTCTACCGCAAAGCAGGACTCACTTGCCGCTACGCAATACGCGATACGCAATAAAGACCTGTCGCCTAACGACTCCCACTCATCGCTCTCAAGAAGAAGTCGCTCGTCCCCACCTGCCCCCCTTTGAAGACGATCTCGCAGCCGTCGTACGGCTCGCCCGGCGCGGTGACGCGGCAGAGCGGAGAGCCGGGGGCGCAAGGGGCGGCCATCTCCAGCGCCTGGGCGCCGAGCGCCCGCGCGATGTAACTGGAGGAGTCGCCGCCGGTGGTGGCCGCGCGGCGGAGGCCGGTCGCTCGGAGCACCTCGGCCAGAATGCGACCCAGCGCATCCCCCAGGATCGCCGCGGTACGGCCGCTCTCCCCCTCCAACCGCTGCAGGGTCGCCGCTACGCGGGGATCGTCCGGGCCGCGGCTGGTATGGAGAATCACGCTTCGGCCGCGACGCGCCGCCTCTACCGCCCGCGCGACGGCCCGCGCGCGCTCGGCTTCCGCTTCGGCGGGGTCGACCAGCCGCTCTCCGGAGAGGGGCACTTCCTCGAAGCCGTGCTCCAGCGCGCAGGCGATCTGGCGGGCGGTGACCGGAGAGCAGCTTCCGGAGACGACAACGAGCTGCTCCACCGCCTCGACGGCTAGCTTCGGTGGCTCCGGAAGCCGGCCCCGGGCGCGCCAGTGGGCGGTGAGGGCGTACTCCACGCCGGAGGAGCCGACCGCGTAGAGCGGCCGCTCCCGCGCCTCCTCCCAGACGAGCTCCCCAATCGCTTTCAGGTCGGCATCGGAAACGGTGTCGAAAAGCACGCCGGACGGACCCTCCCCGAGCACCGCCTGAAGGCGGGCCTCCCGGTGTGCCGCACCCTGCTGGAGCGCCGGAAGGTCGAAGAGCGCGACCCGCCGGTCGGTCTGGCGTGCCAGGACGAGGCGGAGATCGCTCTCGTCCATCGGCGTCGTCGGGTGGTAGCGCATCGTCGGATGGCGGTCGAGACGGTAGACCTCGCTCTCCCATCCCGAGCGCGCGAAGAGGTTCCCGAAGGCGCAGTAGCGGCCCAGCACCGGCGCGCCGACCACCATCGGCACCCACGGCGAGCCGAGGACGTCCTGCCCCAACTCCAGCGCGCGTCCGATGCTCCCGATCCATGGGGAAGAGTCGAAGGTGGAGCAGGTCTTGTAGTGCACCAGCGGCGCGTCCAGCGCGGCCAGCGATCGGAAAGCCGGCGGCAGCTCTCGGTCCATCTCTTCCGGCGACATGGCGCGACTCGTCCCCGCCACCCCCACCGCGCGCACCCCGGGAAACCGTGTCAGCTCTGCCGCGGTGGGCGGCTGCAGGAACAGCACAGTCCGGAGGCCGGCCGACGTGAGCGCTTCCATCACGTCGGTCGAGCCGGTGAAGTCGTCGCCGTAGTAAGCCAACAGCAGCCGGTCCGGAAGGCTCACGCGAACTTCTCCAACTGGCGGCGCAGCTCCGGACGTTCCCGCGTGTACTCTTCCAGCGGCACGCCCTCGACCGCGGCCGCCCACGCCTGCCGGATTGCGATCAGTCCCGCGCCGGGGCCGTCCGGGTGAGCCATGATGCCGCCGCCGGCCAGGTACATCACGTCGGTGGTCCCGGTCAGCCGGTAGGTCTCCGGCGCCTGGCCGCCCCACTGGCCGGAGGAAAGGACCGGCATCGCCGGGTAGCCGCCGAAGAGCGGGGTGAGGACCGACTGTACGGAGCGGACGACCGAATCGTCCGGCTCCCAGAATTTGTTCGCGATGCCGTTTACGTGAAGGTGGTCGGCCCCCGCCAGGCGCCACAGCTTCTGGAACGCGGTGAACTCGATGCCGAGGTGCGGCGAGCGCGCGTAGATCCCCCACCCGTTCCGGTGGCCGTGGATCGGCAGCGCGCAGTGGCGGCGCAGGTGCGAGAGGGCGGAGAGGCCGATGCTGTTGAGGCTCACCATCACGCAGGTGCCTCCCGCCCGCAGGACCGTGTCGTGGTGCCGGAGCATCGCGTCCAGCTCGTCGCTGATGTTGAAGGCGTACATCACCCGCTTGCCGGTGCGGTCCGCGTGATCGTGGATCACCCGCGTCACCGCGGCCACCCGCTCCGCGAGTGGCGAGTGCGGCGGGTCGGCCATCAGCTCATCGTCTTTGATGAAGTCGATCCCTGCCTCCGCCAGCTCCCGCACCAGCTCCGCCGTCTGTGCCGGGGTGAGCCCGACGCTCGGCTTCACGATCGTCCCGAGGATGGGGCGGTCGTAGACCCCGCAGAGCCGCCGCGTGCCCTCGATTCCGAATTGCGGTCCGGGGTACCGCTCGGTGTAGGCGGCGGGAACCTCGAGGTCGAGCAGTTTCAGGCCGGAGAATTCGCTTAGCTCAAACAGGTTGCCGGCGACGGTGGAGAGCAGGGTCGGCAAGTTGACGCCCACGTTTTCCAGCGGGAACGAGACGAGCAGCTCCGCGCGGTGGTAGGAGACCGGCCCGGCGTGCCCCTTCGGCGGGCGGGAGCCGGGCAGTCCGGGGGCTTCCGCGTCGGGTAAGCGGACGATCTCCTCGACCCGCGCCCGGTGCCGGGCCCGCAGCGCCTCGGTCTCTCCCGGGACCTGGACGAAGGTGCCGCTCGACTGCTCCCCCGCCAGCATCTCCGCCGCCCGCTCCACCGGGTGCGGCGTCTCGATCCGGTAGCGTGCCAGGATGCGGTCGCTCATCGAGTTTGCTCCCCGTGCGGATTCACCGCCCTCGCGGTCTCCGCCGACTCGTAGGCGCCGTAGACCAGCTCCAGCGTCCGCAGGTTGTCGACTCCGGAGGTCTCCGGCTCCCGCCCTTCCCGCAGGCACTCCACCCAGTGTCGCTGCAGCGACGGGATGCTCTCCTGAATTGCGTGTGCCGGGGGGCTGGCCCAGGAGAGCAGGGGCGGGGAGACGTCGCGCCGGACCGTCTCCCCGGGCCGGGTGACGGTGAGCTCGAACCCCGGCGAGAGGATCGCGGTCTTTTCAGAGCCCTCCAGGTAAACCAGCGTCTGCGGGAACGGGTCGTCCTCCAGCGGAGAAGCGTAGCTCGCCTCCACCACGCACGCCGCGCCGCTCCGCATCTTCAAGAGTATCGTCGCCACGTCCTCTCCCTGGATCCGCGGGTTCACGCGCCGGGTGACGCAGTAGAGCTGCTCCACCTCCCCCAGGAAGAACCGGGCGAGATCGAGCAGGTGCACCCCCAGGTCCGCGATGATGAAGCGCGGGTCCTCCGCCAGGTACGGCTGGTAGTGGTAGATGTCGAACGGCGTGCGCCAGGTGATCCGTCCGAAGAAGAGCTCTCCCAGCTCCTCGCTCGCCTGCTTCAGCTCTCGCATCGGCCGCTGCCAGCGGAAGTTCTCGTGGACCATGAACCGCACGCCCGCGGCCCGGCAGGCGGCGACCATTGACCGCGCCTCTTCCAGGCTCGGCGCCATCGGCTTCTGGCAGATCACGTGCACCCCGCGGGACGCAGCCAGCTCCGTCAGCTCCCGGTGGGTGCCGGGCTGGGTGACGATGTCGACGAAGTCGAGCCGCTCCCGCACCAGCATCTCCGCCGGATCGGCGTAGGCCGCGGCAATGCCGAATTCCCGCGCGTACGCCTCGGCGCGGGAGCGGTCGACGTCGCACGTCGCGACGATCGCTGCCGCCTCCACCTCCGCCCACCCGTGCAAGTGGTTTCGCGCAAAGAATCCGCACCCGATCAGAGCGCCTCGAAGCTTGCTCATCTACTCTCCCCGGCGGACCCCATGGTCCTCAAAGATTGCAACGCGGTACGGTGCCAGCTCGTCCGGCTCCGGACTGCTCGGGTGGCCCCGCAGACGGACAGTCAGCCTCTCTCCCGTGAGGTTCGCTACGAGCCCGCGCCGGCGTTCGCCGTTTCGAAGCAGGAGCGCCGCCGCCCACGGCGGCGAGCCGAGCAGTCTGGCTTGAGCTTCACCTCCGCCGAGCTCGCCCACCTCTGCGAACATGCGGTAGAGAGGCGAGACGTCATGCTCTTCCGCGAGCGCGGATTCGGGCGCCCGCCGGCCGATCACTCCGGCGGCGCCGTGCGTCTCGTGGTAGGTGATCGAAGCGGGGTTGTACGAGATCAAACTGCAGAGACTGCCCAGCGTCCACGCCGCGCCGAAGTTTTGATTCAGCCGAGGGTCCGCCGGCGAAAGCTCCTCCGCCCCCAGGTCCGTGGCGGCCGGGTTGAAGCGGGGGCGCAGCGTGACGGGGGAGACGTAGACCGGGTGCCCGGGGTAGAGTGCCTGTGCGTCCCGCACCGTCAGGCCCTGCACTTCCAGCGTCTCCAACAGCGAGGCGTCGTCGAACGCGTGGACCTGTGGATTGAGTGAAAAGCTGACCGGCGCCCCCTCCGGCAGGGGCGGTCGCCCGCGGTTCAACTCCGTGAAGTAGGCATCGGTGCCGCCGCCCACGGTGACCGACCCCAGCCGCTCCTCCAGGATGCGGCGCGCGAGCCCGGCCCACGGTTCGGTGACCGCCTGTCCGCGGTGCCGGTAGACGAGCCAGGTCGCCTCCCGCAGCGCGTCCAGCTTAGTAAGCGACGCCAGCGCACGCAGCTCGGCCTCGGCGTCGTCGGTGACGTGGAGCGCCAGGTGCAGGCGGCAGTTGAGCTCCGCCGAGACCTCCACTGCCTGCCGGAGGCGTGCCGGGTAGTCGCCAAGGTCCAGGCGGAGGTCCACGCGCAGGTGCCCTAAATGGAGGCGCTTCAGACGCTCGAGCTGCTGCTCGGTCATCGGTCCGGGACCAAGCGCGAGGCCGATCTCCGGCAGCGGGTGCCGGCGTGCGTCATCCAGCGAGATCTCCACCGGCGCCTCGGGCGCGGCGATGGCCGGCGGCGCCGATCCGCGCAGGCGCAGGGTGACCGACTGGCTCATCCGGGTTCCGGCCTCTACCTCGACCGGGAAGGGTAGGCCCAGCGGCGTGCAGTAGGTCTTGAACGAGGCGTCGGTCCAGTTCCGCTGGTCCTCCATCTCGAACGTGTCGCCGTCGAGCCGCACCTCCGCCTCCACGCCGCTCCCCACGGGGTGCGTGAGCGCGCGGATCCGGAAGAACGGCTGGTGCGGCGCGATACGGTCGGGGAAGCGGCCCTCCTCCAGCGAGCCGTCGACGTGCTCCACCCGGCAGTCGAGCCCGGCTACCGACGCCGGATGCAGCACGCAGAAGCCGATCCGGTTGCGGCGGAAGCGGGAGCGAGCCACACCCTCCATGCGATAGGTCACGCTGCCGCTGGCGTCCCCGGTGAGGGTGCCGCGCCAGGCGAAGTCGATCTCCTCCTGGATGCACTCGACGTCGAACGAGAGCCGGAAGCTTTCCGCCGCCTGCTCCACCTGCAGGTGCGTTACGCGTGGCGGCACGGTGCCCCAGTTTTGGTCTCGTACCGCCGCGTAGATCCCGCGCAGCACTTCGGTGGAGCCGAGGCGGACGTATCGGAGGAAGGCCAGCTCCGGCTCGAAGAGCAGGGTGAGCGGTCCGGCACGAAGCTGCAGTGCCTGTCTGTTCCCCGGCCTCTCTCCCACGCAAGTACCCCCGCCTCTTCCGCTCTGCCGCCTAAGCAGAGGTCTCACACGGCCGGGGGCGCTTCCTTCATGGAGCGAGCCCTCGCTGTCTTGGGTTCTCCGGAGCCTGAGAGACGGCGGTGGGCGGACCCTCCCGCCGGGTGAGGTAGTAGTCGGCCCCCAGGTAGCCGAGCGTCACGCAGACGATCAGCAGGGCGCCGAGCAGGCGGTTCGGCGCGGGAACCGGGAGGTCGAGCCAGCGGCATCCGGCGCCGATCAGGAAGGCGAGCAGCACTCCGAGGGCGATCTTCATACTGCGACTCTTCCCCGAACCGGGGCGATGGTAGACTTGGACCCGGGCTCCGCGTGCCTGGAGCAATTGGCTTTTCGCAGCGGGAGCGACGACACGCCTCTTCCGCGGAGGCTTCCGGCTCACGGCGCCCGAAACTCTAAACTGGGTGCCTGACGAGTTGCCGCGTGCGGCGGGGGATCGGATCGATGCTATTTAAGGGCCGCCGGGTGCTGGCGCTGTGGATGGGGCTGTGTGCCGTCACGATGCCGGTGCTCGCGGAGGAGATGCCGGGAGACGCCGCCTATACCACGGCCGCCGCGCTGGTACAGTCCGGCAAGTGGGCGGAGGCGGTACCGGCGCTGGAGAAGTTCCTCTCCGTCAACCCGCGGCATGCAAAGGCGCCGGAGGCCCGGCTCCGGCTGGGCGACGCCCTGCTGGAGCTGAAGAAGCCGGCCGAGGCGGAGAAGCAGTTCGCGGCGGTGCTCGAGGGGAAGCCGGCCGACCCCGTCCGGGCCGGGGCGCTCTTCGGGCTGGCGCGGGTGCACGCGGCGCGGGACGAGAGCGCGGCTGCGGTGAAGGCGCTCGACGAGGCGTTCGGCCTGACCGAGTACGATGACCGGCTCGGACCGCGCGTGGCGCTGCTCCTGGGCGAGCTGCACTTCGCGGCGGAGCGCTACGCCGACGCGGCCAGGGCCTACTACCGCGTGACCCGGTGGGTCGACTTCCCGGAGGCGCCGCGCGCCTTCTTCCAGCTTGCCGAGTCGCACCGTCTGGCGGGCAGCACCGGGGAGGCCGCGGTCGCCTACCGCACGCTGGCGGAGCGCTACTGGCGAGACCCGCTGGCGCCGAAGGCGGCGCTCGCCGCGGGGGAAGCCTACCTCGTCCTAGAGAAGCCCTCCGAAGCGGAGGCGGAGTTCCGGCGCATCCTGCGGCTCTATACGGATGAGGCCCAGGCGCCGCGGGCGCAGCTCGGACTGGGACGGGTCGCCCTGGCGCGCGGCGACTACGAAGTGGCCCGGGCGGCGTTCGAGGCGGCGGGCGTCATCTTCGCCCGCGCGGGGATCGGGCCGGAGGCGCAGCTCCGGATCGCGGACAGCTACCTGGCGGAGAAGAACGCGGCCGAGGCGCGGAAGCGCTACCAGGCGCTGCTCGACGACAAAGACCGCGTGGTGGCCGGCGAGGCCCGCTTCACCCTCGCCCGGCTGGAGATGGAAGACCGTAAGCTGCCGGCCGCCGCGGAGCATTACGCCGCGCTCGCCGCCGACCGCGCCGCCGGCAGCTGGAGCGACCTCGGCGCGCTGCGGCTGGCGGAGATCCGGATCGGCTCCGGAGACCTTCCCGCCGCCATCGCCCTGCTCAAGCCGGTGGCGGGAGGCAAGGGGGAGCCCGAGCTGCGGGACCAGGCCGCGCTGCAGCTGGCCGACCTGCACCTTCGTCGGGAAGAGTGGAAGGAAGCCGCGGCGGCGGTCGCCCCCCTCGCCGGCCGCGGCGGCGCAGCGGGGAGAGCGGCGGGAGCGCTGCTGGCCCGGGCGAGTCTGGAGCAGGGGGATGCCCGCGGCGCGCTCGAGCGCGCCGACGCGCTGCTGAAGGACGAGCTGGAGCCGCCGCACCGCGCCGCCATGCTGGCGATCCGGGGACGGGCACAGCTTCGGCTCGACCGCCCAGAGGAAGCAGTGGCCAGCCTCTCCGAGCTTCTGGAGAAGCACCCGGGCAGCCCGGACGCGCCCGAGGCGGCCCGCGTGCTGCTGAACCACTACCGCGACACCCGCCAGTCGGCGAAAGCGGAGGCGGTGGAGGAGCTGATCGCCACGCGTTTCAAGGGCACGGTGACGCTCGCGGATGGGGTGCTGGAGCAGGGCGAGAAGCTCCTGCGGGACGGCAAGCCGGCGGAGGCAGCCGCACTCTTCAACCAGGCCCTGGCGCAGAAGCCGGACCGCGCCGCGCGGCTCCGCGCCCGCGCCGGGCTGGCGGAGCTCGCCGTCGTCACCCGCCGCCCGGCCGAGCTCGAGGACCAGTTGAAACAGATTGCGGCCGACGCGCCCTCTCCCGCGTTTGACGCGGCGCTCCAGCTCCGCCTGGGGACCGTCTACGAGAAGGCGGCCGACCGTACCGCCGCGCTGGCGGCGTATCGCCGCGCCCTTAGCCCGGAGGCCGGGGCCGCCATCCGGGTCGACGCTGCGCTCGGCGCAGCCCGCCTGCTCTCCGCCCAGGGAAAGGCCGCCGAGGCGGAGACGCTGCTGAAGCAGGCTCTGGAGAGCAAGCCCTCCCCCGCCCAGACCGGGGCGCTGCTCTACGCCCTCGGGTGGGCGGCACTGGACCAGGGCCGCGCGGAGGCGGCGCGCCCTTCGTTCGAGCGGCTCGTCTCGGAGCTCACGTCTCATCCCCTGGCCGCGGACGCCAGCTTCCGCCTCGGCGAGCTAGAGTACGCGGCGGGGCGGTTCGCCGAAGCTGCGGAGCACTACCGTCGCGCCGCGGGGGCGGCGGGAGCGGCGGCTCCGGCTGCCGCTTACAAGCTGGGCTGGGCGCTGCGCCGGCTGGGCGATCACGAGCGTGCAGCGGAGACGTTCGCCGCGCTCGCCTTCCGCTTTCCGAAGCACCCACTCGCCGTCGAGAGCCGGGTCCGCGCGGCGGAGGCGTTCCTGCAGTTGGAGAAGGACCGGCACGCGCTGGAGCAGCTCGAGCCGCTGCTGAAGGGAAGCACGGGCGAGACCCCCGCCGTCGAGCTGGTGATGCAGGCGAAAGTCGGCGCTGCGCTCGCCTACCTGATGCAGGGGGAGCTCGACCGCGCCCGCGCCCTGGCGGAAGAGGTAGGCGTCCCCGCGAACGGCTGGTACGGCGCGCGGGCCCACCTTCTTAAAGCGGAGACGCTCTTCCTGAAGGACGGGCCGAAGAAAGCGCTGCCGGAGTATCTGCGGAGCGCCACCCTCTTCGGCCGCTTCCCGGAGGTGGCGGCGGAGGCGAGCTACCGCGCCGGCGAGTGCTACGAGAAGCTCGGCGATCCGAAGGCGGCGCAGGAGACCTGGCAGCGAGTAGTTGATCTCTATGGAGAAAGCACGTGGGCCGCGCGCAGCCGCGAGAAGCTGCAGACCCGCTCCTCGTCGCAGAAATGAGCCATGCGGAGCCTCCCCCGCCCCCACTCTGCCGCCCCGCGTAGTCGAAGTCGCGGGATAGGGGCGCCGGCCGGGGCCGCGCCGTGAACCTGATCGCGCGGCGCACGGTCTTCTCCCGGCTGCTCGACCCCGGCGCGGCGCAGGCGGTCCGGACGCAGTGCCTGGCCGGCGCGGCGGCGGGCTTCGTGGCGTTCCACCTCACCGCGCCCGCCAGCCGCTGGCTCGCCTCGAGTATGCCGGACTCGGAGTGGATCGCTCCTCCGCTGCTCGCCTTCAGTCTCGTCACCACCAGCACGCTCAGCGCGGCCCTCGCCGCCGCGGACGAGCTCCGGAGCGGCAGCGCGACCCGCCTCGCCCGCCGCGGCGCCCTGGCCGGGGGAATCGGCGCGGCGCTGGGGCTCGCCGCCGGGATCCTGATCTCCGGCGTGCTCGCGGCGGCACCGGTTCCGCTCGTTCCCGCCGGGCTCGTGACCGGTGCGACGGCGGGCGCCTCGCTCGGGCTGCTCTCCCGCTCGAGCCGGCGTGCCGCGGCGGCGGCGGGCGGCGGCAGCCTGGGCGGCCTCGTCGGCGGCTTGCTCGCGCTCCCGATCGGCGCTCTCCTGGGACCCGAGCTCGCGCCGCTGCCGGTGATGGTCGTCTTCGGAGCCGCCGCCGCGCTGGGCCTGGCCCTCGGCGATCAGGTCTGCCGCGCCTGCTGGCTCGCTTTCCTCTCGGAGCCCCGGGAAGGGCAGATCGTCCCGATCTATCGCAGCCCCACGCGAATCGGGCGCAGCGACTCGGCGGAAGTGCCGCTGTTTGGCGACCGCTCGCTCGCCGCCGAACAGGCAGTCCTGACCCTCACCCCCACCCCGGTGATCCGGGAGGTATCCGCGATCCCGATGCTGCACGTGAATGGGGAGCCGGTCCGGCAGGCTGCCCTCTGGGACGGCGCGCTGGTGGAGATCGGCAAGCACTGCTTCCGGTTCCGCCATCCGCGGTTTCCCGGCGGCGTGGCGGGCACCCCCTCCCCTCTCGCGGCGCACGTGCAGCAGATCCTGGAGAGCGAGACCACCGTCATCGGCGCGCCGGCCGCCGCGGGACACGCGTCGCCGGGCGAGCTGGCCCAGCCCCTACCCGACCCGGAGGACCGAACGATCGCCATGCCACCCGTCTCCGGCCTGGCCCTGCGCGTGGAACAGTCGCTGATCCCCCTCGGGGGGACGGTGACGATCGGGCGGGAAGAGGACAACCGCATCCGCCTGGCCGACGCCAAGGTGAGCCGCCACCACGCCCGCATCGAGCCGCGGAGCGGCGCCTGGGTCCTGCGGGACCTCGGGAGCCGCAACGGCACGCGCGTCAACGGCGTGCGGGTGGTCCGGTCCGGGCTCCTGCCCGGAGACGTGATCGCGGTGGGAGATACGCTGTTGATCGTGGAAGCGGTCTGACCCGCAGGGGTTTCCCACTTCACGCGGGATGCAGCCGACACGTCGTCTCCCGTTGGCGAAACCAGCCTGGGCAGGATGATGACCGACGGCCGAGCGCTCCGGCGAGATTCCCCTGGCGGGGAAGCGGTGGCGAGCCACCGCACTCCACAGACTTCACCGAGGCAGTCTCCCTTTGCACCAGAGGGACTCGCTTCCGGTCCGGTCTGTGGAGTGCGGAAGCGAGCCTCCCGGTTTCGCCAACAGTTTCTCGCCAGCGCGCCCAGGGATCCGCTCCGTGGGCCCGCTGGCGAGCGAGACGCCTCACTGATCGAAGAACACTCTCACTCCGGACTCCCGGGACGAGTCGATCAACTGCCCCACCTGGGATAGGATGTTGTGTTCGGAGAGCACTTCCGCCGGAGGTGGGAGCGGCTGCGGCTGGCGGTCTCCCGTCCCGGGATAGCCGCCGCCGAACCGGCTGCGCATCATGCTGAAGGCGTGTATCTGGTTCCGCTGTGCCGCCAGCTCCGGGTTGAGCGCCTCGCGCTTCTCGATCAGCTCTTTGCTTGCCGCGAGCGGGTAGATCGTCTCCGGCAGCGTCGGCGGAAGCTCCTTGCGGGCTGCGTCGACGGCCTGCCAGAGCGCGCGGAGGTCGGAGACGGTTCCGAGATCCGGCTCCACGTGCCGGCGCAGCGGGTCGAGCCGCAGCAGGTTCAGCGCGGCCGCATTCCGGTCCGCGGGCGTGACGTAGATGTAGCTGTCGAGCGACTGGATATGCTGCCAGGCGTTGATGTAGTCCGGGTCCTTCGCCACGGCGGTCTTGAAGTGGGCCAGCGCTTCCTTGTAGCGCTCCTGGCTTTCGCGGAGGTAGCCGAGGAGGTAGTGCACCTGCGGCTTCTCCGGGGTCTTCTGCACCAGCTCCTGGAAGACGCGTTCCGCGATGCCCTGCGCCTGCGACCCGGAGAAGACGCCCTCGCAGCCGAAGCAGTGCGTCTCCATCCGGCCGAAGCTGTCCGGCATCAGCTCGAAGGCACGGCGGTAGTGGAGCGCCGCCTCCTCGTGCTTGCCCTGCTGCGCGAGCTGGACCGCCAGGCGCGACTGGATGCAGTAGGCGTCCGCGAAGTGGGTGAGCGCCTCTTTGTAGAGCCGGATCCCGCGATCCAGCAGCCCGGCCGCATAGAGCTGGTCGGCCTCTTCACTCATCCGGATGGCACGCACCGCGCCGCGGAAGAGCGCCGCTTCCTTCTGGTCGCCGCGGGCTTCGCGGATGTCGGCCAGGATGGCGTAGACGCGCATCCGCCGCCCGAACTTCTGCTCGCCGTCGGACGGGTCGATCGAGACCGCCTCTCGCGCCGCCTTCTCCGCTTCTTCCAGGCGGCCCGCCTTGAGGAGCAGGTAGGCCTTCCAGATCAGCGGGCGCTCTTCGAAACGGTCGCGCGCCGCCAGGTCGTCCAGCAGCGGCAGCGCTTCCTGCCCCTTCAGCTCCACCAGCAGCGCGTAGGCCGGGTCGTAGTTGTTCCGCACCCGCAGCACCGTCTGCAGGATCCGCTCCGCCATCTCGTTCGAGCCGGCTTTAGCGAGTGCCGCGGCGGCAAGGTAGCCGAGGACGTTGTCCCGCTCGTCGGCCGCCAGCAGGACTGCGGAGAGATCGGTCGCGCCCCAGCTCGGAGCGCGGTCCAGCAGGGTCAGGACGTCCGCGTGCCGCCCGGCGCGGTGATAGAGACCGGCGAGCGTGATCAGGATCTCCCGGTCCTCCGCTTCGTCGCCGCCGAAGCCCTCCGGCTGGGCGCGGCCGAGCAGGTCGATGAGCAGCTGCTCCGCCTCCGGGCCGCGGCCGAGATCGAGCATCAGGTCGACGAACGACCCCACGAAGTAGCGCCCGTCCGGGTTGCCGGCCAGCGTCTCCCGCGCGACCTTCACCCCTTCTTCCACCCACTCGGGCTTCTTCAGCAAGTGGCCCAGATTCGCGAGGGTCACCGCGTGACCGACGCGCTCCACGCGCTCTTCGCCGCCTTCCTGCGCCAGCAGCTTCCGCAGCAGCGCGGCCCCTTCGTCCACCTGGTCCGCGGCCAGCAGCGCCCGGTACAGGTACTCCTGCAGCTCCTGCCGGCGCTCCGCGGGAAGCTGAGGTCGCGCCAGCGCGGCGCGCAGCGTGCCGAGCAGCTCCCCGGTCCGGTTCGCGGCCGCGGCGGTGGAGATGTAGAGCGACCAGAGCGGCAGCGAGGGATCTTTCATCAGCGCCGCCTGCAGGAACTCGGTCAGGGCGCGAGCGAAGCCGGCCTTTTCGAGGCTCACCATTCCCGCCTCGGAAAGTCCGTACACGCTCGCCTGGCTCCGGACCTTCGGGAGCAGGGCGGCGGCTTCCTTGGTGCGGCCGGCGGCGATGAGGCCGAGCATGTAGTAGACGCGGGCCGTATCCCGGGTGGAGTGGCCGCCGTCGCTGCGGGACTCCATCAGCGCCTCGATTGGCGGGGCCGCCGGGCGCGGGGCGGGCGCCTTCGGCTCGGGGAACCGCTTCGCCAGCGCTTCGTAGAGACGGACCGCATCCGTCGAGTGGGCGAGGGTCCACTGCGGCGTCTTCAGCTTCGGGAGCAGCTCCAGCGTGAGCTGGCGGGCCAGCTGCAGGGTCGCCCGGCCGCTGCTGATCGAGATCTCCACGCGCGGCTCCAGCAGGTAGCGGCGCAGGAGCGCCTCCGCCTTCGCCGGGCCGACCAGCGACACGAGGTCCGGCAGCTCCAGAGTCGTCCTGCCCGGCACGTGCGCCCCCTGCACCTTCATCAGAGACAGCCGCGCCTCGATCCCCTTCAGGATCCGCTGGGGATCGGCCGACTGCTCCGCCAGCGTCTGGTTGAGCTGCAGAACCGGATAGGCGAACTGGAGCCGCTCCTCCGGAGCTCCCTTAGCGGCGAGCGCCTCCAGCGCGGCGAGGTCGCGCCACTGGGCGGCGTTGTCGCCGGTGAGCGTGTGCGCCAGGAGCAGCAGCGAAAGGTTGGCGATCCGGCGGTTCGCCGGACCCGGCTGGCGCGCCTGTATGGCGGCTGCAAGGGCGTTCCACGCCGGTGGCGGCGGCAGGGCGGCGACGACGCTGTCGAAGCCCAGCGGCATCCCGCCTTCGTGGGTCCGGGCGATCGCCTCGGCGTCCAGGCTCTGGTACCGGTCGACGAGCCGCAGCCACTCACGTGCCGCCTCCTGCGGCGGCAGGGCGGCCGACTTTTCCCGGAAGGCGGCCAGGTCCTTCCGCAGGATACCGCCGGGATGGTCCGGCTCCGCCGCCTCCGGCGGCGCGGTCCGGCGCATCTCGAGCTGCCGGAGCACGGCCCCGGCGCCGCGGTAGTCTTCTGCGGACCAGCCGCCCGCCGCGGAGGCAAGCAGGACGATCCCCAGGGTGAGCGGGAGGCGAGAGGAATAGAGGCGGCGCATGGACGGACCTCGGGAGAAGCTCAGCGGGATGATGGAGCGGCGCGATTATTGAAAGGCGCCAAACAATACTTCAACCTGCCGTCCGCTTGCACCTCTACCGACGCAATGATTGTTTTCAAAGAATGGGGATACGGAGTCGTGGAGAGCGCGGAGCGCGGAAGCCGTGGTCGCCCCTATCCCCGGCCCGGTGCTCTGTCTCTTTGGTAGCGTCGGCACTCCGGCGGACGAGAGTAACGCTCTCGCACGCAGAGCCGTTCCTATAGGCGACGCCGCCGCACGGCCACGCGAACGACGTCGAGCCTGATACCGTAGTACGTGCGAGGGCCGCCGGCACCGTGCGGCCCGATCTTTCATCTTTCCGGCTTTCATCTCCCCTCAAGCATGGCAAGCGCCATCGAAACCACGGCCCCGGTCAAGGCGGTCTCCTGGACCTCCGCCTTCCTGCACGGACGCTCCCTCGAGCGGACCCTGCTGCTCTGGAACCTGCCGCTCTTGTTGCTGGCAGCGTGGGGGGCGTCTCTGGCGCAGCGTCACCCGTCCGAGGCGCTGATGCCGGCCCTGCTGGCGCTGGCGACCGTCTGGGGCGCGTGCTTGGCGCTGCACGTAGCGCTGGCGGCGACCCGGTTCGATGGCGACCAGGTGATCCTGCCGGTCCTCTCGCTGATCCTGCTGATCGGCGGAGCGTACCATCTCGACCTCCGCGGCCCGGCCTCGCCGGGGCTGACGCCGGAGCTGTACATCCGCAGCGCGTTGACCGGGATCGCGGTCCTGGCGCTGGTGACCGCGGGCGGAAAGTACTTCCGGCGGCTCAGCGTGCTGCTGGAGGAGAAGGTCTGGTGGCGGCTGGCGGGCGACCGGCCCTACTACGAGTCGATCCCGTTCCACGCGCTCCTGCTCGGCGGGATGGCGTTGCTCGCGCTCCTGCTATTGATCGGCGGCGTCCGCGCGGAGAACGGCGCCCTCATCCAGGTGCAGCTTCCGGGCGGCATCCGCTTCACCCCGAGCGAGCTGATCCGGCTGGCAGTCGCCTTCTTCCTGGCCGATTACCTCGGCCGCAACAGCCGCGTTCTCCGGAGCCTCCGGGAGCCGCTGGCCGGGTTCTGGCCTCTGAACCGGCTGCAGATGGAGCGGCGGACCGAGCTGGTGGTGGTGCTCGCCACGGTGCTGCTCTACTGCCTCTTCTTCTACGCCTTCCGCGACTTCGGCCCGGCTGCCGTCATCATCGTCCTCACCCTCTCCGCGCTCTACGCGGCGACCGGTCGCCTCCTGACGCCGCTGCTGCTCGGCGCCGGCTTCGCGCTGGTGATTGCGATCCCCACCTGGAAGAACCTGGCGTTCCACACGCTGCGGAACCGGATGGAGATGTGGTGGAGCCCGTGGGTGACCGATTTCCCGAATGGCGACCACCAGGCGCGTATTCTCTGGGCGATCGCCTCCGGCGGCTGGACCGGCATGGGGGTCGGCACGCAGAACCTGCCCACCTACCTCCCGCTGGCGCGGAACGACGCCGCCTTCGCGGGCGTAGCGGCGACGATGGGTCTCTGGACCGGCCTCGCGCTGCTGGGGCTCTTCGCCGCGCTCACCTGGCGGGGAATGCTGGCGGCGCGGCGCGCGCCGACCGACCGCACCCGCCTGCTGGCGTTCTGTCTCACCAGCCTCCTGGCGTTCCAGGCGGTCTGGATCTGCGGGGCGATGGTCCGGGTCTTCCCGTTCACCGGGATCAACGTTCCGTTCATCAGCACCGGTCTGACCAACTTCATCGCCTCCGCCCTGGCGCTGGGGACGATCTGGAACCTCTCTCGCCCCACCCGGCACGTCCCGGACGCGACCGAGGCGACTCCGGAGGTGCTTCGCGGCATCACGCGGCTCTCCCGGCCGATCACCTTCTCCTTCGCGCTGCCGGCGATCGGGCTGATCCTGTACGGCTGTCCCTGGATCCTGGGAGATCGCATCCTGCTGCAGCCGGCGCAGAGCATCGGGCGGGCGCGGGAGAAGGTCGTCTTCCAGAACCCGTACCTGGAGCGGTACCGGCGCCAGTTCCCCCGGGGGCGCGTCTTCAGCGCCGACGCGAAGCTGCTCGCCGTCTCCAATCCGAACGAAGACGACCTGGCCGCGATCCGGGACGAGTCGCCCGCGTTCGCGCGCCGCGTGGAGCGCTCGGAGCGCCAGGGCGGCGAAGGCAAGCGCTACTACCCGCTGGGCGACACCATGGCGCAGTTGGTCGGCTGGACCACCGACGGCCGCTTCCAGGCGCAGTCCGCCAGCGTGGAGACCTCCGCCGACCCGCTGCTGCGCGGCTACCAGCCGGACGAGCTGCCGTGGTACTTCCGGAACCGGAACAACCCGGTCGTGCGCCCGCCGCAGCCGCAGGACCTGCAGCTCACCGTGCGCGCCGACCTGCAGGAGCTCGCCGCGGAGAAGCTCTCTTCCGCCGTGAAGAGCTGGGGCAGCCAGCCGGGGACCGGCGGCGCGGCCGTGGTCTACGACGTCACCAGCGGGGCCGTCCTCGCCGCGGTGACGCTCCCGACCTTCAACCCGAACGAGCTCACCGTCGAGCGCATGGAGCGGTACGCGGATCAGCACCCGCGCAACGGCATCCTCACCAACAAGGCGCTCTCCCGCGACGCGCTCTACTTCCCCGGCTCCGCCTTTAAGATCCTGACCGCCGGCGCGGGAATGGATGAGGGGATTGAGGGCACCGTCACCTGCCGCAACGGCCGGAATGCGGAGCCGGTGACCTGGGAGTACGAGGGCAAGCGTTGGCGGCGAGACGTCGGCAAGATCGCCGACTACGGCCGGGGTAGTCACGGCAGCCTGGGCCTGGCCGACAGCATGGAGTACGCGCTCACCACCTCCTGCAACGTCTTCTTCGCCCACCTGGCGGCGCGGCTTGGCCCCGAGCGCATCCACCGGGCGATGGAGAACGCGGAGCTGCAGCACCTCCCCTCTCCGGAGGAGCTGGCGGAGCACCTGCCGTACACCGGCTTCGGGCAGATCGACGCGCGAGTTAGCCCGCTCGAGATGGCGATGCTCGCCGGCGCCGCGGGCGCCGCCCGCCCCGGCTTCTCGGACTCCGCCGCCGCTCGTCCGCACTGGGTGCAGGCGGTGGTGACCAAGGACGGCCGCCGCCCCGCGGACGGGGTCCCCGGCGCTCCGATCAGCCGGCCCTACCAGCCGTTCCCCCGCGAGGTAGCGGAGCGCCTGCGCGAGATGATGGTGTCGGTCGTCGAGAGCCCCTCCGGCACCGCGCACGCCGCCTTCTTCCGTGGCGGCGCGCCGCGTCTCCCGGGGATCACCGTCGGCGGCAAGACCGGTACGGCGGAGTTCGACAAGAAGGTCCGGGATAGCCGCGGCCGCAGCCGGACCGTCACCGGGAGACACGCCTGGTTCGTCGGCTTCGCCACCAGCGACCACGAGCTGCAGCCGCGCACCCTCGCCTTTGCGGTGCTGGTGGAAGACGTCCGCTCCGGTGGCACGGGCGGGACGATCTGCGCGCCGGTCGCCCGGGAGATCATCGACAGCATCCTCCCGAAACCCGGCGACGCCCCGCCCTCCTTCGGCGACCAGATGGAGCGCTTCTACCGGGAGCGCCTCCGTCCCAACCTCGGCCCCCTCGGCCCCGCCGTGGACTGGCTCCGTGAGCGGATGGGACGGTAATCGGCTCTGGTGGAGCTTACTGGAACGGCCTGAGAAACCGTGAAACGATTCCCTCGACTCTCGGGACGGATGGGAACACCTCCCGTCCATGCCCGTGCGCGTAGCGGTTCCTGCAGACGCGAAGGTCGTCCATTTCCTGCCGCTCGCTCGGGCGTAGCTGGACACTGCTCGTCCGCTGGTTGATCTCCTTGTACGACTTGCTGATGAGCGTGCTCAGCTTCGGCTCACTGCCGAGCGAAATACCGATACTCAGCAGATACTCCCGCAGGTAACCTTCCGCCGTGGCGATCAGGAGCAGCGCGTAGGCGTCACCGGCCGTCGCGATCGCCGCCGCGAGACGCTCGGGGTCGTAGTGCGGCACGCCGGGCGTCCCACGCTTCTTCTCCCGTGCGGCGCTATTCAGCGCGGCCACGACATCATCGTATTCGCGGCGGATCGCCTTGAAGGCGGCCTGATGGCGTTGGCTCATTGCCGAAACGCCAGGTCCTCTAGCCAGTCCCAGCCAACCTGTCGAATGTCATCGGCCAACGGTACGGTCGAGACCTCCACCCGCCAGCGCTTCTTGTTCGATTGGTAGATCAGCTCGAAAATCCGGTGGCTGAAGGGCTCGTGGCTGGTGGCATCGAGCCGGATTTGACCGGAGCTGCCGCGGCTCTTCGGCAGTACCGAAATCCGAAAGTAGCGCCCTTCGCCGGGCCGGGAGAGGAGCACGTCGGTCCGCTGTCGCAGCTCCGACGGCAGGCTGCTGCCGTCCGATACCTCCCAGCCGCGCTCGGCAGCCCACTGCTCCAGTTCACTGAGCAGCCCTTTTTCCGGGGTGAAGTCTACGCCCTGAACCTGGTCGATCCAGTCTGGAAAAACCGTCTTCATCAATGCTCTCCCAACCTATCGTACCGCGTTGCCGGTCGAACGACCTCTGACAGGCCGAGCCCAGCCTGTAACCTGCCAACCTGCAACCTGAAACATCCCCTCAGCTTCCGCAGGCGTGGATCAGCCGCACCGTCTCCTCCGCCATGTCTTTCAGGCGGACGCGGTGGTAGCCGGTGACGCCGGTGGCGAGGGTGTCCCGGAACGGGGCGGTCCAGTCGCCGGGGACTTCCTTCGCGCCGTGGAGGATGCCGATGACGGAGCCGGCGGTGGCGCCGTTGCAGTCGGTGTCGAAGCAGGGCTGGACCGCCCGCGTGAGCGTGTCGCCGAACCGCTTCTCGCCGTAGAGCAGGCCGAGGGTCACGACCATCGCGTTGCTGATCGTGTGGCACCAGTCGTGGGCGTGCGTCTCGTTCCACTTCGCGTGGATCCGCTCGGAGGCGTCGTCGTAGGAGACGCCCTCCCGGTGCCAGGCCATCACCGCGCGGACGTCTTCCGCCAGCCGGCAGCGCGCGGGGATCTCCCCCAGGCCTGCTTCCAGGATGGTGGGGAGGTCGTCCGTCACGAAGGCCGCGGCGATCATGGCGGCAGCCCACATCTCACCGTAGATGCCGTTCTTCACGTGGGAGACGCAGGCGTCCCGCCAGGCGTACTCCGCGGCGCGCTGCGGATCGCCCGGCGCGGCGTAGCCCCAGAAGTCGGCGCGGATCTGCGCGCCGATCCACTCCCGGTACGGGTTCCGGAAGCGGGCAGAGGCGGGCGGCGGGATGAGCAGGCAGAGGTTGCGGTAGGCAACCCGCTCCGCGGTGCAGGTGTGGAGGATCGGGATCTCTCGGAGCCAGAAGTCGGCCACGTCGCGCGGGGTGAACTCCGCGCCGTGCCGTTTCATGATGGCAAGGCCGGTCGTGGTGTAGTTGGTGTCGTCGTCTTCCGGCATGAACTCGACCGTCTCGATGAACGGCCGCTCCGCGGTGACCTCGTACTTCTCCCGCACGTCCGCGGGCGCATCCATGCTGAAGTAGCCGGAGAGAGGGAAGCGCCCGGTCTCCTTCAGGTAACCCCACATCTGCGGGCGCCGCCACCCCTCCACCGGCTTGCCGAGGAGGCAGCCCGCCACCCGGCCCAGCCAGGCTCCGTAGGCGCGGTCGAGCAGCTCGGAGTCGGAGAGGCGCAGCGGCGGGAGCTGGGGGCGGCTCGCCGGCCGGAGCGCGCGGATGCCCTCGAGGTCCGACGGCTCCTCGTAGGGGAAACCAGCGCGGACCGGCAGCTCGATCGTCTTATCGAGCAGCGACTGCGCCGCCGGCTGGTGCGCCGGGTCTTCCAGGTCGAGCGCCTGGACCCGCGCGAATTCCTCCGCCAGGGGGCCGAGCTCCTTCCCCTCTTCCTCGAGCTGCCGCCGCTCGGTCTCGAGGTCGGTGTTACTGATGTAGAGCCAGATGTGCTTCCAGTCCATGCCTGCTCCCGCTGCCGGCCCGCCTGTCGAGCCGCGCCGAGCGTCCGTTCGACAGGGGGCCCGCGTTGCCCTCGGCGGTTACGAGCTTAGCCCAGGACGCCGGGGTTGCGCTGCCAGAGCGTGTAGCTGAGCGCCGCCGCATAGGTGACCCACGCGAGGTACGGAAGGAGCAGCAGGGCGGCCGGCTTGCTTGCCCGCCAGAACATGGCCGCGGTCGCGGCGATGAGCAGCCAGAGCAGGACGATCTCGGCAAACGCGAGCGCTCCCTGCCGCCAGGCGAAGAAGAGCCAGGTCCAAAGCGCGTTGGCGACCAGCTGGGCCAGGTAGAGCGAGAGCGGGGCAGCTTGCCGGCGGAAGCCGCCCTCCCGCCAGACGAGCCACGCTGCGATGCCCATCAGCAGGTAGAGGACGCTCCAGACGGGGCCGAAGAGCCAGGCCGGCGGCGCCCACTCCGGACGAGCGAGCTGTGCGTAGAACGACGGAGCGCGCGTCGAGGCGATGCCCCCCGTCGCCGCCGCAGCGAAGCTGACGACCACCCAGCCGACGAACCCGAGTATCTGCCTGGGGAGTGACATGGCGTTCCTCACTTGAGGCCGCGGCACGGCTGGCGGCCTCAAGGGCATTCTACGCGGTGCCGCAGGAAGGCGGGCTGGTCCGGCGAACGAGGACTCGGAGCCTCGTATGCAGCAGCCACCCTCGTCATCCCCGCCTCCGCCCCGGCCGACCGACTCGGTCCGGGTGGCGCGCAGTGTGTCACCGGCGCACGGATCCGGCTCCGGCGACGCGAGCCCCGGAGTTCCGCGCCGTCCTACCCCGCGCCGGATCTACGGGATGATTCTCGCGATCATCGCAGGTCTATTCTCGATCGCCGTCCTCGCCATCTACTTCGGGTGGGGAAGCTTCGTGAAGCTCGGGATCGCGAGCGACCTCAACGATTACCAGCAGGTAGTGGAGCGGTCCAGGGTGCCGCCGCCCGTCCGCCAGCGCCTGGCAGAGCAGCTCCGGCGGATGCGCGAGCGGGTCCGGCAGGCGCCGCCCGGCTTTATGGAGTGGGTCACGGCGGCGGCACCGGTGAAGGAGCTGCTCGACGACGGGAGCCTGGAAGAGGAAGAGGTAGTCCCGCTCGAACAGGCGCTCGATAGGCTGGAAGCAGCGCTGCACTGACCCGGGCTGCGGGGGTGCAAAGCGCAGTGACCTTTGAGTTTGCGCCGCTCCGGCCGGGGGTATCGCACGCGTGTACGGCGGGATTCCGTCCGCCTGCATCCCCGAACGGCGAGGAGTAGCCATGCCAGGCCAGACCATGCGTGACCTGATGACCCCGGACCCCACCTGCTGCACCGCTCAGACGCCGATCGTCGAGGCGGCGCGCATCATGAGGGAGGAGGACTGCGGGGCGATCCCCGTGGTCGATAACGAGCAGAACCGGCGGCTGACCGGCATCATCACCGATCGAGACATCGTCTGTCGCATCGTCGCGCAGCGGATCGACCCGCAGCAGGCGACCGTCGGCCAAGCGATGTCCGAGGATGTCGCGAGCCTGGGACCGGAAGCCTCGATCGACGAGTGCGTCCGGCTGATGGCGAGCTATCAGGTGCGCCGCATCCCGATCGTGGATCAGAACTGCACCGTGATCGGCATCGTAGCCCAGGCCGACCTGGCGCGCGCGTCCGCCGGTAACGAAGCGCTCGAAGACGAGCTGGCCGAAGCGGTCGAGGAGATCTCGGAGCCCTCCCCGCGGTCGCGCGCGATGTGATCGCGTCGGACCGCGCCGGAACGGGAGGGAGATCGGACTGGCCTCCCTCCCGTTCCGGCGACCTCCGGCTACGTCCCCGGCGCGTTCGCGGAGGGTGCTTCCTCTTCCGGGTTCCCTTCCGGCGGAGTGTCGCTGCTCCCCACGTCCTTCAGCAGCTTCGCCGGGCCCCGCATCATCAGGATCTGGGTAGACGCCGGGTTGTTCTCGTCTTGCGTCACCGTGAGGTGGATCTGCAGCTCGCCCTTCTCGTAGACCCGCGTGTCCTGATCCGCCGCCGGGGCCTGCTCCAGCCGCTTCCAGCCGAGCTTCGGAAGGCGCTCGTCGTAGAAGGCGTAGATTTCCTCCGGAGCGTCGGACGTCTGCAGGCTCGCCGCTTCCAACTCGGATCCGGCCAGGCTGCCAACCAGCTTCAGCGATCCGCGAATGATCCGGGTGGCATCCTCGTCTACCGTGCTGCCGGGGTAGAGCGGCACGTCGGACCCGAATGCCTGCTGAATCGAAGCACGGTCCACCGGCCCGGTGTCGAACGCCTGCTGCACCGTGCGGGTGATGAAGACGGAAGCCACTACTACCACGATCAGCGCCACGACGGCGCAGCCGCCGCAGCCGGCGAGCGCCCACACCCACCCGGGGGTTCCCCGCCGCTGGGGCTCGGCGGGCGGCGGCGGTCCGGGATACTGGCTCATGGGCGGCTCCTCTCGTTGCTCATCATCTAACTCCCTACCTTAGTGGTGCATCCGGGAAGTGCTGAACAGAATCCTGCCGATCGGCTAAGATCCGGGGGTGGCGCTACGAGTAAAGGATCTAACAACAGAAGAGCGGGAGCAGGTGCGCGCACTCGCCCATCCCTGCACGGCATCAGCCCGCGGGGTCGAGCGGGCGCAGCTGATCTGGCAACTGGTCCAAGGGGAGCGGGTGCCAGCGGTGGCGTGGCGCGTGGGGCGCTCCGAACCGCGGGTGCGGCACTGCCTCAAGCAGTTCAATACCCGCGGGCTGGTGGGGCTGCAGGAGAAACCGCGGTCGGGATGCCTCCGACCTACACGCCGGAGCGAGTGGCGGGAGTGATCGCCACGGCCCTGACCGATCCGCAGGCCTTCGGGCTGCCGTTTGGCTGCTGGAGCCTAGACCGGTTGCAGCACTATCGGCCCCGGCGGAAGCCAGGGCTCGCCCGGCGACCCCTCGCTGCCTGAACCTGCGCGCTACTTACCAGATGCGCGATCAAGTAACAACGCTCCGGCAACCCCTATGATGGCAAACCCTCCGGTCCCGATATCCAGAGCATTGCGGCACCATCCGCGAAGTGGCAAACGCAACTGCCAATCCATAAAGCGAATCGCTGCGTGACCCAGATAAGGAGTTGGCAACTCGTAGCGCTGTACGCCCCCGTCGCATAGGAGCAACGCCACTGTAACAACGGCGAGGCTCAAAGCAAATTCGAGATCCTGGAGGGACTCAGCGAAGACCTTTCCAACGTTGGTAACGGGTCGTCGAGACGGTTCACAGCAGCGAAAAACTTTGCACCGCACCTTCGCGCCAAGGTAAGCGATGTTCAGCGCGACTCCTGCTAGGAAAAAAACTAGATAAGATATTCTTGAATGCGAGAGCCACAACGTGATGGCGGTGCCACCAAGCGCTGCGAGTGCACCCCCTGTCCAAGATGGCTCTCCGCGTATTGGCCCCCGTACTAGTTTCCGCAGAGTTCTCCATCTGGACCCCAAAGCGAACCCCACACCCCAAGCGGCGAACGCGTATACGGCGATCCAGCTAAGCACCTGCCCACCGCTGCCTCCATAACCTACCAAGCTACCGGAAACAGCCCCTAGGGCGGGGGGAGCCCACCGAGCGACACGTAGCTGCCAATGGAAACCTAACCGGTATACGAACGAAAGCGGTGGCTTCATTTCATCAATTCACCGACATTGCAGGACCAGTTGTGCGACCTCTAGAAGCTCAACACAGCCCGCCTGGACAGTTCAAGGCCTCATAGTCATTGCAGCCTTTCTTGGTGTCGGGGCCCCAAACATTGTCGTACGCCACCTGCCCGCCAACGATGAATTTATGGCACGCAATCTCGCAAAGGCGCTGCCCTTCGGTGCCGTGACGGCGCCCGACGTACCATATCTTCTCTTCCTCATCACCACAGCACGGATCATCCGCTCTCAATGCAACAGGCATTACCTCCCCGACCTCGGGACACCGCGCGAGCTGCGGGGCCATCATCGCCAACTCCATTAGGGTCGCCGCCGTGGATGCTCGGTGGGCCGCATCTGTCAGCGCAACGTCAATCCATGTTAACCTGTCTGGATTAAGATCGTCGGCGAGAAAGGTTACCGATGTAGCGGCAGACAACTCGAAACCCGTTACTCGCTGAAACCGAGACCTATTGATCCCTAACTCGGCCAGCCGAGGTATGTCCGCTAAGAGCAAACTGTCAAAGCTGATACGGAGAGCAGGGGTTGTGCTGTCGATTGCACCACTAATCCGCTTCGGTATGGTAACGGTGAAATCTTTTAGTGCTGGGTCGCTGAACTGCATCCGCAACTCCTTGCTACCGACGTTCTCGAACTGCTTCCCCGTGATCTTGAACGCACCTCTCTTTACAGCAGCGCCACTCTGCGGAGACTCTACTGGCAGGGCGTTAAGGATTATGGAGATGGCCAAGGGGGTCTGGGAAGTGTGGGCGTGTATAATCTCCTGTCGCAGGCGATCGACTGACGACTTATGAGCAGTGCCGTCCATTCGCCAAATAAAAGTGTCAGCCATGTCAGCGAACCTCCATCGTGATTGCAACCCCGTACGGGGTGACTCCTGCTTGAGCTTCCGTAGCGGAACTACGCAAATCTTGGAAAGGGAATGTCAAGACGCGGTGTCTCCTGATCTCGGATTCAATTCGCCCCTGAACATACTCCCCGACTTCGTCGCATATCGGCCAGCAGTTCTTTAGTTCATACTTCCAATGGTAAGCCACTTGCTGCGCCCTGCTGCGGAGCAGTGCTGGCGCAACCTGTGGAAACCTTAACTCAAACGTTAGCCACACGTCCGTGTCTATGGTTACCCATAAGAAGCGGTAGCGATCATGCCTATGCACCTTCAGGCCAATAAAACCATAGCTAAAAGTGATTTCCTGGAGCCTTACGCCCTGCGTCTCGATTCCGTTCCGTATCTCCGGCACAAGGTGCTCCTTCTTCAGGCGAATGCCTTGATTATGAAAGATAGGCCCAACCCAAAGCGGGAATCGCTGCCGGCGCTTCGGAAGAGTTCTGCCCACGAAAACCAGGTTATAATCTCGGTGAAAGAGATGCGGGCGGAAGTTAGCTGGTAGCCGCGGGAGAGCGGGAAGCGTCGTGCGTATTCTTCGTAGTTCCCTCGTGATTCCATCAAAGGTTTGCTTCTTAAGTGAACTTCGGGTGCTATTCTTCCGAGGTACGGATGCAAAGGGATCGATGATTTCGCCACTGGAGTCCAAGTACCGGGGGGCGTTAGTCTCCGCCAATGTGATCTGACGCTGCTCATTAGGGAGGTTGAGCATGACCGAGTGAAGGATGCTCACATCTCTGGGCGCACTACCCGATACAGTGACACGCCACTCGGTGCGTATGAACAGGCAATCAGCCAAGGCGCGTGGAACACCCAAACCCGTCCAAATCACGGTCGGACTTCTCAACGGTCTTATGTGCGCAGTTACATCACCTTGAGTGATCGAGATCGGATGGAGAGTTGTGCTTCCGATTAGCGCATTGAGCCGCCGTTCTTGGATGGCCAGTTCGACATCTTGTGTTCGCTCTGCTACCGCCACTGAGAACCTTGCCGATTGCCCCCAGAATCTCCCCTGGAGCGAATTTGGATCTAAGAACTGCGTGGCAACTCGGTTTGAACTGGCCGCAAGCTTCGTCGACGATTCCGTGAGGCGGAGCACACTGCTTACTGCATCGTCAATCCTCTTCTTTATCGTCACCAGAGTGCCTGGTGTTGGGTCGTCTGGATAGTTTCCGAGTTGCACCGATGGCGTCCCTGTTACGGAGCAATATGCTCCACGGCCTGCGTTAATTGCTCCAGCCGAGTCACTGTGGATGATTGAAGCGCCTTTAGATCGCGCTCGATTTGTTCTATCGAGGTGAGAGCCACCTCCAAGTACTCGGTTCTCACTGTCTCCAACCCACGTGCTAGTTGATCGAGTTGCCTCAGGATGTCCTGTAGCGGTTCCTCCAATGGGTTAACGTACGCGGCCTCCAGCGCATAGACAAGTACGCCACCGGGGTTGAACGTGCTAGGGTCGAAGTGTTCAAACGAAGGTGCCGGGCCACAAGAGAAGCTAATACTTCGAAGTGGCAGTTCGGCGAGCGTTTGAGGAAGTGGCATCGGGTTTGCCGATCGGTAGCGCACCCATACTTTTGATAAGAGGATGGGCGGAATCTGTATGGTGCGATATAGGAAAGAAAATGGGTGGAGATTGCCACTCCATCCATACGTTCTGTCTCCCAGACGTGAGAAGTGCACGGGCCAATCTGAGGTCATAGCGAGGGTTTCTGCGAAAGCCTGATCCCCAGCTGTCTGTTGCACATGGGTGCCCAGTGCTTGCAAGTACCGGATGTATGAGCGTGCACCCTGAAGGTACTCTGAGCGGAGACGAGATTTATCCGCTGCTTTGACCATGTCCTGCAACTCGGCAAGGACGGCAGTCGTGACATCGAGGTTGTTTGCATAAACCCTGAAGTCCTCACCACCGATTAATGCTTGACTCGGGGTCAATGGATGGGTCGAGGGAAGTGAATAGAAGGAAAGTGCAACGTCAAGAAGTTGGGTCGGATCGTCAGAATACATAAGCACGGTGTGGTCACGTGCCCAGCTGTTGAACTCGACCGCTCCAGTGTATACTTTGGTAACTTCCGTGCCCATGTTGATTTGCTTCCCTGACACGACACTAAACCGGGTTGTTTTCGTCAATCGGTCTCGGACATGGCTCGATCGAGCAGGGCCTTGGCACGAGCATGTCTTGCCCGGAACCGGATGGCGTCGTTGCTGGCTTTCAGATATGCTCTGTGTGCTTCAATGAGTGCGGGTGCAGAACCGGAACCCGTCTCAAAGTCTCGCGTGAGTGTCTGGAGTATGTGCTGTCGAGATGCGATACGGGCTTTGTGCTCTGATAGGGACTGCTCAAGGAGCGCGAGTTCGCCCATGATCGTGATCACGTCGTTCCGAATAGCGTTTTCCGTCGCTGTTTCCCTATGCTGCTGCGACAACGCAAGCGCTCTTTTCTGGTCAGCCGCGGCACGTGTGCCTTTCTGACTGCCAAGCGGCAATACGAACGTAACGCCGAATCCTTGTTCGCGAATGTCACGCGTGACCTCTTCCGCACGGTAATGCAATGCTACCTTGAGGTCATCGAGACTACTTGCTTGCTTGGCTTGCTGCTCGAAGCTGGAGCGCCGCGCTGCATCCACTCTCAGTGAACTGCTTTGATGGAGCGCCTTGGCGATCACCTCTTCCTGCGTCATGGACATCGGCACAACCGAAAGCGGCTCCAGATCGCCTATTGGGTCCTGAGGGGATCGTGCCATTAGAGTGTTGAGCCAAACTGCCGCATTCCTACTGCTCATAGCGTATTCCTCGGCGCTCATGCGCAAATCTTCGAGGTACATCTGGAGGAGAGCCTCGTCCTCGGGGCGCGCCACGCCGGAAAGAACGCGCTTGCGGGCGGTCTCAAGAAAACCCGTGGTAGCCTCGATGGCTGAAGCATGTGCCTGGGCAAGAGCTCGGGATTCCCCGAGGGCGAAGTATGCGCTTTTCGCGTCGTAAACCAGTGCAGATATCTCTGTGATGGCGGTTGCTTCTTCCTCCGCCACATGGGCGCGAGCGACACCTATACGCGACGCTCGCGTCCTCCCGAACTCAAGTGGTTGGCTGATTCGTAACTCTTCCAGTGCGCCACCTTTGGTGATCGCAGGAGCATAGATGAGGTGAGCTGCTGGGTAGGACCTGGCAACTATTAAGCCGCGGCGCGCGGCTCGGGCCTCGGCGCGTGCGGCCGCAGCCACTGGGTTCCGCGCCTTGGCTTGGGCGACAGCTTCAGTCAAGGGGAGGGACGGGTCCGCACCAGCGCGAGTAAGCGTTGCGGCAAAGGTGGCAGTTAGCCACAACGAGAATGCTATCGAGCCGTGACGCACGTTGTTCTCCCTTCTTCGTACGTGAGCCGGCGGCCGGCGCAATGAAGCTTCCTACTAGAGCACAAGGTAGCGTCGGGATCGGTTGAGCCTCACCGGCGGGTCGACTGGGCATCAACGCTGCCAACACCTGCGTTGGCGCTCGAGGCACCGACTAGGATGCCCACCAGAACCCATTTCGGGATGCGAGTGCAATAGACCTCTGCAATCCTTGCATGTCACGCGCCAGTTTTTGTTTTCCTGGGCACCGTTTCCTTTCGACGCTAGTGGCTATCGCCGTGAGCCTTGGCTGCTGGGCTCTCGGGTGCGGCGATTGAGGCTGGTTGGCATGGGTGCGTTCCTCGGTGCGACCCGAGGAACCGCCGGCCTTCCTGGTTCTGACACCAAGCTAATCAGTACGGGATCTCGGAGCCAGCGATGATAGGCGCTCCGAGCGCCTGTCGGCTAACACGTTCCCGTGAATGAAGAGCGAGGGGGCGCTTCCTCTGGCGGATGGGCTTAGCGAGTAACTCACCGGCCACTTGTTGCGGATCTCCGGCTCGACGCCGAGCCGATGAGCGAGACTGAAGAGCCCGCAGCCCCGCGAGGAAGTTCCGCCCGTCTCGGCTCTATCGCCGCGGTGTTGGAGTTCCAGCGCTCGGGAGCACCCTGTCCACGGGACTGCTGGAGGCGGGTGGCGTGCTTGCTCCGGAGAACGCTCCGTTGCTGGGAGGCTGCTAGGTGATGGAGATAGAGTTGAGATTTGCTCTGAGCTACGTCTCGAGCCGGAGCCGGAAGGCGACGTGGTGAGTATCTCCTTCCTCTCGGCGCTTCCGGGGTTCCTGCTGCTAGCGGAGGTCATCAATGAGCGCGCGTTCGGAGGTGCCGGGCGTCCACCACTGAATGAAGCAAGCAATCATCGTCTGCTCTCGGTGTTGGGTCGGCCGCATCCGCATTGGCCTCGCGGCTGGATGGACCAGCTGTCGGGTTGCGATTGCCAGCGAGCGGCGTATCAAAACGCTTATCGTCTCAAGTGGAGTTTAGATAGATGAGGAGTAATCATTCACCGGGATGACTCGCTGGGGCGGAGATGTGATTCTATTGGAGTGTGAGCCAGCCTCCTCACGAGCCGGTCTCCCCCGAGCCGGTCACCGACGACGTGCCGACGGATATCCCTACGCTCCAGCAGATGGTGCGAGACCTCCACGCGGTCGTGCTCCCCCTCCAGGAGCAAGTCCGGGCACTCACCGAAGCGCAGTACCGGAACTCCCGCAACTCCTCGCGCCCACCATCCAGCGATCCGCCCTGGCGCCAGCGCCCCTCCAAACCGCCTTCCGGCAAGAAGTGGGGCGGGCAGTCCGGCCACTCCGGCAAGTTCCGCGAGTTCCTGCCTATCGAGGCCGTAGACCAGGTGGTCGTCGTCGCGCCACCCGCCTGCGAGCCGCGGTACTATGGCGCAAAGGGAGCTTTGGCCACCAGTCGGAGGTAGGAGCGCAGTTCGTGGAGCGGATCCTCACCGTCGTCGCCACACTCCGGCTCCACCGCCGCCAAGTCTGGGATTATCTCATCCGTACCTGCGAAGCGGCTGCCCACGGTCAGCCCGCGCCCAGCCTCATACACCCAGGCGGGTAGATGAACGACTACGGGAAAGCTTGACGAGTGATCAGAAGTCAATCCGATGTAAGCCTAGTCTATCTAGCAACGTGCTGGCGCGCCCCGGGTTGCGGTGCTGCGCTGGCTCAGGGGACCAGCACTACTTTTCCGTACGCTCCCGGCTCCATCACCGCCTGGTGGGCGCGGGGCGCCTCCGCCAGCGGGATCTCTTCGCCGACCACGGGGCACAGGGTGCCGTTCTCCAGCCCCGCATAGATCGCCGCGTGCAGCCCCGTGCGCTCCCGGTCGGTGGCGCCGAAGAGCAGCACCCCCAACACCGCTGCTTCGCGGGCCATGACGTCGCGCGGGTTCACTTCCACGGTCCCGCGAGAGCCGATCACCGCGACCCGGCCCCCGGGCGCCAGCACCTGGAGGTCTTTGCCCAGGTTCACGTTCGCCAGCATCTCCAGGATCACGTCGAAGCCCCGGCCGCCGGTCAGCGCCAGCGCCTGCTCCAGGTAGTCCGGGGCGTGGTGGTCGAGCGCGTGGTGGGCGCCCTGCGCCAGCACCAGCTCCCGTCCGCGGTCGGAGCCGGCGGTGCCGACCACCGTCATGCCGTGGGCCCGGGCGAACTGGACCGCCGCGATGCCGACTCCGCCGCTGGCGCCGTGGACCAGCAGCGTCTCCCCCGCCGCGGCGTGAGCCCGCTGGAACAGAGCCCGGTAGGCGGTGGCGTACGGCACGTTCAGGCCCGCGCCCGCGGCGAACGAGGTGTTGTCCGGCAGCGGGTGGACGTCCCGCTCCGCGCAGACCGCCAGCTCCGCGTAGGTGCCGGTGAGCGCGCCGGAGACGTAGACGCGGTCTCCCGGACGGAAACGCTCTACCCCCTCCCCCACCTGCTCCACGGTGCCGGCACCGTCGATGCCGGGCGTGTACGGGAGCGGCGGCTTGATGGCGTAGGTGCCGGTGCGGATGTAGGTGTCTACGGGATTCACGCCGGCGGCGCGGACGCGCACCAGGACCTCTCCGGCTCCCGGCTGCGGATCCGGTAGCTCCTCCAGCTTCATCACTTCCGGCGCGCCCGGCTCGTGGACTCGGATCGCCTTCATTTGCGCTGCTCCTCTCTCGCTCGAACGGGCGGGCGCCGGGCCGGCTGACGCGTGCAGTGGCCCCGCCCTTGTAATCTTACAGGGGAGCCCCATTCTTTTTGAGAGACGCGGCGCCCCGCCCCACGTATCTTTCTCTAACGCATCCGCAGCTCGGAGCGTCCAGGCAGAGGACGGCGGGGCGGAGCCGACGAGGAGTAGGGAGTTAGACATGTCACTACGCGCGAGCCTGCCGCTGCTGGCGGCGCTCTCCCTGGCGACCGCCGCCTGGAGCGAGCCGGCGAAGGTCGACCCGGAGAAGGTCAAGACCACCGAGAGCGGCCTGAAATACGCCGTGCTGAAGCCGGGCAAGGGCGACGCCGCCCGGAGCGGGCAGCAGGTGTTCGTCCACTACACCGGCTGGCTGACCGACGGGAAGAAGTTCGATTCCTCCCGGGACCGGAATGAGCCGATCGAGTTCCGGCTCGGCCGGCAGATGGTGATCCCCGGCTTCGAAGAGGGAATCACCGGGATGCAGGTGGGCGAGCAGCGCCAGCTCACGATCCCGCCGAAGCTGGCCTATGGCGAGCGCGGCACCCCGGGCGGACCGATCCCCGGCAACGCCACCTTGATCTTCGAGATCGAGCTGGTGAAGCTGGGCAACGTGGTGGAGACCCCCACCAAGCCCCAGAAGCTGGAAGAGAAAGCGTTCACGAAGACCAAGAGCGGCCTGAAGTACGCCATCATGACACCCGGCAAGGGGAGCGCCGCCAAGAAGGGTGACCGGGTGGAGGTCCACTACACCGGCTGGCTCACCAATGGCACGAAGTTCGACAGCTCCGTCGACCGGGAGCAGCCGTTTGCGTTCACGCTCGGCGGCGGGGAAGTGATCAAGGGCTGGGATGAAGGCGTGGCCGGCATGAAGGTCGGTGAGAAGCGCCAGCTCGTGATCCCCGCGGACCTTGCTTACGGCGACCGGGCGATCGGCCCGATCCCGGCGGGCTCCACCCTCGTCTTCGAGGTGGAGCTGCTCGGTGTTGGCAAGTAGAGACCAAGGAGAGTTCGTGATGCGATGGATTCCAATCGCCGTGTTGGCGACCCTCACCGCGCTGACCGCGGGGTGCACTCCGGCCGAGACGCCGTCCGACACCGGGAACGCGCCCGCAGGCAACACCGCGAGCGAGCCGGCGACGGGCAACACCCCGGAAACCGGTAACGCGCCGGAAGGCGGCACCGCCTCCGCCGGAGAGCCGCTGATCCCGGGTGAGGGTCCCTGGGCGAAGCTGGACAAGGACAAGTATCAGGTGAAGGAAGGGCTCACCTACGCGATCATCGAGCCGGGCAGCGGCCAGGAGGCCAAGGCTGGTGACAACGTGGTGATGCACTACACCGGCTGGCTCCGTGAGGGCGGCACCAAGTTCGACAGCTCTCGGGACAGTGGCCAACCCTTTGATTTCCCCCTCGGCATGGGTCGGGTGATCCAGGGGTGGGATATTGGCGTGGAAGGCATGAAGGTGGGCGAGAAGCGCCAGCTCGTGATCCCGTCGGACCTGGGCTACGGCGCGCAGGGTACTCCCGGCGGTCCCATTCCGCCGAACGCGGACCTGGTCTTCGACGTGGAGCTGCTGGAGATCAAAGGCAGCTAACTGCCGGATCGTCAGTGGGACGGAGGGGAGCGCGGCCGGGTCAACCGGTTTCGCTCCCCTCTTTGACTCTTTGGTCGTGTCAGGAGCCCCATCCGTGTCGGACGAGCCCTGCGGCAACACTGCGCCGCCTCCGTTCACGTCATCCTGAGCGCAGCGAAGGATCTACGTCACCCAGCTCGAGCCGGAGCGGGAGGCATAGCGTGCGGAAGGGCACCGGCAGCAGAGTCCTCGTCACCCGCGTGCATATCCCGGACCAGCACGGCTGCCGAGATCCTTCAGTGCCTTCAGGATGACACCTTTCGGAAGGCGCGCACTCCACCCCGCGGGCGATCTGCGCATCCGGCGTCGCTGCTCCGTTTCTTCAGTTCCCGCATCCCCGTGGCACAGCTCTCGAGAGGGGTCACTCCTCGCCGGGGAACGTGTGGCCGCGCTGCTGGCGGAGCAGGTTTACCTGCCCAGCGTGGTACTGGTCGTGCTCGATCCAGTGGCCGAACAGCTCGTAGACCCGCATCGCCTCCCCCTCCACGGTGACGGTGTGGGAGAGCGCCTCCGGTGGAGCCTCGTCGAGGTAGCGGGTGAGGCGGGAGTGGGAGAGCTCCAGCCAGGAGAGCAGCCCCGCCCAGGTCGATTCGGCCGGCAGTACCGCCTCCGCGTCCGGGAAGAGGCCGGTGTCGAGACCGTCCGCCGCCACCGCCTTCCAGGCGGCGACGTGCCAGACGATCCCCGCGATCGAGCCGTCAAGCCCGGTGCCCAGGCGGTAGCGCTTCCAGTGCGGAGACGCGCCTTCGAGCGCCTGCTGTTCCGTGAGCCCGTTCAGGCTCCGCAGCAGGGCGCGGTAGGCGCCGCCGTGGCGAGCGCGGAGGTAGTCGTGCAGCGAGATCATGCGGCGCTCTCCTGAGGGTTGGGGCAGCGGCCGCGCATCGGGTCTCTACCGCTCGGCCGGGGCCTCGACGGGGGAGTCGATCGGCTCGGCTTCGCCGCGCACCACCACCCGCTCGTTCATTCTCCAGCACGGAACCCGGATCCGCAGCAGGTCGCCCGGCTGGCAGCGCGCGTCGATCGTGTACGCCCGCTCCATCTCCGGCTCGTAGCGCTGCACCGCCCCGCAGTAGGTGTCCGGCGTCAGCTTCACCCGGTGCTCCAGCTCGTAGCGCCAGACGTTCAGGATCTGGCGGCACTGCTCCGCGTCCGGCGGCTCCTTGTCCGGCGTCGTGGCGTACAACAGCAAGCGCAGCGACGCTTCCAGCCGGTTGAACGTCTCCAGGACTGCCTCTTCCCGGATCTGGTGCTTCACCTGCTCCGGAACGTCCGCGATCGACGAGACGCCCCCACCGCTCCACGTGCCGGCGAACAGCGAGTCCGCGGGTAACTCATACTGCATCTCACCCTCCGTTCGACCTGCCACGGAGCCGAACAGGCGGTCCCACCAGCCGCGCCGCTCGGTCGTGTAACTCTCTATCTGGCTCATTTCCGAATCTCCCCACCTCGCCGGGGCGGGATCGCTTTTGGAGGCGATCTACGCCGCGGCGCTGCTGAGCTGCATCTTCTGGCGCTGCACTTCCTGGGGCTTGCCCTTCAGGTAGCGGGTGACCAGCACTTCCGCCGTGATCAGCTCGTTCTCATCCACCTGGCACGCCACCAGCACTTCGAACTGGTCCGCGCTCACGTTGCGCATCCACGGGAGACAGAGGGAGAACGACTTGGTGAGCTGCTCCCAGAATCCCCGCTCGAACCGCGCCACCCGCTCGCCCAGCGGCATGCGGCGCTGTCCGCTGAAGAAGCGGATGTTCACTGTCGCCTCCCGGGCATCCAGGGCGAGCTGCTCCACGCGGATGCGGAGCGGCGTGCGGCTCTGGAACGGAAGCTGCTGCCCGCGCGGGATCAGCAGCACCGGCTCTTCCCACGCCTGGCCGGACGGCGCGCCCTGCGCCGCCAGCGACCCGTTCGGCACCGCTACCCACACGGCATGCGCGGAGCGCCGCACCGGGGCCATCACGCCGGACGCATTGCTCCGCACCAGCGGCGTGTAGGCCAGGCCGCGCGCCACGCTCTGCTCCGGGTTCGTGTGCCGCAGGATCGTGCGGCTCGCGGTGGAAAGATGCGGGAAGACCCGCTGGAGCGCCTCGTCGACGAAGTACCAGCGGGAGTGACCGCCGGTGAGGACGAGGTACCCGACCTGCCGCGGTGCCACCCGCGCCTCTTCCAGCGCGCCGCGCAGCAGCACTTCGAACTGGGCGATGTACTCGGCGGCGAGCGTCTCGAACTCGTCGCGGGTGAGGCGCACCGAAACCGCCTGCTCGCCCAGCAGCCAGAGGCCCTCGTGCTCGTGCGCGCCGTCGCGCATGCGGTTGGAGAACGCCTCCTTGAACCGCCGGACCTCCCGCAGCAGCGCCTGCCGGTGGCGCTTCACCATCGCCGGATCCCACTCCCGGGTCATGTACTGCAGCAGGAGCTGGTCCAGGTCCCGCCCGCCGTAGGTGCGGCGGCCGTCGCCCCACGCCGGGACGCTGCCGGCAGGGTCGACCGGGATCGAGACCGGGCGCTCCTCCGGCGTCATCGAGAGCTGCAGGAAGGCGAAGTCGGTGGTGCCGCCGCCCAAGTCGACCATCAGGATGCGGCTGCCGGGGCGCGGCTGGAACCCGTCGCGGTCGTCGCAGAGGTGGCTAAAGAGCGCCGCCATCGGCTCCTCTTCCAGTCGCACGTTCGGGAAGCCGGCCTCCACGGCGGCGCGCCGGGTCTCCTCGCGCTGGTCCGCGCTCCATTGGACCGGGTGGCCGATCACGGTCTCGAAGCGGACGTTCGGGTCTTTCTTGCCCAGCGGCACCACCTCCGCGGCGCGAGCCCGCAGGTGGGCGAGGAACTGCTTGGCCAGCAGGAACGCCTCCCGGCCGTGCTGGGGATGCCCCAGGCGCAGCTTGAAGCCGGAACGGGTGAGCTCCGGATAGAACGGCGCCTTCTCCTCCGCCAGCGCGCCGAAGAGCGGCGGCTGCTCCCGGCCGTCGCCCAGGAACAGCATCGTCGGCAGCGTCTCGCGGTGCTGGAACGGGATCGCCTCGGGCCGGTGGAGCGGCTCGGAGACGACGCCGCCGTCGCCACGATCGAGGTAGGTCGCATACGTCACGCAGCTATTGCTGGTGCCGAAGTCGATCCCTATGGAGTAGACGGTTTTCATCACTTACTACCTGTTGTGAAACCGCGGGCCTACGCCAGGGTCCGCGCGCTGACCAGGTGCTCCGTCAACTGCCGATAGGCGCGTGCGGACGGCGAGTCGGGCCGGTAGAGCACGGCGGGCCGGTCTTCCATCAGCCCTTCCTGCACGGTCTGGTCCTGGGGAATGGAGATCGGGAGCATCGCCGCGCCGAGGCTGCGGCGGATGTGGGTTTCGAGCTGCGCCTGGTTCGGGTCGGACGGGTCGACCATCGTGAGCAGCAGGCCCAGCAGGTTGGCGCCGGCACCGTCGGCCCGGGCGTCGCGGAGCTGCCCGAGGATACCGCCGAGCGTGCGGTAGGCGAGCGGGTGGCACTGGAACACCACCACCACCTCGTCCACCACCTGGCAGAGCCGCCGGGTCATGTCCGCCACCGACGGGCGCGTGTCGATGATCACGTAGTCGTATTCACCCGCCGCGCGCCGCCCCAGCTCCACCAGCGAGCGGTGCAGCGCGTTCAAGTCGATGGCGCGGCGGTCTTCCGCGTAGGGAAGCAGGTCGAGGTTCGTGCCGACTTCCGGGATCACCAGGTCGGCCAGCTCCCACTGCTCGATGCCGAAGAGGCCGGGATGCCCGGGAGCGACCGAGGCCCCGAAGCAGGCGCCGACGCTGCCGATCGGATCGGTGTCCACCAGCAGCGTGCGGTAGCCGGAGAGGCCCAGGCTCGCCGCCACGTTCACCGCCGACGCGGTCTTGCCGACCCCGCCCTTCTGGCTGGCGAACATGATGCGCCGGAGCGCGCGCTGCCTGCCGGAGGCCTGGGGCGCGTGGATGCCCGCGGTCCCATATCCGGAGGCTGCCTGAGCTTGAGCTGAATACTCCATCCGTGGCTCCTCGCGTCTATTTCGGCTGGCCGGCGGGGGCGCCCGCCGGGTTCTGGGGCTGCTGGACGCCGGCGCCGGGCGCCGGAACGGCGGCGTCGGGGGTGCGCATGAACAGCACGGTGGCGAGCACCGCGACCGCGACCGCCAGCACCACGATCACCGTGTGGAGCAGCGTCCACTTCGCGCCGCCCGCGGGTGCGGCCGCCGGCATCGGTGCCGGGGCCGGGGCGGCTGCCGCGGGAGCCGCGACCGCTGCCGGCTCCGGGCGGGCTGCTGCCGGCTGGGCAGCGCTCTGCGCCGCCACGGCTGCGGCCGGGGCCGCCACCGGCGCCGGGGCAGCTTCGGGGCGGCGGCGCGCCGACCAGGGCGGGACGGCGGCCCCGTTCGAAGAAGCCGGGGCCGCGGGCGCCCCGATCGCCGCCGGCACCGCGGCGGCCGGAGCCGCCGCCGGGCTCTCCAGGCGCAGCTTCTGGATCGCGAAGTCGGCCGCGCCGGCATAGGCCTGCAGCGTAGCGGGAGCTGGCGCGGTACGCCGCTCCGCCTTCTGCTCGGCCCGGTGGGCGAGGCCGGAATCCTGCGGGATCGAGACCGGCAGCAGCACGTCGCCCTGCCGCGAGCGGAGCTCCAGCATCAGCGTGCGCTGCGTCGACTCCGACTCGTCGAACATCGTCGGGAGCAGCCCGATCACCTCGATACCCTGGTTCAGCTTCCGGACGCTCCCCAGCGTCGCCTCGGCGGCGCCGAGGGTGCGCATGCTGATCGGCTCCACCGGAATCACCATCAGCGCGTGCGAGGCCACCTGGATCCAGCCGCGGGCCAGCGGGTCGTCGAGCGACGGGGTGTCGACCACCGCCACGTCGAAGAGCCCGGAAAGCTCTTGCGCGCGCTGCGGTAGCTCCCGCAGCGGCACTCCCGCACTGCAGAAGTAGCGCAGGCGGGCGTGCTGCGTCTGCTGCACCGACCCGGTCGGCTGCTCGATGCCGAGCAGGAGTCCCGCGCCGCGCTGCCGGTCGGCATCCACGAGCACTACCCGGTAGCCGCGCCCCGCCAGCTCTTCGGCCAGCATTACGGAGGAGCTGGTCTTGCCGGCGCCGCCTTTATGACTGATGATCGCGAGCGTTTGCATAGCTTGCTGAACGACGGGCTAGCCACCCGCCTGTGAATCGATGCGGTCGGGGATAAGCCCCGCGTTCTCACCACGTTCCAACGCCAGGTCGAGCAGGTCGGCCGGGCTGCGCGCCTCGTCCGCCCACTCCGGCACCAGGGCCGCCAGTACCTCGCCGGTCACCCGCTCCGAGGGCGATGCCTCGACCTGCGCGGATCCGACTTCCGGCTCCCTTCCCGGCAGCCCCATCGCTTCCGCGAGCAGCGCGCCGAGCATGCGGTCCTCTTCGGTCAGCTCCTCCGCGGGCGCTGCCGAGGCGGTGGTGCCGGTAGCGAACGGCCGGGGAGCCACCGGAGTGCGCTCGCCCAGGGCCGCCACCGCTTCCGCCGCGAGCTGCCACGGCTCCCGCACGTCCCGGGGAGACTCGGTCACCACCGGCCCGGCCGTCGGGCTGACGGAAGCCATCTCCTCTTCGTCGAAGTCCGGACGACTCCGGAGGAAGGCGAGCTCGTCGTCGATCTCCGCCGACGGGAGGTCCGGCGCGGGGGCCGCTCCGGCCGAGCCCGCCTCCGGCTCGCGGTTCTTCCTGAAGAAGCCCCAGCGCATCTCTCTCCGGCCACCTTTCCCCTGCCGCCGATCCCCTGCGGGAAAACGGAACATGCGTCGATCCGGCGTCGTCTCTACCTATTCTGGCGTCTGCTCGCGCCGACTAGAGGGCGGTCCCGGCGGACGTTCTCCGGAGATGAAGTAAACTGAACCCGTGTGGCCGCGGAGCCTGGCGGCCAGGCGGGAGAATCCATGAAGCACTTCATCCGACTTGCAGCACTGGCAGCGCTGACCCTGCTCGCCGCGGCGGCGGGCGCGCAGGAGCGCGGCACCACCCCCCTTACCGCGAAGGAGATCGCGGACGGCTGGATCCTTCTCTTCGATGGAGAGACGCCGTTCGGCTGGGAGCAGCGCGGCGACGCGACCTGGCGCGTAGAGAACGGCACCCTGGCGGCGGTGCCCGGCAGCGGTAAGGGAGTCCTCAGCACCACCACCGTCTTTCCGAGCTACCGCCTGAAGGCGGAGTTCTGGGTCGACGAGGCCGCGAACAGCGGCGTCTTCCTCCGCTGCCCCACCTCCGGCGAGATCACGCAGCAGAACGCCTACGAGGTGAACATCTACGACAAGCACCCGATGTGGCCGACCGGCAGCATCAACGACGTCGCCAGGGCCTCCGGCCGCGCGCCCCGCACCACCGGCCGCTGGAACAGCTACGAGATCACCGCGGACGGTGACCGCCTGGTGGTCCTGCTGAACGGGCGGAAGACGGTCGACACCCGCGATTCGAAGTACCGGCGCGGCACGATCGGCCTGCAGTACAACGGCGAAGGCACCGTCCGCTTCCGGAACGTCAAGCTCCAGCCGCTCGGCCTGAAGAGCCTCTTCAACGGCAAGGACCTCACCGGCTGGAAGGAGATTCCGGGACGGAAGTCGGTCTACTCCGTCACCCCGGAAGGCTGGCTGAACGTGAAGGACGGGAACGGCGACCTCCAGAGCGAGGCGCAGTTCGGCGATTTCGTCTTCCAGCTCGACATCATCTCCAACGGCACCCACCTGAACAGCGGCGTCTTCTTCCGCGGCACGCCGGGTGAGTTCTGGAGCGGCTACGAGAGCCAGATCCGCAACCAGTGGGAAGGCGACGACCGCACCAAGCCGGTCGACTACGGCACCGGCGGCGTCTACAACCGCCAGCCGGCGCGGCGCGTGATTCCGAGCGACCGCGAGTGGTTCACCAAGACGATCGTGGCGCACGGCCCGCACATCGCGGTCTGGGTGAACGGAATCCAGGTGAGCGACTTCACCGACATGCGCCCGCCGAACAACAACGCCCGCCAGGGCTACCGCGCCGCCCCCGGCGTCGTGAGCCTCCAGGGCCACGACCCGACCACGGACCTCTCGTTCCGCAACCTCAAGATTGCCGAGATGCCGGCCGGTCGCTGACACGTAGGGACCTTCGGAGACGGAGAGACGGAGAGACAGAGAGACAGAGGGCGTCGGGCATGGCGCCCCGGAGGGGCGCGAGACGGTAGCCGGGGCGCAAGCGCAGCGCAGCCCCCGGATTCGGAGCCGCCGCCACGTTCCGCCCTGGAGGGGCGGGAGGGCTACCCGGAAACCGTGCGGAGTGAGCTCCGCACGTCGGTGCCGCCGGAGGTCAACCTCCGGCGATCCGGAATTTCACCGCCCCGGAGGGGCGCAGGAGATTAGCCGGGGGTAACGCGTAGCGCAGCCCCCGGACTCCTGCAAGCCCTCGTGTCCGCCCTGGAGGGGCGGCGGAACGCGGCGTCCTGCCACAAGAACCAGAGTGCGAGCTCGCGACAACATGCGGGACCGCCGGGCGTCGCCAGCGAGCAGGAGCAGGAGTAAGAGCAGGAGCTAAGTTCGGGTGGCTGGCCATCCCCCCATCCTCAACTCATCCCCTTATCTCCTTTCTTACACCTCCCCCGGAGTGGAGGTGCGGCTGGAGTTGCACGCAGCGCCGGACCTCGACGCGCTGATGGGCGAGGTCCGGGACGCGGAGGCCCTCCCCTACTGGGCCGTGATCTGGCCCGCCGGGGAGGCGCTGGCGAGGTGGGTGCTGGCTCGCGGCGGCTGGGCTCACCTCCCCGTGCTGGAGCTAGGCTGCGGTACGGGGATCGTCGGCCTCGCCGCGGCGGCGCTGGGAGCCCGTGTCACCCTGACCGACCGTTTCCCGGAAGCCACGGTGCTGGCCCGAGGGAACGCCCTGCGGAACGGTCTTAACGGCGTGCGGTGCGTCGCCGCCGACTGGCGGGCCTGGCCGCTGCGCGGGCGCTGGCCGGTGGTCCTGGCCGCGGACGTCGCTTACGAGCGCGCCCTGCATGCGCCGCTGCTGCGGGTCCTGGCGGATTCGCTTGCGGCGGACGGCACCGCCTACCTGGCCGATCCGGACCGCCCGATGAGCGCCGACTTCTTCGCGCTGGCGGAGCGGGAAGGCTGGCGGGTGGAAGTGGAGCCCCTCGCTTCGGATTCGGATCTCTACCTCTACCGCCTGCGGCTCCCTACTCGCTAGCCTCCTCCACCGACGCCACGGCAGCATCCAGCTCCGCGAGGGAGATGGTCCACCCCGGAAACGCCGCCGGCTCCCATTCGGCCGGTGCGGTCAGGCTGCTGTGAAGGGAGTAGGCGCCGCTCTCGCCAAGCACGAACTCCTGGACCAGCACGGGTCGCACCGGGTCGACGAGCCAAACGTGTGGCACCCCAGCCCGGCGATAGTCGTTCAGCTTGACCGACCGGTCCAGACTGGCGGTGGACGGGGAGAGGATCTCGCAGATCACCTGCGGGACGCCGTAGATGCCGTCCCGCTTCCGAATCGAGCGCTGCTCCGGGGCGATGTAGGCCAGGTCCGGGTGGTAAACCGATTCGAGATTCGGCAGGTAGAGGTTGGGCTCGATCGAGAGCGCGCCGCCCACCCCGGTCCGAAGATGTGCCCGCCACCACTCCGCCAGGGTAAGCGCGATCTCGTTGTGCAGCTCGGAAGGGCGCGTCATCTCGATCAGCTCTCCGTCGATCAGCTCGTAGTAGGGAGGCCCTTCCGGCAGCGCGCGGTAGTCGTCCCGCGTCTTCCGGTGTAGTCGTACCGCTGTCTCCGACATGACTCCGTCCTCTCGACGCCGCTCTCTGATCTCCAGTACTGCATTCGGAAAGTCGAAGCAGCATCACCCGGTTACGCGCAGGGATGCGGAGTAAACTCCGCCCTTGGCGCCGCCGGCAGTCAACTGCCGGCGATCCGGAAGGCACCTGCCCCTAAACTGACCGGATGCACTCCGATGCAGACGGCCAGGAATCACCGCGGTGCCACCTCAGTCGGCGCAGGCCGACTTCGTGCGGTTGTTGCCGCGGTTTCAACCGCCGGGCGTATACCCACAGTATACGCCCGCACCGCCCCAAAGCCCTCGGCGAGCGATGTTCGCAGTGACAGCCCCGGGGGTGGATGATAGAGTATTAGGAAATCCGGTTGGGCCTTTAAGTCGGTCCCGTGAGGCTGACAAGGACCCCGCATGGCATGCGATTCTGGGGCGCCGCCTTTCGGCGTGCCGTCTGGCTCGTACTCCACGCCTCCTTGTCCGCCGCGGACCGGGGGCGTTTTTTGATGGGTACGCCATCCACAGCCGTGCAGGTGATGTCGCCGGAGGATATCCGGCGCGCGCTCACCCGCATCGCACACGAGATCATCGAGAAGAACCGCGGCGCCGCGGACCTGCTGCTGGTCGGAATCCAGCGGAAGGGCGCGCCGCTCGCCACCCGTCTCGGCGGGCTGATCAAGCGGTTCGAAGACGTCGACGTCCCCGTCGGCACGCTCGACATCACGCTTTACCGGGACGACGCCCTCTCCAGCCGGCACGAGGTCCGCTCCACCTCGGTGCCGGTCGACGTGACCGGAAAGACGGTGGTGCTGGTGGACGAGGTCTTCTTTACCGGCCGCACCTCACGCGCCGCGCTCGACGCCGTGATGGACCTGGGCCGCCCCGCCAGCGTGCAGCTTGCGGTGTTGATCGACCGCGGCCATCGGGAGCTGCCGATCCGGCCGGACTACGTCGGCAAGAATCTCCCCACCTCTCGCCGGGAGCACGTAACGGTGCGCCTGCAGGAGCTGGACGGCGACGACAGCGTGCTGATCGACAAGCCGCTCGACGAGGAGGCCGAATGACCACCGCGGAGCAGACCCTCCCCCGGGAAGAGAGCGCCGGCCTCGCCGCCGGAGCGCTCCGGCGCAAGGACGTGCTGGCGCTCCAGGACATGGAGCGCGACGAGATCGAGCTGATCCTGCGCAGCGCCGCCTCCTTCAAGGAAGTGATGGCGCGGCCGATCAAGAAGGTCCCCACCCTGCGCGGGAAGTCGGTCGTCACCCTCTTCTACGAGAACTCCACCCGCACCCGGGTCTCGTTCGAGCTGGCCGCCAAGGTGATGTCGGCCGACGCCATCAACGTCTCCGCCTCCGGCAGCAGTGTCCAGAAAGGCGAGTCGCTCAAGGACACCGCCCTCACCCTCCAGGCGATGGGGATGGACCTGGTGGTGATCCGCCACCCCCTCTCCGGCGCGCCGGACTACGTGGCCCGCACCATCGGCATCCCCGTGATCAACGCCGGGGACGGGATGCACGAGCACCCGAGCCAGGGGTTGCTCGACCTCTTCACCCTGCAGGAAGCGAAGGGTCGGATCGAGGGGCTGAAGGTGCTGGTGGTCGGCGACATCGCCCACAGCCGCGTCGCGCGCTCGAACGTGTGGGGCCTCCTGAAGCTCGGCGCCGAGGTGCGGATCTGCGGCCCCTCCACCCTCCTCCCCGCGGGCGTGGAGCGGCTCGGCGCGAAGGTTTACGACCGCCTCGACGAGGCGGTCGAAGGGGTCGACGTGGTCAACGTCCTCCGCATCCAGCTCGAGCGGCAGGAGCGCAGCCTCTTCCCCACCCTCCGAGAGTACAGCGAGCGGTTCGGGATCAGCCCGGGCCGGCTGGAGCGCGCCGCGGAGGACGTGACGGTGATGCACCCCGGCCCGATGAACCGGGGCGTGGAGATCAGTCCGGAAGTGGCGGATGCCGGCTACAGCGTGATTACGGACCAGGTGACCAACGGCGTCGCGGTGCGCATGGCTCTCCTCTACCTCCTCCTGGGCGGCCAGGCTTCGGCGTAAGAGAAAGACAGCTCGATGGGACTGCTGATCAAGAACGGGCGGGTGATCGATCCCGCGCAGCGGCTCGACACGGAGGCGGACCTCCTGATCGAGAACGGACGGGTCACGGCGATCGACAAGGGGCTACCGGACGGCGGGCATGAGGTGCTGGACGCCTCGGACCGCGTCGTCTGCCCCGGCTTCATCGACGTGCACGTGCACCTGCGCGAGCCCGGCCAGGAGTACAAGGAGACGATCGCCACCGGCACCCGCGCGGCGGCGGCGGGCGGCTTCGCGCACGTCTGCTGCATGCCGAACACCGACCCGGCGATCGACGACCCCTCCGTGGTCGAGCTGATCCAGGAGAAGGCGGAGAAGGCGATCGGCGTGAAGGTGCACGTCTTCGCCTCCATGACGAAGCAGAATGCCGGAAAAGAGCTGGCGGAGATGGGCCGCCTCTCCGCCTCCGGCGCCGCGCTCTTCTCCGACGACGCCTTCCCGATCCAGAACGCCGAGGTGATGCGGCGCGCGATGGAGTATGCCTACGGGCTTCACCGCGGCGTGGCGCTCCACTGCGAGGACAAGGCGCTCGCCGGCGACGGCGCGATGAACGAGGGGCCGGTCTCCACGCTGCTCGGCCTGCGGGGGATCCCGAACGCCGCGGAAGACATCATGGTCTCCCGCAACATCGAGCTGAGCCGCCTCACCGGGTGCCGCGTGCACATCTGCCACGTCTCCACGCGCGTCTCGGTCGACCTGGTCCGCCGCGCCAAGGCGCAGGGGCTGCCGGTCACCGCGGAGGGCTGCCCGCACCACTTCTGCCTCACCGACGAGGCGTGCCTCGGCTACAACACACAGGCCAAGGTCAACCCGCCGCTCCGGAGCGCGGACGACGTCGCCGCGGTGCTGGAAGGGCTGCAGGACGGCACGCTCGACTGCATCGCCACGGACCACGCGCCGCACGCGATCCAGGAGAAGGACTGCGAGTTCGACCGCGCGCTGATGGGGATGGTGGGGCTGGAGACGGTGGTGCCGCTCACGCTCGACCGGCTGGTCCGCCCCGGCATCGTCTCCCTCTCCGACGCGATCGCGAAGCTCACCGTGAACCCCGCGCGGGTGCTGATCGGAGACGGGCACGACCTCCCGGCCGGGGTCGATCGCCGCATCGGCACGCTGGAGCTCGGCGCCCCCGGTGACGTGACGATCCTCGACGTCGACCGCGACTTCGTGGTGAGCGAGGAGACGCTCCACAGCCGCAGCAAGAACACCCCGTTCCTCGGCTGGGAGCTTCGCGGGGCGGCCGTGGCGACGATCGTCGACGGCAAGGTGCTCGTGCGGGACGGCGAGCTCGTCGGGTAGGCGCACCGCGTGAAGATCTGGATGAGAGAGCGCCCGGACCTTCGGGCGGACAGGTGGGACAGGTAGTATGCGAAGCTTGCTGGTACTGGAAGATGGAGCCGTGTTCGAGGGCCGCAGCATCGGCGCGGCAGGTACCGTCACCGGAGAGGTGGTCTTCAGCACCTCGATGACGGGCTATCAGGAGATGCTGACCGACCCCTCCTACGCGGGTCAGCTCCTCACCCTCACCTATCCGCTCATCGGGAACTACGGGGTGACCGAGCTCGACCTGGAATCCCGCGGGGTGCAGGTCTCCGGCTTCATCGTGAAGCAGCTCTGCGAGATGCCGAGCAACTGGCGCTCCGGCGAAGACCTGCAGTCGTTCCTGCACCGGAGCAACGTCGTCGGCATCGAGGGGATCGATACCCGCGCGCTCACCCGCCGCCTCCGCGAGCAAGGCGTGATGATGGGCGTCGTCACCTCCGAGATGAACGCGGAAGAGGCGACCGCGCACCTGCGGAGCTCGCCCGACTACACCGCGATCGACTTCGTGCGCCGCGTCACCACTCCGGAGCCGTACGTGTGGGAGCCGACCGCCACCCGTCCCGACGGCCGCGTGTTCGACGTGAGCCTGCTCGACTGCGGCGTGAAGTACAACATCCTCCGCGCGCTCGGCGAGCAGGGGGTGCGGACCACGGTCTTTCCCTGCACCGCCTCCGCGGAAGAGATCCTGGAGCGCAACCCGGACGGCATCGCCTTCTCGCCCGGCCCGGGCGACCCGAAGCACCTGGCCGACGTGGTGGAGACCGCCCGGAAGCTGATCCACAGCGGCAAGCCGACCTTCGGGATCTGCCTCGGCAACCAGATCGTCGGGAAGGCGTTCGGGGCGGGTACCTTCAAGCTCCGGTTCGGACACCGCGGCGGCAACCACCCGGTGAAAGACCTGGAGACCGGTCGCGTCTACATCACCAGCCAGAACCACGGGTACGCCGTCGACCCCGCCGGCCTGGAGAAGAGCGGGCTGGAAGTGACCCACGTGAACCTGAACGACGGGACCGTGGAAGGGCTGCGCCACCGCGAGCTGCCGGTCTTTACCATCCAGTACCACCCGGAGGCGAACCCCGGCCCGCGGGACAGCGCCTACCTGTTCAACCGCTTCGTCGCCGCGCTCGAAGCGCAGAGCGGGGCCGGCGGCTCCAAGTAAGACATTTTCTTTTCAATCACCAGCAGTAAGCATTCAGATGCCTAAGAGACCCGAAATCAAGAAAGTGATGGTGATCGGCTCCGGTCCGATCATCATCGGCCAGGCCGCGGAGTTCGACTACGCCGGCACCCAGGCGTGCCAGTCTCTCCGCGAAGAGGGCTGCGAAGTCGTCCTCATCAACTCCAACCCCGCCACGATCATGACCGATACGGAGATCGCGGACCGGGTCTACATCGAGCCGCTCACCGTGGAGTTCGCGGAGCGGGTGATCGCGCGGGAGCGTCCGGACGGCCTGGCGCCGGGCCTGGGCGGCCAGACCGGGCTGAACCTGGCGACCAAGCTCGCCGCCCAGGGGATCCTGGAGAAGTACGACGTCGAGCTGCTCGGCACCCCGCTGAAGTCGATCCGCATGGCGGAAGACCGCGAGGAGTTCCGCTCCCTCATGCGGCGCATCGGGGAGCCGGTGCCGGAGAGCTGGATCATCGAGAGCATGGAGCAGCTCCGGGATCTGGCGGAGCGGACCGACCTTCCCTGGCCGCTGATCGTGCGCCCCGCCTACACGCTCGGCGGCACCGGCGGCGGCATCGCGCGGGACGTGAAGGAGATGCTGGAGATCGGGGCGCTCGGCCTGAAGCTCTCCATGCGGCACCAGATCCTGGTGGAGCGCTATCTCCAGGGCTGGAAAGAGGTGGAGTACGAGGTGATGCGGGACGGCGCGGATACCTGCATCACCATCTGCAACATGGAGAACCTCGACCCGATGGGCATCCACACCGGGGACTCCATCGTGGTGGCGCCGAGCCAGACGCTGTCGGACAAGGAGTACCAGATGCTCCGGACGGCGTCGCTCAAGATCATCCGGGAGCTGGGCATCGAAGGCGGGTGCAACGTGCAGCTCGCGCTCGATCCGAAGAGCTTCCAGTACTACGTGATCGAGGTGAACCCGCGCGTGAGCCGCTCCTCCGCGCTGGCGTCGAAGGCCACGGGCTACCCGATCGCGCGCGTCTCAGCCAAGATCTGTATCGGCATGCGGCTCGACGAGATCGAGAATGCCGTCACCCGCAAGACGCTCGCCTGCTTCGAACCGGCGCTCGACTACTGCGTGGTGAAGATCCCGCGCTGGCCGTTCGACAAGTTCGTCACGGCGGACCGCACCATCGGCAGCCAGATGAAGGCGACCGGCGAGGTGATGGCGATCGGCCGCACCTTCGAGAGCGCGCTCCTGAAGGCGGTGCGGTCGCTGGAGGTCGGCACGCACGGGCTCCGCAGCAAGAACGCGCCGCTCTGGACCGAGATGGAGCTGGAGGGCGAGCTCCGCACCGCCACGGACGAGCGGCTCTTCGCGGTGGCGGAGGCGTTCCGCCGCGGCTGGGAGATCCGGGAGGTCCAGTCGGCCAGCAACATCGATCCGTGGTTCCTCTACAAGATCCGGGACCTGGTGCGGCTGGAAGACCGGTTCGAGGGCCGGAAGCCGTCCGCGGACGATCCGGAGTTCATGGCGGACCTGCGCGAGGCGAAGCGGTGCGGGATCAGCGACCGCAGCCTGGCGGACCGGTGCGGCGTCTCCGAGTCGGAGATCCGCGAGCTGCGCTGGGCGCAGGGGATCGAGCCGGTCTACAAGATGGTCGATACCTGCGCCGCGGAGTTCGAGGCGGCAACCCCCTACTTCTACAGCACCTACGAGACCGAGGACGAGGCCCGGCTCGGGGCCGATCTCGTCGAGCCGGCCCGGCCGGAGGGGGCGAAGAAGAAGGTGATCGTGATCGGCTCCGGCCCGATCCGGATCGGCCAGGGGATCGAGTTCGACTACTGCACGGTCCACAGCGTCTGGGCACTGCGGGAGGCCGGCTACGAGTCGATCGTGGTCAACAACAACCCGGAGACCGTCTCCACCGACTTCGACACCTCGGACCGGCTCTACTTCGAGCCGCTGACGGTGGAGAACATGCTCGCGATCATCCGCGAGGAGCAGCCGGAGGGCGTGATCGTCCAGTTCGGCGGGCAGACGGCGATCAACCTCGCCAAGCCACTCCACGACGCCGGCGTGAAGCTGTTCGGAACCTCCTACGAGGGGATCGACATGGCGGAGGACCGCGACCGCTTCGAGCAGCTCCTCCGCGAGCTCGATATCCCCAAGCCGGCCGGCCGCGCCGTGCGCTCCACCGAGGCGGCGCTGGATGTGGCGGAGGAGATCGGCTACCCGGTCCTGGTGCGCCCCTCCTACGTGCTGGGCGGGCGGGCGATGGAGATCATCCACAACCGGGAAGACCTGCTCAACTACATGAAGTACGTGGTCGACGTCAGCCCCGAGGCACCGATCCTGGTCGACCGGTACGTGGTCGGCAAAGAGGCCGAGGTCGACGTGATCGGGGACGGCGAGGACTGCCTGATCCCCGGCATCATGGAGCACATCGAGCGGGCCGGCGTGCACAGCGGCGACTCGATGGCGGTCTTCCCGCCGCAGTCGCTCTCCCGCGTGGTTCAGGATAAGATGGTCGACTACGCCATCCGGGTCGCCCGCGCGCTCAAGGTCGTCGGCCTGATGAACATCCAGTTCGTGGTCGAAGGCGACGAGGTCTACATCCTGGAGGTGAACCCGCGCTCCAGCCGCACCGTCCCCTACCTCTCCAAGATCACCGGCGTCTCGATGGTGCAGGTGGCGACCCGCTGCATGCTCGGCGAGAAGCTGCGCGACATGGGCTACCGGACCGGCCTCTTCGCCGGCGGCGCCGAGCGGCCGGTGGAGCACGTCTCCGTGAAGGCGCCGGTCTTCAGCTTCGCCAAGCTGACGAAGGTCGACGTGAGCCTCGGGCCGGAGATGAAGTCGACCGGCGAGATCATGGGCACCGACCTCGACTACCCGCGCGCCCTCTACAAGGCGATGGTGGCGAGCGGGGTCGACGTGCCGCGCCACGGCGCGATCATCGCGACGGTCGCCGATCCGGACAAGGAAGAGGCGCTCCCGCTGCTGCGGCGGTACCACGCGCTGGGGTACCATATCTATGCCACGGGTGGGACGGCGACCTACCTCCAGCAGAACGGCATCGACGCGGAGCAGGCGAACAAGATCCACGAGGGCGGCCGCACGCTGATCTCGCTGATCCAGGACGGCAAGGTCAACCTGCTGATCAACACCGTCTCGCGCAACAAGCGGTCCGAGCGGGAAGCAGCCCTCCTGCGGCGCGCGGCGGTGGAGAACGGCGTGCCGTGTCTCACCAGCCTCGACACCGCTGCGGCGCTGCTCGACGCCCTCACCGCCCGTGCCGAGGGGCACGAGGGCGACGGCCGCCCCAACTGCAAGACGATCGACGAGTACTGCGCCGGCGCCCAGCTCGCCGCTGCGGGCTGACACCGGCGTAGAAAACCTACGAAGGTCAAAGGCTGGTCCGAGAGTAAGGCGTTCTCACGGGGCCTCACCCCCGGTCCTTCCCCGTTGGGGGGGCAGGCAGGCTTTCCACCCATAGCTCCCCTCTCCTCTCAGGAGAGGGGCCGGGGGTGAGGCCGCGTGAGAGGCTGCCACTCCTCGGCAGCGCAGAGAGTGCTCGGCTCAAGTAAAGAACGATGAGTGAAAGACCGTTCCGCTTCGCAGTGCTGGGCCTCGGAATGGGGATGCAGCACGGCAAGGACCTGCAGGACGCGCGCGGCTGCGAGCTGGTGGCGGTGTGCGACCGCTCTCCCGAGCGCCTGCAGACGGCCCGCGAGCAGTACGGGGTCCGCGCCACTACCGACTTCGACGACCTCCTCCGGGACCCGGAGATCGACGTCGTCAACGTCTGCACGCCCTCCGGCACGCACGCGGAGCTTTCGATAAAGGCGCTGCAGGCCGGCAAGCACGTGATCTGCGAGAAGCCGCCGGACGTGACTGTGGCTGCGGTCGATGCCATGATCGCCGCCAAGCGCGAGAGCGGGAAGCAGCTCATGGTGATCTTCCAGGCCCGCTTCGAGCCTCTCTACCGCGAGTGGCGGCAGGCGCTGCAGTCGGGCCGCTTCGGCACGATCGCCGGGGTGCACGGCGCGACCAACTGGTGGCGCGCGCCCAGCTACTACGTTTGCCCAGGGATGTGGAAGGGCACCTGGAAGCTGGACGGCGGCGGGTCGCTGGCGAACCAGGGAATCCACACACTCGACCTGCTCCAGTGGCTGGCGGGACCGGTGGTGGAGGTCTACGGCAAGTTCGGCTGCTACGCGCACGACATCGAGTCGGAAGACAAGACCGCCGCCGTGCTCACGTTCAAGAACGGAGCGATCGGCACCCTCACCACCACCACCGCGGCCTATCCGGGCCTCGACCGCACCATCATGATCCACGGCAGCAAGGGCAGCGCCGTGGTGACCGATGACGAGCTGGTGCGCTGGCGGGCGCTGGGCGAGACGCCGGATGCGGAGCAGCAGGAAGAGGAGCAGATGCTCGCGCGGTTCGGAAAGAAGGGTGACCGGAGCGTCACCACCGCCTCGGATCCGTTCGCCTTTGCCACCCGGGGGCACCTGATGCAGTTCGAGGAGTTCGCCGAGGCGATGGCGACCGGCGCGGAGCCGCCGAACAGCATCGAGACCACCCGCCACACCGTCGAGATCTTTACCGCCGTCTACGAGAGCGGGCGGACCGGCAAGCCGGTCCGGCTCGGAGGAGACTGACCGTTTGGAACGAGTCCGTGAGGTGCTGGACGCCGTCCGCGACGGCTCGGTGAGCGTGGACGAGGCGCTGACCGCGCTCAAGTGGGCACCCTTCGAAGACCTCGGCTTTGCGCGGGTCGATACCCACCGGCGCTTTCGCACCGGCGTGCCGGAGGTGGTCTACTGTGCCGGCAAGACGGTGGACCAGGTGGTGGCGATCGTGGAGGCGCTGCGGGCGCGCCACGCCTTCGTACTGGCGACCCGCGTCACGCCGGAGCAGCGGGAAGCGGTGCTGCAGCGCTTTCCGGAGACGGTCTCGCACGACCTCGCCCGCGTGCTGGAGATCCGCAACGAGCCGCAGCCGGAGCACTCCGAGGAGACGCCGTACGTCCTGGTGATCAGCGCCGGCACCTCGGACCTGCCGGTCGCGGAAGAAGCCGCGGTGACTGCCGCCGCGCTCGGCAGTCGGGTGGAGCGCCTCTACGACTGCGGGGTGGCGGGCCTGCACCGCCTGCTGAGTGCCCGGGAGACGCTCGACCGCGCCCGCGTAATCATCGTCGTCGCCGGCATGGAAGGCGCCCTGCCGAGCGTCGTCGGCGGCCTGGTGGAGCAGCCGGTCATCGCCGTCCCCACCAGCGTCGGCTACGGCGCTGCCTTCCAGGGCCTCGCCGCCCTGCTGGGGATGCTCAACTCCTGCGCCACCGGCGTGACGGTGGTGAACATCGACAACGGCTTCGGCGCCGGCTACTTCGCCCACCTGGTGAACCAGATCGGCGTTCCGGAAGCAGGGAGCACGGTAGAATCCTCTGGGTAGGCGATGCGATTCGGTTTTCGAGGACGATGATGAGCCAGAGCGTGACCATCTCCGATGAGCTTTTTCAGCGTCTAGAACTGGCGGCTCGCCGTCGCGGGTTAGCGAGTGTCGAAGAGCTTCTGGCCCAGTGGCAGGCGCGCGACCAGGCTCTGGAAGAACGGTTCGAAGCCGTGGAACGCCTTGATCGGGTGCGTGAGGAGATCCGGAACACCTACGGTGAGTTCCCGGATAGTGTCACCAGCCTCCGCGAAGATCGCGTCCGATGACGCCCCAGGTGATCCCAGACAGCAGTGTCGCGGTGAAGTGGGTCCTGCCGGAGCCGGACTCACAGCAAGCCCGAGAGCTTCTGGAAGCTTATACTCGCGGCGAGCTCGAGCTCACGGTTCCAGATCTCGCCTTTGCCGAAGTCGGTAACATTCTCTGGAAGCGGTCTCGGTTCCACGGATTATCTGCCGCAGACGCGCTGGCGGCAGTCGCCGCCTTCTCCGCGCTGTCCATTCCCTCCGTCGCAAACCGTGAGCTTTTGGACGACGCGGTTCCCCTCGCGTTGACCCACCAGATTTCCGTGTACGACGCTCTTTTCATCGCGCTGGCTCAGCGGCTGGGCGGGACCCTCGTCACCGCCGACGAACGGCTCGTGAACGTCTTCGGACCATCTCAAGATGAGGTGGTGTTGCTGAAGGACTGGTCGTTATGACGACTGCCTATTTTGACTGCGTGGGCGGGATCAGCGGCGACATGACCCTCGGCGCGTTGCTCGACGCCGGGGCCGATGCCGAGGCGCTGGTCGCCGGCTTGCGGACGCTGGCGCTGCCGCCGTGGGAGCTGGAGATCAGCCGGGTCAGCAAGTCCGGGATCGCGGCGACGCACGTGGAGGTGCTCGTGCGCGGGGAAGCGGCGGGCGACGCGCCGCTGATGCGCGTGCCGCCGTCCGACGCCCCACTCTCGGCCCCGGCTGCCGGGCACACGCACACCGTGGGGCACGCGCACGCTCACACGCACGAGCATTCTCACGCTCACGAGCACACGCACGAGCACGCCGCCGCGCACGCCCACACCCACTCGCACCGCCACCACGGGCATTCCCACGGCGGGGCGGCCGGAGAGGACGTTACCCGCACCTTCGGCGACGTGGCGCGGCTGATCCGGGAGAGCGGCCTGCCGGCGGCGGTGAAGGAGCGCGCGGAAGCGGTCTACCGGCGACTGGCGGAGGCGGAGGCGAAGGTCCACGGCAGCACGCTGGAGACGGTCCACTTCCACGAAGTCGGCGCGGTCGACAGCATCGTCGACGTCGTCGGCGCCATTTACGCCCTGCACTTGCTCGGAGTGGAGCGCGTCGTCTGCTCCCCCCTTCCGAACGGGCACGGCTTCGTCCGCTGCGCGCACGGGCAGATGCCGATTCCACCGCCCGCCACGGCGGAGCTGCTGAAAGGATGCCCGCTGCGGGCGGTCGATATCCAGGCGGAGCTGGTGACTCCTACCGGCGCGGCGCTGGCCGCGGCGCTGGCCGACGAGTTCGGGCCGCTCCCCGCGTTTACGATCCGCGAAGTGGGATACGGCGCGGGGACCAAGGACTTCCCGTTCCCGAACCTGCTGCGGGTGCTGGTGGGGGAAACCGAGTCGGCCCCCCGGGAGGCGCTGGCGGTCACGCTGCTGGAGACGAACATCGACGATCAGTCTCCCCAGCTCTTCGAGGGCGCGCTGCAGTCGCTCTTTCAGGCCGGTGCGATCGATGCCTGGATCACGCCGATCGTGATGAAGAAGGGGCGTCCCGCCCACCTGCTCAGCGTACTCGCGCCGCCGGACCGGGTAGAATCGGTTACCCAGGTGCTGTTTCGGGAGACCTCCACGCTGGGGGTACGGCGCAGCGAGTGGCAGCGGGAATGCCTGGAGCGGGAGTGGGTCGAGGTAGAAACCGCGTTCGGCTCCGTGCGCGTAAAGGTCGGCAAGGAGCGTGGCGCGGTGCGCAACGCCCATCCGGAGTACGAAGATTGCCGGAAACGAGCCGAAGAGGCGGGGGTAGCGGTGAAACTGGTGCATGCGGCGGCCGCGGCCGCGGCGTGGCAGCGCCTGTTCGGCGGCGCCGCGTGAGCGCCGCGTGCGCGGCTGCGGCTCTCGCGGTTCTGGCCGGGCTGGCGAGTGTAGGCCCCCGCCTCGCGTGGGCGCAGGATGACGGCGCCGCCGCTTCCCGCTGGATCTCGGAGCTGCACGCGGCGGAGCGGTCCCAGGCTCCGGAGCGGATCGCTTTCCGCAGTGTAGAACGCCGCGGCGCGCTGAAGGCGAAGGAGTCGGACGCGGAGCTGCGCGCCCGAGTCGCCGGCGAGCTGCCGCTCATCTCCGAGGGCACCGTGCTCGCCGCGCCGGAAGGCTGGTTGAAGGACGCGCGCATCCTCCCTGCCGGCGTGAACGCGATCCCGATGCGCTCCCGGATCGCGAGCCGCGGCGGCGAGCTGCGGCGGCTGCTGGAGTTCTCGGAAGACGGCATGGACGATCGCTCCGCCCTGGTGGCGCCGGCCCGCTCCGCCTCCCCCGGCGACGCCTTGCTGGGACGGGGCACGGCGGCCGTGCTGGAAGGTCTCCGCTGGACCCGCGTCACCGAGCTCGACCGGAACCTGGTGCTGACCGGAACCCGCGAAGGCGAGGAGCACGAGCTGCGCCTGGTGCGAGACGGACGCCCGGAGCTGCGGGGCTGGCGCATCCGCCGCTCGCTCCGCACCGCCGACGGACGCCCCTTCCAGCAGCGCTATGATCTAACCTATCGTCCTGCCGCGGAAGGGAGCCCCGCCGAGATCGAAGAGTGGATGCTCAGCGAGGCGCCGGTCAACAGCGTGGTCTACCGGACCACCGAGATTCGGGAGCGCCGCCCCCTCACTTCCGGCACCCCCTCCCTGGCGCTGCCGCTGCCGGGGGGCACGGCGGTCACCGACCTCCGCGGCGCCGAGCCGGCGGCGTATGAGCTGCTCCGCGCGCTCGACGTCTCGCGGATGACGCTGGGCGAGGGCGAGCGTATGGTGGAGTGGTCGCTGCCGGACGACCGCGGCGGCCGCGTCCAGTCCTCCTCGCACCTGGGTGGCCCACTGCTGATGGTGTGGCTGCTGCCCGAATCGCCGGGGCTGGAGCAGCTTGCCGGCACGGTGAAGAAGCTTTCTCGCGAGGGGCGCAAGCAGGGGCTCCGGATCGTGGCGCTCTCGCCGGTCGCCGGCGCCGACGATCCCGGCGAACTGGAGCGGCTCCGGAAGCTGGTCGGCGCGCCGGTGCTGCTGGACCGCGACGCGCGGCTGCTGGAGCGGCTCTCCGGCCCGGTGGCCGCCCCCAAGGCGGTGCTGGTGGACCGCGCCGGCACGATCCGGCGGATTCAGACCGGGCTATCGGACGCCGTGCTCCGCCGGATGGTTGAAGATCTACCCGCCGCGCCGGATGCGGCGCAGGAGAAGCGATGAAGAGGCAGTTGATGCTCGCGACGCTCGGAGTCGCGGCGGGAATCGGGGGGATGGCGGTCGCGGGGCTGCTGCTCCGCGGGGGTAAGACCGCGTCCAGGCCGGAAGCGCCGGCGGGGCAGACCTCGCCGGCCGCGGCCGACGCCGGCGCCACACAGGGTGCGCCGGCGTCGGCCAGCGATCCGAAGGCGAAAGAAATCTACGAGCGTCTGGCGCGGGCCGAGGAGAAGCTGACCTCCGGCCGCATCCTGATCGACGTGGAGCAGCGCTCCACCCGCCTGCCGCCTGCCGGCGGGACGCCGGGATCTCCGGAGGCGGTCGAGTCGGCGCGGGTGATGCTGAAGGCGCTCCAGCCGGAGCAGCGCCGGGAGCGGATCGTCTACGACGGGGAGCGGCTCTTCCGCGAGACGACCCAGCTGGCGCCGGACGGGAAGGTCCGCCGCAAGGGCACGGGGGTGACCGACGGCAAGCTGCCCCGGTTCCTCAACGAGGAAGGCAAGGAGCGGGTCGCGGTGATCGGGGACATGCCGGTCCCGGACCCGGCCCTACAGCTCACGCTCGGGCGAGCCAGCGACTACTTCCGCGAGACGGTCTGGACGGGCGCCGAGGAGACCAGCGAGGGCACCGTCCTCACCGGCACCATGGGCAGCTCCAGGGTGGCCGCCACGGTCGGGGGCAATCCGCTCCGGGTCCGCAAGATCGAGCGCCAGGAAGAAGGCTCCACGCCGCAGGGCCCCGCCACGCGCGTCTTCGAGGTTCAGCTCACCTACGGAGGGGACTCGCTCGTCCCGAAGCTGGTGGAAGAGTTCCTCTACATCCGCGGCAGCATCAACGCCGCCGCCGAGACCCGGCTGGCCGTGCAGAAGAGCGAGGTGAACGTCAAGCCCGCCTCGAGCGAGTTCGCCCTCCGTATCCCGGCCGGAACTCCCGTGGTGGACCAGCGCGTCGATCCGCCGGTCGAGTATGTCTACACGGGGACTGAGCTCTCTATGGCCGAGCTGTCGCGGAAGCAGGCGGAGCAGGAGGCGAAGCGGGTCGGCGTGGGGAAGCCGGCGCCCGACTGGAGCCTGAAGACGCTGGACGGCGGCTCCGTGAACGCGAAGGACTACCTCGGTAAGGTGATCTTTCTCACCTGGTTCGCCAGCTGGTGAGGCGCCTGTCGCGCGGAGGCTCCGCGCGTAGAGAAAGAACTGTGGCAGAAGCTCAAGGGACAGGGCCTGGCCGTCTTCGGCGTCAACTCGGGTGAGCGCGAGGACCCGCACAAGATGGCGCGCGAGTTCGTGAAGGAGCACGGCGTCACCTACCCCACCCTGATGGACGTCGACGGCAAGCTCTCGGCCACCTACGAGGTTTCGGCCTTCCCGACGATCGCCCTCATCGATAAGAAGGGCGTGCTCCGGTACCTGCAGTCCGGCTTCGACGAGGACGCCGTGACGGCGCAGATCAAGACCCTCCTCGCCGAGTAGCCGCGGCCCTGGCTCCGCGGTCGCCGTGCTAGGCGCTGAGCACGGCGACCGCGCAGTCGGTCTCCCGGAGCACGGTCCCGATCGTGGGGCCGAGGAAGAGCCGGCGCGAGGGGCGGATGCTGCCGCCGAGGATGATCAGGTCAACCTCTCGCTCCCGCGCCACCCGGGCGATCTCCGGCCCCGCCCGCTCCCCCTGCACCATCAGCGTGTCGACCCGCACCTCGCTGGCGTCGCCCAGACTGCGGACCTGCTCCACCACGTCCTGGCCGGCCTCCCGCGCGCGCTCTTCGTAGTCGGTGGTCCAGAAGAGCGAGCCGCCGGTCATCTCGTAGACGTGCAGCGCGATCACCTCCGCGCCGGTGTGACGCGCCACCGCCACCGCCAGCTCCGCGGCCTGCACGGCGGTGGCGCCGCTGGAGGTCGGCACCAGGATGCGGCGGATCCAGTGGAGCTGCTCGCCGCGCGGCGCCCGCACTACCAGCAGCGGGACCGCCGCCTGGGCTGCCACCTCGTCGACCAGCCGCCCGAACACCACTCCGTCGGTGCCGGCGTCCAGGCCGCAGCCCATCGCGAGCAGGTCGTAGCCCCGCCGAACCTGTTGGACGATCGCCTCGGCGGGCGGCGCCGGAGGGAGCGTAGTGGAATCGAACGAGGCCTGCTCCGCCTTCAGACGCGCCTTGATCGAGCGATGCGCCGCGGTATCGTTGTCGCTCGGACTCGCCTGTACGTAGAGGCTGGTCACCTCTACCGGCTGCTGCTCCGCGATCGAGTTGACCAGCACCGTCGCGAGCTGGGCATCGTCGCCGCCGCGCGTGGGGAGCAGCACGCGCTGGATCCGTCCCAGGAAGCTCCGCTCCCGCAGTGCCTCCCGCTGGAGCCGCGCTTCCTCCGCCGGGTCGGGCTGCACCTTCCGCAGCGACCACCGCAGCAGCGGCGGCGAGATCGCCGTCGTCACTACCGCCATCACGATGATCAGCGAGAAGGTGTCGACCGTCAGGATCCCGAGCGAGAAGCCGAGGATGCCGACGATGAGCCCCATCGCCCCGCGGGCGTTGGTGCCGACCCCCACGCTCACCGCGTTCCAGAACGGAGCCCCTCCCCACCAGGCACCGAAGAAGCAGCCGACGATCTTGCCGATGCACGCCGCTGCGGTGATGAGGACGGCGAACCCGAGCAGCGCCGGCTGCAGGAGCACGCCCAGGTTCACGTGCAGCCCGGCGGCGGCGAAGAAGATCGGCGCGAAGATCGCGGTGGTCACCGTCTCCAGCGGATGCAGCACCCGCTCGTTCACCACGGCCGTCTCGCGGAGGAGAATGCCGACCACGAAGGCGCCGAGCACGGCGTGCACCCCGATGAACTGGGTGACGGCGGCGCTGAGCATCATGAGCACGACCACCGCGGAGAGCAGCGCGTACTCGGTCCGCATGTGGTCGTTCACCCAGCGCATCGAGCGCCGCACCAGCACGCGGCCGAGCGTGGCGGAGAAGAGGCCGAACAACACCGTGCCGAGGACCGTCTTCCCGATCGCCAGCAGCTCGACGCGCCCGCTCGCGGCGAGGCTGGCGACGACCGCCAGGATGATCCAGCCGACCGTATCGTGCGCCAGGGCGGCGGCCAGGATCAACTGCCCAACGTTGCGCCGGAGCAGCCGCATGTCGAGCAGGATCTTGGCGATGACCGGCACGGAGGAGACCGAGAGCACCGTTCCCAGGAAGAGCGCCAGGACCAGCCGCGACTCAGGCGTGGTGAGGAGCGAGTCCGGGAGCAGGTAGCCTACCCCGGCGCCGAGCAGGAACGGGAGCAGGATGCCGGTGATGGAGGTGTAGAGGGCCGGGCGGCCCTGCTGCCGGATCAGCGCGATGTCGGTCTCCAGGCCGGTGAGCATCAGGAGAAAGAGCACCCCGATCCAGGAGACGACTTCCAGCAGGTACGACTGGGTCGCCTCGACCGGAAAGACGAGCGCCTTCAGCTCCGGCAGCAGCGCGCCGAGCACGGAGTGGCCGAGCAGGATCCCCGCCGCGAGCTGCCCGATCACGGGCGGCTGCCCCAGGCGCAGGGCGATCTCTCCGCAGATGCGCGCCACCGCCAGCAGCATCGCCACCTGCAGGATCAGGAGCAGGACGTGGTGCTCGCTCAGGGTCTTGACGCTGACCGTCGCGCGCTCCCGCACGAAGAGCGGCTGGAGCTGGGTCACGTTGGAGCGCAGGATCTGCGCCCATTCCTCCGCCACGCGCTCCGGCGGCTCTCCCGCGGATTGGGCGTCGGCGTAGGTGACCTCCACGATCGGCATGGAGCCGAGCGCCACGCCGGGGCTGCCGTCCGGGAGCGTGGTCGCCTGGATCTGCTGCGGATCGAGCGCGGGGTCGCTCAGGATCTGCGCGATCCGCTCGTTCGCGTCCTGCGCCCTCTCGCGCGCCGACTGCGCCCCGATGCTCCCTACCAGCACGAAGAGCCCCCGGGCTCCGGCCCGGACCTCCGCCGCGTTGGCCTCCCCCTGCGGGGCGGGAGGGTCTACTGCATGGCCCGGTCGCGCGGACCAGACGGTGATGAGGAGCAGAACGATCAGGAAAAGCGGGAAGCGCGCGACGATCTGAGACAAGTAAGGCCCTCCGGGAGACAGTAGCAGTCTACCTCGCCCGGGCCGGCGTCTGCAGGCACGCTCCCCCATCCGAACGCGGCTCTCCGGCCCTACACCCGCCCCGGCGCGCGGGTCTCGAGCAGCTCCAGCGCGTAGCCCTCCAGCTCCGCGGCCCGGTGCGCGGCGGTGTGCGTGGAGAGCACGCGCTCCCGCGCCCGCTCCCCGATGGCGCGGCGCTCCTCTTCCGGAATCTCTCGCAGGTAGCGCAGCGTCTCTTCCGGGGAGGAAGAGACCAGCAGCTCCCGCCCCAGCTCGAAGAACGATCCCAGCCCGTCCCAGTAGTCGGAGATGATCGGCACCGCGCACGCCGCCGCTTCGAAGAGGCGCACGCTGGGCGAGTAGCCGGCGCGGATCATGTCGGCGCGGGTGATGTTAAGCGTGAACCGCTGCTCGTTGTAGAAGGCGCGGTGCTCCGCCGGCGGCAGGTGCTCGATCCGCTGCACGTTGGCGGGCCAGGCGATCGACTCCGGGTACTGCGGCCCCGCCACCACGAACCGTCCCTCACCCCAGGCCGCGGCGGCCTGGAGCATGAGCCGGTCGAGCGGCGGCTGCCGGTCGTCGCTGTAGGTGCCCATGTACCCCAGGTCCCACCGGAGCTCCCGCGGCTCCGGCGTGTAGAGCTCCGGATCGAACGAGCAGTAGAGTGGCCGCGCCATCCGGGAGCCGTACTCCCGCTCGATCCGCTGCAGGATCGGTCCGCCGGAGAAGGAAAGATAGGCGTCATACCGGGAGATGAGCGACGGCGTGAGGTACTCGTAGTCGCCGCGCTCCAGCTTGGCGAGCGTCACCGGCGTGTCGATGTCGTAAAAGGCGGTCGCCCCCCGCGCGGTGCCGAGGACCCACTCCCCCACCTCCACGCCCTGCGGGACGTAGGAGCCGACCACCACCAGGTCCGCCTCGCGAACGGCGTCCCGCCACTCGTCCCGCAGCGCGTCGAGGTTGGAGTAGAGCCGGGTAGTGCCGTACGGCGGGTGGGGCAGGTCGCGGTTCTCCGCGTACCACGGCACGTCCCGCTCCAGGAAGAGCAGGTCGTGCCCGCGCGCCGCGAGCTCCCGCACCAGCCCGCGATAGGTGGTGGCGTGCCCGTTCCCCCACGACGAGGTGATCGACAACCCCAGGATTACGATCCGCATCTTGACTCCTTCAACTACGGTTTCAGGTTGGCAGGTTTCAGGTTTGCAGGTTGGTGCCACGCGAGGGGCACCCTCACTCGTGGGGACGGATAGAGTGCGCCGAGCGGTTCGAGTAGGAGTAAGAGTGGAGTGGGAGTAGGAGTAAGAACTTGGTTCGGATGGCTGCCCATCCCCCTCATCCCCGTTCCCCATCTCCCCATCTCCTTTTCTTACACTCGCAGCCTTACACCCCCAGCCGCTCGCGCAGCAGCCCCTCCACCTGCTCCGCCCGGTGGGCGTAGGTGTGCTCGGCCAGCACGCGGCGCAGGGCGGCCTGACCGATCTCTCGGGCGCGCGCCTCGTCCAGGCCGCTTACCAGCTCGGCGACCTCGTTCCCGTCCCGCGCCACCAGCACCTCGGTGCCGGGCTCCAGGAACAGCTCGATACCGACCCAGTGGTCGGTGATCAGGCAGGCCGCGGCGCCGGCCGCTTCGAAGACGCGGGTGGCGGGGGAGAAGCCGTAGCGGGCCATGCTCTCCCGGCTGATGTTCAGCACCGCGCGAGGTGTGCAGTTGAAGGCGTTGTGGTCGCGCGTGTAGACGTGTCCCACGTAGCTCACGTTCTGCGGCATCGGCTTGTCGCCCCAGCCGCTGCCGCCGAGCATGAAACGGGAGCCGGGCACCTCCGCAGCGGCGCGGAGGAAGAACTCCTCCACTCGCGCCTCGCGGTCCGGAAGCCGGTTGCCGAGGAAGCCAAGCTCCGCCTCGAAGCGGGGATCCGGATCGACCGGATGATGCGTGCTCGGATCGAGCGCGTTGTAGACCGGGATGCACTCCCTCGCGCCGAAGCCCCGGTAGGCGTTCACCACCGGGGCGCCGCCGCCGTAGGTGAGGACCATGTCGTACCGGGGGATCAGCGGCGCGAAGGGGTCGCTCGGGTTGCTGCCGACCCGGTCGAGCGTGGCGGGCGCGTCGACGTCCCAGAACGCCACCAGCGTGCCGGGCTGCTGCAGCTCCAGTACCGCCGCCTCCAGCAGCTCGTCAAAGACGCCCACGCCGCTCGCCTTCACCACGAGATCGGCGCCGCGGGCGCTCTCCACACAGCAGTGGACCTCGTCCTCCCCGTCGGCGGAGTAGACCACCACCTTCGCCCAGTCCGGGTCCGGAATGTCGCGGTGCTCCTGGCGGTCGTAGGCATCCGGCTCGTAGAAGGTGACCTGGTGCCCTCGCTCGTGGAGGGCGCGGATGATCCCGCGGTAGTAGGTCGCCGCGCCGTTCCAGTAGGCGGAGACGAGGCTCGAACCGAAGAAGGCGATGTTCAGCGGGCGGCTCATGCCGTCACGGCTCCTTTCCAGGCGTTGGGAGCGGCGGCCGCGGCCTGGCGTCCCCGTCCGACCGATTTCAGCTCCTCATAAATGCTCAACAGCTCGTCCACGCGATGGGCGCAGGTATGGCGTGCGCGGAGAGTCCGCAGCCCTCGCGCCGCTACCTGCTCGCGCAGGCCGGCGTCGTCCCGTAAGGCGACGAGGTGCCGCGTCATCTCCGCGCCGTCCCGCGCCGTCAGGAAGTCCTCGCCGGGCGTGAAGAGCCCCTCGGCGTCCAACCATGGCGCGGAGACGAGCGGAATGCCGCAGGCGAGCGCCTCGAAGGGGCGGATCGTCGGGATGCCCGGCAGCGCCTCGACGTAGGGCCGCCGCGGAACGTGGACCGTCATCTTGAAGCGGGCGAAGACCTCCGGCGCGCGGTAGTTCGGCAGCCAGCCGCCGTATTCGATGCCCGCTTCCTCCAGGGCGGCGAGGGCGTGCTCCGGGTAGCGGACGCCATACACTCGCGCCCGGAGCCCCAGCGTCTTCACCGGTCCGAGCAGGAACTCGTGCAGCTCCGCGGTCCGCTCTTCGTCGCCCCAGTTGCCGACCCAGACCAGGTCGCCTGCGCACGCGCCCGCGGCGCGGGGATAGAAGACGCGGGTATCGGCCGCCTCGTGCCAGGTCCAGGCGCGGCGCGCCCAACCCTTCCGCAGGTAGAGCTCCCGCAGCACCTCCCCGAAGGCGAGCACCCCGTCGTACCCGGAGAGGTCGTACCGGGCCATGCTCGCCTCTTCCGTGATCGCCCGGTGGTGCGTGTCGTGGAACAGCAGCCGGTAGCGGCCCCCGGCCCGCCGGTGCGCCCCGATGCGGCGGACCAGGTCGTGCTCGCTCCACTCGTGTACGATCACCAGCTCCGCGCCGGAGAGCGCATCGTCCAGGTCGAGGCTCGCCGGGTCGTAGCGGCGGGAGCTGAGCTGCGGATATGCCTCGCGGTACGCCTCCACCGCCTCGGGGCCGTGGTCTCGGACCAGGTTCTCCACGCTCCAGGCGTCGCGCGGCTCGTAGACGCGGACGTCGTGCCCGAGCGCGATCAGCTCCGACACGACGCCGCGTAGGAAGTGTGCGTTGCCGTGGTTCCAGTCGGAACAGAGCGAATGGTAGAACATCACGACCCGCACGAGATCACCTCCCTGGGCTCTCCACTCTTCCGGGCCTGCGCCGCGCTCCGCGAGCCCCGTCCCTGCCGACCGGAGAGGCGCCGGTAGGTCTCCACGTACCGGTCCGCCATCGCCTCGGCGGTGTAGTCGAACGCCCGCGCTCGCGCCCGCAGCGCCATGCGCGCCCGCTCCTCCGGCCTCTCGATCAGCCGGACCAGCGCGGCGAGGAGCGCTTCCGAGTCGTCGGGCCGCACGAAGGTCGCCGCGTCGCCCCAGACTTCCCGCAGGCTGGGAATGTCGCCGAGTACCAGCGCGCAGCCGGAGTAAGCCGCTTCCAGCACGGCCAGGCCGAACGGCTCGTAGCGCGCCGGGTGCGCGTAAATCGCCGCGCGGGCGAGCTGCTCTGCCAGCACGGGCGGCTCCAGGCGGCCCAGGCACTCCACGCCGGCCGCCGGCTCCGTGCGTCCGGAGGGATGCTCCAGCGACCCGGCCACGTGGACCGGCCACCCGACCTTCGGCGCGACCGCCGCCAGGGCTGAGAGGTTCTTCGCGTCGTCCCAGAGCCGGCCCGCGCTCAGCACGAATGGCTCCTTCTGCCTGGGCGAGAACGCCTCCGGCGCGCGGCCGTTCGGCAGCACCACCCCCTCAGGGAAGCTTCCGTAAAGACGGGTAATCGCGTCGAGCATCGCCCGCGTCGGTGCCGCGACCAGGTCCGCGCCGCGCAGCCCCGCCGCGACGCGCCGCCGGTAGGTCTCCCACTCGGCCGGCGCCGCTTCCCCCCGCACCGCCTCCCACCACGAGAGCACGCAGGAGTGGGCGACCAGGAGCGACGGCGCGGTCCACGGCAGTGAGCCGTGGCTGAAGCTGCAGAGGTGCACCACGTCCGGCCGCACCTCTGCCTCCAGCTCGAGCAGCCACTCGGAGGAGCGGTCGACGTCGTCCCACGGGTCGTCCATCCACTCCAGGCGGAACGCCCCCTTCCGCAGCTGCAGCCCCGGGACGCGCTGCGCCGCCTCCCGCTGGGACGGTGAGGGGCGGTCGCCGAGGGTAGCGAGGACCACCTCGACGCCGCGGGTGGAGAGGGCGCCCGCCAGCTCGAGGGCGTAGGTCCAGACCCCGCCCACCGTGTCGGCCGTCATCAAGATCCGCATCGGTCCCCTCGCGAAGTATGTTCCGTTACGCATCGGCCGCCGCGCCCCGATCCAGCATCACCAGCGCCTTCATAAAGCCGTCCGGGCGGTCCCGGGTGGCGTTCAGCGCCTCGTCCAGCCGCTCCAGCGGATAGCGGTGCGTGTAGAGCGGCGCCGGGTCGAGCGCGCCGGAGGAGACCGCCTCCACCGCGGCCTGCATGCCGCTCAGGTAGACCGCCGCCTCTCGCTCGTGGGCGTTGATCACGTCGAGCCCGCGCCAGTTCCAGAGCTGCATGTTCACCTGGCGCGGCCCGTCCTGGTGGTAACCCGCCACGATCATCCGCCCGCGCTCCCGCGTCAGCTCCGCGGAGAGATCGAGCGGCCACTGCTTCCCCACCGCCTCGATCACCACGTCACAGAGCTGGCCGCCCGTCAGCTCCTTCACCCGCTCGATGATGCGCCAGTGGTCGTCCATCGGGATCGTCTCCGCCGCGCCGGCATGCCGGGCGACCTGCAGCGACCACTCCCGGCGGGAGATCGCCAGCACCCGAGCGCCCGCGCGGGCGGTGAGCCGGGTCAACAGCGCCCCGAGGAAGCCGATGCCGACGATCGCCACGGTCTGCCCGGGCTCCACCCCGCTGCGCCGGAAGATGTTCAGCGCGCAGCCGAGCGGCTCGCCCGGGAACGGCACGTCCGCCAGCGCCGCCGGAATCCGGACCGCGGCGTCGGTGCCGGCAACGTCGTACTCCGCGTAGGCATGGTTGCTCAGGATCGCTACGCGATCGCCGACGGCAAACCCCTGGGTGCCGGGACCGAGCGCGTCGACGATCCCCCAGCCCTCGTGTCCCAGCCGGCCCGGCTCCATCGGGTACTGGAACCATTCCCGGCCCTCCCACGGGGGGAGGTTGGAAGCGCAGACCCCGCACCCTTCCAGCCGGACCCGGAGCTGTCCGGGGTCCGGCTCGGGGACGGGGACCTCCTGCAGCTCCATGCGGCCCGGCTCCACCAGGACCGCCGCGCGCATCCGCCTTCCGTCGCTCATCAGGCCGTCACCACTGCGGCCGCGGGCACCTTCGCCGGCTGGCGCGCGGGCGCTTTGGCTCGCGCCGGGGCGCGGAGATCCTGCCGGTTCTCCAGCAGCCAGTCCCCGAGTCGCTCCACCCCCTCCGCCACGGAGACGCGCGGCTTCCAGCCGGTCGCCTGGCGGAACTTCGAGGTGTCGGACACGTAGTAGCGCTGGTCGCCCGGGCGCCAGTCGCCGAACAGCAGCTCCGGCGCTTCCCCGCGGATCCGCTCGATCTGCTCGATCACCTCCAGCAGGCTGGCACAGTTGGCGGGGCCGCCGCCGATGTTGAACGCCTGACCGGACAGCTCCTCGATCCTCTCCTGCGCCAGGAGGAACGCGTCGACCAGGTCCTCCACGAAGAGCAGGTCGCGCACCTGGTTGCCGTCGCCGTAGAGGGTGATCGGCTGGTCCTGCAGCGCGCGGATCAGGAAGTGCGCCACCCAACCCTGGTCCTCGTTGCCGAACTGGTGAGGGCCGTAGATGCAGCTCATCCGGAAGACGACGGCCGGGATCCCGTAGGTGCGGGCGTAGTCGATCACGTACTGGTCCGCCGTCCCCTTGGAGCAGCCGTACGGGCTGTGGAAATCGAGCGGGCGACTCTCTCCGATCCCGCTCGCGCGCAGCGCCGCGTCGACCGGCTCGTACCGCCGCCGCGCCAGCCGGAGCTTCACATCTTCCAGTCCGCCGTAGACCTTGTTGGTGGAGGTGAAGACGAGCGGCGGCGGGGTGTCGCAGGCGCGGATCGACTCCAGCAGGTTCAGGGTGCCGCGCGCGTTCACGTCGAAGTCGGTGAACGGATCGGTCAGGCTCGTTGTCACCGCCACCTGCGCCGCGAAGTGGAAGACGCGGCTGGCGCGCTTCACGGCATCGCGCAGGGCGAACGGATCGCGGACGTCGGCGACTTCGACCTGCACCGCGCTGCCGTGGGTGTCGCGGAGCCACTGCAGGTTCTGCTGGACGCCGGCGCGCGAGAGGTTGTCGAACACCAGGACCGGCTGGCCTTCGGAGAGCAGGCGGTGCGCCACGTTGGTGCCGACGAAGCCGGCGCCCCCGGTAATGAGCACCGGTCGCGACTGGCCGTTTGCCCCCGCGGTGCGGCCGTTGGTGCGGGTTACAGGAGCGCTCATACCGTCAGCCCTCGCGCGGCGAGCTCGTTGCGCGCCGTTTCTACTCGATCCACCGCGACCTGGCCCTCCAGCCAACCCGCCAGCTCGACCAATCCTTCTTCCAGGGAGACCTGCGGCTCGTAGCCGAGCACCTGCCGCGCCAGGGTGATGTCCGCGAAGCAGTGACGGATGTCGCCGACCCGGTACTTGCCGGTGATCTCCGGCTTCAGGTGCTCCTTGCCGAGCACGTCCGCCATGCGGTCCGCGATGCTGCGGATGGTGTAGTTGTGGCCGCTGCCGACGTTGAAGACTTTGCCGTCCGCCTCCGGCACCTCCAGCGCCAGCCGGCACGCCTGCGACACATCCTTCACGCTCACGAAGTCGCGCTGCTGATAGCCGTCCTCGTTGATGAGCGGCGGCTTCTCGTTCAGGAAGCGGGAGGCGAAGATCGCCAGCACGCCGGTGTACGGGTTGGAGAGCGCCTGGCGCGTCCCGAAGATGTTGAAGAAGCGGAGGGCCACTGTGGGGATGCCGTACGCCTTCCCGACCGTGAGGCACATCCGCTCCTGGTCGTACTTGGAGAGCGCGTAGATCGAAGGGAGCGCCGGCGTCTTCGTCTCCGGGGTCGGCAGCGGCTCCAGCACCTGGCCCTCCGCGTCCCGCACCTCCCAGTGGCGCGCCTTGAGCTGCTCCAGCGAGCGCTCCACGCCGGCGGCGATCGTGCCGTCCGGGCGGCGGTAGAGCCCCTCGCCGTAGAGGCTCATGCTGGACGCGACCACCAGCTTCTCCACCGGGCGCTCGATCAGCGCCTCCAGCAGCACCGCGGTGCCGACGTTGTTCACGCTGGTGTACCGCTCCAGCTCATACATGCTCTGGCCGACACCGACGAGCGCCGCCAGGTGGTAGACGGCGTCCACGCCCTCCAGCGCGCGGCGGACCGCCACCGGGTCCCGCACGTCGCCGACGATCAGCTCGACTTCGCGGTCGAGGTACGCGGGACGCGCCCCTTCTTCGCCGTGGACCTGTGGCGCCAGGTTGTCCAGCGCCCGCACCCGGTATTCGTGGCGCAGCAGCTCATCGGCCAGGTGCGAGCCAACGAACCCGGCTCCGCCGGTAATCAAGACTTGTTTGCTCATGCCCTCACTCGTTCAACGCCGCGCCCTGGGCGAGCGGCTAGATGATGTTTCGCTCGGCGGCAGGGCGGAAAGACCGGAAGCGAGCCGGTCCCCGCAAACTCAAGGGACAGGCAGTCGCACTCACTAGAAGTAGCCCCGCAGGAGCAGCGGTAAACCCGGGTTGAAGAAGATGATGCTCAAGTGGGCTCGTCTGCCACCCCGGCGGTCAGGAGTGGGCGCTCTGCTTGAGAAGGCGCCGAGCTGGTGGGGAGAAGGGCCGGGGAATGGCGGAGGCGGCGCCTACGGGTCGGACCGCTCGCTTCCGTCCGGAGAGGGTGCCCGCAGCGCGGCAGTGATTGCGGCGGCGGCCTTGCTGCCGGAGCACGGGTCGTCCGGCGTGCGGCAGGGAACCGACGGCAGAGTCCTGGTCACCCGCCTGCGTTTCCCGGTCCAATACAGCTGCCGAGATCTTTCACGTTCGCTCAGGATGACTGGGGCGGAGGACGGTAGGACTGCCCGTCTCACCGGCAGAATCTAGATCCCTCCGGCTTCGCCTCCGAGCTCCGCAAGGCCAAGCGCGCGGAGACCGCCTGCGCGGTTCCGAACGGCGGGCGCGCTACCGCTGCGCTTCCGCCTCTTCGATCTCGTGCAGCACCGCTTCCGGCGCCACGTCCTGCTTCAGCTCCTCCGTCTCCGGATCTCCGTGGCAGCCGGCCCCGAGACGCTGGGAGAGAGTGTCGACCATCTGGATCAGGCGAGTGACTTCGTGCTCCGCGAGCAGGCTGATATGGAGGTCGAGCTCCGCTCGCCGCTCCGCCATCACCGACATGCGGTTCTGGCTGATCAGGACGAAAGTGGAGAGGAAGATCGCTTCGACCGAAGCAATCATCGCGAGCATCACGAACGGGAACGGGTCCCAGGGCCGCAGGCCGGGCACCCAGCCGACGTTGATCAGGAGCCAGCCGCCGAAGAGGACCGCGTGGAGGTAGACGAAGCGCATCGAGCCGGTAAAGCGCGTGATCGCGTCGGCGATGTGCTCCTCCCGGCTGGCCCGCTGCTCCGCGGCGGTGCGCGCCTCCAGCAGTGCCTGGATGTTGCGTCGCACCACGCTCGCCATCCCCGGCGCAGCTCCGGGGGCCGGCGCGGCCGCCCGCCCGCCCCGCACTCGCGTCTCCCTCACCTCGATCGCCATCCGCAGCATCTCCTCTGAAGATCCTGCTGGCTATACCCGGACAACCCCCGCGTGAGACGCGGGAGTCGAAGCTTCACCCCTCGAAGCACCCGTCGAGAATATTAAGAGCATACGCCGACGCCGAGGCTTCCGCAGCCGACTCTGAGGGCGTTAGCTCCTGGTGTACCGATGGAACTCGGACAGACTAAAGACTTCCTTGATATCGCTGCGGATCAACGGCCTGTGGATTCTGGCCTCGCAATACGTATTCTTCGCCCGACGCTCCAGATCCAAGAGCAACCTTCGCTTCTCCTCACGGGTAGCCATGGCGCTGAGATCAACCAACGATTGACCACTCTTGGAAGCGATATCCGAGATGTCCCCGGGTGCAGCCACGGCTACCTCATCCAGTAGCTCCTCGACAGTGACAATCACGATACCCGATCCGTTTAGTTGCTTCAGGACTGAAGAACCCGTTATCGCAGTTTCAGCCGGCGACACCATCTGTGTTACCCGGCGAACATTCGCTTGCCGCTTCAGTCCAAACGCTGCTATCCATTCCGGCTTGGCAGGTGACGAAGTTGCGATGAGGCACGCGAATTGCGACGGATACTGGAGTCCGGTGGAGCCATAAAGCCGACGGACTCGCTCGACGTTGTCGTCCGATGCGGTGAAAGGGAGCACTTCCTCGATGCAATCCCTTGACACAGCACTGATCGAGCAAATGAGCTGTAGTGCCATGCTATTTCCTTTCGGGAGCGTTGGTCGGAATTCTAATTACACGAAGCAGCACTTCGAAACCTCGCGCCGAGCCGCCTTCTGTCGGAACGATCTTTCGGGGTCAAGGTATCGTGCTGTCTTCAATGAAACAATAGCGTGGCGGGCGGTCCGCCTCCGCAGGTTCGGCGAACGCGATGATGGTCTCACGTTTCTGTGGGTCCCGTGCAGGGCGCGCGCGAGCGGCTAACTAAGGGGTGCGCTGGAGTGACTGGCCGCTTTCGCCTCGGACTAAAGTCGAGGCTACACGGAGCGAAGCCCGCCTGCGCGGGCTCAGAACTCCACTGCAAAACGTGTCAATGACTTCCCACAACCCCTTAGCGCCCAGGTGCCGGCAGCACCTTCAATCCGGGAACGGCGTAGGTGCGGCCGCCGGCTCCGACCTGGACGGTCGGCCAGCCGAGGGCGGGGGTCAGGTTCTCGAGGGTGCCGTCTTCCTTCACCAGGACGGTGTCCTCGAACTTGGCGCCCTGGACCGTGGGGTTCCAGGCGAGCACCATGCCGGGGACGATCTTCGTGCCGTCGTCCGGCTGCGCCAGGAAGAGCCGCTCCAGGGTAAGGATCGGGCCGCCCTGGTGGTGCAGCTTCCACTCCTCCGGGTGGCCGATCTGCCCGTAAGCCTTCTGCGCGGCGCGGACCACCTCTCCCAGCGTGTTGCCGGGGCGAGAGGCGGCCCACATCGCCGCCATCACCTTCGGGCCGTCCGCCCACGCCTTTGCCAGCTTCTCGTCCGGCTGACCGAAGTGCACCACGCGGGTGGTGGAGACGACCAGGCCCCACCGGCGCGTGCAGACGTTCAGCGCGGCATACTTCTTCAACTCGGCGCCGGTGACCACCGGGTGACGGTAGGTGCGGAAGCGCTCGTCGACCGCGGAGAGGATCACCGTCGGCACGATGTCCCAGTACCAGAGCTCGCGCGCCAGCAGGTACTGGAGGTCGTGCTCCGTCATTCCCGGCCGGATCGCCGTGGAGACCTGCTCCAGCACTTCGGCCGTCTTCCGGCCGAGCCAGCGGTACTTCTTCTGCTCTCCCGCGGTGATCGGGAAGTAGAGCTGGGAGAAGTCGACTACCTGCGCCACCGGGTCGGCCTTCTGCGCGGCGGCGACGGCGGGGAGGTCGTAGGCGATCTTCTTTCCCCGGATCAGCGGCGCCAGGGCATCCGCCTCCTTCGCGTGCCAGTTGTACCGGAGCCACTGGTAGCCGAGGCCGTCCAGCTCTTCGGTCATCACACGCGGGCCTTCGATGTTGTCCGCGATCAGGGAGAGCTTGTCCGCTGTGACCAGCAGCTTCACCGGCGACTCGCGCTGCACCCAGACGACGTTGTCCTTGCCGCCCGCCGTGATCCAGTTGAGGTTCCGCTCCGTGGCGATCAGCACGCCGTCCAGCTTCTTCTCCGCGAGCCACTTGCGCACGCGGGCCACCTTCTCCGCCGCCTCTTCCCGGCGCTCCTTCGCGGTGTAGACGAAGTCGTCGAAGCGCCGTGCGGCCTTCCCGGGCCGGTGAAGCAGGTCTTCCGAGGGAAGCTGCGGCTCCGAAGGGCGGTCCTGCGCCCTGGCCTGGGTGGCGATCCCCACGGTTACGCCGACAGCGAGGCCGGCGGCGGCGGCGCCGAGGAGTGCGTTGTGTAGAGAGATCTTCATATCGATGACTTTCGAAGCGCCGGGGAAGCGCGCGGCGAGAGGGTGAGAGGGAGGGCGCGGTGCGCCGTGGGGCAGATTCGGAGCGCGCGTCGTGCGTTCCTGCCGCTGTGGGCTGCGGGCCATCCGCATTCCTATTGTCTCCACAAGCCGGTGCCCGCGCCGGTTCGTGGCGGAAACGGTCAGTCAGTGGTGCCTCAAGGAACTGTTCCTCTTTCAGATGAGTATGAATTAGCGCAATACCGCGACCTGGAGGTTTTGGCGCGATGAGTGCATCCGATCGAGAATTGGGACTGGCGGCGCTGCGGCGGGGCGACCCTCGCGCGGCGGTGGAGCATCTGCGGCGCGCGGTGGAAGCCGTGCCGGTGGATGCCGGTGCGTGGGGTTACCTGGGAGTCGCATACGGCCACCTGGGCAACTCGGAGGCGGCTCTGCGGTGCCTACATCACGCCGCGACTCTGGCTCCCGGCTCCGCCGCGATGCACTACAACCTGGGTCTGGCGCTGGAGCGGGCAGGACGGCCCGAAGAGGCCGCCGGCCGGCTCCGGCAGGCGGTGATGCTGGACCGCACGCATGCTGCCGCGGCGGAGGCGCTCCGGCGTTTGGAGAGCCGTGCCGGCAGTCGGCCCGTGCAGGAGGCCTCTCGCGTAAGCGCGCCCGCCGTCACGCCGCCGTCGGCACCGGCGGCCCCTGCAGCCCCGCGGGTAGCACAGGCGGTAGCGCCCCCGGTCGCGAGGCCGTCTCGTCCGCCGCTCACCGGAGCGGCGCGCCTGGGGCTCCTGGCCGGAATTGCCGTGGGAGTAGCCGTGGTCGCCATATTTGGAAGCGCCGGGTGGATCTACCTCCGGGAGCGGCTCCGTACTGTCGCCTCTCAGGCCGGCAGCTTCAACCCCACGGCGGCGCCCCCCGCTCCGGCGCGGGACCCGGTCTCGATCGAAGTGCCGTCGACGGGGCTTCACGAGCTCACTCCGAAACCGTCCGGCGGCGGGCTGCAGGTGTGCGATCCGGTTCCCCAGGGCGCGAACGCGGAGACCGCCGCCTTCGGCGCCGGCTGCGGGCGCTGGCTGCAGTTTACCGCTGGCGCGCACCCGCAGCTCGGGCGGACCCCGCTCTGGACCTCCAGTTACTCGATCTGCCGGACCCTCAAGCGGACCCACCTGCGGATCACGCCGCGTGAGGCTCCCTATTTGGCGACGGGCCTGGGAGTGAGCCACGCCGCGGTGGGCGAGATCCGGGGCAGCGGATCGCGCTGCGTCCTCACCTATCGCGTGCTGGAGGTTCCCTCCGGCAAGGCGGTCGGTGCTCCCATTCGCCTCTCCGGCTCCCGCGCGCAGGTTCTCGCACAGCTTCCGGAAGCCGCGCGGGCCCTGGTCCGCCGCGCCGGTGCGGTGCCGCAGCCGGGGCCGACGCACGTGCAGGAGTCGGCTTCGGACCTGACGTTCCTGGGGGGCTTGCCGTGGGTGCCGGTCGAGTCGATCGGCGCGGCGGCAACCGAGCGGCTGCGAGAGGTTTCGCAGCGGGGGGTGCTCGGGGCGTTCTACTTCCTGATGAACCGCGCGGTAGTCGAAGACTACAACAGCCTGTTCGAGATCCAGGACGCTCTGAAGCCGGACGACATCCACCCGCTCGTTCTGGCACAGTACGCGCAAACGCTCGGCGGCACCGGTGCCGGCCTGGATCCCCGCTTCACGCGGGCGATCCACCGCGGCGTCGCGCTCAACCCCTCCAACTACCTCCTCCGGGTCGCCGTCTCCGGTGCCTACCAGCAGGAGAAGAAGTTCGCCAGCAGTATCAAGGAAGCGCAAGAGGCGGTGCGCTGCAACATGGAGAGCCCGACCGCGTGGGCGATCCTCGGCGACCGCTATGCCAACTGGGCCGACTCAATCCGGCGCGGCCGTACGGTCGACCAGATGCAGCCGGACGAGCTGGCCGCGTGCCAGAAGCTCTACCCGTTCTGGCTGGAGGCCGACTTCCGCTCGGCGGAGCTCGATCCGCGGAACCTCACCTCCGGACTGGGGCTCTCGTGCTCCGCCGCATTCTGCGGGGAGGAGGAGTTGGCGGACGAGGCGTTCAGCCGCATCCTCCGGCAGTTCCCGGAGCAGGCGAGCGTCTACCACTGGGGACTGCAGCTCTACCACCCGAAGTGGCTCGGTAACGAGAAGAAGGCGGAGAAGCTCGCCCGGGCCGCGGCATCCCCCAGCGCGAGATCGCAGCACTGGTCGTCCGCGGATCGGATCGAGGTGGCTCTCTACACCCACCTGGTGGGTTACCCCCAGCTCGCCCAGCAGATCGTGCGAAATCCGGTAGAACGAAACGAGTACCGGCAGCTCGTGGACCGCCAGAGCCACATGATGGTACAGCTCGGTCGCCGGTAGTCCCCGACGCAGCGCCGAGCGGTCGCCTGACCCCCGGGCGATGACATCATGTGGAGGTCGGCTGCTGCCGGCGGAACTCGCATCGCACCGGGCACGCGCGGCGTGCCCGGTGCGTATCTCTCTCAGGCCCCGCCCGCACCGGTTCCGCTGCTGGAAACCGCCGCCGTCGCGCGTCTTTTCTCTGGAGCATGGAACCCGGTCCCCTCGCAGCCTCGCTTTATTGAACTGGACCCGTGCAGCCTGTTAAAATACCCGCCGAGGTGATCCCCTGATGAGTTTTCTGAAATCTCTGTTCGACGGCAACGAGCGCGAGGTGGCGCGCCTGCGCAAGGCCGTGGAGCAGATCAACGCTCTCGAGCCCAATATCCAGTCCCGATCGGACGAGGAGCTCCGCGCGCGGACCCAGGAGTTCCGCGAGGAGCTGAAGCCGGCGATCGAGCGGCTGGACGCCGCCAAGGAGGAGCGCCGCACCGCCAAGGAGCCGGCGGAGCAGGCGGCGGCCCAGGTGGCGGTGCGGGACGCCTATCAGGGGCTGGAAGCGGAGCTGATGCGGATCCTGCCGGAGGCGTTCGCCATCGTGCGGGAGGCGGCCTGGCGCTCGCTGAAGATGCGCCATTACGACGTGCAGCTCATCGCCGGCATGGTGCTCCACCAGGGCCGAGTGGCGGAGCTGGCGACGGGTGAAGGCAAGACGCTCTCCTCCACCTCGCCGATGTACCTCAACGCGCTCGCCGGCAAAGGCGCACACCTGGTGACGCCGAACGATTACCTCGCCAAGCGCGACGCCACCTGGATGGGACCCCTCTACCACTTCCTGGGCCTCTCGGTCGGCGTGATCCAGAACCACCCGTACGGCGCCGCGTACGTCTACGAGCCGGGTCTGGAAGCCGAAGACCCGCACATGAACAACCTCCGGCCGGTCCACCGCTCGGAGTGCTACCAGTGCGACATCGTCTACGGCACCAACGCCGAGTTCGGGTTCGACTACCTCCGCGACAACATGGCGCACAGTCTGGAGGAGATGGTCCAGAGCGAGCTGCACTACGCGCTGGTCGACGAGATGGACTCGATCCTGATCGACGAGGCGCGCACTCCGCTCATCATCTCCGGCATGCCGGAGCAGTCGACGCCGCTCTACTACCAGGTCGACCGGGTGGTGGCGCGCCTGCAGAAGGAGCGGGACTTCACCCTCGACGAGAAGAGCAAGAACGCCATGCTCACCGAGGAGGGCACCCGCCGGGTGGAAGAAGGCCTGGGGGTGGAGAACATCGCGGACGACGTGAAGCTGATGCACCACGTCAGCGCGGCGCTCCGGGGCCGGTTCGCCTACCGGAAAGACATCGATTACGTGGTCAAAGACGGCCAGGTGATCATCGTGGACGAGTTCACCGGCCGCCTCATGTTCGGGCGCCGCTACTCGGACGGCCTCCACCAGGCGATCGAGGCGAAGGAAGGCGTGAAGATCGAGGAGGAGACGCAGACCGTCGCCACCATCACGATCCAGAACTACTTCCGCCTCTACCACAAGCTGGCGGGCATGACCGGCACCGCGAAGACCGAAGAGAACGAGATCCGCAAGATCTACGGCATGGACGTGGTGGTGGTGCCGACCAACCTGCCGATGATCCGCAAAGACCAGCCGGACGTGGTCTACAAGAGCGAGGAGCAGAAGTACCGCGCCCTCTCTCTCGATATCTGGCAGCGTTACATCAAGGGCCAGCCGGTGCTGGTCGGCACGCGCTCCATCGAGGTCTCGGAACGGCTCAGCGAGCGGCTCCTCCTGGGCGAGCGGCTCCAGCTCCAGGCGCTGATCCTGGTGCTGCGGGACCGCCTGCTCTCCGCGAAGAAGGAAGTCTCCAACGAGGATGCGGAGCGGTTCCACGCCATCCTGAACACGAAGCTGGACGACCTCCACATTCCGAAGCTCGGCTCGATTGCGAAGGCGCTGAACGTGCCGCTCGACGCGCTCCATCCGGACAACGTCCAGGCATTCAAGACGCTGATGGAGCTCTCCGACGAGGACGTGCCGCTGTTGAAGGAGTCGCTGGAGAACGGCATCCCCCACTCCGTGCTGAACGCGAAGTACCACGAGCGAGAAGCGGAGATCATCGCGGAGGCGGGCCGCAAGCACGCGGTCACCATCGCCACCAACATGGCCGGCCGCGGCGTCGACATTATGCTCGGCGGCACTCCCAACCCGGACGAGCCGCAGGTGCCGACCGAGGTGGAGCTGAGCAGCGGGGTCAAGAAGACCTACCCCTCCCGCGCCAGCGCGGAGGTGGCCCAGCTCGGCGGCCTGGCGATCCTCGGGTCGGAGCGGCACGAGAGCCGGCGCATCGACCGCCAGCTCCGCGGCCGGTCCGGACGCCAGGGCGATCCGGGTGAGAGCCGCTTCTTCCTCTCGCTGGAAGACGAGCTCTGGCGCCTTTTCGGCGACCGCGGCCGCAACCTGCTGATGGGCGGCTGGCCGGAGTGGGAGCGCCTGGAGGCGAGCATCCTCACCAAGGCGATCGAGCGCGCGCAGCGGAAGGTCGAGGAGCACAACTTCGGCATCCGGAAGCACACGCTCGAGTACGACGACGTAATGAACCTCCACCGCGACGTCATCTACAAGCAGCGGCGCGAGATCCTGGAAGGCGCGGAGCTGCGGGACACGCTGCTGGATCACGTCTACGACATGGTCGAGCGCACCGTGACCCGCCACTGCAGCCCGGAGATCCCGGTGGAAGAGTGGGACCTGCGCGGTCTCTACGACGAGCTGGACCTGGTGTTCGACCTGTCGCTCAAGGCGCGGCCGGCGGACCTGGAAGGCAAGAGCTCCCAGGAGCTGGTGGAGTTCCTCTTCGGCATCGCCGAGAGGCGGTACGAGGAGAAGGAGCAGGAGCTGGACCGGATCCCCGGCGGGATGCGCCAGGCGGAGCGCTGGGTGGCGCTGCAGGTGATCGACCAGAAGTGGGTGGAGCACCTGAACGCCATGGACTACCTCCGCGAGGGCGTCTGGATGCGCGGCTTCGAGCAGAAGAACCCGTTGGACATCTACAAGAAGGAAGCCTTCGACATGTTCAACTCCCTGCTCGAGAGCATCCAGGACGACATGGTGAACTGGGTCTACCACCTGGCGGTCCGGGAGCAGGCGCCCCCGCCCCCGCCGCCGCCGGCCCGCTCGATCCTCACCGCGATCGAGGAAGAGGGCGACATGGAGCCGGCGCCCGCTGCCGCCCCTCGCGCGGGCGCGAACGGTGCCGGACGAGCTGCCGCCCCGGTGGCCGCGGCCGGTGCCGCCGGGACCGGAGCGCAGAAGCGGATCGGGCGGAACGACCCCTGCCCCTGCGGCAGCGGCAAGAAGTACAAGTTCTGCTGCCTCAAAAGCGGCGCGGTCTAGCCCCGGCACGCGGCGGGCGGTAGTCTGTCCCGCCGCGGAGATGCTCCCGTGGACGATCAGCAGCGCGTGAATGACGGAAACGAGGAGGCGGTCTACGCCGTCTCCTATCCGCCGGCGATGTATGCGGCGGAGATCCTGAAGAGCCGCTCCTTCGCGGCGGCGCTGGGATATGGTTGGCTGCACGACGAGGACACCCCGTTCGTGCGCCGGTTCCGCGAGCAGGTGCAGCGACAGGCCGAGCTGTACCAGCAGTGGCTGGACCGGGAATAACGCCCTTCGGGACGGAGCGATAGAGGGACAGAGGGACAGGTGCACGAGTGGCACCCCGGCTCACCACAGACCTACACCCTACCCCCTAAACGCTACACCCTGGGCGAAGCCCTAAACGCGACACGCTCGCGCAAGTCTGGATGACGAATGCTTGAAGAACTTGGCCGAGAAGTAACAGCTCTTTCGGAACGCGTCGAAGAGCTGGGGAGGCATCTTTGACGTCCCGGGCAAAGATGCGCGCATTGCCGGTCTCCGCGCGGAGACCCTGAAGCCGGGCTTCTGGGACCAGGCCGAGGCCGCCCAGAAGACAATGCAGGAATTGAGCCGCCTGGAGCAGGCGGTGGAGCCGTGGCACACGCTGCGCCGCCGGCTGGATGACGCCGAGGTGCTGCTCCAGCTTGCGGCGGAAGAGGCGGACCCCTCCAGCTATGCGGACGAGATCCGCGGCGAGCTGGACGCCGCGCAGGGCGAGTGGGAGCGGCTGGAGCTGGCTGACATCCTCTCCGGTAAGCACGACGCCGCCAACGCGATCATGGAGATCAACGCCGGCGCGGGTGGTACGGAGGCGTGCGACTGGGTCTCCATCCTGCTGCGCATGTACCTGCGCTGGGCGGAGCGGGCCGGCTTTACCACGGAGATCCTGGACGAGGTGCCGGGGGAAGTAGCCGGCTACAAGAGCGTGACCGTGCTGGTGAAGGGCCCGTACGCCTACGGGAACCTGAAGAGCGAGCACGGGGTCCATCGACTCGTCCGTATCTCGCCGTTCGACGCGAACAAGCGCCGCCATACCTCCTTCGCGAGCCTGGACGTGGTCCCGGAGATCGAGGAGGACGTGGAGGTGGAGATCAATCCGAAGGAGCTTCGGATCGACACCTATCTCTCCGGCGGTGCCGGCGGCCAGAACGTCCAGAAGAACGAGACGGCGGTCCGGATCACCCACCTCCCCACCGGGATCGTGGTGGCGTGCCAGAACGAGCGCTCGCAGCTCAAGAACCGCGAGTTCGCGATGAAGGTGCTGCGCTCCCGCCTGGCGGAGATCGAGCGGAAGAAGCAGGAAGAGCAGATGGCGGCGATCCGCGGGGAGCAGCGCGCCATCGAATGGGGCAGCCAGATCCGCTCCTACGTCTTCCAGCCCTACACGCTGGTGAAGGACCACCGGACCAACTTCGAGACCGGGAACATCATCGCCGTCATGGACGGAGAGATCGAGCCGCTGACCCATGCCTACCTCAAACAGTTCCGCAGCCATGGCGGCGCGCCGTCCGGGTAGCGCCCCCGCCGCCCAGCCCGCCGCCCTGCGCCCGCGCTGGCTGCTGCTGGGCGCCGGCGCGGCGCTCGGCGCGCTGCTGCTGTTCCAGGCAGGCAGCCGGGAGGACAACGCGCCTGCCGGCGGAAAGCGGCCGGCGTTCGACAAGGCGGCGGCGTTCGCGCAGCTCGAGAAGCAGGTGGCGTTCGGTCCGCGCGTGCCCGGCAGCAAAGGGCACGCGGCGTGCCGGGATTACCTGGTCGAGACGCTGAAGCCGCTGGCGGACCGGGTCGAGCGGCAGGACTTTACGGTGGAGAGCGGCGGCAAGAAGCTGCCGATGACCAACGTCATCGCGCGGTGGAAGGGCACCGGCACGGGCGGCGACGACAAGGGCGTGCTGCTTACCGCCCACTGGGACACGCGCCCCACCGCCGACTACGAGCGGACCGCCGCCCGCCGCGCCACCCCGATCGCGGGCGCGAACGACGGCGCCTCCGGGGTCGCCGTGCTGCTCGAAGCGGCCCGCGTCTTCAAGGCCTCGCCCCCGCCCGTCCCGGTGATGATCGTCCTGTTCGACGGCGAGGACGTGGGCCCCGGCCTGGAAGACATGTTCTTCGGCTCCCGCTACTTCGCGGAGCACCTCCCCGCCGACACGCCGAAGAAGGGCATCCTGCTCGACATGGTCGGCGACCGCGACCTCCAGATCCCGATGGAGAGCAACTCGCTCCAGGCCGCGCGGGACGTGCTCTACAGCGTCTACGACACCGCCCACCGTCTCGGCTACGCCCGCCACTTCCCGAAGCGGATCGGCGGCCCGATCGAGGACGACCACGTGCAGCTCCACGCCAAAGGCCTCCGCGTGATCGACCTGATCGACTTCAACTACGGCCCCGGCCACTCCTGGTGGCACACCCTGGAAGACACGCCGGACAAGTGCAGCCCGGAGTCGCTGAAGGTGGTCGGCGACGTCGTCCTGGAGTGGACCTACACGCAGAAGTAGGCCCCGGCGCTACCGTCCGCGTCCGAGGATCGGGATCTGCGCCAGGGGCCGCTTCGGATCGCTGGTCGTGAGCACCAGCGAGGTGGTGTACCGGATCCGCGCGGTGGGGCGGAAGGTGATCGTCACTTCCGCCTGCCCCTGTGCCGGGATCCGCAGCACTCCGGTCGGGGACGCCTCGAACGGCTCCGGCAGCCGGGGCACGTCCACCACCAGCGGGTTCCGGCCGCTGCGGTTGCGGAGGGTCACCGTTGCGGTCCGCTCGCTCCCACGAAGCGCGGAGCCGAGCCCGACCTGCGCCGGAAGCGCGCCGAGCTTTCCCCGGTCGCCGGGTGCCAGGTCCCATTCCGCGAAGCGGGCGAGGAACCCGTCCTGCTGGGGATGCCGGCGAATGACGCGCCCGAGCTCCATGTCCCCCGCCTCGCGTACGGGGAAGCTGGTCTGCGCGGAGGTGGTGTTTCCGGCCACCCACACCGACCCGTCCGGCCCGACCTCGATATCTGTCGCTCGGTCTTCCCCCTCGCCGCCAACGAAACCGCTGAGCTCCAGTTCCGCGCCGCTTTCGCTCACCCGGGCGACGAAGGCCTCTTTGCTGCCGCGGGCGACCGGGTTGGGAGCCGGAAGCACCGGAAAGCCGCGGTCGGAACTCCATACTACCCCACACACCAGCAGGCGGTCTCGGTCATCGAGGGCGATGCCGCGGATCCAGCTCTCGAGCTCGCCGCTGAGATAGCCACAGTATTCGATCGTCTCCAGGTCTGCGGAGAGCCGCGCCACGAAGCCGCCGTAATTCAGGTAGTCGGAGGAACGCCAGCGGTTCGCCGTGAGGTCGGGTCCCACGGTCACCGGCAGGCTCTCCTCATCGGACCGGGTGTAGCCGGCCACGTAGAGCCTGCCACTCCCGTCCAGGCGGAGGTACGAAAGGCTGTCCGCCGAGTCCCCACCTAACCGGCGCGTGGAGAGAATCCGGGAGCCGTCCGCAGCGATCCGCGCGATGAAGCCGTCCTGGGGCTCGTGGTGGAACGCGGCTCGCGCCTCTGGTGCCGGAAACGGACCGTCCACGGAGAAAGTAGTGCCGGCTGCGCACACGCTTCCGTCCGGCGCGAGGGCGATCGACGCGACATAGTCCGTGCCCGTCCCACCCAGGTAGCCGCAGAACTCCAGCGTCGAGCCATCCTCGGAAACCCGGGCGAGGAAGCCATCATCGTCGGAGTATTCGCCGCGTGAGAGCGAGAGCGACGGACCGACACGCACCGGTAGGTCCTCGGAGTCAGTCCCTCCGCAAACCGTGGCGCGGCCCTGCCGGTCCACCACGATGTCCGCAGCGTAGTCGTAGCCAGACCCGCCGATATACCCGCAGTACTCCAGCTCCGAGCCGTCCGGCGCCACCTTGGCTACGAAGGCCTCCCGGTACTTGCTCAGGGTCAGGATCGGTCCCCTCCGCACTGGAAAGGAAGCTTCGGTGGAATCGGTCATGCCGGCGAGGTAGGCGGCGCCGGTTTCATCCACGGCTACCGCGGCAGCCCACTCGTACCCTCTTCCCCCCAGATAGCCGCAGTAGAGGATCTCAGCGGCGTCCGGCGTCAGCTTCGCCACGAAGGCATCTCTCCAGCCGCCGTTATAGGTAGAATCCGGACCCACCCGAACGGGGAAGCTGTCCTGACGCGTGATCGCGGCTCCGACGAGGTAGAGGTAGCCCTGTCGATCGACCGTCAGGTCGAGGACTTCCTCCTCCAGGTCGCCCCCGAAGTAGCCGCAGGAGACCAGGAGCACCGGATCAATCACCAGCGCGCGGGTGGGGTCCCATGCGCCCAATTCGAAGCCGCACCGGTCGCTTTCCACCTGATAGGCGCATGTCACGGGGCGGCGCTCGCCGTCGATTTCCTGATACGCGATCGGCGGCTCGTCCCGGAGCACCCCCGCCGGAGTGGAGATGGAGAGCGCCTGACCGTCGAGCGAGAGGCTGGCGCCCCGGTAGCGCAGCCGGATCGCGGCGGGACTCGCCCCCGGCGAGACGAGATACTCGTACTTCAGGCGGCGGTCCGCAGCGCTCAGGCGGAGATCGATCCCGGCCCACAGCTCTCGATAGACGATTTCGGTGGAGCTCCGGACGGAAGTCCACTCCGCCGCGCTACCCGAGAAGTGACTGACGCGGGTGCCGCCGGCGCCTGCGGCCACCGGAGCGACGCGGCGTGCTCCTTCGAAATCGATCCGTACGCTCCAGCTGCTCCCGCGCCGGCTCCCCGCCAGCCGGACGGCAATCCCCTCCGCCGAAAAGTAGAAGCGGTGCGGGCCGGCGTCGAGGTGGAACCCCCCGCCGGCAGCGCGAGCCGGAACGAACCCGAGTCGCGAGACCGCCGCCGCCTGTGCCTGAGCCGCTGGAGGGATCACGGCGAGCAGGACCGCCGCCGCCAGCCAGGCGAAGAGCATCGGCAGCGCCGCGCGCCCGCGTCCGAAGCGAGAGCATCCGACGTCAGTCATCATTGCCCGCTCCTTTCCGCCGTGGCTCGCACCGGCACGTGGATTAGCGGGCTGCCGGGATCATCCGGGGTAGTCAGCGCCAGGCCCGTTTCGTAGCGGCCCGGCTTCAGCGGCTCCAAGGTGACTCGGACCAGCTTCGTCTCTCCGGGAGCGACGCTCAGCTCTCCGGGCTCGGTGCTGAATGGCGCCGGCAGCGCCGGCACGTCGACCCGCCCCGGCCCGCGGCCGCGGTTCCGGATCCGCAGGGTCAGCGTCCGCTGCGTGCCGGCCCGCACCTGGCCGAAGTTGAGCCGCGAGGGCGAGATGAAGATCCTTGCCTCTCGCTCGGGCGGCGCGCCCTCATCGCGCCAGGATAGCTGCGCCACGAAGATTCCGCCCCCGCGATCCGCCCGCGCGGCATTGCGCACCGGAAAGCTCTGCGGAGGGGAGTTGGTGAAACCCGCGACGAAGATCTCCCCGGCGGGCGCGGCGGCGACGGCCGCGGCCGAATCGAGCCGGCTCGTACCGCCGAGATAGCCGCAGTAATCGAGCTTCCGCCCATCCGCCGAGACGCGGGCGACGAAGCCATCCACCCCGCCGCCGTTAAAGCGCAGGTCCGGCCCGCCTCGCACCGGAAAGCTGCGCTCGTCGGAGCCGGTCTCTCCCGCCACCACCAGCCGGTCCTGGGCGTCTACCGCCACGGAGGTTATCGCGTCCGCGCCCTTTCCGGAGATGTAGCCGCAGTACTCCAGGCGCGTTCCGTCCGGCGCTACCCGGGCGACGAAGGCGTCGGCCCGCCCGCGCGACCGGAGTACCGGCCCCACCCTCTCCGGAAAGGTGGTCTCCGGCGAGCGGGTCCACCCACCGACGTAGGCCCGCTCCTCTCCGTCTACCGCGATGGAAGTAATCGCCTCGCCGTAGTATCCCGCGATGAAGCCGCAGTACTCGAACCCGGTCCCGTCAGCGCGAACTCGTGCCACCCAGGCGTCGGGGTAGCTGGGATAGCCGACTAACTCCGGGCCCACGACGGCCGGAAACGTCGGCGAACCCGAATGGCCGCTCCCGGCCACGTACGCGCGCCCGTCCCGGTCGACCGCCACGGCGTTGGCCACGTCCTCTCCCGTGCCGCCGATGTAGCCGCAGTACTCGAGGGCAGATCCATCCGGTGCGACGCGGGCGATGAAGCCGTCCGGACGGGGGAGCTCGCCCCCCTCCGCGACCGTGAGACTCAAGACGGGCCCCACGGTCGCGGGAAAACTGCTGGAAGGGGACGTGGTCCTTCCGGAAACATACGCGCGGCCCAGCTCGTCGACGGCCACTCCCGTGGCTTCGTCCGGTTCGGAGCCGCCGAGGTAGCCGCAGTAGCGGAGACTACTTCCATCCGGCGTAACCTTGGCGATCCAGGCATCGCCGGTCGAGGACGGTGTGTACCTCCTGGTGCCGTTGAAGGTGAGGTCCGGACCCACCAGGACCGGAAAGCTGTCCTCTCGCGAGTTGGTCTCCCCCACCAGGTAAGCGCACCCTTCCGCGTCGACGGCGATCCCCTTCGCCGAGTCGTAGCCGTCGCCTCCCAGGTAGCCGAAGTACTCCACCGCGAACTGGCCGCCTTGCGTGAGCCGGAGCCTGGCGACAAAGGCTTCCGTCTCGCCGCCGTTGTGGGTCAGGTCCGGCCCGACAGTCAGCGGCACTTCGGTGGGCGGCGCCGAGGTCTCGCCGCAAAGATAGATCTCGCCGCCGGACCCTAACGCGATGCCGGCGGCCCGTCCGTAGCCGAGATAGTCGCAGCTCCGGAGCAGTGCGGGGTCGATGACCAGCGGCAGCGTGGGGTCGTAGTGGCCGAGCTGAAAACCGTACTGGAAGACGCCCGGACGCACGGTCTGCAGCCGGAACCGCGCCGGCACGGCGACCTTCTTTCCGGCGATTACCTGGTACGCGACGGGGGTGTCGTCGACCAGCTCGTCCGCGCCGGCCGTGAGCCGCAGCCGGCCCTCCGCGTCGATCCGCGCCGAGCTGGCGCCGCGGCACTCGAAGCGGATCGCGCCCGGATCCGCGCCCGGTGCCACGTGAAGATCGTACTTCAGGGACGAGCCCGCAGCCTGGTAGACGAGATCGATTCCCGGCCACAGGCCGCGATACCGGACGCCGGAGAACGCCGGACGAGCGCCGGACCGCGTGCGCCCGCGGTGAAACCAGGCGACCCGGTGACTCGTCCCCTCCGCCTCCGGCTGCACCGGCCGCGCTCCGGCGAAGCCGATCCGGAGGTTCCAGGCGCCCGAGCTCTCCCGCGCTCCCGTCGGGAGCTGGTGCGTGACCCCCGCGGAATCGAAGTAGAGGACGGAGCCGCCATCCTGCGTGTAAAAAGCCGAGCCTTGGACTAGCCGGCCCTCGCTCCGTACGAACCCGGACCAGCCGAGACCTGCGCTTCGCAGAGACTCGATTGCGGACGGCAAGGGTAGCGACGCCGACCGCACCGCGAGGGAGGCGATTGCCGCGGTGGCGAGCAGTGGCCACGCCAGGATCGGCATCGGGGGGTGTAGAAGCGCCATCGTCGTCCGCTACCTTTCCCGCTCGACCGGAGTGAGCAGGTAAGCCCGCCTCGGCCCCCGCCCCTCCCCCTCCGGACGGCCGATACCGACGATCTGCCCGCGGTCGTTGATCGCCGCCGCGGTCTCCAGGTGCCATCCCGAAGTTAAGCGGACCACGTCGCTAAGATCGGTGAGACGGCCTCGCTCCCAGAGCGCTGCCGTTCCGGTCGGAGACGCGGGGAATTCCGAGGGACCGAAGAAATTCCGATGGTTGAAGAGGGTGCCGACCACCTGTTCCCGGCGGTTCAGGTCGGCAGCCAGCGCCTTCTGGTATCCTGCGCCCGCCGGCAGCCGGCGCAGCCGACCCTCGGCCCAGATGAAGGCGCGCCCCTCGAGCTCCCCGACAATCGTGCCGCGGTCGTTGATCGCGTGGGCCTTGCTCCAGGGGTCTGTCTCGCGGTAAGGCGGAGGCTCCAGCCGGCGCCCCCGCCGTCCGCGCCACCGGAACGCCTTTGGGAGCCCGTCGTAGAGGGTTTCCCCCCACCCGACCACCTCTCCGCGGTTGTTCACGTCGAGCGCCCTTCCGTCCCACGGGTGGGACAGCCAGCGGAGACGGTCGGTCCACATCCCTGCCTTGTCGTACCCGGTGGTTTCAAAGTACCCGGCGATGGTCCCGTGATCGTTGATTGAAAGGCCGACCCCTGCGAAATTATCTTTGAGCGGCAGCCGGTGCATTCCCGTGGCGGTAGACCAGACGAATGGCTCCGGGTCAAAGCCAGACAAGACCCCTCCGACCACCTCTCCCCGGTTGTTGATTCCGAATGCGGCACTGTGGTACTCGCCCAGCGTGCCGAGGTCCTGGATCCCATCGGCCGCCCAACGGACGGCGTGAAACTCCCGCACCCCGTCCCGTACCGCGCCGCCGGTTTCGGCCCAACCGACTACCTCACCGTGGTTGTTGAGGGCGGTAGCGCCGCTTTGCTCGCCGCCGAGGGTGCCGAGATCTCGCAGCGTGTAGCCCCGGGGAGGCAGCGGCGCGCGCTCGCCGCTATCCACACCGGCGCTGGAGGCAACGAGCAGCAGCGCCGGAGCGACCCACCGCAGCCAGAGCCGGCCAGGACCGGCGCGCAGTCGCAGTGAGAGCAAGCGGGTAAGTGGTGAACGGGCGGGCATGCGTAACCTCGCTCACGGTCTACCACCCTGAACTTGTGGAATAACCCAAAGTTAATGCTGCTCGTGGGTCATGCTGCCGCCCAGTGAGCCGAGGGGATGAACGGACGCCGAGCGCGCTTCAGCGTGCTTCCCGTAGAGGCAGCCGGGTCCTTATGAGAGCGTTACTAGATAGCCGGGTAGTGGGGCTGGGTGCCCGTGGAGCCGCGAGGCATTGAAATACCTCGCTGGTAGGCCTGCGGCCAAGCGTCCTCCGGACGCCCGAACCAGGCCCTCTTAGTTCGCGAAGGCGGTCCCCCGTCCGGGGGATAAAACTTCGTGCCGTGGTTGCCGCGGTTTCAACCGCCCGTTGGCTATTCCAAAGACGTGCCGGAGGCGCCGGGGTCGGCACGTCCCGCAAGAGCAAGAGTAGGAGCAGGAGCAGGAACATCCGTTCACCGAGGGTTCGGATTCATCCCTCATCCCTCATCCCTCATCCTTCGCTAGCGCTGCTGGTGGATCAGGATGGCGGTGGGGACCGTGGTGCCGTAGTCGAACTCCGAGCGCACGTCGGAGCCGTCTCGCCAGGCGGCCTGGGTGCTCGCGCCGCCGTCCAGGCACATCGCCTGGCGGCAGGGGAAGCCGAGCTCCTCCCGAAAGTAGCGCGCGAGGAACTCCGCGCACCCTTCGAACTCCATCGCCTCGGCGGTACAGAGCACCAGGTGGGTTGCCCGGTCGGCTTTGCCGCCGTAGCCGAGGAAGGTCCGCGGCAGCGCGCCGGGGCTGGCGAGGCGCTCGCCGCGGTAGGTGACTTCTACTTCGCCGTCACGGATGAGGCGTGGGCCGCACGCCAGTGCCTGCTCCACGCTCCACCGGCGGTAGCTGTCGCCGGTCTCCGGCTCCGGGTGCGCGCGCAGGCTCTGCGGGTCGCCGGGGGCGCTGGTGACCCACGCCATCCGCGGCTCGCCTTCGCGGGTGAAGCCGAGGGCGCAGCGGGCGAACTCGGTGCCGGACTGCTCCGACCGGTACCGCGGCGCCGCCACGCGGACGCGGCCGTCGCGCTTCAGGAGGCCGCGGATCTCTTTGAATTCCTCGCCGACGTCGGCCCCGAAGAAGCCGCCGTTCACGCCGGCTACGGCGCCGGTCTCCTCGAGCCACTCCGGCACGGTGCGGGCGCGGCCGGTGATCTTCCCCTCCCGCACGGCGATGTCGTCGGCTGCCAGTTCCACGCGGAGGCCGGGAGAGCGGAGGTCGATCTCCAGCACGCGGACGAACGAGCCGTCGGTGTCCCGGCTGCGGACGACGACGCCGGGCGACGGCTCCACCTCGCGGCGGCGCTCCGTCTGCTCTACCTGCATGCGGCAGCCGAGCGCGCCCAGCATCACCCACGTGCAGAGCAGGCTCAGCCCGCGCGCAAACCCACGCCGTCCGGTTGTTCCGTCCTGTCGTCGCATCTTCCGCCGCCCGAGCACCCTTCTCCTACACCATTGTCAGCTTCCGGCCCGGAGAATCTCACCGGCTTTTCTGCCGCCTGAAGACCTACCCATGGCGGACCCGCCAGCCCGCATGGACCCACCCCAGGCGGGACCCTGCCTGCCTTCAGAATCGCTCGCTAGCCCCACTGCCGGGGCCCCGGCGCCGCGGGTAGACTCGGTTCGATAGGTGCTCCACGCCACACTGCGGCGTGCGGCGACTTCTGCTGCGGAGGCCGGCGATGGAAGGTCTGATCCTGCTAATCCTGCTCGTGCTCGGGCTGATCTTCGGCGCCGGGGTCTGGCTGGGACGCTCCGCCGGTGGGTCGGCGGCGGTGGCGGACCTCACGCTGGAGCAGCGGGTCCTGCGCCTGGAGGCCCAGATGGAGGCGGCGCTCCGCCGGATCGCGCGGGTGGAGACCGGCAGCTCGCCGCCAGAGCCGGAGCCGGAGACCGCCTGGACCGGCGCCGCAGCCCCGCCGGCGGAGCCGGTGGCTCTCTCGCCGGATTTCTTCCTTCCCCAGCCCGCCCCGGAGCCTCCCCGGCCGGCACCGGCGCCGGTGTTTATGGCCCACCGGCTGCCGGCGGTTTCTCCGCCCCCGCTCGCCGCGCCGGCCGCCGGAGCGCCCGTGCCGGGGGCGCGGCCGGAGGTCTCCTGGGAAGACCGGATCGGCGGCCAGTGGCTCAACTGGCTCGGCGGCGCCTCGCTGGTGATCGCCCTGGCGCTCTTCCTGAAGTGGGCCTACGACCAGGGCTGGCTCACGCCGCTCCTCTACCTGAACCCGTGGGTGTATCTCGGCCTCGGCTGGGCCCTTGGCGGCGCGCTGCTGCTCTTTGGGGAGCGCCTGCGGGCCAGCCTGCCGCTCTACGCGCAGACGCTTGCCGGCGCCGGCATCGCCGCGCTCTACGTCACCACCTACGCCGCCCACGCGCAGTACGGCCGCCTCTCCGCCTCCGCGGCGACGGCGGGCCTGGCGGCGGTCGGCGGGATCGCGCTGGCGATGGCGCTGCGGCATGACTCGCCGGTCATCGGCTGGATCGGGCTGATCCTGGCCTACGTCAGCCCGCTCGTTTTCCGCACCCCCACCGCCTCCCCGGCGCCGCTCTTCCTCTATCTGACGGCGCTGAACGGCGCGATCCTGGCGTTCAGCATCTTCCGGAAGTGGCCCGGCTTCCGGCTGGCGGGGCTGCTCGCGACCGCCCTCCTCTACCTCACCTGGTACGAGGGACGCTACTCGCCCGCCGACTTCGGCGCGGCGACCGGCTTCGTGGTGGTGAGCTTCGGGATCTTCCTCGGGTCGCTGGTCCTCTACCCGCTCCTGCGGCGGGAGCCGGGCGCCGATCCGGACCTGATGCTGGCGGTCTGCAACCCGGTCCTCGCCGCGGGAGCCCTCTACGCGCTGCTGGAGCCGCGGCATCCGGAGTGGCTCGGCGCCAGCGCCATCGGCCTGGCGGCGGTGCACTACGCCGCCGCGCGCCTGGTCCGCGCCCGGCACGGGGAGCCGGCCTACCTGGAACAGGTCACCTTCGCGCTCGCGCTGCTCTTCCTGATCCTGGCGGTGCCGCTGCAGTTCCGCTCCTCCGGCACGGCGGTCACCGCCGGTTGGGCGCTGCTCGGGGCGGCGCTCTCGGAGGTCGGCTACCGCTCCGGCTCCGCCCGCACCCGCACCTGGGGAGGCATCGCCCTCGGACTCGGGCTGCTCCGGCTGGTTCTCGCCGACGCGCTCTCCCCGGAGCCGGTGCAGGGGCTCTTCTTCCAGCCGCGCAGCTTCGCCTTCGCCGCCGTCATTGCCGCGCTCGCGCTGCGGGCGTCGGTCTCCCTGCGGGAGTGGACCGCCTCCGACCGCGCCGGACGGGAGCACGAGCGCGCCGTAGCCGTGCTGGGGCTGCTGATCGGCGGCCTGCTCAACTGGTGGGCGCTGATCGACCTGCGTCTCACCGATTGGCTCCTCGTCTCCTCCGCCGTGGCGGCGCTGACCCTCGCCTTCGGAGGGCGGCTCCGCAGCGGCGACGTGCGGGTCGTCGGCGCCGTGCTCTGTCTCGCGCCGTTGCTCGGCGCGTGGCACTGGGAAACCCCTACGGAGATAATCCCGCTCGACCGCCATCTCGCCTTCGCGATGGTGGTCGCGCTGCTCGCCGGCGCGGCGGTGGCCTACCACCGGTCCGATCCGGAGCTGATCCCGGAGCGCTCGCTGGCGCCGCTCTTCTCCGCGGCGGCGGCGTTCCTGGCGATGAACCACGGGTGGGCCGCCCTGCCGGGGCCCTGGATCGTCGTGGCTTGGTCCGCGGTCGGCGCGCTCGCCTTCGGGGCGGGCCTACTGGCCGGTACGCCGCACCAGCGGGGCGTCGGCTACGCCGCGGCGGGCCTCACCGCTCTCTGGCTGGCGGCTGCGGCACTCACCGGTGGAGCGATGGCGTCTCCGGCCGGATTCGCGGCAGCGCTGGCGCTCATCGGGGGCATCGCGGCGGTGCTCTTCCGGGGCCAGGACCTGACCCAGGAGGAGACGAGCGCGGGCGCCTCGATCGCTGCCGGAGCCGGCGCCGCGCTCTCGATGCTCTGGGCCTGGCGGGAGCTCGGCGCGGGGTGGCTGCCGTTCACCTGGGCGCTGGCGGCGCTCGGCCTGCTCTACCTGGGGGTGCGGACCGAGCGCCCGGAGCTCCGAACGCTCTCGCTGGCGGCGCTGCTGCTGGTGACGGTGGAGGTCCTGGTGCGAGAGCTGGCGCTGCCCCCCGGCAGCCGGGTGCTCTTCCACAGCCGGAGCGCCGCCGCCCTCTCCGCCCTCGCCGGCTGGAGCCTCTGCGCGTGGGTCTTCCTGACCCGCGGGAGCGAGGCGGAGCGGGCGCTGGTCCCGGCGGTGGTGGCCGCCGCGAACCTGCAGGCGCTCGGCTGGCTCAGCATCGAGGCGATGGACGCCGCCGGCCGGCTCGGCACCACCGGTTGGGGCGGCGACCCGGCCAAGTTCGCACTCTCCGCCGTCTGGACCCTCTACGGCTGCGCGGCGATCCTCATCGGCTTCCGGCGCGGCTCGGAGGCGGTGCGCTGGGGCGGCATGGCGCTGCTGCTGGCCGCCGTGGTGAAGGTCTATCTCTTCGACCTCAGCTTCCTGCAAGCCGGCTACCGCGTCCTCTCCTTCCTGGTGCTGGCGGTGGTGCTGCTCGGCGTGAGCTACGCCTACCAGCGGCGGGCGCGGGAGCCGCAGTCGCCTGCCCGAGGAGAGAGCGAGCCCGGCGGCGTACTCTGATCCGGTGACCGGTTGCTTCTTCTGGGGTGGAGCGAGAGAGGGCCGAGGTTAACAGGTTCCAGGTTAGCAGGTTGCAGGTTGCAGGTTGATCCTACCGATGGCAGGGGTTCGGAACCTGCAACCTGCCAACTTGCAAACCTGCAGCGAGTCTCTCCCACTCTCCCACTCCGCTCCCACCAGCCAGACGCGGTCACCGGAAGAGACGCGGCGTATCCCGCCGCCGGGAGTTTGCGTTGAATCAGCCGGAGGCGTGGAGCGAATGAACTTTCAGGTGGTTGGCGACGTGATGCAGGCGGTGATCGTGCAGATGGGGGCCGGTGAGGAGGTCCGGGCGGAAGCGGGCTCGATGCTCTTCATGACCGACGGCGTCCAGATGGACACGCAGATGTCCGGCGGGCTCTTCGGCGGGCTCAAGCGGATGCTGGTGGGCGAGAGCCTCTTCATCCCCTACTTCCGCTGCCAGGCGCCGCAGGCGATGGTGGCGTTCGCCTCACCCACGCCGGGAAAGGTGCGCCAGCTCGACCTGATGGGCCAGAGCTGGATCTGCCAGCGCGATTCCTATCTCTTCTCCGGCACCTCGGTCGAGATCAGTATCGCCTTCACCAAGAAGCTCGGCGCCGGCTTCTTCGGCGGCGAGGGGTTCATCCTGCAGCGCCTGAGCGGACACGGCCCCGCCTTCATCTCCGGCGGCGGCAACTTCGTGGAGTACACGCTGGGACCGGGACAGCGGATCAAGGTCGATACCGGCTGCATCGTCGGCTTCGAGGAATCGGTGCAGTACGACATCCAGTTCGTCGGCGGCTTCAAGAACACGCTCTTCGGCGGAGAGGGGCTCTTCCTGGCCACGCTCACCGGTCCGGGCCAGATCATCCTGCAGACGCTGCCGTTCTCTCGCCTGGCCGGCCGCATCACCGGCGCCACCACGGAGGGGAGCAGCGGCCTGGGCGGGGTGGCCGGCACTTTCGGCGACCTCGGCCGCATGTTCGGCGGCGGCGACTGACGTGCGCCCGCTCGCGCTGCTCTGCGGTGCGCTCGCGCTGGCGGGCTGCGCCCCTTCCGAGCGCGTGGCCGGTGGTCCGGCCCCCTCGCTGCGGCAGGGAGCCGGTCACGCGGAGGATCCGCTGGCGTCGATCCCGAGCCCGCGGACGGCGGCGGAGCGGATCGTCAACGGCGCGAAGGCGGAGGTGCGGCGCGGCGTCTCCTACGACGCCTCCTACGTCTCGATGAAGTACCCCGGCGGCGACGTCCCCGCCGACCGGGGCGCCTGCACCGACGTGATCGTCCGCGCCCTCCGCGCCGCCGGGTTCGACCTCCAGCGCCTGATCCACGAGGACATGCGGCGGCGCTTCGCCGAGTACCCGCAGCGGTACGGCCTGCGCGCCCCGGATCGGAACATCGACCACCGCCGCACGCCGAACCAGATCACCTTCCTGAAGCGCTTCGGCCGCGCCCTCCCCACCCGCACCGACGGGGAGGCGAGGCAGAGCTGGCAGCCCGGCGACCTGGTCTACTGGGACCTGCCCAACGGCATGGGCCACTGCGGGGTGCTCTCGGACGTCCGGAGCGCGGAAGGCCTCCCGCTCGTGATCCACAACCTCGGCGGCACCCGCCAGGAAGACTGCCTGGAAGCCTGGACCATCACCCACCACTTCCGCTACCCGGCCGAGTGAGCGGGCGTTCATCCGTCTGCGTAGGGTTCTAACCAGGGTCGAGGCGAAGCACGGGCCATCGAGGACATGCCGGAACCCCAGGGTCGCCAGCGAGCAAGAGCAGGAGTAGGAGCAGGAGCAGGGCCGCCCGTGCACGGACGGTTCGGACTTTAGCCTTCTGCCTCTAGCCTTTAAGGGCCTTTAGCCTTTAAGGGCCTTTTGCCTTCCCAAGGGGGAGGGTTCGGGCAGGCTCCCGGCTTATCTAATGTGGGCCGCGCAGGCCCCCGGGCGCTTCCGCCTCTCGCTGGTGTGAGGCAGCGCGCCGGTTTGGAGCTCTCCTCGATGGCAACGCAATACCGATTTTCCTTTGGACCCTGGAACCTGAGCGAAGGCGCCGATCCGTTCGGCCCCACCGTCCGCGCGAGCCGCCCGTTCCAGGAGAAGCTGGACCTGGCCGTAAAGCTCGGCTTCCAGGCGATCCAGTTCCACGATGACGACATCATCCCCGCCGACCTCCCCGCCGACCAGATGGAGGCCGCGGTCGGCGAGGTGAAGAAGATGCTCGACGACCGCGGTCTCGCCGCGGAGTTCGTGGCGCCCCGCCTCTGGGAGGACCCGCGGACGGTCGACGGTCCGGTCACTTCCAACAACGCGGAGGAGCGCCGCTACGCCCTCGACCGCTCCAAGCGGGCGGTCGACATCGCGCGGATGATCGGCACGAAGGACATCGTCTGGTGGCCGGCCCGGGAAGGGACCTACATCCGCGAGAGCAAGGACGCCCAGGCGAGCTTCGACTACATGCTGGAGTACGCGAACGCGCTGCTGGAGTACGATAAGGAGATCCGGATCCTCGGCGAGATGAAGCCGAACGAGCCGATGGACCTGATGTACCTCCCCACCACCGGCCACTTCCTGGCGCTCTGCTACAAGACCGCCGATCCCAGCCGGTCCGGCGTCCTGATCGAGAGTGCGCACGCCATCCTCGCCGGCCTCGACCCGAGCGACGAGATGGCCTACGCCCTCTGGCACAACAAGCTCTGGAGCGTGCACCTGAACGACCAGAACGGCCTGAAGTACGACCAGGACAAGGTGTTCGGAACGGTCGATCTGCGCCGCGCGTTCAATCAGGTCTGGGTGCTGGAGCAGGCCGGCTACGGCCAGAACGGCGAGTACGTGGGCCTCGACGTGAAGGTGATGCGCACCCAGCCGTTCGAGTCCGCGTGGCGCCACCTGGAGAACAGCCGGGAGATCTTCCTGCAGCTCGTGGAAGTGGCCCGAAAGGTCGACCCCGCCGAGGTGCAGGACCTGCGCGCGCGCCGCGACTACGAAGCGCTCGAGCTGCTCATCGTGAAGCACCTGATGGGACTTCGGTAGAGGGATGAGGGCGGAAGGATGAGGGATGAATTCCCGAACCTTCCGCCCGCTCAGCCCGCGCAGGCGGGCTTCGCTCTATGTAGCCCCGGAGTTCACTCCGGGGCAAAGCCGACGCCGCCGGCGTTTCCTTCACTCCGGGGCAAAGCGGACGCTCAAATCACCGCTGGATGTCGCGGTGGCCGGCGCTCAGGAGCGCTTCGATCTCGGCGAGTGAGGAGATGCACTCGTCGCCGGGCATGGTGTGCTTGAGGGCGGCCATCGCCATGCCGTACTGCAGCCCGCGCACCGGGTCGCCGGCCAGGAAGCCCCAGATCAGGCCGGCGTCGAAGGCGTCCCCCGCTCCCACCCGGTCGATCGCCTGGACGGCGAACGGCTCCGCGCGGTGGAAGCGCTCCCGATCCCACAGCAGCGCGCCGCCCCCGCCGAGGGTGAGCGCGACCAGCGGCGCGGAGGTGAGCTCGCCCAGGCCTCGCGCCACTTGCTCCGGCTCGCCCTCAATTCCGAACACCGTGGCCGCGTCGCTCAGCGGGCAGATCAGGAGGTCGAGGTCCCGGATCAGCGGCCGGAGCGTCACCTCGGCCGTGGTGGCCGACCAGAGCCGCGCGCGGTGGTTCACGTCGAACGAGACGGTCTTCCCCTGGCTCCGCGCCTGGTAGATGGCGTGCGCCACCGTCTCCGTCGGTCCCGGCCCGAGCGCCGGCGTGATGCCGGTCAGGTGCAGGTGGCGGGAGCGCGCGAGGACGCTCCAGTCGAGGTCGTCCGGCGTCAGCGTGCTCGCGGCGGAGCCGGCGCGGTCGTACAGCACCGTCGAGGAGCGCGGCGCGGCCCCCGGCTCGATGAAGTAGAGGCCCATCCGCGCGTCGTCGACCCAGCTCACCGCGCTGACGTCGATCCCGAAGCTCATCAGCCGCCGCGCCACCAGCATCCCCAGCGGACTGCGGGGGAGCTTGCTACCCCAGGCGGTGCGCAGGCCGAGCCGGGCGAGCGCCGCCAGGACGTTCGACTCGCTGCCGCCGATACGCAGCTCCAGCTCGCTCGCCTCTTCCAGGCGCGTGAACCCGCGCGGGGTAAACCGGATCATCGTCTCGCCCAGCGCGAAGACGTCAAAAGTGGATGAGTTCATGGCACGTCAGGGGGGCCGAACGTTTTCAGGAGATGGGGGGACGGGGAACGGGGATGAGGGGGATGGGAACCTTCCGAACCCAGCTCCTTCTCATTCTCTTTCTCGTTCTCTTTCTCCAGAGGCCAGCCGAACTGGAGTAGGCTTATGAGTAGGAGCCAAGCCCGTTTGGCTGCCCATCCCCATATCCCCAGTTTCATCCCCTCATCTCCTTTCTTACACCTCCTGCCGGGGCCGCAGCGTGAATCCGGTTCAGGAAGCCTCGCAGTGCGTTGCCGGTCTCCTCGGGGCATTCTTCTTGCGGGAAGTGACCGCAGTGGTGCAGGTGGATCAGCTCTGCGCCGGGGATCGCCTGGACCAGCCGCTGGGCATGGGTGGGCCGGATGAGGGGGTCGCGGTCGCCCTGCAGGACGGCGGTGGGGCAGCGGATCTCGTGGTAGTGGCGCATCATCCGCTCCATGTCGTGCCCATAGAGCTGGCGCAAGGTGCGGAAGAAGGCGATCCGACCGTCGACCGAGCCGAGGTAGCCCTGGCAGGAGATGCACCGCTCGGCCGTAAGGCTGCTGCGCCGGGCGCGCGCGTACTGGAGCCCCAGGCGGATCGCCAGGAGCGGCGCCAGGCCTCCGAGCTGGGAGACGAGCGGGAGCATGGCAAGGCGGCCGACCGCCGGCAGCCCTCCCCGCATGCCGACCGATCCGAGCAGTGCCAGTCCTCGCACCCGATGCGGAGCCAGCAGCGCGGCGGCCAGCGCCGTCCCGCCGCCGAGGCTGTTCCCCACCAGCACCGCGTCCTCCCACTCCAGCTCGTCGAGGAACCGCACGATCCGGCTGCCGAGGGAGATCAGGCCGTAGTCCGCGTCCGGCGGCTTGCCGCTCTCCCCGTGGCCGGGGAGGTCGACGCCGACCACGCTGTACCCCTCCAGCGACGGCAGCACCGGCATCCAGGTGTGGCGGTCGAACCCGATCGCGTGCAGCAGCAGCACGCGCGGGCCGCGGTCGCTCCACTGCGTCGCCGCCAGCGGGCAGTCTTCAAGACCGGTCTCGGTTGGCTTTCGCAGCGGCATAGGCGGATTCCGGACCTCCCGTGAGTCCCAGATGAATCGTAGCACGCGGGCGGGTCGATTGCTTGCCGGCACGGCGATTCGCGTGCCACTTTCGCCACGTTGGTTTCCCGGTCCTGGGTAATGTAGTCAAACTAAGTTCTGCGGCCAGGGCGGACGGGAGTGGGTGCATGGAACAGGCGGCGGTGAAGGGCAGGCGGGGCGCGAGGGCGGGCGGCGCGGCGGATGGCTCGGTGCTGTCGCTGTTCCACGAGCCGGTGCGGGCGTGGTTCAACGCCTCGTTCGCGGCGCCGACCCGTGCCCAGGAGCTGGCGTGGCCGCTGATCGCCTCCGGGCAGTCGACCCTGCTCCTCGCGCCGACCGGCTCCGGTAAGACGCTGGCGGCGTTCCTCTCCGCTATCGATCGCCTCATGTTCGAGCCGGTGCCGGCGAAGCAAGAGCGGTGCCGGGTGCTCTACGTCTCCCCGCTCAAGGCGCTGGCGGTCGACGTGGAGCGGAACCTGCGCGCGCCGCTGGTGGGGGTCTCCCGATACGCGGAGCGGATGGGCCACCCGTTCCATACGCCGGAGGTCGCCATCCGCACGGGGGACACCCCCTCGCGCGACCGTGCCCGCTTCGCGCGGAATCCGGACGACATCCTGATCACCACGCCCGAGTCGCTCTTCCTGCTCCTCACCAGTAACGCCCGGGAGTCGCTGCGGAGCGTCCGCTGGGTGATCGTGGACGAGATCCACACGATGGTCGGCGGCAAGCGGGGCACGCACCTCTCGCTCTCTCTGGAGCGGCTGGAGGAGCTAACCCAGTTCCCGCTGCAGCGGATCGGACTCTCGGCGACCGTGCGGCCTGTGGAGGAGGCACAGCGCTTCCTCGGCGGCTTCTTCTCCTCGCCGGACGCCGACGAGCGCCGTCCCCGTCCCGTGGCGATTGCCGACGCGGGCCAGCGGAAGGAGTTGGATCTCACGGTCGAAGTCGCCGTGGAGGACATGGCGAAGCTGGGTCAGGTGGAGGAGATCCCGAGCGGTCCCGCGGCGCAGGCGGAGAAGCGGACCAGCATCTGGCCCGCGATGCACCCGCTGCTGCTCGACCTGATTCGCCGCCACACCTCCACGCTGATCTTCGTGAACAGCCGGCGCCTGGCGGAGCGGATGGCGGCGGCGCTGAACGAGCTGGCCGGCGAGGAGCTGGTCCGCGCGCACCACGGCTCGATCGCGCGGGAGCAGCGGCAGCAGATCGAGGACGACCTCAAGGCGGGGCGGCTGCCGGCGCTCGTCGCCACCTCCACGCTGGAGCTGGGGATCGACATGGGCGCCATCGACCTGGTGGTCCAGGTGGAGGCGCCGCCGAGCGTGGCGAGCGGGCTGCAGCGGATCGGCCGGGCCGGGCACCAGATCGGGGTGCCGAGCAAGGGGATCATCCTGCCGAAGTTCCGCGGCGACCTGCTCGCCTGCGCGGCGCTCACCGCCCGGATGCGGGAGGGGCAGGTGGAGCCGCTCCGCTACCCGCGCAACCCGCTCGACGTGCTGGCGCAGCAGATCGTGGCGATGGTCTCGATGGACGACTGGCGGGTGGAAGAGCTCGCCGCCGTCGTCCGGCGCGCGGCCCCGTACGCGGAGCTCTCCCCCACCGCGCTGGAAGGCGTGCTCGACATGCTCTCCGGCCGCTACCCGTCGGACGAGTTCGCGGAGCTGCGCCCCCGCCTCACGTGGGACCGCCTGGCGGGAACGCTCACCTCTCGCGAGGGGGCGAAGCGGGTCGTCATCACCAACGGCGGCGCCATACCGGACCGCGGGCTCTACGGCGTCTTCCTCGTCGATGGCGGCGAAGGGGGCGGCCGGGGCCCCTCGCGGCGGGTCGGCGAGCTGGACGAGGAGATGGTACTGGAGACGCGTCCCGGAGAGACGTTCGTGCTGGGCGCCACCACCTGGCGGGTGGAGGAGATCACGCACGACCGCGTCCTCGTCTCCCCCGCGCCGGGGCAGCCGGGGAAGATGCCGTTCTGGCATGGGGAGACGGCCGGCCGGCCGCTCGAGTTCGGCCGCGCGATCGGGGCGCTCTGTCGTACCGTCCGCGGCATGGCGCCGGAGGAGGCGGTCCGCTTCCTGGCCGAGACGCACTCCCTCACGCCCGCCGCGGCGACCAATCTGCTTGCCTACCTGGAGGCGCAGGCGGAGGCGACCGGCTCGGTGCCGGACGACCGCACCATCGTGGTGGAGCGGTACCTCGACGAGCTGGGCGACTGGCGCGTCTGCATCCTGAGCCCGTTCGGGGGCAAGGTTCACTCCGCGTGGGCGATGGCGATCGGGGCGATGTTCCGGGAGCGGACGGAGCAGGAGCTCGACCTGATCTGGACCGACGACGGCATCGTCGCCCGCTTCGCGGAGGCGGAGGAGCCGCCGCCGGTCGAGGCGGTGATCCCGGACCCGGAGGAGCTGGAAGAGCTGGTGATCCGCCAGCTCAGCGTCGGCGGGGGCGGCGCCCGGGAGGCGAGCGGCTCCGCCGTCGTCAACGCGCTCTTCGCCTCCCGCTTCCGCGAGGCGGCAATGCGCGCGCTGCTCCTCCCCCGCCGCTACCCGGGGCAGCGCGCGCCGCTCTGGCAGCAGCGGAAGCGCGCGGCAGACCTGCTGAACGTCGCCGCCCGCTACCGCTCCTTCCCGATCGTGCTGGAGACCTACCGGGAGTGCCTGCGGGACGTGTTCGACCTCCCGGCGCTGACGGAGCTGCTGCGCGACATCCGCCGCCGGGCGGTCCGCGTGGTGCCGGTCACCACCCGCTCCCCCTCGCCGTTCGCGGCGTCGCTGATGTTCAACTACGTCGCCAACTTCATGTACGAGGGCGACGCGCCGCTGGCGGAGCGGCGGGCGCAGGCGCTGACGGTCGATCCGTCCCAGCTCCGGGAGCTGCTGGGCGAGGTGGAGCTGCGGGAGCTGCTCGATCCGGACGTGCTGGCGGAGCTGGAGCTGCAGCTTCAGCATCTCACGCCGGAGCGGCGGGTCCGGCACGCCGACGGCCTCCACGACCTGCTCCTGCGCCTGGGCGATCTTTCGTTCGAGGAGCTGGAGCACCGCTCCGCGCGGGAAGAGGTCACCGTTGCCGAAGTCCTCACCCAGCTCGAGCGGCAGCGTCGGGTGGTGCGGCTGCCGGTGGGCGGCGAGGAGCGGTACATCGCCGCGGAAGACGCGGCCCGCTACCGGGACGCGCTCGGCATCCCCCCGCCTCCGGGATTGCCGGTCGCATTTCTGGAGCCGGTCGACGATCCGGTGGGCGACCTGGTGGCGCGGTACGCCCGGACGCACGGGCCGTTCACCGTGCACGAGGTGGCGCTGCGGCTCGGGACCGGCGAGGGGCCGGTGCTGACGGCGCTGCAGCGGATGGAGAGCGCCGGCCGAGTGGTGCAGGGGGAACTCCGCCCGGGGGGCACCGGCCGCGAGTGGTGCGATGCCGGCGTGCTGCGGACCCTGCGGCAGCGCTCGCTGGCGCGGCTGCGGCGGGAAGTGGAGCCGGTGGAGCAGAGCGCCCTAGGCCGGCTCTACCTGGCGTGGCAGGGGATCGGGGCGCGCCGGCGCGGACCGGAGGCGCTGCTGGAGGTGATCGAACAGCTCCAGGGGACCTCGATCCCGGCGTCCGACCTGGAGACGCGCGTGCTGCCGGCCCGCCTGGAACGGTACGACTCGCACGAGCTCGACATGCTCACCGCCTCCGGGACGGTGCTGTGGGTCGGCGCCGGCTCTCTCGGCGAGCGGGACGGCCGCCTCGGCCTCTACCTGACCGAGCACGCGCCGCTGCTGCTCCCCGCGCGGACCGACGCGCCGGACCACGAGCTGCACCACCTGATCCGGGAGCACCTCCGCACCCGCGGCGCCTCCTTCTTCGCGCAGCTCCTCCAGGCGTGCGGCGGCAAGTTCCAGCCGGAGGTGACGGCGGCGCTCTGGGATCTGGTCTGGGCCGGCGAGGTGACGAACGACACCCTCCAGCCGCTCCGCGCGTACGGCTCCCCGCGGCGGCGACTGGAGCGTCGGACCTACGGCCGGCTCGGCCTGCGTCCGCGCGCGCTGCTCCCGCCGGAGGTCTCCGGGCGGTGGTCGCTGGTGGAGAGCCTGCTCTTCGGCAGCCCCAGCACCACGGAGCGCCTGGCCGCCGCGGCGCGGCAACTCCTGGAGCGGCACGGCGTGCTCACGCGGGAAGCGGTCCACGCCGAGGGGACCCCCGGCGGCTTCACCAGCGTCTACCCGGTGCTGCGTCGGATGGAGGAGAGCGGCCACCTCCGCCGCGGCTACTTCGTCAGCGGCCGCGGCGGCACCCAGTTCGCCCTCCCCGGCGCCCTCGACCGCCTCCGGACTCTCCGCGACCCGGAAGAGGAGCCGCAGACGGTGCTCCTCGCCGCCACCGACCCCGCCAACCCCTACGGCGCGGCGCTCCCCTGGCCGGAGCGAGAAGAAGGCCGCCGTCCCGCCCGTGCCGCCGGAGCGCTGGTGGTGCTGGTCGACGGCGCCCTCGCCGCCTGGATGGGGCGCGCCGAGCGCCAGCTTCTGACGTTTTTCGAAGGGCTGCCGGACCGTGAGCCGGCGCAGGTCGCGGCCGAGATCGCCGGCGCGCTCGCGAACCTGGTGGAGACCGGCGCCCGCCGCGCGGTGTTCATCAAAGAGGTCGACGGCCGCCCCGCGCAGGAAACCCCGCTCGCCCCCGCTCTCCGGGAGGCCGGCTTCACCTTCGGCATCCACGGCTTCATGCGGAGGGCCTGATTCGCGCCGGACCTTCTCAGGAGATGTGGGGATTCTGGGGGAGATGGTGGGGATGGGCAGCCAACCGAACCCAGCTCGTTCTCCTTCTCGTTCTCTTTCTCCCGCGGCAAGCCGGGCCGGGGCAATTCCCCGGTGGGCAGCGGCGCCGCCAGGGAGCGCGGCACGAGGCGTAGTATCGTGAAGCGCGCGGTCGCACTCCGACCGCCTCCCTACCGATAATCATCCCCGTCGCTGTATAACCGAACGGCGCCGGGCCGAGGCGGGAGACCGGACAACCTGGGTGGAAGCTACAGCTCAAACCGGCTGCCCATCCCCCTCATCCCCGTTCCCACATCCCCTCATCTCCTGAAAGGGTTCGGAATCCCCTCACGAGAGTACCTCGGCTCACAACCCGTTGAACTCCCGGCGTTCGTCCGCTCGTCTAACAATCCGGGGAGCACTGTCTCTCCGTGCCTTCTTTCCCGCTGTTACAGGGGTCTTCATGTCGTCTGCCGTGTCCGTCCGTCGCTCCCCGCTCCTGCTGCTCCTCCTCGCGCTGTTCCTGCCGCTGCTGCTCTCCGGGCGCGGCGCGGCCGGAGACGGCGTGCCGGCCGGCCGCTATGGCTACGTGCCGGACCGGGTGCTGGTGGCGTTCCACGAAGGGGCGCCGGTGCCGAGCCGGCTCGGCGCGGTGGCGCGGCTGGGGCTGGCGGTCGACAGCGCCGAGGCGGCGAGCCCGCACTTCGCCCGGCTGGCGATCCCGCCCGCGCAGTTCGCGGCCGGCATGAACGTGGAGCGCGCGCTGGCGCAGCTCCGCCGCGATCCCAGCGTGCGGGTGGCGGAGCCGGACTACATCGTCCGCCGGGCCGCGGTGCCGAACGACCCGTATTTCGACGAGCTCTGGGGGCTCCACAACCGCGGGCAGGGCGGCGGGACCGCCGATGCCGACATCGATGCGCCGGAGGCGTGGGACATCACCCGCGGCGCCGGGGTCGTGGTTGCCGTGATCGATACCGGGGTGGACTACAACCATCCCGACCTGAACGACAACATCTTCCGCGACGACACCGGCAAGGTGATCGGCCGCGACTTCATCAACAACGACGCCGACCCGATGGACGACGAGGGTCACGGCACCCACTGCGCGGGCACGATCGCGGCGGAGGGCAACAACGGGATCGGCGTGACCGGCGTCTGCCAGCAGGCGAAGATCATGCCGCTCAAGTTCCTCGACGGGAACGGGGACGGCACCACCTCCGGGGCGATCCAGGCGATCGACTTCGCCCGCCTGAACGGCGCCGCGCTGACGAGCAACAGTTGGGGCGGCGGCGGGCCCAGCCAGCTTCTCTTCGAGGCGATCCAGCGCACCCGGGAGGCCGGCATGCTCTTCGTCGCCGCGGCCGGGAACGGCGGCGACGACGGGATCGGCGACAACAACGACGTGATCCCGGACTACCCGGCGGCGTACAGCACCCAGCTCGATAACATCGTCTCCGTGGCGGCGCTGAACCGGAACGACCAGCTCGCCGGCTTCTCCAACTACGGAGCGCAAACGGTCCAGCTCGGCGCCCCGGGGGTGACGATCCTTAGCACCTATCCAAACAACGGCTACGCCTACGCCAGCGGCACTTCCATGGCGGCGCCCCATGTGGCGGGGGCGGCCGCCCTGCTGCTCTCCTATGCGCCGGGGCTCTCGGTCGCCGACCTGAAGAACCGGCTGCTGCAGAACACCGATCCGGTCAGCGCGCTGAACGGGAAGGCCGTCACCGCCGGCCGGCTGAACGTGCACCGCGCCTTGCCCTCCGCGCCCGTCTACCGCGTCACCGGCACCGTCACCGCCGGCGGAAGCGGGCTGAGCGGCGTCACCGTCACGATCGGGACGAAGACCGCCACCACCGCCGCGGACGGCACCTACACCGTTACCGGGGTAGAGGGCGGGAGCTATACCGTCACGCCCGCGCGCGCCGGCTACGTCTTTACCCCGGCCTCCCGGAGCATCACCGTCAGCGCCGACGTGAGCGGCGTCGACTTCACCGGCGCCGTCGGCTCCAAGAGCATCGGCGGGCGGATCACGCTGAACGGCACCGGTCTCTCCGGGATCACCGTCAACATCGGCGCCGGCTCCGCCACCACCGCGGCCGACGGCCGCTACGTGCTGGACGGCCTGGCGGACGGGACTTACGTGGTGCAGCCGACCAGCACCCGTTACACCTTCAATCCGACCTCCCGGTCGATTACCCTCGGGTCGAGCCGGAACGACGTCGACTTCACCGCCACCGAGGTGACCTACACGGTGAGCGGTACCGTCACCGCGGGCGGAGTAGGCCTCGGGGGCGTCACCGTGAGCGCGGGCGGCAGCTCCGCCACCACCGCCGCGGACGGCAGCTACTCGATCGCCGGGCTGGTGGGCGGCACCTACACGGTGGTACCCGCGAAGACTGGCTATAAGTTCTCCCCCGCGAACCGCAGCGTCACCCTCTCCGCGAACACGGCGGGCATCGACTTCTCCGCCTCCCCCGTCTTCTCGATCAGTGGGAAGGTTACGGAAGGCACCTCCGGTCTCTCCGGCGTCACGATCACGGCCGGCGACCGGACCGCCACCACCAACGTCACCGGCAGCTACACCCTGCGGGATCTCCCGGCAGGAGACTACACGGTCACCGCCTCCCTCTCCGGCAAGACCTTCCTGCCGGCGTCGCGGAGCGTCACCCTCGGGCCGGACGCGGCGAACGTCAGCTTCAGCGTCGCGCCGCCCGATATGTTCGTCATCAGTGGGCGGATCCTGGAGAACGGCGCGGGCCTGCAGGGCGTCACCGTCCGCGCGGGCAGTGCGTCGGGCGTCTCCGCCGCCGACGGTACCTTCAGCATCACCGGGGTTTCGGCCGGCACTTTCACGGTCACGCCGGAGCTGGCGGAGTACGACTTCTCCCCCGCCTCGCGCTCCGTCACCGTCGGTCCGAGCCAGGACGGGCTGGAGTTCACCGCCGCGGTCCGCACCTACACGATCTCCGGCACCGTGCGGGACGGAAAGAACGGGCTCTCCGGCGCGACGGTCACCGCCGGCACGCACACCGCCACCACCGGCGCGGACGGCACCTACCGCCTGGAAGGAGTGCGTGCCGGAAGCTACACCGTAAAGGCGGAGAAGGACGGCTACGAGTTCGAGCCGTCGTCCCGCAGCGTCAGCGTCGGCCCCTCTCGCACCGGGATTGACTTCGCCGGCAGCGCTCCGCTGATGCTGCTGGAGATCCGGCTGCAGAAGGGCGCCACGAAGCCGAACAAGAAGGTGAAGGCGACGGTCGTCTTCAACCAGCCGCTGCCCAAGGCGGCCACCGTTAGGCTCACCTCGAGCGACGGCAAGCTGGCGAAGGTACCGGGCAAGGTGAAAGTCAAGAAAGGGAAGAGCTCGGCCACCTTCGTGATCCAGGTGGGCAAGAGCAAGAAGGCGAAGAAGGGCGGCGTGGTCACCATCACCGCCACCCACGCGAAGGTAGTCCGAAGCGCGGAGCTGACGATCTCTCCGTAGCCGGAAGGGTATAATGGTGCCGCCATGCCAGAGGGTGACACCATTTATCGCACCGCCGCCACGCTCCGCAAGGCGCTGCTCGAACGGGTGGTCACCCGGTTCGACGCGCTGGTGCCGGAGGTGGCGGCGGTCGATTCTCGGACCCCGGTCGCCGGTCGCACCGTGGAGGCGGTGGAGCCGCGCGGGAAGCACCTGCTGATCCGCTTCAGCGCGGCGCCGCCCGCCGGACCGCTGGTGCTGCACACGCACATGCGGATGACCGGCTCCTGGCACGTCTACCGCCCCGGAGAGAAGTGGCAGAAGCCGGAGCGCTACGCCAGGGTGGTAATCCATACCGACGCCTTTGTGGTGCCCTGCTTCAGCGCGCCGGTGGTGGAGCTGCTCTCGGCATGGCAGGCCGACCGCCATCCCGACCTCCGCAGCCTCGGCCCCGACGCCATCACCCCGGAGTTCGACCCGGAGGAGGCGCTCCGCCGGCTGCAGCGGCTGCCCGAGAGCGAGATCGCCGTGGCGCTCCTGAACCAGCGAGTGCTGGCGGGGGTCGGCAACATCTACAAGTCGGAAGTGCTCTTCGTCTGCCGGGTCAGCCCGTTCGCGCGGGTCGGAGAGCTTCCGGAAGAGACGCTGCGCGGGCTGATCACCGAGTCGCACCGGCTCCTCACGCTCAACCGCTCCGGCGGGTCGCGGCGCACCGTCTTCGGCCTGGACGAAGGGAAGCGGCTCTGGGTCTACGGCCGCAGCGGCGAGCCGTGCCGGGCCTGCGGCGAGCCGGTCCGCATGCGCCGCCAGGGGATCGACGCACGGTCGACTTACTTCTGCCCGCGCTGCCAGGGCGTGGAGTGAGTGTGTTATGGCCGGGAGTTAACTCCCGGACGGCCCAATTGCCGGAGTTAACTCCGGCAGATCAAGGGTGAATGGCGGTTGTTGCCATCGGAGGTCTCGCAGTCCCGTTTCGCCAACAGTGAGGCATCCCTCCTCGCGCGCGATTCAGGTTTCCCGCCCATGCGCTCCACCCTTCCCGCCCGTCGCACTCTCCTCTCGTACGCGCTGCTCGCCGGCTGCGTGGCGGCTCCGCTGGCCGTCTCGGCACAGCAGCCCGCTCCGAAGCGCCCGCTCACCTATGCTGCCTGGAGCGAGTGGCGCTCCATCCAGGGTCCGCGCCTCTCCCCCGGCGGAGACTGGGTCCTCTACACCCTGGGGCGGCAGGAAGGCGACGGCGAGCTGGTGCTGCGGAGCACCCGGGATGACCGCGAGCACCGGTACGCGCGAGCCACCTCCGCGCAGTTCTCGCCGGACGGCCGCGCGGTGCTCTTCCTGGTCCCGCCGGACAAAGAGGAGCTGGAGAAGGCGCAGAAGGAGAAGAAGAAGCCGGAAGACCAGCCGAAGAGCGCGCTCGGGATCGTGTCGCTGGCGGATGGAAAGCTGACGCGGATCGAGCGGGTGAAGAGCTTCCGGCTTCCCGCGAAGAAGGGTGATCTCGCCGCCTATCATCTAGAGACGCCGCCCTCGTCCGCCGCCGCACCGGCTCCGGCGAAGGAGAGCAAAGAGGGCGGAGCGGCAGCCCCCGAGGCGAAGAAGAAGACCCTCGGAACGGAGCTGGTCCTCCGCCACCTGGGCACCGGAGCGGAGACGCGGCTACCGGAGGTGGCGGACTTCCTCTGGAACGAGGACGGCTCCTGGCTGGTCTACACCGTCGCCTCCGCGGCGGACGCGAACGACGGTCTCTTCGCGCGGAAGATCGAGCGGGACGGGGTGAGCGCTCCCCGCCCCGTGCTGACCGGCACGCAGAGCGTGAAGCAGTGGGCCTGGAACGAGGAGGGCGCGCAGCTTGCGTTCCTGGGCGACCGGGACGACCAGAAGTCGAAGACCCCCGCGTTCAAGCTCTACACCTGGAAGGCGGGGAACGGCACCGCGGCGGAGGTCGTCTCCGCCGGGACCCCCGGCTTCCCGGCGAAGCACCGCCTGGCGGATACCGCGAACGTCAGCTTCTCCCGCGACGGCGACCGCCTCTACTTCGGTGTAGCGCCGGACACCCCGGAGCCGGCGAAGAAGGGCGAGCCGGTGAACGTCGACATCTGGCACTGGCAGGACGAGTACCTCCAGCCGATGCAGAAGATCCAGGCCAACGGCGCGCGCCGCCGCAGCTTTCTCGCTACCTGGGACCTGCGCAATCGTAAGCTCACCCCGCTCGCCTCGGACGAGCTCCCGTCCGTCAGCATTCCGCCGGCCGGGCGGTACGCCCTGGGCGAGAGCGACGTTCCTTACCGCGCGCAGATCTCCTGGGACGGCCGGTACAGCGACGTCTACCTGGTCGACCAGCAGGACGGCTCGCGCGAGAAGGTGCTCACCCGCTCCCGCTCCGGCGCCTCCCTCTCCCCCGAGGGCAAGTTCGTCCTCTACTTCTCGGACGAGGACGGCGCGTGGCACGCCCGGCGCGTGAAGGACGGGAAGACGGTCAACCTCACCGGCAAGCTCCCGGTCAAGTTCGTCGACGAGACGTGGGACACCCCGGACATGCCGCGGCCGTACGGGGTAGCCGGCTGGACCGGAGACGACCGCCGCGTGCTGATCTACGACCGGTACGACCTCTGGGAGGCGAACCCGGAGACCGGCGAGACCCGCTGCGTCACCGCCGGCGAGGGGCGCGCGCGGCAGACCGTCTTCCGCTACGTCCGCCTCGATCCGGAGCAGAGGACCGTCCCGGAAGACCAGCCGCTGCTGCTCTCCGCCGCCGACGAGCGGACGCGCGCCACCGGCTACTATCGTGTCTCCCTCGCCGCGGGGAGCAGCCCCACCCGCGTGGTGATGCTCGACAAAGAGTTCGGCTCCCTCTCGAAGGCGAAGGACGGCGAGACGCTGCTCTTCTCGCTGCAGCGGTTCGACGAGTACCCGGACCTCTGGGTGAGTGACGGGAGCTTTTCCGGGATGCGGAAACTCACCGACGCGAACCCGCAGCAGGCGAAGTACGTCTGGGGCCGCAGCGAGCTGATCGAGTACCGCAGCACCGACGGCAAGCCGCTGCGCGGGATCCTGACCCGTCCGGAAAACTGGCAGCCGGGCCAGCGACTGCCGCTGATGGTCTACATCTACGAGACCCGCTCCGAGGGGCTGCACCGGTATGTCGCCCCCGCTCCCGGCACCAGCATCAACATCGCGCGCTACGTGAGCAGCGGCTACCTGGTGCTCCAGCCGGACATCGTCTACGACACCGGCTACCCAGGCGAGAGCGCGCTCAAGTGCGTGCTGCCCGCGGTCCAGCGAGTGATCGAGATGGGCCTCGCCGATCCGGAGCGAGTCGGCATCCAGGGTCATAGCTGGGGCGCCTACCAGATCAACTACCTGATCACCCGGACGCACCTCTTCCGGGCGGCGCAGGCGGGCGCGTCGGTCGCCAACATGATCAGCGCGTACGGCGGGATCCGCTGGGGCAGCGGGATGTCGCGCGCCTTCCAGTATGAGAAGACGCAGAGCCGCATCGGCGGCCCGCCGTGGGAGCGCCCGCTCCAGTTCATCGAGAACTCCCCGATCTTCTGGGTCGACAAGGTCACCACCCCCTACCTCACGATCCACAACGACGCCGACGGTGCCGTGCCGTGGTACCAGGGGATCGAGTTCTTCACCGCGCTCCGGCGGCTAGGGAAAGAGGCCTACCTCTTCAACTACAACGGCGAAGATCACGGCCTGCGGACCCGCGCCAACCAGAAGCACTGGACGGTCCACCAGGACGAGTTTTTCGACCACCACCTGCTCGGCAAGCCCCGCCCGGACTGGATGGAGCGCGGCGTCCCCTACCTGGAGCGCGGCACCCGCGACCTGACCGACGTGTTCAAAGCCGGCAAGGAGTAGCTTACCGAACGAACGCTAAGGCGCGAAGTTTGCGCGAAGGACGCGAAGAAAACATGAAGGGGAGAAGCTGGGTAGACCGTGTCACCGCGTTCCCAGCCCGCGCAGGCGGGCTTCGCTCTATGTAGCGCCGAGTTCACTCGCGCGCGGGTTAGCGTGCTCCATTCCACCTTCGCGTCCTTCGCGTGACTTCGCGTCTTCGCGTTCGTTCGGAGACCCATTCGGAATACTCGTTCGAGTAGCGTTATGCCCCCCGTCTTCCTACCGCTCCTTCCCTCCTCCGCGCCGCTGCGGGTGAGCCCCACCGATATCTCGCAGTTCGTCCGGCTGGAGCAGTGCTCCCGCTACCTGCGGCTGCGGCTGCACCAGGCGCAGCACGGCTCCCGGTTCCTGCGGGAGTACGACGTGGCGCCGCAGGCGATCCCGCCGCTGCTGACTCGCTCCGGGCGCCAGTTCGAGCGGGAAGTGGAGGCGGCGCTGCGCGCGCGGTTCCGCTCCGTCCACTTCGGGGAGCAGCGGGAGCCGCTGGAGCGGGAGGACGACAACGCCGCCATCGTGCGGGCCGCCGTGGAGCTGCCTCCGGGCGAGGCCCTGCTCCTGCTGCAGCCTCGTCTGCGGGTAGAGGTGGAGGGGTGGCTGCTGACCGGCGACGCCGACCTGCTGCGCCTGGAGCGCGCGGAGGACGGCGCCCTGCAGGTGCTGATCGCGGACGTCAAGAGCTCCGCGCACGCCCGGGTGGAGCACCGGCTGCAGGTCGCCTTCTACCACGCCATGCTGGGGCGGCTCTTCGCTTCGGCGGGGGTCGCGGCGGAGATCGGGACCGCTCTCCTTTTCCGCGGAGAAGAGGGCGGAGACGACGCGGCGCTGCGGGAGGAGACCCGCCGCCGGTTCGGGTGGGACGGCGCGCTGCTGGAGGTCGTCGCCGATCCGGAGGCCTACCTCGATGCCGTCGCCGACCTGGTGACCGGCGCCGCTTCCACCGCCCGCGGCATCGCCTCCGCGCCGTTCGAGGAGCTCTCCTACCACCTGAGCTACAAGTGCGACGGCTGCCTCTACAACGAGCTCTGCCTGAAGTGGAGCGCCGAGACCGACGACCTGGCGCTGATCCCGCACCTGGCTGCGGGTGAGAAGGCGGCGCTGCGGCGGCTCGGCATCTCTACCGCCTCGGAGCTGGCGGCGCTGAAGGAGCCCGCGCCGGCGGCTCCGGACGCGCCGCGGGACTGGAGTCTCTCGCCCACGCCGGGCCAGGAGGGGCGGTGCGCCCGCGCGGCGACGACCTGGCCGGTCGGCCCGCGCCTCGACGAGCTGATCCACCGCGCGCGGCGCTACCGTGGGTGGAAGGGCGATCCGCTGGAGGCGCCGCGCTCCATCCCCGGCTCCGGCTACGGCTCCCTGCCCTACTGCGACGCGGAGCAGAACCCGAACCTGGTCCGCATCTACCTCGACGCGCAGCACGATTACCTCCACGACCGGCTCTACCTGGTTGGCGCGCGGGTGGTCGCCTGCGCCGGCGGAGAGCCGGCACGGAGCCGGAGCGTGGTCCACCTCTCCAACGGGCCGCCCGACACGCCCGAGCGGGAGCGAGCGCTTCTGGCCGCCTGGATGCGCGACACGCTGCTGGCGGTCGCCGAGTTGGTGGAGCCGGCGGTGGACGGCACCCTCTCCGCGCCGGTCCACCTGGTCTTCTACAACAGCTTCGAGCAGCGGCTCTTCCTGGAGGCGCTCTCCCGCCACCTCTCCGCGCTGCTGGAGACCGCGCCCGCGCTCTACGACTTCATGACCCAGCTCGCGGCGTTCGACTCCCCGATCGCCACCTTCCTCGACCGCGAGATCCGGGAGCTGAAGAACTACCCGATGGTCTGCCAGTCGCTCCAGGCGGTGGCGGCGCACCTCGGCTTCGACTGGGCTCCGTTCCGGGAGACGTTCCGCGCCCGGCTCTTCGACGAGTGGGGCACGCTCGACCCGGAGGCGGAGGCCTGGTACACGCGCCGGGCTCGCTTCAACAGCCAGATCCCGCTGGAGTACGCCTACGCCGCGTGGGGCGACCTGGAGCCGCCCGCCGGGAAGCGGGACGACTACGCGGACTACCGCGCCGCCACGCCGGAGCTGATCCGCGAATTCCAGGAGCGGCGGCTGGAAGCGCTGGAGCGGATCGCCGCCGACTTCCGCGGCAACAAGCTGACGGAGAAGCGAGCCTTCGACCTGACGGCGCTGACGCAGTTCCGCGAGCGCGCCGGCTCGCTGGCCCAGGCGCTGGACGAGTTCGTCACGATCGAGCGGCACGTGGAGCTGGGCGAGTGGAAGGCGATCCGCCACGCCGCCCCGGAGCGCCGCGTGCTGATGGGGGAAACGCTGCTCGCTCGCTTCTGCCCGGAAGACCAGGACCCCGAGGTGCTGGAGCGCAACCGGGAGAACGAGCGCCGCCGGCTGCTGAAAGACCGGCTCTACGCGGAGTGGCGGCAGCAGAACCCGGACGCGCAGAAGGTGAAGCTCGCCAAAGAGGACCGGGACGCCTGCCAGTGGAGCCAGGAAGGCCTCCGCGTGCGGCTGCGGCTGGAGACGGAGGGGATCGACTGCTCCGCGGAAGAGATCCTGGCGCTCACCACGCTCCGCCGCGGCGAGCGGGTGGTGCTGAACCCTCGCTGGACCGTCGACGAGCGGCTGCCGGAGGAGGATCGGCAGGAGTTCACCCCCACCCCCAAGCAGATGCTCTACGGCGTGCGGGCGGAGCTGGTCGAGATCCAGCCGGAGCGGGACGCCGCGGGCCGGATCACCGGAGCGATGCTGGAGGTAGAGCTGCAGGCCTCGCGCGGAAACGCGGCGATGAAGGGCTTCGTCTTCGGCTCGATCGAGCGGCCCCTGCGGGAAGGCATGGCCTACTCGCTCGACGTCTCCCCGGACAACTGGTACGGCTACTGGAGCAAGAAGGTAGTCGAGGCGCTCTGCGAGCTGGAGCGCGGCGCGCAGACGGGGCGCAGTGCCGTCTACGAGCGGCTCACCCCGGGCGCGGCGGCGAGCGTGGCCTGGCCCACGGAAGCGGCGGCCGGGCAGGCGCGGTTCCTGGAGGGGCTGGAGGCGTTCCGGACGGCGGGGCTCTTCCACGACTTCGAGGAGAGCAAGCGCGCCTTCATCGGCCGGCACGGCGGCGACCCGGTGCTGCTGGTGCAGGGCCCTCCCGGCACCGGGAAGAGCTATTCCACCGCCTTCGCCCTCTTTGCCCGGCTGCAGGGCGCGATGGCGGCGTGTCAGCCGCTCCGAGCCCTCGTCTCCTGCAAGACGCACGCGGCGACCGACGTGCTGCTCCAGAACGTCGTGGAGGTCCGGGAGCGGCTGCGGGAGCTGCGCGACCAGCGGCGGGACCTCTTCGACCGATACCTCGACCCGCGCCTCCTGAACGTGCCGCTCTTCCGGATCGACGGCCGCGAGGCGCCGCCGGAAGGCGTGATCCCGCTGGCGAAGGAGACCCGCCGGGAGAAGGGAGATCCGAGGCCGGCCGATGCCCTGCAGGACCAGCAGTGGTGCGTCGCCGCCGCCACGCCGGGCGGCATCTACGGGATGGTCCGGGAGAAATCGCCGAAGGCTCTCTTCGACTGCGCCCTGGCGGAGTGCCTGGTGCTCGACGAAGCCTCGCAGATGAACCTGCCGGAAGCGGTGATGGCCGGTCTCGCGCTCCGCACCGACGGCCAGCTCATCGTCGTTGGCGACCACCGCCAGATGCCGCCGATCGTGAAGCACGACTGGGCCGCGGAGCCGCGCCGCACCTTCCAGGAGTACCGCGCCTACGAGTCGCTCTTCCTCACCCTGCTGCCGCTCTCGCCGCCGGTGATCCGCTTCGAGGAGAGCTTCCGCCTCCACGCGGAGATGGCGGAGTTCCTGCGGCGGGAGGTCTACCAGCAGGACGGCATCCCCTACCGCTCCGCCCGCCGCAAGCAGCTGGAGCCGCGGGAGCTGGCGGATGACTTCGTCGCCGCCGTGCTCGCTCCCGATTACCCGCTGGTGGTGGTGCTCCACGACGAGCGCGCCAGCCAGAACCGCAATGCCTTCGAGCGCGACCTGGTGGAGCCGGTCCTGGAGGCGCTCTCCGACGCGGGGCTCTACGCGCTCGACGCGGAGGAAGGGCTCGGTATCGTGGTGCCGCACCGCGCCCAGCGCGCCGACCTCCAGCTCGCCTACCCGTTCCTCACCGTCGCGGGTAAGAACGGGCCGCCGCGGTCGGCGGTCGATACCGTGGAGCGGTTCCAGGGCGGCGAGCGCACCGTCATCGTCGTCAGCGCCACCGAGAGCGACCCGGAGTACCTCCTCGCCAGCAGCAAGTTCCTGCTCGACCCGCGCCGCCTCACCGTGGCGCTCAGCCGCGCCAAGCAGAAGCTGATCCTCGTGGCCTCCCGCTCCGTCTTCTCGCTCTTCTGCCCGGACGAGGAGACGTTCGCCCACGCCCAGCTCTGGAAGAACCTGCTCCGCCGCACCTGCACGGAGCAGCTCTGGTCCGGCGACCGGGACGGCGTTCCCGTGGAAGTCTGGGCGCGTCGCGGGTAGTCGCTGCTCTCGGGAAGGAGCGCGCCCCCGCCTCCAGGAATGGACAGTCAAGACGAAAGCGAGGCCGCGCACACGGTCATTCCAGCAGCCCCGTCGAAGTGTCCCGCCGCACGACTCTTCGCGGAGTGACGCGCTTGCGGATACTGTTGACGAAATCGAGAAGCTTCTCCGGTGCCCCGCTGGCGCGGGGCGCGAAAGCAAGCATTCGCACTTGTATGTTAGCTCCAGGTGGGAAGGAAGAGGAAGGTCATCCGCACTTGCCGCCCTTCGGGGACGGACGTCTGGAGAAGACCTCCTCTTCCCTCTCACCGCCGATGAGGAATCCCACGGCCCTCACGCGTGAGGAGACCGGCCATGTACCGCAAGTGTGCGGGAGAGGAACCCCTCGGGAGCTACCCACATGTTAGGAGTCGATGTCAGCAAAGCCGAACTCGTCTGCGCCCTCTTCGACCGTCCTTCCGAACGCATTGCCTGGGAAGGCTCCGTGCCGAACACCCCGGCCGGCATTCGGAAGCTCCTGGCCCGCACCCCGGCGGACGTCCCCCTGGTGGTCGAACCCACCGGGCGCTACTGCCATCTGGTCGTGCACCAGGCCCGGGAAGCGGGACGGACCGTCCTCTTGGCCCCGCCTCGTAAAGTGCACGCCTACCTCCGCTCGCTGAGTACTCGGGCTTCGACCGACCGCCTGGCGGCCCGGGGGCTGGCGATGTTCGCCGCTTCCCGACCCAAAGCAGAGGGGCTGCGCCCGTTCCCGGTGAAGAGCGCCGACGTGGAAGCTCTCGAACAACTCCTGCGCGCCCGCCGTGGCTTACGGTCCGCCCTCACCAGCTTGGAGCAGCAGCGCCGCGAGCTCCCGTACGCCGCGGACGTGCTGGCCGAGGCCGTCGCCGACCTCAAGACGCGGTTGACGGCGCTGGATCGCCAGATCGCCCAGCGGGCGCAGGATAAGGAGAAGTTCCCCGCCACCAAGGCCCTGCGGAAGATCCCCGGCATCGGCCCCGTGATTTCCGCCGCCCTCGCGGCCCGGCTTACCTCGCATGACTTCGCCCACGCGGATCAGGTAGTGGCGTATATCGGCTTGGATATCCGGGTACGGCAATCGGGAAAGCGGGCGGGGGAGTATGGCCTCACGAAAGAAGGCGATGCCGAGCTACGCCGCTTGCTCTATCTGGCCGCCAAGTCGAACGTCCGGATCAAAGACAGTCCGTTCCGCCAGCAGTATGAGCGGGAGTTGGCCAAAGGTCTGGCGAAGACGGCAGCGTTGAATGCGGTCGCCCGCAAGATCGCTAAAGTCTGTTGGGCGGTGGTGAAGCACGGGGAAGAGTATGACCCCGAGCGGGTCTACCGACAGCCGGCGAGCCCGAAGCGGGGTGAGCCCGCCCCGGTCCCCGCAGGATCCACCGAAGCGGAGCCGGCGGCGACGAACCCGTGATGTTTTCGGCGCCGCCGGCTCCGCGGGGCTGCGTGCGAGAGCTCCTCTCGAACTTTCCGCTTGACGCGAACCATAGAATCTCCACAGGCTAGCTCGGAAGAGATTCCCTCTCGTCGAAAGGGAGACTGCGCCGGTGCAGTCTGTGGAGTGCGGTGGCTTGCCACCGCTTCCCCGCTAGGGGAATCTCGCCGGAGTGCTTGGCCGCTCGTGTTCATCCTGCTCAGCTGATTTCGCCAACAGTATCCTTGCGCGGCCCTTCAGGCGGCGTGATGTCGTACCGGCCAGCGCGGAGGGCCCGCCGGGGATGAACGAACTACGCGAGAAGAAGTCAGCTAGGCGCCTCCGCGTCCTGACCATCGGAATCGCGCTCTCGCTCGTCGTGGGCCTGCTCTACGCCGGTGCGGCGGCGGTCGTCTTCGACTTCAGCCAGCCCGCCGCGTCCCTCCGTCAGCAGACCGATGAGCTCGGACGCCCGGTGGCGCTGGGGCCTGGCCCCCGCCTTATCCCCGAGGAGCGGGACGGCTGGAGCTACGGTTATACCGGGCGTGAGTGGCCGTTCGTCTTCTTCTCCCCCATATGCCGCGTCTGGGTCGCGGCGAACGGCTTCCAGCCGCCCTCGTGGGATCCGCGAGCACCGCTCCGGGTGGAGGCAGTCGGTGCGTGCAAGCTGTGGAAGTGGGTCGAGCGCGACCGTCCGAACGGCGCCCTCGCCACCCTGGAGATCCGGGATCCACGGGGTAGAACCGCCGCTCGCATCTCCGACTTCGATGTCTCCGTGGAGTGGACCGGAGACCTGACGCAGGACGGACTGCCGGAGGTGATCCTCTGCCAGTGGAACGGCGGGAATAACATCTGGGCCAACTACTACGTCTATTCCCTCGGCCCGAAGCCGGCCTGTCTTCTCGCTTACGGTGCCCGACGCATTACCGGACTGGAGCCGAAGGATGTCGATAGTGACGACGCGCTCGAGCTGCTGGCCGACTACGACGGCTTCGCGGGCTGGAAGAATGCTACCGTGGGCGGGCCTTTCATCCCGATGGTGCTGGGTTGGCGGGGTGGCCGTTTCGTGGAGGCTGGCGCGGTGTACCCGGCGTATCTGCGCGCTGAGCAGCGGGCCGCAAAGGACTGGCTCAGGTCCGAGCAGCGCGAAGCCGAATGGGGCCTGGAGGCGCCGGTGATCCAGCTCTACGCCCTCACCTCGCTTCTCGCCGGTCCGGCGGAGGCTCGGAAGCAGACGCTGGGGCTGCTGACTCCCGCGGAGCGGCAGGGCCTCGACCTGGACTTCGCCGTGGTGGAAGACGGGCTCCGAGCGCGGAAGGGCCGCTTCCGCTACCCGAAGGCGTATGACCTGCGGCGGGTGCAGTGGGAGATCTGGGAGCCGCCGCAGTGAGCGTACTGGGGGTGGCTCCGCCGGATAACGGTGGGGCTCACGCTGCTCCGGCAGCCGTCCTGAGCTGCGCCTCCTGCGATGGGTGGGACGGACGGCTCGAGAGAAATCGACCGTTCGGAGGTGGAAATGCGACGGCCGGAAGCCCATAATCAGAGGCTGGGAGTGCGGCCGAGCAACCGCTTCTGCTGTTATCCGCGCTTCGCAGGAGTTGTCCCTTGCCTTCCCCCCGACACGTCGTCGCCCTCGGCATTTCCGCTGGCCTCGGCGCCCTGGTGGTTACCGCCGCGGGTGCCGGCCCGAAGACGGCGCCCCGTCCCATCGAGAATGAGACCGGCGCCTCGCTCACTGTCAACAAGCGGAACCGGATCGATACCTCCGGCCCGTTCTTCCAGCAGCTCGGCACCAACGGGCGAAGCTGCGACACCTGCCACGCGGAGTCGGACGGATGGTCGCTCTCCGCGGCCAGTGCCCGGCGCCGGTTCGAGGAGACGAGCGGCGAGGACCCGCTCTTCCGGACCAACGACGGCACCGTCTCGCCGCACGCGGACGTTTCCACCCTGGAAGCGAAGCGGTCCGCCTACGCGCTGCTCCTGAGCCGCGGCGTCTTCCGCATCGGGCTGCCGATGCCCCAGGAGGCGGAGTTCACGCTGGAGGCGGTCGACGATCCCTACGGCTTCGCCAGCGCCGCGGAGCTCTCGCTGTTCCGCCGCTCCCTCCCCGCCGCGAACCTCAAGTTCCAGAGCACGATCATGTGGGACGGGCGGCAGACCACGCCGGGCTTCACGCTGGAGCAGAACCTGGCCAGCCAGGCGCTCGACGCCACCCTGGGCCACGCGCAGGCCGGCGCCCGCCCGACCGACGCGCAGCTCGCCGAGATCGTGAAGTTCGAGCGCGGGCTCTTCCACGCCCAGATCCGCGACAGCTCGGCCGGGAAGGTGACCGCGGAGGGTGCCCGCGGCGGTCCGAGGCTGCTCTCGAAGCAGAAGTACCAGCCCGGCATCAACGATCCGTTCGGCGGCCGCAAGCCGTTCAACCCGATCGCGTTCAAGCTTTTCTCCAAGTGGGCTAAGTCGCGGGCTTCCAACAAGGCGGTGCGGGCTGAGCGGCAGTCGGTCGCGCGCGGAGAGGTGATCTTCAACCGCAAGCGGTTCACCGTCACCGGGGTGGCGGGGTTCAACGACGTGCTGGGGGCGCCCGCCGTCACCGCCACCTGTACGAGCTGCCACAACGCGCCGAACGTCGGCAGCAGCTCCGTGGGCGTCCTGCAGGATATCGGGGTGAGCGCCCCGCAGCGCCGGAGCTCCGACGTGCCGCTCTATACCTTCCGGAACCGGAGCACTGGGGAGGTCCGCTCCACCACCGATCCCGGGCGGGCCCTGATTACCGGCAAGTGGTCCGACATGGACCGCTTCAAGGTTTCCCCGCTGCGGGGCCTCGCCGCTCGGGCGCCGTACTTCCACGACGGCTCCGCGGCGACGCTGCTCGACGTGGTGCAGTTCTACGACACCCGGTTCCAGCTCAACCTTACGCTGCAGCAAAAGGCCGACCTGGTGGCGTTCCTCCGCTCGCTGTAGAAAAATCCGGAACGGGGAGGGCGCTCCGCGGCACCCTCCCCGTTCTCTGGCTGGCCGGTAATCGCTGCGTGTTACTCGGCCGGCGGAGGCGTGGTGCCGGGCTGAGCCGGCGGAATGGCGCGGAGGTACTCGTACACCGCGCGCAGGTCTTTGTCGGTCATCTTGCCGTAGACCGGCCACGGCATCACCTGCAGGGTCGTGCCGCTCAGGTCCTTACCGGTGCGGAGGACCTGCTTGAACTCCTTGAACGTCATCCCCGCGGGGCGACCCTGCTCGTCCGGCGTCAGGTTCCGGGAGACGAACGGCCCGAACTGCTGCCCGCCGGCGAGGTAGTGATCCGCGTTGATCTGCTCCGGCTCGCCCGCGAACGGGTTGCCGCCCGGTGCGTAGGACGGGTTGGTGTGACAGTCGTTGCAGCCGCCCTGCGCGTTGACGATGTAGCTGCCCTTGCCGACGAGCGCCTTGTTCTTGCCCTTGAGGTTCAGCGGCACCGGCGCGATCTTCAGGCCGCGCTTGACCTCGTCGACGGGCAGGCCGGAATCATCCCGGCGCGGGGCGGCGCCCGCCGCGATCGATAGTCCAGCGATGGCGACCACGCAGGTCGCCGCGATTCCAGCGCGAAGCTTCACGGTGTGACTCCTGGGAAGAGAGGGATCGAGGCGCTCTCGGCGCCCCGGATAGGAAGGTAGGGGGGCCGACCGGCGGTCGGGCTCCACTCTACCATAGTGCACCTTGCAGGCGAATTGTTGTTAGCCCTTTGGGTGGAGCGGTGGGAGATTATCCGATGGAGGAGCGACCGGGCGGCTATTGGGGGAGGCCAGGTGTGGGTGAATGCGCTTCGAAGTGAGCCCGCGAGAGGACACGGAGCGGCTGGACCGGGTGCTGAGCGCGCGGATACCGGGTCTCAGCCGGATGCGGCTGCGCCTGGCGCTCGACCGGGAAGAGGTCCGCGTGAACGGCCTCCCCCGTCCGGCGGGCTGGCGGGTCTCGGCCGGCGACCTGGTGACGGCGGAGCTCGACCTGGACGAGCAGAGCGCGATGACTCCCGAGGAGATCCCGCTGCGGATCTACTTCGAGGACGACGCGCTGGCGGTGGTGGAGAAGCCGGCCGGGATGGTGGTCCACCCCGCCGGCCGGCACCGCTCCGGGACGCTGGCGAACGCGCTGGCGCACCACTTCAACGTGCTGGGCGGGGCAGAGCCGCCGGTCCGCCCGGGGATGGTCCACCGGCTCGACCGCTCCACTTCCGGCCTGATCGTGATCGCGAAGACCCAGCGCGCGCTCTCCCGGCTCACGGTGCAGTTCCAGCAGAAGCAGGTGGAGAAGCGCTACCTGGCGCTCGTCCATGGGGCGCCGGAGGGTGAGGCCGGGGAGTGGGAGGCGCCGATCGGCTCGGATCCGGAGGCGTTCCCGAAGTGGGGCATCCGGGAGACCGGCCGGCCCGCGCACACCCGCTGGCGAGTTGTGGAGCGGCTCCCGGAGCACACGCTGCTGGAGCTGGAGCCGGTGACCGGGCGCACCAACCAGCTCCGCCTCCACTGCGCGCACTTCGGACACCCGATCGCCGGCGACGACCTGTTCGGCCGCGGTTCGGAGCCGGAGCTCGGCCGCCTCTTCCTCCACGCCTTCCGCCTGGTCTTTACGCATCCGGTCACCTCCGCGCGGATGGAGATGGAGTCGCCGCTCCCGCCCGAGCTGGAGCGCTACCTGGCGCTGCTCCGGTCCCGCTCAGGTGCCCGAGGAGATACGCCGCGGCACGCGGAAATCGAACAGGAGATCGGGTTCGAAGAGGAGTGATTGATGCGGACCGCTTTCAAGTGGAGCCTGGGCGCCCTGATGCTGGCCGGCGTGGGCACGAGCCTCACCGCCGCCCAGGACTCGTTCCCCCGTTTTGAGGCGCAGACGATCGATCCAGAGCTTAGCATCGGCTACGCGGTAACGGTGGCCGACATGAACGCCGACGGCAAGCCGGACATCATCGCGGTGAATGAGAACCAGGTCCGCTGGTATCAGAACCCGACCTGGGAGCGTCACACGATCCTGAGCGACGCCACGCCGCGAGACAATGTCTGCATCGCCGCCTCCGACCTGGACGGCGACGGCCGCGCGGAGCTTGCGCTCGGCGCGTTCTGGAAGCCAGCGGACACGGTGGGAAGCGGCAGCGTCCACTGGCTGGTGCGACCGGAAGACCCGCGTCAGCCCTGGAAGCCGGTGAACCTGGAGCCGGAGCCGACGGTCCACCGCATGCGCTGGGCCGACGTGGACGGCGACGGCAAGCAGGAGCTGGTGATGGTGCCCCTGCACGGCCGCGGCAACCAGGCGCCGGAGTTCGAAGGCGCGGGGGTGCGGGTGGTCGTCTATCGTCCCCCCGCGAACCCGGCCACAGACCCGTGGACTCGGGAGATCGCCGACGACACGCTCCACGTCACCCACAACCTCTGGCCGGTGCAGTGGGACGGCGACCGCGCCGAGGAGATCCTGATCGCCGGGTTCGAGGGGGTCTTCCTGCTGGACCGCGGCCCGGACGGCAAGTGGGGCCGGACGAAGCTCGGCAGCGGGCACGAGTCCCCGCGGGCGCCGCGGGGAAGCAGCGAGATCAAGCTCGGCAAGCTTCCCAACGGGAAGCGCTACCTCGCCACGATCGAGCCATGGCACGGCAACGAGGTGGTCGTCTACACCGAGGGCGCGGGACCGCTCTGGGACCGCCGCGTGCTCGACGCGACGCTGCGGGACGGTCACGGCGTCTGGTGCGCCGACGTCGACGGCAAGCCCGGCGACGAGCTGCTGATCGGATGGCGCGGCAAGGATGCCACCGGAAAGGTCGGCGTGGCCGCTTACGTCCCCACCGACGCGGCCGGCACGGCGTGGGAGAAGAAGCCGATCGACGAGGACGGAATGGCGTGCGAGGACCTCACCGCCGCCGACCTGAACGGCGACGGACGCATCGACCTGGTCGCCTCCGGCCGCGCCACGCGCAACCTGAAGATCTACTGGAACCGACCTTAAGGCTAAAGGCAGAAGGCTAAAGGCTAAAGTCGAACCTCCGTAGCGGAGGGCGGCTGCTTCTGATCTGCCTGTCCCCAACCGGCAGGGTGGAAGGTTGAGTGAGGACGAGCCGAGCATCCGAATGTGGGCGTCCGGCGGACGCGTGGCCGAAGGCCGAGTAGCGAGGTACTTCCAGTGCCTCGCGGCCTGGCGGGTAACGCGCCGCATTCCGGGAGACGGCCGTACCCCCTTCGGGCTCTTCTTGGCGCGACGAGAAAAGAGCCAGCCTACCTGGCTGGCTCTTCCCCACATCCCCAATTCATCCCCTCATTTCCTTTCTTACACCGCCCGCGCCATGCCGGTCGGCCGTTGGAGTAGGAGAACGAGGAGTAGGAGTGCCCGTCCCGGTTAGTACCGGAACAGGAACTCCTTGGAATTGATCAGCACCCAGGTGAGGTCTTCCACCGCCTGGCGCCGGTCCCCGGCCCTGCCGAAGTGGGAGGCCCACTCCCGCTTCTCCTTTGCGGTCGGCACGCGGGAGAGCGTGGTGAGATACATCTCCTCCACGATGGCGTCGGTCGGCTTGTCGGAGCCGGCGAGCGCCGCCACCCTGCCGTCGCTGCTGGTGAGCCTGGCGTGGATGCCCCGGCCGTTGATCAGCGCCAGCGCCTGGAAGAGCGTGGGGTCTTTCTCCCGCTCGCACTCACAGGTGAGGTTGCGGTCCGGCCGGCCGAACGTTCTCAGGAACGGAGTCCGCGCGGCGGTGCCGGCAAGCTGCATGGCGCGGGTGCCGGCGGGATAACCTTCGAACTTCTCAGGGACGGCGGTCACCTGGCTGATCGCGTCGAGGAGCTGCTCCGCGGTCAGCAGGCGCGCCTCCGCGTGCGAGAAGTAGGTGTGGTCGTCTTTGTTCAGCGGCACCGTCTTCGCGGTGAGCTGGTAGCTCCGCGACTTCATGATCGTCCGCACCAGGTGGCGGAAGTCGAAGCCGCTGGCGACGAAGTCCTTGGCGAGCGCGTCGAGGAGCGGGCCGTTCACCGGCGGGTTGGAGTCGCGGAAGTCGTCGATCGGCTCCACGATGCCGCGGCCCATGATGTTCGCCCAGGCGCGGTTCACCATCGCCTTGGCGAAGAACGGGTTGTCCTTACCGGTCATCCACTGGGCCAGAGCGACGCGCCGGTCTTGGTCCTTCGGCAGGTCGACCACCGCGGCGCCGAGGAGCTTCGGCTGCATCACCTTACCGGTGCGCAGGTGCTCCACCTCGCCTTCCGGATCGAGCTCGATGACCGCCTCGTCCTTACCCTTGCCGCGGCCGCGGTCCACCTGCGCGAAGAAGGCGGCCAGCTGGTAGTACTCGTCCTGGGTCCAGCGCTCGAACGGGTGGTTGTGGCACTTGGCGCACGACATCCGGACGCCGAGGAAGAGCTGGGAGGTTGCCTCGGCGATGTCTTCGGGCTTCTCCGACATCCGGAAGAAGTTGGCCGGTCCGACGGAGAAGCTCGGCCCGGTCGCCGTCACGATCTCCCGGACGAACTGGTCCATCGGCTTGTTGGCGGCGATACTGTCGCGCACCCACTGGTGGAACAGCTTCGCGCCGGTGCTCTGGAGCGTCTCGTCCTGGATCCGCAGCACGTCGGCCCACTTCACCGCCCAGTAGTCGGCGAACTCGGGGCGCTCCGTGAGGTGATCGATCAGCTTCGCGCGCTTGTCCGGCGACTTGTCGGCCATGAAGGCGCGCACCTCGTCGGAGGTCGGCAGCAGGCCGATGCTGTCGAGGTAGACGCGGCGCACGAACTCCTGGTCGCTCGCCAGGTCGCTGGTCGGGATCTGGAACAGCTTCAGCCGGTTGAAGACGTGCTGGTCGACGAAGTTGAACGGCTGCGGGTCGTTCCACTTGAAGCCGGGGACGTTCTTCAGGAAGGTGACGCGGGAGCTGGTGAGGATGTGCTGGTAGCGGGCCAGCACCGCAATGTCGCCGCGCTCCACGCCCTCCAGCAGGCCTTCGCGGGTGATCGTGGCGGCGTCCGGATTACTGGTGTCGAGCTTCGTCAGGCGCGTCACGTCGCGGACGGAGCCGTCGGAGAAGTGCGCGCGCACCTCCACCTGCTGCTTCGCCGCCTTCGGAAGCAGGAGTTGCCGCGGCTCCGGCAGGATCTCCAGCTTCACCAGCTCCGGCGCCTGCTCCGGATCTTCATGGGCGCCCTCCGCGATCCAGCGGACCAGCACGTCGAACTCCGGGTACTCCTTGTAGAGCCGCTTGCCGCCCGCGTGCGGGACCTCCGCCAGCGGCTTCAGGAGGAGCAGGCTGCGGCCCGGGTCGGCCTTGTTGATGCGCCGCACTCCCTCGCGGGCCAGGGTGTGGTAGTCGAGCTCCGGCGCGTAACCCTGCAGGCTCAGGCGGAAGCCGCCCTTGCCGGTGGGGGTGCCGTGGCACGTGCCCATGCTGCAGCCGAGCTTGGTGAGCGCGGGAACCACCTCGTCCTTGAAGGAGACGGGGGCGAGCTTGCCGGTCTCCTGCACTTTGGCGGAGACCGTGACCGGAGCGGCGCCGGGAACCGTTACCGTGATCCTGGAGCTGCCGTCCGCCACCGGCCGGACCAGCCGCCGGCTCTCGTGCAGGCGGACCGCCACGGCGCGCGGGTTGCCGACCTGGAACTTCGCGGCGCGGGTCACGTCGGCCACGCTGCCGTCCGCGTAGTGGCCGGTGACCACCAGGCCCTGCTCCGAGCGCGGCCCGTCCAGCGTGAGCTCGGTCGGGGCGACGCTCACCTTCAGGAGCCGGGGACCGGCCGGCTTCGGCGCCGGTTTCGCGGCAGCGGTCTTCCGGGCCGCGGGCTTGCGCGCCGCCGGCTTGCGAGGCGCCGCCTGGACGGTGTCCGCGGCCCCCAGCGCCAGGGCGGCGGCTGCCAGGAGCAATCCACGAGTACGGAGCAGGTAATCGATCATAACGCTAAAGACCTGACTTCTCGAGGGCGGGAGCCCGCCCGGCCGCGGGGAGAGCCGCGGGAGACGTGCCCTGGAAGGGGACGCGGGCACGTCTCCGGATCGGTAAGGCAGCCCGCTACGCCTTCGGCTGGCTGCCCCAGAGCTCGTAAACGGGCGAGCCGTCCCGCACGATCGGCAGCGGGCGGTTCAACTGGTCGTGCATCTCCGCGTGGTGATCCACTCCCAGTGCGTGGTAGATGGTCGCGATCATGTCCTGCGGCGTGACCGGCCGCTCCTCGTAGGTGGAGGTGGTCTCGTCGCTCTTGCCGATCACCTGGCCGGTCTGGATGCCGGCCCCGGTGAGCGTGATGCTGTAGCAGAACGGCCAGTGATCGCGCCCGGTGCTGTCGGTGCCGCCGTTGGCGGTGATCTGGCCCACCCGCGGGGTGCGGCCGAACTCGCCCATCGCCAGGACGAGCGTGTCCTCCAGCATGCCGCGGTCTTCCAGGTCGTCGATCAGCGCGCTGTAGCACTGGTCGAACACCGGGATCAGCTTGTCCTTCTGCTTGGGGAAGTTGCCCTGGTGCGTGTCCCAGTAGTCGAGCGGCGCGTTGATCGGGCCGCCCCAGACGATCGTCACCAGGCGCACCCCCGACTCCACCAGCCGGCGCGCCAGCAGAAGCTGCTGGGCGTAGATGTTGCGGCCGTAGCGCTCCCGCAGCTTCAGCGGCTCCTGGTTGATGTCGAACGCCTTGCGCGCCTCCGGCGAGGTGACGATGTTGAAGGCGCGCTGGTAGAAGCTGTCCATCCGCCCCAGCGCGGGCGACTGCTCCAGCAGCGGGAACTCGTCCTCGACGATCTGCAGCAGAGACCGGCGCGCCTTGAAGCGGTCGTCGGTCACACCGTTCGGAAGGGAGAGCTCCTCCACCTGGAAGCTGGGGTCGTTCGGGTCGTTCGTCACCTTCAGCGGGTCGTACTTGGCGCTCAGCACGCCGGCGTGGAAGCCCGGCATCTGGATGCCGGTATCCCCCACCAGCGAGGGCGAGAGCTGCACGTACGACGGCACCGGCCGGGTGCTCGGCTTCATCAGGGAGAGCACGGAGCCGACCGCCGGGTAGTCGTCGAAGTTGAGCCCGAAGTTATTGACGTCCCGCTTCGGCACGTGGCCCGTCAGAGCGAAGTACCCCGCCGGGGCGTGGTTCTTCACGTGATGGGTCATCGACCGGATGATGGTGAACTTGTGGGCTCGCTTGGCGAGCTCCGGCATGTGCTCGCAGATCTGGATCCCGTCCACGCTGGTGTTGATCGGCTTGAACTCGCCGCGGACCATCTCCGGCGCGTTCGGCTTCATGTCCCACATGTCGAGCTGGGACTGCCCGCCCATCAGGAAGAAGAGGATCACGTTCTTCTCACGCGGCGAGCTCTTCCCCGCCGCGCGGGCCGCTTCCTTGGCGGCGGCCTCTGCCTGGAGCAGCGCGGGCAGTGAGAGACCCATGGTGCCGATGGCCCCCAGGCGCACAAAATCGCGGCGGGTAATGCCATCACACAGCCGTGCTTTATTGCCTTTGATGCTGATCATCTGCTTCAGAACCTCTTGCGGACGGAGCCGTGCGGGCGGACAGCGGGCGGCCGCCGGGCAGACGAGCCCCGTACTCTATGATAACCGCTTTGGCGAGGTCTCCCTCAGGCGGGGTGGGTTGAGTTTCCCTGAAATGCGTGCTCTACGCCAGACTCATAGGACCCCGGCCGGCCCGAATCGTTGCGCCTTTCCAGCCTAGAGCCGCCGCGCCAGCTCGTCCGCAAGCTCGCCGAAGTTGCGATTCACGATCGTCTCGCCCAGCGCGTTGACGTCGATCTCGCACCCGGTCTCCTCCTCCAGGTAGAGCAGGAAGTCGACCACGTCCAGGCTCTCCTTCAGCAGCTCCTTCGGCGACTGCTGCTCCAGCGTGGCGAGCACCTGCGGAGGCTGCTTCTCCGCGAAATAGCCGTTCATGATCTCCAGGACGCGCTCTCGACCCAATGCCCTAGCCTCCCTAGCGGACTCGCCGCACTCTTCCATACACTACGTTGAAACCGGCCCCCATCGTCAGCAGGTTGATTGCGGAGCCGGGCGGCGTCTCCGCCGCTACTTGCTTCAGCACGTGGAGCACGCTAGCGCTGCTCATGTTGCTGTGCTCCCGGTAGTGGGCCACGGAAGGCTTGATCGCTTCCTGGGGAATCCCGAGCTTGCGCGAGAGCCGCATCAGGAGCAGGATCCCCGCGGGGTGGATCGCCCACCGTGGCTCGTCTTTCCAGTCTGCTTCGGCTTCGGAGAGGGTCTCAGCCACGAACTCCCGCACGTCACGGTCGAACGTCTTCTCGTCCGCCAGCGCGAAGGTGTAGTAGTCCCGGTAGGCCCACCGGATGAGGTCGAGCCCCGTGTCGGAGCGCTGCGTATACCGCAGGTCCTCCAGCGCCAGCGCCTCCGGCCCGAGCTCCGAGTCGCCGGAGATCCAGAGCGCGGCCGCTCCGTCCCCGAAGGTGCAGTTCCCCTGCCAGGCGCCCGGATCGGTGGAGCGCAGGTCGGCAAGCGTGCTCGGCACCTCCACCGCCAGCAGCAGCACGTGCCGCACTTCCGCCGCGAGGGAGCGGACCAGCGCCAGCGCCTTGCTGCTGCCGGTGCATCCCACGTTCGCCAGGTCGAACATCAGCGTGTCGCGCCGGACGCGGTCGCCCAGCCGGTGCGCCGCGCGGTAGCTAAGCCCCGGCATCAGGTTGCCGGTGGCGGTGGTGGTGATCACGGCGTCGAACACCACTCCGGCGGCGCGGGCGTCGGCGACGATCTCCTCACACAGCCGGTCGAGCGCCTCCGCCGCGCCCGTCTCGAAGGCGCCGGCGCGGCGCTGGAAGCTGTCCAGTTCTTTCCAGTCCTCCACCACGCTCCGGCGCGACCGCTCCCCCACCAGTTGAAACCGGACGAAATCGCGAAGCCGCGTCCGCTCTTCGTCCTCCACCGGCAGCTCGGCGATGCAGTCCTCAAAGAGCGGCAGCATCTCCGCGTTCTCGCGGCGGCGGCCCAGGTCGGCGGTGTAGATCCGGTGGATGTAACGCATGGTTTCGGAAGTGTAAGAAAGGAGATAGCGGGGATGAAGGGGGATAAGGGGATATCTTGATCCAGGTGGAGGCAAGCGGTTTATGCTGAGCCCCCGGAGCGCGCGGCGCCGGGTAGTCTTATCAATTCGGGGCCGCGGTAACCCCACGGCGCGTGAGCAGGGGGTTATTCCATCCCCCCATCCCCCTCCATCCCCTTATCTCCTTTTCTTACACGCGTCGGGCGGTTTCGCACTGCCTGACAGGCGCGCGGGCGAGTGGTATGGTAACACCGCGCCGGGGTAGGACCGGCAGCCTGTCCCGCTGCGAGGGAGGAGAGCGATGGCCGACTACTCATTCGATGTCGTCTCGAAGATCGACATGCAGGAGCTGAAGAACGCGATCCAGCAGACGGAGCGGGAGATCGAGAACCGTTACGACTTCAAGAACTCCGTCTCCAGCCTGGAGCTGGAAGGCGAGACGCTGAAGCTCCACTCGGACGACGAGTACCGCCTGAACGCGCTGAAGGACGTGCTCCAGGGCAAGATGGTGAAGCGCGGCATCTCGCTCAAGTCGCTGGAGTACGGCAAGCTCGAGCCCGCCACCAAGGGCACCGTCCGCCAGGACGTGAAGCTGAAGCAGGGCCTCGATTCGGATACCGCCCGGAAGGTGGCCAAGCTGATCAAGGATAGCGGCAAGAAGGTCACCACGCAGATCCAGGGCGACCAGGTCCGCGTCTCCGGCAAGAACAAGGACGACCTTCAGGCGGTGATCCAGCTCCTCCGCGGGGCGGATCTGCCGGTCGACCTGCAGTTCATCAACTATCGTTAACGGGTCGCGGACAGGGTGCAGCGGTTAGGGTGTAGCGTGTAGGTCTGTGCGGAGTGGGTGCGCCAAGCGGAGCCCCTCGTTCGGCAGCGTTAGGCGGTACCCGCGGCGAGAGGGGCGTCCGTCTGTCGCGGCCTCACCCTCAGCCCCTCTGCTGAGAGGAGAGGGGAGCTATGGATATGATGCTGCTACTCCCCCTTCCACTTCAGGGAAGGCTTGTCCCCCGCACGGGGGAGAGTTGGGGGGGGGGTAGGCCGCCACGGGGTGCCAACCAGCCGCTTTACCTCCCGCGAAAGCTTCCCAGAGGGGTACGGATGAAGTAACGCCGGCCTTTCGGACCGGCGGGTCTGAGCCCGCGCAGGCGGGCTTTGCTCTCTGTAGCCTCGACTTTAGTCGCAGGCGCGACTCCGGCAGCCGCCATCGCACTCCGGACAGCACGGGCCAAAGTGGAGCGAGGGGAGGTTACCCGCACGGTAACCTCCCCTCGTTGCGTTCCAGGCGGCCCCGGCCTTACGGCATCGTGTTGGCGATACCGGAGGTGAAGAAGCTCTCCGCCACCCGCTGCGCTACGCCGAACACGCCGCCGGCCCAGAGGCCGAGCAGGACGGTGCCGATCGCGGCGACGGCGAGCGCCAGCTTCAGGTGCCCGTCCGCGGTGACAGTGGTGACGGCACCCTCGTCCTCTTCCGGCGTCGGCATGTACATCGCGCGGACCGGGCCCAGGTAGTAGTAGAACGAGACCACGCTGGTGAGCACGAAGAGCACGATCAGCCAGACCAGCGGGCTGCTCATCTCGATCAGCGCCTGGATCAGGAAGAGCTTGCCGAAGAAGCCGACGAACGGCGGGAGCCCCGCCAGCGAGAGCAGGAAGAGCGTGAGGAGCGCGGCGAGCCACGGGTGGCGGAAGCCGACTCCGGCGAGGTCCTTTAGGTCCTGCACCTCTTCCCCGCGCTTGCGAAGCGCCAACAGCACGCCGAAGGCGCCCAGATTGCTCACGGTATAGCCCGCGGCGTAGAACAGCACCGCCGCGATGGCGCTCTGGCGAGGATCGTCGCCGAGCATCGACATCCCCCCGCCCCGCACCGCGGCCACCAGGCCGGCAGTGATGTAGCCGGCGTGCGCGATGCTGGAGTAGGCGAGGATCCGCTTCAGGTTGGTCTGCACGCAGGCAACCACGTTCCCCACCAGCATCGTGAGCGCCGCTACGGAGGCGAGCACCGCGGAGATCTGGAGCTGCAGGTTCGGGTCCTGGAAGCTGGTGGCGATCACCCGCAGGAACGCCGCGAAGCCGGCCGCCTTGGCGACCACCGACATGAACGCGGTGACGGAGGTCGGCGCGCCCTGGTAGACGTCCGGCGTCCAGATGTGGAACGGCACGGCGGCGACCTTGAACCCGAAGCCGACCAGCATCAGCGCGATCCCGGCCAGGAGCAGGTAGTTCTTGGATGGATCGGCGCCGCCGACCGCCAGGTTGCCGAGGTTGGTTGAGATCTGGCGGATGTCGAGCGACTCGGAGGCGCCGTAGACCAGCGCGATGCCGAAGAGCAGGAACGCGGAGGCGTAGGAGCCGAGCAGGAAGTACTTCAGCGCCGCCTCATCGCTCTCCAGCCGGTGCGTGTGGTAGCCCGACAGGATGTAGAGCGCGATGCTCAGGATCTCGAGCCCGATGAAGACGCAGATCAGGTTGATCGAAGCGCCCATCACCATCCCGCCGACCGCCGTAAAGAGCAGCAGGGCGTAGTACTCGCCCATCTGCCCGCCTTCGCGGTCGAGGAACTGGATCGACATCCAGATCGAGAGCGCGGTCCCGCCCAGGATCACCAGGTTGAAGAACGCGGTGTAGCGGTCGTTCAGCACCATGTTCTGGAGCGCGGGGACCGCCTCGCGGCCCGGCCAGGTCGCAATCACCCAGGCGGAGACGAGCACCAGGCCCAGCACCGCCACGTTGGCGAGGACCCGCTTGGAGACCTTGGGCCAGATCGCGTCTGTGAGCAGGACGAACATGGCGAGGACCGCCACGAAGATCTGGGGCAGGATAGCCAGTACGTCGGAAGTCTTCGGAAACATCAGCGGGATCCCTCGCTACCGGCTCCGCCCGCGGGAGCCGTGCCGGCGCCGCCGGGAGCGGGAGGCGGGGCCGAGCCTCCCTCCGGGGCTCCGCCCGGAGCGGGAGGCGGCATCAGGCCGGGCGGCAGCCCCCCGCCGCCGGGAGGCGCTCCGAAGCCCGGTGGGAGCCCGCCGGGAGGTGCGCCAAAGCCGGGGGGCAGCCCCTGGCCGCCGAACGGGGCGGCTTCCGGCATGTTCTGCAGCATGCGGGCGCGGTCGACCGGCTGCACCACCTGGGTATAGACCGCCTGGTCGAACATGCGGGTCACCGTAGTCGGCCGCACGCCGATCCAGAACATCAGCAGGATCAGCGGCAGGACCGCGGCGATCTCTCGCCAGTTCACGTCGCTCAGCTTGCGGTTCTCGGCGTGAGTGATCGGCCCCTGGAAGACGCGCTGGAACATCCAGAGCATGTAGATCGCGCCAAGGATGACGCCGGTTGCGGAGAGGATGGTGAAGAGCTGCGCCCCACGCACCGGCGCACCCCAGGTGCCGAGCAGTACCAGGAACTCACCCACGAAGCCGTTCAGCCCCGGAAGCCCGATACTGGAGAGCGTGGTGATCAGGAAGAACGCGGTGAAGACCGGCATCACTTTCCAGATCCCGCCGAACGCCGCGATGTCCCGGGTGTGCCGCCGCTCGTAGAGCATTCCGACCAGAAGGAACAGCGCGCCGGTGCTGAGGCCGTGGTTGATCATCTGCAGCACGCTGCCGCCGACCCCCTCCACCGTGAAGGCGAAGAGCCCGAGCACGCAGAAGCCGAGGTGGCTCACCGAGGAGTAGGCCACCAGGCGCTTGACGTCTACCTGGACGTAGGCCATCAGCGCGCCGTAGATGATGCCGATCGCGGAGAGGGCCAGGAACCACGGCGCCAGGTCGATCGCCACGTCCGGGAAGAGCGGGATGCAGAACCGGACGAAGCCGTAGGTCCCCATCTTCAGCAGCACGCCCGCCAGGATCACGGAGCCGGCGGTCGGCGCCTCCACGTGGGCATCCGGCAGCCAGGTGTGGACCGGGAACATCGGCACCTTGATGGCGAACGCCGCGGTGAACGCCAGGAAGAGCCAGAAGCGCACGTCCGGCGTGAGGGCCGTCGTCGCCTGCAGCGGGCCGAGCGGGTCCGTCAGCAGCGTGATGTCGAACGTGCCGGTCCCCGCCTGCGCGGAGGCGTAGTAGACCCAGACGATCGCCACCAGCATCAAGAGGCTGCCGACCAGCGTGTAGAGCACGAACTTGATCGTCGCGTAGCGCCGGCGAGCCCCGCCCCAGATCCCGATGAGGAAGTACATCGGGATCAGCATCGCTTCCCAGAAGACGTAGAAGAGGATCATGTCGAGCGACATGAACACTCCCAGCATTCCGGTCTCGAGCAGCAGCAGGCAGAGGTAGTACTCCCGCACCCGGCTCTGGATCGCGTCGAACGAGCTGAGGACCGCGATGGTCGAGAGGAGCGTGGTGAGCAGGATCAGGGTAAAGCTGATCCCGTCGACCCCGGTCTTGTACTTGATGCCGAACTGCGGGATCCAGTCCGCCTCGAGCACGAACTGGTACACCTGATCGCTGGTGGTCCGGAACTCGAACAGGAGCGTCCACGACACCAGCATGGTGGCGATGGCGATGCCGAGCGCCGTGTACCGGTGCCAGGCGTGCTGATCCCGCGGCAGCATCGCCAGGAGCACGGCTCCGGCGAGCGGGAGGTACAGCACCAGGTTGAGAACGGCTTCGGGATTCATGAGGCGTTCACGTACTTGAAGGGCGAAGCAGGGCGTTTAGTCGCCGGAGGTCCCGTGCGGGTCCGGCGCCACGCCGGCCCGGACCTCCGCGCGGCGCTGCAGCATGCCCTGGAGGATCATCAAAACGAAGGTAACGACGAAGATCGCGCCGGCGGCGGTGAGCAGGATCCGCATGGAGTAGCCCTGCAGGATCACCATGAAGCAGGCCACCACGAAGACGGCGCCCGCCAGCATCACCAGCGCGTAGTTGCGCACGTAGCCGGTCTGGAGCGTCCGGAGCGACTCGGCGAGGTAGTCGACCGCGCTGCCGCTGAAGTTGACCAGGCCGTCGATCACGGCGCGGTCGATCCAGCGGTAGATAAACTCGGAGATCCAGGTTCCCACCCGCACGAAGAGGAAGTGCAGCGTTCCCTCGTAGGCCGCCATGAGGGCACCGAGCGCCCGCTCCACTCCCGGCGACCAGCCGAGCTCGAACTGCCGGCGCATCGCCGCGGCGAGGCCGATCCCGATCAGCGCGGCGGCGATGGAGACCCAGGTCTGCCAGAGGCCGAAAGTGTGACTCCACGACCAGGAGCTGTGGTGCGGCTCGGCTCCCTCGGCGTGCGGAACCATGCCGACCGTCACCGGATCGAGCCAGCCGTTCAGGATCGGCAGGACGATCCAGCCGCCCGCCGCCGAGAGGATGGCGAGCACGATCAGCGGCCAGTTCATGAGCGGCTGCTCGGGATGCACGTGGGCGTGGCCGTGATGCGCGTGACCGTGACCGTGAGCGTGGTCGTGTGTGTGGCCGTGGCCGTGGTCGTGGGTGTGGCCGTGCGTCCCGTGGGCCTCGTGCGCGTGCATCGGCTCGCCGACATGGCGCGGGTGGCCGTGCCCCTCGTGACCGGGGGCGTGGCTCCGGCCGTGCTCCTGCGCGTCGCCGCCGTGCCCCTCCTCCCCCATCTCGATCCGCTCGGAGCCGAAGAAGACGGTGAAGAACATGCGGGACATGTAGAAAGCGGTCATTCCCGCCACGATGGCGCCGAGCCAGAAGATCCACGGAGCGACCGGGTAAGCGTGCTCCAGGATCGCGTCCTTGCTGACGAAGCCGGAGAACGGCGGGATGCCGGCGATCGCCAGCCAGCCCAGAGCGAAGGTTCCGAACGTAACGCGCATGTGGGCCTTCATGTTGCCCATCTTGCGCATGTCGAGCTGGCCTTCGAGCGCGTGCATCACGGCACCGGCGCCGAGGAACATCAGCGCCTTGAAGAAGGCGTGCGTCACCAGGTGGGAGATGCCGGCGGCGTACGCCCCCACCCCCACGCCGACGAACATGAAGCCGAGCTGCGAGACCGTGGAGTAGGCCAGCACCCGCTTGATGTCGTACTGCTTGATCGCCACGAGCGCCGCGTAGAACGCGGTGATGATGCCGACCGTCGCCACCACCATCTGCACTTCCGGGCTCAGCGAGAAGAGCGGGGCGGAGCGGGCGATCAGGTAGACGCCGGCGGTCACCATCGTGGCGGCGTGGATCAGCGCGGAGACCGGCGTGGGGCCTTCCATCGCGTCCGGCAGCCAGAGGTAGAGCGGAAGCTGGGCGCTCTTGCCGGTGCAGCCGAGGAACATCAGCAGACAGATCACCGTCAGCGCCGGGATGCCGAAGAGCTGCAGCGAGTCGAGATGCGCCGCCTGGTCCAGCACGCCGGTCTGGCGGACGGTGTTGAAGACGAGCGTGTGCGGCTCGGTCAGCCAGAAGAGGGCGAGCGCCGCCAGGATGAAGCCGAAGTCGCCCACCCGGTTGATGATGAACGCCTTCTTGCCCGCCTGCGCCGCGGAGTCCCGCTCGAAGAAGAAGCCGATCAGCAGGAAGGAGCAAAGCCCCACGCCCTCCCAGCCCACGAACAACAGGATGTAGTTGTTCGCCAGCACCAGGAGCAGCATGCTGAACATGAAGAGGTTCAGGTAGGTGAAGAACCGGGTGAACCGCACGTCATCGATCATGTAGCTGATCGAGAAGATGTGGATCAGCGAGCCGACCCCGGTCACCACCAGCATCATCGTCACGGAGAGCGGATCGATGCGGAACTGGATCGGGAGGCTCACCAACCCGAATTCGATCCAGCGGATGAACGACGAGTCGATCCACGGCCGACCGTTCAGGATCGCGCCCAGGTTGAGCCAGATCACCACGGCGACCACGAACGCCGCCACCGAGGCAAGCGCCGCGAGGACGCCGCTCCACGGTTTGCGCAGCCGCTCGGGTGCCCGCGAGAGGAGCAGGCCGTTGATGATGGCCCCGATAAGGGGGAAGATCGGGACCAGCCAGATAAGGTCAGCCATAACCACGTTGTTCCGTCATCGAGAAGGGCGGCCCATCCGCGGATGCCCGGCCGCCCCTAACGCTATCCCTTGAGGAGGTTGACCTCGTCCACGTTGATGTCGTGGCGCTCTCGGAAGATGGAGACGATGATGCCGAGGCCGACGGCGACTTCCGCCGCGGCGACAGTCATCACGAAGAATGCGAAGATCTGCCCGTCGTACCCCTGCGTGCGGCTGAAGGTGATGAACGCCAGGTTGGCGGAGTTCAGCATCAGCTCGATGCACATGAAGATCACGATCGGGTTCTTGCGGATCAGCACCCCCACCGCGCCGATGGTGAAGAGCACCGCCGCCAGGCCCAGGAAGTAATGGTTAGGGATTGCGGCCATTTTGGGTTACCTGGGTGGTGCGGCGGCGAGTGAAGATCAGCACGCCGATCACCCCCACCAGCAGCAGCAGCGAGGTGAGCTCGAACGGGTAGACGTACCGGGTGAACAGGTCCCAGCCGATGATCTGGATCTGCGGGATGTCCGCCTGCTGCAGCTGCTGCAGCCGCGGCGAGACGCCGGCCGGCGCGCGGCCGGCGTAGGCGTTGATGCCGTACATGATGCCGCCGAGCAGCAGCATGCCCAGCAGCGCGGCGGCCAGCCGCTGGCCGATGCCGAGCGGGTCCTCCCGCACGTTCTCCCCGCCCAGGTTGAGGAGCTGGATCACGAAGAGCACCAGCACCATGATGGCGCCGGCGTAGACGATCACCTGCAGCGCCGCGAGCACCTGCGCGTTGAGCAGGATGTAGAGGACGGCGAGGCTGAGGAAGTTCACCACCAGCGCCAGGGCGGCGCGCATGGGATTCCGGTGGATCACCACCGTGAGGGCGGTGATGACCGACAGCCCGGCCAGTATCCAGAAGAGGATTTGCAGACCCATTCGGGCAGGACTCCGTCGTTGAGTTACGGGTCGACGAGGCCGAGCAGGCGGGAAGCGGGGCTTCCGGGAACGCCTAGCTTCGCCTCTGAAGCAAACAGGCTAACGGCGCGCGGACGCGCCGCGCGCCGGGCACAAATCGAATCTCAGTCGCCTTTCATGGAGCCGTCGTTCACCGGAACGGGCTCCAGCAGGCGCTCCTTACCGTAGAGCTGCGCTTCGCGGCTGAACGTGGCCAGCTCGTACTCGCCGGTCATGCCGAGCGCTTCCGTGGGACACGCCTCCACGCAGTAGCCGCAGAAGATGCAGCGCAGCATGTGAATCTCGTACACCTCCGCGTACCGCTCTCCCTCGGAGATGCGGTGCGTGTCGGTATTCTCCCCGGCGATGACGCGGATGCAGTGCGCCGGGCAGGCCGCGGCGCAGAGGGCGCAGCCGACACACTTCTCCAGCCCATTCTCGTGGCGCCGCAGCACGTGCCGGCCGCGCCAGCGCGGGAACGGCACGTAGTGATCTTCCGGGTAGTTCTGCGTCACCCGCTCGCCGACCAGCGCTTCCTGGGCGGTGGTGAGCAGCCCCTTCACGAGGGCGCCGATGTTGCCCAGCGTGGTGGACCGCCGGCGGCGGCTGACGACTTCCTGTTGAAGTGCCATGGTGATCTATTGTCCTCCCGGCGCCGGCGCGTTTCCGGCCGGTGCCGCCGGGTTGTTAGCGTTAGCAGGCGCTTCGGCCGGGGCATTCCCGACCGGTGCCGCCGCTCCGGGCGTGTTCGCCGCGGGAGCATTGGCCGCGGGAGCGTTGCCCGCGGGGGCTCCGGGCTCTCCGCCCGGGGTCTCGATCGGCGGAGCGGGGAGCTGGCGCTGGTCGTTCTGCGCGCCCGGGCCCAGCAGCACTGCCGGCGGCGGCTCCGCGTGCGCGGCGGTGAGGATCGTCGCGACGACGAAGATCATCACGAGCGACCCGGGCAGCAGCCCTTTCCACGCGAAGCTCATCAGGTGGTCGTAGCGCATCCGCGGCAGGGTAGCGCGAATCCACATGTAGATCACGATGATGAGGAAGATCTTGAGCCCGAACCAGAGCAGCCCGTGCAGCATGTACGGGAGCGAGTTCACCGCGATCGGGAGCCAGCTCTCCGGATAGGGAGAGTGCCAGCCGCCCAGGAAGACGGTCGTCGCCACCGCCGCGACGTTCAGCATCGCCGCGTACTCGCCCAGGAAGAACATCGCCCACTTCATGCCGCCGTACTCGGTAAGGTAGCCGGCGACGAGCTCCGTCTCCGCCTCGGGGAGGTCGAAGGGGGCGCGGTTCGTCTCCGCCAGGCCGCAGATGTAGAACATCACGAGGGCGATCAGCCCGAGGAAGCCGAAGCGGTAGTTGAAGGCGACCCAGTTCAAAATGCCGCCGTCCTGCGCCTCCACCACCCGCACCAGGCTCAGGCCGAAGAGGCCCTGCGGGTCGGCCCAGCTCGCGATCATCAGGCCGGCGATGAGGCTAAGACCGAGCGGCAGCTCGTAGCTCACCATCTGCGCGGCGGAGCGGAGGGCACCGAGTAGAGAGTACTTGCTGTTGGAAGACCAGCCGGAGAGCACGATCCCGTAGACGCTGATCGAGGTGAGCGCCAGGATGAAGAGGATCCCGATCGGAAGATCGGCGATCACCATCCGGTGGACGTAGTCCCCCACCTGCAGCGGCGCGGCGAACGGCACCACCGCCCCCACCACCAGCGCGGGGATCATCACCATCACCGGGCCGAGGTAGTAGAGCAGCCGGTCGACCTGCGCCGGCTGCAGCGCTTCCTTGGTGAGGAGCTTGATGCCGTCGACGAACGACTGCAGCAGCCCGAACGGTCCCACGCGGCTGGGCCCCACGCGCGCCTGGAAGTCCGCAATGAGCTTGCGCTCGAGCCAGACGAGCATCGGGACCGCCAGCATGATGAAGCCGAGGGCCACTACGATCTTGATGAGGGCCGCGATCGCCGCGACCTCGAACGGCATGTTCGTTTCCAATTCCGCTATTCCCGAACGAGCCCGGCAGCGCCGGATCTATGCTTCCGTGCGTGCTTCCGGGCGTGCTTCTGGGCCGGCGATGCGGCACGAGACCACGGACGCGCCTTCCGTCAGCAGCGTCGAAACGGGGGCTTCGGAGTACCCCTCGGGGACGAAGACGTGTCCGGCCGGCACCGACGTGCTCACGCGGGCGGTGAGCCGGAGCGCTCCCACGGCGGTCTCCACCGTGACCAGGCTGTCCGCTTCGATGCCGTAGCGCTGCGCGTCCGCCGGATTGATCTCCACGAACGGATCGGGCGCCAGGCCGGGGATGACGGTGGAGCGTCCCTGCAGGGCGCTGCGGTCGAACATCAGGCGGCCGGTGAAGAGCCGGAGCGGGAAGGCAGCGTCGCGGCCCAGCGCGGCGGGCGTCTCTACCCGCTGCAGGCCGGCCGGCTTGCCCTGCCCGTTCTTGCCCGCAAACGCCGCGCGGATCTGCTTCAGCACGCTTTCCGCCGTGGTGTATCCGAGCGGCTGCCCCATCTCTTCCGCGATGAGCGACAGGATGCGCCAGTCTTCCTTGGAGGCACCCCGCGGGTCCATCGACCGGACCGCCCGCTGCACGCGTCCCTCGATATTGGTGAGCGTCGCGTTGCGCTCCGAGACGTCGACGCTGGGGAAGACGACGTCCGCCAGCTCCGCGGTTTCGGTGAGGAACAGGTCCTGCACCACCAGGAGCGGCACGCTGCGGAGCGCGGCCTGGACCTTCTCACCGCCGGGCAGCTCGACCGCCGGGTTGGCGCCCACGACGTAGAGCGCCTGGAGCTGGCCGTCGGCCGCCGCCTGGATGATCTCGCTCGTCGACTTGCCGCGCGTGACGGGCGCCCCGGCCGGACCGGTGTCCGGCAGCAGGCCGAGGTCGCGCACGCCCCAGGTGTTCGCCTCGCGCACCACCTCGAGCAGCAGGTGGCCGTCCTTACCGGACTGGCCCGCTACCTGCGCCAGGTTCTGCAGCGCCGCGATGAAGTAGCCGCCGTCGCGGCCGTCCGCCGCGGCCTGGCCGTAGAGGATGCTCCCGAGCTTCGCGCCGGCGAACGTCTTCGCCGCCTGGCGCACCGCCGCTTCAGTGGCGCCCGCCGATTCGGCGAGCTGGGCCACCGTGGCTCCACCCAGGCCCTGCCGGACGGCGTCGATGCCCGCCAGCGAGGCTCCCGCGCCGCCCTCTTCCAGGACCGCCTGCACCAGCGCGTTCACCAGCGCGATCTCGCGGCCGGGGAGGTACTGGAGGGTCTGCGCCGCGAACTTGTCGAGCGCGGTGGCGCGCGGGTTGGCGACGATCAGCTTCGACTTCTTCGGCAGGATGCTGCGCTTCAGCACCAGATCGAGCACCGGCGCTTCCGCGGTGACGTCGGAGCCGATCACGAGGACCGCGTCCGCCTTCGGCAGCGCGGCGATCGCGCCGGGGGTCGGCCGCTGCGCCTGGTACCCGGTGCGGGTGCTGCCGGCGCGGTGGTCTACGTGGGCGCTGCCCATCACCTCGCGGGTGAACTGCTGCAGGACGTAGGCGTCCTCGTTGCAGATCCGCTCCGAGCCGAGCGCCGCGAAAGCGCCGCCGCTTTCCTTCACCTGCTTCAGGCGGGAGGCGACGAAGCCGAGCGCTTCATCCCAGGAGACCGGCTCCAGCGCGCCGCCCTTGCTGCGGCGGATGAGCGGGGCCGCGAGCCGCTCCGCGCTGTTCACGTAGTCGTAGCCAAACTGCCCGCGGTCGCAGAGCCAGCCGTCGTTGACCTGCGGGTTCTCCAGGCCGACCACGCGCAGCAGCTTGTTCTCCCGCACGTCGCGGCGGACGTTGCAGCCGACGCTGCAGAGGCTGCAGACGCTGGGGGTCTTCTGGAGCTCCCACGGGCGGGCGGTGAACCGGAACGGCTTGCTCATCAGCGCGCCGACCGGGCAGACGCGGATGGTGTTGCCGGAGAAGCCGGGGCGGAACTCCTCGTGCTCGAAAGTGTAGACCTCGGTGGTGATGCCGCGCTGGCCGAATTCCAGCACCGGGTCCCCCACCACCTCTTCCATCACCTTCACGCAGCGCTTGCAGATGATGCAGCGGTCCTGGTTCCGCACCACCAGCGGGCCGAGGTCGTAGTCCTCGATGTGGATCTTCGGCTCGGTGGCGCGGGAGATCGCGTTGCTGTGCTCGAAGACGCGGTCCTGCAGCTCGCACTCGCCGCCCTTGTCGCACACGGGACAGTCGAGCGGGTGGTTCAGCAGGATGAACTCCAGCGCGCCGGAGCGCTGCTCCCGTACCTTGGAGGTGGTGGTGCGCACCACCATGCCGTCCGCCACCAGCGTGTTGCACGCCGCGAGCAGCTTCGGCACCTTCTCTACCTCCACCAGGCAGAGACGGCAGCCGCCGAACGGCGTGAGCTGGTGGTGGTAGCAGAGGTACGGAATCTGAATCCCCAGCTTGCGGGCCGCCTCGATGACGTTGGTGCCCTTGGGGACCTGGACTTCGCGTCCGTCTATGGAAAGCGTCACCATCGGGACGCTGGGTGCCTGGGTTTCGGTTGCCATTCTGGCCTGCTTATCCTACCGCGCGACCGCCAATCGGCGGCGGCGCGGACCGGGCGGGAAGCCCTTTAGAAACCTATCTCGTTACGCGACGGCCGGCACTCCGACTTCTCGTCCGACGGGCGATTTCTTGTGCTGAATCCAGTAGTCGAACTCGTCCTGGAAGTGCTTCAGCCCGCCCCAGATGATCGGCCACGCAGCCGCGTCGCCCAGCGCGCAGAAGCTGCGGCTGTCCATCATCTTTTCGCCCGCCAGATTCACGCAGACTCCGCGGAGGAGGTTGATGTCCTCCGGCCGGCCGTGCCCGTGCATGATCCGCAGGATGATCTTGTGGATCCAGTCGGTCCCGATGCGGCACGGCACGCACTTGCCGCAGCTCTCGTTCTTGTAGAAGCGCGCGATTACTTCGCACACCTGCACGATGTCGGTGGTGTCGTCGAAGACGATGAACCCGCCGGAGCCGACCGCCGAGCCGGCGGCCTGCAGGCTCTCGAAGTCCATGTTCGCCTCGAGCGCGATCTCTTTCGGGAGCATCGGCATGGAAGAGCCGCCCGGAATCACCGCCTTCAGGTCGCGGTCGTCCCGGATGCCGCCGGCGATGTCGTACACCAGCTCCCGGAGCGGCGTGCCCATTGTGATCTCGTAGTTGCCGGGGCGCTTCACGTGGCCGCTCACGGAGAAGATCTTGCTGCCGGTGCTCTTCTCCGTTCCCATGGAGCGGTACCACTCCACCCCGTTGTTCACCAGGTGCGGCACGTTGCAGAGCGTCTCCACGTTGTTGATCGTGGTCGGCTTGCCGTAGAGCCCCTGCACCGCCGGGAACGGCGGCTTGCTGCGCGGGTGGCCGCGCAGGCCTTCCAGGGAGTCCATCAGCGCGGTCTCCTCCCCGCAGATGTAGGCCCCGGCGCCCCGGTGCAGGATCAGGTCGGTCGAGAAGTTGGTGCCGAAGATGTTCTCGCCCAGGAAGCCACGGGCGTAGGCCGCGGCGATCGCGTCGGCGAGCACCTTCGCGCCGAGCACCATCTCCCCGCGGATGTAGATGAACATCGTCCGCACGCGCATGGCGTAGGCGGAGATGATCATCCCCTCGATGAGCTGGTGGGGATCCATCTCCATCAGCTCTCGGTTGTTGTAGGTGCCGGGCTCGGACTCGTCCGCGTTGCAGATCAGGTAGTTGGGGCGGTCGGCGGTCGGCTCCTTCGGCATGAAGCCCCACTTCATCCCCGTCAGGGCGCCGGCGCCGCCGCGGCCGCGCAGACCGGAGGCGCGGACCATCTCGATCAGCTCATCCGGCTGCATCTCCAGCAGCGCCTTGCGCGCCGCGGTGTAGTAGCCGCGCTGCAGCGCCACGTCGATCTTGCGCTGCTCCGGATCGTCCACCCATTTTCGCAGAATGCGTACTTCAGGCATCGGTCGCCTCTCTCTTCATTTCTTCCGGTCCGCCGGCCAGGATCCGCTGCAGGCACTCGTATTCGTCCGGGCGCTCCTCCGAGGTGAGCCACCCGGTGTCCAACCAGAAGCCCGGGAGCGCCTCGGACTCGAACAGGCGACCCTCTCGCAGCTCCACCGGCCGAAAGCCGCTCTCCGCCAGGCGGAGGAAGTGCGCGCGATTCTCAATCGGATCGATCAGCCAGTACTCGCGAACCCCAGCCTCTTCGTAGAGGCGGTACTTGTCCTCGTAGTCCCGCGCTCGGCTGTCGCGGGACACGATCTCGATCGCCACGTCGGGCGCTCCACAGACCCGGTCCGCAGCCACCGCATCCATTCGAGCCGCCGCTACGAACGCGATATCCGGCTCGGGAGCGCAGAATTCGTTCAGCACGAAGGCGACTCGACCAGTGAACACGATGCCGAGCCGCCGGTCACAGACGTAGCCAGCTACCAGGAACTGGAGCCAGTTCGCGGCGAGATTGATCCACGGCGACTCCGGTGGGGCAAGGTGGATCACCCCATCGAGGAGGTCGGCCTTCTCGCCGTCTCCCACCAGGGCCCAGAAGTCCTCGACCGTGAGCCAGTCCGGCTCGCGCAGTGCGGACACGTCTCGCTACGCTCCCTCGCGGCGCGGCGTCGTCTCCGGCGCGTACGCGGCGTTGTACAGGTTCTCGCGGGGGCCGCCCTCGGCGCGGAGCTGGTCCAGCAGCGTGTCGAGCTGCTCCGGGGTGATCCGCTCGTGGTACATGCCGTTCACCTGCACCACCGGGGCGCCGCCGCACGCCGCGCTGCACTCCACGCCCTTCAGCGTGAAGAGACCGTCCTCGCTCGTCTCGCCGGGGCCGATGCCGCACTTGCGATGCACCACGTCGAACAGCTTGCCGCAGCCCATCACCGCGCAGGAGATGTTGTGGCAGATCTCGAGCAGATACTTGCCGACCGGCTCCTTGTTGTACATCACGTAGAAGCTCATCATCGACTGGACGTCGGTCGGCTCGAGGCCCATCACCTCCGCCACGTCGTGAATCGCCTCCGGCGGCACCCAGCCGCCGCATTCCTCCTGCGCGATGTAGAGCGCGGAGCCGAGGGCGGAGCGAGGCACCGGATACCGGGCCATCTGCTCGCGAATCTTCTGTCTGGCCTGTTCGGATAGCATCAGCGGTCGATCTCGCCGAGCACGATGTCGAGGCTGCCGATAGCGGCCACCACGTCGGCCACCATGCGGTCCTGCACCATAAACGGCATTGCCTGCAGGTTGTAGAAAGAGGGGGGGCGCACCCGCACCCGGTACGGCTTCTCGCTGCCGTCCGAGACGATGTAATAACCGAGCTCGCCCTTGGGGGACTCGATGGCGTGGTACGCCTCGCCCGGGGGCACCGGGAAGCCGCGGGTCACCAGGATGAAGTGGTGGATCAGCGCCTCCATGTCGGAGAAGACGCGCTCCTTAGGCGGCAGCACGATCTTCGGATCGTCGGCGTTGCAGTCGCCGTCCGGCATCGACTGCATCACCTGCTCGATGATCCGCATGCTCTGCCGCATCTCCCCCATCCGCACGCGGTACCGGTCGAATACGTCGCCGTTCTCGCCGAGCTGGATGTCGAAGTCATACTGCTCGTAGCCGCAGTAGGGGTTCGACTTACGGAGATCGAACGGAACGCCCGCCGCGCGGAGCACGGGGCCGGTCACCCCGTACCGGATACAGTCGTCCGCGCCCATCGGCGCCACGCCGATCGTACGGTCGCGCCAGATCGGGTTCTCGTCCAGCAGCGTCCAGTACTCGTCCAGCCGGTCCGGGAAGATCCCGAGGAACTGGGCGATCTTCGGCTCCACGCTGGGGGGAAGGTCGAGCGCCACCCCGCCGATCCGGATGTACGAGGGCGTGAGGCGGGCGCCGGCAATCTCCTCGAAGAAGTTGAGGAGCATCTCGCGCTCGCGGAAGCAGTAGAGGAACACCGACATCGCGCCGATGTCCATCGCGTGCGTGCCGAGCCAGACCAGGTGGCTGGCGATGCGCTGGAGCTCCGACATCAGCACCCGGATCGCCTGCCCGCGCGGCGGCACCTGCAGATCCAGGAGCCTCTCCGCCGCCAGGCAGAACGCCAGGTTGTTGTTCATCCCGGACAGGTAGTCCATCCGGTCGGTGATCACGATCGCCTGCTGGTACGGCTCGTTCTCCATCGACTTCTCCATTCCGGTGTGGAGATAGCCGATGTGCGGGATGCACCGGGTTACCGTCTCGCCGTCCAGCTCCAGGACCAGCCGCAGCACGCCGTGCGTCGACGGGTGCTGGGGACCCATGTTCAGGGTCATGGTCTCCTGGCCGGCCACGCCGCTTTCCGGCATGGTCCCCATCATCACAGAGGTGGTTTCGGTAGTGTTCGACATTACACGGTTCCGGATGGCCCGGCTATTCTGGTCGCGTCGAGCCGATGCGGGCTAGAGCACGTCTTTCACGTCGTTGTAGAGGATGACCGGCTGCGGACCCACGGCGGGGTAATCCTTGCGCAGCGGGTGCCCCTCCCAGTCGTCCGGCAGCTCGATCCGGGTCAGGTCCGGGTGGCCCTCGAACTTGACGCCGAAGAGATCCCAGACCTCGCGCTCCGCCCAGTCCGCGGCGGCGTGGACCGGCACCGCGGAGGGCACCGCTTCACCGTCCGCCGCTTTCACCCGCAGGAAGATCCGGCGGTTGTGCGGGATCGAGAGCAGGTTGTAGATCACGGTAAACCGGCGCTCTTCCCACGGCTTGTCCACGCAGGTGAGGTCGGCCAGCATCGTGTACTTCAGCGACGGATCGTCCCGCAGCAGGGTGAGCACCGGGACCACGTAGCGGCGGCGGATCTGGATCCAGACCATTCCGCGCGCCGGGTCCTTCTCTACGTCGACGACCGCTTCCGGATGCGCGGCGCGAATCCGCTCCAGCTCGCGGCTCACGTCGATCTGCGGCGCCGCGGGCGCGGCGGCGGTCGTGTCGGTTGCTTGCTGTTCAGCCATGTGTCGTCTCGCCGCCGCCTACTTCACGTCTTCCAGGCTGCGCCCGGCGCGGGTGATCTTCTTCTGGAGCTGCATGATCCCGTAGATCAGCGCCTCCGGGCGAGGCGGACAGCCGGGCACGTAGACGTCCACCGGCACCACCTCGTCCACGCCCTGCACGATGGCGTAGTTGTTGAAGATCCCGTTTCCGGAAGAAGCGCAGGCGCCCATCGCGATCACCCACTTCGGCTCCGGCATCTGATCGTAGATCTGGCGGAGCACCGGGGCCATCTTCTGGCTCACGCGGCCCGCCACGATCATCAGGTCCGCCTGCCGCGGCGAGGCGCGGAACACCTCGGCGCCGAAGCGCGCCACGTCGAAGCGGGAGGAGCCGGTCGCCATCATCTCGATCGCGCAGCACGCCAGCCCGAAGGTGAGCGGCCAGATCGAGTTCGCGCGGATCTGGTTAACCAGGTCGTCCAGCTTCGCCAGCAGGAAACCCTGCTGGCCCACCTGCTGACCCAGCGTCAGCTTGCCGTCGACCGTCGTCGTTATTCCTGCCATTGCAGCGCACCCCGCTTCCAGACGTATACAAACCCCACCAGGAGGATGGCGACGAAGATCCCCACCTCGATCAGCCCGAACCAGCCGAGCCACCGGTGCACCATCGCCCACGGGTAGAGAAAGATCGCTTCGATATCGAACAAGATGAACAGCATCGCGACTACGTAGAACTTGACGCTGAACCGCGCCCGCGCGCCGCCGATCGGCAGCATGCCGCACTCGTACGGCTCCACTTTCGCCGCGCTCGGGCGGTTGACGCGGAGCACGCGGCTCACGATGGAAGGCAGCGCCACCATTGCCAGCCCCATGCCGATGGCAATGAGGAGCAAGATGCCGGCCCAGAGGTACTCGCGCGGTATCTCCACGTTCCCCGATCTCCCCTCAAACCTGAGCGCCCGGCCGGGCGCGTCAAGTGAATTTTATCACAAGGGCCGCTCTCTGTAGAGCCCGCGGATTGTTCCGCGAGAGCCGGCGCCATTCCTTGCGGACCTAACAAGCGGTGTGCGCGAGCGACACGGTTTGACTGGTCGGCTTCCGCGATCCCGCTGGCGGGCTAAGCGACGTCGAACCCGGTGTCCTCGATTCGGCGCTTGATCGCGCTGACGTCGGTCGCCGCCCCGTCGAACTGCACGCTCACCCGACGGCTCGAGAGGTCGACCTGCACCTCGCCGACGCCCGGCGCCGGCTCGAGGGCGGCGCGGATGCTCCGCTCGCAGGCCTTACAGTGCATCTCCGGGACGTGCAGTGCCACTTCCGCCATGTCTACTCTCCGTTGGCTGCCGGGCCGCCCGGCGTTACCGGGGACCGCTCGAAATCGTAGTAGAGCAGGTAGCGGCCGTCGTCCTTCCGGATGCGCCGGCGAATCATGACGAGGCCGGGACGGACCTCCTCACGCCACTGCCCCTCGCTCCGGTCGAGCTCACTCCTCTGCGGTTGCCGTTCCATCGTATCGCTCCTGGGTCCGCTTTGGCCTGCGGATGGCGTAGAAGTCGCGATGCCTCGTACCCGCGTCTTCCTCCGCCGGCGTGGCCGCTCCCGCTGCCGCCGGTCCTATGGGGAAGTTATCCCCGGCTCCGGCAATGATAACCGGACCGAAACCCGGTTTAACGCCCGTCGGGTTCCGAGCCGCCGCCGAGGGCTCCTCCTCACGACAAGTGTTGAGCTTGTCTTGCGGGGCCAAGTCCCTCCCGGCCCGGAAGGTGCTCGCCTGCTCCGCGGCAAAGTGGGATGTCGGTCTCCGGACTAGCCGCCGCTCGCCTGCCGTCCACGAACGGCCCCGCCTTGCCGACTATCGATTCTGTCGGTGCCGCAGTCGGCAGTAGACCGCCGCGGTGATGGTGACTACACTAGCGCAAGGCTCATCGCACAGCGAGTGAACCGGCGCCTGGCGGCTGCGTCAGAGTGACCTGGTGATCGGGTCTGGGAGTGGAACACGGGATGAATCGACGGAGAAACCGCCGCGGCCGGACGCGGCCCGCCTGCCTCGTTGCCGCCGCCGTAGCGCTGGCGCCGGCGCGCGCCGCGCTGCCCGCCCAGGACCCGCCCCCTACTCCTCCCGCGCCGCCCGCCGCCGCGCAGCCCGGCACCCCCGCCCCGGAGCCGCAGCCGATCGCCCCCACCGCGGTGGAGCCGGTCTCCCTGGCGGAGGCGATCCAGATCGCCCACCAACTGCACGCGAACGTCACGGTGGCGGAAGAGAACGTGGAAGCGGCGCGGCAGCGGATTCGGCAGGCGCGGGTCGGCACGCTCCCCGTGGTCATCGGAGAGATCGGCTACAGCGGCCGCGGCACCAACAACTTCGGCGGCCTCTTCGGGCCGCCCCCCACCACCACCGTTCCGGGCGCTCCGGGACAGCCGCCGCAGCGGGTGCGGGTGGATACCAGCGACACCCAGTTCGACCAGGGGCTTCAGCCGCGCATCGGCGTCAATTACAACATCTTCGACGGCGGCCTGACCCGCTTCTCCGTGCGCCAGGCGCGGGCGGGGCTGGAGAGCACCGCAGCCAACCTGGAGGCGGTACGGAACAACCTCGCGTTCGACGTGACGGTGAACTACCTGCTACAGCTCCGGGCCGAGCGGCTGCTGGAGCTGCGGGTGGAGCAGGAGCGGCTGGCGCTGGAGCAGCTTCGCAGCGTGGAGGCGAACATCGCGGCGGACAATGCCGCCGAAGCGGACCGCGCGCTGGTCCTTTCCGAGTACCGGAACCGCCAGGTCGACCGGATCGCCGCCCAGAACGATCTCCGCGTGGCGGCGAACGCGCTCCGCAACTCGATGGGCCTCACCGTCGGTCCCCCGCTCAACCTGGTGGCGCTGCGCGAGGCGTTCGACGTCGTGCCTCCGGTGGAGGATCTGCGCGAGGTCGCGGTGCGGGAGCGGCCGGAAGTGGTGCAGGCGGAGGCGCTGGTGCGCTCGGCGCAGGCCGGCGTCTCGATCGCGCGGGTCGGCCGCAAGCCGCGCTTGGATACCAGCTTCAGCTTCAACCTGCAGCCGAACAATCCGCTGCAGCGCGCCGACTTCGCCGTCGGCGCGGTCGTTTCGCTGCCGCTGTTCGACGCGGGCCTGACCCACGCCCGGGAGCAGGAGGCGCGAACCAACGTCCAGAGCAACGTGGCGCAGCTGGAGCAGGTAAAGAAGGATGTGACCGCGGAGGTCCAGGAAGCTTACCTGAACCTGATCAACGCGCGCGAGCGGCTGGAAGCGGCCCGCCTGGCGGTGGAGGCCGCGCAGGTGAACCTGGAGGCGACGACCGCGCGGTACGAGCTGGGGCTGGCGGGGACCGACGTGGTCGACCTGATCCAGGCGCAGGTCCAGTTTGCCACCGCCAACAACAGCGCGATCTCGGCTCTCTACGACGTGCACCTCGCCCAGGCGCAGCTCAACCGGGCGCTGGGACGGCTCTAGCGGCTTCGAGCAGCGGGAACCGGGAGCCTGCAAACGAAGTCGATCGTAAGTGCGTATGCTAAGGTTGGAGCCGGCCGAGGAAGCCTTTTCGGTGAACCCGGACGGTCCGGAGGCGTCTCAATGGATGGCGGACGCTCCTCTCCCCTCCACCTTAGATCCAGTTTTGTTGACTTCCGGGCCGCCGCGCCCGGCCTTTCGCATTTGTGCACGCCCCATCTGGGACCGCCCCGGGGTGACCGCGTGGTGAGGATTACGGCATGAGCTCGGCCATTCGTTGGATTTTGATCATTGGAGTCATCGCCGCGGTAGTCGGCGGCGGCTTCGCGTTCGCGAACAAGGGCGGAAAAGAGAAGCAGGCGGTCACCTACGAGTTCGGCACCGCCGCCGTGGGTGACGTGAAGAGCTTCGTCACCGCCACCGGCGTGGTGCAGGCGTGGAAGACGGTCGACGTGAAGTCGAACGTCTCCGGACGGATCGACCGTCTCTACGTCGACCTGGGCGACACGGTGACGGCGGGTCAGCGCATTATGGACATCGACCCGACCGACACCCGCACCGCGTACGAGCAGGCCGATGCCGACCGGCGCGCCGCGCAGGCTCGCCTGGCGCAGGCGGTCTCCAATCTCAAGCAGCAGAAGCTGCAGACCAACGCCCGCATCGCCGCCTCCCGGCAGGCGGTTGCCTCCGCTAGGGCCCGGCTCGCCCAGGCCCGCGCGAACATGGAAGCGCAGCCGAAGCTGACTGACTCCAACATCGCGCAGGCGAGGGCGTCCCTCGCTTCCGCGAAGAAGGCGGTCACGCAGACGGAGAAGAGCATCGCCCAGCTCCAGCAGTCGCTGGCGCAGCTCAAGGAAGTGACCATCCCGCTGAACGTCGAGACGGTCGAGTCGAACGTGCGGCAGGCCGACGCCAACATGGACATCGCCAGGCGGGCGTACGATCGGCAGCGCAAGCTGCACTCGCAGGGCTACCTGGCCCGGAGCGAGGTCGAGGCTGCTTACGCCCGCTTCGAGTCGATGAAGGCGAGCTACGAGCAGGCGAAGCAGCGGAAGGACACGCTGCAGCGGGAGAACCGGCTGGCGATCCAGGAAATGGAAGCACGGGTCGATGAGGCCCGAGCCCGGCTCGAGGCGGACCAGGCGCGCGAGCAGCAGGCCCAGGCGGGGCTGACGCTGGCGCAGACCAACGCGGTGCAGAACGACGTGCGGGCCAAGGAGCACGATGCCGCGCTGGCCGCGGTAGCCCAGGCGGAGCAGGACCTGAAGTCTGCCCAGGCGGAACGGGAGCAGATCGACGTCCGCGACCGCGAGATCGTGGCTGCGAAGGCCCAGATCGTGCGGAGTGACGCGTCGGTGAACCAGGCAGAGACCAACCTCGGCTTCACCAAGGTGACCGCGCCCCGAACCGGGGTCATTATCGCCAAGCAGGTGGAAGAAGGCACCGTCGTGCCCTCCAGCCGCGCCTCCATCGGCAGCACCAACTACCTGCTCCAGATCGGCGACGTCTCCCGGCTCTGGATCAAGTGCAACGTGGACGAGACCGACATCGGCCAGGTCGCTACGGGGCAGCGGGTTGACGTGCGCGTCGACGCCTATCCGGACGTGGTCGTGTCCGGCCGGGTAATCCGGATCGACCCGCAGGCGATCATCGAACAGAACGTCACCCTGATCCCGGTGACGGTGGAGCTGAGCCGGCCCGACGCGCGGTTCAAGCCGGGAATGAACGCCACGTGCGAGTTCATCACGGACGAAGCCCGCAAGGTGCTGACCCTTCCGAACGAAGGCGTGAAGGAAGGCGAAGAAGGCGGCTACTACGTGGAGAAGCTAGTCAACGGCGCGCCGCAGAAGTTCGAGATCGTCGTCGGCGTGGTGGGGCAGGACACCACCGAGATCGTCTCCGGGATCAAGGACGGCGACGAGGTGATTACCCGCACCATCCAGCCGGAGGCGGAAGAAGCGAACAATCCGTTCAATCCGTTTAACCGGTTCGGCGGAAACCGCAACCAGCAGCGCGGCAGGCCCGGCGGCGGCGGACCCGGTGGAGCCGGGAACCGGCCCGGCGGCGGCGGCGGCGGAGCCCCTCGCGGCGGCGGCCGTTAGCGGAGAGAAACGCGGGTGAGGTCGTGGCCGCGGCCTCACCCGGTTCCCTCGAGCGTCGGGGGATGGCAGCGACAGAACAGAGACACCCCCTTTCCCGTCTGGGAGAGGGGGTTTGGAGTTAGACGGCGGCACCGGCCTCTACCGGGATCTCCGCGCGGGAGCTTGGAGAAGAGATGATCAAGGTCGAAGGGCTGACGAAGACCTACAAGATGGGCACCACGATCGTGCAGGCGCTCCGCGGGGTCGATATCGAGATCGGCGCGGGGGAGCTCGTCGCAATCATGGGCCCCTCCGGCTCCGGCAAGTCGACCTTCATGAACATCGTGGGCTGCCTCGACCGGCCGGTCCGCGGCGAGTACTGGCTGGACGGGATCAACGTCTCCCGCATGAACGACAACCAGCTCGCCGACGTCCGGAACCAGAAGATCGGCTTCGTTTTCCAGCAGTTCAACCTGCTCCCCCGCACCAGCGCGCTGCGCCAGGTGGAGCTGCCGATGCTCTATAGCGGAATGCCGAACCGGCGGGAGCGCGCCATGCAGGCGCTGGAGGCGGTCGGTCTCGCGTCCCGCCACCACCACACGCCGGCGGAGCTCTCCGGTGGTCAGCAGCAGCGCGTGGCGATTGCGCGGGCGCTGGTGAACGATCCGGTGGTGATCCTGGCGGACGAGCCGACCGGCGCCCTCGATACCCGGACCGGCGAGGAGATCATGGCGATCTTCCAGCGGCTGAACCGGGAGGGCAAGACGGTGGTGATCGTGACCCACGAGTTCGACATCGCGGAGCACTGCAGCCGGATCATCCGGTTCAAGGACGGCCTGGTGCAGTCCGACGAGCGGATCGAGAATCCGAAAGACGCCATGGAAGAGCTGGAGAAGCTGCCTAACCTGGATGCGGATCTTCCGCAGGAGGTGGTGACCACATGAGCCTCGCGAACCCTGCCACTCCCACGCTGCTGCCGACGGTGGACAAGAAGGTCCGGAAGAGCAGCGGTCTCGGCTTTGCGGAGGCGTTCCGCGTGGCCCTGCAGGGCCTCCTGGCGAACAAGCTCCGCTCGTTCCTCACGATGCTGGGGATCATCATCGGCGTCTCCTCCGTGATCGTGATGGTGGCGCTCGGCCAGGGCGTGGCGGAGGCGACCCAGGACGCGATCCGCAAGCTCGGGACCAACTCGCTCACGATCATGCCGAACAGCCAGCAGCGCGGCGGCGTGAGCCAGGGCCTTGGCAGCCAGCAGAACCTGAAGATGGAAGACGTGGAGCTGGTCAAGAAGTCCTGCCCCTCCGTCAAGCTGGTGACGCCGGAGTACCGCGGCAACGGGACCGTGAAGTTCGCTAACGAGAATACCCGGACCACCATCTACGGGGCCGGCCCGGAGTACTTCGAGATCCGAAACCTGCCGCTGGCGTCCGGGAAGCTGTTCGACGAAGACGACGTCAAGCGCAAGGCGAAGGTGGCGGTGATCGGGGACGAGATCCGCGAGACGCTCTTCGGCTCGCAGCAGCCGGTCGGCAAGAACATCAAGGTCAACGGCCAGAACTTCCGCGTGATCGGCGTGATCCAGAAGCGCGGCGGCATGATGTTCCGCAACCCGGACGACCAGATCACCGTGCCGATCACCACCGCGATGACCCGCGTGTTCGGGGTCGACTACCTCGGCAGCATGAGCGTGCAGGCGGTCTCCGAGGCGAAGATGGCCTCCGCCCAGGAAGAGATCTACGCCGCCATCGCGAGGGCGCACAAGACGCGGCCGGAGGACGAGCCGGACATCCGCATCTTCAGCCAGGCCGACCTCTCCGAGGGGGCCGCGGCGCAGAGCGGCTTCCTGACGATGCTGCTCGCCGGGATCGCGATGGTCTCCCTCATCGTGGGCGGCATCGGGATTATGAACATCATGCTCGTCTCCGTAACCGAGCGGACCCGCGAGATCGGTATCCGGAAGGCGATCGGCGCCAAGCGGCGGGACATTCTCTACCAGTTCCTGATCGAGTCGGTCACGCTCAGCCTGGTCGGCGGCCTCATCGGGATCGCCCTCGGCGTGGGCACCGGCTTGTGGATGGGCCGGCCGGCCTCCGAGGGCGGCATGGGCTTCCCGATGATGCTCTCGATGATGCCGATGATCATCTCGTTCGTCTTCTCCGCGCTGGTGGGGATCTTCTTCGGGATCTACCCCGCGATGAAGGCCTCCCGGCTCGACCCGATCGAGGCGCTCCGGTACGAATAGCGCGAGGCCCGGACGAGCGATGCTGAATGGCGGAAGAGCCGCGTGGTGTGATGCCCGCGGCTCTTCCGCTTGGTCGCCGCAGGAGATGCGGGCCGCGCGTCGAAAGAGGCACACAACGAGACTGCGGCGGGCGACGGCTGCCCGCCCGGAGACGGGAGTCTGAATGGCCCGAGAGCGACTCAGGGTGGCGCTGCTCGGCTGCGGCGTGATGGGCCGCAGCCTCGGCTCGAAGCTGGTGGAGCTGGAGCGCGCGGCGCTGGTAGGTGTGGCGGACGTGGACGCCGCGGCGGCCGCGCAGGCGTCGGAGCAGCTCCGGGTGCCCGCGCACGCAGATCCCGACGCGCTTCTCTCACGGGACGATGTCGACGCCGTCATTATCGCGGCCCCTCCGTTCCTGCACCGCCCGCTCGCGGAAGCCGCCGCCGCGCACGGCAAGCACCTCTTCGTGGAGAAGCCGCTGGCGCCGAGCTCGGCCGACTCCCAGGCGATCCTCGACGCCGCGGACGCCGCGGGGGTGACGCTGATGGTCGGACAGGTGCTGCGCTATTACCCGTGCTGGCGTTACGTGCTGGAGCGGGTCCGCCGCGGCGACCTCGGCAACCCGCGCAGCATCTCCGTGCGACGGGTGGGCGGCGGTTGGGGCGCGGCCGCGCGGGGCTGGCGTGCTTCCCGGGAGCTGTCCGGCGGGCTCCTGATGGAGATCAACGCGCACGAGATCGACTTCCTCTGCGAGATCGGCGGCGAAGTGGAGCGGGTCTACGCCGAGGCGGAGCACTTCGGCGAAGACGGCTGCGACTACCCGAACCTCGCCTTCGTCTCCCTGCGGTTCCGGAGCGGCGCGCTGGGACTCCTCCACTCCAGCATGGTCTCGGCGCTCGGCGATCTCTCCGGCAGCGTCGAAGGCTCCGAAGGCACCCTCCAGTACCGCGGCGGCTTCTCCGCGGACGGAACGATCACGCTGGCGCGCCCGGGCGAGACGCCGGTCGAGACCCGCATCGGGAGCCTGGAGTACGACGACCCGGTCCGGCACGAGCTGTCACTCTTCGTCGACGCAGCGCTCGACGGCACGCCGCCGCCGGTCACGGGCCGGCACGGGCTGCGCAATGTGATCGTCGCCGAGGCCGCCTACCGCTCCGCCCGCGAGGGTCGTCCCGTCAGCCTGCCGGCCGGAAGCTAACCGTCGATGTCAGAGTCTCCCCACCCCACCGAGCGCGCCGAGACGCACTCCGAATCCGGTGTCCTGACGGGCGACGGAGCGGCGCTACCGAGGTACGAGGCGCCGGCGCTGCACGAGCAGAGCTTCCAGTTCGCGGAGCTGCAGGAAGCGGTCCACCCGCCGATCGCGCCGGTCTGGCGCCTGGCACACCTGGAGCCCTCCCCGAGCTCGAGAGTCGTCGGCCGCTGGCTGCTCGTGATGCTCGCCGTGGGCCTGATGGCCGCCGTGCTCCACGCAATGGCGGAGCAGAGCGCGGCCTGGTTGATGGGGTACTTTGGCGTCTTCGTCCAGATCACGCCGTTCGCCCTGCTCGGATTTCTCGCCTACATCGGTGTGCAGCGGACCTGGGGCGTAGTGCTCGCCTACCTCTGGCATGCCTCGATGGTGCTGAGTATGGCGGCCACGCCGGCGCTGATGGTGTTCCTGACCTTTCTGCCGCCTCCCTCGGCCGTGTCCCCCGCCCTGTCGCCGAACTGGCCGGTGCTTGCGGGCGCTGCCGCCTGGGGTTTCCTGGGAGTCGTAGCGGCCGGTCTGGTGCTGATGCCCGCCGTCCGTCGCCTGCTGGCAGGAGTGCTTCCGTTCGATCCGCGCAGCCACGTGCACGCCATCGCGCTCTCCCTGGTGCTCGGCGGCGTGGTGATGTTCTTCGGGCAGCTCATCGCTACCGGTGGAAACCCGGTGCTGCTGGAGCTGATCAAGCGCGGTGAGAGCGCCTTCGTGACCGGGCCGCAAGAGCTGTTCAGCTCCATGGTCTACATGGTGCTCTGGACCGTCCCCGCCAGCATGGTCGCCGTCGGGTTTCTCGTCACCCGCACCTGGCGCGAGGCGCTGGAGCGGCTCGGCCTGGTGCGGCCCACCGGGCGGCAGGTGGCGCTCGGCATCGGGGTGGCGGTCGGGCTCGCCGGGGTGCTGCTGCTGACCGAGCCGCTCTTCTTCCAGCTCTGGGAGCGGATGGGCCTCCCGCGCACCGATCAGGAGACCTTCGAGAAGATCCTGGCGCCGGCGATCAGCCCGCTCGGCGCGGTGATCCTGGGGCTTTCAGCCGGGATCAGCGAAGAGGTGGCGGTGCGCGGCGTGCTCCAGCCCCGCCTCGGGATCCTGCTCCCCAACCTCTTCTTCACCAGCCTCCACGCGTTCCAGTACGGGTTCGACGGCCTGTTGATCGTCTTCCTGATCGGCACGGTGCTGGGGCTGGTGCGGCGGGCGACGAACACCACCACCGCCTGCATCGTCCACGCGCTCTACGACTTCATCCTGGTCTTTGCCAGCTACCTCACCGGGCAGACCCCATGAAGATCCTCCTCGCGCCCGACAGCTTCAAGGGCAGCCTGAAATCGCCGGCGGTCGCCCGCGCGATGGCGGAGGGCGCGCGCCAGGCGCTGCCGGAGGCGGAGCTGGTGGAGCTGCCGGTCGGCGACGGCGGCGAGGGGACGCTCGAAGCACTGGTCACCGCCACCGGGGGCGAGTACCAGGTCAAGACGGTAATCGGGCCGGTCGGCGAGCCGGTCGAGGCGCGGCTGGGACTGCTCGGCGACGGCGAGACAGTCTTCGTCGAGATGGCGGAGGCCTCCGGCCTTTCCCGGGTGGCGGAAGAGGAGCGGGACCCGCTGCTCGCCACTACCTACGGCACGGGGCAGCTCCTGCGCGCCGCGTTCGCCACGGAGCGCCCGCGGATCGTGGTCGGCCTCGGCGGCAGCGCCACCACCGACGGCGGGGCCGGAATGCTGCAGGCACTGGGCCTCCGGCTGCTCGACTCGCTCGGGCAGCACCTCCCCCAGGGAGGCGCGGCGCTCCTCGACCTCCACCGCATCGAGCGCGGCTCGTTCGAGCTGCCTTCCGGCCGCGAGATCGTGCTCGCCTGCGACGTGACCAACCCGCTGACCGGACCGCAGGGTGCCGCGGCGGTCTACGGCCCGCAGAAGGGCGCCAGCCCCCAGGACATTCGTCTTCTCGACGACGCGCTCGGTAACCTCGCCAACGTGGCAGCGGAGGCGGCCGGTAAAGACTGGCGCACCGCTCCTGGCGCTGGCGCGGCCGGCGGCCTCGGCTTCGCCTTCCTCGCCTTCCTGAGCGCGCGGATGGAGCGGGGCGTGGAGCTGGTGCTCGACTGTGTAGGGTTCGACCGCCACCTGCAGGGGGCAGAACTGGTTGTGACCGGCGAAGGGAAGATCGACCGGCAGACGACCGCCTTCGGCAAGACGCTCACCGGAATTGGAGCGCGGGCGAGCCGCGCGGGGGTCCCGGTGCTCGCGCTGGGCGGCTCTCTCGGCTCCGACATCGGCGACTACCGCGCGGCCGGAATCAGCGGAATCGCCTCGATCGTTCCCGGCCCCATGAGCCTCGAGCGCGCGATGAGCGGCGCCGGCCCGCTGGTCTCCGACGCAGCGCGCCGGTTGATCGAAGTGTTTCAGGCTGGCCGGAACCGATAATCTTTAATAAGTAGAGACCACGAGAAAGGACCGAAGGCGGGCGATGGAGCGCGAACCCGAACCGGAAATGAAGGACTTCCGCAAGGAAGCCATGGCCTTCTGGGCGCAGGCCCGCGCGGATCTCGCCACCGCCACCACCCTCCTCGACGCCGGGGTCTATTACGCCAGCGTCTTCTTCAGCCAGCAGGCGGCGGAGAAGGCGCTGAAAGCCGCGATCACCGACCATCAGAAGCGCTCCCCTAAGGGGCACAACCTGATCCAGTTCGCCAACTCGCTCAACGCGCCGGTGGAGATCATGAACGCCGCCGCGGAGCTGAATCCGGAGTTCATGGCCACGCGGAATCCGGAGACGGTCGACGGCGTCCCCGCGCAGCTCTACGACAAGACCTCCGCGCGCATCCACCTGCGCTGCGCCCAGGACATCCTGAACTGGGCCAAGCCGCTGGTGTAGCTGCCTGTCCGACGGATTTCGGGTTGGGGGGTTCTCCGGTTGTCCGGCTGGCTGTCCGGCAACCCGCGAGGCATTGAAATACCTCGCTACTCGGCCTGCCGCCACGCGTCCTCCGGACGCCCGAGCCAGGCCCTGCTGAGTCCCCGCAGGGGGACTTCGTGCCGTCGTTGCCGCGGTTTCAACCGCCCGGTTGCTCTCCCTCTCTGAATAGGAGGACGAGTAGGAGTGGGAGTACGAGTGGGTGCGGGCAGGGACCTCTTCCCCCGCAGCTGAACCTCTGCGGTGGACATCGACACTCACCGCGGAGAGAACCATGCCCCTGCTTGGAATCGATATCGGCACCTCCGGCACCAAGACGCTTCTGATCGACGAGAGCGGCCGGGTGCTCGCCACTGCCACGGAAGAATACCCCCTCAGCACCCCTCGCCCCGGCTGGGCGGAGCAGGACCCGCGCCACTGGTGGGATGCCTCGTGCAAGACGGTCCGCGCCGTCCTGTCGAAGGCGGGAATCAGCGCGGACGAGGTAAAGGGCGTCGGGCTTTCCGGGCAGATGCACGGCTCGGTCTTCCTGGACGCGCGGGACGAGGTGCTGCGGCCGGCGCTGCTCTGGTGCGACCAGCGCACGGCGGCGCAGTGCGAGTGGATCACGCGGATGGTCGGTGCGGAGCGGGTGGTCGAGCTGATCAGCAACCCGGTGCTGACCGGGTTCACCGCCCCGAAGGTGATCTGGCTGCGCGATCACGAGCCGGAGACCTATGCCCGCGTCCGCAAGGTGCTGCTCCCGAAGGACTACGTGCGGCTCAAACTGACCGGCGCCTACGCGACCGAGGTCTCCGACGCCTCCGGCACGGCGATGTTCCACGTGCGGGAGCGGCGCTGGGCGACCGAGCTGCTCGACGCGATCGAGGTACCGTCGGACTGGATGCCGGAGTGCTTCGAGTCGCAGGTGCCGAGCGCCCGGATCAGTGCCGAGGGCGCGGCGGCGACCGGCCTGAGGGAAGGGACGCCGGTGGTCGGCGGCGGCGGCGACCAGGCCGCCGGGGCGGTCGGAAACGGCATCGTGGAGCGGGGGATCATCTCCTCAACCGTCGGCACCTCCGGCGTCGTCTTCGCCTTCTCGGACGAGCCGGCGGTCGACCCGCAGCTCCGCCTCCACACCTTCTGCCACGCCGTCCCGGGCAAGTGGCACCAGATGGGCGTGATGCTCTCCGCGGGCGGGTCTCTGCGCTGGTACCGGGACACGCTGGCCGGGGCGGAGATGTACGTGGCGCGCGCCCTGGGGATCGATCCTTACCAGCTCATTGCGGAGGAGGCGCAGCGGGCGCCCGCCGGCTCCGAGGGGCTGATCTTCCTGCCGTACCTGACCGGGGAGCGGACCCCCTACCCCGATCCGGACGCGCGGGGCGTCTTCTTCGGCCTGACGCTGCGGCACGACCGCTGCCACATGGCGCGTGCCGTGCTGGAAGGAGTGGCGTACGGCCTGCGCGACTCGTTCGAGATCCTGGCGGAGATGGGTGTGCCGATCGGGCAGGTGCGCGCCAGCGGCGGCGGCGCCCGCAGCCCGCTCTGGCGGCAGATCCAGGCCGACGTGACCGGCCGCGAGCACGTGACGATCAACGTGGACGAGGGCCCCGCCTTCGGGGTGGCGCTGCTCGCCGGGGTGGGCACCGGTGCCTGGAGCTCCGTCGAAGAGGCGTGCCGCGCCACGATCCGCGTCACCGACAGCACCACGCCGGATCCGGGGAGCGCCGCGACCTACAACCGCTACTACCCGGTCTACCGCGGCCTCTACGGCAGCCTGAAGGAGCACTTCGCCACCGTCTCCCGGTTGGCTGGCGGATGAGAGAACCGTCGTGGAGTCTCCGGCTGTCGTTGGAGACTCCACGAGTTGCGTTCAGGGACGATCGCGAGTCGCGGTGCGATCGAAGATCTCCTCCGAGTTCCACACCGCGCCCAACGAAGTAGGCTTCACGTTCCCCAGTCGATTGCGGACCGCGAAGACTACGTCGGTGACCACAGTGAAGATGAAGGGCTGCTGCTGCGCGGTGATTCGCTGCCAGCGGTCGTATAGCGCCTTTCGCTTCACCGGATCGAGCTCCTGGGCCGCCTGGCCCCAGATGCGGTCGATCTCCGCTTCCCAGGGCGTCGATGGCTTTGCCTGCCGCGGCCACCACTGGTGCTGCGGGGCCGAGCTGAGCCAGATATTGCTGCCCGCGTATGGTTCCGGCCCGCCGGTAAAGCCGAGCACAGTAGCCTGCCAGCGGTACGGCGGCGCGTCGAGGCGCGTCACTAGCGCGTTGAAGTCGATCCCCATGGGGAGCGCGTTGAGACCGATGTGTTGCAGATCCTCCGCCACCATCGAGGCCATCGCGACCCGCAAGGCGTTCGAGTCGTTAGTGAGGATGGTGAACTTCACGTCTTTGCCGCGAAATTCCCGGATGCCGTTGCCGTTCGAGTCTTTCAATCCCATCTGGTCCAGCAGTGCGCGCGCCTTCTTCAGATCGTAGGTGAACTTGGGAATGGCGGGATCGTAGAACTGCCGGTTGGCGGGCGACACGGGGCCGTAGAGAGGACGCGCGAGGCCGGCGAAGACCTCGTCGGCTATCCGCTTGCGGTTCACTGCATGTGAGATGGCGCGGCGGAACCGTACATCCTGGAACAGCTTTACAAGGTTCTTGTCGATGCCCGCGTTCGGGTTCAGGTTGAACCCCAGGTAGTTGAAGCCCCATCCGGGCCCAGCGTTGACGACCCGGTAGTTCCCGGTCGCCTCTCCTCGCTTAATCTCTTCGTATTGGTAAATCGGCACAGCCTGCACGTCGAGCCGCCCGGCGTAGAACCGTTGACCGGCCTGGTTAAAGTCCGACAGGATAGCGATGGTCCAGCGATCCAGAAAAGGTAGTGGCTTGCCGTCGTCGGATCTCAGCCAAGAGTGCGGGTTACGGGTGAGTACCACCCGCTGGTCCGGAAGGTACTCGGAAATGACCCAGGCTCCGCTACTCACGAGTTGGGAGACCGGCGTACCCACCGGCCAACTAGCGTTGAACCGGCCAGCCCGGTACGCACCCTCCAGCTTGTGCTTCGGAATGATCGGGAAGGCGAAGACCGTATCGGCCGGCGCGAACTTGACCGGCAGCTTGAACTGGACCGTCCGGTCATCGATCCTGGTAACCCGGAATGGCTCGCGCTTGAAGGTGCCGTTTGGCTGCGGAACACTGATGAGCATTCCCTCGCGGAGGGAAGTCTCGGTCTCCGGATCGAAGACGACGCCGGCCGTGAAGACCACGTCGTCTGCGGTAAGCGGTTGCCCATCGCTCCACTTGAGTCCCTCGCGGAGGCGGTAGGTGTAGGTGAGCCCGTCCGCGCTGATCTCCGGCAGCTCGGCGATGCTCGGCGTCCACTCCAGCGTGGCGTAGTTAAGCGTGTTCAGCGAGAGGAAGAGCTGGTCCAGGATGTCGGTGGACGACGTCTCAGTCGCCAGGATCGGATTGAACGTCTTGGGTGAGGAGATCGAGGAGGTCGTCAGAGTGCCGCCGTACTTCCCTGGCTCCGACGCGGGCTCGACGCCACCCGCCTGCGCACGGTTTGCAGCAGCGCGCCCGGCCGCCCCGCCTGCGGAGGCGCCGATCGCCGCCGAGAGGCAGAGGAGACACACGGAAGCGAGCGTAGTCAGCCTGCCTCGCATACCTGAGCTCCGAGGGGACGGACGGGCACTAAGGTTCACCGACATCTGGGCTCTCCTGATCTCATCACCCGCGACCACGCTGGCAGAAGCGAACAAGTAACGCGGGGGAGTGAGGCCAATTCGCTCCCACTCCCCCACCTTCCCTTTCGCCCTCTTTTACCGCCGCTGGTGGTAGTTCGGGTAGGCGGGCCGCTTCGGTTGGGTGACCGGGTTCTTGCGGAGATCCTCCATCACCACCTGAATCGCCTTCTCGAGCTGCGGATCGCGGCCCTGGCGCCACGCCTGCGGGTCGAATTCCACCTCGATGTCCGGCGCCACGCCGACGTTCTCCACCTCCCACGATCCCTCGGGATTCCAGAAGGCGAAGTGCGGCGCCGTGACGGAGCCGCCGTCGATCAGCGTGGGGTAGCCGCCGATGCCGACCAGCCCGCCCCAGGTGCGCTTTCCGATGAGCGGCCCCACCTTGAGCTTGCGGAAGTACCAAGGCATCGCGTCGCCGCCGGAGCCGGCGTACTCGTTGATCAGCATCGCCTTCGGCCCGCGGATCAGGGATCCCGGCGTGGTGACGTCTTCCCCGTAGCGAGACGACCAGACGCTCAGCAGCGGGCGGCGGAGGTAGTCGATGATGTAGTCCGCCGCGGCGCCGCCGCCGTTGAAGCGCTCGTCGACCACGGCGCCGTCCTTATCGGCCTGCGGGAAGAAGTACTTGTTGAAGGCGGTGTAGCCGCCCAGGCCGGTATCCGGCAGGTAGATGTAGGCGAGCTTGCCGCCGCTCAGCTCGTTCACCTTCCGGCGGTTCGACTCGATCCAGCTCCGGTTGCGCAGCGCCACCTCGCTCGCGATCGGGACCACCGTCACCTCGCGGGAGCCGGTGCCGTCGGCGTTCGGGCCCACGCGGAGCGAGACCTGCTTGTTGGCGGAGCCCTCGAAGTGACGGTAGAGGTTGTCCGATCCGCTCAGATCCCGTCCGTTCACGGCGAGGAGGTACTCCCCGACCTTCACGTTCACGCCCGGCTGGGTGAGCGGCGCGCGGAGCTGCGGGTCCCAGTTCTCGCCCTCGTAGATGCGGGAGAAGCGGTAGCGGCCGTTCTCGACCGTGTAGTCCGCCCCCAGCAGCCCGCCGGGGACCCGCTGCACCTCCGGGGTGGCGCCGCCGGAGACGTAGAGGTGCCCCACGGTCAGCTCACCCAGCATCTCGCGGAACAGGTAGTTCAGGTCCGCGCGGGTCGCCAGGTTCTCCAGGTACGGCTCGTAGCGGGCGGAGGTCGCCTTCAGGTCGAGCCCGTGATGGTTCGGATCGTAGAAGAAGTCCCGCTGGATCCGCCACACTTCGCGGTACATCTGGCGCCACTCGGCGCGGGGATCGACCCGCACCTCCAGGCTCTCCAGGTTCACCGTGCCGGCGCCGGGCGAGGGCGGCTGCGCGGTGCTCACCACCGCGGCGCGGCCGCCCCCCGGCGTGAGGTAGAGCAGCTTCTCGCGGTTGTGGGAGATCTCGAAGCCGACGATCCCGTCCAGGAAGCGGTCGGTCTTGCGCGTCTTGAGATCGAAGCGGTGCAGGGTCCGGCCATTCACGCCGACCGCGCCGACCGGAGCGCTCTCCGCGATGAAGAGCACGCCCGGCTTGCCGGCCTGCATGGCGGAGTAGGCTCGCGGCACGATCGGCAGCGCCAGGATACGCTGGTCCAGGTTCTCGAAGTCGATCCGCACCGCGCCGTCGCCCCCGTCGGCGGCCTTGCGCACGGCGATCTCGGTCTCCGCGCCCGGCTTCGGCTCCGCGGGCGTCTCGGTCACCTTCTCCTCGTCGCTCTCCGGCGCCAGCGGCGACGGCTCGTCGTTGCGGAGCACGGCGACGTAGATGCTGCGGGTATACGGCCGGTTGAAGCGAGACGACATGTCGATGAAGCCGAGGGTCGGCCCGATGTCGGTGCTGCCGGCGAAGTAGAGGTACTTGCCGCCGCGGTCCCACGTGGGGAACGCGGCGTCGCTCATGCCGTCCGTAATCTGCCGGGAGGTGCCGTCCGCCAGGGAGTGGACGAACACCGCGCCCATTCCGCTCTTCAGCAGCTTCACGTAGGCGAGCCATTTGCTGTCCGGCGACCAGGTCTGCATCATCCCCCAGTCGTCGTAGGTGTTCGTGTCGACCTTGGTGCGCTTTCCGGTCTCGATGTCGAGGTAGCAAAGATTGAGCCGCCGGTCGGTATAGGCGAGCTTCTTGCTGTCCGGCGACCAGGTAGGCCCATAGAAGTAGCTCGGCGCGTCATCCAGCGCCAGCTTGCGCAGCTCGCGGCGGCCGGTCTGGTCCTTCAGGTGGAGCTGGTACTCTCCGCCCTCATCCGAGAAGTAGGCGATCCACTTACCGTCCGGCGACCACGTTGGATCCCGCTCCGCCGCGCCGGGAGTCTCCGTCAGGTTGCGGGGATCGCCCTTGTCGGTCGGGACCGTCAGGATCTCGCCGTGGGCTTCCACCACCACGCGGACGCCGGTGGGCGAGATGCTAAAGCCGCGGATCTCGTCCCGCACCTTTTCGAAGCGCGGCCGCACCTCCGGCAGGTCCCCGGTGAGGCGCACCTCCACCGGCTTCGTGTCGCCGGACTTGAGGTCGTAGAGGTGAAGCCGGCCGAACTGCTCGTACGCGATGGCGCCCGGACCGGCCGAGGCGGACTTGATGTCGAGCCCGTCGTTCTTGATCGCCTTCGCGACCTTCTTGCTCTTCGTGTCGTACGAGTAGAGGGTCACCGGACCGTCGCGGTCGGAGAGGAAGTAGACCTTCTCTCCCACCCACATCGGCTCGAAGTCGTTCGAATCGGTTCGGGGCAGCTTCTGGATCGACGAGTCGGAGAGATCCGCCAGCCAGACCGGGGTGGCGGTGCCGCCGCGGTACCGCTTCCAGGAGCTGAACGAGCGGCGGAGCGGCACGTAGGCCAGGTGTTTGCCGTCCGCGGAGTAGGACCCCTCCTCCGCCATCGGCAGCGGCACTTCCTCCGCGTGAGTCCCGTCTACCGGTGCGGTGAAGAGCCGGGTGAAGCCGGAGTAGCTGTGCCGGTAGGAGGCGAAGAGCACGCGCTTGCCGTCCGGGTGCCAGCCCGCGAGGCGGTCCGCCAGCGGATGGTAGGTCACGCGCTGCGGCACGCCGCCCTCCGCGGGGACGACGTAGACGTCGACGTTCCCGTCGTACTCTCCCGTAAACGCGATCTGCTTGCCGTCCGGCGAGAAGTGCGGCGTCCGCTCGCTGCCGGGACCGACCGTCAGCCGGCGCGCGTCGCCGCCGCCGCGGGGAACGGTCCAGAGATCGCCCGCGAAGACGAAACAGATCAGGTCCTTGCTGACTGCCGGCTCCTGCAGCAGCAGCGGGGCGCTCCGGTCCTGCGCGGAGACCACGCCCGCCGCCGCCAGCAGCACGCTGGCGACACCTAGCACTCGTTTCATTCGTTACCCCCGACCAGCCGGTTCAATGATTCGGACAAGAACAGCTAACAGTTTCGTGCGGACCACCAGGGACCCTCCCGGTCGACGGGAGCCGAACCCCTGGATCCGCGAGTTGGATGCCGCCAACGGCCATTCTCGCATCCGCGTGAGGTGAAGAGCTCAAGCTTGGATCCGGGGCGCGAATTCTCCCCGGGCAGACCCTTTCGGGCCGCCCTGCTCCGCTGGACGAGCCACGGCACCCCCAACCCAGCTTACGCGTGGCAGTCCTACCCCCGTCCTTGAATGTGCGTTGCGGCGGCGCCTGCGCTATCCTCAGGGTGCACCTCTCCTCCCCCGCCTCACGCCACCCCCGCCATGGAGATCCTCGAATCGGCCCTGCGCCTCTCCGTTCCGCTCGCCTTCGCCGCCCTGGGCGGGGTGCTTTCGGAGCGGGTCGGCGTGGTCAATATCGCGCTGGAGGGGATGCTCCTTAGCGGGGCTTTCGCCGCGATGGCGGCGGCCCACGGCTTCCAGTGCGGCTGGCTGGGAGTCGCCGCCGCGGCGCTCTGCGGCGCCCTGCTCGGGCTGCTCCACGCGCTGCTGGTGCTCCGGCTGCGGGTCGACGCCATCATCTCCGGGGTCGGGATCAACCTCCTGGCGGCGGGAGCGACCACCTTCCTCCTCCGCTCCGCCTTTAGCTCCGGCGGCGTGGGGGTCCAGGTGAGCGGGCCCGCGCCCTGGCTTCCGTCGCTGCGGAACGTGCCGGTGCTGGGGCTGCTGCTCGGCGGGGTGACCCCTCTCGTCCCGCTGGCGGTCCTCTGCTGCGCCGCCGCCTGGTTCGTCCTCTACCGCACTCGACCCGGCCTCCAGCTCCGCGCCGTGGGCGAAGCGCCGGCCGCGGCGCGGGCCGCCGGGATTCCGGTGAACGCCTACCGCGCGCTCTGGCTGGCCGCGGGCGGCGCGCTGGCCGGAGTCGGCGGCGCCTACCTGAGCCTCGTCAGCAGCGGCCGCTTCACGGAGAACCTCTCCGCCGGGCGCGGCTTCCTGGCGCTGGCGGCGGTGATCCTGGGCCGCTGGCACCCGCTGGGCGCGGTGACGGCGGTGCTCCTCTTCGGCCTCTCGGAGGCGCTGCAGTTCCGGCTCCAGGGTCAGCCGGTCTTGGGCGTCACGCTCCCCAGCGAGCTCTGGAGCGCCCTCCCCTACCTCCTGGGGCTCCTCGCCCTCGCCGGCTTCCTCGGCCGCTCCCGGCCCCCCGCCGGGCTGGGTCAGGTCGAGGCGTAAGCGTCTGCCCGAGCGTCGCTTCTGCGCTGGCGGGAACGGCCGCGCCGAAGTGCCGCCCGCTCGTCCTGACCAGTGGCGACGTTAGCGCCGTCGCCCGCCCGACCCGCCAATCCGACCCCCGCCTCGTCCGCTGCGATCTCCGGATCTGGTGACGGCCGGTTTACTCGGAGTGGCCGGGCGCAGGTGCTCGGAGAGGAAGCCGACCACGTTCCGCTCGTAGCCTGCAGGGTCGTAGCCCAGGAAGTCCTCGTGGCGAGCGCCTTCCAGCATCCAGAGCCGCTTGGGCGGGGCGGCGGCGCGGTAAAGCTCCTCGGACTCCGCGGGGGTGGTGTGCTGATCGCGCGACCCGGCGACGATCAGCACTGGTGCGCCGAGCTTCGGCAGCGCCCGGATCGGTTCCAGCTCGCCTGGCGAAACCCCGAGCCGAAGCGGCAGCTGGTTCACCAGGAGCGGGCTGAAGAGAGGCGCCAGCGGTCCCACGCGGATCCGCAGGCGGTTCTCGACGGCCCCGTCCACGCGCGGGTAGACCGCCTCCAGCACGACGGCGTCGAACGGCGCCGGCTGCGGTGCCAGGAGCACCGATGCACCGCCGAGCGACCATCCGATCACCCCGAGCGGCCGGGCCGGCGCCCTCTGCCGGAGCCACTCTACGGCTGCCGTCACGTCGGCCGACTCCCGCCAGCCCAGCGTGATTGCCTCGCCCGGCGTCTCGCCGTGCGCCTGCAGGTCGATCAGGAGTACCGAGAAGCCGTGCCGCACCAGCAGCCTCGCGCGAGAGAGCATCGTGCTCCGGTTGGAGCGGATCGGGTGCAGGAGCAGCACTACGGGGGAATGGTCGCCCTGGTCGAGCCACCAGCCGGCGATCGAATGGCCGGAACCCGGGATGGAGACCGACTTCACGGGGAAATCGGACGGCAGGCGGACCGCCTGGTTTACCGGCCGGGTCAACTGGGAGCCCAGCAGCCAGGACCCACTCAGCGCGACGAGCAGGACGAGGGCCAGGGCCAGGATGAGACGGTAACACCTGCGAATTCGGAACCGCTTCATCCTCGACTCCTCGCGACGTCTACCTCGCAGGCCGACCGATCAGGAGTAGGCGTCCTACTCCGCCGGGGTGGACCCAGCGAGCAGGATGGAGAGCATCCGCTCCGGGTTCCCCAGGAACTGGCGCGTGATCAGGTAATGCTCCGTCTCGGTGTACTCCACCGGTCTCGTGCCGTGGGTGGACAGCTCGTAGATGAGAGCCCCCGGATAGGCCATCAGGATCGGCGAGTGAGTCGCGATGATGAACTGCGAGCCGAGTGACACCAGTTGGTGGATGCGGGCGAGGGCAGCCATCTGACGCGTGGGAGAGAGGGCGGCTTCCGGCTCGTCCAGTACATAGAGGGCGCCGCCGCGGAAGCGGTTCGCCAGCAGGGCCAGGAACGATTCCCCGTGCGACTGCTCGTGCAGCGACCGGCCGCCGTACGAATCAATGATGCGAGGGCCCACGCCGTCGCGGTCGAGGTTCTCGATCTCGGTGGCGACGTTGAAGAAGCTCTCCGCCCGGAGAAAGAAGCCGTCACCGGGTCGGTCGGTGCTCTTGACCAGAGTGAGGCAGTCCGCCAGGCGAGAATGCGAGTCGCGGGTGCCAAAGCGGAAGTTCTGGGACCCGCCTTCCGGATTGAAGCCCCAGGCGACGGCGATCGCCTCGATGAGCGTCGATTTCCCGGAGCCGTTCTCCCCGACCAGGAAGGTCACTCCCGGATGAAGCTCCAGGCTCTCGAGCTCCCGGAGTGCGGGCAGGTCGAACGGATAGGCCGCTCTCGGCGCGCGGTCCCAATCGAACTGGACCTCGCGGATGTAGCCGCCCGCCGGCGGGTTCGATCGCTTGCGGACGGCTTTCATCCCGGTCGGTTCTCCGGTTTAGCGAGAGCGCGAGGGAGAGGCACCGCTCTCCCCCGCGCCGCGCCATCAGGCCTCCAGCTTCCAGGGGGAGCGGTAGGGCCGGCTGAGCATCTTCGACGCCTCCGCGTCGTCGATGATCTCTTCCTTCTCGGCGTCCCAGCGCAGCGTCTCGCGTCCGAGGCGCATGGCGATGTTGCCGAGGTGGCAGACCGTGATCGAGCGGTGGGCCGCCTCGACCGGCGCGACCGGCTCCTTGCGGCTGATCACGCAGTCGATGAAGTTCCGGAAGTGGTCGTCGCTCTTGTAGAGGTGCACCTCGTCCGGGCCGATCTTCGAGTCGAGGATCGACTTCGACGAGGCGTCGTGGCGGCCGCGGTCGGCCCAGACCCACCCCTCGGTGCCTTCCCAGGTGACGCCGCCCTTCTCTTTGCTGGAGACGATCAGCCGGATGCCGCCCGGGTAGAGCGCCTCGAAGGAGTACTCGGTGGCGGTGTTCCAGAGCGGGTCTTCCGGGAACTTCGCAGAGGCGCGGCGGATCAGGAGCGGACCGGTGTGGTCGGTCCCCAGGCCCCACTGGGCGCAGTCCGGATGGTGACCGCCCCAGTCGGTCACCTGGCCGCCGGAGTAGTCGTAGATCCAGCGGAAGTTCACGTGGCAGCGCGCGGGAGCGTACGGCGCGTCCGGCGCGGGGCCGAGCCACATCTGGTAGTCGAAGCCTTCCGGCACCGGCTCCGGCTTCTTGCGGTCGCCCGTCTTGCCGAAGTCGGGGCGCCCGCCGGGGAGCCCGCACCGGACGGTCCGCACCTCGCCGATGCGGCCGTTGCGGACCAGCTCGCACGCGCGGCGGAAGTTCGAGTCGGAGCGCTGCTGGCTGCCGGTCTGGAAGATCACCTGGTGCTTGCGTACCGCGTTGCTCATCGCCCGCCCCTCGGCGACCGTGAGCGAGAGCGGCTTCTGGCAGTAGATGTCTTTCTTCGCCGCGGCGGCCATCACCACCGGGATCGCGTGCCAGTGGTCGGGCGTGCAGACCTCCACCGCGTCGATGTCTTTCCGGGCGATCAACTCGCGGAAGTCGGTGAAGGTCCGGCAGCTCTTCGACTTGTAATGCTCATCCACCACCCGCCGCGCCGGCTCCAGCCCGGCCACCCCGCCGTTCCAGTAGCCGGCGCTCTCCCGGTTGACGTCGCAGAGCGCCACGATCTGCACGCGCTCGTCCCGGAGGAAGGAGCGGATGTCGTTCAGCCCCTGGTTCCCCGTGCCGATCACCCCCAGGGTGATGCGGTTGCTCGGCGCCACGTTGCCGTCGCGGCCCAGCGCCGCCGCCGGAATTACCATCGGGAAGCCGATTCCCGCGCCCAGCGCCGCGGCGCCCTTGAGGAACCCGCGCCGGGAGACCGGCTCCGCGCCTTTCTTCTTCGACTGCATCGTCTCTCCGCCTCCTGCGGCGTCCCGTCTACCGGCCGCCCGGACCTCGCCGTGCGCCGCGATTCTAGTTCCTGACAGTTGGCTGCGGCAGGCGGTACGCCCTTCTCATGGCGGGTGTCGGGAGGCGTCAGCCGTTCCCGTTCCGCGCCGGGGATCTTCGGGAGCTAATGAAGGTTTACGGATTAGCCACGTAGTGGAGCGAGGTGCCTGCGGCGCCGCAAGGCATTGAATTACCTCGCCCGTCGGCCTGCGGCCACGCGTCCTCCGGACGCCCAAACCGGGCCCTCTCAGTCCGCGGAGGCGGACTTCGTGCTGTTGTTGCCGCGGTTTCAACCGCCCGGCGGCCCGATCCTGCTCTCACGCAAGGAATGCGCCCCTCGCACCGCCAACAACCCAGCGGAACCCACTCCGCCCACAGGACAGCCATGCCTCTCATCGATCTTCCGCTCGATCAGCTCTACACCTACCAGGGCCGCAACCCCCGGCCGGCCGATTTTGACCGCTACTGGGAGCGCGCGCTCGCGGAGCTGGATCGGGTCGATCCGGAGCCGGAGCTGGTTCCGCATTCGCTTGAAGCTCCGTTCGCGGAGTGCTTCCACCTCTACTTCACCGGCGTGGGCGGTGCGCGGGTGCACGCCAAGTACCTCCGGCCGAAGGGCGCCGCGGAGCCCCATCCGGCGGTGCTGATGTTCCACGGCTACTCCGGCAGCAGCGGCGACTGGATGGATAAGCTCGGATACGTGGCGCGGGGGACGTCGGTGGCGGCGCTCGACTGCCGTGGGCAGGGCGGCCTTTCCGAAGACGTGGGCGGGGTGCGCGGCAACACGCTGCGGGGGCACATCATCCGCGGGCTGGACGAGGACCCGGAGAAGCTGCTCTTCCGGCAGATCTACCTCGATACGGTCCAGCTCGCCCGCGTGGTGATGTCGCTGCCGGAGGTCGATCCGGACCGCGTGGGCGCCACCGGCGCCTCGCAGGGCGGTGCGCTCACGCTGGCGTGTGCCGCCCTGGAGCCGCGCATCCGCCGCGCGGCGCCGGTCTACCCGTTTCTCTGCGATTACCAGCGCGTCTGGGAGATGGACCTGGCGGTCAACGCCTACGAGGAGCTCCGCCTCTTCTTCCGGCACTTCGACCCGCGGCACGAGCGGGAGGCCGAGATCTTCACGCGGCTCGGCTATATCGACAACCAGCACCTGGCGCCGCGCATCCGGGCGCGGGTGCTGATGGCAGTAGGCCTGATGGACGCCATCTGCCCGCCTTCCAGCCAGTTCGCCGCGTACAACAAGATCCGCTCCGAGAAGGAGCTGCTGATCTACCCCGACTTCGGCCACGAAGCGCTCCCCGGAGTGCCCGACGCGATCTACGACTTCATGGCGGGACTGTAGATGGAATACCGCACGCTGGGAAATACCGGTCTTCAGGTCTCCGCGCTTAGCTACGGCGCCTCGCCGCTCGGCAGCGTCTTCCGCGACATCGACGAGGCGGAGGGGATCCGCACCGTCCACACGGCGCTCGACCTGGGGATCAACTTCATCGACTGCTCGCCGTACTACGGCCTCACCCGCGCGGAAACGGTGCTGGGGAAGGCGCTTGCCACCGTGCCGCGGGAGAGCTACTACCTGGCGACGAAGGTCGGCCGCTACGGGGCCGACCGCTTCGACTTCTCCGCGCGGCGGGTGACCCGCAGCGTCGACGAAAGCCTGGCGCGGCTGGGGGTGGAGCAGATTGACCTGATCCAGTGCCACGATATCGAGTTCGGCTCGATCGAGCAGGTGGTGGAGGAGACGCTGCCGGCCCTGCGTCGGGTGCAGGAGCAGGGGAAGGTCCGCTTCATCGGGATCACCGGCTACCCGCTCAAGATCTTTCGCGAGGTGCTTTCCCGCACGGAGGTCGATACGATCCTCTCCTACTGCCGCTACTCGCTGAACGACACGGCGCTAGCGGAGCTGCTGCCGTTCCTCCAGGAAAAGGGCGTCGGCGTGATCAGCGCCTCGCCGCTCTCCATGGGGCTGCTCACCCAGCGCGGCGCGCCGTCCTGGCATCCGGCGCCGGAGCCGCTGAAGGAAGCGTGCCGCCGTGCCGCGGCGTTCTGTGACGAGCAGGGAGTCGATCTCTCCCAGCTCGCGCTTCAGTTCTCCCTGGCGAATCCGGAGATCGCGACCACGCTGGTCGGCACCGCGAGCCCGGAAAACCTGCGCAAGAACGTAGAGTGGGCGGAGGCGCCGCCGGACTGGCAGCTGATCGAGGCGGTACGCGGACTCCTGGTGCCGGTCTGGGGCATGACCTGGCCGACGGGTCGGCCGGAAAACGCCTGATCACGCGGACCGCGGTACGGAGCGCAGCGCCGCGCGGGCGAGTGCCGCGCCAAAGCCCCGGTACAGCTCCGGGGTGAGGTAGCAGCCGCTCTGGGCCAGGTGGTAGCTCAGCTCCACCGTGAGCACCGGCACGCGGAGCAGATCGCCCAGGTACTGCCGCGCGGAGCCGGCAGGCGGCTCCGCGGTGCGGAGGTCGCTCGAGCGCAGTCCGATCGCGGGAGGCGACTCCTCCGCTAGCGCCTCCATGAACCGGGAAGTCAGCGGTTCGGCCGCCGCCGTGCCGCTGCCGAAGAGGTAGCAGGCTGTGTCTCCGTGGTGGGACGCGTGGAGATCGAGGACCAGGCGCGTTCGGGCGGCCACCTGCGGCTCGCGCAGCCTGCGGAGCACCTCCGCGACCTCCGGACGCCGCGGGTGCGGGCTCCAGTCCCGGTTGAAGTCGATCGGCGCCTGGTCCTTGCCGTAGGCTCCCTCGCAGGCGCCGTCGAGGTCGAGCAGCGGGACCAGGTGGACCGCCATGCCGCGACGCTCCGCCCCGCGGGTGCCGGCCATCTCCCGCAGCAGCCCCTCCGCGGCGAACGACGCGGGCGTTTCCCCCGCGTGCTGCCGTCCCAGCACCCAGACCTGGTCCGGCGCGGTGAGGCTCCCCGCACGCAGGTACGGAACGGCTCGGCCCCTGCGGCTCCGGGCCAACTCCTCTCGCTGCAGGTGGGCGGGCAGGTCGGTCAGCAGGCGCTCCAGGTCGGCGCTGGTATAGGGATAAGAGTAGGCGACCAGCGTGCGCGGACCCCGCACCGGCACACGGAAGCGGAACCAGCCGCGGCTCTCCACGTAGGTCGTCTCGGCGACCCGCTCCCAGCGTCCGTCGCCAGCGCTCACCACCGGCCGTACGGTCGGCCAGCCGCTCGCGGGTCCCAGGCACTCGGCGGCGTTCCGCAGCTCGCACCAGACCTCGGGAACCGCGGCCCCCTCGATTGCGAAGTAGAACCAGAGAGGGGCCGGGCTGGTGCCCGGATCGGCCCGGAAGCGCAGGTAGTCCGCGGCGACGATCTCCACGTCGGTCGCGTTACCGCCTTCGAAGTCGCTCCGCACGCGCAAGCTGTCTGACCAGATCGAAACCCGCAACCGCCCCTCCCCCGCCGCCAATCTCCGGTAGACTCAGCTTAGCTTATGCACCGCTTTGGGCCAATCTGGATCGTGTTGTTCCTGCTTCTGCCCGGCTGTGCGGGTCCGGAGAAGCCGGTGGCGGCGGTCGTCAGGAAGCCGGAGACCGCGCCGGAAGCTTCCGCCAACGTGGCGCCTCCGGCTGCCGTGAAGCCGGACCGCCTCCGCGCCCTGAGCGGCCGCTACCTCGGGACCCGGTACGGCCTCGACTGCCTCGGCGAGGGGGAGGGGCCGGACCCCGATCCGCTCTTCCGCCGGGACCGGGCCGACTGCCAGACGCTGGTCGAGCAGGTAATGGCGGAAGCGATCGCCCCCTACACCGGCGGGCTGGATCACGCCGTACGGCAGATCCGCTACCGCGAGGGCCGCATCGCGCTGGGGCAGCGCTACCACTTCTGCATCCCGGACTGGCTGGAGAACCCCTGGCCGGCACGAGACGTCACCGGCGCAATCGGCGGGGCGGACCTGCCGACCGTCTCCCGCCGGCTCGACCTCCCCCGCCTGGTGCGCAAGCGCGGCGGCGACGACTCCGGACTGGCCGCGCAGCTGTACACCTCGGAGTACATCCCGCGGGCTGCCGTTGCCGCACTCGAAGAGAAGATTCCGGACGGCACGATCGGAGTCTTCGTGGTGAGCAGCCCGGAAGTCGTCTCCGGCCACCTTGGCTTTCTGTTCCGGGACGGAGAGCAGGTGATGCTGCGCCACGCGAGCCAGCGGCGCAAGCGCGTGATCGACGAGCCGCTGGTCGCCTACCTCCGCCGCGCGCCGCGCCGCTTCCTCGGCCTGATGGTGCTGCAGCCGGACACCGCCGGCCTGCTCCGCACCCCGCGCCCGCTCACACTGCCGCCGGCTCCGCCTTCGGGGCGGTGATTTCGTTACGTAGCGGATGGTCCTGCGACTGGCATCGGATCGGGCGTCCGGAGGTCGCGAGGCATTGAAATACCTCGCTCGGCGGCCTGCCCCGGAAGTCTCCGGGGCGTGCGGCCACGCGTCCTCCGGACGCCCGAACCATGCTCCTCCGAGTCCGCGGAGGCGGACTTCGTGCGGTTGTTGCTGCGGTTTCAACCGCACGGCGAGGCCAGACCGAAGATCGGCTCTAGCTCCCGAACTCCTTGGCGATGAGCTGCAGGTTGTGGCGGTGCTTCCACGCCTCCAGCTTCCACCAGTCCTTCATGTCGTCGGGGACCGGCACCTGCCGCTCGATCTCGTCCAGGCTCTGGCCGGCGCGGGCGAGTTCCGGGACCCGCTGCAGCAGATCTTCCAGGTAGGTGAGCCAGCGGCGGATGTGCTCCGGCCTGGCGAGGGGGCCGTGACCGACGATGTAGGTGTCGGCGTCGTACTCCAGTACCCGGTGGAGGCGCTGCTTCAGGAGGTCGATCTTGCCCTGGTCGTACTTCACCAGCGGGATCATGCCCCAGCCGAAGAGGTCCGCGATGTGCAGCACGCGTGCCCACGGGAAGTAGACCACGGTGTCCCAGGGGGTGTGGGTGCCGCCGAGCCACTCCAGCTCGATCTGCCGTTCGGAGCCCTTCAGCGTGTAGGTGTCCGCGAAGGTGATGTTCGGCTGACCGTTCGGCTCGTCCTGGGCCTGGCCGCACGACTCGTGCGCGATGACGGTGGCGCCGCGCCGGGCCCACGATTCGTTGAAGCCGATGTGGTCCGGATGCCAGTGGGTGTTCACCAGCCACTTCAGCGGCTTGCCGGTGGTCCGCTGGATATCTTCCGGAACCTGCGTCTCCATCGGGCCGTCGTCGGCCGGGTCGAGCGAGTCGAACACCACCGCGCCGTCACCCAGATCGGCCCAGGATGCGTTGTCGACCATGTTCCGGATCCAGACACCGGGGCCGACCTCGAACACTTCGTTCTCGCGGAATTCAATTGCCATCAGGTCCCTCCGCCACCGTTATAACGCGGGCACCGGGCAAGCATCCACGGGCCTGACGGGGAATCGGACCGATCAGCGCGTGCGCGAGAGCCAGGTATAGAGGGCGACGCAGCCGGCAATGGTGAGGAGGCAGATCCCCACCCGGCTGAGGCGCGAGGTGACCGGGATCGAGGAGTCGAGCGCTGCGTAGACGAGGGCGATGCCGGAGGAGATGCCGCCCAGCCAGAGCCGGAGGAACGGATCGCGGAAGTTCTTCATGCAGACCTCGGGAGGAGATGGGGACATGCCCCGATCTATCAACGTCCACGCCCTGCTCGAGGTCACGAAAAAAGGTGCGGCCCCGGAGGACCGCACCTTCTTCCGTTGATTCAGATCGGACCGGGACTAGCCGGCGGTGACCTTCATCGTCTGCGGGTCGAACCGCATGCACTTGTTCTCGCGGTAGGACCGCTCGGCCATCGCGATGGTGACCTGCACGCGGGCGCCGAGCTCGGCGTCGCAGTTCGGAGTCTTGCGGCTGCGCACGCAGTCCAGGAAGTTCTGCTGATGCGGCTCGTCGCGCTCTCCGCCGATGTTCTCGCGGATCGGGTCCACCTCGTCCACGAACGGGCGCTCCGGCCGCAGCTCGATGCTGTTGCCGCCGAAGAAGAGGCTGGCCTTGTTGCCCCGGATCACGTCCTGGACGCCCTGCTCGTTCTCGGTGCAGCCCGCGAGGAAGATGGTGTAAGGACCATTCTCACCCTGGAAGTCCGCCAGCACGTGGACGGTGTCGGCCACGTCCCGGTCCTTCTTGGAGCGCTCGTTGTACTGTCCGCCGGTGGAGACCACGCGGGTCGGCCAGCCCATACCCATCGCCTTCAGCAGCGGGTGGAAGCGGTGCGGGAACAGGTCGGACACGATGCCGGTGCTGTAGTCCCAGTACTTCCGCCAGCGGAAGAAGCGCTCCGGATCGAACGGCCGCTGCGGCGCCTTACCGAGGAACGCCTTCCAGTCGAGGGTCTGCGGGGTCGCTTCCTTCTCGATGGCGTAGTTCCACTCACCGCCCGGGTTGTTGCGGCAGTAGCTGCCCTGGGCCCAGAGGATCTGGCCGAGCTTGCCGCTCTTCACCAGCTCGCCGGCGCGGGACCACTTCGGATCCGAGCAGCCCTGGGAGCCGATCTGGAGGATCCGCTTGGTCTTGCGCTGCGTCTTCAGCACTTCGATCGCCTCTTCCGCATAGCGCGTCATCGGCTTCTCGAGGAAGACGTCCTTGCCGGCCTCCATCGCTTCGATCGCCTGGATCGAGTGCCAGTGCTCCGGCGTGGCGATCCAGACCACGTCCACGTCCTTGTCTTCCAGGAGCTTGCGGTAGTCTCGGTAGACCTTGTCATCCGCAAAGGAAGCCTTGGAGCGGGCGTTGCTGATGTAGCCGTCGTAGATGTCGCAGAGCGCGACCGGCTTGATGTTCCACTCCTGCTGCTTCCCGTTGAGGATGTTCAGGTGGTGGAGACCACGGCCCGTGGCGTGCTTGCCGACGCCGATGAAGCCGATGTTGATGCGATCGTTCGCGCCGATCACGCGGGACGGAGCCAGCGCGAAGGCCTCGCTCTTGGCCAGCCCGGCGGTCGCCGCAGCCGCAGCGGCAGTGCTGGCGGTCTTCATAAATGTGCGGCGCGATACCTGCTGGGAGTCTTTGTTCTGCTGCACGAGGGTATCTCCTCTGGGGAACGGGCCCAGCCTAGAGGCTGAACCACTCTTTCTGGAACTTGATCCTGGAACCGGTCATGACGGCCTCGTTGGCCTTCAATGCGGTCACGAGCGCCTGGTATCCTTCTTCCGGACCGCAGCGCGGCGTTTCGATCTTGGTCACCTTACCGGAGACCACCTCCTCCGCGGTGCCGCGAAGAATGTCGAGGAATTCCTTGACGGACTGGACGAGTGGAGCCTTGCCCGGGTCCTTTTCCTGCTTCTCCTTGCCGGGCATTTTCCCCTCTTTGAGCTGCTTGCTGGCGTCCGCCACGAGGGCGATGCCGGTCTCAGCCCCGTAATCTTCCTTACGGGCGTAGACCTCCCAGCCAAGCAGCGGGGAATCGGCTTCCTTGAACATCCACGCGCGGTCGTCGCGCACCAGCACGGCGCCCTGGGTGCCGTGGAAGAGCTGGTACTCGCCCTCGTAAGAGTTCGCCAGCGTGGAGGTGAAGGTAAAGCGGGTTCCGTCGCCGTACTCCAGGACGCACTGGACGGTGTCCGGGATGTCCCGGGTGTCGCCGTCTTCGCGCATCTTCACGCCGTATCCGCTCACCGCCACCGGCCTCTGGCTCAGGAACCAGTTCGCCACGTCGAGGCTGTGAATGCCGATCTCGCCGATGAGGCCGAGGGAGAGCTCCGGGTTGAGGCGCCAGTTCATCTCGTCCGAGCCCGGGCGAGACCACTGGATGCGCCGGCTCCACTGGCCGCGGCCCATTACCGGCCGGCCGATCGCCGACATCTTCATGAAGCGCGCCACGTGGTGGTGCTGCGGATTGCCGCGGAACTGCTGGCCGATCTGGAGGTGGGTCTTGGCGTTCTTGCCCGCCAGCGCGATCTCCTTGCCGTCCTCCAGCGTGTGCGCCATCGGCGACTCGAGGTAGACGTGCTTGCCGGCCTGGAGGGCGGCGAGCACGATCTCCTTGTGGAGGTGGGTCGGCGTGGCGATGAAGACCGCCGGAACGTCTTTCCGTTCCAGAAGCTGCCGGTAGTCCTCCACCGCCGTCGCCTTGGGGGCCGCCTCCGCCACGCGGCGGTGGGTCGGCTTGTAGGTGTCGGCCACGCCGAGCACCGTAGCGCCCGGCACGCGGGAGATCGCCGCGGCGAGCTCCCGGCCCTGCGGACCGAACCCGATGATCCCGACGTTGATCGGAATGGCGGGCGGCCCGGCCGGCTTCGGCGCCGCCGGCTTCGCCTGGGGCTTCGGGGTCGGCTTGGGCGCCGCCGGCTTCTTGGCCTGGGCGGCGGCGCTGGCCGCGATCAGGCTGCCCGCGGCGGTAGCGCCGCCGGTGAGCACGCTGCGGCGGCTGACGGCTTCGTTATCCTTGTTGAATGCCATATCGGATGGTGTCCAGCGTAACTGGCGGAATCTGCAGATTCGGGGCGGGGAGAACCAATAGACTCTATTGGTCGCAGCGCCCCTGAAGTTCCTGCTTCCCCACGATGCCAACCAAATCGCAAAGGCTGTGCCCTCGCCCACTTTTCGGTGTGCAAGGGATTTCTCGCCCGGATGGTGAACCTGTTAGCAATGACCCGCCTGGAGCGGGGCACGTTCCTGCTATTACGGCGGAGCTCCGGGGGGACACGGGATGTCTGACAGCGTACAGCACCAGGAGTTGCGACAGCAAGCGCAGTACGTGATGCAGCGCGGCGACTTCGCCGGGGCGATCCCCCTCCTGGCGCCTCTCGTGAGCGCGGAGCCCGCCGACTTCCACGCTGCCCGGCTCCTCGGCATGGCGTACAGCGAGACCGGCCAGCACGCCGCCGCGCTTCCGCTCCTCTACCACGCCGCGGTGGGCGATCCCGGCTCGGCAGAAGGGCACTTCTTCTACGGAGTGGCGCTGGCGCGCGCCTCTCGTCCGGTGGAGGCGGCGACCAGCCTGGAGCACGCGCTCTCGCTCGACCCGTCGCTCTCCACCGCGCGCGTCTGGCTGGATCGCCTCCGCGGCGCATCCTCACCCATGCACCCGGGCGCCGCTCCCCCACCCGCCTACCCTCCGGCACCGGGCACACGGCCCGGGTTCCACGGCAGGCCCTCCCGCTTCGGCTCCGTTTTCTCGAGCTTTCTGAAGGTCCGGCTGATTCTCGGCCTCGTCGGCGTGTGGGGGATCGCCCTCCTCGGCTGCCTGGCGCTGCTCTTCGCGGGGCGGTCGACCGAGGCGGATGCCAGGGAGTTTCCGCAGCCGAAGAAGCTCACCTTCGCCCAGTTCGTGAAGGCGCGGCCGGAGCGGGGCTACTTTCACGTCACCGGCTGCCGCATCGACGCGGATACGCTGCAGTGGACCGAGCACCGGAAAAACGGGCGCCTGCAGTATGTCTCGGACATCCTCGTCCACGTCTACGACTCCCGCCGTGACGACCCGCCGAAGGCGGTGGACCTCGTGCTCGCCGTCGATGATCCCGTCGTGCGGGAGTTCGTTCAAAAGATGGCAGAAGAAGGCGCGCCCCGCAGCCCGGCGGACGAGAACATCGTGGAGCCGTCGGACCAGCTCCTCGAGAAGTACGCCGACGAGCTTTTCGCGGAGCGGGAGCTGGTGGGGTTCGTCCACGGCGGGCCGTCCAGTGACCCCGTGCACTCAGGCGTCAGCAACTATGGCAAGAAGGTCGCCGCGGGCTGTGTGATCCTCGACCAGGGCTACCAGCCGGACGCCGCGCACGGCCGGTTCATGGTCCAGGCTGGAACCGTGGGGCTGGCCGTGCTTCTCGCCCTCACCGGCGCCGCGGTGTGGTGGCTCCTCGCTTGTTGGAGGCGCGCGTAGTCCGGTGACTGTCGTTCGGGAGTGACGCTCGCGCCGGCGAAGCGATCCACAGAACGCGGGGCCTCAAGGCCCGCGGCAAGCCGATTGCGGACGGCTGCGTCGTGCTGGACCAGAAGCACCAGCCAACCGTCGACACGCGCGGTTTCAGATCGGAGCCGGATCCGCCGGAGCGGCGCTCCTCGCGATCGCCCTCGCTGCCCTCTGGCGGCGCTCTCGCCGTCGGCAGGCCTGAGCCGGCGGAGCGGGTGCCTCAGATCCCCGGGACGGGGCCGGTGTAGCCGGTCAGCTCTACGTAGCCGACGCCGGTGACGGGACGGCCCTGGTCCTGACCGGCCACCTCCACGCTGCCCTCCCAGTAGACCACGCCCGCGGTGCCCTCCGTCATCACCTCCTGGTCGGCGACGGTCGGCGTCACGGTGAGCGAGAGCTTCTCGCCCGGAACCTCCACGCGCCAGCCGGCCGGGTAGACGGCGCCGGTGCGCGGGCTCTTCCACTGGCCGGTGGCGTCGATCCGGTAGGCCTGCAGCGGCAGGTGCTTCCAGGTGCCGTCGGCGTGGACCATCGTGCCGCTGGAGTACGGCTCCAGGCTGCCGTCCTTCCGGCGGAGCACGTAGAGCATCAGCTCGCGGTTGTTGTCGAGCTGCAGGCTGAACCAGTCCCAGCCAAGCTGCTCCTCCGTGAGCTGGTTGCTCCCGAACTCGTGGTCCATCCAGGAGACGCCGGTGACGGGGATCCGCTCCTCGCCCAGCGTCAGGGTGCCGCTCGTCTCCAGGCGCGTCATCGAGTAGTAGTGGGAGGCGCGGCCCGCGCCGGCGGCCTTCTGGCTCACGCCGTTGAAGCCGTGGACCACCGGCGGCTTGCGCTCGGTGAGCCGGAGGTCGATGCTGTATCCGTCGCCGCTCGCCCGCAGGTGGTGAGTGTCATCCGAGACGAGCCGGGCGGACCAGTCGTCGATCCAGACGTGGTAGCGATCGGTCGCCGCCCCGGCCATGCCGAGCGCCGGACGACCGATCGTTTCCGCCAGGTGGAACCGCTTCCCGTTCTCGTCGGTGAGGGCGAAGTGCGCGAAGTAGAGCGTGTGAAGCGCCCAGGCGGAGCGGCTGGACCGGCGCGCGGGGTCGATGCCGACCTGGAAGAACGTCAGCTCGTACCCGAGCTTCCGGTCCCCCTGCCGCAGGTGGCCGGTGTAGTACCACCACTCCGTCTGGTACTCCGGGTGGGCGGCGTGGTCGCGCGGGAACTGGAACTGATACGGCGGCAGCGCGAGCCGGTACTTTGAGGGCGCCGGCTTCTCGCTCGTCGCGGCCGCCGCTGGGGCCGTCGGACCATGCTGCGCGCTCACGCGGAGGGCCGCCGCGGCGAATCCCAGCGTTAGCGCCGCAGCAGCGGCCCGTGCGCCCCAGAGTGCCCTGGATTTCGCTCGCTCACCCATCCGCTACTCCCTCTCCCCTGTGTCCCGGAGGATTGGCCGCGCTGCTGCACGTAACCAGTGGGTACCACCATGCCGCAGCTCAAGCCCGACCAGATCCTCGAGTTCGCCCACGGCGTCCAGGAGAACGCCCGCCCCACCGCGGGGTTCTACGCGCTGATCTTCCTGGCGAGCACAATCGCCACCTTCGGCCTGCTGGCCAACAGCGCCGCCGTCATCATCGGCGCGATGCTGGTCGCCCCACTGATGAGCGCTATCGTGGCGATTGCCCTCGCGGTGGTGCTCAACCGCCGGGTGCTGCTGCGCCGCGCCGTCTTTGCGCTCGTCACAGGGGCGGGGGTCGCCTGGGGGACCGGCGTCGTTCTTACCTGGGTCTCCCCCATCGGCGACCCAGGCTCGGAGATCCTCTCCCGTACCCGGCCCACCCTCTTCGATCTCTGGATTGCGCTCGCCGCGGGAATCGCGGGGGCCTACTCCCTGCTGCGCGCTCCCTCGTCCGCCGCTCTGCCCGGCGTGGCGATCGCGACCGCCCTGGTGCCGCCGCTCGTGACGGCCGGCATCGAGACACGACTCTTCCATCTCACCGCCGCCGCCGGCGCCCTGCTGCTCTTCGTCTCCAACCTCGTCGCCATCGCCTGCGGCGGGATGCTGGTCTTCATCTACTATGGGCTTCACCGCCACGCCTCGAACCAGCACGGTCCCCAGAGTGCCCGCCCCTTTATCGCCTGGAGCGGGGCGCTCCTGATCATCGCGCTGGTGCTCGCCAGGTCGCTGACCGAGGTCTCCGACGAGATGCGGATGAAGAAGATCGTCCGAGAAACCCTCCGCTCTCAGGTCCGGATGGTGCGCGGCGCCACCGTGGATCGCTTCGACGTAGTGAGAGAGGGAATCGGAATGAAGGTGACCGCCGTAGTCGCTACTCCGTCCAGCATCGAGCCGCCGATGGTCGCCGCCGCCGAGCGCCTGCTCACGGCCCGCTTGAGCCGGCCGGTCGACCTGGTGGTGCGCTCCGTCATCACCAAAGATGTTAACAGCGAGCGGTACCTGGCCACCGAGCGCGACGGCGACTTGCAGGCGGCCGCAAATCCGGTGCAGGAGGTGGAGCGGATCCTGCGGGAGCAGGCCTTCGCTATCGGCGGTGGAGTACTGCTCGACTACTCCGTGAGCCGGCGTGGCGATTCCTACCGCGTGATGGCGGTATACCGCGCGCCGCAGCCGGTGGAGCGGGTGATGATCCGCGGCATCCAGAACCTGCTCTCCGCCGCGCTGGCCCGGCCGGTCGAGCTTCATCTGAGCCAGGTGCTGCCGGAGGCCGGTCCGGCTCCGATTCCTCCGGGCAGCGACACTGGAGACCCGGCGGCCCCTCCGACACCCGCTCCAGAGTAGCGTCTCACTCCGCACGCATCGCCTCCGCCGCCACGCGGCTCGCGGCCAGGCGTGCGGGGACGAGACCCGCCGCCAGCGCGGCGCCGACCATCAGCAGGACGGCCTGGATAAAGACCCACGGCTCGATTGTGAGCCGGATGCTCCAGCCGAAGAACTGCTTGTTGATCACGTAGGTGAGCAGCAGGGAGAGCGCCACGCCGCACGCGCAGCCGAGGAGCGCCCCGAGCAGGCCGAGGAGGCCGCTCTCCACCAGCACCATCTTCCGCACCTGCCGACGCAGCGAGCCGACCGCCCGCAGCACGCCGATCTCCCGGCCCCGCTGCAGGATCAGCGCAGTGAGCGTGCTGATCACCCCCAGCACGCTCACGAAGATCGCGATCGCCTGGAGCGCGTACGTGATCTGGAACGTCTGGTCGAAGATGTTCATCACGCGCCGCCGCAGCGCCAGGTTGGGCGTCACTGCGAGCACCACTCGCCCGTCGACCGCGCGGACGAGCTGCTCGCGGACCTCATCCACGCTCAAGCCGGGCCGCGTGTAGATGGCGATGCTCTCCGTGCGCGGGTCGTTCCAGAGGCGGCGGTAGAGTGGGTGGTGCATCATCAGCGCGCCCGCGTCGGTGCTGTAGTCGTAGTAGACTCCCTCCACCGGCAGCCGGACGACGCCCGACGGCGTGCGGAGCGTCACGGAGTCGCCCTCTTCCACCCGGTGGCGGAAGCTGAAGCTCTCCGAGACGATGACCCCGTCTTCTTGCCGGGCGCGCCGCAGGATCTCCGCCGCGTCGCCGCGGAGGAACTGGAGCCGGCCGTGCTGCTCCTGCACCTCGAAGTCGATCCCCACCGCCTGCGCCAGCCGGTCGCCGTAGGTGATCTGCAGGCCGCGGTAGGTATCGACCGCCGCCACGCCCGGCAGCTCCCGGGCGATCCGCACCACTTCCGGCGAGAGCACGGTGGCGCCGCCGGTCGCCTGCCGTCCCGCGGGCTCCACGTAGAGGTCGCCGCGGAGCGTCTGGTCGACCCAGATGTTCACCGTGCGCCGGAAGCTCCCGACCATAATCGTCAGGCCGACCGTCATGCCGACGGCGACCATCAGCGCCGCGACGACGACGCTGGTCCGCGCCACCGCGTCGCGCAGGCTGCGCGCGCCGAGCGTGCCCTCGATGCCCGCCACCCGCCCCACCAGCGGCCCGAGCACCCGTTCTCCCAGCAGCGTGAAGCCGGGAGACACCAGCGAGAAGCCCATCAGCAGCAGGAAGGCGCTCACGAAGCCCCCCTCCGGTCTCCGCGCGCCGACGGTCCACCAGGCGGTGAGCGCCGCCAGCACCAGCATTCCGAGGCCCACGGCGGTGAGGCGCCCGATCGGCAGCGGCTGCGCCTCCAGGAGCGAGCCCTGCCGCGTGGTGAGCCCGGGAGGGGTGCGAGACGCCTCCAGCGCGGGTGCGAGCGCGGAGAGCAGCGCCATGCCGACCCCGATCCCGAAGCCGGAGAGGTAGACCGCCGGGGAGAGATAGAGGTTCTCTGCGTGGACCGTCAGGTAGAGCGTGGTGATCGTCTTCGCGATCGCCCCCAGCGCGCCCTTGGCGAGGAGGGTGCCGAGCGCGAGACCCAGCAAGCTGCCGATCACGCCGAGGAAGAGCGCCTCGCCGAGGAAGAGCCGCACGATCCCGCCGCGGGTCACCCCCAGGCTCCGCAGCACCCCGATCTCCCGCCGCCGCCGGACCACCGCCATGGAGACGGCGTTGAAGATCAGGAACATGGAGACGAAGAGCGCGATGAACGAGAGCGCGGTCAGGTTCAGCGCGAACGCCTCGACCATGTTCTCGACCTGCCGCGTGCGGCCCTGGGGCAGGCGCGCCTCCGCCTGCGGCGGCAGGAGCGGCGCCAGCGCTGCGCGGACCTCCTCCCGCCGGGCCGGGTCGACGAGCAGGTCGATCCGGTCGAGCTTTCCGTAGCGCTGGAACAGCTCCTGGGCGACGGCGATGTCGACCACCGCCACGTTGCCCCCCATCGCCTGCTGGAGCTCTTCGTTCTCGAGCACCTGCCGGACCGTCAGCACCTCCGGCCGGCCGCCGATCACCAGCGTCAAGGAGTCGCCCGTGGAGAGGCCCTGCCGCTCCGCGAAGTGGCGCGTGACCGCCACGGCACGCGGATCCGCCAGGAACTCCAGCGCCGCGATGCTGTCGCCTCGCCGCGGCGGCTCGTAGCGGCCGAACGGGCGCTCGGAGAAGAGGTCGATGCCGAGGACGAGCAGCGTCTCCCGGAACGGCTGCTCCTGGTCCTTCTGGAAAACGGCGTTCACCTCCGGCCGGCCCGGCTCCGCCTGCGCGTAGACCTGGACCACCGGCGCGGCGGCCTGCACACCCGGCACCTTCCGAACCTTCGGGAATATCCGCTCGTCGAAGCCGCCGGTATCCGCCGTGATCTGCAGGTTCGCCTTTCCGGCGACGGCGTCGACGGTATCCGCGAAGGAGGCCATCGCGGAGTGGTTCGCCACGCGGATGCTGACGAAGACCGCCACGCCGAGCGCGACGCCCAGCAGCGTGAGCAGGGTGCGGCCGCCTTCCTGGAAGAGGTGCCGCAAGGAAACCCAGCGCCAGACCGGGCTCATCCGCGCAGTGCCTCGTCCCGCACCACGCGGCCATCCTTCAGCTCCACGATCCGGTCCCCAATCGCCGCTGCTTCCCGGCTGTGGGTCACCAGGACCACCGTCACGCCGTGCGTGTCCCCCAGGCGCCGGAGCAGCGCCAGCACCTGGTCCGCCGTGCGGCTGTCGAGGTTGCCGGTCGGCTCGTCCGCAAGGACGACGGTCGGGTCGTGGATCAGCGCGCGGGCGAGGGCGGTCCGCTGCATCTCACCGCCGGAAAGGGTATGCGGACGCGCGTCCCGGCGGTGCGCCATCGAGACCTCGTCCAGCAGGGCGTCGGCGCGGCTCAGCACCTCCCGCTCGGCGTTGCCCGCCAGCAGCGCGGGCAGCGCCACGTTCTCGCGGACGGAGAGCGTCGGGAGGAGATTGAAGAACTGGTAGACGATGCCGAGCCGCTCGCGCCGGAGGCAGGTCAGCGCGTCGTCGGTCAGGCGGCTCAGCTCGCAGTCGTCGATCCAGACCTCGCCGGAGGTCGGCGTATCGATCCCGGCGAGCAGGTTGAGCATGGTGCTCTTGCCGGAGCCGCTCCGTCCCACGATCGAGACGAACTGGCCCGCGGGAATCTCAAGGGAGATCCCGTCCACCGCCCGCACCGTCTGCGTCCCGAGGGCGAACTCCTTCACCACGTCCCGCAGCCGCACCGCCGGCCCGGCCGCCGCCTTCGCCCCCGGCGCCTCCCCCACCGCCATCACCCGCCCCGCCATGAACATCCCACCTTCCCACATGCCCCCTCGCCAGCATTATCCTATCCGGCGAGCCGCCTGACCGGATACCGGCTCCCGAACCTTCAAAGGGGATAGGGGGGATGTGGGGACGGGAATGAGGGGGATGGGACCTTCCGAACCTTGATTCACCGCAGAGACGCGGAGAGCGCGGAGAGAACCGGAACCAGTCCGGGCCTGCACCGCTCTACGAGTGCCGGGCAGCGGCCCCGGGCCGAACCGGATTCACCGCAGAGGACGCGGAGAACGCAGAGGGGACGCAGAGGGGAACCAGAGGATAGCGGGATAGGCCTGGTTCACTTCACGCGTGCCGGGCAGCGGCCCCGGAGTATCTCCTTGTGGTTCCCTCTCTGCGTCCTCTGCGCTCTCTGCGGTGAATCAGGTTCGATTCCGGTCGGTTCCTCTCCGTGCCCTCTGTGCACTCTGTGGTGAGATAGCGCGCTAGAACCGCAGGTGGCGGATGCGGGCGGGGGGGATGTTGAGGGGGACGTACTGGAGCCGGAACTGGTGCTGGCGCGCGAAGCCGTTGGTGATCTCTTCGATGCGGCGGAGGCGCGCGCGGCGGGCGGGGCTGACGAACGGCATCTGGAGGTTGCGCACGGCGACGTACTCGTACCAGAGCAGAATGCCGCCCGACTTCGAGATGTCCCGGAAGTGGTTCAGGAAACCCTGCACCTCTTCCGGCTCGAAGTTGCTGTACGGCAGGCCGGCGACGATGTAGTCGTAGGTCGGCTGCTTCGGCAGGTCGCGAACGTCGCCCTCGTGGACGGAGAGCCGGTCGCCGAGCTTGCGGTAGTCCGGGTCCTCCGTCGCCTTCTTGCGGAGCACGTCGCAGAAGGAGGGGCTGATCTCCCACAGCTCCAGGCGGCCGCCGCCGTCGAGCCGCTTCACGATCTCGGCGGTGACGGGGCCGGTGCCCGGACCGACCTCCAGGATGCGAAGCTCGTTCGAGGGGCGTTGCGGCAGGTTGCCCGCTACCGCGCGGGAGAGCATCGGACTGCTGGGAGCCACGGCTCCGGTGGTGTGAAAGTCCCGAACCGCTTCCTTGAGGAAGGTGAATACGTTACCCGAAGCCATTGCTCTCCCGTTCCGCGGCGGTGCCTACCGCGAGGCCGCCTGTTCCTGTACGCCGTAAACCGATGCCGGCGTCGTGAGTGTATACGTGCGTCCGCCGCTCTCGAACTCCGCCTCCGCGAAAAGTGCCAGGCCGCCCGGCCCGGCGGGCACCGCGGCGTCGTAGCCCTTGCCGTTCTCCACCATCGGGCTGTCGGCCCACTTTACCGGCCGGAAGTCGGTGTTCATCGCCCGCGCCGTCCAGAGCCGCACTGCCTTGGGGCGCTCACCGGCGACCAGCTTCAGACGGATCTCCTCTCCGTTCCGCTCCTGGTTCAGGTCGAGCGCGGGGAGCTTCCGGTCCTGCGCCACGGCGTGGAAGAAGGCGGTGAGCGCGTTCAGCAGCCGGCCCCGGTCCTCCAGCCCATGTCCCGCGTTCGGGATCGAGAGCAGGTACTTATCGCCGGGGAGATCGTTCCAGTAGAGGCGGGTGGAGTCGGTCGACCAGTACCGGTCGTTCGCGCCGTGGAGCAGCAGCTTCGGCATCTTCAGGCGGTCGCGGTAGTACCAGGGGTCGACCATCGAGACGAGCTGCCGTCCCCGCGGCGTCTGGAGCTGCTGTTGGAGCCCACGGCGGGTGTAGTCGTCGATCTGCTCGCTGTACTTACCCCACAGCTCCAGCTGGCGCGGAAGCTGCTTGTGGAAGTTGAGGTTGTCGAACACCATCGGCGCGATCGCCCGCACGCGCGGGTCGGTGGCGCCGGTCAGGTAGGTGGTCCACCCGCGCTTGGAGGCGCCGGTCACCACGAAGTCCTCGATGCCGGCCGGCAGCTCCCGGCGGGAGTACTCCTGCAGCGCGTCCATCGCCTTGACGGCGCTCTTCACCATCGGGAAGAGGAGCGGCCAGGTCGGGTCGCCGGTCTTCAGGTACTCCTGGAAGGTGTGGGCGATCAGGTCGTCTTCCCGCTTCCCGTCCAGCAGGGGCTGGTTCGGGATGTTGTAGAGCACCGCCGCCGGCCCTTCCAGGCGGGGAGCGAGGCTGGCCGCCAGCAGGGTGCTGCTCTGCCCCGGGTCGCCGCCGGTCACCAGCAGCAGCGCGGTCTTAGGATGGGAGACCTTCTTCGGGAGGAAGAGCTGCAGGTGGTGGTCCCACGGGATGCCGCGCCAGACCTGCGAGCGGAGGCGGAGATTGACCACCCGGACATCACCCACGGTACTCTCGCTCTCTTTACTCCACCGGTACTCCGGCTCTTTCGTCTCCAGGTAGCCGGAGAGACTGGCGCACGCCGCGCCCGCCAGGAGCGTGCAGAGCACCGCCGCGAGGCTGTAGACCAGGCGCTTTCTCATCTCCTCTCCCCTCCTTCACGACGAGCTCGGCGAGTTACAGGAACAACGGCTGCCGCTTGAGCAGCTCCGCATGGGTGTGGCCGTCGGAGCAGCCGGAGCAGAGCCACGTCTGGCAGTAGGTGCAGCGCCGCAGCTCCGGCCGCTCCGCGCTGCCCCGGCACCCCCCTCCGCAGCGCCCGGAGGGGTAAGTCCCGGCGCGGGGATGGTCGGTCAGCTCCATGGTGGCGCGGCGGTACATCGGATACAGCTTTTCCAGCCGGTCCTCCAGCTCCTCCAGCGAGTCTTCCTCCGTGGCGCAGTAGGCGAGGAACTCCGCTTCTCGCGACAGGTGCCGGAACGCGCCCCGGTCGATGAGCCGGCGCACCACGCACTCCACCAGGTACTCGAACCGCAGCCAGAGGAACTCCACCGTTTCGGGAGCGCTGTCGAGCGCCATGTTCTCCCGGTGCCGCCGCTGCAGCTCTCCAACCTCTTCCCAGGACCCGTCCGGATCGTCCTGCGGGACCCGGCGGAAGCTCCAGTAGACCGGGTTCAGCTCCACCTCGCGGTAGGAGCGGGAGCCGCGCCCCTTGCGGGAGCCGCGCACCGCCCGCTCCACCGCGTCATGCGTGCCGTAGGAGAAGTAGAGCGCCCCGAAGAGGGCGTCGAACTCCAGGCAGCAGGCAAAGACCGGCTCCTCTGGGTGCTGGCTGCCGAAGCGACGGATCTCCCCCTCGCAGGCGCGCACCAGGAGGTCTTCGAACCAGTCCCAGTTGATGAGGCTGACGCGCGGTTCCATCGGTCCGATCGAGGCAATGGAGTGGGCGCTAGAGGGGTGAGGGCGGAAGGATGAGGGGTGAATCCGAACCTCCCGGCACGGGCACTCCTACTCCTACTCGAAAGCCCTCCGGGATAGCTGAGTTCTCCGACGAGAGATCGCCGCTCCCGAAGATGCCTCTCCCACTCCCCCCTGCGCCCACTCTCCCACTCAGTCCAGGCTAGGCGACGCCGGCGACCTTCTTCACCACACTGATCGCGTGCTGCGGAGTGGAGGTGGTGCCGTGCTCCATCCCGATGAAGTCGGCGTAGCCCTCCTCGCGAAGCACCTTGAAGATGTTGTCGTAGTTCATCTCCCCGGTGCCCGGCTCCTTGCGCCCCGGCACGTCGCCGATCTCTACGAAGCGGATCCAGCCCTTCCGCAGACCCTGGCGCAGGTTGTTGATGATGTTCCCCTCGCTGAGCTGCAGGTGGTACATGTCGAAGTCCAGCTTCACGTGCGGATGGTTGACCTCTTCGACGATCTTGAACCCGTGCTTGGCGGAGAGCACACTCATCTGCGGGCTCTCGACGGAGTTGAGCGGCTCGAGACAGAAGTAGACATCGGCCTTTGCCGCGATGTCCCCCGCCTTCTTCAGCCCGTCGATGAACTGCCGGTGCTGGACCTCCAGCGGGATCTCCTTCTCCGTGGCGCCGAGGAAACAGATGAGGTTCTTCGTACCGAACCGCTTGGCCACCTCGATGTGATCCTGGAAGTCCTTCAGGAACGCCTCCTCGTGCCCGGTCCGGGTGAGCCCGGTCCCCCATCCGGTCTTGCCGTTCCCGGTGATGCTGCCGCACTTCAGCCCGTAGCGCTTCTGCGCGGCTTCCATGGCCGACGCCTGGTCCTGCTTGAGGCCCCAGAAGCTGAACGCCTTGCAGCCCGCGTCCGCCACGATGGAGATCCGCTCGGCGTACGGCATACCGCCCGGGAACATGATCTCCAGGTTGGGCGAGAGGGTGTATTTCGGCGCGGGGAGGTTGCCGGCGGTGTTCTGGGCCTCTACCTCCCGGATCGCGGCAAGCTGTGCCGCCAGCGCGGCGGTGGCTCCGGCTGCGGTCTGCAGGAGACGACGTCGGTTGAAATCTTTCATAGCTGTGTCCTCGCTCAGGGCGCTCTCGCGTCTTGTTCCCTCGCCGACGCTCACGGTCCTCCCCACGCGTCCGCGCGGCGGAAAAGCAGGGGCGGCGGGCGTTGAGGCAGCGCGGATCGACGACCATTATAGCCCACCCCGCCGCGGACCCCCGGGCGGGCGCCGCCGGCACCCGGTGCAACTTTGCACTCCGGGGCGCCGCCTAATCCTCGAGGAAGGAAACGATGGCGCTCCACTACCACATCTGCTTGTCCCTCCTGCTGCTGGCCCTCTGGGCTCCGGCGGCGGTCTCCGGCAACGGGGCCGAGCCGTGGCACGCAACGTTCCGCGAGGCGGCTGCGGCGGCGGGTGCGGCAGAGGCGGACCGCCGGGCCGGGCTGCTGGCCGAGATCGCCATCGCACAGGGGCGCGCCGGCGACCGGGAGGGTGCGCGGGTGACGGTTTCCCGCGCCATGGCGATCCCCTCCACGCCCCTGCCTAACGGCCGCGTCCCTGGCTACCCGGCCAGCCGGTTTGCGGTCGCACAGGCGTGGGTCGGGAATGCTTTGGATGGCCTGGCGACCGCCCGTCGTATCAGCAGCGCGAGCGAGCGGTCCCGCGCGCTCGCGGAAACCGCCGCGGCACTCAAGGAAGCGGGACACGAAGCGGCGGCGGACGACGCGTTCCGGGAGGCCGTGGCGGTGGCGCGCTCCGCCGCGGGTGCCCTGGAAGGAGAGCAGCGGATTCCTTCGCTCGTTGGAGTGGCCGGTATCCAGCACCGCGCCGGGATGGAGGCGCCCGCGCTCGCCACGCTCCAGGAGGCCGCAGACGTGGCCCGGAGCCGAAAAGACCCGGCCGCGAGGAGGGCCGAGCTCGCCCGGCTGGTTCCGATTTTTGTCCAGTACGGCGGAGCCCAGGAAGCACGCGCCCTGTATCGGGAGGCCGGAGCCGCCGCAGACGGGTTTCCCGATAACGATCCGCGTGGCCCGTTGATGGCTGCGGCCCTCGTCCTGGGCGAGTTGGACGTGGCGGTGGAGATGGCGCGGGCACTGCCGGGATCGGAGGCCTGGCGCGGCCTGTCCCGCATCGCCCGGGTTGCCGCGAAGGCCGGAGACCGGAGGCAAGCGGAGGCTCTCCTCCGGGAAGCGGAAGCTCTGTGCCGGGGGCTCTCGCCGGATCAACGCGCCTCCGCCCTCGCGGAAACTGCCTTCTCCTATGCCGAGGCAGGCAGCCCCGCGCCCGCCCGGGAGTTACTGCGGGAAGCACAAAGGATTGCGGAGGGCCTGCCCGATCCGCTCGCCCGCACAGACGCGCTAACCCAAGTTCCGCAGTTGGTGGTGGCAGATTACTGCCACCACCTTTTTTCGTGCCTGACTGGCGGTTGCGCTACGAGGTCTCCACCGAGTTACAGGCATGGCTGCCGCCGCATTGC
>JBKBRF010000005.1:213349-245186 GCA_046292385.1 Armatimonadota bacterium | reverse complement strand
GCCTGCAGGTAGCGCATCCCCGGCCTCCTTCGCGCAAGCGAGCGATGCGGCAAAACCTTCCTGCGCCACCAGCGGCGTAACTTTACAGCGTGTGACACTTGCCACCGCTTCCCCGCCAGGGAATCTCGCCGAAGGGGTCGGCTACCGATGATTTTCCTGCCCCGCTGATTTCGCCAACAGTATCCTTGCGCGGCCCTTCCTGCGGGGTGAAGTCGACTCCATCCGGGGGGCTCAGCTCGACGAAGGCGCGCGCAGCACCGAACCCCACCCACCGGGGAGCTCAACCTGGAGCGTGCCAACTTGCTACCCCGCAACTGACGACTCCCACTTTCCCTCGCCGATTCCACCCATCCCGCGAGGACGGAGTGCTACCCGGTTTCCGGCTCCTCGAGCTCGCACCACCCGAGGATGAATCCTTCCGACAGCCGCTTGCCGTAGACGTGCGGGGGACGGTAGAGGAGGCGCTCACCGGCGGCGCTGGTGGCGACGCGCACCCCGGGCTCGAGCCGTACGTGGACCAGCTCCACCCGCTCGACCCGGTGCGAGTCGCGGTCCGGCGGAGGCGTGAGGGAGTACCTTATCGACTCTCCCGTCAGCGAACCACCCCGCTCCCAGATCCGGTAAGCCAGCAGCAGCGAATCAGTGTTATTCAACGGTCTCTCCAGGCGCCGGAGAACATTGTGTCCCAAACGTTGCCGTCTGCAAACATTCGCGCGAAAGAAAGCTGCATAAACTCTCAACCGGCAGGGAGCACGGCACCCCCGGCGGAACGGAAGTGCCGGAGGCGCGTGGCGGGAGACGTACAGTGGGGAGCAGATGATCGAGGCCGAAAGTCTCCGGAAGACGTTCCAGGACCGCAAGCGCGGCAGCGTGGCGGCGGTCGACGGAATCTCCTTCCACGCGGCGCCGGGTGAGGTGCTCGGAATCCTGGGAGTTAACGGCGCCGGAAAGACGACCCTGCTGCGGGTGCTCGCCACGCTGCTGCAGCCGACCGGGGGCTCCGCGCGGGTAGCGGGGTTCGACATCCGGCGCCAGCCGGTGGAGGTCCGGCGGCGGCTCGGATTCCTCTCCTCCACCACGGCGCTCTACGGCCGCCTGACGGCGCGCGAGATGCTCGCGTACTTCGGCGGCCTCCAGGGAATCCGGGGCGTGGAGCTGACCCGCCGCGCGGACCGCCTGATCGAGCTGCTCCAGCTCCACGATTTTGCAGACCGCCTGTGCGACCGGCTCTCCACCGGCCAGAAGCAGCGCGTGTCCCTCGCGCGCACCCTGATCCACGATCCGCCGGTTCTGATCCTGGACGAGCCGACCGCCGGGCTCGACGTCGTTGCCTCACACGCGATCGTGGAGTATGTCGGCGACTGCCGGCAGCAGGGAAAGACGATCCTCTTCTCCTCTCACGTGATGAGCGAGGTCGAGCGCCTCTGCGACCGTGCACTGGTGGTGCACCAGGGGCGGGTGGTGGCGGAGGGCACCGTGGAGGAGCTGCGGCGGCAGTCGGGGGACCGCGGCCTGGAGGCCGCGTTCCTGCACCTGATCGGGGGCGCCGCGTAATGGGGCGTCCCATCCTCACGGTCTTCGTCAAAGAGTGGCGGGAAATGCTGCGGGACCATCGGGTCCTCTTCGGGGTCTTTCTCGGCCCGCTGCTGCTCACGCTGGCGATCTCGTACCTGCTGGGCGCGACGATGAAGCGGGTGACGCAGACGGCGCGAACCGAGGTGATCCCGATCGCGGCGGTCGGGGCGGAGCGCGGGTCGGCGCTGCTGCGCCCGCTGGAGCAGAGCCGGCGCTTCCGGGTGGAGGCGGTGCCCGGCGCGGAGGAGGCGGAGCGCCTGCTGCGCGGCGGCCGAGTGCGGGTGGCGCTGGAGTTCCGGGAGGATCTGACTGCCGCGCTGCAGAGCGAGGCCCCGGCTCCGGTTCGGCTGATCTACGATCCCGCCGACCGCTCCTCCGAGATCGCCCTGCGGGTACTGGAAGAGGTGATCGAGCGGACCAACCAGGAGCTGGCGCGGCGGCGTCTGGAGACGCGCGGGCTCGATCCGGATCTGCTGCTGCCGTTCCGCCCCACCGTGTCGAAGCTTCCCGGGCGCAGCGGCAGCATCGCCATCACCCTGATCCCCTACCTGTTGATGATCTGGTCGCTGGTCGGCGGCGCCACGATCGCCGCGGACCTGGTGGCGGGAGAGAAGGAGCGGGGAACGATGGAGACGCTGCTCACCACGCCGATCGGCCGCGGCCAGATCGTGGCGGGCAAGTTCGCGGCGCTGCTCTCCCAGTCGTGGGTCGGCCTGCTCGCGATGGCGACCGGGCTGGGGATCGGCTGGTCGCTAATCCCGGCCGAGGCGCGGGCCATCCTGGGTGCCGGCGTGCAGATCACCCCGGTCTCGCTGGGCATCATGCTGCTGGCGATGCTCCCGTACACCGTCTTTGCGATGGCGCTCCTCTTCGGGCTGGCCACCTGGTCCCGGAATCCGCGGGAGGCGCAGGGCTACCTGGGGATGGTGATGTTCGTCCTGATGGTGCCGATCATGCTGGGACAGTTCATGAGCTTCTTCGAGTTCTCCCGCGCCTGGTGGCTGGCACTCATTCCGATTCTGAACGTCACTCGCGTGATGAACGACGCGCTGACGCTGCGGTTCGATCCGGGCTTCTTCGCGCTGACCCTCGGCAGCATGGGCGCGCTCTCCGGCGGCGCGCTGTGGCTCTCGGCGCGGCTCTTCCGGGCGGAGTCAGTCCTCTTCCGGGTCTGACCGCAGAAAACAGCGCAGCGCCTCCGGGACGCTCCCCGAAGGCGCTGCGGCCAGTCAGTGTGGTGCGGCGAGCCGTCCCGGCTAGCGCCGGCGGATGATCCGCGTGTCGGACCGGCTCCACTGCTCCATCGTCCGCTCGGTGCGGTCCAGGTGCTCCATGTTCGCCCGGAACCGCTGCGCGTCGATCCGGTCGCGATGGCGCACGTCGTTCCGAATCCGCTGCAGCTTCTCCAGCACCTCGTCGCGGTGCCGGGCGCTCAGGCGGCGGTTGCGGTAGAGGCTGCGCGCGCGGTCCGCGATGCGGTCGGCGCGGCGGTCCATCTCGTTCCGCCAGTTGCGGTCGGACGCGTTGCGATAGCGCGGGGCGGTCCGGTTGATTACCGCCCCGCCGGCGCGCCGGCGGTCTCGATCGTTTCTATCTGCAAGCGCCGGAACCGCCAGGGTTCCCGCAAGGATGGTGCCCAGCGTCAGCGCGATAATCGACTTCCTCATCCTATTCTCCTTTCCAGGAGCGCCCTCTCGGGCCCTCCGGCGCCCCTTTACGGAGCCAGTTTAAGGACCCACCCCCATAGTGCGGGGTTCCCAGGGAATCCAAACCTGGCGGCTGCAGAAGCGGGGTAGCGCGCCTCTGCAGCCCGGCTCGGCCGCTGAAAAACGAGCCGATTTGGGCCGGCCCTAAAAATCATCTGAACAAGATAGAGGGCGTGGTCGTCCATAGAACCGACAAGCAGCTCATCTTTGCCCGCACCCGTGGCGGGCGCCTCGTTGGCCCCGTGCCGGCGAGGCACTTCTTTTTTCTAGGAAGAGTGACAGCCACGGCCCACCTGTCGTATCAGGTAGTTGTGTTTCCGATTCTTCCAATCGGATTTCGCTATCCAGGCCGCGGCACTCCCGCCGCGGCCGTGGCCCGGCAGGAGGAGGATCCGATGCTGAAGCGCGCACTGCTTTCCGCGGCCGCCGTAGCGCTTGCCGCTACCGCCGCCTTCGCTCTGGACTCGGGGCTGAAGCCAGGAGCTTCGGTTCCGGCGTTCGACGTGGTGGACGTGTCCGGCCCCAACAAGGGAAAGCAGCTCTGCTATCGCTGCTCCTATGGCGGCGCTCCGGTGGTCGCGGCGTTCATCAAGAAGCCGAGCGCGGAGTCGGCCCAGGTCGTCTCGGCAGTCCAGAAGCTGGTGGATCAGCACAAGGGCAGCAACCTTCGCGCCTTCGTCGTCTTCATGGGCGGCAACGAGCTGAAGGGCGACATCGCGAAGATCGCCGCGGAGAAGAAGGTGAGCGTTCCCCTCACCTTCCTGCCGCAGGGCGCCTCCGCCAGCGACGTGGCGCAATACAAGATCAGCAAGGAGGCCGAGAACACGATCCTGCTCTGGAACAAGGGCGTCGTGCGCTCCAACCACGTGAACGTGGATAAGGATGGCTGGGCTGCCGTGGAGAAGTCCGCGGCCGAGATGCTGAAGTAACCGGTCACGCGAGTGAGACCTGCGCGTCGCCCTCGCCCGCGGCGGATGCCGGGGGTGGGCGGCGCGCAGGGCAGAGGTGGATCATGCGTCTACGAGAATGGCGGTTCAGCGCCCTGGCTCTCGGTCTCCTGGCGCTCGGCGCGTGCGCTCTCGCGCGAATGGCGCCCGCGGCCGCTCCCGACTCCTCCGCTGAGGCTGTCCAGGCGGTTTCGGGTAAGGCGCTCAAGGAGGCGCTGGCGAAGCACAAGGGCAAGGCGGTGCTGCTCAACCTGTGGGCCACGTGGTGCCCGCCGTGTGTGGAGGAGTTTCCCGCGCTGGTGAAGCTCCACGAGAAGTATCGCGACCAGGGGCTCATGATCATTGCGGCGTCGGTCGACGAGCCGCAGGACCGGGACGAGGTGGTAGCGTTCATTCGCGGCCAGAAGGCGGCTTTCCCGGTTTACATCCGGTCGGGCGGCAGCATCGACGGGTTCGTCGGCGCGATCGACAAAGGGTGGGGAGGCTCGGTCCCCACCACGTATCTCTACGACCGTACCGGCAAGCGGCACGGGAAGGCGATTGTCGGCTCACGCAGCCTGGCGCAGTTCGAGGCGGTGGTGAAGCCGCTGTTGAAGTGACGGCGGGATAACGCGGGAGCGAGGGAGGGATCAGGATGGACCGCAGGAAGGTTCTCACGTTCGGAGCGCTCGGGACGGCCGCGGGACTGATCGGAGTCGGCCGCCTGTGGGCGGCAGAGGAGGCGAAGCCGGCGTCCGTGCTGGCCTTCACGATGAACGACATCGACGGCAAGCCGGTCCCGCTGAAGAGGTTCGCCGGGAAGCTCGTGATGATCGTCAACGTCGCCTCGCAGTGCGGAAACACCAAGCAGTATGCGGCGCTGCAGAGCCTGTATGAGAAGTACGGCAAGCAGGGACTGGTGATCCTCGGCGTCCCGGCGAATGACTTCGGAATGCAGGAGCCGGGATCAGACCAGGAGATCAAGGAGTTCTGCACCGCCAGGTACCGGGTGACGTTCCCGATGTTCTCCAAGGTGGTGGTCAAGGGCGAGGGGCAGGCGCCGCTTTACCGGTACCTGACGAGCAAAGAGACGAACCCGCAGTATGGCGGCGACGTAGAGTGGAACTTCGCCAAGTTCCTCGTCGGGCGGAAGGGCGAGGTCATCGGCCGGTTTCCGGCGCGTCTCGACCCGGCGAGTCCGGAGGTCGTCTCCGCGATCGAGAAGGCTCTGGCGGAGAAGTAGGTGATCCTCCCGGCGCCTTCCACCGCAGACGATCGCCGGATTGCCCCGCCGCCGGAGCTGGCGGCGGCGGTCGCGCGCGTGCGGGCGGGGGAGCGCTGGGACTACCTGCTGCCGTGGGCCGGGCGGCTCTCCGCAGCCGATCGGGCCCGGCTCCGGAGCGACCTGGACCTGCTGCTCCGCGAGCCGGAGGAGCAGGGGGAGCCGCTCGACTGGGGGGAGCTCTGCGACGCGCTCGAGGAGTACCGTCACCTGAGCGGGGCCGACCTGCCCCTGCTGGCGGCCCCGGAGCCGGAGCGGCAGGAGGCGTACACGGTCAACATCCGTCCGCGGGAGCTGCGAGCGCTGGAGTGCGCCTCCCGCGCGGTGCGGGCCGCGACGAACGAGGCGCTGGAGCGCTTCCTGCCGCAGCGGCCCACGTGCGGCGGCGCCCTGCGGCGGGGGCGGCTCCGGAAGATGCCGGACCGCGACGTGTGGCAGCTCCAGCTCCCGGACGGCTACCGCCTGCGCTACTACGTGGCGGAGCCGGAGCGGATCGTCTACGTGGTCTACCTGGGACCCCATCCGGATGGCGCCGCCGACGGACGTGAGACGGCGGTCCGGGCCGGGGTCCGTCGCCGCCGCCACGAGCGCGGCTCCGAGCTGCCGCGTTAGAGCTTCGAGACTACCGCGTCTCGGAGCATCTGCAGCGCGACCTGCGTGGAGCGCTGTCGCACGTCGTCCCGGATGCCGATGAAGTGGTTCTCCATCGCCTCTACGCCCGAGGCGGTGGCGAGGCCGACGTAGACCAGCCCCACCGGCTTCTCCGGAGTGCCGCCCGTGGGCCCCGCTACTCCGGTGATGGAGACGCCGAGATCGGCCCCGAGCCGCTCCCGCACGCCCGCCGCCATCGCCTGCGCCACCGGCGCGCTGACGGCCCCATGCGCCTCCAGCAGCGCCGGATCCACGCCCAGGAGCTGCTCCTTCACCGGATTCGAATAGGCGACCACGCCGCCCAGAAACGCGGCGCTGCTGCCCGGCACGGAGGTGAGCCGTGCGCCCAGCATGCCGCCGGTGCAGCTCTCCGCGCAGGCGACGGTCAGGCCGCGCTCCGCCAGCAGGCTCACCACGGCGGCTTCCAGGTTGGTCTGGTCGGTTCCGTAGAGATACTGCCCTACGCGCCGGCGCAGCTCCGCCTCCACCGGGGCGATCAGCGCCTCCGCGGCCTCCGGCGACTCCGCCTTGGCCCCGACCCGGAGATGGACCTCCCCGGTATGCGCCAGGGGCGCGAGAGTGGGGTTCCGGCTGCGGATCATGTCCGCGATCCGTTCTTCCAGCGACGACTCCCCGATCCCGATAAAGCGGAAGACGTGCGTCACGAGATACTGGCGGCGGCCGGAGAGCCGCTCGGTGAGCAGCGGAACCACCTGGCTCTCCACCATCGGGATCATCTCGTTCGGCGGCCCGGGAAGGGAGATGACGATCTTCCCGTCCTTCTCCAGGAAGGCGCCCGGCGCCGTACCGTTCGGGTTCTCCAGGGGCCGCCCGCTGCGGTAGATCAGGGCCTGCTTGGCGTTGCGTGGGGCCATCTCGGTGCCGCGGCGGGCGAAGAAGGCTCGCAGCCGCTCCAGCGAGGGCTCGTGCATCACCAGCTCTTCGTCGAAGACGCTCGCGACGCACTCTTTCGTGAGGTCGTCCTCGGTCGGCCCCAATCCGCCGCTCGTCAGGATCAGGTCGGACCGGCTCCGCGCGCGCCGGAGGGTTTCCAGCACGCGGTCTTCGTTGTCGCCGACGGTGCTCTTGTAGTAGAGGTCGATGCCGAGTCCGGCGAGAGTCCGCCCCAGGTAGGCGGCGTTCGTGTCGGTGATCTGACCCAACAGCAGCTCGGTGCCGACCGAGATGATTTCCGCGACCATGTGTTTGTGATGACTTCGGCGTGAGCGAGTGAGGCGGCAGGCTTAGGAGAGTGGAAGCAGCGTGCGGGCGGCGAGGGACGCTAGCCGGCATCCTGAGCCGCAAGGGGCTCGACCAGGACGAGAGCCTCTCCGGAAGCGCCGCGCTGCCGCCGCACGGCGAGCGTGTAGGCCTTACCGGCGGTGACCGTGAGCCGCGATTCGTCTGAGGCAAGGCCGGACGACGAGGCACGCAGGCGGTACGTTCCGGGCTTGAGCTGGACCGGCATCACCCCGCGGGCCGCCACTCGCACACGGAGATCCTCACCGTCCACCGTAATCTCCACCGCCGCGGCGTCCTCGTTCCGGAACTCAACCACGGCGGCATGCCCCGGCGGCTGGGTCAGCGGCACCTCCGGTACCGGGACGGATGGAGCGGCTGCGGCCGGACCGAAGGGGACGACCGTACGCGCGGGAGGCTGCACCGGGGGAGCGTACGCCGGCGGCAGCACCATCTCCCCGGCCGGGGGCACCTCGCGCGCATCCCAGGCGCCGGCAGCCGGCGCATCCTGGAGCCGGGCCTCCGCCCGCTCGCCCGGGCGCACCGTTACCTTCACCCGCTCCCGGGGAGTCACGGCGGACGGTCCGACCGGGCGCGCGGGCGCCCAGAGGGTTTGCCCGCCGCCGCCCGGCGTGTGGGCCGAGGACGACGGTACGTCGGGCACGGGAAAGACTCCGGCCATCGGTCCGAGCACGGTTCCTTCCGGAAGCGAGCTGGCGCGGCCGATCCAGTAGCCGACGGTCCCGATGAAGACCGCCACCGCGAAGGCGCTGCCGAGCGCGACCGGAACCAGCCACGGACGCCGGCGGAGGCGAAGCATGAGGGTCTGGTCACTCGCATCCTGCGCGAGCAGGGTGCGATCGTCATCTGCGGCGGACATAAAGCTGGAGCTGCCGCAGGCCCAGCAGCGCCGCTCGCTGCCGAGGCAGAGGCTGCCGCAGTCCGCACAGGCTTTTCGTTCCACTCGTTGTCGCCTCGGCGCCCGGCGCTCTCGTCTAGTGGAGATGGAGGATGCGACCACGGAGAGGGCCGGCCGGAACGGCATCCCCTTCTTTGGTCGGCTCGGGTCGCAGCCGGGTTCCCGACCGTTCAAGAAATGATTACACCGGTCGTCACAACTTTTCCTCGTGTGTGAAGGCGTTCTAAGGAGCGGGGACCGCGGAGAGGTAACTCACCGACCGGCGGGGAGCGGGTCAGTCGGCGCAGACCTCGTGTTCGTCCGGATCGAACCCGTCCGGCCAGCAGGTCCGCTCGTCATAGGTGGCGTTCCGGAGCGCAGCGCCCGCGAGCGTGGCCCCCGTCAGGTTCGCTCCTTCGAGCCGCGCGCCGCGGAGGTCGGCCTGGACCAGCGAGGCGCCGATGAGACAGGCGTTCCGCAGGTCGGCGTCGCGCAGGTCCGTCCCGTCGAGCAGCGCGGCGATCAGCTCTGCGCCGGAGAGGTCCGCGCCCCGCAGGCACGCGCCGGAGAGATCCGCCTCGGCGAGATCTGCCAGGCGGAGGCGGCAGCGGGTAAGGTCGGCGCCGGCCAACTCGGCGAGCCGGAGGTCGGCGCCGCGGAGATCGCTCTCCCGCAGCGCCTCGCCCTCCACCCGCAGCACCACCAATCCCACATCTCGCGCGCGAATCTGCACCGCAGCACTCCGGACGTCCACTGTAATGCCGTGTGATTTTCCGGTTTCAAGCTCCGCCAAACCTTTTTCCATGCAGGCGGGTCGTGCGGCGAGCGGTTTCACCGCCCTCCGGATCGGGCAAGTCTTCAGAGCGCCGACCTGGACGAGGAGCGCGAAAGGAGGCAGAACGATGCCGGACGATACCGAGTACCGACAGAACGCAGAGAAGGCGAGCCAGACCGGAACGGTCCCGCCAGGAGAGTCCGACGATACCGTGATCCCCGGGGACGCTCTCGAGGGGAGCGGTCCGCGGCAGAGCACCGCCCGGCCCCACGGTGAGGCTCCGCAGGCGGAGCTGGACGCCGAGATGGAAGAGTGGGAAGCCCCCCTGGGGAATCAGCGCTCGGGAGTGCTCGCCCCGGGAACCCACGTCGGCACGCCGGCAGGCGGCACGATCACCGAGAAGAGCAGCGGCGCCTCCAACTGGGGGACGGCGCGGGAGCAGAACGACGAGTCCTGACGCGGCAGAAAGAGCCGCCGGAGCCCGGAAGGAGTAGACCGGGCTCCGGCGGGCGGAACAGCCGCCTGAGGAGCCGATCCCACGGGGGATGGACCGGCTCCGAAACGGCGGAGGCACGGCAGCGCCTCCGCCAGATACTGGGTTGTCCACGGCGCTCAGCGCGGAAAGCGGTTGCCGGCTCCTCCGCAGCCCGCTCGCCTGGAGTAGCTGCCAATCGAAATGTCGGGGGCCGACCGGACGACCGCTAGCGGCAGCGGCCCTCATTTTCAGCGTGGGCTCGGGCTTCCCGGTCGAGCGATGCCGCCTCGTGCGACAATCTCCCGGAAGCCGGCGCTGGAGCCGCCAGTGCCCACTCGCCGCCACGGGAGCGCGCCACCCCCATGAGCCAACCGATCACCTCCGAGCCGCTGCGTCTCGCGCTCGTCGACGGACCGAGCTACACGCCGCTCTACGCGCGCCTGGACGAGCTCACCCGGGACACCGGCACCCCGGTCGAGATCGTCACCCGACTGCCGCTGCCGGAGTTGATTCCTCACCTGCGGGAGCAGCTGGCGGTCGGCGAGCCGTATCACCTGATCTCCGCGGAGAGCCGGTACACGGCGAGCCTGGCGCCGCAGCTCTTCCCACTGGACGAGCTGCTCTGGGCCGAAGAGGTGGAGCGGTTCAGCGCGCTCTCCCGCGATCTCTGCACCTGGGACGGCCGGCTCCTGCAGGCGCCCCGGTCGGTCGAGACGCGGCTGCTCTTCTACCGCTCCGACATCTTCGACGACCGGCGGGAGCAGCGGTGGTTCGCGGAGGCGTCGGAAGGCCGGTCGCTGCGGGTGCCGCAGACCTGGGAGGAGCTGGCGGCGGTGGCGCAGTACTTCACCCGCGCCGGCAAGATGCACGGCTTCGCCTTTCCGGGGACGGGGCCGGACCTGGTCGCGTTCTTTGCGGAGATGGTGACGACGGTTGGCGGGACCTTCTTCGACTGGCAGGAGCGCCCGCGGTTCTTCAGCCGCGCCGGGGTCTGGTGCCTCACGCTGCTTCGAGACCTCTACTCCCGGTGGGAAGCGGTGCCCGCGGAGACGCCGGACTGCACGCAGGAGGACGTCTCCGAGCTGTTCCGGATGGGCAACTGCGCGATGGCGCTCGACCGGCCCAACACCGCAAGGCTGCTCTGCGACCCAACCTTCTCCGCCGTCGCCGCCTGGCACGGGGTGGCGCTGGCGCCCGCAAGTAAAGACGGGCGACGGGCGGTATGGACCGGCTGCCCCACCTTCGCCGTGCCGCGGTCGTGCCCGGATCCCGCAGCAGCGGCCGAGCTGCTGCGCTTCCTGACCGGGCCGGAGAGCCAGCACCTGGAGGCGCAGCACGGCGCGATCCCCACGCGGACCGACGTCTATTCGGAAGTGGAGACCTGTCTCCGCAGCGGTACGATCTCGCACCTGCGGTTCACCCTCGCCGCCCAGACGCTGCGCATGGCGGCGCTCGCCCCGCCGAAGCTGCCGGAGTACACGGAGATCGAAGCGCTGCTGGCCCCGCTGCTGCGGGCCGCCCTCACCGGCGACCGTGAGCCCGCCGACGCCCTGGAAGAGGGACAGGCCTGCGTGGAAGCTCTGCTCGGCGGCCGAACCGAAGAGGGGATGGGGGGATAGCGGAATGGGGATAGGGGGATGAGGAGGAGCGGTCAGGCCATCCTCCTTCATCCCCTTGATCGCCACGCTTTAGCGGAGCGGTTCTAGCTTTAGCCGGTCCGCCGGGAGCCCGAGGACTCGCACGACGCTGGCCGGATAGTCCCAGTCCTGCGCCCCGCGCGTGGTCAGCTCCACGCGGCTCCGCTCCGCGGCCATCGCCACGGCCGCCGGCATGTCCATGAAGCGGAGCACGTTCAGGAAGTGGGGGCCTTCCGCGTGCGAAGGCGGGAGCGCGACGAGCGAGAGCCGCGCGACGTCCGGCTCGAAGAGCGACGCATAGAGGGCGACTCCGCCCATCGGACCGCTGCCGGAGAGGGTGAGCGGGAGGCGGCGGAGGTCGTTCCGGGTACGGAGCGCCTGCACCGCCCGCCGGACGTCCCAGACCTGCATTCCCTCCAGGCTCTGGCCCAGCAGGTAGAACCGGCGGCGGTTCTGGACCTGCTTCTTCGGGGTGGGATCCCAGGCGGTCGGCCCCACGCCGCGCGGCGCGAGCCAGGCCCAGGCCTCCTTCCCGGCGCGCATGCCGTCCAGCCCCGCCTGGAGCCCTGCCGGAGACGGCGCCGCCTCGATCTCGTCCCGCACCTCGTCCGGGAAGGCGGAGCGGACGGCGCCGAGCCACGCCTGCCAGGTGGTGTCGTCCATCACCCGGAGCACCAGGCGCTCCGGAGCCGGCCCGTCGGCGGGAGTGGTGAGCCAGAGGCGCAGCGGCACGCCCTGCTGGCTGGAGAAGTCGAGAGCGGTGAGCCGCACCCCGGCGGCGGTCTTGGTGAATGCCTCGCGCACGCCCAGCGGCCCCGGCTCGGCCGGCCAGCCGCGGAACGAGAGGGTCCGCAGCTTCTCCATCCAGGCTTCCCGCTGCGCCTTCCACTCCGCGGGCGACGCCGGGGCGCTCGGCTGGGGCGCCGCGGCGACGAACCACTCGTGCGCGCGCGTGTTGCGCTGGTCGTCCGGTAGCTTCCGGAACACCCGAAGCTGCGGCGGCTCGAACAGCTTCACCGCTGCCGTCTCCACCAGCCGCTTCTCCTCCTTCAGGAACCGGTCGAACCACCGGAGGGCCGGGACCTGCAGGTCCTGGGTGTCCTCGTGCGGCCCCTCCGTGATGAGCAGGCCTAGGTTCTTCTCCGCGCCGTACAGTCGATAGATGCGGCGGACCTTCTCGTGGGTGCGGACCACTCCCTCGAGCGGGAAGATCGTGTCCTTGTCGGTATTGGAGAGCAGCAGGGGGCGGGGGGCGACGAGGGCGGCGACCTGCGGGTAGTCCCACCGGAAGGTGTTGACCATGAACATGCAGTCGCAGTGGCCCTCCACCACGCCGTCGATCACATGGTCGCGCAGGTCGGTGGTGCCCGCCACCGGCACCGCCGCCTTCACCCGCTCGTCCAGCGCCGCCAGCCACCAGCTGTAGGCGCCGCCGCCGGAGCGGCCCGTCACGCCCAGCCGCTCGCCGTCGACCTCCGGGCGGCTCTGCAGGTAGTCGAGCGCGCGGATGCTGTTCCACGCCTCCACCCCGGCCGGGGTGTACCCGCGCGCGAGCCACCACCACATCCCTTCGCGATAGGTGCCATGGTGCAGCCCTTCGATCTCCCCGAGCTGGAGCGTGTCGATCGTGAGGCAGACGTAGCCGTGCCGGGCCAGCCAGGCGCCGTGATGCTGGTAGTAGGTCTTGGCGCCGTAGCTGACGTCGCCGACCTTCACGTTGCCGTGGCCGCAGACGTAGAGCACCGCGGGGGCCGGCTTCGTCAGGCCCCTGGGGAGGTAGAGGTTCCCCGTCACGTAAAGCCCAGGCCGGGACTGGAAGTGGACGTTCTCAACGACGAAGTCGGGGTGCTCCGTCCGCCCGGTCACCTGCGCCTTCAGGTCGGTCCGCTCCGGCCGCGGCCAGAGGCCCAGCATCTCGAAGAGCTGCCGGCGGTACTCCTCCCGGCGGGAGGTCCAGTCCGCCAGCGTCTTCACGTCGGCCAGGCAGTCCCGCTCCAGCTGCTCCGTTTCCGCGCGGAAGTAGCCCGCCAGCAGCGCGTCCCCGCGCTCGGTCGGCTTTCCGGCGTCCTGCGCCGCGGCGGCCACCGTTACGGCGGATAGCCCGAGAGAGCAAAGAACCAGAAAGCGGCGCAGGCCGTGCATGGAGAGACCTCTGAGCAGAATGGGGGACCCGAAGGTCCCCCGGTGTTTGGACGCGCGGCGTTACTGCGGGATCGGCCGGCCCATCATCTTGTAGATGTCCTCGATCTGCTTGATGTCCGCCGCTGCCTTCTCATGGTTCGGATCGAGATCGCGGGCGGCGCGCAGGTACTTCAGCGCGTGCCGATACTTGTACGGCGGAAGGTCCGGCGCGTTCATCAGCCCGTTGCCGAGCTCGTAGTTCGCGGCAACCGCTTCGGCCTTCAGCTTTTCGTCGTCCGGAGAGGCTTCCAGCTTTTCGTTGAGCGCGTTGACCTTGTCGGCCTTCGCCTTCCACTCTCCCGCGAGCGGCGGCGTCTGGGGGGCGCCGCCACCTCCGCCCGCTCCGGCGGCGGGGGAGACCGGGAACGGGGCGTTGCCGGAAGCGCCTTCAGGTCCCCCGGCAGGCGCCGAGCCGTGAGTCTCCGACTGGGAAGCGCTCTCCGCGCCGGGCTGCTCCGCGGACTGCTCCGCCGGCGGCTGGCTGCACCCCGCCAGGGCCAGGCTGAGTGCCAGCGCGGGGATCATCATGAATCGCGTCATGGGTTGGATCTACTCCTGTGGGAAGAACTGGAACGCGCCGCGGCGGCGCGGGTCCCTCTACCGTAGGTCTTAACGCACGCGGAGCTTCCTGAGGTTGCATTTGACCGCGGTCCGGCTCCGTTTCCTTCTCCGGCCTTCCATTGACCCACGTCGCGCCGGATGATACGATAAAGATGACTAAAACAGTCTGGTTAGTCAGCTTAGCGGCTCCTGCACTATGCTTCCGGCATCCGTCCCCCTGATGGCTTCCGTTTCCCCGGCGTTCGCGTGTGTGGCGACCGCGGAGCAGCTTCGCGCCTACCTGATGGGACTCTGCCCGCGGGATACGCTGGCCCGCGTTCGCGCCTGCCCGGACCCGGCGCCGGTTCCCGAGGGGCTCGTGGATATTCGGATCGCCGCGCCGGCCGTCGTCCTGCTCGACGCGCCGGTCTGGAGCGATCCGGAGCTCCGCTTCCTGGTTCGACCAGAAGTCGCCGAGCGGCTCGCCCGAGTGGTACAGGTGCTCCCGAGCGATCTCCGCCTCGGCTTCTGGGAGGGGCTCCGCCCGCTCGCGGTACAGCGGACCCTCTGGGGCCGCGGCCTCGAGTACCTCCGGGGAGCGCTGCCGTCCGCGGCCGATCCGGAGCTGGAGAGCCTGCTGGAGCAGTATGTCGCCCGCCCGGACGGCAAGCGCCCGCCGCACAGCACCGGCAGCGCGGTCGATATCGCCCCGGTCGACGCGTTCGGCCGCATCATGACCCCCGAAGACGCGTGGGGGCGGGTGGCGGTCGACCTCCTCGCCCGCGCGCTGCGAGACAGCGGTCTCGCGCACTACCGCCCGGAGTGGTGGCACTGGTCCTACGGCGACGAAGAGTGGGCCCGCGCCTACGACTGCGCGCCGCTCGCCTTCGCGGCGACTCCCGAATTCGACGGCCCGGGGGGCGGTATTTAGCCTAAGGATGAACGTTGAGGGATGAGGGATGAATCCGAACCCACCGGGTGCGGTCACTCCTGCTCTTACTCTTACTCTTACTCTTGCTCTTGCTCTTGCTCGCTGGCGAACTCCGGTGCTCCGCCGGGCAGCGGTTCAGGTAATCCCTCTCCTCACCGTGCCCGGGGGCGGAGTAAACTCCGCGGATTGGCTCCGCCGGGAGTCAACTCCCGGCGATCACGCACGTACGCCAGCTTCCACCGTGTGCCGGTAGGAACTCTTCCTGCCTGCGGCGCACTGTTCGTATTGCGTATTGCGTAGCGAGCCGCTGATCCGCTGTTCAGCACGTCGTGCCGAGCGGAGCGCTTCATAGCTTTTCGCCCGGCACGATCCTGCGGAACGAGGCGCCGGCGCCTCGCTACGGAATACGGAATACGCAATACAAGATACGCCCCTCCCCGGGAGCACGCTAGACTCTGCGGAGCCGGCGACTCTCCCGCCAGCCAGCACCCCCGCCGTACACCGATGGAAATCCGCCTCCGACTCTTCATCCGCCAGGACCGCAGCGGCTACTTCAGCGCGCAGCCGGTGGCGCTGCCGGAGCTTCGCTCTTACGAGGAGACGCGGGAGGCTGCGATCGAAGCGCTGCGGCGGGACCTGACGGCGCAGCTCCAGTGGCGGGACCGCGGCTCGTGGAGCGACGCTCCGTTCTATGAGGACGAGTCGCTGATCCCGGTCCGCGTGGAGGTCGACTGCCGGCGGAAGGGGCAGGGCGAGCCGATCCCGGCGACGATCAGCGTGCTGGTCTCGCGGCTGCCTTCCCAGGACGGACCTCGCCTGCTGCTGCGCGCGCCGCGGCTGCCCGGCTTCCAGGCGGTAACGCGGAACGAGGCGCGGGTGGAGGAGGCGGCGCGCGAGGCGCTCTGTGAGTACCTGCGGGACCGCAAGCCGGCGAAGGTGCTGGAGGCGGACCTGGAAGGAGAGGAGTCGCTCGACTGCATCTCCCTCTCGCTGGGGGAGTCGGATCAGGAATCCGGGTCGGGAGCCGGGTTCCCGGGCTCCGGCGACGAAGACGACGAGGCGGATTCCGAGGGCGGCGTGCTGGCGCTCTGCGGCGTCGACCTGACCGCCCAGGCGGCGGCCGGACGGCTGAGCGCGGCGGCGCGGCGGGAGGCGCTGCTGGAGCAGCTCCTGGCGATCCTCGGCTCCGACCGCCACAACAGCGTGCTGCTCGTCGGGCCGCCGGACTCCGGCAAGACCGCGCTGGTGCACGACGTCGCCCGCCGGCTGGCGGAGGGGAGCGTGCCGGAGGGGCTGCGGGAACGCGCCCTCTGGTTCGTGACCGCGAACAACCTGATCGCCGGGATGAAGTACTACGGCGAGTGGCAGGGCCGCGCGCAGAAGCTGGTCCGGCAGGTGCAGCAGGGCCGGCAGCTCCTCTACATGGGAGATCCGAACGAAATCCTCGGCGCCGGGCGCTTCAGCGGAAGCGACAACAACCTGGGCCGCTACCTCCGCCCCTACATGGAGAGCGGCGAGGTGACGCTGATCTGCGAGTGCTCGCCGGAGGCGTACGCCAGCGAGCTGCGGCGGGAGCCGAGCTTCATCCAGAGCTTCCGCCGGATCGACGTGCCGCCGACCGACGACCCGGACACCCACGCCATCCTCCAGGCGGTCGCCCGCCGGCTGGAAGGGGAGCACCCGGTCCGCGTGGAGGCGGACGCGCTCACCGCGGTCTGCGACCTCACCACCCGGTTCCTGCCGTACCGCGCCTTCCCCGGCAAGGCGGTGCGGCTGCTCGAAGAGCTGGTGCGAGACCTGGCCGGCCCCGCGGCGGCGGACGCCGAGCCCCGCACGCTCGGGCGCGACGACGTGGTGGCCGGCTTCACGCGGGCTACCGGACTGCCGCACTTCCTGCTCTCCGACCGCTCCCCGCTGACGCTGAAGGAGGTGCGGACCTACTTCGAGGAGCGGCTGCTGGGACAGCCGGACGGCGTGGAGGCGATGGTCGATCTCGTCACCGTCCTCAAGACCGGCCTGAACGATCCGAACAAGCCGCTCGGCAGCTTCTTCTTCGTAGGGCCGACGGGGGTTGGTAAGACGGAGATGGCGAAGGTGCTGGCGGAGTATCTCTTCGGCAGCCGCGACCGCATGCTCCGCTTCGACATGAGCGAGTACGCCTCTGCGGACGCGCTCCCGCGCCTGATCGGCTCCGCCTGGAAGCCGGAGGACGAAGGGGAGCTGACCCGGCGAGTCCGGGAGCAGCCGTTCAGCGTGGTGCTGCTCGATGAGCTGGAGAAGGCGCATCCGGAGGTGTTCGACGCGCTTCTCGGCGTGCTGGGGGAGGGCCGGCTCACCGACGCCGGCGGGCGCACGGCCGACTTCCGCAACGCGATCATCATCATGACCTCGAACCTCGCCGCCAGCCGCCGGGAGATGCAGGCGATCGGGTTCGGGTCGGAAGCCTCGGACGGCGAGTCGGCGGAGCGGGTGCGCGCGCACTTCATCAAGCAGGCGGAGGGGTTCTTCCGCCCGGAGTTCTTCAACCGGATCGACCGCATCGTCGCGTTCCGCCCGCTCACCGTGGAGGCGATGCGTCGCATCACCCGCCGAGAGCTGGGCAAGCTGCTGATGCGCCAGGGAATCGTGCGCCGGAACCTGCTGGTGGAGATCGACGACGCGGTGATCGACCGCCTGGCTGAGCAGGGCTTCCACCCGCTCTACGGCGCCCGGCCGCTGCAGCGGGAGATCGAGCGCGCGGTGATCCTGCCGTTGGCGCGTCAGCTGATGGACCGGGAGGTCGACCACCGCTACCTGCTCCGCTTTACGGTCCGCGACGGCCGGATCCACCTCGGCCTGGTGCCGCTGGAGAGCGGCGAGGAGCTGGAGACCCCCGCGCGCGAGCCGGCGCCCGACCGCCGGCTGGAGGCCGACCTGGCGGAAGTCACCCGCCGGCTGGAGCGGCTCCAGGCGGAAGGCACGGCGGAAGACCAGGGCCCCGTGGCCGTGTCGCTGCGCCGGGAGAAGAGCACGCTCCTGGACCGCACCCACGAGCCGACCTTCTGGGACGAGCCGGGGAGCGCCCGCGGCACGCTCCAGCGGGTCTACCAGCTCGAGCGCGTGCTGAAGCGGCTCGATTCCCTCGTGGAGCGGGGGGAAGTGCTCGCCGAGCGGGCTCGCCGCATGCGCGGCCAGCGGGATCGACGGGCGCTGCCGGAGCTGGCGGAGGCGGTCGAGCGGCTGGAAGCCGACTTCTCCTATCTGCAGCTCGAGCTGGCGGCCGCAGCCACCGAGGATCGGCACGACCGCGCCCTGCTCCGCGTCGCGCCGGTCGGTCCCGGCGCGGAGGAGTGGGCCGGACGCTTGCTGATGATGTACCGGTGCTGGGCAGAGCGGAAGGGCTACGAGTGTGCGTGGGAGGCGGGGGACGAGCGGGAAGAGCACGCCGCGGACGCGCTCCCGAGCGCCCGGGCAATCTGCGTGCGTGGCCCCAACGTCTACGCGTTCCTCCGCGGCGAGGCGGGCCTTCACAAGCTGAGCCTCGGCAGCGGCGACCAGCGCGGGCGCCACCTCGCCCGGGTGATCGTGCTGCCACTCGACGATCCGGAGCTCCCGGAGGAGCCGCCCACGCCGCGCGTCGAGGCCGACGTCGAGGCCGCCGATTCGATCGTGCGCATCTACAGCCAGGGACGACACCGCTACGTGCGCGACCCCCGCACCGAGATCCGGATCTCAGACGTGGCCGGCGTGCTCGACGAAGGCCGCCTCGACGCGTTCCTGCTCGCCCGCCTGCGGCAGGAAACTACGCCCTAACCGGACAACGCGGCGCGCTCCGGAATTCCCTCCGAAAAGTGTTGCAACCACTGTCTACGGCTGTAGTCATAGACTACACGAGTAGTCCGATTGGGCGGAGGGTTACCGGTGGAGCCGCGAGCGCTGGGTGAGCAGGAGCTGGAGATGCTGCGCTACGTCGCCGCCCACGCGCCGATCAGCGCGCGGGACGTGGCGGACAGCTACGGCGCGGAGCACGGCCTCGCCCGGACCACGGTCACCACGGTCCTGGAGCGGCTTCGCGCCAAGGGCTACCTGGTACGCCGCCGGCAGCAGGGCGTCTACCGCTACGCGCCCCGCGTTTCACAGTCGGACGTGATGCAAGGGGTAGTGCGCCAGTTTGTCGAACGAGTGCTCGGCGGCTCCATCTCCCCGGTGGTCGCCTATCTCTCCGGAAACAAGCGGATCTCGGACGAGGAGCTGGAGGAGCTTCAGCAGCTCGTCGAGGATCTCAAGTCGCAGCGCGGGGACCGGCCGGAATGAGCGGGGACTGGCTGAGAGTGGCGGACGAGATCGCCGCCGCGGGGGCGGGGCACCTCTTCCGCGCGTCGTGGCAGGGAGGGATCGCCCTCACCGCGGCGTGGGGGATCTGCCGCCTCTTCCCCCGGATCGGCACCCGGACGCGCTGCTGGCTCTGGCGGCTCGCCTACCTCAAGCTGCTCCTCGCGCTCTTCTGGGCGACCCCGGTCGCGCTGCCGGTGCTCCCGGCGCCGCGCGAGCCCGCTCCAACTCCCGCTCGGGTCGCCGCCCCATCTACCACGTCGGTCGTCCCGCCTGCTCCCGCACGTCCCGCACCCTCGCCGCGGCCGAGCGGCGTGACGGTCCTGCTGGCGGTCTGGGCCGCCGGCACGCTCTGGCTGCTCGCCCGCATCGCCGGAGAGTACGGGACGGCGCACTGGCTGCTCCGGGTCTGCCCGGCGGTACAGGATGAGCGGCTCCTGACCGCCTGCGCGGAGCTCTGCCAGCGACTCGGCATCCGGCGCGGCGCCGGCCTGCTCACGGCGGCGGAGATCGCGAGCCCGCTGATCGTGGGGCTGCGCCGTCCGGCGATCCTGCTGCCGACCGCGCTGCTGGCGCGGACCGACGCCGCGGAGGCGCGGCTGATCCTGGCGCACGAGCTCTCTCACCTGCGGCGGCGGGACCTGGTGTGGGGCTGGCTCCCCGCGCTCGTGCAGGCGCTTTTCTGGTTCCACCCGCTGGTGTGGCTCGGCAATCGGGAGTGGCGGCTGGCGCAGGAACTGGCGACCGACGAAGCCGCGCTGGCCGCGGCCCAGGCAAGCCCGGCGGAGTACGGGGCGGTGCTGGTGAAGGTCGCGGCGCAGACCCGCCTCCCGCTGCAGCCGGGCTTCGCCACCTTCTCCGGAGATGAGAGCCCCCACGCGCTCAAGCTCCGGCTCGCGGCGCTGGCCCACGCCGGTTTCTCCCCCGCGCCCTCGATGGGGGCGCGAGCCGCGCTCGCCGGCGCGGCGCTGCTGCTCCTGGTTCCGTGGCAGCTCGCCGCGCGCGAGACCGCGGCCGCTCTGCCCCCGGCGGCACCGGCGCGGCACGAGTCCGCTCGCACCGAAACGGTGATTACCACCTCGCCGAAGGCCGCCGCCCCGAAAGCGGTCTCCTCGCCGGCGCCCACCGCGGGCGGCGAGATCGGGGAGGCGCTGGCGGGGTTGAAGTCGGCCGACGCGGCGTCGCGGCGGAGCGCGGTCCATCGGCTCGCACACCTGCGCCCCGGGTCGGAGCGGCCCGCGGTAGCCCGGGCGCTGTGCGCCCGCCTGAAAGATGCGGATCACTTCGTCCGCGGCGCGGCGGCCGCGCAGCTGGCGGTGTGGGGCGGCCCGGAGAGCGTGCCGGCGTTGATCGGAGCGCTCGAGGACCCGCATTTCAGCGTCCAGTGGGCCGCGATCGAGACGCTCGGCAAGCTCAAAGACCTCCGCGCCGCGGAGCCGCTCTGCCGCCGCGTGGCGGAGAACCGCGACCGCGGCTTCGCCGCCAACGCGTTGATCGCGCTGGGGCCGCGGGCCGAGGGCGCCGTGCTGGCGCTGCTGCGGGAGCGGGACGGATGGGCCCGCAACGAGGCGTGCCGCATTTTGAAAGAGATCGGGGGTGAGCGCAGCCTGCCCGCGCTGCGCTACGCCGCCGAGAACGACGAGGGGCTGGTGCCGATGAGCGCCGCCGCCGCCGTGAAAGCAATCGAAGCGCACCTCCAGCGAAGGTCCGCACCCTAGTTTTTCTTCACCCGCGGGCCGTGCGCAGCCCGCCGACCGGCAACGAGACGCAGTCCTAACCCAACCGAAGGCCGCTCTTTCCGCCTTCCGGAGACTCACTCAGGGACCATGATGACCACGAAGCTGAAACCGTGCCTCGCCGGGCTGGCGCTCGCGGGGCTCACCCTCACGATGCTGGTGGGGGCGTCGCCGCGGCCCGGAGCCGCCTCGCCGGGCCGGCTCGACGCCGAGTACGGCAGCCTGCCGCTCGCGTTCGAGAAGAACCAGGGCCAGACCGATCGCCAGGTAAAGTTCCTGGCCCGCGGCGGCGGCTACGCGCTCTTCCTGACGGGGAACGAGGCGGTCGTCTCGCTCACCTCTCCGCGCGGGCACCGGGAAGCCGGGAAGCGGCCGGGGCCGAACGCCGCCGCCCCGAAGGAGGCGGTGCTCCGCATGCGCCTCACCGGGGCGAACCCAAAGCCGAAGGTGAGCGGACGGGAGCAACTGCCCGGGACTACCAGCTACTACTTCGGCAAAGACCCCGCCAGGTGGCGGACGCACGTGCCGAGCTTCGCACGCGTGGAGTACGAGGGGGTCTACCCCGGCATCGACCTGGTCTATTACGGCAAGCAGCGCCAGCTCGAGTACGACTTCGTGGTGGCGCCGGGGACCGACCCGGGGCAGATCCGGATGGAGATCAGCGGCGCCGAGCGCGCCGAGATCGCGGAGAATGGCGACCTGCTGCTTCACACGCCCGCCGGCGCCCTGCGGAAGCACCGCCCAGTGGTCTATCAGGAGATCGAAGGCCAGCGGAAGCCGGTGGAGGGGGAGTACACCCTCACGCGGAAGAGCCGGCGGGATCCGAAGCAGCCGTTCCAGGTGGCGTTCCGCCTGGGCGAGTACGATCACCGCCACCCGCTGGTGATCGACCCGGTCCTCTCCTACGCCTCCTACCTGGGCGGCACCGGTGAAGACGTGGCGATGAGCATTGCGGTCGACCAGTGGGGCTATGCCTACGTGACCGGCGCGACCAAGTCGACCAACTTCCCGACTTCCAGCGCGCGGCAGGGTCCGGCCGGCAAGACCGACGTCTTCGTCTGCAAGATCGATCCCACGGGCCGCAACTTCGTCTACAGCACCTACCTGGGCGGCTCGGACGAGGACAGCCACGTCTGGCAGGAGATGGGGATCGCGGCAGACGCGGACGGCAATGCCTACGTGACCGGGCATACCAATTCGACCGACTTCCCCACGACCGCCGGAGCGTACCAGACGACGAAGGGTATCTTCGACGACCTTTTCGTGACGAAGCTCAACGCGGACGGCTCCCAGCTGGTCTACTCGACCCTGATCGACAGCGGCGCGTGGGACTACGGGCAGGACATCGAGGTCGATCCGGTCGGGCGTGTCTGGATCACCGGTTACACTCGCGGCAACAACTACCCGACCACCGCGAACGCGTTTGACAAGACGATGGGCGGGGGCCTGGGTGACGTCATCGTAACCCAACTCGACGCCACCGGCTCGACGATCCTCTTCTCGAGCTACCTGGGTGGCGGCGGCAGCGACTACGGCTACGGGATCGCGCTGGGACCGCTCGGCACGGTCTACGTCGCCGGCTCCACCGATACGGATGATCTCTACGTCTCGAACGGCGCCCTGCAAACCACCCATGCGGGCCACGCGGACGGCTTCATCGCCCGCATCAACCCCGCGGGAAGCTCCTCGACGTCGCTCGTCTTCCTGACCTATCTCGGCGGCAGCGCGGTGGACAACCTGTACGGCCTGGCGGTCGATTCGAATGGGAACGCCTACGTCACCGGCACCACCACGTCGGACGACTTCCCACGGCAGAACGCCATCCGCACCGCCAGGGCGGGTACCTGGGACGCCTTCGTCTCCAAGATCAACGCCACCGGCACTACGCTCGTTTACAGCACCTATCACGGCGGTGGCAGCCTCGGCACCACCGGGTGGGGCATCGCGGTGAACCAGGCAGGCCAGGCGTACGTCACGGGCGAGGCATGGTCGGCTGGCTTCCCGCTCTTTAGCCCGCTTTCGGGGGTAACGGGCGGCGGCTGGGACGGCTACGTCACCCAGTTCAACGCCGCCGGAAACGGCTACGTCTACTCGGTCATCATCGGGGACAGCACCAACGAGGGGAATTTCTTCAACGGGGGCAACATCGCGCTCGACCCGGTGGGCAACGCCTACATCGTCGGCATCACCGGCGGGAACAACTTCCCGGTGAAGAGCGCCGTCCAGAGCACCGCCGGCGGCGGCGGCGACAGCTTCATCGCGAAGATCGGCAACGCGCCGCTCCCGCAGCCGCTGGTGGCGCCGACCAACCTGCGCCTGACCGACGCGACGGAGACGAGCCTCTCCATCGCCTGGAGCGACGGCAACGCGGACGAAGACGGCTTCGAGGTGGAGCGCCGCACCGGCACGAACGGCAGCTTTACCCTGGTGGGCGCCACCGGCCCCAACGTCACGTCGTTGACCCAGACCGGCCTGCCGCCCAACACCACCTACCAGTACCGGGTGAGGGCGGTCCGCGGCGGCTCCGCCTCCGGCTACTCCACGACGCTGACGGCGAGCACCGAGTCGACCGACGCCGCGCCCCGCACGCCGACGCTGCTCGACGTGGCGGTCACCGGCGCCGCACAGCTCACGCTCACCTGGACCGACACCACCTCGCGTGAGACCGGCTACCGGGTGGAGCGGAAGACGCAGGGCGGCCAGTACGTGGTGCTGCAGGGCGCTCTGCCGGTGAATACCACGACCTACGCGGATGACAGCGTCGACCCGAATACCACCTACACCTACCGCGTCACCGCGCTCGGCGCGACCGCCAACTCCGACCCGTCGAACGAGGTCTCCGGCCTCACCCTGCCGGCGGTGCCGAGCGGCCTGTCCGCCAGCGCCGGTGCGAGCTCCATCCAGCTCACCTGGACGCAGAACGGCGGAGCGGGCGGCTTCAAGCTGGAGCGGAAGGTGGTCGGCGGCCAGTTCGCGCAGATCGCCACCCCGTCCGGCAGCGCGCGCTCCTACACCGACTCCGGGCTGCTGGTCGGAGAGACGTTCTACTACCGTCTCCGGGCCACGAACGCCAGCGGCGACTCCGGTTACTCGCAGGTCGTCACCGTCAGCACCGGCGCAGGGCTGAAGTCGCTCGCGATCAAACCCGCCAAGCTGAAGAGCCGAAAGAAGGGGAACGGCACGATCCAGCTTACCGACCGCGCTCCCAGCTTCGGCGCCGCGGTAACGCTCACCAGCAGCGACCCGACCGCGCTCTCCGTGCCGGACCGGGTGATGGTGAAGAACGGGAAGACCTCGGCGAAGTTCAAGGTCCGTGCCGGCCGCGTCAAGGCGACCACCCAGGTGACCGTCACCGCCACCTACAACGGAGGCAGCAAGTCGGTCACGGTTACCGTCAAGAAGTAGCCTCCGGGCTGCTCGAGCCTCACGGCCCGCGGTTTCCGATGCGAAGCCGCGGGCCTTCTCTCGTATTGCGTATCGCGTTTTTCGTAGCGGGCGGCCGCTACCTCGGTTCCGTAACGTCGTGCCGGGCGAGGCGCTGCTGGAAGGCACTTCGCCCGGCACGATGTCCTGGTGAAGCGGAGCGGGCCCATCGCTACGCTATACGCGATACGCAATACGCAACACGGAGTACAATGACCCGGGCAGTGCTCGAGGGTTAGACCTGGGAGAACCGAGTGGCGCAACACCGATCCACCGAGGAAGCGTGCCTGCATGGCGGCGCCTCGTTTGCCGCGCTAGGTGACGCGTTCGAGCGGCTGGGAGACCGGCCGGAGATCATCAACGCGGACGTGCTGGACGCCTGGTTCCCGCCCGCGCCGGCGATTATAGAAGGGCTCCGGGACCACCTCGCGTGGGCGCTCCGCACCTCTCCGCCGACCGGCTGCGAGGGGATGATCCGCACCATCGCCCGCGTGCGCGGCGTTCCACCGGAGTGCGTGCTCCCCGGCGGCGGCTCGTCCGACCTGATCTTCCTGGCGCTGCGGGACTGGCTGACGCCGGATTCCCGGGTGCTGCTGCCGGACCCAGCCTACGGAGAGTACGCGCACGTGCTGGAGCGGGTCATCGGCTGCCGACCGGACCGCCTCCCGCTGGAGCGCGCGGAAGGCTACGCGCTGCCGCCGGACCGCCTGGCGGAGGCGCTGCGCCGCCGGTACGACCTGGTGGTGCTGGTGAACCCGAACAGCCCTACCGGGCGCCACCTGCGCCGGGAAGAGCTGGAGCCGGTGCTGGCGGGCGCCCCGGCCGAGACGCGGTTCTGGCTGGACGAGACCTACGTGGAGTACGCGGGCGCGGACCAGTCGCTGGAGCGTTTTGCCGTCTCGCGAGACAACGTGGTCGTCTGCAAGTCGATGTCGAAGGTCTACGCGCTCAGCGGCGCCCGCGCAGCCTATCTCTGCGCGCCGGAGCGCGTCCTCCGCCCGCTGCGGCGGGAGACCCCGCCGTGGGCGGTGAGCCTGATCGGCCAGATCGCCGCGGTGAAGGCGCTGGAGTCGCCGGACTACTACGCCGCTCGCTATGCGGAGACCCACGCGCTGCGCGGGGCGCTGGCGGAGGATCTGGCGGGGCTGGGTCTCGAGGTGATGCCGAGCGACGCCAACTTCCTGCTCTGCCACCTGCCGGAAGGCGGGCTGACCGGCGCGGAGGTGGAGCGCCGCTGCCGGGAGCGGGGACTCTTCCTGCGGAACGCCGGCTCGATCAGCCACCGGCTGGGCAACTACGCGATCCGGCTGGCGGTGAAAGACGGCGAGACGAACCGCCGCATGCTGGAGATCCTGGGAGACCTGCTCTCTAACGCTGCATGAAGTAGAGCCCGATGGCGAAGGCGCCGAGCCCGATCCGGTAGATTGCGAAGACCGAGAGTGAGCGGGTGCGCAGGTAGCCGAGGAGGAAGGCGATCGCCGCGTAGCCGGAGATTGCCGCCACCACCGTCGCCAGCAGGATGCTGCTCCACTCGCCGGAGGTGAGCTGCGCTTCTCCGGTGAGCAGCTTGAGCGTCTTGTAGCCGGTCGCCGCGAGCATGATCGGCGTCATCAGCAGGAAGCTGAACCGCGCCGCCGCCTCCCGCGTGAAGCCGGCGAAGAGCCCCGCCGTAATGGTGGCGCCGGAGCGGGAGACGCCCGGGAAGAGCGCCATCGCCTGTGCGACGCCGACCAGCCACGCGTCCGGCAGCCGCACGTGCTCGATGGTGCGGCTCTTCCTCCCGATCGACTCCGCCCACCACATGACGAGGCCGACGACGATCAGCGCGCCGCCGATGCAGAGGTAGGCGCCGCGGAACTTCTCCGGCTGCGCCAGCAGCTCCACGTAGTCTTCCACCAGGAAGCCGATCACCGCCGCCGGAATGCTGCCCAGCACCAGGTACTTGAGCATCCGCTCGTCCGCGTCGGCCCCGATCTTCTTCTTTCGGACGATGCGCGCGGCGGCCGCCAGCAGCGCCGCCCACTCGCGCCAGAAGTAGATCAGCACCGGGATGAGCGTGCCGATCTGGATGATGGTGTCGTAGGTGTGGCGGATCTCCGCCCGAGGCTGCGCGATGGGGAAGATTTCCGGCGCGAGGATCAGGTGAGCGGTGCTACTGACCGGAATGAACTCCGTGAACCCCTGGATGAGTCCAAGCACCACTGACTGCAGGATGTCCAAGTTGCGGGTCCTCGAGCGGTAGGTCGGCCGGTGGGGCCGCGGCGGGGCGGCGTGGAGAGCGCCGCGGCCGGACGAAGAAGTAGTGGAGCAGCGCCTTGATCAGCGCGGCCACCGGCGCCGCCAGGAACATCCCCCACATGCCGAAGAACTCGGCTCCGACCAGCAGGGCGATGATCACGAGCGCCGGGTGCAGGTTGATTTTATGACCGATCAGGCGCGGCATGACCACCTTACTCTCGATCAGGTGCATCAGGGTGAACGCGAGGAGGACGGCGATCCCCTGCTGGACCCCCTGGAGGCTCGCGATCAGCACGATCGGGATGCCTCCGAGGATCGGACCGATCACCGGGATGACGCGGGTCACCGCCGCGATAACGCCGAGAGCCAGCGCATAGCGCACGCCGAGCGCCACCAGGAGCACGTAGACCACCACCCCGGCGATCAGCGCCAGAATGAGCTGCCCGATCGCGTAGCTCTGCAGGATGGCGCCGCTCAGGCGCATCACGTTCACGCCGTCGCGCAGGCGGTCGCGCGGCACCAGCAGCAGGAACTCTCGCCGCAGCGGGCGACCTTCCGTGAGGAAGGAGAAGGCGAGCACCGGGATCAGGATCAGCTCCACGACGATCATGCCCCAGTCGACCGTCTCTGCCGCCAGGTGCTGCAGCCGCTCGGTCACCTGGGCGCCGAGGTCACGCGCGCCATGCTCCTGCAGCCAGCTCCGTCCCTCGGTATCGAGCCAGGCGCGGACCTCAACCGGGACCTGCGCGGCGTACCAGCGCTGCCAGCCCTCCGCAAGCTGCTCCCAATGGGCCTGGTGGGCCTTCCAGTTCGCCAGGAAGAGCTGGACCTCCGTCGCCATCGGCCGGAGCACCATGGCGAGCACCAGCACCAGCGCCGCCGCCATCCCCACGAAGACGATCGCCGCCGCCGCTCCGCGCCGCTGGGGGTGGGGGACCAGGCGCATCAGCGGCAGGCGCAGCAGGACCTCCACGCAGGGCGCCAGCGTGAGCGCCAGCATCGACGAGACGAGCACCATCACCACGACGGCGCTCACGCGATACAGGAGGTACGCCGCCAGCACCAGCACGCCGAGCCGAAGGATCAGCATGTACCAGGTGGCGGGCCAGTGGTCTCTACGGGAAGTCTGTTCTGCTCTCACCGGATGTCCGAGCACGGCGGCGCCTCACTGCGCCAAGATAGCCGCCTGGAGAGTTTCACTACCACTGGGCCGCACTCCTGCGAGACAAGCAAGGAGAGGGAAGATGGGCGAATGCAGCGCTCCCCTGGACGCCCCCTGCGGCCGGGCCGACGACGCGAAATCGGCTCCCGTCAGCCACCGGGCGGTTGAAACCGCGGCAACCACGGCACGAAGTTTTATCCCCCGGACGGGGACCGCCTTCGCGGACTGAGAAGGCGTGGTTTGGGCGTCCGGAGGACACGTGGCCGCAGGCCTGCTAGCGAGGTATTTTAATGCCTCGCGGCACCGGGATCGCCTCGCTCCGCTACCCGGCTGTGTCGTAAACCTTCATCAACCGCCCGAGCCGCCGAAGCGCTCCAGCAAGATAGAGACAATCCGCTCCGCCGCCTGACCGTCGCCGTAGGGGTTCACGGCGCGCGACATCGTCTCGTAGGCGTCCCCGTCCGTGAGGAGCCGCGTGGCCTCGGCGACGATGCCGGAGACGTCGGTGCCGACCAGCCGTGCCGTGCCGGCCGCCACGCCTTCCGGCCGTTCCGTGGTCTCCCGCATCACCAGGACCGGCTTCCCCAGGGCGGGCGCCTCTTCCTGGATCCCGCCGCTGTCGGTCAGGATCAGGGTGGAGCGCTTCATCAAGTTGATCCAGGGCAGGTACTCCTGCGGCTCCACCAGCAGCACGCGGTCGGCGCCGCCCAGCTCCTCGCGGATGATGTCGCGCACGCCCGGGTTCTTGTGCATCTGGAAGACGATCCGCAGGTCGCCGAAGCCCCGCGACAGCTCCCGCACGGCGGTGCAGATGCGGCGCAGCGGCTCGCCCCAGTTCTCCCGCCGGTGGGCGGTCACGACGATAAGCCGCGAGGCCTCCGCCGTGAAGCGGTCGAGCTCCGCGTCCGCGAACGTGAACGGGCGGCGCGCGGCTTCGAGGAGCGCGTCGATCACCGTATTGCCGACCTGGAAGATGGCGGCGGGCTCGATCCCCTCCGCGCGGAGGTTGGCGGCGGACTGCTCCGTCGGTGCGAAGTGGAGGTCGGAGAGCACGGCCGCGAGCCGCCGGTTGATCTCCTCCGGGAACGGGTCGTACCGGTTGTCGGTACGGAGGCCCGCCTCCACGTGTCCCACCGGCACCTGGCGGTAGAACGCCGCCAGGCTCGCCACGAAGGTGGTGGTGGTGTCGCCCTGCGCCAGCAGCACCTCCGGCTTCACCTCCGCGAGGATCGGGTCGAGGCGCTCGAGCACCCGGCTCGTGATCTGCGCCAGGGTCTGGCCCGGCTGCATGACGTCGAGGTTGTAGTCCGGCGTGATGCCGAAGACGTCGAGCACCTGCTGCAGCATCTCGCGGTGCTGGCCGGTGGAGATCACCACCTGCCGCACCCGCTCCGGATGGCGCGCCAGCTCCAGAATGACCGGCGCCATCTTCAGCGCGTCCGGCCGGGTCCCCACGATCGAAACGATGGTAGTCATGTTGGAAGGGTCTAGGGGATAGGGTCTAGGGCAGGGGGCCGGGGAGGGGAAGTCAGATGGCGGCGGCAGCCGCTCCGCAGCCCCCTAACCCCTAAACCCTATCCCCTAGACCCTACAACTATCCCGCGCGGCTGAAGACGACGAAGGCGCCGAAGGCGACGACGCAGAGGCAGATGCTGATGCCGTAGAGGATCAGCACGGTCTGCTTCTGCGTAAAGCCGCGCTCCAGGAGCCGGTGGTGGAGGTGGCTCTTGTCCGCCTGGTAGATCGGGCGCCCGGCGCGCCAGCGCTGGACGATCACGTTTGCCGTGTCGAAGATCGGGAGTGCCAGGATCAGCAGCGGAGCGAAGATCGCGACCGCCACCGGAGCTTTGAAGGCGCCGACCGTGGAGATACAGGCGAGGGTGAAGCCGACGAACGGGGCGCCGCCGCCCATGAAGATCTTAGCCGGGTTGAAGTTGAAGCGCAGGAAGCCGAGCAGGCTGCCGCCGAGCGCCGCCGCCAGGATCGTCAGACCCGGCTGCCGGCTCCAGGCCGCCATGAGCGCCATGGTGAACGCGGCGATGGCACTGACACCCGCGGCAAGACCGTCGATCCCGTCGATCCAATTCACCGCGTTCGCCACGGCGATGAGCCAGAGGACCGTCAGCGGGTAGCCCACCCATCCCAGGCTCACCATCTCTCCGGTGAGCGGGTGAGTGATGAATGAGATCTTCACCCCGAATGGAATGACGATGAGGGCGCAGAGCAGCTGCACCACGATCTGCTTGCCGGCGGAGAGCTCGTAGCGGTCGTCGACGGCGCCCATCAGCGTCAGCACACCGCCGGCGAGCACCAACCCGATTCCGGGCCACAGGGTCGCTTCCGTGATCGGCCGGCCGAATCCATACTGGACGACCAGGCTGCCGACCCCCAGCGAGAGGCAGAACGCGGCGTAGATCGCCAGGCCGCCCCAGCGGGGGATCGGCTCCCGGTGCACGTCTCGCGCCCGGGGAGCGGGCGCGGCGCCGCACCGGAGCGCCAGCTCCCGAATCCGGGGAGTGAAGAGCCACGCCAGCCACGCCGAGAGGGTCGCTCCCAGGGCCGCGGCGCAGAGATAGAACAACGGATCACGCATCGGATGTCGACACCGCCGGACCGGTCCGTTCCGCGGCGGCCCCAGGCTGCCTCTTCCCGGTGAGTCCGAGCCACAAACGCTCCGCCGCTAATTGTCGGTCATCGGGGCCGGTAGTCTTCGCAAAAGGTGGCGCGAGGTCGCTTGCGATGCCGGCAATCCCGCGCATTGTTGTATTTACAGCCGTGGCAGAGATAGACGTTCACTCCCAGCGCCCGCAGCAGCTTGCGCCACTGCTCCCGAGCCCGAGTCCGTAGGTTCATTGGCTTTCGCGGGGTGAGCGCCGCATGCCGCAGGACCCGTTCGGAATCCTATACGGAGAAGCGGATGTTCAGAATGTCCCCGTCCTTTACGATGTAAGGTTTATTCTCCAGGCGGACGAGTCCCTGTTCCTTCGCCTGCTTGGTTCCTCCCGACTGGACCAGGTCCTCGTAGGAGGTGACCTCCGCCCGGATGAAGCCGCGCGCCAGGTCCGAGTGGATCTTGCCGGCGGCCGTCACGGCGTTGTCTCCCCGGCGGATCGTCCAGGCCCGCACCTCGTCCTCCCCGACGGTGAAGAAGCTCTGCAGCCCGAGGAGGTCGTAGACCGTGCGGATCAGGCGGTCGCGACCGCTCTCCGTCACGCCCAGCGCCTCCAGGAAGGTGCTCTCCTCTTCCGGGCTAAGCTGCGCCACTTCCATCTCGACCGCCGCCGCAATCTCCAGCACCGGGGTCTGCGAGCGCTCCGCCCAGCCTTTCAGCTCCGCCAGCAGCGGGTTCTCGCCGCCCAGGTCGTCTTCGCCGATGTTCGCCACCACCACGCGCGGCTTGCGGGAGACGAACTCCAGGTGCCGGATCGCTTCCTCGTCCTGGTCGCTCAGCTCCAGCGAGGAGAGGGGGAGCTCCTTCTCCAGGTGCTCCTGGATCCTCAGGATCGTCTCCTTCTCCACGCCTCCCTGCGCGCTCTTCGGCTTGGAGCGGTCTTCCTTCGCCATGCGCTCCAGCCGCTTCTCCACCAGCCCCAGGTCCGCCAGGATCAGCTCGGCTTCCAGGTTGCGGTAGTCGCGCAGCGGGTCGAGCCCGCCCTCCGGCTCCGGCACCGCCGCGTTGCGGAAGGCGCGGACCACCACCACGAGCGCGTCGGAGCGGCGGATCTCCTGCAGGAACTGGGAGCCGAACCGGCCCGCGCCGGGAGCGCCCCCGCCGCCCTCCACGAACTCGACCGTCGCGCGGGTCTGCTTGCGCGGGTTGAACAGCTCGATCAGCGTGTCGACGCGCGGGTCCGGCACCTCGACCACCGCGATGCGGCTCTCCTCGCCGTAGCCTCCCATCCCCACTTCCACCGGCTGACGCGTCAGCGCGCCGAATAGCGTGGTCTTTCCCGATTGCTCCAGTCCTACGATTGCTACTTTCATGGTGCTCACTCGCGGCCCGGCGGTTCGACCAATCTCGAGGCGTCGACGAAAATGGGCCGCGCCATTCTACCACAGTGCGGACGCGCAGGATGGAGGCCGCACACCTCCTCCGCAGGCGCGCCGGCGCGCCCCCGCAGCCCCGCCCCCCGAGAGAGGGAGTGAGAAGG
>JBKBRF010000005.1:71743-213339 GCA_046292385.1 Armatimonadota bacterium | reverse complement strand
CCCCCCCCCCCCCCCCCCCCCCCCCCCCCCCCCCCCCCCCCCCCCCTCCCCCCCCCCCCCCCCCCCCCCCCCCCCCCCCCCCCCCCCCCGCAGCCCCGCCTACCGAGAGAGGGCTTGAGGAGGTTTCGGATCCTCGCGGTGTGTCGATACTAGGACCGGGCGGATACCAGGCAAACATTCACCTTCTCCTCTAGCCTTGCCCCGCCGTCCGGCCTGGCACACGCTGCCGGCCGGCTTCGTCGTCTCCTATCCAGCGGGGTGTAGTATGGCCCGGGGCGCGTTTTCTTCTTCCTGGTGGGTCGGCTCGGCCGCCGTGGCCGCTACGGCGGCGGTGGTCTCGGTTGGCACCGTCGCTTCCGCCGCGGCGCCGCTGCGGTTCGGGAATCCCGACGGTAAGCTGGGCACGCTCTCCACGCTGGGCCCGATCGACTCGCGCCATCCGTTCTTCCAGCCGCTGGGGCCCACGGGACGCGCCTGTTCGAGCTGCCACGACCCGTCCGCGGGGTGGTCGCTCTCGCCGGCCCTCGCGGAGCAGCGCTTCGCGGCGTCCGGCGGGCTCGACCCGCTCTTCCGCCCGCACGACGGCGCCAACTCGCCGGCGGCGGACACCTCCACCGTGGCGGCGCGCCGGCTGGCCTACAGCATGCTGCTGCGCCGAGGTGTGTTCCGGATCGGCCTGCCGGTGCCCCAGGGGGCGGAGCTCACGCTGGTGACGGCCGACGATCCCTACGGCCATGCCAGCGCCTCCGAGCTCTCCCTCTTCCGCCGCCCGCTCCCCGCGGCCAACCTTCAACTCACCTCGCGCGTGATGTGGGACGGCCGGGACACGCAGGAGGGCGGATCCCTGGAGCAGAGCCTGCTGAAGCAGGCACTCGGAGCGCTGCAGGGGCACCACCAGATCGGCTCGCCGGATCCGGCGGTGGTGGAGCAGCTGGTCCGGTTCGAGGGGAGCCTCGTCGCCGCCCAGGAGGCGGACCGCCGCGCCGGAGCCCTCGGAAAGTCGAAGGGGAAGGGCGGCGCCGCGAAGCTCGCGAAGCAGCTCTCGTCGGCGAAGGTCCCGGAGATGACCGACTTCAAGCTCTTCCAGGCGTGGAAGAAGGGCAAGTCCGGGAAAGCCCGCAACCGCGCCGCGATCGCCCGCGGCGAGAAACTCTTCAACGCCCACCGGTTCACCGTCAGCGACGTCCGCGGCTTCAACGACGTGCTGGGGCAGCCGGTGGTCTCCGCCACCTGCTCCTCCTGTCACCAGGCGCCGGACGGCGCCAGCCGGCGGTTCCAGGAGATGGACCTCGGCGTGAGCGCCGGCACCCGCCGCGCGCCGGAGCAGCCGCTCTACACCTTCCGCCACACCTTCACGGGCGAGGTCAGGTCGACCACCGATCCCGGCCGGGCGCTGGTCACCGGCAAGTGGGACGACATGGACAAGTTCAAGGTCCCCAGCCTGCGCGGCCTCGCCAGCCGTCCGCCCTACCTGCACGATGGCTCCGCGGCAGACCTCGACGCCGTGGTGCAGTTCTACGAAGACCGCTTCCGCCTGCAGCTAACCGCGAAGCAGCGGTCGGACCTGCTCGCCTTCCTCCGCTCGCTCTAATCGCGACCTGCTCGCAGAGTGCCCCTGGTGAGCGCCGAGAGGTAGGCGCTTCGGCGCGGCGAGAGAATCTTGTCGAGCCGCGCAGATTCCTCTCGGCGAGTGCTCCCAAGGAGCCCGGAAGCGCTGCCGGAGGCAGGGCTGGAGGGGTTCACCTGTGACCACCCCTGCGAGGGGTGGTCGCTTGAGCCGCCTGGAGCGGCCCGTGAACCGTCGTCTCGCTCTAGGCGCCGCCTGCGGACGCGGAACGCAGCGCGCAGGGGAGCACGCCCGCAGCGCCCGCTAGCGCAGGCGAAGCCGGAGCGTGAAAGGGCCGCGGAGGGCCCCCCACGCGGGAGGGCCGCTCCAGGCGGGGAGGGCGCGGGGTGGACTCCCGGAGTGATGACGGTCTCGCCGAGAGAATCTTTCTCTCGCCGCCTTGAGTTTGATCGCGGCACCGGCCTCCCGATGCCGGCGGCAGCGCGGGAGCCTAGCGCCGGCCGGCCGGGACGATCTGGTAGACGCGCCCGGTCCTTCCGGACGGCCCGATCTGGTCGGTGGTCAGCACGTACATCTCTCCGGCCGCGTCCTGCGCCAATCCGAGCAGGTAGTGACCGATGCGCCCCCCCGCGCGGCCCTTGACGTGGAGTCGCTTCAGCTTCCACATCCCCTTGTCGCGCGGCTTCGCGGTGAACAGCAGGCCGGACGGACGGGACGCCGACTTGCTCCAGTCGCCGAAGACGTAGTGCCCTCGCAGCTTCGGGAGCAGCGAGCCGCGGTAGATGTGGCCGCCGAGGGTGACGAAGCCGAGGCCGCCCCGGCCGTTCTTGGCGTTGGCGTACTCGATGACGGGGCGGAGCAAGGGCTCGCCGCGCTCTCCCTTCTTCGGACAGTTCTGCGGGGAGCGGTACTCGTTGGTCGGGTCGTAGCAGTGCCGGCCTTCCCGGATGTTCCAGCCGTAGTTGCCGCCCTTCACGATCACGTCGTGCTCTTCCCACCGGCTCTGCCCCGCGTCGCCCGCCAGCATCAGGCCGCTCTTCCCCATGTCGAACGAGAACCGGTACGGGTTGCGGAGGCCGTAGGCGTAGATCTCGTCCCGACCCGGCACGCCGACGAACGGGTTGTCCGGCGGGATGGCGTACGGCTGGCCGCCGTCGACGTCGAGGCGCAGGATCTTGCCGAGGAGGTTGCCCAGGTCCTGGGCGTTTCCGGGATTCGGCCGGCTCGGGTCGCCGATGGAGAGATAGAGGTAGCCGTCCGGCCCGAAGGCGACCGTGCCGCCGTTGAAGTGGTCGTCCGGGTGGTCGACGTCCAGCACCACTCGCTCCGAGGCGGCGTCGGCGACGTTCGGGTCCGCGGAGACCTGGAGCTCGGAGAGCCGGTTGGTGTGGTCGTAGCTGGCGGGCGCACCGGCGCGCAGGGGCGCGCTGTAGTAAACGAAGAACCGGCCGTTGGCGGCGTAGTCCGGATGGAAGGCGAGGCCCAGCAGCCCCCGCTCCTCGTAGCCGGACATGAGCCGGACCATCCGCGGCCGCACGTCGAGGAACGGCTCTTCGAGGAGCGTCCCATCCGGCTGGAGGATCTTGATCAGCCCGATCTGGTCGACGATGAAGCGGCGCCCGCTCCCGTCCGGGGGCTCCACGAGGGCCAGCGGGGACGTGAAGCCGTCCGCCACCCGCTTCAGGCGGATCTGGTCCGTGCGGGCGCCGAACGAGACGCTCGCCAGGGCTATGAGTAAGAGGACGGAGAGAACGATCCGCCTGGACATGCAAGGACTCCTTTAGCTTGTAGTCCCCAGGAAGCTCTACCCGGGCGGCACCCGGCCGCGACGAGCGGACGCGAGAGCGGGCCGGAGCGGCGCGGACTCACCGGGGAAAGTGAACGGCGCGGCCTGGCGGCCTGCGGGGATGTATCAACGAGGACGAGAACGGGTCATGAAGGAGCAGTGGTCGGCTTGCGCAGGTAGTAGATCACCTCACCCGCGAGCGGGCGGCCCAGCAGGTGCGCCCGTCTGAGCAGATACCGGAGATCGCTCTCCAGCGCGCCCTTACCGCTCCGGTGACGGAGCTGGGACCGCCAGGTCTCCCGGGTAGCGTCCGTGCCGCGGAAGACCCGCGCGGTGACGAGCCCGGACCGCCGGGCCAGCGCGCTCATCGACTTCCGCGAGTAAGCGCGCAGCGTCGTGTCGGCGTAGAACCACCAGCGCGGTCCATGCATCCGGGCATTCAGGCTGTCGTTCAGGAACTCGCGGACGCGGCAGATCCCACCGGGCGCCAGAAGCCGGGCAATCTCCTGCATCAGCGCCAGCGGGTCCGGCACGTACATGAGCACCAGGTCGAGGTTGACCACGTCGAAGCTCTCGGCCGGAAGCCGCAGCTCCGGCAGCGCGCCCACGTGCACCGGCACGCCGCTCGCCCGCTGGGCGTCGGCAGCCAGCTCCGGGGAGATGTCGACCCCCTCGCAGGCGAAGCCGGCCTGCCGGGCGGCCAGGAGGAAGCGCCCGTCGCCGCTGCCCACGTCGAGGAGCCGCCGCCCCGGCGTCAGCTCCGCGGCCCGCCGGAGGACATTCTCGTCGTAGAGCTGCCACCACTTCTGCTTGCCGGGCTCCGGCTTCTTGCCCTGCTTCTCTCGCACGCACTCCACGTCGGCGAAGATGCGGCCGTCTTCTTCTGGATCGGGGCGCTGGAAGTGCAGGCCGCAGCCGGAGCAGATGAAGAAGGTCGCCTCCCGCCGCGAGCTGACCGAGCGCGACGCGAACTGCCGCGAGGCCGCGGCGGCGCAGATCGGGCACGGCGGGCGGGTGGCAGCGGAAGTTAGGGCTTCGGTGACCATCGGCTACAACAGTGGTGCGAAGATGCCGGGCGGGCTTTTCGGCGCGTCGGCTCTGTCTTACCCCAAATGGAGCCCGAGCTATCGCCTATTCGCTGCCGGAGCGCCTGATCCGCATTTGACCATCCCCCAGCCCCTGAAAGGGGTCACCGCAGGCGCCAGATGCGCACCAGCCCGTCCATGCTGCCGGCGGCGAGCAGGCGACCGTCCGGGGAGAAGTCGATCCCGGTCACGCTGCCGCTGAAGTCGCCGAAGGTGCGGAGCGCTCGGCCGTCCGGGACCGACCAGAACCGGATCGTCATGTCGTCGCCGGCGCTGGCGAGGAGCTGCGAGTCGGGGGAGAAGCGGACGGTGCGGACGCCCGCGCGGTGTCCGGCCAGCTCCCGCGCCAGGCGGCCGGTCTCGCGGTCCCACAGGTGCACCGTGTAGTCGTCGCTGCCGGTGGCGAGGTAGTCGCCATCCGGAGAGTAGTGGAGCGACCGCACTCCGCCGCGATGCTGCGCCAGGGTGGCGATCCCCTTGCGGGTGCGGGTGTCCCAGACCACGACGGTGCCGTCCTCGCTGCCGGTCGCCAGCATGTCGCCGTCGGGGGAGAAGTCGACGGCGACCACGCTCCAGGCGTGGCCTTCCAGGCGGGCGGCGACTTTCCGCTGCGTGAGATCCCACAGCTCCGTCTGCCGGAACTGGCAGCCGGCCGCCAGCCAGCGGTCGTCCGGCGAGAACGCCAGCGCGTTGACGTTTCCGGCCCGGCCGGGCAGCTCGAGCATCACGCGGCCGGAGCGGACGTCCCACAGCCGGGTCACGTCGTCGTTGCCTCCCGTAGCCAGGCGCGCGGCGCGGGAGTCGAAGCGCACCGCATAGAGCGCTCCGAGCGCTCCGAGCAGCGGACCGGTGGCGGTTCCGAGCACGTGCCGCGCCTGGCCGGCGGCGAGGTCCCAGAGGATCGCCAGGTTATCCTGGCCCACGCTCGCCACCAGCTCGCCGTCGGAAGCGAACGCCACCCCGTGCACCCAGTTCCCATGCCCGCGCAGCGCGCCGGACATCACCGGCCAGTCGAGCAGCGCGCGCTCCCGGGGAGGCGCGGGCGGCTGCGGGCGGCGGCGCTCCGGGCGGGCCGGGACGGCGGCCGGCGCGGCAGCTTCGCGGCGGCGCGGTGCGGGGGGTGGAGCTTCTTCCGCCGGCTCCTCCGGTGCGGTCCAGGAAGGGAGGAGCGCGATCAGCTCCGCCGCGGTCTGCGGGCGGCGGTCGACCTGCATCTCCAGTCCCCGCATCACGGCGCGGTCGGTCGCCTCGCTCACCGCCGGGTTCAGCTTCCGCACGGGCGGCAGCTCCACCCCCTGGATCCGGTCCAGGGAGGCGACCGGCAGCGCCGCCGTCAGCAAGTGGTACAGGGTTGCGGAGAGGGCGTAGACGTCGGTGAAGGCGCCGAACCGCGCCTTCTGGCTGTACTGCTCCAGCGGGGCGTAGCCGGGGGTGAGCATGGCGGTCATCCGGTGTGTCCGCTCCGCCGCGAACTCCCGCGCCGTGCCGAAGTCGATCAGGACCGCGCGCCCCGCCTGGGTCACCAGGATGTTGCCAGGCTTCAGGTCGCGGTGGAGCAGCCCCGCGCTGTGGACCACCGTCAGCGCCTCGGCGATCTGCCGGACGTAATAGAGCGCCTCCACCTCCGGCAGCGGCCCGCCGCGCTCGGCGAGGAGTACGTCGAGATCCCGCCCGCGGAGGTACTCCATCACCAGGTAGGCGGTCCGGTTCTCCTCGAATACCGCGTGGACGCCCACGATGTTCGGGTGGTGGAAGCGGCGCAGCACCTCGCCTTCGGTGCGGAACTTCGTCCGCGCTTCCGCGAACGCGGCTTCGGTCCAGTCGCCGGAAGGGTAGACCTCCAGGCCGCCGCGAGCGGAGCCGGCCGGGAAGAGCTCCTTCACCGCCACGGCCTGCCGGCGGGCGGTATCGCTCCCCAGGTAGGTGATGCCGAAGCCGCCCTGGCCCAGCACCTTGCCGACGGTGTAGCTGCCGCCGGCGAGCTTGGTGCCGGGGGGCAGGACGTGCGGAGCGGCGACCGTCTTCGGCAGCGGCGTGCCGCATGCGGCGCACGCGGAGGCGCCGGCCGGATTACTGAACCCACAGGTCGGGCAGAGCAGCGCAGACATCGGCCGGTTCTACCCGCCGGGGGACGGCGGGACACCGAAAAGCTGCGCGATCCAGGGCGCTCCCCACCAGCCGAGCGGCAGCAGCGCGACCAGCAGCAGGATTCCGAGCCAGAGGACCGCTCGCCCGGGGCCGAGGCGGCCTGCCTTGAGCAGCCCGGCACCGAGCCCGTGTACCAGGCCGAGGACCGCTCCGTTCAGCGCCCACGCGGGGGCCGGGCCGAGGCCCAGCGCCCGCCACCCCTGTCCCGCCAGGTCGAGGCCGGCGAGCCACGCCGGACCCAGCAGCGGCGCGGCCAGCAGCGCGGCGGCCACGGCGGCGGCCCGCCACACGATCCCGAGGCAGCCGACGGGAGGGGTCTCCCGCTGCGGCCCGGACCGCCGCACGCGGCCGAGCAGCGTCCCCAGCCGGATCAGCGCGAGCAGACCGAGCGGCGCCGCGACGAGCAGGAAGCCGAGGCTCAACTCCGGCGACAGGATCCAGCGCTCCGGTGACGCGGCCCCGATGGCGAGCCGCGCGAGGCCGAGCGCCGCGGAGGTCCAGAGGCCCCCGGCGGCGGTAGCGCGCGCCACGAGTCCCCAGTCGGTCCCCAGGCTGAAGCGCACCGGCACGGAGAGCTTGCCGGCGTTTCCCTCTACCACGATCTGCGTCTCGTACTTCCGGCCTGGCTCCAGTGCCCGCGGATCGAGGGAGAAGGAGACCTGCGCCGGATTCCCCCGCACCTGCGGCGTCACCCTCGCGCCCGGCACCGGCGGGTCGAGATCGACCCGGGCCCGCAGCCGGCCTTCGGGCGGGTCCGCCGTCAGGGTGACCGCCGCGGAGACCGACTCGCCCGGCGCCAGGCGGCCGAGCTCGAGCCGCTCCGGCTCGACCTTCGCGCGCAGCGGCTCGACCCGGTAGGAGACCGGCACCGCGACCGGCGCGCCGCCTTCCGGCTGGAAGCGCACCACGCCGCGGTGCTCGCCCGGGTCGGCGTCCCCGGTGTCGAGTCCCAGCTCTATCCGCCCGCCGCCGTCCACCACCTCGAAGCGAGGCGGCGCCACCATGCCCGGGAGGGTCCGGTCGACCTCCACCGTACCCCAGGCGTGGGGTCGTCCTTCCGCGCGGAGCGGGACCGCGGCGATCGTCTTCCCGCCGGCGGGGACGGTGCCGAGGTCGAGCGCCGGCTCCTGCGGGACCAGCCGCAGGCTCGCCTCTTTCCCGCTCGCCCGGAGCAGCTCGCGGGTGAACAGCTCCACGCCGCGGCGGCGGTCGCGCGCGTGGGTCGTCACGAGGGCGCGGACCCGCGCCGCCAGCGCCGCGTCGGAGAGAGAGCTTCGGATCCACCGCTCGATCCGGCCCTCGTAGAGGAGGTTCGCCGCCTCGTTCGGGTAGCGCTCGCACAGCTCCAGCAGCTCCGGCAGGCTCCGCGCCTCCCCGGCGGAGAAGCGGAGCGGCGCCGCGGGCGGCAGGCCGGCGCGGGGAGAGCGGGGCGCGGCGGCCTGCCCGGAGAGTGCCGCCAGGAAGGCGCCGACCGACTGCGGGCGGTCCTTGACGGAGATCTCCAGCGCCCACATCACCGCGTCGCTGACCGGCCGCCGCACGCGAGGGTTGAGCTTCGCCGGAGACGGGAGCTCCACGCCCTGCACCCGGTCGAGCGCGGAGACCGGCATCACCCCCGTGAGCAGGTGGTAGAGCGTCGCGCCGAGGGCGTAGATGTCGGTGTACGGCCCGAAGCGTCCCTGCTGGCTGTACTGCTCCAGCGGGGCGTACCCGGGAGTGAGCATGGCGGTCATCCGGTGCGTCCGCTCCGCCGCGAACTCCCGCGCGGTGCCGAAGTCGATCAGCACCACCCGCCCGTCGTCGGTGAGCATCAGGTTGTCCGGCTTCAGGTCCCGGTGGAGCAGCCCCTCGGCGTGCACCGCGGCCAGCGCCTCGCCCGCCTTTCGGATGCAGGCGACCGCCTCCGCCTCTTCCATCGTGGGGCGGGTTTCCAGGAAGGCCCCCAGCGTCTTGCCCCGGAGCAGCTCCATCGCCATGTAGGCGGTGTCGTTCTCCTCGAAGGTGGCGTAGACGTCGACGATGCTCGGGTGCTGGAACCGCTCCAGGAGCCGGGCTTCTTCCAGGAACCGCTGGCGGGCGCTTTCGAAGTCGGACTCAAGCATCCCGCCCGCGGGGATCACGCGTAAGCCGTGCCGGACGCTGCCCTGCGGGAAGAACTCCTTGAGCGCCACCGGGCGTCCCTTGCTGGTGGCGCTGCCCTGGTACGTGATCCCGAACCCGCCCTGACCCAGCAGCTTGCCCACCGTGAAGAGGCCGTTCTGCAGCCGGGTGCCCGGCGGCAGAATGTGGGAACGAGGCGCGGCTCCGCCCGCGGCAAGCGGCGCGGCACAGGCGGCGCAGAGCTGCGCGTCGGGTGGATTGGCTGTCTGGCAGATCGGGCAGTTCACGAAGGGCGGCCACCGGGATCAGAATGGCAGGCGGAGAGTCCCGCACGTACAGAACGTTACGAAAGCGGGTTCCGTCACGCGCTGTAAGACTGAGTGGGAGCAAGGGAGAGTGGGGGAGGGAGAGGGATGAACGATGAGGGATGAACGATGAATCCGAACCTCCCGGTACGGGCACTCCTACTCGTTCTCCTACTCATTCTCTTTCTCGAACACTTTCCGGGTTGGCGCGCTCCGCCGCGAGATCGCCGCTCCCGTTGACGGTTTCTCCCACTCCCCCTTGCACCCACTCTCCCACTCAGTCCATTCTAGGCGCCCGTGAGCCGCCGGATCTCTTCTTCGGAGGGAATACCCTCCGCCTGTGCGGTCGCGCCGGCCTTCATCGTCTGGGTGCGCCCGCCGAGGGCGACGGTGCGGCGCGTGTTCGCGGAGATGGTGCCGCTCTGGTTCAGCTCGTTCAGGGCGTTGTCGAGCATCTGCGTCATGCCGGCGTTCCCCAGCTTCTGGGTCATGCTCCGCGCCACCTGCAGCGTCTGCCGGGCTCGGGCCGCGTCGACCGTCGCGACTCGGACCGCATCCTGCACCAGGCGGTCGACGTTCTTCTGCTGCACGTAGCCGAGCACTTCCGGGTCGACCGCCGCGATCGCCGCCTCGTCGGTCGTGAATTCCAGGAACAGGTCCTGCGGCGGCAGCTCGTCGCGCCGGCCGAGGCCGGGCACGTGGCCGGCCAGCCCCAGCCGGGCCAGGCGGGCGCGGCTCGGCGGGCGCTCCACGCCGGAGACGGTGAGCTCCAGGACGAAGACGGTGTAGTCTCCCGCGGCGATGTTCCCCAACCGGTAGGGCTGCTCCGCCAACGTCACCTCGGAGAGGCTGGGGTAGACGCGGGTGAACGAGTCGAGCGTGACGCCCCGGACCGCGGCGACGGAGGCCTGGAGGTCGGTCACCACCTCCTTGACGGAGGTCCCGACCTCCGCATCCAGGATCTGTGCGAGCTGTTCCATCTGCTGCAGGTGGTACGGCCGGCCCTGAGTCGCCTCGCTCAGGTCCCGCATCAGGTCGTCGTTGTATTCCTCGCCGATGCCAATGGCGATGATCGGAATGTTCGCCGCCGCGAACCGGGGCGCGAGGGCGCGGCACTCCTCGTCATCGAACGCCTTGCCGTCGGTCAGGAGCACCGCCCGCTTGGCGACTTCCGCCGGCAGGGCGGTCAACTGCTCCTCGGCACGGCGCATGCCCTTGCCCATGTGGGTGCCGCCGGAGAACTTCCGCAGCGAGTCGACCGCCTCGTGCAGCCGCTGCCGGTCCGAGACCGGCGTGAGCGGCACCAGCGTCTCCGCCCGGTCGTCGAAGTGGATCAGCGTGATCCGGTCGTCCGGCTCCAGCCGCGCGTCGTCGATCAGGCGGTGCGCCGCCTCGATCGCCTGGTCCAGCTTCGTCGGGAGCTTCAGGCTCACGCCGACGGCGCTCTCGCCGTCGCTGGAGAGCCGCTCCTGGCGGGCGCCGCTCGCCTGCGCCTCCCGCCGCGCCCGCTCCTGGTCCGAAAACTCACGCATGGAGCCGCTCGTGTCGACCACCAGCGCCAGCGCGAGCGGCGGACGCGCCTGCGCCACTTCCTGCTGCGGAATCAGCTTGAGCATCACGAAGACCTTCTGCGGCTCGGCGCTGCCGGACCGCAGGGCGGTGCGATGGGGCTTGAGGACCAGGTTCAGCATCGTTCGCTCCCTCGTGCGGGAAGTAGAAGGTTTTCCTGGACCGGGGTGCGGTCCAGGCGGAAGAGCAGGACGGCGATGTTGTCCGGTCCGCCGCGCTCCAGGGCGAGTCGGACCAGCTCCCGGGCCGCGGCGTCGAGGTTTTCCGGATGCTCCAGCAGCACGCGGGTCATCTCCTCTTCCACCACCGGCTCCCAGAGGCCGTCGCTGCAGAGCAGCAGCCGGTCACCCGCTTCCAGCTCCATCACCGGCTTTCCGGTCACCTGCTCCAGCGTGTCGATCTGGTACTCCGGCAGCGGGGCGCGGTCTCCCAGCGAGCGCGTGACCGTGCTCCGGTCCGGATGGCTGCGGATCTCGTCCATCGTGATCTGGCCCTGCGTCACCATCGCCATTACGAGGGAGTGGTCGCGGGTCAGCAGCGTCAGCTCCTCGCCGCGGAGCAGGTAGAGCCGGCAGTCGCCGACGTGCGCGAGAGCGAGCCGCCGGCCGAGGACCGAAGCACAGACCAGCGTGGCTCCGCCCCGGGCGCGGCGGGCTTCCAGCGCGTCGACGGCGCTCGCGTTCGCCTTCTGCATCCAGTCGCGGACGGCCCGGAGCTGCTCCTCCGCGCTCGGCTCCTTCCCGGGCCGGAAGAAGCCGGCCGCCTCAGTCACGATCCGCCGCACCGCCGCCTCGCTCGCGGCCTCACCCGCCTCCATGCCTCCCATCCCGTCCGAGACGCAGAGCAGCGACCAGGTCTGCGGCCCCTCCTCGGACTCCACGCCGCCGGTCAGGTAGGAGTAGGCGTCCTGGTTCGCGCGGCGGGTCGGCTCCAGCCCGATGCTGGTGGCGGCGGCGATCCGGTGGTGGACCACCGGCGCGTGGCGGCGGACGAGGCGCAGCAGGTCCGCGTGCAGCTCCGCCATCGTCGAGTAGCGGGTCTCCGGCGCGCCGAGGCAGCGGTGCAGGATCTGCGGTACACCCCCAATAGGGGTGGCCGGCTCCCAGCTCGTCAGCTCCGCCCCGGTCTCCGCGATCGCCCTCCCGGTGACGGCGTGGAAGAGCAGCGCCCCGACCGCGTAGATGTCGGCGCGCTCGTCTACGGGTCCGTCGCCGAGCAGCTCCGGCGGCGAGTAGCCGGCGTGGTAGAACGAGAACCCCGGCTTCTGGCCAACCGGCGCGGCGTAGGCCAGGTCGCCCAGCTGGACCGGCCGGGAGAGGTAGACCGCCGAGGGCCGTACGCCGAGGTGGACCCACCCGGCGGCGTGCAGCCGCGCGAGCGCGTGGGCTACCTGGGCGAAGACCGAGAGCAGCCGCGGCAGCGGAAGCCCCTCCCCGGAGAGCGCCTCCGCCAGGGTGGGCTCCGGCGACGCCTCCGTAATCAGGTAGGCTCGCCCCTCGCTCTCCCACGAGGCGACCACCGCCGGAAACGCCGGGCTGGCGAGCGCGGCGAGCAGCTCCGCTTCCTGGCGCACCTGCGCGGCGGCGGCCTCCGTGCCAGTCCGGAGGCAGAGCCGCGCCTCGCCTTCGCCGCCCGGGGGCCGCAGCTCGTACACCTCCACCCCACGCTCGGTCCGTAGCGGCCGGACTACCTCCAGCTCGCCGCCGTCGGGGGTCGTCACCATGTCTCCGGACACGAGAGCGGTGGCGGCTCCCCCCGCGGGCTCCACCAGCTCTTCCAGCTCCTCCAGCTCCGGGAGCGCGCCCGCGGCCGGCGCCGCCGTCTCGTGAGCCGTCTCCGCCGGAAGCTGCGCTACTTCGGGGGTGGGGGAGACGGACTCCGCCACCCCCGGGTCGGCGACCGGCAGCGCTTCCGCGGGATCCGCCTCCGCCTGCGGCGCGCTCACCGGCGCCGCTCCTGGCTCGTCGCGCGTGGTGCTCACCCGACGCGGAACTCGAAGCGAGCGTTGCCGAGAGCGATCTCGTCCCCGTCGGTGAGCGGCTGCTCGCCCTCCACCTTCTGGAACTGCGCGCCGCCCGCCGGACGGACGAAGGTGCCGTTCCGGGAGCCGAGGTCGCGCACCTTCCACTGGCCGGAGGCATCCGGCCAGACTTCCGCGTGGTGGCGGGAGACGTAGCTCGATTCCGGCAGCGCGCCCATGTCGACGTCGACCGGCCCCGTCTCGGTGTCGAAGCGGCCGATCACCGCCCGGCCGCCGACCGGGAACACCTCGCTGGTGAGCCCACCGCCGCGCTTCAGCGTCAGCCGGGCGCCACCCGCCGCCGCCCCGGGGACTGCGGGGGATGGAGCCGCCGGAGACGGCGCAGCCGCGGGGGCTTCCAGGGCATCGGCGGGCGGCGCTTCCAGCGGCGTCGGCGCCAGCTCCGGCGCCGGGGGCGGAGCGGCTGCGGCGCCGACGCCCGTCTCGGCGCCTGCCGGTGCTTCCGCGGCGGGCGCAGGAGCAGCCGGGGTCGTAGGAGCGGACTGCAGGTCGGTCCCGCAGTCCGGGCAGAATTCGGCGTCGGCGGCTACTTCAGAACCACAGGTGGGACACTGCGGCATGCGTGGTCTCCTCGTGCATCAGCGGTGGAAGGCGATCGACGGGCACGGTCTCCGGAAGCACCTCTCCCCGGGGCCGTGGCAAATCTTCCCCGTCCAGAAGAACGTAGAACCTCTACTTTCGGTTGCGCTCGCCGGATGATCTGCCGCTGCGCACCGGTCCTGGCTCAGGGCAGCTCGATCCCCAGCCCGTCCGCGCGGATCCAGGCGCAGAGAAGCACCTGGAAGCGCCGGTCGTAGCGGTCCTCCCAGCTGCGGGTGTGGCAGACGACACCGCGCTGTTCCCAATTCAGGTCTACTCGCAGCTCATCGAGCTCCGCGCGGAACGGGTCCGGCTCGCGCGCGAAGCCGATCAGCAGGACGAGGTCCCGGTAGTGTTTCCTCCGGGAGTACTCGGGAGGCTTCCAGAGCTCGGAGAGACGGCGGCGGAGTCCCAGCTCCTCCCAGCGGTCGGAAAAGTCGCGCTGTGGGTCAACACGGTAGGCGGAGCCGAAGCGGCGGACCTTGATCTTGGAGAGCTTGACGGCTGCTATCGTCACTTCCGATCCGTCAGCCGCCGTGCCGCCGAAGTGGTGGACGGCGTCGTACCGGCGATGCGGCGCCCGCCACCAGAGGTCATGGCAGCCCCACCGCTCGAGCGTCGGCTTCAGCGCTCGATGCCACTCGTGGTGCAGCCGGCCGAACGGCTCACCGTTGGCCCGGTATTCTTCGGAGGCGTAGAGCCCCAGCGGCGCCGCCTCCCGGTCCAGAGCTTCGAGCCCGTCGAAAAGCGGCTCGCAGGCTGCCTGAGAAGGTGACATAAAGGTTCCTACCGGCAGGCAAGGGCCAGTCCGGGGCGACGCTGCGGCAACCTCACCGCATTCGCGCTCGCTCCAGGATGCGGGAGAGCTGGGCTCGAACCAGCGTCCACCCGGGTTTCGAGCCGGGCGCTCTACCACTGAGCTATCTCCCACGCGACATTCTGCAGGGCCGGGGGCTGGGCTCGAACCAGCGTCCAGTCGGTTAGAGAGCCGACCGCTCTACCACTGAGCTACCCCGGCCGTAGGGGGCGCTACGGCCGATCTTCCGCGCTTGCCCGTCACTCGTCGCCGTCTTCGCGGCCCATCAGGCTCTCCCGATCCGCAGCGCCGAGCGCGAAGCCATACTCGTCCCGGAGAACCACCACCTCTCTCTCCACCGGTCGCGCGACCTTGGCGGAGAACCAGCCGGCCTTTCGCAGCAGCGTCGCCAACTCCGGACTGGCGATAGCGACGCCGTGGACCAGCTCCGGCGTGGGCCGAAAGGCCTGTACCTGGCGCCCGGGCCGCGGTGCCGCCCAGCCTTTCTTCACCGGGTCGACTCCATGTCGGCCACAGACTGCCTCTACCTGTGCGCGAGAGCATTCCGCCTCGCCGGAGAGCACGTCCCACGGCAGGGGTAGCTCGGCCCAGACCTTCGTATCCGGGTCGAGATCCCCACCGCTGACTCGGTGCCAGCGAGCCACGTCGGCCGCCATCAGTCGCAGCACCTTGCCGAGACACTGGCGCTCCAGGATCTCCTCCATCCCCAGCGCGTAGACGACGGCGATCCACCCCTCGCGCGCCCGGTTCCAGGCTCCGGCCGTAATGTTCCAGGTAGAGGAGTCGTTCCCGCGGCGGACGATCATCGTCTCGCGGTTGATGCTGCTCCGCTCCCAGGTACGATGGAGCAGCCGGCCGATGCGGTAGAGGACGTCGTACCACATGCCCAGCAGCCAGCCCTTCTGCTCCTCGGTCAGGTGCTCCAGAACCTCCCGGTCGGGAAACGCGTGCGCCAGGGCCCACCAGTTCGTCGTGGCGGAGGCGCGGCAGCGCTGGAAGAGCGCGTCGCAGAGCTCATCGTACGGCTTCTGTTGTCCGGAGATGGTGAACTCACTCCGCAGGTTGCACCGGGCAACGTAATAGGCCAGGAAGCACGCCGTGTTCCGGTCCTGGGAGAACTCCTCCCAGGTGAGACGGGAGGCGAGGCGACTCTTGCTGACGAGAGTGAACTCTCGCTTCTCCAATTCCCGGGCGAGCTGCGCGAGTTTCTGCTCCATCCGGCCGGCGAGTCGGAACAGCTTGTTGTAGCGGCGTCGTGAGATCTCTCCCAGGCCCGCTTCCCGGCGCTGCGTCCGGTTGAGCCGATCCGCCTTGAAGTCGCTGTGCCCGACGCTCTTCACGATCCGGGCGCTGATCGTCTCCAGGTACTCGCGGATGCCGACCAGGTTCAGGTCGCCAGGGCGCTCTGGGGTGTCGAACAGGACTCGTGCTCGCTCCAGCTGCCGGCCCATGCCGACGGGACGCGCGAAGTCTTCGGGCATCGAGCTGAGCCAGGAGGTCCACCAGGTCGGACGAGCGTGCTCCGCCACCTTACGGAGGCGAGCTGCGGTGCTGCGGTCCGCCTCTGCGCCCAGAAGCTGCTGGAGCTTCTCCGCCACGTTCTCCGGCCGCCAGCGCTGGTCGAGCGACTGGTACAGTTCTCGCAGAACCGGTTCGTTCACGGCGATGCACTCGGGAAACGCGCTTGGGGAGTGGCGCGGAGAGAGGTAGGGGAGCGCTGCCGGTTAAGGCATGCGCTCCCCCTCGGACGCGAGGGCGGGCCGCGGGTTAGAGCATCGGCATCTCGCCGAAGCCGTTCGGCACCGGCAGGTACGGCCGCCACGTCTCGTTCTTCTGCCCGGACACGTACTTCGCCAGGCTGATGTACGGGATGAACCGCGGGCGGCGCGGCTCCTTCTTGAGCCGCATGCCGGACTGGTTCAGCGGCTTGTCCCCCTTGCGGGAGTTGCACCGGCGGCAGCAGGCCACCAGGTTCTCCCACGTGCTGGGACCGCCCAACCGCCGCGGCACCACGTGGTCGATGGTGAGGTCCCGGCCGGAGACGCCGCAGTACTGGCACTGGTAGCCGTCTCGCGCGAAGACGCCCCGGCGGGAGAGCTTGAGCTGCGGCAGCGGGCGCCGCACCTGATGGCGCAGCTTCAGTACGGACGGTGTAACCAGATCGCCGCCAAACGTGCGGATGGTCTGTTCACCCGAGTGCAGCACTTCTGCCTTGCCGAGGTGAACCAGCGCAATCGCCCGCCGCATGTTGCAGACGTTCAGTGGCTCGTAGTCGCTATTCAGCACCAGCACTTCACCGTTCATAGCTGCCGTCAGTCCCCCCAGGTAGCGAAAAAGCCCGTCGAGCCGAGAACGGCCGGACGGGCTTTCGGAAACTACGGACGCACTCCTTGCGCGCGTAAGTTGAAGCTGTCGTCTAACAGCCGCAGTAAGCCCGCGAAACGGCCGGGTAGGAACCGGCCGCGCGTATCCACGCAGTGCCAGCCCTTACTCGTGTTCCGGATCTCTATGTTCCGAAGCGATCTCATGATCAAACTACTCGCGCGGGAGCCGGTCTCATCGAGGTACAGGATCCCCTATTGCGTCCACGGCGATTGTAACGGGGAGGTCTTTAGCCTGTCAACCGGACGAGCAATCCGATTTTCTCCGCCAATGCTCCGGGCGCTCGCTTAGCGGCGGTTAGACGGTCGGCTGGTTCGCCTCACGCCCTTCATTGCTCTATGATAGAGGGGTGGTTCGCTCGGCTCTTCCCGCCGACGCGTGGAAAGACAGGATTCCGAATGACGTACGCGCGCTTCTTCAAATCCCTGGCGGTGCTGGCCCTGCCCGCGCTCCTGCTGCCGGTTTCCGGCTGTAAGCAGAAGGAGGCGAAGAAGGGCCCCAACCCCGCGGTCCGCGGCGCGCGGGTCGGACTGGTGCTGGAAGATTCCGGCGACTATTCGAAGGCGGTCCGGAGCGGCGCGGAAAACCTGGCGGACCGCTCCGGGATCGAGCTGATGGTGGAGGACGCGAAAGGGCGCGCCAGCGAGCAGAGCCGCGCGATCGAGCAGCTCTCCCAGGAAGAAGTGCGGGTGATCCTGGTCAGCCCCGTCGACGGGAAGAAGCTCGACCGCGCCATCGACGAGGCGCGCTCCAAGAACGTCTTCGTGATCTCCCTGGGAGAGGAGATCCCCGGCGCCGGCGTCGCGTCCAGTATCCGCTTCAACCAGAAGTCGGCAGGCGAGCTGGCGGCGGATTACACCGGCCGTCACCTGGAGAACGGGACCGTGGCGGTCCTGGGCGAGGGCGGACCGGAAGAAAAGGAGCGGCGGCAGGCGTTCGAGGATTACCTCCGGGAGAAGTTCCCGTCCGTGAAGGTGGTGAGTCCTTCCGGCGACGCCGGCACCGACCCGCGTGCCGCCGCCGAATCGCTGCTGCGCGCCAATCCGGGCGTCGGCGCCATCTTCGGTCTCACCGATGCGGTTGCGCTGGGCGCCGTCGAGGCGGCCCGGGGCCGCAGCGGCGGCAAGAAGCCGTTCGTGATCTCGTACGGCGGCTCGGACGCCGCGATCGAAGAGCTGCAGAAGGAAGACAGCCCCCTCCAGCTCGTGCTCGGCATCCTGCCGAAGCGAGTCGGTCGGGTCGGCGTGCGGCAGGCGTCTCGCATCGTCACGAACGAGAAAGTTCGCTCCGTCCTCTTCCCGGTGATGCCGCTCACGCGAGACAATTACGGGATGTCCCCCGGCTGGAACGGGGAGCTGCCGCGCGACGAGGCGGTCCAGATCCCGTGGGAGACCGACCTGAAGCTGGAACTGGTGAGGGAGTGACGGTGAGCGAGAAGAGTAGTCCCAAGGCCCGGGTTTTCAGCGGCATCCAGCCGACCGGCGCCATTCACATCGGCAACTACCTGGGCGCGGTGCGGAACTGGGTCCGGCTGCAGGAGCAGTACGAGAGCTACTTCTGCATCGTCGACTTCCACGCCATCACGATCCCGTACAACCCGAAGGAGATGCCGCAGCGGGTGTTCGAGGCGGCGGTCGACCTGCTCGCCTCCGGCCTCGACCCGGAAAAGTGCGTCTTCTTCGTGCAGTCGTACGTGCCGGAGCACACGGAGCTCTGCTGGATCCTCAACTCGCTCACCTCCATGGGCGCGCTGGAGCGGATGACCCAGTTCAAAGAGAAGAGCGAGCAGTTCCGGGAGCACATCAACGCCGGCCTCTTCGGCTACCCGGTGCTGCAGACCGCCGACATCCTGCTCTACAAAGCCGGCCTGGTGCCGGTAGGGGAGGACCAGCTTCAGCACCTGGAGCTGAGCCGGGAGGTGGCGCGGCGCTTCAACAAGCAGTTCGGGCGCACCTTTCCGGAGCCGCAGCCGGAGCTGACCCCCGCCAAGCGGATCATGGCGTTGAACGACCCCACCCGCAAGATGAGCAAGAGCCTGCCGGGCAGCTTCATCAGCCTCTCCGAGACGGAGAAGGAGATGCGGAAGAAGATCGGCCGCGCCGTCACGGATACCGGCCCGTCGGAGAACGGCGAGATGAGTCCGGGGGTCAAGAACCTCTTCACGCTCCTGGAGTGCTTCGGCACCCCGGAGCAGGTCCGCTACTTCCAGGAGCAGTACGAGGCGGGAGAGCTGCGCTACAGCGAGCTGAAGCCGGCGGTGGCCGATGCGGTGGTGGCGGAGCTGAACCCGGTGCGGGAGCGGCGCGAAGAGCTGATCGCCCATCCCGAACGGGTCTGGGAGGCGATCGAGTCGGGCGCGGAGCGCGCGCGAGCCGTAGCCCGCGCGACGATGGAAGAGGTCCGCGCCAAGATGGGCCTGCGGTGCGGCCGGGGGTAGCGCTTCGCGCTTCGCTTCGCGCAGCGTGTAGGGTATAGAGGGTAGGGTTTAGGGCTGGCGGTGGGGGTGCGCCCTCCGCACACGGCCACTCCTACTCATTCTCTTTCTCCTTCTCCTACTCGAAACCGCTACCTGCCCCTCCGCAGGGGCCAGGCTGCGGCTCGTTGGGTGAATGGAACGTCGGAGGACTGTAATGCCGGAACCGGGAAAGCCGCGGATCGAGTGGGTGGAGGAGGCCGACGCGCAGGGAGAGGCGGCGGAGGTCTACCGGGAGTACCGGACGGCGACGGGCCGCGACTTCGTGCCGCACATCCTGAAGTGCTTCTCGCAGCGGCCGGACTTTCTGCGCCAGGTGATGGCGTTCTCCAACACGGTGCAGTTTTCCGACGGCCACCTGGACCGGCGCACCAAGGAGATGATCGCCACCTTCGTCTCCGGCCTGAACCGCTGCCCCTACTGAACGGACTCGCACGGAGCGTTCCTGCGGTCGCAGGGATCGAGTGACGAGGTGGTAGACGCGCTGGCCCGCGCCGACCTGGCCGCGGCACCGGTGACCGACGCCGAGCGTGCGCTGCTCCGGCTGGTGGAGACGGTGACCCGCCACGCCTACCGCACCACCGACGAGGAGGTGCAGGCGCTCCGCGAGCACGGTTGGACCGACCCCCAGATCGCCGAGGCGGTCTACGTCACCGCCCTGTTCGCCTTCTTCAACCGCGTGGCGGACGCGTTCGGCATCGACAGCCAGGGCTACGGCGGCCCCCGCCCCAACTGGAGTGACGCGTAGCCGGCCAGCGAGAACGCAACCGTTAGACCGGACCGTGTAAGAAGGGAGATAGGGGGATGTGGGGGATAGGGGGATCCCCGACATCGCGCTTCTCCGGCATCGCGCCCGGAACTCCGAAGCTGCGGCTGGCGTGGTCAACGGTCGCGCTGACGGGAGAATCTGGTTCCAATCCCCCCATCTCCCCTGAAATCCCCTCATCTCCTTTTCTTACACGCCCCCACCCTCACAGCACGTGGCGGTAGTCGCAGGTCGGCTCGGCTCCTAGGGAGCCCCAGCACTCCCAGAGCACCAGGTAGCCGTTGCCGCTGACGTAGTAGGCGTTGGAGACGAGCTCTTCGCCGCAGCGGGGGCAGGTGCCGCGGACCCATTCCGGTTCCGGCCGCGGCTGCTCTTCGGTGCGAATCTTACGGTTCTCGTTCGGTCCCATTCAGCGTGCCTCTCATCCAGTTCAGGGAGTCGGTTAGCGCGCAATTCTACCACGCCGGGGCAGCCGGAAGCAAATATATGTTTGCTATTCTTGCCGCGCCAGGAGTCTACGGCCGGGAGGCGTCTGCCGGTTCCAGTTGCGGGTAGAGTGGGTCGGGAGCGACGCTCGGCAGCGCAGGATGGAGTGGGATGCCGGAACAGGTCTACACACGGTTCGAGGAGCGCCAGCCGCTCTGGGTGCTGGTCGGGCCGGACGGCACGCTGCTGGCGGCCCGGCACGCGACCGCGGGCCTGGTGCTGCTTTCCTGGACCACGCGGGATGAGCTGGAGGCCGGGATCGAGGCGCTCTTCGGACGCGCGCCGCGGCTGTTCGAGAACCACGCGCCGGAGCAGCGCCCGTTCCTCTCGCTGCTGGAGACGGCGGCCCGCCTGGGAATGCGGCTGCGGATCGACGACTATGTGGTTGAAGATCTCGACGTTGCGCCCCCTCGCGGGTAGGCCGCCGAACCGGAGACCCAGGTGCCCGCTCTCGACCCGATGCTCGCGCCGCTGGACGACTTCCGCCACTACCTGCAGGTGACGCGGCGCTGCTCCGAGCACACGCTGAAGGGCTACTCCGAAGACCTGCTGCAGCTCGTCGATTTCCTGGAAGCCCAGGAGCCGGCGCCGGAGGGCTGGGAGGGGGTCGACCACCGCCACCTTCGCCGCTTCTTACTCCACCTGAGCGAGCACGGCTACGCCCGGCGCAGCTCCGCCCGCAAGCTCGCCGCCATCCGCTCCTTCTTCCGGTTCCTGAGCAAGACGGGGCGCCTGGAGCGGAACCCGACCGTCGGCGTCTTCTCGCCCAAGCTCGACCGTCCACTCCCTCACGCGCTGCGACCGCCGGAGATCGAGGCGCTGCTCGCGATCCCGGACCGGGAGACCGCTGCCGGCCTGCGAGACGCCGCGCTGCTGGAGACGCTCTACAGCACCGGGATGCGCGTGAGCGAGCTGGTGGCGCTGGAGGTCGCCGACGTGCTCCAGTGCCGGGGCCCGCTGCGCGTGATCGGAAAAGGGCGGAAGGAGCGCACCGTCTTCCTGGGCCGGGCCGCGCTGGAGGCGCTGGGCGACTACCTGGCGCGCGGCCGGTCCGCCCTGCTGCGGGCGCGCCGAAAGCCGCTGGCGCCCGGCGAGGCGCCGCCGACGGCGGTTTTCCTGAACAAGAACGGGACCGCGCTCAGCGACCGCAGCGTCCGCTCGCTCCTGGAGCGGTGCGTGCGCGCCGCCGCCCTCTCCCAGAAGGTCACCCCACACTCGCTGCGCCACAGCTTTGCGACACACCTGCTGGAGAACGGCGCCGACCTCCGCTCCGTGCAGGAGCTGCTCGGGCACGCCAGCCTCTCCACCACCCAGGTCTACACCCATCTCACCCGGGAGCAGATCAGCAAGGTCTACGACGCCGCCCATCCACGCGCCCAACAGTAGGGGAGCGACCCGCCGGCCTGTCGCCGGGGTTTCAGCTAGCCGGGCCAGCGGGTACGTCGCAGCGGGGCAGGAGGGGCGCCGGGAGGATGAGCGATGCGGGGCGACGGCGGCGGTCGATTCTTGACACCATGGGAGGCGGTCTCCATGGCGGGCCTCGCGGCAGTGATGACCGCGGCCCTGGTGATCGTCCCGTCGCTGCTGCTGATCTTGGTCGGCCTTCTGATCGTGGGTTTCGCGGCGGTGGCGCTCTGGCAGGGCGGCACTCGCGTGCGGCGGCATTTCCGCGAGCGAGGCTGGAGCCTGCGGTCCTGGCGGGGTGGCGCCATGCCCGACCTGCGCGGCGGACTCGCCGCCCCCGAATCGCGGCGCCTGCTGCTCTTCGCCGCATTCGCCGCGCTGGTATACGCAGGCATCTTCCTGGCGTTCTGGCTCACTCCAGCCGGAGTGGGGCGTCAATTGCTCGCTCTTCAGCTTCAGGCATTGGGGCTGGCGCTGCTGGCACTGGCCGGGAGCTATCTGCTCGGGCGGACGGGGCGAGATCTGATCCGGACCCGCTGGGTGGAGCGTCCGTATGCGGAGGCGCTCGGCGCGGCGGCGTTCGGAGTGGCGCTCTACCTCGGACTGCTGATCGCGTTGTCAGTGCTCGGAGTGCCGGGCTGGATCGTGGGGACGCTCTTCGCGGGCCTGGTAGGCACCCTCTCCATCGCTGCCGGGGTCAGTCTGGGAATCGCGGCGGCGCCCGAAGTAGCACGGCTCGCCCGGCCTGCAACGCCCGAGCAGCCGATCTCGCGCGAGACACGCAAGACTCCGGTCGCGCCAGTGGTCGTGATCACCCACGGAGGCGAGACGGCAGAAGGCGAGGAGCGTCGGGCAGCCTGATCCGAGGCTTCGCAGAGGAGCGGCGGCTCGTTTGGGCGAACGGCGACCGGACCACCATGCCGGACCGCCTGCCTTACGACCTCACCTGGACCCACAAGCGTGCGCCGCGCCGCGTCGGGTCACCGCCGACGCTGGAGCTCCGGGACCTGCACGGGGAGAGCCCCGGTTCCGACCATCGCCTCATCCTTGGGGACAACCTCGCGGTGATGGAGGCGCTGCTACCGGAGCTGGCGGGGAAGATCGACCTCGTCTACCTCGACCCGCCGTTCGCCGCCGGCCACCCGTTCACCATGACGGTGCCGCTGGGGGAGGGGAACGGCTCTCGTCAGGTGATCGCCTACGACGACACCTGGGAGCCGTCCGATTATCTCCAGATGCTCTACGACCGCCTCGCCCTGGTCCGGGAGCTGCTCTCCGAGACCGGCAGCCTGGTGGTCCACGTGAACTGGCGCGTGGGGCACCTGGCGCAGGTGATCCTGGACGAGCTGTTCGGGCCCGGCGAGCGGGCCGGAGCGGGCCGGCCGGGGTTCCGAAATGAAATCGTCTGGGGCTACGGCGGCGGGGGAGCCGCGGCGACCACCTACCGCCGCAAGCACGACAACCTCTTCTGGTACACGCGGGGCCGGCGCTGGACCTTCAACCCGCAGTACCGCCCGTACAGCGCCGGCACCCGGGAGCGCGGCCTCACGGCGGTGAAGGGCCCCCGCTACTCGCTGCGCGACGAGGGGGCCACCCTGGAGACCTGGTGGACCGGGCCAGAGGTCCAGAAAATCCTGTCTCCAACCGCTCGCGAGAACCGGAAGTACCCCACGCAGAAGCCGGAATCGCTGTTGGAGCGGATCCTCCTCGGCCACAGCCAACCTGGCGACCTCGTCGCCGACTTCTTCTGCGGCTCCGGCACCACCGGGGCCGTGGCGGCGCGCCTGGGAAGACGGTCGCTGCTGGTCGATTCCAGCACTCTGGCGGTCCACGTGACCCGCAAGCGGTGGGCCGGCGACGGCGAGGAGCCGGGAACGCCGTTCAGGTGCGAAGGGATCGGCCCGGTCTCGGCCGCTGGCGTGCTTTCCGCTCGAGCAGTGCGGACCGCGGACGGCCACGTCTCCGTGTACGTCGAGCGGTTCGAGCCGGCCGGCGGCGGAGCCGCGGGAGACGGCCTGGACCTCCTCGACTACTGGGCGGTCGACTGGAGCGGCGGTGGGCGGGCGGTCGGCGCGTTCCATCACCAGTGGCACTCCCTCCGAGACGCCCGCGGCCGCGGCCTGTGCCGCCAATCCCCCGCGCGCCCCACAAGCGGACGCACGATCGCGGTGAAGGGTTTCGACCTCTTCGGAGGTGAATGCTTCACGACGCTGGAGCTGGAGTAGGGAGACCTGAACGGACGCAATTCCAGACGAAGCAACGCGAAGGGAGCCGGAGACCCGCGCGCCCGCGCGGTTCGGTGAGCCTGCGCAGGCAGGCTTCGCCTGATGTAGCGCGGAGTTCACTCCAGCGCGGCCTGTCCCCTCCAGGTTCCCTTCGCGTCCTTCGCGTGAGCTTCGTGCCTTCGCGTTCGTTCGGATTCGGCTTCACGTTCGTTCAGCTTGCCGGAGGAGGTAGCCGATGACAGGTGGCGAGCTCGTGCTTCGGTTTCTCGCTTCGCAGGGGGTCGAGGTGGCGTTCGGCATTCCGGGCGCGCTGAACGCGCACCTGTACGACGCGCTGCGCCTCGTCCCGGAGCTCCGGCACGTCCTGGTGCGCCACGAGCTGGGCGGCGGCTGGATGGCGGACGGTTACGCGCGGGCGCGGAACGAGGTCGGCGTGGCGTTCACCGTGCCCGGCCCCGGCGCTACCCACGCGGCGAGCGCGGTGGCGGGCGCCTACACCGACTGCTCCCGCCTGCTGCTGCTCTCCTCGCAGTCGGAGCGCCGCCTTCGAGGCGAGCTGCGCCGGGACCTGTTCCACGGCCTGGACCAGCAGCGGCTGTTCGCGCCGATCACCAGGTGGAGCGGCGCGGCGCACCGTCCGGATCAGGTGCTGGAGCTGCTCACCGAGGCGTTCCGGCACCTGCGGCGCGGGCGCCCCGGGCCGGTCCACGTGGAGATCCCGGCGGACGTCCTGGGCGCCGACTGCGGAGATCCGGAGCTGCCGGGCACGATCGGGGTGGCGCCGGCCGCGGCGGATCCGGCTGGCGTGCAGCGCGCCGCGACCGCGCTCCGCTCGGCACGGCGTCCGCTGATCTTCGCGGGAGATGGAGTGCTCCACGCCGATGCCTCCGGCGCGCTCGGCGCGCTCGCGGCGCTGCTGCGGGCGCCCGTCGTGACTTCGGTGGGTGGGAAGGGCGCGCTGCCGGAGCACCATGAATGGGCTCTCGGGGACAGCAACGCCGGCGCTGGCTCCGCGGCCTACGGGGAGCACGACCTGCTCCTGGCGGTGGGAGAGCGGTTCACGCAGGTCGACACCCGCTGGCCCTGGTTCTTCCCGCCGCGCCGCCTGGTGCAAGTCGACGCCGACGCGCGGGAGGTCGGGCGTGAATTCCGGCCGGAGGTCGGTCTCTTCGCAGACCCGAAGCTGGCGCTGGAAGCGCTGCGGGAGGCGCTCCAGGCCGACCCCGGCGACCGTACCGGCTGGGACCCGCTCCTGCCGGAGCTGCGGGAGCGGCAGTCCGCCCACCCGCGGGACCCAATCGTCGCCGCGCTGCAGGAGGCGCTGCCGCCGGAGACGCTGACCGCGTGGGACGTCTGCGTGCCGGGATTCCGGAGCCGGATGGACTGGGTCTGCCGGGAGCCGCACAGCTACTTCTACCCGGGGGTTTACGTCGGCATGGGCTTCGGGCTGCCGGCCGGAATTGGCGCCCGGCTCGCGCGGCCGGACCGGCCCGTCTGCGTGGTGGCGGGCGACGGCGGCTTCCAGATGACGATGGCGGAGCTGGCCACCGCCGCGCAGCACCGGGTGCCGCTGGTGATCGTGGTGGTGAACGACGCCGGGCTCACGCTGATCCGCCGGGTGCAGGACCGCGACTTCGAAGGGCGGCGCTGCGAAGTCGAGCTGCGCAACCCGGACTTCACCGCGCTGGCGGCGGCATACGGGGTGCCGTCCGAGTGTGTCGAGAGCGTGGACGACCTTCCCGCCGCCGTGCGCCGGGCGGTCGAGCGCGAGACGCTCGCTCTGGTGGAGCTGCGTGTGGAACGCTGACGGGATGCGCTCCCCCTCTGGAGGTCCGCGCGCGCTTGGAGTACAATCCCCGTGGTGCGCCGGTCGGGTCCGGCAGTCAACGCCGCGGAAGAGGTTGAGTCGCGATGCCTGTAGAGACCGAACCGATTATTCAGATCTCGCCGGGGATCCTGGAGCAGCTCGAAGAGCGGGTCGACAGCCCCTGGGTGGTGATCCTGTATAACGACGACTACCATCCGTATGACCAGGTGGTCTTCCAGGTGCAGAAGGCGACCGGCTGCACGCTGGAGAAGGCGGTCTGGATCACCCACGAGGCGCATACTACCGGCCGCGCCGTCGCCTTTAGCGGCACCCTGGACGAATGCGAGCGCGTCGCCGGCGTGCTCCGCCAGATCAATCTGCAGGTCGAGACGGACAAGGCCTGACGGTCTTCCGCTCCAGACCAGCCGAGAGGGCTATTCCCCATGAAGTACTCCCCCTGGCTCCCGTGGACCCTCTGCGCCCTCTCCCTGACTGCCGCGGCGGCCGGGGCGCTGCGCGCGCAGGGGCCGGAGTCGAGCTACGGGGACCTGAAGGAGGTTACGCTCCAGGGGAAGCTCGTCTCCCTGCAGGACGAGCTCGCCCGGAAGTACGGCGCCCGGTCGACCGGCGCGCGAGAGCCGCAGTGGGCGCTGGCCCTGCCGGAGGGGCAGTACTACACCTTCTTCGATAACTCCGAGTACCGGAAGCTGGTCGAGGCGAAGCTGCAGGGAAAGGCGCTGGAGGTGAAGGCGCGCCACTTCCCCCGCTCGATGCTGCTGGAGATCCAGTCGTTCAAAGAGATCGACCCGGCCCCGCTGCGCCGGCAGTACTACTGCCGCGTCTGCGACATCAGCGCGAGCGACTTCGGTCCCTGTGTCTGCTGCGGCAAAGAGCTGGAGCTGCGGAAGGAGACCCCGTAGCTCGCGCCGGACTTGCTGACATGCCCTCTCAGTCGGCGGCGGAAGTGAAGCGGAGCCTGCTCCTGGCGCGGCGCGTCCTGCGCGTGCTGGAGATCATCCTGCGCCCGCTCGCCGTCGGCATCCTGGTCTGGGTGGTGGTCGCCCGCCTCCCGGTGCCGTTCCTGGCCGACTGGCTCCCGGTGCGGAACCTCGTGGCCGCCGTGCTCGCCGTCACCCTCGCCGGCAAGACGCTCTACGACACCCTCTTCTACGAGCGCTTCTGGCCCTAGCTCCGCTCGCCAGCACATCGGCGACGCCGTGCAACGTCACGCAGGCTCGGCAGCCGTGGGAGGAACCCGATGGAGAGGCTCGGGAGTGTCTATGATCATCTCCAGAAGATGCGGGCTCGCCTGGAGATGTACCTGGGCGACCGCTCCATTCTCAAGCTGGAACACTATCTGAACGGCTATGAGGCAGCGCTAACCATTCACGGTATTGAGGAGGGAGACCGGCCCCGCTTCTCGCAGTTCCTCTCCTGGCTCTGGTGGACGCGGCCGGGGAACTGGCAGTCCGGCTGGGCGCGCGGCCTGGCGGAGACCTCGGAAGATAACGAGGAAGCCCTGGAGCGGTTCTTCGACCTCGCGGCCGAGTTCGGGCGCTTGCAGGTGCTACCGGGAGAAACGCTGGACCTGCCGCCGGGGCACCAGCGGTCCAAAGCCTACCATCGCCTCAACAGAGAGCGGCCAATGCCGGAGCGGCTGCAGTTGATGTATCTCCGGCCTGGTGAGTGGTGCTACCTACGGTCCTGGTACGAGTGGGGGGCCCAGGATGAAAGGTGGCTGCATTCCTCGGTAGCCGGAGTTGTGTGGTTGGTGGAGTGGGAGTTTGGCATCCCGGCCGGCAACTGGGGTATCGCGATCCCCGAACCAGATCCATCGTCAGCGGCGTTGCAGCGGCGGTGGGAAGAGCATCAACGTGCCTCGGATCGAGCCTGCGGAGATACCTCCCCCGGGGCTCGAGATCTTTAGCACGGCGGCAAACGAGGCGCTCGTGCCGCGGCTCTCCAAAGCTGTGCGCGAGTGCGGTTACCCGAAAGTCGGGGTTCGACCGCACCGCCGACGATGGAACGTAGGCCGGGACGATCACCACTCCCGACTGGTTTACCTGGAGCTCCGGATTAAGCACCCGTGCCGGGCTCCGCGTCAGCAGCAGGCTGCTGGCTTCCGTTCGGCTCGGGCTGGTGGTGGATCAGGTGGGAGGAGATGGCGAGCTCGCAGATGAAGCAGACCTCCCGCACCACTACCTTCTCCGGCACCTGGAGCTTGATCGGGGCGAAGTTGATGATGCCGCGGATACCGGAGGCGACCAACCGTTCCGCGATGCCCTGGGCCTCCCACGCGGGGATGGCGAGGATGGCGATGCGGGCGCCGACCGTGCGGTTCACCGCCTCCAGCTCCGCGATGTCGTGGATGGTGAGGCGGCGAATGGTGGAGCCGATCCGCTCCGGGTCGCGGTCGAAGACGGCCGCGATCTTGAAGCGGTAGGCGCGCCAGCCGGGGTACGCAATAAGCGCCGAGCCCAGGTGCCCGGCGCCGACCAAGAGGACGTTCTGTTCCTCATCGATATTGAGGAGCTGCGCGATGCGGGCGTGCAGCTCCTTGACGTTGTAGCCGATGCCGCGCTTGCCGAACTCGCCAAAGTAGGAGAGGTCTTTCCGGAACTGGGCCGCGCTGACGCCGGTGTGGGCCTGCATGTCCTGGGACGAGACGAACTCTATCCCGTCGTGTTCCAGTTGGATCAGAGAGCGGATGTAGGTCGAGAGCCGCTCGAGCGCGGGAAGTGGTACCTGGTTCTCCTTGGCCACGCTAGGAGTTCTCCCCAGAGGTCTCGGCGCTCTCCGCGCTCCAGTCGCTCTTGCCGCCCGTCTTGCTGACGAGGCGGATTCCGTCCAGCACCATGCCGCGGTCCACCGCCTTGCACATGTCGTAGAGGGTCAGCGCCGCCACCGAGACGGCGGTGAGCGCCTCCATCTCCACGCCGGTGCGGCCGACGGTCACGGCGGTGGCGCGGATCTCCACCCGGTCTGCTTCCAGCTCCAGCTCCAGCTGGAGATCGGAGAGCGGCAGCGGATGGCACATCGGTATCAGGGCGGACGTCTGCTTGCTCGCCATCACCCCGGCCACCTTCGCCACCGTCAGCACGTCTCCCTTCGCGATCCGGTTTTGCCGGATCAGCTCGGCGGTCTCCGGCTGCATCCGCACGCGGCCCTCCGCCACGGCGACCCGGCGCGTCTCCGGCTTGGCGGAGACGTCCACCATGCGGGCCTGGCCCTGGTCGTCGACGTGGCTGAGGGGGTTGGACATCGGCTAGAAGCGGCGATCGACGATTTGCTCCGCGAGCGCTTCCAGCGCGTCACGCGCCGGGCCGGGCGGCACGCGGCGCAGCTCCTCGTGCGCGCGGCGGATATACTTCCGGGCATGCTGGCGCGCTCGCTCGAAACCGCCCGCGTCGGCAATCAGCTCGGTGGCGCGGCGGATCTCTTCCGCGCTGAGCGGTCCCGACTTTCCATAGATCCGGACCAGTTCATCTTTATCGGCCGGCAGGGCGGTCTGTAGCGCGTAAATGACCGGCAGCGTGACCTTTCCCTCGCGCAGGTCGCCGCCGACCGGCTTTCCGAGCACCTCCAGGCTGCCGGTGAAGTCGAGGATGTCGTCCTGGATCTGGAACGCCATGCCGACGTGGTAGCCGAAGTCGGAGAGCGCCTCCACCAGCTCCGGGCCGGCGTCGGAGATCAGCGCGCCGCAGCGGGCGCAGGCGGAGATCAGGACCGCGGTCTTGCACTCGATCACCGTCTCGTAGGTCTCGGCGGTCGCCTCGGTGTCCCCCTTCACGCAGATCTGCAGCACCTCGCCCTCGCACATGCGGGCGATAGTGTCGACCATGAGCCGCCAGACTCGCCGGTCCGGGTCGTCGCCCACCAGCGAGAAGGAGCGGATCACCAGGTAATCGCCCATCAGCACGGAGGCGGAGTTGCCGAAGTAGAACTGCACGGCCATCCGCCCGCGGCGGCTGTCGCTGTCGTCGACGATGTCGTCGTGGACCAGCGTGGCGGTGTGCACCAGCTCGCAAGCGGCGGCCAGGGGGATGGCGCGCTGCAGCGGCCCGCCGGCGGCGAGGGTGGAGAGGAGCGTGAGCTGCGGGCGCACGCGCTTGCCGCCGGCGCTCAGGATGTGGCGCGCGGCTTCTTGAAGGACCTCGATCTCGGACGCGGAGGCCTCTTCCAGCACCCGCTCCACTTCCTGGAGCTCCGCCTCGATCAGCTCGACCGGGCTCGCCACCGCCGCTGCCTGCGCCATCATCGACGCTCCCTACCTCGTGAGCTTCGGCCGGGTCTCTCCCGGCGCTACGTTAGTATATCGCCCGCCGGACGGCTGCTTTCGCCGGCTCGGACGCGGTCGACCAGCTCCTTCAGCCGCCGGAACCACTCCACCCGCTCTTCGCGGGAAAAGCCGGCGTTCGCGGCGCTGGTGGAGGGGACCACGAAGACGAGCGCTCCACCCAACCTCCGCTCCTGCAGCCCGAGCCGTCCCTCTGGATCGATCGCGCCGCGGTAACCGGTGAGCCCGTTGAAGCAGATGATCTTCGGCCGCAGGCTCTCGATCCGGGCCAGCAAGAGCGGCGCCGCCTCGCGGAACTCGTGCCGCTTTACCTCGGCTGCGTTGCGCGAGGGGCGGGGAACACAGTCCGTGATTCCCATGCCCCACTGCAGCAGCTTGCGGTCCTCCGTGGGCTGCAGGCGGTACGGCGTGAGGCCGCTCTCGTGCAGGCACCGCCAGAACAGGTTCCCCGGACCCGCGTAGTAGTGACCGACCCGCGCCGACTTGAGGCTCGGGTTGATGCCGACGAACAGCAGGTCCAGGTCCTCCGCGATCAGCGGCTCCAGCGGCGAAAGCTCTTCCATATTCGGGACCGAGTGAGAGCAAGGGAGAGGGATGAACGATGAAGGATAAGGGATGAGTCCGAGCCCTCCGTGAGCAGGAGTAGGAGTCTCCGCGTACGGAGGGTGCACTTTTGCCTTTAGCCTTCTGCCTTTAGCCTTTAAGAGCCACTCTCCCTTGCGCCCACTCCCTCTCTCTTCCCCTCCGACCGCCTGCCTGTTTGACCCGGTGGCGTAGTTTGCCCTCCAGAGTAGCCCGGTGCTTGCCAGAATTCGGTTTGCCCGGCCCTCCCCACCGGGCGAGAACCCGAATGCAGACCGCAAACCCTGAGTCTCAAGTCGTCGAAGAGCCGGCGCCGGCCCGGTGGAGCTTCGGCCCGGCTGACGCCGCCATCGCGGCAGCCAGCCTGGCGCTGGTCGTCGGCGTCTCGCTGCCGTGGGCGTGGAGCCTGCGCAGCCAGGTCCGGGAGCTGGACCGTCAGCGCGCGGAGGCCGACGCGTCCCTCCGCAGCACGCGCTCCACGCTCGAGTTCCTCCAGCACCGCCGCACGGCGCGCATGCAGTTCCGCCGGGCGGTCGACCGCTACGTGGCGGCGATCGAAGCGCGCCCGGGCGTGCCGTGGAGCACCGCGATCGGAGAGCTCAGCCGCCGCCGGCCCGCGGGGGTCTGGACCACCCGCCTGAGCGGGAACGGGGGCCGCTTCCGCGCGGAGGTGGCCGGCTCCTCTCCGGAAGCGCTCGACGCGTATGCCGAGGCGCTGCGCCAGTCGCCGTACGTTGAATACGCAGCCCCGGTGCACGGCGTCGCCGCGAAGGCGGAGCTGGCGGGACGCTGGATGGGGGAGTAGCCATGGAAGAGACGGTCCACGCACTTCCGCAGCGACGCCCCCGGCGCCTCCCGTGGCAGCGGGCGGCCCTGCACGTTTCCCTGTTGGCAGCATTCTCCGCCATCTCGGGCGCGGTGCTGATCTGGCCGCAGTGGGTGGCGGTAGACGGATCCCGCCTCTCGCTCTCGATCCTGCGGGAGCGGGAGCAGGAGCTGTCGGACCGGCTCGCCACCGTGCGCGCCATGAACTCCCGGCTCTCCGAGTGGCAGCGGACCGGGCGGAAGGTCTTCACCGAGGACGAGCTCACCCGCTACGACCGGGTGGTGCAGAGCGCCGCCCGCCGGCACGGGGCGAAGGTGTTGAAGACCCGGCTGCTCTCCCGCGCGTCGTCGCGCTGGCGCGCCCTGGCGGTCCCGGTGGCGGCGGGCGCGGCAGAGGGGGACGAAGGCGAGATCCGGCCGCGCTCCGTGAACGTGGTGCTCGCCGGGAGCTTCGACAGCCTGTACCGTACCGTGGCGACGCTCTGTGGGCAGCAGCGGCTCTTCGTGCCGGATAAGTGGGAGGTCACCGCTGTCGGCCGCGACAAGCAGGAGCCGCTCGTCCGCGTTTCTCTCGTCGCCACCGTCTTCGCAGTGCGGGAGCCGGGCTCCGACACGGAGCCGGCGGTCGAGTCCGCTCCGGTCACTCCGGAGCGTCCCCCGATCTCCACGCCGATGAACGCGGTCGCCGCGCAGCCGGATCCGGAGGAGGTGCGATGAGCTTGCTGCTGCCGAAGGGGGCGCCCGCGACGCCGCCGGCCGGGCCGCGCCGCGCGCCGCTGGGGATCTGGGTCGGCGCCGTGCTGCTGGTCGGCGGCGCGGGCGGCTGGGCGCTGAACCAGGCGCTCACCCCGCCGCTGCCGGAAGAGACGCTCTCCGCGCCGGTGGCCGATCCGCTGGCCGACGCGGGGGAAGACTCCGAGCTGTCGCTGGCGCTGGTCTCCACCCGCTCCGCCGGAGTTCCGTCGGGCGCGGACTCTCCGGCGGTGCCGGGGATCGACGCGACGCCGCCGCCGAACCCGTTCCTGCCGCAGGGCGGTGTCTCTGCGCCCGCGGCGCAGTCCGAGGCCGGGGGCGCGACGCCGCAGGAGCGGGCGAGCGCCCGGGTGACGGAGGCAAAGCCCGCGCGCCCCGTCGCTCCCGCCGCGCCGGGAGCGGCACCGACGGAGGGGCCGGCGAGTCCGCCGGCGTCCAAGCGGCTGCCGGCGCTGCCGGAAGGCCTCACCCTCACCGGCATCATCCAGGGCGATCCCGCGCTGGCGGTGCTGCGGTGGAACGAGCAGACGATGTTCCTGAAGGCCGGCGACCTGATCGCCGATACCTGGCGTTTGGATGAGATCCGGGAGCGCTCCGTGACGCTGCGACTTTCCGGCAAGGCAGGAAGTGAACAGCGGGTCGAAATCCCGCTAAGAGGAGGCAACAGTCAATGAACCCGTCAGCGTTGGGAAGAGCCCCGCGCGGAATGGCGGCGTTGGTCCTGGCCGGTACCGTAGTCCTGGGGGTGGGCATGCCTGCCGTCAGCTACGCCGGGCAGCAAGCCGCCGCCAAAGCGGAGCGCCGGGTCCGTCTGGAGTTCACCCAGGGTGATGTGAACGTCGTCACCAAGGCGCTCTCGATCCAGAGCGGCGTCGACGTGGTGCTGATGCCCAGCGTCAAGGGCATGGTCACCATCCGGCTCATGGATGCCACCGTGGAGGACGCGCTCAAGAAGGTGGCCGTCGCCGTCGGCAGCGACGTGATCAAGGTGGAGAACACCTACTTCATCGGCTCGACCGAGGAGCTGCGAGGCCTGGTGGCGCGCAGCGGCACGCGGCGGACGCTGACGCTGAACCACCTGCCCGCGGACCAGGCGAAGACCCTGATCCAGAACGCGCTGCCCTACGTGACCGCGGAAGCTGCCGGGAAGGTGCTGGCGCTCTCCGGGCGCGCGGAGGACGTGGACGCGGCGGTACAGCTCGTCGGCGGGCTCGACATGGCGCCCCCCCCGATGCCGGTCGCACCGCCGCCTGCGCCGGTGAAGATGAAGGACACCTATGTCCTGAAGTTCGCCGAGTCGGACACAGTAGCGGATGCGGTCCGCAAGGCGTTCCCGGAGTTGAAGGTCGTCTCCGTCGACCGCAATCTCGTCATCGAAGGCACGCAGGACCAACACGCGCTCGCCGCCAAGCTGGTGACCGCGCTCGACGTGGAGGAGGCGCCGGAACGCACGGTGCGCGCCTACACGCTGAAGTACGTCCACCCGCACCAGGCGAGCGCCACGCTCAAGCAGGTCTTTCCCGACCTGGTGGTGACCGCGGGCTTCGAGTCCTACTCGCCGACCCCGGCCACCTTCCGGCCGGTGGGCGTGGACACCCAGCGCGCCTTCAACGAGGCCGGCCTTCAGGGTAACACCGGTGGCGGGGGAGCCGGGGGAGCCGGCGGCGCCGGCGGCGGAGGCGGTGCGGGCGGCGGCGGGGGTGCGGGCGGCGCCGGTGGCGGCACCGTGAACCTGAACGCCCCGGGCAACCGCTCTCGCGTGGTGATCATTGCCGGCGAGCGCGACCAGGTGGAGCAGGCAACGCAGGTCATCGGAGAGCTCGACGTCGCCCCGGCGCAGGTGCTGATCGAGGCGCGGGTGGTCGACATCTCTCCGGAGCGGATCAAGCAGCTCGGCATCACCTACAACTTCGCCTCGCCCTCGGGTATCCGCATCGGCGAGCTGGCGGGCGGCGGCATCTCGCCGTTCCGGGTCGGATCGTTCCGCCGCGAGGGGCTCGACGCCACGCTGCAGGCGTTCGAGCAGGAGCGGGTCGCCCGCGTGCTGGCCCGTCCCGCGATCTCGGTCGTGGATGGCGAGGATGCCAGCATCTTCATCGGTGACATCCTCCGCTACGAGCGGCTGGTGAGCGTGACCGAGATCGGCCAGACCTTCACCATCGAGACGGTCCCGGTCGGGGTCGCGCTGCTCACCCGGCCGCGCGTCAACACGGACGGCCGCATCACCCTGCGGGTCCACCCGATGGTGAGCATGGTGACCGGCTTCAGCGGCCGGAACCGGGATATCCCGATCACCGCTACCCGCGAAGCGGAGAGCGTGCTGATGCTGGAAGACGGCCAGACGATCGCCATCGGCGGCCTCCTCCGAGAGGAAGACATCCAGGTGATGACCCGCGTGCCGTTCCTGTCCAACATTCCGGTGCTCGGCGAGCTGTTCAAGCACCGGAACAACTCGAAGCGGAAGTCGGAAGTGACGATCTTCCTGACCGTCAGTCTCCTGGAGCCGGGCGAGGGCGCTCCGGTTCCTCCGGGCACCCCGACCGCCCCGTAAGCTGCACGACAACTGAAGAACACGAGGAAGGGGCGAGGCCGAAAGGTCTCGCCCCTTCCGTTTCACGGCGGGCCGGCGGGCTGCTAACGGGTACGCTGCGGTGATTGGCCGCTTTCGCCTCGGACTAAAGTCGAGGCTACACGGAGTGAAGTCCCGAAAGCTTACGGGGCTCAGACCTGCCGGTCGAAAAGGCTGGCGTTACTTCCTACCCCTTCGCTTAGCTGATCTCCCGGAACGCCCGGTAGAGGTCCTTCCAGCCGTCGCGCTCTTTCATGACGGTCTCCAGGTACTCCTGCCAGACCAGGCGGTCCTGGACCGGGTCCCGCACCACCGCGCCGACCACCCCCGCGGCCAGGTCCGGCGCGTTCAGGCGGCCGTCTCCGAAGTGCCCGGCCATGGCGAGGCCGCTGGTTACGACGGAGATCACCTCCGCGGTGCTCAGCGAGCCGCTCGGGACCTTCAGACGGGTCTTGCCGTCGCTGGTAACGCCTTCCCGCAGCTCCCGGAAGATCGTCACGACCCGCCGGATCTCCTCCAGGGCGGGCGGCTCCGCCGGAAGCTGGAGCGCCCGGCCGAGGTCGTCGACCCGGCGGCGGACGATCTCCACTTCGTCGTCGGCGGACTCGGGCACCGGCAGCACGACGGTATTGAAGCGCCGCTTGAGCGCGCTGGAGAGCTCGTTCACGCCGCGGTCGCGGTGGTTGGCCGTGGCGATGACGTTGAAGCCCTTTACCGCCTGCACCTCGGAGGCGAGCTCCGGAATCGGCAGGGTCTTCTCGGAAAGGATCGTGATCAGGGTGTCCTGCACGTCGGCCGGGATGCGGGTCAGCTCCTCCACGCGGGCGATCTTGCCGTCCCGCATCGCCTGCATCACCGGGCTGGAGACGAGGGCGGCGGGGGAGGGGCCCTCTGCCAGCAGCCGCGCGTAGTTCCAGCCGTAGCGGATCGCCTCTTCACCGGTGCCGGCGGTGCCCTGGACCAGCAGCGTCGAGTCGCCGGAGATTGCCGCGGCGAGGTGCTCGGAGACCCAGCTCTTCGCCGTTCCGGGTACCCCCAGCAGCAGGAGGGCGCGGTCGGTCGCGAGCGTGGCGATGGCGATCTCCATCAACCGGCGGCTGCCGATGTACTTCGGCGAGACCTCAAAGCCGTTGGGGAGCGTGCCGCCGAGGAGGTAGATCGAGACCGCCCAGGGGGAGAGTCGCCAGCTCGGGGGGCGCTCCCGCTCGTCGGCGCGCGAAAGCTCGTCCAGCTCGTGGGCAAATTGCTGCTCGGCATGCTGCCGCAGCAGGTGGGTCGTCGCGTCGGTCATCGATGCATCTCCTGGAGCATGTCGCGCCGGAACCGCAGCAGCGCCAGCAGCTCGTCTACGTGGCCGGACCACATCGGCCAATCCTGGGCGTTCTCCGGCCAGCCGGCCTCCACCTCTTCCAGCAGCTCGACCGGCATCCGCGCGCCGAATCCCGGCATCCGGCGGCGCAGGTCGTAGTCGCTGCCGCCGCGCCGGCCGCGGGAGACTCGCTCGCGCAGCAGGCGGAGCAGCTCGCGGGTCAGCTCCGCTCCCCAGGGACCGGGACACTCGTCGAGCGCTGCCAGCGCGGCGCGGCCGGCCAGCTCGTCGCTCGCGTCCCGCAGGTACCGCGCGGCGATCCGCTCCCGCACGGGCGCCTCCAGAACGCGCAGCAGCTCCTCGGTGGTGCCGTCCGGAGTGCGCCGCGCCGTCAGCAGGGTCTCCGCCCAGCGGCGGTCGCGCTGCCGGGCTGCGGCCTCGGCCCATCCGTCGAGCAGTGCCGTCACCCAGTCGCTCCCCGCGGCAAGGCGGATCAACTCGTCGGGCGGCAGCCGGAGGTGGCGCTCCCATGCTTCGAGCGGCGTGGCGGCAACGATGTCCCGCAGCCACCCTGCGCGCGCGCCGAGCGCGCTGCCGCTCGGCGCCTTCGCGCGGACCCCGTCGCGCTCCAGGTCGATGGTGAGTGCGGCCGGCGGCGACGCTTCCAGTTTCGGACCGAGGGTGCCGGGCCGCAGGGAGAGGAGCGGCAGCGCGCGCGCTTCCATCCGCCGGGTCAACGCCGATCCGGGCAGCCGGGCCAGGAGGTCGGCGGCAGCCAGCCGGACTTCCTTGCTGCGGTCCTCCAGGGCCGCCTCCAGGAACGGCTCGTCCGCCGGGCCCAATCGCTCCCGCAGCGTTCCCAGGAACACCGCCCGCTCCGCCGCGCCCTCGGAGCTCCAGACCTCTTCAAGCAGCGTCCGCGCCGGCTCCGGATCCCGAGCGCGAAGGCGGTGCAGCGCGTCGCGTCGCTGCGAGCGCTCGCCGGTGGCCCAATGCTCGGCGTCGTCTTCCGCCGTCCGGCAGGCGTAGGCCCACTCCCGGTTCCGCCGCGCCAGCCACGCGCCCCGCGGCCCGAGCAGCGGGATCAGGACCGGCTGCAGCTCCGGGCGGGCGCGGCCCAGCTCCAGCAACTCGGGCAACCAGCGGTGCCGCACGCGCCGTCCCAGCCGTCCCGCCTCCTCCAACCACTCCGGCAGCGCCTCGGCGTGCCGTCCGCCGAGCATCACCGCGAGGTAGCTCTCCGCGGCGGCGGAGCAGGGGGGACGGTCGTCCGTCTGCGCCGGCTCCGGGGCCGCGTCGGGCTCCGTCGGCAGCGCCCGGCCCGCGCGACTGCGGAGCGCCAGCGTGCCCGCGGCGGCGAGGAGCAGCCGCTCCCGGTCGTCACGCGGCAGCCCGGCGAGCAGCTCGCCCACTGCGCCGCCCTCAGGCGGGGAGGGTGCCCGGCGGGCGGTGCCGACCAGCGCCGCCGCCCGCAGCTCTGTCCACGGCTCGCTCATAGCGGTGTCCACCCGTCGGCGCCGACCGCCGAGAGCGGCAGCAGCGAGTCGCCGTCCCACTCTCCGAAGAGTCGCACCGGGCTCCCGCCGCTCGCCGCCGCCAGCGTCCAGACCCGGGTGAAGCGGGGGGAAAGCGGAATCGTGCGGCCGTCCGGATCGAGCAGGGCCCACTCGCCGCGGATCCGCGCCGGCGCCACGGCGGCGAAGAGCATCGGGAACTGCTCCAGCCAGGGGTTCGCCGCCAGAGCCTCCGCGTAGGCGCGCAGCGCCCCCTCCGCATCCGCGTGGCCGTCCGGCATCGCGAGCGGCTTCGGCTCGACGTGGGACTGCCGCACCGCGGCGCGCAGCGGGTAGGCGCTGGGCCAGAACGCGAGCTCCGCGTCGATCTCCGTCCCGGGGATCGGCGCCGCGTCGAACGGCTGGTCGCCGAAGGCGAACTGCAGCAGCAGCGCGCTCCGCCCGGTCCCGCTGCCGCGGAGCCAGGTCCGCTGGGTACGCAGCGTCTCCTCGTCTTCCACCCGCTGGCCCAGTACCTGCCAGCGGTCTCGCACCCCCGGCTCGGAAGTCAGCTCCTCCGACCGCTGGCTCCAGCCGACCGCGGTCCGGAGGTCGGCCTGGACCTCCGGCGGCAGCGACTCGAGATGCTTGAAGCCCTCCGCCAGCAGGTAGAGGCGGCCCAGGCGCTGCAGGAGCCGGTCCGGCCAGTCCGGTCCGGAAGCGGCGAGGCCCGCCATACCGCGGAGCTGACGCGCGATCGCCGGCGCCTGGCAGTCGACCATGCGGGAGGCCGGCGTGTCCCAGAACGAGTAGGGGCGGCCCTGGAGCGAGGCGATGCCGCCGCGGACCACGTCGCGCAGCCACAGCTCCAGCTCCGCCAGGCCGGCGGCCACCCGCTGAGAGCGTTCCTGCGCGCGGCGGACCTGGGCTTCCGGATCGGCAGGCGCCGCCTTCGGCTCCGGGGGCGCGGCGCGGCGGTCCCTGCCGGCGAGCCACTCCGCAACCCAGGACGGCGGCTCGCCCGCCGGAAAGAGGTCCGGGCTGGCCGCGGAGAGCAGGAGCAGCCCCAGGGCGTGCTTGCAGGGGAACTTGCGGCTGGGGCAGGTGCAGCGGTAGGCGGGGCCCGAGAGATCGACGCGAGCCTGGTAGGGGTTGGCGCCGCTGCCCTGGCACTCGCCCCAGAGCGCCCGGTCGCTCCGTCCGAGGCCGCTCCACTTCCGAGGTGACGCGAGACCCTGTCCCGCCTTGGCAGAGGCGGGATCCGGCGCCAGGGCGAGGATCTGGTCTCGGTTGAGGAGGCTCATGCGGACGGCTCGAAGTGATAGAGGACGACGTCCGGCCCGCGGTAGACCGGCTGAAGGCCCGGGACGTGGTCGAGCGGTACGGCCCAGCCCTGCCACTCCGGCGGCCACCAGACGACCCAGTCGATGCCGCGCTGCCGGAGCCACTTCGCGCGCTGCTCCGGCGGAGCGGGAGCGGTGAAGAACCAGTTGCGCTCCGCCCGCTTCTCCGGCTCCCGCAGCGTCATGTGCCAGTGACCGTGGTAGACGCGAGTATCGGCCCAGGTCGGCGCCCACCCGGCGGTGTACTCGCCGCCGAGGGTCACCTGGGAGCGGTCGCCCAGCCGGTCGAGGGTGGAGAACGCCTGCTGGATGCCGGGCGTCTGGAAGAAGTCGGGCTCCCGGCGGGCATACTCCGCGACCTGACGCTGCACCATGCCGATCACCCCCGCGCAGGCGCCGACGGCATAGATCCCGTCCAGCGCGAGGACGACCCGGCGCGACTTCCCCGGCGCTACCCGCTGCGCCAGCCACCGCGCGGTCAGGTCCGCCCCCGCGGCGGCGAGGATCGCCAGCGGAACGTGGATGCCGCCCACCACCCGCGGCTGCTTGCCGCCGAGCCGGAACGGCGTGAAGAGGAAGAGGAACGCGCAGACCACCCAGCAGAGCGGCAGCGCGTAGCGGCGGCGGGCTTCCGGCTGCAGCAGCACCGCCAGGGCGGGGACCACCAGCAGCACGTGCGCGATCAGGTAGAAGCGGAACGGGTTCACCTGGAGCACGTCGTTCGCCAGCTGCTTGTAGATCGGGTCGGTCGAGACGAGCCAGCCAAGGTAGAGCGCGGCAGGGAGGGCGCCCAGGACCGCGGCGCCGCCCTGCACGATCACCCGGACCGGGATCTCCCGGCTCCACCACCAGCGGAGCGCGCCGTAGGCGAGGACGCCCATGCCGAGCGGGACGTAGTCGAACGGATGGGTCCAGGAGAGGAGCAGCGAGACCCCCACCGTAATCCAGAGCCACCTCGCCTCGCCGCTCCGCTCGTACTCCAGGAGCAGCGCGAAGAGCGCCGTGAGCAGCGCGGAGGCGAGCGCCACGTGCGGCAGGTTGGCGAGCGAGAAGAAGGTGTTGCCCTCCGGCTGGACCAGGTCGCCGTTCGGGATGCGGTACCCCAGCAGCTCCAGGTACCAGGAGGCGCCGGTGGAGAAGCAGAGCAGCGCCAGGAAGAGCCAGCGCAGCCGCCACCGGGGCAGCAGCAGGAAGCCGAGCCAGCACCCCGCCAGGAGCAGGGCGGCGCCGGAGAGGACGCGGCTCACCTGGAACGCCTCCTGCGGGGTGCTGCCGGTGAGCCGCATGACGAGCGCCTGGAACCAGACCTGGGGAAGCAGCAGACGCGGCTGGTGCGGCTCCGAGGTGAACGGATCGCCGACCAGCAGGCTGCCGTCCGCGACGATGCGGGTGAAGGCGAGGTACTGGTTCGCGTCGAACGAGTTCACCACCGGCACCGCCCAGAAGCGCGTCCCCTCCGGCTCGACCGCGTACCCATACAGAAACGGCACACTCGCCAGGAACAGGGCCGAGAGCAGTACCAGAGCGACGACGATCGCGCGGCGGCGGTCCATGACAGGCGCTGGGGTGGGGAGCCCCAGGGGTCCGGGCGCGGGGCTCCGGGAGTCTGGGGGGGTTCTAGCGTTCAGGTGGTCTGTGTTAGAATAGCGGCCAACGGCACCCGCGGCGTGGTGAGTCCGGGCGCCGACCAGGAAAAGATACCGCATGACATCCGACGCTCGCCCGCATCCCTCCATTACGCCCGACGTTTGGCTGGAGACGCAGTGCCGGCTAATACAGTCCGCTGCGAAGGAGCTGATGCAGGCAGTCGCCGAGGTGAACGAGCGGACCGCCCAGGCGGAGGAAGGTCAGCTTGGCCGCCGCCAGCGCATCACCGAGGTACACCTCCGTCAGGCGGAATCAGCCGTCCGCACGCTGGTCGAGGTCCAGGGCGCCATCCAGAACGCGCTCTTCGACTGCGAGCGGGACCTTCGCGACCTGCGGGAGCGAGAGCTGAGCCCCGCGGAGCTCCTGGTGGACGGCGAGCGGCTCATCCTGCAGTACCGGTTTCTCCGCCGCCGCGCCCGCGTGCTGGACGGACTCCTCGCCTACCTTCCCCTGGTCTCCGCCAGCGCCTCCCACTGCGCCGAGCACCTGCGCCTCCTGAAGGGCGGCGGCGAGATGAGCGGCCGCTTCCGGGTGCCGGACTGCGGCTTCGCGCAGGCAGCGCTCGAAGATCTGCAGGAGAGCTAAGGATGTCTCCAGGTACTTCTGCTCTGTAGGAGTGGGAGCAAGGGAGAGTGGGGGAGCCGCTCTCTCGCTGCTGTTAGCAGGTTCCAGGTTAGCAAGTTTCAGGTTCCGAACCCCACCCACCGGAGCGCACCCTGCAACGTGCCAACTTGCTAATCTACAACAGACGTCTCCCACTCTCCCTTGAGCAATCCGGCCCTCCATCCCGGACTTACGGAGTATGAAGGGGCAGTAAGTGAGTAACGCCAGCTGTTCAAAGCGGCACATCTCAGCCCGCGCAGGCGGGCTTCGCTCTCTGTAGCCTCGACTTTAGTCCGAGGCGGGAATCCGGTAGTACTTCCCGCCTACCCCTTAGTCCGCCGGCCCCTTCCTGGGAAAGAGGGCCTTCCCTGGCGGTCCGCGCCTACTCCAGGCAGAGCGGCGGCACGAACGCACACCGCCGGATCAGCTGTTCCTCGCGAAACTGCTGCAGGCGCTCCACTTCGGCCAGGCAAGCCCCGGTCAGCGTCAGGCACTCCGCCTCATGGGCCTGTTTCACCAACCCCCGCGCGGTCTCCCGTACCGGCAGGCCTTCGAACGGCGACGGATTCCGGTGCATCGCGGCGACCATCCACTCCACCGCGCTGAGCGTCCGGGGGTCTCGCACGCGCTGGGCGAGGCGGGTGGCGCGCGCCGCCAGGCGCTCCGCTGCCGCCGCACGCTTGGGGCGGTCGGTGTCGCGCGCAAGCATCATTTCCGCCAGTGCGTGAGCCGCCAGCGTCTGCGCCTCGCGCCGGCGGTCCTCGCACTGGCGGGTAAGCCGCGCCGCCTTCCGCAGATCCCGGGCTCCGGCCGCTACGTTTCCGACGGTGAGATGGGCAAAGCCTCGGGCCGTGAGCGCCGGAATGTCTGCCGCCGTCGCCTCGCGGCGCGGGAGGAGAGGGGACAGCTCCCGCACCGCCGCCACGGGGCAGCCCGCCTGGAGCAGCGCGAGGGCCAGCAGGCGGCGGCCGCGGGAGCAGAGCTCCGCCTGCGTCCCGTCTTCCGCGGCTACCGCGGCCGCCGCGTGCTGCACGGCGAGGCCGTAGCTCCGCGCGGCCAGATAGGCGGCAGCCTGCAGCTGCAGCGCCGCGGCGATTCCGGCGCGCTCTCCGCGTGCCTCCGCTTGCTGGAGGCACTGCGAGGCATGCTTCAGCGCCGCGCCGGCGTCGCTGGCGTCGCAGTGGAGCTGCGCCAGCAGCGCGAGCGCCGCCTCTGCCGAGCCGGACTCGGGCTCGTGACGCACTACCCGCAGGGCAAGGCGTGCTGCAGCCACCGCTGACGGCATCTCGCCGCGTCGGCGCTCCAGCTCGGCAAGCACCCGGTAAGCGCGGGACGCATCGGACAAGCAGGCGGCTTTCTTGAGCACTCGGGCGGCCTCGGTGAGGCGCTGCCGGGCCCGCGGAATGCGACCTGCCGTGAGGTCCCGCTCCACGGCGTCTACGGTAGCTCGTGCCTCCGCCACGCGGGAATCTGAGTTATCGGGAGATCGGTCAGATGGGCTCAAGACGGTTTCCTGATTGGCCGAACCATGCCATTCATATCATTCTTAGGCTGTCGAATGCCAGCGAACTGTGCGTGTTTTCCGTACGTGTACGGACTCGCGATCCTGCTTGAGAACGGCGAAGAGCACCAGAGGATGCGTCGAGTTTTCCCGACTGCCTGAATGGCCGTTTGCCATCGAGGCGCGGCGGCGGAGACAAACCGCTTTCAGAATGGCACGAGAATCTCTCGCGAGGCTATCAGGACATCCGTTACAAGAACGTCTAATGTCTCTCAGATGCCTCGCAGGAGCGCCGCGCACTCACCTACGATCAAATGCCAGAATGAGGACGCGTTGGTGCGATATCTTTGCCGGGACCGGACGCGAATTGCAAGCCCGGCTCCGCACTTGGGAGCGAAACAGTGCCCACGCCGTTCGAAATCCAGACCCTTGAAGGCAGCATCTTCGACTTCGAACGGGCTGCGCTGATCCTGCCGATCTTTCAGGGCGGCCCGGCCGGCGCCAACGAGGAGCGCGCCGACGCGGCCCTGGGGGGATTGCTCACCGAGATGCGGGAGCAGCGTGAGCTGCGGCCGGAGCCGGGCCAGGTGCTGGTGATCCCCACGCTCGGGCGGCTTCCGGCGCCGCGGCTGGCACTGGTGGGGCTCGGAAGCCGGGAGAGCTGCAGCCGGCCGGTGGTAGTCCGGGCGGTCGCGGCCGCCTGCCGCGCGCTGGGGAAACGGGGCCTCGCCGAGGCGGCGATCGACGCGGCCGATCTTCCGCTCGGGCCGGACGCGGCGGGCGCCGCGGCGGCGGAGGGAGCGGAGCTTTCCCGCTTTATCGCCGATCTCTACCGCACGGGAGAGCGCAAGGAAGTGCAGCTCCGCACGCTCTACGCGGCGGGAACGAGCGACTCGGCGCTCCGGGACGGCGCGGCGCGCGGGCGGGCGAAGAACTTCGCGCGAGAGCTGACGGTGGAGCCCGGGAACGTGGTCGACCCGCCGGAGCTGGCTCGCCGCGCGGAGGCGATGGCGGCAGCGACCGGGCTGCAGTTCGAATGCCTGGATGAGGCCGCGATGCAGCGGCTCGGCATGGAGGCGATCCTCACGGTGACCCGCGGCTCGGAGACGCCCGCGTGCTTCATCCTGCTCCGCCATTTCCCCGCGGGCAAGCGACGAGAGGGAACGCCGCTGCTCGCGCTGATCGGCAAGGCGGTCACCTTCGATACTGGCGGCATCTCTCTCAAGCCAGTGGCGGAGATGGGCCGGATGAAGGGTGACATGGCGGGCGGCGCCGCGGTGATCGGTGCGATGCAGGCGATCGCCGAGCTGAGGGTGGACCTCGACGTGCTGGCGCTGGTCCCCGCGGCGGTGAACATGCCGGACGGCCGCGCCTGGAAGCCGGGCGACGTGGTGAAGACCCGCGACGGGCTGACGGTGGAGACGATCACCACCGACGCGGAGGGCCGGATGCTGCTGGCGGACGCGCTCTCCTACGCCCGGGAGCTGGGCGCCACGCACCTGGTCGACATCGCCACGCTGACCGGCGCCTGCGTGGTGGGACTGGGGCACCATGCCAGCGGGCTTTTCTCCACCGATCCCGCGCTGTGCGAGGCGGTCCGGGAGTGCGGCGAGGAGGCCGGCGAGCGCCACTGGCCGCTGCCGCTCTTCCCGGAGTACCGGGAGCAGATCCGCAGCGAGATCGCCGACCTCAAGAACAGCGGCGGCCGTCCGGGAGGCGCGATTACCGCCGCGATGTTCCTGAAGGAGTTCGCCGGCGACCTGCCGTGGGCGCACGTCGACATCGCCGGGACGAGCCACTACGAGAAGGCCCGGCCGTGGGCGCCGGCCGGTCCCACCGGCATCGGGGTCGGGACTTTCGTCAACCTGGCGCAGTGTCTGGCGGCGGGAGAGCTCAGGTAGAGGCGGGTCAGCCTGCTTCTGATGCGAGGCGTGGGGGCAAGGGAGAGTGGGGGAGGTCGAGGGATGAAGGATGAACGATGAGGGATGAATCCGAACCTCCCGGCACGGACACTCCTGCTCCTACTCGTTCTCCTACTCGTTCTCCTACTCTTACTCGGAGGCGCTGCGGGAAAGCTGTGGTCTCCGGCAAGAGCGCACAGCTCCCGCCTGCAGTCTCTCCCACTCCCCGCTGCGCCCACTCTCCCTTGCCAGATCCACCCATCCATCGCGGACTGACGGAGTATTAGCCGGGATCAGACGACCGGCGGGGCGGTCGCATCGTCCGCTGTGTGCCGATGCGGCGGAACGACCCAGATCTTGGAGCAGACTTCGTCGCCCAGGGCGTACTCCTGGTCGTCCACCACCACCATCAGCGGGCCGTTGAACGGGGCGCGGGCCCGCACGGCCACGCGGCAGCCCGGCTTCATACCCATCCCGGCGACATATTCCAGGAAGTCCGGACTTTCGTCCGCGATGCGGGCGACTTCCACTTCCGTGCCCGGCTCCACCGCGCCGAGCCGGATGTTGGTCTCCGGCTGCACCCAGTTGATCGGCTGCCCGTGCGGGCAGGTCTCCGGGTGGCCCAGGAACTGCATCAGCCGTTCCTCTACTTCCGGGGTGATGTGGTGCTCCAGGCGCCCGGCCTCTTCGTCCGCCAGGTGCCACGGGAGACCCAGGACGTCGACCAGCAGCCGCTCGAGCAGACCGTGGCGGCGGATAATCGCCAGGGCGATCTCCCGGCCCTGGTCGGTGAGCGAGATACCGTGGTACTTCTCGTGCAAGATCAGCCCGCGCTCGGAGAGCCGCTTCACCATGCCGGTAACCGACGCCGGCGAGACACCCAGGCTCCGAGCGACGTCGGAGGTGGTGACCTCATCCTGCTCCTTGGAGAGCCGGTAGATCCACTCGAGGTATTCCTCGATGTTGGCGCTCAGCTCCAGGCCGGCGCTGGCAGCCCCTTCGGTTCGCACCATAGCCCTCCTCGTTTCTATCCCATCCGCGCCGTCCACTGCACCGGCGCGGCAATAGTGGCATTATACCTCCCGGACCGTCGCCCGTTTGGTACTTCGCGCTATTCTGGGAAGGAATGGGCTCCCGCCCGCGGGAACGGGGCCGCAGTGGCAGCAACTGGTGATCCGCAAATCCGCCCCGTCCGCGGCTGGCGAGAATTCGAGCTGGCGCTCGAGATCCGGCGCGCGGTCTTCGTGCAGGAGCAGGGCGGGCCGCCGGAAGACGAGCCGGACGCGTGGGATTCGTGCGCCCGCCACTGGCTGGTGCTGGCGGGCGAGCGGCCGGCCGGCACCGCGCGGGTCTACCAGCCGCGGCGCGGGCTGGCGAAGCTGGGCCGGATCGCCCTGCTGCCGGAGTTCCGCGGGCGCGGTTGGGGCGCCCTCTTGATGCGGGCGCTGGAGCAGTATGCCGGCTCCCTGGGAGTGACCGAGCTGGCGCTCGACGCCCAGGTATGTGCCGTTCCGTTTTACGAGCGTTTGGGCTACGTGCCCGAGGGTGAAGAATTCCTCGAGGCCGGAATCCCGCACCGCCGGATGGTGAAGCGGCTCCGGACGAGAACGGCGCCCCCGATCTGACGACGTCTCCTCCGCACCGACTATGAAGCCGCTCCCCCGTATCGCCATCGTCGGTGCCCGCGGAATTGGCCGGCATCATGCCAAGTGGTTTGCCCACGCCGGCTGCGAGGTGGTGGCGATCTATGGGACCACCGAAGCCTCCGCGCTCTCCGCCGCGGCGACGCTGCGAGACCTCTTCGGCTTCAGCGGACGTGCCTTTCATGATTGGGAGCAGTTCCGCCGCGAGGGCGGGTTCGACGCCTGCAGCGTTTGCTCGCCGGCGGAGGAGCACTGGGCAAACTGCCGCGACCTGGCGCAGGACGGAAAGCACCTCCTCTGCGAGAAGCCGCTCGTCTGGAACTGGAGCTATAGCTCCCTGGAGCTGATCCAGGAGGCGACTCGGCTGGTGGAGGCGGCGGCGCACCACGGCGTGCTCCTGGGGGTGAACGCACAGTATCCGGCAGCGCTGGAGGGGTTCGAGGCGCTCCACCGGACGCTGCGCGGACGCGAGCCGGATTACCGCGCCCTGACCTTTACCATGGCCACTCGCGGCGCGCCGCGCAGCCCGCACGGCGCCGCGGAGGTGTGGGTCGATCTCGGTCCCCACCCCCTCGCCGTCATCGACCGCCTCGCGCCCGGAGGGGTCGACTGGGCCACCCTCCGCCACCAGGACGGTCCTCGGGAAGTGGTGCTCGACTTCGAGTGGGTCTCCGCGGCGCGCCGTCTGCCGGTCCACATCGAGTGCCGCCGGACTACCGACGGCACGGTGAAGAGGGAGCTGGGCAACCAGGATCTGGTTGCCACCTACGACGGCGTGAACCGCGACGGGGAATTCGTGGCGCGCGTGGCCGCGGAGGGCGAAGAGTGGATCGGACCGGACCTGATGCGGCGCTCCGTCGAGAGCTTCCTGCTGGCGGTCCGCACGGACGACCCGTCGCACCTGCTGGTGAACGGTCTCTCCGGCCTCCGCCAGCAGGAGGCGCTCGTCGGCATCTGGGACCACTGCTGGAAATGACACCCTGCCGGTGTGAGCGTAGGGGATCCGGGTATGAGCCACTTTCCCGGAGCACCGGGTGAGCCTGACGCACCACTCCGGCAAGCCGGGAGCGTCCCGGGGCCTCTACGCCGCCGCGCTGGTCGTCGTAGTTCTGCTGGGTCTCGTCTCCCGCCGGTTCCCCCAGGGAATACCGCTCTGGGACGAGTGGCTGGGGGACGCGCTCTACGCCTCTGCCGCCTACCTGGCCCTGGCAGCGCTTCGCCCCAAGACCCGACCGCGAGCGATCGCCCTGGCGGCGCTGGGCTGGTGCGTGGCGGTGGAGCTGTTCCAGCTCACCGGCATCCCGGCACGGTACGCGGGGCTGCTCCCGGTCCGCCTGCTCTTCGGCACCACCTTCGCGCTGCGGGACCTGGCGTGCTACACGGCCGGCGCAGGGACGGCGTTTCTTCTCGACCGGTGGGCCCGGAAACGCCGGGCCGCGGATTGAGACCGCATTGAGTTTAGGTTCTACGCAACCCGCCGCGCCGATTATGGGTCATGGACAAAGAGCGGGGCGGAGAGACCCCGCGGGGAGAGCGCGATGAAAACAATCAAGTTCTGGGCCGGAACCCTGGCACTGGCGGCGGCAGTGGGCTTCGGCTCCGCGCAGACCGCCCAGGCGGGCATCCTGGACGGAGCCCTGGGCAAGGTGGTGAAGGTGGGCGGGATCGGCTTCCTGGTGAAGCAGTTCGGCCCCCAGATCAACAAGACGATCAACACCCTCCTCCAGCAGAAGGGGATCCGGTACGAGGACCGCACCAAGGTCGTCCCGACCTTCGCCGTCGGCAGCGGCGCCTACGTGGGCGGCGCGCAGATCCAGGGCGAAGAGACGGTGCTCAAGAAGGCGAAGTATGTCGCCACGATCGAGGTGCCGGTCGGCCGCGCGCGCGGCAAGGCCTATTTCCCTGTGAACAGCCTCACCCCCGGTAAGGCGGAGCTGAAGCCGATCCAGGGCGTGGGCACCACGGCGATCATCGATTTCCGGATCTAGGGAGGAGGACCCGATGAAGCGACTCATTTCCATGGGAGCAGCGGCGGCCCTCGCCCTCGGCCTGGGCGCCGCGCTGATCTCCGGCGCGGTCCAGCCGGCGCAGGCGCAGTACGGCAGCCGCGACTACTACCCGAACCTCGACAAGAAGATCGTGCCGATCATCACCGTCGGCTCCAGCCTCAACATCGGGGCGGCGCAGGTAGCGGGTAAGAAGAGCGACGTCGACCGCGTGAAGGCGGTGGCGCAGCTCGAGACCGATTACAAGGACGTGGCCCGCATCAAGATCCTGGTGCCGGTGCAGTCCGAGAACGTGGTCCAGCACATCGACCGCGTCCCGGGCGTGAGCGTCACCGCGCTGGCGGACTACGCGCTCAAGAAGTAACCGGCGCTCGCGATCGAGAACTTCAAGGGGAGTGGGGCACGCGCCCCGCTCCCTCGTCGTTTCTGGCAGTCCGTCTCCGGACGCGATACTTCAGACCCATGTACCTCTCTCACTCGGCCCGGGACGTTACGCCCTTTTTCGCGATGGAGATCCTGGAGCGCGCCCAGGAGCTGGAGCGCGCCGGCGCGGACATCGTCCACCTAGAAGTCGGGGAGCCGGACTTCAATACCCCCGCCTGCGTGGAGCGCGCCGCGAGCGAGGCGCTGCGGAGAGGGGAGACCCATTACACCCACAGCCTGGGACTCTGGGAGCTGCGGGCGGAGATCTCTCGCTACTACCGGGGCCGCTATGGGGTCGAGGTGGAGCCGGAGCGGATCCTGGTGACGAGCGGCACCTCCGGCGGCCTGGCGCTGCTGATGGCGCTCCTCCTCGATCCGGGGGACGAGGTGCTGCTCCCGGACCCCGGCTACGCCTGCTACCCCAACTTCGTCCGCGCCTTCCACGGCCAGCCTCGCTACTTCCCGCTCGACCCCGCCTGCGGCTACCGCTGCGACGCGGCGGAGGTCCGGCGGCGGCTTACTCGCCAGACCCGGGCGCTGCTGGTCAACAGCCCCGCCAATCCGACGGCTGCAGTGCAGAGCCGGGAGACGCTGGCAGAGCTGGCGGAGCTCGGCGTGCCGGTGATCAGCGACGAGATCTACCACGGGCTGGAGTACGGCACGCGCGCACCCAGCATGCTGGAGGTGACCGACCGCTGCTTCGTGCTCGACGGCTTCAGCAAGCGCTACGCGATGACCGGCTGGCGGATCGGCTGGCTGGTCGCCCCGCCGGAGAGCGTCGCGCCGCTGCAGCGTCTACAGCAGAACCTCTTCATCTGCGCCGGCAGCGTGGCGCAGCACGCCGCGCTCGCCGCGCTCCGCGAGGCGGAGCCGGACGCCCGCGAGATGCTGGCGCACTACACCCGCCGCCGCGAGGTCCTGCTGCAGGGGCTGGAGAGCCTCGGCCTGCGCGTGCCCGCCACCCCTCTCGGCGCTTACTACGCCCTGGCCGACGCCCGCCATCTGCACCCGGACTCGCTCGCGCTGGCGCACCGCATCCTCGAAGAAGCGCACGTGGGGGTGACGCCCGGCATCGACTTCGGCAGCCGCGCGGAAGGCCACCTGCGCTTCAGCTTCGCCTCGGCCCTGCCGCGGATCGAGGAGGGACTGCGGCGGCTGGGGGAGTGGATGGAGCGATAGATTTGATCTCCGGGAATTGACTCCCGGAGTGTCGAACGCGGGCAGTTGACTGCCCGCTCCGGCTGCCGCTGTGGTGCCCAGTGAACTGGGCGGATTGGTTCCGCCGGGAGTCAACTCCCGGCGATCCTTGTTGATGAGCTCTGTCCATGGATCTCCGGGAGTTGACTCCCGGAGTGTCGAACATGGGCAGTTGACTGCCCGCTCCGGCTGCGCTGCGCAGTCAACGGCGCAAATTGGTTCCGCCGAGAGTCAACGCCGGGCGATCCGGTTCTTACGTCAATTCCGCCGGAAGTCAATTCCGGTCGGAGGAGCCTCGGGAGGTGCGATGAGCGGCTTTCGTGTCTACGCCGATGAAGACGCCCCCTACTTCATCACCTCCACCACCCTCGCCTGGGCGCACGTCTTTACCTCTCCACGGTACTTCGAGGTGCTGATCGATGCGTTTGCCTACTGCCGCCGGCACAAGGGACTGCGGATCTATGGCTACGTGGTGATGACGAACCATTTCCATCTGGTTGCGCATCCCGAGGTTCCGGGAGCGCTGGCAGGTATCATTCGCGATCTGAAGCGCCATACGTCGTCGCAGATACTGCAGCTGCTGCGGGAGGACGGGCAGGAATCACTGCTCCGCCTGCTTTCTCCCACCTCATCTCAGGGACTCAGCACGGCTCGGGCGCGGGTCTGGCAGGAAGGCTTCCATCCAGTGCTCATCACAAGCGAAGAGTGGCTGCGCCAGAAGATCACCTACGTGGAGGCGAATCCGGTGCGCAAGGGCTATGTGGAGCTTCCGGAGCACTGGCGTTATTCCAGCGCCCGCAACCGCATGCTCCACGATCACTCTCTGCTGGAGATCGACGATCTGCCGCTCTGATCGCTCGCTCGTAACCAGATCGAGCTGCGACCGTTCCGGAAGATGGACTACTCACCGGAGACTCGCAACCCCGATGCTCGATCGACTGCTGTTCTGGCAAAACCCCAACGCCTCGCTGCGGGCGGGGCAGGTCACCGGCCGGCTCACGCTTCACTCGCTGCGGCTCGGGTGGGGGGAGCCGCTGATCGGCCGGGTGGTGCTGCGCGGCGGGGCACAGCCGCAGGCGATCGACTCGGTGCGGGTCTCGCTGATCGAAGATTCACAGCTCCCGAGGGACCTGGGCCCGCTCGCAAACGGCCTCGCCTTCGGTGCGTCGGTCGGGCTGGTAAGCGGGATGGTGGCGCCCTCCGTTGGAGCCGGGGGGCTGCTGGGGGCTGCGGCGTCGGAGTTCCAGATTACCCACGCGGAGCAGGTGCTGGAGTACCAGGCGGTGCTGCAGCCCGGGGAGGTGCGGCGGTGGGAATTCGCCCTCACTGCTCCCTGGGGGCGACCGTTCGAGAGCATGTGGCGCGCGCAGCTCGACGTGTGGGTGCCCGGCTGCGCCGCGCAGAGCCGTCGCATGATCACACTCGCGCCGCCGCCGCTCTTCACCCGGGTGGCGGCTGTGCTGGAAGAAGTGGCCCGGATGGAGGTCCGGGGCTGGGGCTATCGCACCACGCTCGATGACAAGGTCGGCCGGCCGGTTGCGCCGCTGGACGCCGCGCTGGTGGAGGTATTGAAAGACCAGGAGCGCTATCCGCACCGGCCGCTACCGGAAAAGGGCCTGGTGGGCGGAGTAGCGCGCCTCTCTCCCGGCGGCTGGCCACGCTCGCCGGTCGGCGGCATCGAGCTGGTCCTCTTCCTCCGTCCGCCCCATCTGGTCGGAGAGCTGCTGGTCACGCCGGCGGGGCGGGGCCTGCGCGGGCTCGCGGATGCGCTCGGCGTGGGACGCCCAGCACGGCTCGGCTTCTGCGTGGAGGCGGGCGACCTCCCCGGGGCCCGGAGGGAATTCGCGCGGCTGCTGGCACCCTACCTGCAGGCCTGAGCGGGCGGCCGAGCGGGAGGGAGCGCCGGGTTTCGCGGCGGTCAGCGGACGGGAACGAACGGCTGCGAGGGGCGCGCCGATCCATGCCAGACCCGATCCGCGAGATCGTCATCCAGGACCTGTCCGAGCTGATCCAGGTGGTCACGCCCAGCCGGCCCGACCCGGCCAGCGGCCGCCTGCGCGAGCGAGCGGTCTACCGCGGCGTTCCGGATACCGGCTACTCGCTGCTCACCAGCCTGGCGCGCGTGGGGGTGCCGGACCGGGAGCCGCACTCGAAGGTCCACCTGGAAGAGCACCTGCTGCGCAATTTCATCCGGTACTCCCGTCCTCACCTTTCCGTCGCGCCGGTGAACGACTGGGAGGTGCTGATCGTGGCGCAGCACCACGGGCTGCCGACCCGGCTCCTCGACTGGACCCACAGCCCGCTGGTGGCGGCGCACTTCGCGACAGTGAACGAGGGCCGGCCGTCGGACCGGGTGATCTGGCGCCTCGATTGGGGCGCCATGCACGACTACTACGGCCTGCCGCCGCTGGCGTTGATGGTCCACGAGCTCGATGCCGTGCTGGAGAAGCGGGGGATCACCTCCCTCTGGCAGCTTGTCACGGACCAGGCGCGCCTCGAGGAGCCGCTGATCGCCTTGCTGGAGCCGCCGGCGCTGGACGGGCGGATCACGTCACAGGCGTCTACGTTCACCTTCCCCACCGACCGCACCCGCGCGATCGACGAGCTCCTGGCCGAGGCCGGGCTCTCTCGCTGCCTCACGCGCATCCAGATCCCGTACTCCGCGGTGGAGCGGGTGCGTGACCAGCTCGACCTCTGCGGGGTCGACGAGCGCCGCCTCTTCCCGGACCTGGACGGCGTGGCCGCGGAGATGCGCCGCTACTACTCGGCCTCGGGCCTGGACCCGTCCCGGCCGCTCGACGAGCAGCAGGATTGACCGGTCCGGAAAAGTCTTCCGCCTGTAACCCTGTCAGATGGCGCCGAGTCTGATCTCCGAACGGCCGTTATAAGGCCATCCGGAGGTGCCGATGCGACGCCTACTCGTCTCCGCGGCGTTGGCCGCGATCGCTGCCGTAGGATCTCACTCCGCCGCGCTGGGTGCGTGCTGTTACTTCTCCGCGCTGGGCCAGGACGTAAACCAGCCGGCCCAGAAGGCATTCCTCACCTGGGACCCGCAGGAGCAGGTGGAGAGCTTCACCGTGCAGCCGAAGTTTGAAGGGAACGCCCGCGACTTCGGCATGGTGATCCCCACGCCTTCGCGCCCCCGCCTGTACGAGATGCCGCGGGACTTCTTCAAGGAGCTCGCCGTCTTTACCATCCTGCGGCCGATGCCGCTCGACAAGTACAAGCCCGTCCTCTTCCGCGCCAGGGGTGCTTTCGGCGGCGCGAGCGCGCCAGCAGCCAAGCGCTCCGTGGTGGTGCTGGAGGAGGGGGTGGTCGGCTCGCTCGACTACAAGATCGTCCGCGCGGAGGACGCCGCCGACCTGTTCGCCTGGCTGAAGGAGAACCGGTACTCCTATGCCGGGGACGAGGCGACGCTTCAGCACTACATCGGGAAGAAGTGGTTCTTCACCGTGATGAAGATCGACCCGATGCAGCAGAAGCGCCGGGCGGACGGCACCTACAGCGGCGAAGTGACGCCGACCCGCTTCACCTTCGCGAGCGAGCGGTTCGTCTACCCGCTGCGGATCACCCAGATCTCCGTCAAAGACAAGACCGAGGCGCTGCTCTACGTGCAGGCGCCGTACAAGGTCGACCTCCCCGGCGCCTGGAGCTACCAGCTAAGCTGGGCGCCGATGTGGCACCAAGCGCTCTCCTTCGCGGTACCGGAGAAGCTGACGCCGCAGGAGAAGGCATGGTCCGCGGTCGTCGAGCCGCAGCTCGACCGGCTCCAGCGCCAGGCGCAGGAGGGGCAGCGGGGAGAGCCGGGCTGGACCCCGACCCGCCTGGAGTGGGCGCGGAAGCTGAACGCCGCCGACCTCGGGATGCTCGACGGCACCGTGAAGTTCGACCGCGAGGCCGATCCGGAAGCCGTAAGACAGCTCCGGCTCCTTCGAGGCCACCTGAAGCAGGGCCAGTGGGTCACCAAGCTGCGCAAGGAATTCCGCCGCGGCGAGATGGACGACGACCTCCACTTCGTCCGCGCCACCCTGGCCGGGAAGCCGGATGAGATGGAGTACGTCTACATCCTGCCGACCTCGCCCCCTTGATCGCGTGGAGGCCTCCCGATGCGGCGTATCTTGATGGCGGCTCTCGGCGCGCTCGCGGCACCGCTGGCGGTGGCGGTGGGCGTCTCCGGCGACCTGCCCCGGCTGGAATACCGGACGGAGCGGCCCGGCGGGCTGGGTGACGATCCGGCGGCGGTGCCGCGCGACGTCTCGGGCCGCTCGATCAAGACCGCGCGCGTACGGGCGGTCCACTCCCGGGACCCGCGTAAGCCGGGCACCACCGCGTACCTGCTCTACGTCGATCCGTGGCTTGGCTACCAGCGGGGGCGGGAGCTGTTCCTGCGAGAGTTCGCGGCGTGGGACGGCGTCTTCGGCGAGAGCGGCCAGCACGGCGGCCCCGTCCTGGACGACGGCGTCACGCGCCAGCAGCAGCTGGGCCACGCCTCTTCTTGCGGCACCTGCCACAACATCCCGTACCGGGACGCCGGACACGGCGCGACGATTGCCAAGAACGGCGGGACGGGCCGGAACACGCCGCACCTCTACGGCGCCGGACTGATCGAGATGCTCGGCTGGGACCTCCGGCTCAAGCTGCTCGCTCTCGGGGACCGGAACCGGGACGGCCGGATCGACGCGCGGGAGAGCTTTGGGCGCCGCGCGCGGGTCTACAACCTGCCGGAGGGGGCACCCGGCCGGCACGCCATCGACTTCGGCCGGTTCGGCGACGTCGACGGGAACGGTCGGCCGGACCTCGATCCCGCCGTCCACATCGTCTACCTCGACGCGAGCGGCAAGCGCATTCCCTGGGCGCGGAGCCTAAAGGCGCCGGGAGTGGCCGCCTACACGCTGGAGCTCCAGCCGTTCGGGTTCGGCCACCGCGCCCGGGTTCCGATCGCGGGCACCCTGCGGATCTTTACCGCCCAGCCGTGGGACATCCACTCCGGCCTGCAGGCCTACGATCCGACCTGTCTTGCCGAGCCGAACGGCGACGGCCTGGCGAGGACCTCGCTGGCGGGGATGCCGCAGTACGTGAGCGGCGCCTCGCGGGACCGGGGGCAGCGGCGCGGCGCCGGAGGGGTGAGCCTGGACGACCCGGACCGGGACGGGCACGTGGAGGAGATCAGCGAGGGCGACCTCGACCTGGCGGAGTGGTACCTGCTGAACCACCCGGCGCCCGCCCGCGCCGCCCGCACGCCGGAGGTCGCCCGCGGCGAGCGCCTCTTCTCCCGCATCGGGTGCGGCTCCTGCCATACGCCGGACTGGAAGCTCGAAGCCGCCGCGCCAAAGGCTGCAGATTACACCCGGCGCTTCCTGGGCGACCGGCGCTTCTTCGACCTGGAGGTCGCGCCGGGCCGCGAGGGCCGGCTGCAGGGACGGGTCCGCTTGCTGGCCCAGCGGAGAGACGGTGTGTGGCGGCGGAGGCGCGGCGCCTTCACCATCCGCGGGATCTACAGCGACTTCCGCTACCACGACCTCGGACCGGAGTGCCGGCAGCTCCAGTTCGACGGGAGCACCCTGACCCACTTCCGCACGACTCCGCTCTGGGGCGTCGGCACCACGGCTCCTTACGGCCATGACGGCGGCGCCCTCACGCTGGAGGAGGCGATCGAGCGGCACGGGGGTGAAGCGGCCGAGACCCGCCGGAGGTACCGGCGTCTCTCCTCCAGCGAGCGGGGCGACCTGCTCGCCTTCCTCCGCAGCCTGGTCCTCTACGGCACCGACGACCTGCCGACCGACCTGAACGGGGACGGACGCATCGAGCGGCACTTCCGCGTCGCGGGCCGGGACACCGGCGTGGAGCGGTTCAACCCGGAGTGGCTCTTCAACGTCCCCGGCCGGATCGAAGGCCCGGGCTTCGCCCCGGACGGCCGGCGGATCGTCAGCCAGGCGCTGGCGAACGTGGACCGCGCCTACGGCTCCGAGCTGGAGTACCTCCGCGACCGCAACCGCGACGGCTTCCCGGACGTGCTGGGCTTCACCCCAACGAACTCGCGTTAGTTCCATTAGCCGCAGGAAAGTAGTCCTGGTCAGGGCAACGTGCCGAGGAAGTTTCAGCTCTCTCGGAGAGGCCCCGATGTCCCAGAACTCTGCCCTCGACCCGATCCAAGTCTACGCCCAGCTAGAGCCGCGCGAGTTGTGGCGGCAGTTCGCCGCGCTCAACGCCATTCCCCGTCCTTCCGGCCGCGAGGGCAGTGCGTGCGACTACGTCGCCTCGGTGGGGGAGGCGGCCGGAGCCACTGTGCTGCGGGATGCCCGCGGCAACGTGGTGATCCAGGCGCCGGCCACGCCGGGCCGGGAGGGAGCGCCCGCGGTGGCGATCCAGGCGCACCTCGACATGGTCTGCGAGGCGCGGCCGGACGTGACGCACGACTTCCTGTCCGACCCGATCCGCCCCCGCGTGGAGGGGGAGTGGGTCTACGCCACCGGGACGACCCTCGGCGCGGACAACGGCATCGGCGCGGCGGCGGGGCTGGCGGCGCTGACCGATCCCACGGTGGAGCGCGGGCCGCTCGACCTGATCTTCACGGTGGAGGAGGAGACCGGTCTGCACGGCGCGGCCCACCTCGATCCGGAGCTGGTGCGCGCCCGGCTGCTCATCAACCTCGATAGCGAAGACCCGCGCGAGCTGACGGTCGGCTGCGCGGGCGGAAGCGGCGCCGTGCTGCGGCTGCCGGTCGACCGCGAGCCCGTTCCGGCGGGATGGATCGGGCGGGAGCTGGTGGTCTCCGGTCTGAAAGGCGGTCACAGCGGCGTGCAGATCCACGAGCGGCTCGCCAACTCCAACAAGCTGCTCGTCCGGGCGCTGGAGCGCGTCCGGGAGGCGGGAATCGACTTCCGGCTCGACCGCCTGCACGGCGGCAACGCGCACAACGCGATTCCGCGGGATGCCGCGGCCACGCTGGCGCTGCCGCGGGAGCAGCTTGCGGCACTGGAATCGGCGGTGGCGGCGGCGCGGGACGAGATCTCCGCGGAATGGGGAGACGACGAGCCGGGCTTCGCGCTGGAGCTGCGGGACGCGGCCGAGCCGGCCGAGCCGTTCAGTGCCGCCGACACGGTGCGGGCGATCGACCTCCTGCGCGACCTCCCGCACGGCCCGCTCACCTGGAGCCAGGCCTTCGAGGGGAAGGTGGAGACCTCTTCGAATCTCGCGATGGTCCGCACCCACACGGGGATCCTGGAGATCGGAACCAGCAGCCGCTCGTTCGTCGACGCCGAGCTGGATCGCCTGCAGGCGGAGATCGTGCAGCGCGGGCGGGAGGCCGGCGCGGAGGTGGAGCTGCGGGAAGGCTACGGCGGCTGGGAGCCGAACCCCGGCTCGCCGCTGCTGCACACCACCGCGTCGGTCTACCAGCAGGTGTTCGGACGCCCCGCCGCGGTGCAGGTGATCCACGCCGGCCTGGAGTGCGGCGTGATCGCCTCCCGGCTGCCGGGCCTCGACGCCATCTCCTTCGGCCCCCGGATCGAGGGGGCGCACACCCCGGAAGAGCGGGTGCAGATTCGCACGGTGGAAGAGACGTGGCGGCTGCTGCAGGCGCTGCTTGCCGCCCTTTCCGGGGAGCAGGCGCCGGGCTGAGCCGGCAGGACACCGTTCAGATAACTCTTAGGCAGCGGGGGTCAGCCTTGTGGCCCCCGCTGCGTATACTGCTCAGGATTTGAGGGTTAGAGTAGTGAGAGGGTGGGTAAACGGGCCGCAGTGACTGCCGCGGACGGAGCCCGATTGGGGTTGCGCTTTTTTTCACGTTCGGTATACTAGTCCGGAACCCAACCCCGCGCTCGAGCGCTTCGAGCTCAAAGACCCCCCAATTGTCGCCACCGGCATTGCGCCCACATTCCCCGGGCGCCCGCGTCAATCATTAACAGCTCCGATAACTCCCTATCGATTGATAAGCGAGCGTTAATAAGCAATTACCACAAACAATTAGGTGCAAGCCGGCGCCTGTGGTACTATGGCAGCGGAAAGGACGGCGCACATGCGATCCCGGCAATCCTCAGACGAGACAGGATCTCGTCAGTCCCACCTGGACCCGGAGCAGAACGCACACCAGAACGGTATCCCACCGTGGCAGTATAAGGCGGACGGTCCCCTCCTTACCGTTCACGAAGAGATCGACCTCACAGAACGGATTCGCGGCGGCGACGAGCGTGCCCGCGAACGGATGATCGAGGCGAACCTCCGCCTCGTGGTGAGCATTGCCCGGCACTACAACTGCCGGGGTATGACGTTCGAAGACGTGGTCCAGGAAGGCATCCTGGGTCTCATGAGCGCCATCAACAAGTTCGATCCCACCAAAGGGTTCCGCTTCTCCACCTACGCTACTTACTGGATCCGCCAGGCGATCGTGCGGGCCATTGAGAAGCAAAGCCGCATGATCCGGCTCCCCACGTATGCCTACCACGCGGTCGGCAAGCTGGAGCGGAGCAGCATGCAGCTTTCCGACAAGCTCGGGCGCCAGCCGACCTCCGAGGAGCTCGCCGCCGAGACGGCCCTCTCTGTCAGCACCGTGAACGCGCTGCTGCAGAGCATCCAGGAGCCGGTCTCTCTCGACGTGCTGCTGGGTGAGGCGGAAGACTACACCCTTGGCGACCTGCAGCTCGACGCGGAAGCACAGGATCCGGAAGACTGCGCGCTGCAGGCCGCGGACCGGGAGAACCTGGCGCGGATCCTCGGCGTGCTGAAGCCGAAGGAGCGGACGGTCATCGAGAACCGCTACGGCCTGCGCGACGGCCGCGTCCGCAGCCTGAAGGAGCTGGCCCAGGAGCTGAACATGTCTCGCGAGGGCATCCGCCACATCGAGACGCGGGCGCTCCGGAAGCTTCGCCACGCGGTGGGAGTGAACTGAGGCGTATTTCGTATTCCGTATTGCGCAGCGGCGTGCCGGTACCACCTGGCGAAGCATTCTGCCGGGCAAGGCGCTGTAAAAGGCATCCCGCTCGGCACGACGCTACCGGAAACACCAGTAAACGCACCGCTACGCAATACGAAATACGCACTACCAGCGCAAAGGGCCGGAGGCAGACCCCTCCGGCCCTTTGCGCTGTACCCGGGGCGAGGCCCTATAGCCCCGTGCCGACCAGGCTGATCTCCACCCTTCGCCGCTCCCGGGCGCTTGTCTTCAGGTAGAGCTTGCCGGTCACGGTGCCGCGAATCTCGGGATGGAACGCGAGCCGCAGCGGCAGCACCCCGCGCGGCGGCAGGATCGTGCTCCCGGGTCCCTCCACGACGCTGAACGGCCCTTCGATCTTATCGACCACGATCCGCAGGTTCTCGTAGACGCTGTGGTTCTTCAGCTCCAGCGTGGCGGTGCCGGTGCGGCCGCGGCGCGTGCCGGGGAATCCGAAGATCCACACCGGGTCGATCTTGCCGCCCAGGCGTGGCTCCTGCACCCGCACTCGCAGGGAGTACCCCTTCTCCCGCTCGTCGGCGCCGTCCACCTGCCGCACTTTGGCGTAGTAGAGACCGGTGTGCTCCACCGCGTACCGGAGGACGGACCGGTCCTCGTCGCGGAAGTCGTCCGACTCCCAAAGCTTCGACTCACCGTCGCTATCGAAGAGGCTCAGCACCGTGTCGCAGCCGTCGGTGAGGTCGAACGTCTCGATCACGGCCACCTTGCCGGCCGGCACCCGAAAACGGACGAAGTCCCAATCCTTCGACCAGTGCAGGCTGTGCCGCTGCGGGCGGCTGTAGATCGAGATCTTGCGGGAGCGGTACGGGGAGTCGTCCGGCTCATACCGGTCGCCTTCATACCCTGATGGGGTGAGCGGTTCGGCTGCGGCGATGGGGCCGCGGGCAGCGCTGGTAAGGGCTGCCAGGGCGAAAAGTAACCCGACGACCGCCCGGGGAGAGGGGGGCGTACGCATTGATGCGTCCTCCTGTGGATCGACCCACGTGCTGCTTTCCTGACCCACGAGCAAGCGCTCGGGTTCCGCCGATTACAGTACGGGGCATCCCTCATTGCCGTGCAGTGCCACGTCGCGAATCAAAGGGGCTGCGTCCGCCCTCGCGGACGATCTGCACCGGTCCGATGGTCGTCACGTAGGTCACGGTGCCCGGCCCGCAGCCTACCAGGGTGTCGAAGCGCCACGGGCTCGCCGGGACTAGAGAGAACTGTGTGCGGAGGCCTGGCGAGAGCGGCCCGCCCGAGAGGGCGTAGTCTCCGACCGCGGCGCCGATCAGCAGCAGCGCCGTCAGGAGACTTGCGGTAGCCAGCAGCACTCCGGCGCGGCGTCGCATCGAAGCCCTCCCCTTGAGCCGGTGAGTGAGGAGCCCCGGCCTATTGGACGCGATCCCCGCGCTCCTGGCTGCGGAGCGTCTCTTCGATCGCGGTCCGGACCCCGGCATCCCGCTCGGTCGCGAGGGCGGCGCGCAGGCGCTCCAGGTGGCGGGGGCGGAGGTAGTGGCGGTTCATCACCCGGGCGGCGCGGGCGCGGACCTCCGGCTCGGGATCGGCTTCCAGCAGTCGAAAGAATGCGGAAGCGTCCACTCCGCACCAGAAGAGCCCGCTCATCGCCTGCTCCGCTACGCGCGGCTCGGCGTCCTCTCGCGCGCGGTAGAGCAGCGCGGCGCTCACCCAGGCCCGCTCCTCCACGCTCAGCGTTCGAGCCGCGTTGGCGAGGGGGGTGACGGCGGCGTGGCGGACCTCGGCCGAGCCCTCTCGCAGCGCGCGTCCCAGCTCCGCGAGCGCCTCCGGCGTGCCTAGGATGCTGAGCGCGCGGCAGGCGTCGGCGTAGAAGAACGGCTCGTCCGCCGGCGCGGGGGCCTCCAGCGCCTTCCGCAGGTGCAGCACGGCGGCCGGGTTGCCGGTGCGCGCCAGCGCCAGGACGACGTCGGAGCGGGTGCAGCTCGGGGTGCGCTCCTGGTCGTAGGCGGTGACCAGGAGGAGGTCGGCCGGCGACTTCCGGTCGCCGAGCGCCGCCAGCGTGCACGCGGCGGCGAGGCGGATGTCGAGGCTGCGCTCTTCTCGCAGGAGCCGCCGCAGCGCCGGGAGATGCGTGCGCAGCTCCGTGTGCTCCAGCGCTCGGATCGCCTGCGCCCGCCGCCGCTCCGGCTCCTGCTCCGCTACTGCAACGGCGAGGAGCTCCGCAACCTGGCCCTCGCCGTAGCTCGGTGCCGGGACGGCAGCGCTGGAGAGCAAGAGGGAGAGCAGGAAGGCGGCGGCGAGTCTCTTCATTCCTGGGCGTCCGGTTCCGGGGGTGGGCCGTAGAGCTCTCGCACGCGCCGGGTGGCCTCGCGGAGCGGCTCCACCAGTACGCCCGCCTTCTCCGCGAGCGGGAGGTACTCCTCCTCCGTTTCGCGCAGGTAGCGGCCGCGCTTCTTCGAGTCGGGAGAGTGGATCAGGAACCGGGTGTTGTCCAGCCGGTCGGCGATCTTCAGCGCCTGGACCTCCCGCGGAGCCTGCTGCAGGCGCGAATGGTACTCGCGATCGCGCGCCTCTTTTGAGGTCCCGTCGTCGGACGGCTTCGTCAGCAGCTCCACGACCTCCAGCACGCGCTCCCCGAACTCCTCCCGGATGCGCCGCCGCGCCGCCTCCGGATCGTCTGCGTCCTCGAGCGTGTCGTGCAGCAGCGCCGCGATCAGCAACTCCGGATCCGAGATGCCGATCTCGTCGGCCGCGATGCGGGCCACGCGGAGCGGGTGCTCGAGGTACGGCGTCCCTTCATCGCGGCACTGACCGTGGTGGATCTCCGCGGCGAAGGCGGCAGCGGCGACCAGTCGCTGCGCGTCGGTCCGGCTCATCCTCGCGTCTCCCAGAGATAGCGGCGGGCGAGATGCCAGGCTCCCAGGCTCTTGCAGTCCCGCACCGCGCCCTGCGCGATCATCTCTTCCCACTCCGGAATGGAAAGATGCACCACCTCGATCCGCTCGTCCTCGTCCCCCTCTTCCGGCGACTCATACAGGTCCCGCGCGAGGAAGACGTGCATGTGCTCCGTGGCCCAGCCGGGGGCGAGGTAGAAGCTGCCGAGCCGCGCCACCTGGCGGGCCCGGTAGCCGGTCTCCTCCGCCAGCTCGCGGTTCACCGCCTCCTCCGGGGTCTCGCCGTCGTCGATCGATCCAGCCGCCGTCTCCAGCAGCACCTCGCCCACCGCGTGCCGGTACTGCCGCACCAGCACCAGGCGGTCTTCCGAGTCGAGGGCGACTACCGTCATCGACTCCCGGTGCTCCACCACTTCTTGCTGCGTCACGTGGCCGTCGGGCAGCCGGACGTCGTCGACGCGGACGGTAACGATCTTGCCGTGGAACGGATAGAGGCTGGAGAGAACGTTCGGCATTCGGGGCTACTCCTGAACGAGGGGGTCTGGGGTTCTCCCGGTCAGATAGTCGGTGCCGTCTACGTATCGCATTCCAGTTGAATTCGGCAGCACGCGTGGTGACGCGGGTCATCGAAGCCGGCCCGGAGTAGACTGAATCGGAGCGGCGCGGAGGCGCCGCGGGAGGGGGATCGATGTATCCGCGAAGAGTCGCGGCCTGGGCGGGCGTGGGCGCGTCCATCGGAATAGTCCTGGCGTCTGTCCTCGGCGCGCAGGCGGCTCCCAGGCCGGAGTCCGCGAGCCTGCGGGCGAAGGGCGAGACGCTCTACGCCACCTACTGCGCGCGCTGTCACGGCGAGGACGGCGCCGATACCACCACCTACGCCGGCGCCAGGAGCCTGGTCGACATCACGCAGCGCCTCTCCGCCCTGGAGGTGATCGAGAAGTCGAAAGGCTTCGCCGCGGTGCAGCTCGACGGCGAGAAGGCGCAGGCGCTCTTCGCGCACCTGGAGACGTTCCGCTCCGGCGGCTGGGCCCACCCGGAGCTGCTGGTGGAGACGAGCTGGCTGGAGCACCGGCTCCAGGACCCGACGGTCCGGATCGTCGACATGCGCTCGGATGAGAAGTACTCCGCCGGGCACCTCCCGGGGGCGGTCCGGCTGTCCGAGGGCCCGCTGCGGGACGCGAACGACACCGCCGACTTCCTGCCGAGCCCGGAGGCGTTCGCTGCGATGATGGGAAAGGCGGGGATCGGCGCCGACACCCACGTGGTGATCTACGATGACGCGGGCGGCCGCAGCGCGGCCCGGCTCTGGTTCGTGCTGAACGCCTACGGCCACCCGAAGGTGAGCCTGGTCAACGGCGGCTGGAGCAAGTGGACGGCGGAGAAGCGGCCCACGACGGTGGAAGCTCCCCGGGTCGCCGCGACGACCTTCAAACCGAAGAAGGTGCCGGAGCTGGTCTGCGCCGCGCCGGAGCTGCTCGCGCGTCGGCCCGACGTGGTGGTGCTGGACACCCGCTCCGCAGACGAATTCACGGGAGAGCGGCTCTCCGGCGGCGCGAAGAAGGCGGGTCGGATCCCGAATTCGGTGAACGTCGACTGGTCGGAGAACGTGACCGGCCCGCACCAGGTGTTCAAGAGCGGCCCGGAGCTGAAGAAGCTCTACGAGAGCAAGGGGGTAACCCCCGACAAAGAGGTGGTCACTTATTGAGCGTCGGGCGGGCGTGCGTCGCACTCCCTCTTCACGCTCAAGCTGATCGGCTACCCCCGGGTCAAAGTCTACTACGGCTCGTTCGCGGACTACACCAGCCGCCCGGACACTCCGGTCGAAAAGTAGCCCGGCCATCGCCGGCCGGGAGGAGGACCCGCCTCCCGGCCGGCGAACGCTTCCATGCCTGCCCGGCAAGCTGCCGGGATCCGGAACGGAGGCTGCCATGACCGTGCTCATCCTGCTCTGCTCACTCCTGGCGCTCGCCATCGCCGCGCGGGAGCCGGACGATGAGCCGCTTCCGGTGATCGACAAGCTCTGGAACTACCAGCAGCCGGAGGAGACGGCGGAGACGTTCCGGGAGCTGCTTCCCCGCGCCAGGCGGTCCGGCAACCGGGACTACCTGGTGCAGCTCCTGACCCAGCTCGGCCGCACCCAGAGTCTCCAGGGCAAGTTCGCGGAGGCGCACCGCATCCTGGACGAGGCGGAGGGGCTGCTTCAGCCGGACCTGAAGACCGCCCGCGTGCGCTACCTGCTGGAGCGGGGCCGCACCTTCAATTCCGACCAGAAGCCGGAGCGGGCCCGGCGGCTCTTCCGCGAGGCGTGGGAGCTGGCGAACGCGGCGGGGGAGGAAGCGTACGCGCTCGACGCCGCCCACATGCTCGGCATCGCGGAGACGCCGGACGAGGCGCTGAAGTGGAACCTCCAGGCGATCGGGCTGGCGGAGCGCAGCAAGAACGAGCGCGCCCGCCGCTGGCTGGGGCCGCTCTACAACAACACCGGCTGGACCTACTACGAGCGCGGCGATTACCCCACGGCGCTGGAGCTGTTGAACAAGGCCCAGGCTTTCTACCAGCAGCACGGCAGCCCGGTCCAGATCCGGATCGCCAAGTACTCAGTCGGCAAGACCCTCCGCGCCCTCGGCAAGGTCGAGCAGGCGCTGACGATCCAGGAGGCAATCCGCACGGAGTCGGAGCAGGCGAACGATCCGGACGGCTACCTCTACGAGGAACTGGGGGAGTGCCTGCTCGCGCTAAAGCGCCACGAAGAGGCGAAGCCGCACTTCGCGCGAGCCTACGAGCTGCTCTCCAGGGACGCCTGGCTGGTCAAGAACGAGCCGAAGCGAGTGGAGCGGCTGAAGGAGCTGGCGGGCACGTAGCCCCGCGTCAGACCCGGAACACCTCTTCGATCGGCATGGAGAAGCCGGGGATCAGGTCCTCCACGGTCAGCGTGTCACCGTCCCGGTACTCTCTCGGCCCGCCGGCGGGGCGGTACTCCGTCACCGTGTGGGTGGCCGGGTTCGCCAGCCAAACCACTTTCACACCGGCGGTCAGGTAGTCCTCGACTTTGCGGCGGACGTAGCCCGGCGTGTCCTGAATACTGACGACCTCGACCACTAGCTCGGGAATCGTCTCCAGGTAGTCTTCCGGGGAGCGCCGCGCCGGCAGCGACCCGCTGGCGATGAAGGCTGCGTCCGCGCCCACGACGCGGTCCGGGCTGCGCCAGAGCACCACCCCGACCCGTCCGACTGCGCGGCCGTGGCCGCGTAGCTCACCGTCGCGCTTCAGGGCACATGCGAGGTTCGTCAGGGCGATGCTGTGGTCCAGTTCCGGCAGCGGCATGGCCAGGAGCCTGCCGTGGTCGAGCTCCCACCACACGGGGCCGGACGGCAGCTCCGCAGGGAGCGCCGCCAGATCGGCCTCGGTGAAGATCCGCTCGGGGTCGGAATCCAGAACCAGGCTCTCTCCCAGCGCCATCAGGCATCCACGGGAGCAAGGCACGTCCGCGCGTGCGCTGTTACGATTATAGAGGAGCGCGGGGAGCGCGGCGAATGCGCCTGCGCCTGTGCCCGCTTCGTCCGTTTGCCTTACAACTACCCGGCCCCCGCGCCGACTCTGATCCGCACCGCAGCTCCCACCATGCCTCCCGCCGCCGACCAGCTCACGCCGCTCTTCCGCCAGTACTGGGAGATCAAGCGCCAGTACCCGGACGTGCTCCTGATGTTCCGCCTCGGCGACTTCTACGAGATGTTCGGGGAGGACGCGGAGATCGCCGCGCGCGTGCTGGAGATCACGCTTACCTCGCGCGACTACGTGCAGGGCGAGCGGATCCCCATGTGCGGGGTGCCGTATCACGCGCAGGAGCGCTACCTGGCACGGCTCGTAGCGGCGGGGCACCGCGTGGCGATCTGTGAACAGGTAGAGAACCCCAAGTTCGCCAAGGGGATCGTCAAGCGGAAGGTGACCCGGGTCGTCACGCCCGGCACCGTCCTCGACGACTCGATGCTGGAGGCGAAGGCGAACAGCTATCTCGCCGCGGTGGTCGTCTCCGGAGAGGACCACGTAGCGGAGTTCGGGCTGGCGATCTGCGACGTCTCGACCGGCGAGTTCGCGGTGACGGAGCTGAAGGCCCCGCACGCCGCCCGCCGCCTCCTGGAAGAGCTGGAGCGCCTGGCGCCGCGGGAGCTGGTGCTGCCGGCGGAGCTGGCGGCGCGAGCGGAGAGCTGGCTCTGCCAGGGGCGGAGGTGGACCGTCACCCCGGTGGAGGCGGAGGCGTTCCCGCGCAAGACGGCCCGGCAGGCGCTGCTGGAGCATTTCCGCGTCCACTCCCTACGCGGCTTCGGCTGCGAGGAGATGGAGCGCGCGATCGAGGCAGCCCGCCTGGTGCTCCACTACCTCGGCCGGCGGCACATCGAGGCCGCGCAGCACCTCCGCAGCCTTTCCACCTATACCGTCGGCGAGTTCATGCGCCTCGACCCGACCGCCCGCCGCAACCTGGAGCTGACGCAGTCGATGTGGGAAGGCGGCCGCTCCCGCACGCTGCTCTCGGTGCTCGACTGCACCGGGACCGCGATGGGCGCGCGGCTGCTGCGGAGGTGGCTGGAGCAGCCGCTGCTCGACCCGGTGCGGATCAACGAGCGGCTCGACTCGGTAGCGGAGCTGGCGGAGAGCGGCCTGCTCCGCGGCGACCTCCGGGAGCGGCTCTCCCAGGTGAGCGACCTGGAGCGGCTCGCCAGCCGCTGCGCTACCGGCGCCGCCAACCCGCGCGACCTCTCCGGCCTGCGCTCATCCCTGGCGCGGGTGCCGGAGCTGAAGGAGCTGGTTACGCCCTGCGCCTCCGTCTACCTGAGCGAGCTGGGGGAACGGCTGGAGCCGCTGGAGGACCTGGTCCAGCTCCTGGAGACCGGCCTCGTGGACGAGCCGCCCGCCAACCTCCGCGACGGCGGCGTGATCCGCCCCGGCTACTCGCCGCAGCTCGACGAGCTGCGCACCGCCAGCGTGGACGGGAAAGACTGGATCGCCGCGCTGGAGAGCACCGAGCGAGAGCGGACCGGCATCAAGAGCCTCAAGGTCGGCTACAACTCGGTCTTCGGCTACTACATCGAGGTGACGAAGCCGAACATCCACCTCGTTCCCGCGGATTACCACCGGAAGCAGACCACCGCCAACGCGGAGCGCTACATCACGCCGGAGCTGAAGGAGAAGGAAGCGCTGATCCTGGGCGCCGAGGAAAAGATCCAGGCGATGGAGGAGCGGCTCTTCCAGGAGCTGCGGGACCGCGTGGGGCGCGAGGCGGCGCGCGTGCTGGCCGTCGCGGGCGCGGTGGCGGAGCTCGACGTCCTTACCGCCCTCGCGGAGTGCGCGGTGCGGAACGACTACGTGCGTCCGGTGGTCGATACCGGCGACCGGATCGAGATCCGCAACGGGCGCCACCCGGTGGTGGAAAAGCTGGGTCAGGAGCCGTTCGTTCCCAACGACGCCTGCCTCGACGGCGGAGAGAGCCGGCTGCTTATCATCACCGGCCCCAACATGGCGGGGAAGAGCACCTACCTGCGGCAGGTCGCCCTCATCACGCTGATGGCGCAGGCCGGCAGCTTCGTCCCCGCGGACTCCGCGCGGATCGGGGTGGTCGACCGCATCTTCACCCGCGTCGGCGCCCACGATGACCTCGCCAGCGGCCAGTCCACCTTCATGGTGGAGATGAACGAGACCGCCAACATCCTGAACAACGTCACCGACCGCAGCCTGGTGATCCTGGACGAGATCGGCCGCGGCACCAGCACCTACGATGGGCTCTCGATCGCGTGGTCGGTGGCGGAGTACCTCCAGCAGGCGGGCGCCAAGACGCTCTTCGCCACGCACTACCACCACCTGAACGACCTGGCGGAGCGCCTCCCGGGCGTGAAGAACTACCGCGCCGCGGTGAAGGAAGACGGGCACCACATCGTCTGGCTCCGCAAGATCGTCCCCGGCGGCACCGACAAGAGCTACGGGATCCAGGTCGGCCGCCTCGCCGGCCTGCCGGACGCGGTGATCGAGCGTGCCCGCGAGGTGCTGCGGGACCTGGAAAGCTCCAGCAGCGGCGTCAACGGCGGCCTGCCCTCCGCCGGCGCGCAGGTGCAGCCCCGCGCCGAGCGGGTGCAGCTAAGTCTCTTCGAAGCGGCGGAGAACCCGGCCGTGGAAGAGCTGCGCAAGCTCGACCTCTCCACCACCACCCCGATCGAAGCGCTCACGATCCTCTACCAGCTCCAGAAAAAAGCGAGCCAGTAGAGGGTTACGCAGCGCTTCACGAGGGCGACTTCACGCCGGGAGAAGGGCCGTGCAAGCACGTCACTCCGGCAGCACCGGCGGCGAGAACCGCCTCCCGGCCGGCTAGAACATCGCGGGGACGACCAAGCGATCAGCGCAGCGAAACGCCAGCCGAATCTTCGCGGAGTGACGTGCTTGCACGGCCTACCTTTGACTGGGAATCGCCTGGGTAATACGAGATCTTGCTCCCGTGCCCATCGCGGCTCAGCCCCCTAGTCGCAGCCCCTCCCGTTCGGGTTCGGCGGCGGGGGAGAGCTCCCGACGCGCGGCTTCGTCCTGGCGCAGCTCGCGGAGCACTTCCTGGATGCGGGACTCCCTGCCGGCGGCGTCTAGGGTGATCTCTCCGGCGCGGAGGCGTTCTACCTGGTCCGCAAGCTCGCGCAGCTCGTCGGTGCGCGCCGCAGCCTCCGGGGCGTGGGCGCCGGCGCTCTCGGGCGAGCGGTTGAGCAGCGCGGCGACGTGCAGGACCGCTGCCATCGCCTCGTCCGCCGGGGCCAGGAACACTCTCTGTTGAAGGGCAATCTTGAAAGGCAAAAGTAAAAAGGCTAAAGGCTAAAGCGGAACCACCGCCTGGCGTGGGCGCTCGCGGGGTGCAATCGTTGACGCTCTAACCTGCGGCTTCACGAGCGTCGGCCCACGAATTGGGGGTTCGGAACTTTAGCCTTTAGCCTTCTGCCTTTAGCCTTCAGAGGCCTTTAGCCTTCTGCCTTTAGAGATCATGTCCGACTTCTACCGCCCTCTCCTCCTCCTCGTTGATGCGGACGACTCCCAGCGGATCGCGCTGGCAGAGCTGCTCTCTCGCGCGGGTTATGAGGTGGCCGCGTTCGAGAGCGCGGCGGAGGCGCGGGTGGTGCTGGAGGGGGAGCGGCGGCCCGATCTGGCCGTCCTTGACCTGGGTGCGCCGGACGTTTACGAGTCGCGGCTCTGCGCGCAGCTCAAGGAGCGCTCCCGGCCGCGCTCCACGCCGGTGCTGGGGCTGCAGCCGCCGTGGCTCTCCGTGGAGCGCCTGCGCACGCTCTCGGAGGGGGTGGACGACCTGCTCCCGCGGCCGGTGGCGCCGGAGGTGCTGCTCGCGCACTGCGCGGCGCTGGCGCGGCTCAAGCAGGTCACCGACGGCATGTCGGCCGAGCTGCAGCGGCTCACGCAGGTCGGCATCGCGCTCTCCGCGGAGCACAACCTGCACCGGCTGCTGGAGCGGATCGTCGACGAGGCGCGGGCGCTGAGCCACGCGGACGCGGGGACGCTCTACCTGGTCGATCCGGACGAGCGGGTACTCCGCTTCGAGATCATGCAGTGCGCCAGCCTCGGCACCCGGCAGGGCGGCGCGAGCGGGGAGAAGATCGATCTCCCGCCGGTGCCGCTCAACCCCGCTAACGTGTCGGCGTACGTGGCGCTCACCGGCGCCACCGTGAACATCCCGGACGTCTACGAGGCGGAGGGCTTCGACTTCAGCGGGCCGCGCAAGTACGACCGCCTCACCGGCTACCGGTCGCGCTCCATGCTGGTGGTGCCGGTCCGCAACCACGAGGACGAGGTGATCGGCGTCCTGCAGCTCATCAATGCCCAGAAGCCGGGGACGCGGGAAGTGGTCGCCTTCGCGGCGCAGAACGAGGAGCGGACGCTCGCCCTCGCCTCGCAGGCGGGAGTCGCCCTCACCAACGCGCGGCTGATCAACGATCTCGAAGCGCTGCTGGAAGGGCTGCTCCAGGCGATGGCGACCGCCATCGACGAGAAGAGCCACTACACCGCGGGTCACGTCCGGCGCGTGACGCGGCTGGCGTGCCTGCTGGCGGAAGCGGTGAACGAGCGGCCGGAGCGGGTGGAAGGCCGCACCTTCTCCGCGGACGAGCTGAACGAGCTGCGCATCGCGGGCCTTCTGCACGACCTCGGCAAGCTGGTGATCCCGGAGCACGTGGTCGATAAGGCAACCAAGCTCCAGACGGTGTACGACCGCATCGACGAGATCCGCGCCCGGTTCTCCGTCATCCGCCGCGGCCTGGAGCTGGAAGCGCTGCGCCGCAAGCTGGAGCTGGTGCAGGGCGGCGCGCCTCCGGAGCGGCTGGAGGCGCTCGACCGCGATCTCGCCGCGCGGCTGGAAGAGCTCGCGGGCGACCTGGCGTTCCTGGAGAGCGCCAACGTGGGCGGGGAGTTCATGACCCCCGAGCGACTGGCGCGCATCGAGGCGATCGGCAGCCGCACCTACCTGGACGACGCCGGCGCCGAGCAGCGCTACCTGAGCCAGGACGAAGTCCGCAATCTCAGCATCGCCCGCGGCACGCTGCTGCCGGAGGAGCTGGACCGCATCCGCGAGCACGCCGCCATCTCGGTCCGGCTGCTGGCGCCGATCCCCTTCAGCCGCCGCCTCCGGAACGTGCCGGTCTACGCGGGCGATCACCACGAGACGCTCGACGGCAGCGGCTACCCGGGCGGGAAGTGGGCGGAGGAGCTGCCCCTCCAGTCCCGCATCCTGGCGATCGCGGATATCTACGACGCCCTCACGGCGGCGGACCGCCCCTACAAGAAGGCGTTTCCGATCGAGCGAGCGCACGCGATCCTGCGCGACGAAGCCGCGCGCGGCCGGCTCGACGGCCGCCTCGTGGAGCTCTTCATCGAGGCCGACGTCCCCGGACGCATGCTCTGCCCGCACCCGCCGGAGCTCCCCCCGGCGCTGGAAGTCCCGGAAGCGGGGGCCGCGGGGGCCGCGCCGGCTCTCTAGAGGCGAACCGGGTTCGCAGGGTGATGATCCGCGGACTGCACCGGTATGCTTAGGGTGATAGCCGTTACCGCAGCGCCGCGCTGCCCGTCCCGCTCTCCTATGCAGCTCCTCGCCTCCCTCTCCATCGTCGCCCTCGCGCTCCTGGGCAGCGCCGCGCTGCCAGCGGCCGCGCAGGCGCCGGTGGTGGTGCGGGGAATCGAGATCAAGGGGAGGCAGCACGTCGAGGAATCGCTGCTTCGGGACGCGCTCACGCTTAAAATGGGGGCGCCGTTCAAGGCGGAGCAGGTGGAAGCCGACCGCAAGGCACTGCTCGCTCTCGGCTATTTTCGCCGGGTCGCTGCCAGCTCGCGGACGGCGGACGGCGGCGCGACGGTGACGTTCGAGGTCGCCGAGTTTCCCCGCGTGGCGCACCTGCGGGTGCTGAACAACACGCTGGTGGAGAAGAGCGCGCTGCACCGGGCGATCAGCACGGAGCGGGGACAGGTGCTGAACGCGCCGCGGCTGGTGCGCGACATCGCCGCCATCGAGCAGCTCTACCGCGATCGCGGCTACGTCGCCCGCGTCTCCGAGAAGCTGCTGGACGAGGCGATCCGCAGCGGCATCCTCCGCTTCGAGATCCTGGAGGTCCGGGTCGACGAGACCGTCCTGGAGGGCGGCTCGCCGGAGGTCCAGGAGCGAGTCCGCCGCGCGCTGGGGGGGCTGCCGCCGGGAGCGGCGAAGCCGTTCTATCGGCCGGAGGAGGTGGCGGCGCAGCGGGAGAAGCTCCTGAAGCTCCGTGGCGTGGAGCGGGCCGAGGTGCGGGTGGAGACGACCGATCCCGGCCGCGTTCGGGTGCGGTGGCTGCTGAACGAAGCCGCCGAACCGGCTAAACCTGCGCCAGAAACTCCCGGATCTCCCGGTTGATCCGCTCCGGCTCTTCGTGCACCACCCAGTGCGTGCCTTCCGGGAGCCGCACCACCTTCACGCTCTCGACCACTTCCCCCAGGCCCTCGAGGTTTTCGGACAGGAGCGCGGTATCCCGCTCGCCCCAGAGGACCAGCGTGGGGACGGTGATCCGCGGCAGCGCCGACGGCAGCTCCTGCTCCGCGGCCGGCTGCGAGGGGCCGATCTTCGCCGCCCGGTAGTAGTTGAGGCCGCCGGTCAGCGCCCCCGGCTGCCGCCACGCTTCCAGATACCGCAGCCGGTCTTCCTCGGTGAAAGCGCCCGCGCGCGCCAGGTCGAAGACCGCCTTCCGCAGGGCGGCGAAGTTGAAAGCGGAGAGGGTCGTCTCCGCGGCCGCGCTCCGGAAGAGGAGCATGTAGCTGCTGGCCGCCTGCTGCATCGGGTTCTGCGCCAGCTCCCGGGCAAAGAGGGTGGGGTGCGGCGCGTTGATGATGACCAGCCGCTCCAGGTACTCCGGATGGTGCGCCGCCAGCAGCCAGGCGAGCACCCCGCCCCAGTCGTGCCCCACCAGCACCGCCTTCCGCCCGCCGCTCAAGCGGTCGAGCACCGCCTTCACGTCGGCGATCAGGTGCGAGAGCGCGTAGGCCTCGACCGCTTCCGGCTTGTCGGAGAGGTTATAGCCGCGGAGATCGAGCGCCACGGCGCAGTGCGTGGAGCTGAATTCGGCAAGCTGGCGGCGCCAGGCGTACCAGTACTCCGGGAACCCGTGCAGGAAGAGGATCAGCGGCCCCTCGCCCGCCGCGACCCCGTGGAGCGTTACCCCGTCGCCCGGGATCTGCACGTGGCGCCACCCCTCCGGCTCGTCCGGCCAGATCTCGGCGACCGGTCCCATCTGTATCCCCCTCATCACGCGTCTCTCCCGCTCCAGAGCATACCGCACACGGAGGCCGCCGAACCCTCGGAAGCGAACGGGTTAGCCGGTGCCGGGCCGGCAGCGGTTTCTTGATGGCTGGGAGGGGGGACAGATGCGTATCTGGATTCTGATCTGCGGAGCGTCGCTCGCTCTCACTGCGCTCGGCGCCGGCTCCGGCCACGGCGCGCCGAAGCCGGAATTCGTGCCGACTTCGGCCTACGCGACCCGCACGGTGGAAGGCTGGAGCGTTCGGGTGAACCGCTCGCTCCTGGGGGAGCGGAAGGAGCTGGGCGACCGGGCGCTCAGCCTGCTGACGACGAAGCTGCAGGAGATCCGTCGAGTGGTCCCGGCCGGAGCGTGCGTCGAGCTGCGAAAGGTGCCGATCTGGCTGGGAGTCGACGACGGACACGCCCCCTGCGCGGAGTACCACCCGAGCGCGGAATGGCTGCGGGAGAACGGCTACAACCCGGATAAGGCGCGGGCGGTGGAGATCGGGAACGCGGAGCGGTTCATTGCCTGGTCGGTCGCCCAGCCGGCGATGGTGCTCCACGAGCTGGCCCACGCCTACCATCACCAGGTGCTCGGTTACGAGCATGCCGGGATCCGGGAGGCATTCCGGGAGGCGGTGGCCGGCAAGCGCTACGAGTCGGTCCTGCACGTCAACGGCGAGAAGCAGCGGGCCTACGCCCTTTCCAATCCCCAGGAGTACTTCGCGGAAGTCTCCGAGGCCTACTTCGGAAAGAACGACTTCTACCCGTTCGTGCGCGAAGAGCTCGCGGAGCACGACCCGGACGCCGGGCGCCTGCTGAAGCAGGTCTGGGGCGACTGAGCGCCCCTTCGGCGCTGGGGGAATGAGCCGCTATCCATCCCCCGCCGGGCTGCGTCTTCCATGTGGACCGCGGCAGCGCAGTCGGGCACCCTCCGTCACGCCTGACTGTGCTACCGCACCTTTTCTCACGCTCCGCTTGTAGTGATCATGACGGGAGTGGTTCTCATTCCGGGAGCAGGTCACGATCGTGAAGACTCAGAAGAGGCCGTGGAAGTGGGTCGCTATCGTGGCGGTGGTCGGGGCGCTCTCCGGAGCCGGGTTCGGCGCCTGGCGCGCGGTAGGCGCGTGGACGCAGCCCGCGGCGAAGGCACCTCGCTTTGAAACGGTAGACCGCGGCACGGTGGAGGTCACGGTGACCGAGACCGGCACGATGGAGCCGCTCAAGAAGGTGGAGGTCAAGAGCAAGGTTGCCGGCCGGGTGGAGAAGCTGCTGGTGGAGGAGGGCGACTTCGTCCGCGCCGGGCAGCTCCTGGCGGAGATCGATCCGACCGAAATCGACAGCCAGGTGGAGCAGATCCGAGCTCAGCTCGACGGTGCGCAGGCGCGCTACGAGCAGGCGAAGCGCGGCGTGACGTTCCAGGTCTCCCAGACCGACACCGGCATCCAGCAGTTCGCGCAGGCGCTCTACTCCGCGGAGGCGCGGCTGCGCGTGGCGGAGGAGCAGGCGCGCGCGGAGCCGGAGCTGGCTTCAAGCGAGATCGCCCAGGCCGACGCCTCGCTCAAGACGGCGCAGTCGAGCGCGACGCTGCTGAAGGAAGTCACGCAGCCGCAGGCGGTGGTGCAGGCCCGGTCCGACTACCAGGACGCGCTGACTCAGGAGCAGACCGCCACCCGCAACCTCCTCCGGCTCCGGAAGCTGCGCGCCCGCGGCTTCACCCCGGAGCAGCAGGTCGATACCGCCGCCGCGCAGCTCGTCTCCGCGCGCGCCCGCTGCGAACAGGCGAAGGCCCGGCTCGACCGGATCGAATCGCAGCTAGCGCTGGAGGTGCAGGATGCCGAGGCGCGTATCCGGGAGGCGACCGCCGGCCTGGAGCGGGCGCGCGCGAACCAGTCGCGGGTCTCGATCCGGGCGCGGGAGGTGGAAGCGGCGCGCGCCGCGGTGGAGCAGGCGCGGGCGCAGCTCGCGGCGGCACGCGCGGGCACGACCCAGGATCGGATGCGGGAAGACGACGTCGCCTCCGCCCACGCGGCCGTCAAGCAGCTCGAGCAGCAGCTTCGCGAGGTGGAAGTCCGCCAGCGGGATACGCGGCTGATCGCGTCGATGGACGGGGTGGTCTCCCGCCGCTACATCGAGCAGGATGAGCTGATCACCTCCGGCGTCAGCAGCTTCTCGTCCGGCACGCCGGTGCTGCAGATCGCGGACCTCTCCGTGATGCTGGTCCGGATGACCGTCAACGAGGTCGACGTCCACAAGGTGCGGGTCGGACTGCCGGTGGAGGTGCGGATCGACGGCGTCCGCGGCGCGCTCTTCCGCGGCCGGGTGGTCCAGGTGGCGCCGGCCGCGCTCGGCAGCGGGGCGGACGCGGCGGCGGCCGGGCAGCAGCAGGGCGGCGGATCCAACAGCGTGATCCGGTTTGCCGTGAAGGTGCAGATCGACCGGCCCGACCCGCGTCTCAAGCCGGGGATGACCGGCCGGTGCACCATCGTCATCGACCGGGTGAAAGAGGTGCTCCGCGTCCCTGAAGCGTGCGTCCCCCGCATCGGCGACCGCCCCACCGTGACCGTCGTCCGGGAGACCCGGAAGGATGGGAAGAAGAGCTACGCGGAGGAGAGCCGGAAGGTGCGGGTCGGCCTGCGCGGGGAGAGCCATGTGGAGATCCTGGACGGCCTGGAGCCGGGCGACCGGGTGAAGCCGCTGCCGTTTACCGGCGCCCGCCGCAAAGGCCTCGACATCGATTAGGGCCGCTCCGGCTCCCTTACCGCTATGAACTTCCTGCGGGCGATCCAGGCCGCTCTCTTCAACCTCCGGACCAACAAGCTCCGGACCGCCCTCACCATGCTCGGAATCATCATCGGCGTGAGCACGGTGATCATCATGGTGAGCATCGTTGAGGGCGCCCGCTACGCCATCGTCCAGGAGTTCGAGCGGCTCGGCTCGGACCTGATCATCATCGTCTACGATCCGGACCGGGAAGAGCAGCGGGGCGAGTTCCGGCGCCTCGACAGCATGACGATGGACGACGTGCGCGCGATCGAAGCGGAGTGCGCGCTGCTGAAGAACATCTCGGCGGAGATGCCGCTGGGAGACAACGCCCTGGCGCGCTATCGCGACCGCGAGATGGAGGTCTCCCCGGCGGGCGTGCAGCCGGACTACCTCCATATCCGGAACTTCACGCTGGCGAGGGGGCGCTCCCTCACGCAGCAGGACCTCGACTCGTGGAACAAGGTCTGCGTCCTGGGCGATGAGATCCGAAAGGAGCTCTTCCGGGGAGAAGATCCGCTGGGCCAGGAGCTCGAAGTCTCCGGCATCACGCTCCAGGTGGTCGGCATCCTGGAGCCGAAGGGGAAGTCCGGCCTCGGCGGCGGGACGCAGGACGACCGGCGGGTGCTCCTGCCGATCACCACGGTCCACAAGCGGTTCCTCGGCAGCGAGGCGGTCGGCGTGGTGCTGGCGCAGCCCCGCGACGCAGGCGTGCTCAACGCGGCGCTCGACGAGGTGTGGGAGTGCCTGATGCGCCGTCACGACAACACGCCCGGCTTCCGTGTCGACAGCCAGGAAAACCTGCTGCAGTCAATCGGGCGGGTGCTGAACATGTTCGGGCTGGTCCTCGGCAGTATCGCCGGGATGGCGCTGCTGGTGGGCGGCATCGGGATCATGAACATCATGCTCGTCTCGGTGACGGAGCGAACCCGCGAGATCGGCATCCGCAAGGCGGTGGGAGCGAAGCGGCGCGACATCCTCTCCCAGTTCCTCGTCGAGTCGGCAACCGTCTCCGGGGTGGGGGGTCTGCTGGGCATCGGGATCGGCGCGGGCGCCGCGTGGATCGTCGGCGCCGTCACCAGGCGGCTGATGGAGACCGGCACCGCCGGGCAGCCCGGCATCGCCGTCCACCTCCCGCTCTGGGCGGTGCTCGGCGCCTTCGCCTTCTCCGCCTTCATCGGCGTCTTCTTCGGCATCTACCCGGCGATGCGCGCCGCCCGGCTCGATCCGATCGAAGCGCTCCGCCACGAATAACGGCGGGCGCGCCGCAGGCAGGGGAGAGAGGGCGCGAAGGGGAACTGCCAGGTGGCCCGCCCCCGGCAGCGTCGCCGGGACGGGCTCTCGATTTCGGAGATCCAGACATGAACCGACGTGACTTGCTCGCCGGCTCGGCCGGGTTAGCGCTCACTTCCGCGGCGGGACGCGCCGCGTACTCCGAGGAGCTCGCCGACCGCAAGCACCGGGTCGGCCTGATCGGCACCGGCTGGTATGGTAAGGCCGACCTGCTCCGCCTGATCCAGGTGGCGCCGGTGGAGGTCGTCTCCCTCTGCGACGTCGACCGGCAGATGCTCTCCGAGGCCGCCGACCTGGTCGCCACGCGCCAGGCTTCCAAAAAGAAGCCGCGTACCTACGGCGACTACCGGGAGATGCTGAAGGAGAAGGACCTCGACCTGGTGCTGATCGCCACGCCGGATCACTGGCACGCGCTGCCGATGATCGCGGCGGTGCAGTCCGGGGCCGACGTCTACGTGCAGAAGCCGATCAGCGTCGACGTGGTGGAAGGCCAGGCGATGGTCGCGGCCGCCCGCAAGCACGGCCGGGTGGTGCAGGTGGGCACCCAGCGCCGGAGCACGCCGCACCTGGTCGACGCCCGCAACTCGATCGTGAAAGCGGGCAAGCTCGGCAAGGTGGCGATGGCGGAGGTCTACTGCTATTACCACATGCGCGCCCGGGAGAACGCGCCGGACACCACCCCGCCGGCGAACCTGGACTACGAGATGTGGACCGGCCCCGCGCCGATGCGGCCGTACAACCGCCTGGTGCACCCGCGGAGCTGGCGCGCCTTCATGGAGTACGGGAACGGCATCGTCGGCGACATGTGCATCCACATGCTCGACATGGTCCGCTGGATGCTCGACCTCGGCTGGCCCACCGAAGTCACCTCCATGGGCGGGATCATGATGGACCCGAACAGCAAGGCGAACATCAGCGACACCCAGACCGCCAGCTTCGACTTCGGCGACACGAAGATGATCTGGCAGCACCGCACCTGGGGCCGGCCGAACGATCCGGACTACCCCTGGGGCGCCACCCTCTACGGAGACAAGGGCACGCTGAAGCTGAGCGTCAACGGCTACGACTTCATCCCGATGCAGGGGGCTCCGGTCCACAAAGACGTCACGATGGAGCTGGACCAGTATCCGGAAGACCGCACGGAGAAGGACCTGGAGCGGCACGTCGCCCCCGCGATCCGCCATCACATGATCGACTGGCTCCGCAACGTGGAGAGCCGCGGCAAGCCGGTGGCCGACATCGAGCAGGGCCACATCTCCACCACCGCCTGCATCCTGGCGAACATGTCGATGCAGCTCGGGCGCGGGCTCCGGTGGGATCCGGTGAAGCAGCGGGTCATCGGCGACGACGAGGCGAACCGCCTCCTCCGCCGCCCCTACCGCAAGCCGTGGGTCCACCCGGAGCCGAACAAGGTCTGAGGCGGCTCACCCGTCCTCAGGGCGCGCAGGTGATCATGCGGGTAACGCGTTCTGCCGGAGGTCGCGAGGCATTGGAAATACCTCGCTCGTCGGCCTCCGGCCACGCGTCCTCCGGACGCCAGTCACCTCTGTCCCTCTGTCCCTCTGTCCCTCTGTCTCTCTGTCCCTCTGTCTCCCAGCAGGGCGACGGGCGCGCGCGAATCCGGTAAACTGGCGTCGTGTCTTCAAGCGGAGCGCCGCTGCAGTAGACGGGAGTACCGGGGCGATGTCCTGGATTGAGCTGATTGCGGACCGGAAGATCCGCGACGCCCAGGAAGAGGGCAAGTTCGACAACCTGGAGGGGCAGGGGCAGCCGCTGCGCCTCGACTTCGACCCCCGGGTGCCGCCGGAGCAGCGCGCCGCGTACCGGCTGATGAAGGAAGCGAAGCTCCTGCCGGACTGGATCCAGATGGAGAAGGAGCTGCGCGCGCTGGAAACCCGCTGGGACGACCGCCTGGCACGCTTTGCCGCGCGGCGCAGCCTTGCCGAAGGGGAGGCCGGCTCGGAGCATCTCGACCGGCAGCGGGAGAACTTCCTCTGCGATGCCGCCCGCGCCTTCGGCGAGATGAACCGCCTGATCGACCGGCTCAACCTGATCGCTCCGGCCTCGCGCACCCGCGCTCGTCTTAATGTCGCCGCCCGCGTGGAAGAGCTTTCGGAGCGCTTCCCGCGGCGCCGCCCGCTCCCGGCGGGAGCCGTTCCGCTCTGGCACGACCTGCTGGAGAAGCGGCAGCCTGCCGTGAAGCTCTCTCACCGCCTGCCGCTCCGCCGGCGGCGCGAAACGATCGGATAGCACGAACTTGCCGGACCGAACTTCCCCCACCAGCTCGCCGCTCTGGCTCGCCGCCATGGAGCTGGGTGTCGAGCTGTACCGGGCGGCCACGTTGATCGAGGCTCCCCACGGACGGCTGCTGGCGGACCGGATGGCCCGGAGCGCGGTCGAGCTTCCGGCGCTCCTCTCCGACGCGCTCTCCCGGGGTGAGGACCCGGAGCGCCTGGCGGAGGCCCAGCGGGAGCTCGCTCGCATCGAAACCGAGCTGGAGCTGACGCGCCGGGTCTCCGTCCTCTCCGCCCGCCAGGCGGCGCCCGCGGTCGAGCGGGCGGCGGCGCTCCGGCAGGCTCTCGACGAGCTCTCCCCGGAACCCGAGGCTCCTCCCTCCGCACCGCGGGCTCCCGCCGGGACGCCCCAGCCGGCTGCGGCGCCCCCTCCCGTCTCGGTCTCGCAGCCGGCGGCGGCCGCCCGTCCCCCGCGACCCCCGGCGCCGCCCGCCCGTGCGGAGGGTCCGGGTGAAGTGCTGGTGGTCGACGGCTGCAATTTCCTGGGCCGCGCGCCGGACTATTCACTCGGAGACGACGCCAGCCGCGACCGGCTGCTGCTGCGGCTCCAGGAGTACTCGCACCGGCACCCGTCGCACCGGGTGGTCGTCTTCTTCGACGGGCAGCGCGCCAGCCGCCGCGTGACGGCTGGGGTGGAAGAGCACGTCACCAGCGGCCGTCGCCCGGCGGACGACGTGATGATCGACTACCTGCGCGCGCTCTCCACGCGAGACCGGAGCCGCTGCGTGCTGGTGACCGACGACCTGGATCTCCAGCGCCGCGCCAAGGACACCGGGGTGCGCGCGCGGGCAGTGAGCTGGCTGGTCCAGCGTATCCCCGAGCCGGCGGAGCCGACGGTTCTCCCCGGCGGGCAGGGCGGCCTTTCGAAGTCGCAGGTGAACCAGTGGGAGCAGTTCTTCCAGGCCCCTCCGCAGCGCCCCCCGGGAAAGCGGTAGCACGTTGGATCGGTTAGAATGAAGATCCCCGCCCGCGCCGGCGGGCTTTACTTTTATCTGGCCTGATTGATGGGAATTGAAGAACAGATCCGGTAGCGTCCGGGGCCTCCCACGGGGGCGCAGCGTGCTCCACGGCAGCGACTTCACCGCGATAGAAGGGCCGCGCGAGCGCGTCACTCCGGCAGCACCGGATGGCCTCGTCCTCCACTCGGACGGGCCCATGCGATTCGAGAGCTTTTCCAGCATTGCAGCGGAACGCCCCCCGTGTCCTCCGCGGAGCACACGCTCGCGCTCCGGGTGCGGATAGTCATCCCAGGCAAGCGTTGGGCCTCACACCCCTCGCATCGGGAGAAGCAGAACCAAGAACAAATGATGCACGAATCAACCCCGCCCCTGGGAATGGAGCGCCCGTCCTGTCTCTCGGTGATCGTCTGCAACGAGATCATCGAGGACAAGTGGACGAACAACAAGACGCTGATCAGCCTGTTCAACAGCATCGGCGCTCCGGAGCTGCCCGCCACGCATCCCCGGATGTTCCTGATGGTCTCCCTCACCGACGGCCGCGGCCACTGGCCGCTGACGCTGGAGATCGAGGCGCCGTCCGGCGAGCAGCTCTTCAAGGCGGAGGGGGACCTGCACTTCGACGATCCGCTCGCGGTCCAAGACGTGGTGGTGGAAGTACGCGGCCTGCCGCTGCCGGAAGAGGGGGAGTACCGGGTCGGCGTAGCTCTCGGCGGTCAGCCGCTCGCCAGCCGGCGATTCACGGTGGTGCTGGAGGAGGGGGAGGACGAAGACGAGGGATGAACGATGAGGGATGAGGGATGAATCCGAACCCTCCGTGCACGGACGTTCCTGCTCCTGCTCTTACTCTTGCTCCTGCTCGCTGGCGACCTCCGGTTCTCCGGCACGGAGTCGCCAACACGAGTGACAGGCCGTTCAACTGTTCCAGCTCGGACGCCGGCCTCTGAAGGACCAGGCTGAGGGACGACGGAAGGTTGGCACTTCGGCGCGGCCTAACACCCCAGCCCTCCCCCGTTCGGGGGACAAGCCTTCCCTGGAGTGGAAGGGGGAGTCAGCTTGCCTGCCACCCGTAGCTCCCCTCTCCTTTCAGGAGAGGGGTCGGGGGTGAGGCCGCGATAGAAGGACTCGCAGCCGCGGTTTCAATCCCCCGGCACGGTCACGCTCCGTCCCCGTGCCGCTCCGTCTCTCCGTCTCCGTGAGCCCGCTCCATCAGCATCGCGTCGCCGAAGCTGAGGAACCGGTAGCCGGTCTCCAGCGCCTCCTGGTAGGCAGCGCGGATCGGCTCCAGGCCGGCGAAGGCGCTCACCAGGATCAGGAGGCTGCTGCACGGCATGTGGAAGTTGGTGAGCAGCGCGTCGGCGATCTGGAACCGGTAGCCGGGCGTGCAGTAAAGACGGGTGAGGCCGCCGCCGCTTCGCAGCTCGCGCGGCCCCACGGCGGCGCTCTCCAGCGCGCGGAGGGTGGTGGTGCCGACCGCCACCACGCGTCTCCGGCATTCGCGCACCGCCCGCGCGGTCTCCTCCGGCACGTGGTACCACTCCGCGTGCATCTCGTGCTCTTCGACGATCTCGGTCTTCACCGGGCGAAAGGTGCCGATCCCGACGTGCAGCGTCACGAAGGCGGTCCCCACTCCCTTCGCCTCGAGCGCCTGGAAGACTCGCTCCGTGAAGTGCAGGCCGGCGGTCGGCGCGGCGGCGCTGCCCTCTTCCCGGGCATAGAGCGTCTGGTAGCGCTCCGGGTCGTCGAGCTGCTCGTGGATGTACGGCGGCAGCGGAACCCGGCCCAGGAGGTGGAGCAGCTCGTCCACCGCCTCCCCGTCGCCGCCGTTCGGAAGGGAGAACTGGAGGATGCGGGTGCCTTCCTCCCCGCGGCCGGTTACCTCGGCCACCAGCGCCGGCGCCTCCTCCGTGCCGGTGCCGCCGAAGAGGATGCGCGCGCCCTCTTTCAGCCGCCTGCCGGGATAGACCAGGCCTTCCCATACGCCGGCGCGGTGCCGCTGCAGGAGGAGGAGCTCCACGCTGGCGCCGGTCTCCTTCCGTCCGAAGAGGCGGGCGGGGAGGACTCGCGTGTCGTTGAAGACGAGCAGATCTCCCGGGCTCAGCAGCTCCGGGAGATCGAGGAACCGGCGGTGCTCCCGGGTGCCGTCCGCGTGGAGCACCAGGAGCCGGGAGGCGTCTCGCGGCTCGATCGGGGTCTGGGCGATCCGTTCCGGCGGAAGCGGGTAGTCAAAGAGTTCTAAGCGCACGCCGCTGTTCCAGCTCTCGTTCCCGCGCTTCGGCCGCTTCCTCGCGGCGGCGGCGCTCCGCGTGCGCCAGCGTCCGCTCGATCGTGAGCATGAGCTGCGGCATCCCGTCGCCGCTCAGGGCGGAGATGTAGACGGTATTCGGCTGGCTCGCCACCAGCTCGCGCAGCTTGTAGGTGTCCTTCACCAGGTCGATCTTGTTCAGCACCGTCACGATCGGCTTGTCCTGGATGTGCAGGTCGGTGAGGACGTCGATCACCGCCTCCATCTGCGCTTCCATGTCCGGACTGCTCGCGTCGACCACGTGGAGCAGGATGTCGGCCTCGGTCGTCTCCTCCAGCGTCGCCCGGAACGCCGCCACCAGGCCGTGCGGGAGGCGGCGGATGAAGCCGACCGTATCAGTCACCAGGACCGGCTTTCCACCCGGCAGGGAGACGCGGCGGGTGGTGGGGTCGAGCGTGGCGAAGAGCTTCGGGTCGGTGTAGACCTCCGCGCCGGACATGGCGTTCAGGAGCGTCGACTTGCCCGCGCTGGTGTAGCCGACGAGCGCTACGGTGGGAAAGCCCTGCGCTTCCCGGCTGCTGCGCTGCACGCGGCGGTGGCGCTGCACGTCGCTGAGCTGGCGCTTGAGGTCGGAGATCCGCTGGCGGATCCGGCGCCGGTCGGCCTCCAGCTTCGTTTCACCGGGGCCGCGCAGGCCGATACCACCCGCCTGGCGCTCGAACTTGGTGTAGAGGCCGGAGATGCGGGGCAGCAGGTAGCTGAGCTGCGCCAGCTCCACCTGGAGCTTACCTTCTCGCGTGTGCGCCCGCTGCGCGAAGATGTCGAGGATGAGCTGCGTGCGGTCGAGCACGCGGCGCTCCAGCGCCTCGTTCAGGTTGCGCTGCTGCACCGGCGTCAGCTCGTCGTCGACCACCACCAGGTCCGCGTGGTGATAGCCGAGCGCCTCCTTGAGCTCCAGCACCTTGCCGCTCCCCAGGTAGGTGCTGGGGCTCGGCGCCTGGCGCTTCTGGACGATCACTTCTACCGTATCGCCGCCGGCGGTCCGGACGAGCTCCTTCAGCTCCTCCAGGTCCCGCTCCAGGTCTTCCCGGGGGCGCTCCACCGCCACCAGGATGGCGCGCTCCGTCTCCTTCTGCGTCTCGACTAACTTCCTAGGCACGAACGCCAGCGCTCCCCTCGCAGCACGCGGCGGGGCACTGCTCCCCGCCAGCTTGCCTGTACCTTACCCAAAAGAGTGCGCCGACCGCAAGCGCATTGTGCCGCTCTTCAACCGCGGTTAGCGAGCGGGAGCGCCGGGAAGATGGAAGGTGGCGGAGCGTGCCGAGAGGAGGAGAGACGATGGCCGAGATGCGATTGTGCGAGGCGTGCGGGATGGAGTTCGACTGGGAGGGGGTGGAGAAGCAGGGCTTCGAGTACTGCTGCGAGCCGTGCTCCCGGGGTGAGGAGTGTACCTGCCCGCAGCACCACCACCAGTACCACACCGACCAGCCCCTGAACCAGGCGATGGCGAGCCAGCTCGGTCTCCACGAGACCAAGTCCTGACGGGCTACTCCGGACCTGACTCACCACAGAGCGCACAGAGGACACAGAGAGGAACCAGGGGGACGGGACTGATTCGCTTCACGTCAGCCGTACTGCGGCCCCAATCCGAACCGGACTCACCGCAGAGGACGCGGAGAGCGCAGAGGGGACGCAGAGGGGAACCAGAGGAGAAGCGGGAGGGGCCTGATCCGCTTCACGAACTCCGTACAGCGGCCCCGGAGTTTCTTCCTTCTGGTTCGCCTCTCTGCGCCCTTTGCGCTCTCTGCGGTGAATTCCCGTTCCGGTTCCTCTCTGTGCCCTCTGTGTTCTCTGTGGTGAATCACGGTCCGGAACGCTACTTCTTGACCTTCATCGACGCTTCCCGGCTCGTCCCCGCGTAGCTGGCGGTGATCAGGACGGTAGTGGTGCCTTTCGACTTTTTCGTCTTGATCTTGAAAGTCGCGGAGGTCTTGCCGGAGGGGATGGTGACGGTCTTCGGCACTTTGACGAGCTTGGAGTTGGTGCTGAGCTGCACCACCACGCCGCCGCTCGGCGCCGCCGGGGAGAGCTTGACCGTGCCGTTCACGGTGCTGCCGCCCTTCGCCTTCTTCGGTACGCTCAGCGAGGTGAGCGTACCGGCGGAGGTGGTGGCGGTGGCGACGTTGCTGTAGTTGGAGGTGTGCAGCGACGTGAAGGCGCGGACCCGGTAGGAAGCGGTGACGCCGGTGAGCAGGCTGGAGTCGGTGTACTCCAGCGCGCCGCTGTGGATCTGCGCGATCTCCACCCACGGCGCACTCTCGATCTTCCGCTCGACTTTGAACCCGACGCCTCCTTCGTGGCTCCAGGTGAGCTTGATCTTTCCGCCGGAGCCGGTGGCGACCAGGTTGGTCGGCGTCGACGGCGGCATCCGCCCCTCGAGCGTGGTCGACCAGTCCGAAGTCCCGCCGGGGCCGGTGGCCCGCACCCGGTAGGTATGCAGGCTGTTCGGCGCCAGACCCTGGTGCTTGTAGGTGACGGTCTGCGGCGAAAGCTCCGCCAGCAGCGAGAACTCGCCGGTGGCGCCCTCGCGGTGCTGCAGCTCGAATCTGTCGATGCTGCCGACGCCCGCCACCCAGGAGATGTCGAGGTCGGTGAAGCCGTTCAGGGTGACGGCAACGAGGATCGGCGTGCCGGGCGGTGAGAACGGCGGCGTCGCCGAGGGCGTGTTGGAGTACTCCGAGGGACCCGCAGCGTTGGTCGCGCGCAGGCGGTAAGTGTAGGTGATCCCGCTGGAGACGGTGTCGTCCTGGAAGCTCGTGGCGTTGCTCGCTACGGTGGCGATCCGGGTGAATCCCGTGTTGGCCGTCTTCCGCTCGACTTCGTACGCCGCCTCGTTGTGCGCGTTGTCGAACCAGGTGAGGTCGATCGTGGTGCTGGAGGTGGCGCGCGCCTGCACGTTGGTCGGCGCGATCGGGAGCGTCCCGGTCTGCAGGCTCAGGTTCAGGTAATAGGCGCCGAGGCTGCCGTAGTCGGAATACCCGGTCTGGAGCGGGTCGCCCGCGCCCACGCCGTCGATGCGCACGTAGTACGTACCGGCGCCGAGGGTGTGGGTGATCGACGCACTGAAGCCGGCCGGGTCCGCCGACGCAAGCACGGTGCCGGTCTGGGAGAGCAGCTCCAGCTTGATGTCGAGGTTCGGGCTGAAGACCCAGGGAGTGGCGACCAGGTTCACCGGACCGTTCCCGGTGGTGAAGCGGTAGAGGTCGACGTCCGTCCGGGTGTTGATCACTCCGCTTACCGTGGGATTGGTTCCGTTCAGGGTGACCGCCGTCGCCAGGGTGTCGCCGGCCTCGTCGGCGGCGACTACGCCGCCGAAGCTGGCGAAGATCACCACGTCGTTCTCCTGGTTGTTGGCGTTCCGGTAATCGCCGTTCGACCAGTGGGTGATCGGCACGCCGTAGGGAGCGCCCATGATCGGCCCCCACTGGCCCTGCCCGCCGTAATACTCCACGCCGCCGGTCTGTCCGTCGTGGAGGAGGCCGAGCGAGTGGCCGACTTCATGCGACGCGGCGTCCGCCACGAACTTCTCCGAGTTCGCGACGTTATCGGTAAAAACGAAGCACGGCGTGTCGCTGTCCCAGTTGAACGAGCCGATGTACGCCACGCCGCCCGCTCCCCCGAACCAGTCGTCGGTGGGGGAGATCACGACCCGGATCCCGTAGGCATCGTCGCTCAGGCGCCGCAGCGCTTCGATTCCGGGATCTTCGGTGGTTACGTCGATATCGAACGGGGCGAAGTCTTCCGCCACCCGCTGCCACACCTTCTGGATCGCCTCGTGCTCTCCCGTGCTCCAGGTGGCCGGGCTCCCGTCGAGGTCCCACGGTACCGAATTGACGGTGCCCCCGTTGTTCCACCCGGTGCCGGTCGTCACGTGACCGTCAACGTCGAGGTAGATCTTCTTGTTCGAAGCGGGCCGGCTGTGGAGTAGGAACGTCTGGCTGGTGGGGAAGGGCGGCGCGGGCTCCCGGGTGCCGCGCGGAAGCAGCCGGTGCACCGGGGGGATGATGCCGCGCGCCGCGAGCTCCGCCGGGGTGCGGCAGGAGTAGACGAGCCGCCCGCCAGTATCCACCCAGAGGTCCTGGTTGTGGAGGAAGGCGGACTGCAGCGCCGCGGGCGTCATGCGATTGTGCAGCGCCACGTCGGCGAGCCGGGGACCCAGGGCGCGGATCGCCTCGACCCCGCGGACCGGGAACGGAAGCTGGATGCCGGGGTGCTCCGGCGTGCCCGAGATCTCACTACTGGAGACTCGCGCGAGCCCGGCGAGGGAGAGCGCCAGGCACAACATGAGAAAGACGAACGGGCGGCGAGTAGTCATGGCGTCTAAAGAGAGACGGAAGATTAGAGCGGGTCAAACAGAGTATACCGATCAAGCTGCCGCCGGGCAAGGAAGCCCGCCAGCAGGAACCACCCCGCCGCGGACCGTCGTGAAACCGTTCTCTCTCCCCGTACTCTCACCTGAAAGATGAACCGGATGGATGGTGGAAACGGACGGAGCGGGTATTCCCGCCGGCGGCTGCTGCAGAGGGGCGGGATCGGAGCCCTGGGGCTCTCGCTGCCGGAATTGCTGCGCCTGCGCGCTGCTTCCGCGGCGGCGGGGAAGTCGAATGGGTTCGGCCGCGCCCGCTCCGTGATCATGCTCTTCATGACCGGCGGTCCCCCGCACCAGGACACCTTCGACCTGAAGCCCGACGCCCCGGCGGAGGTGCGCGGCGAGTTCAAGCCGATCGAGACGAACGTCTCGGGCATCCGGATCTCCGAGCATTATCCGCGGCTCGCGCAGGTGGCAGACCGCTACGCGATCGTCCGGTCGCTCAGTCACCCGGGCATCGACCACAGCACCAGCGCCTACGAAGTGCTGACCGGTCACCGGCACCCGAATCCGGGCGAGCGGCGCGACCCCGGCCCGGACGACTTCCCCCACGTCGGCGCCGTGGTGAGCCGGTTCCGCCGTCCGGAGAATCCGGTCCCGCCGTTCGTCGCGCTGCCGGAAAAGGCGTACATCACCGGCGGCGCGCCCGACTTCCCCGGGCAGACCGGCGGCTTCATGGGGCCGAGATACGACCCGTTCCGCATCGACGGCGACTTCAGCAGCCCCGGCTTCCGCGTGCCGGACATCGCGCTGCCGGGCGACGTCGATCCTCGCCGCCTGCTCCGCCGCCGCGCCCTGCTCGAGGCGGCGGGCGCGAAGCACCTTGCGGAAAGCCTGCCGGGACAGGGCCAGGACGTCTTCTACGAGCGCGCGCTCGACATGCTCACCTCTCCAGCCACGCGGCGCGCCTTCGACGTGACCGCGGAGCCGCCGAAGGTGAGGGAGGCGTACGGCATGCACCGGCACGGCCAGGCGGTGCTGGTGGCGCGCCGCCTGGTGGAGGCCGGGGTGCCGTTCATCTGCGTCTACTGGCACCGGGAGCGGCCGGACATCGACACCACCTGGGACACCCACGCCAACAACTTCAAAGAGTTGAAGGACCGGCTAATGCCCCAGACCGACCAGCCGCACGCGCAGCTCTTCCGGGACCTGCACGATCGCGGCCTGCTGGACGAGACGCTCGTGGTGTGGGTCGGGGAGTTCGGCCGCACGCCGAAGATCAACCCGGCCGGCGGGCGCGACCACTGGGGCCACTGCGGCTGCGCCCTCCTCGCCGGCGCGGGCGTCCAGGGGGGCCAGGTGCTCGGCAGCTCCGACGAGACCGCCGCCTACCCTGCCAGCGATCCGGTGAGCCCCGCCGACCTGACCGCCACCATCTACCACGCGCTCGGCATCGACCGTCACCTAGAGATCACCGACCGCCTCTCCCGCCCCTTCCCCCTCTCGAGCGGAGAGCCGCTCCTCCGCCTCTACTGATCGGGCGCCCCCCGCCGGATCGGGACGGGGTTGGCCTTTCCCGCATCTGGGGATAAGCACCGTACCCGGCGTGCGCTCCGGGAATGCGGGCCGGTAGGGGGAGGCGAGCCGGAGGAGGCGCGAGATGTTCAGATCGGAGTACGCGGAGGCGGCGGCGCAGCGGATCATGCGCCGGGTAGAAGACATCATGGAGTCCGCCCGGGAACGAGAGCGGCACGGACAGAGCCTCGCGCTGGACATCGACGCGCGTTTCCGGCTGCAGGACGAGGGTGCGGTGCAGTTCCAGGTCGCCAGCGCCATCCTGGAGGAGTCGCGGGGCCTGGACCAGGACGAAGTGGTGGCGGAGCTGCTGGCCGTCGGCCTGGCCACGGTGCTGAGCGGCGCCGCGCGGGCCGCCGCGGAAGGCGGCATCAGCGATCTTGACGATCTCCCGCGAGAGACGAGCCCGTCTCCGGCCTACCTGGTCCGGGAGAAGGTGCTGAACTAACGCTCACGCCACCGCCCCTGCGGTGGACGGCATCGGATCGCAGCCCCGCCTCACCAGCGGGGCTTTCCGCGTACGCGCTTGCGACCAGGTGGCCGCGGCGGCCGGGCTGGATGCCCTGAAACAGCGTCGATCGCCAGCCCGCGCGCGAGTAAACTCGGCGCTACCAGGAGCGCAGCCCCGAAAAGCCTTCGGGGCTGGAACCCAGGGACCCGAAGCGCGTTCGCTGGTCCCTTCAGGTTCCCTTCGCGTCCTTCCCGAGCTTCGCGACTTCGCGATCGTTCGGCGCGCTAGTCAGCGCCGGGGCTTGGCGCCGAGGACGACGACCTGGTGCGACGGGGGCGCCAGCGTCTCCCGCTTGAGCGGCTCCTCGTGAACCACGCGGCCGTTCTCGCAGCGGACCTTGTAGGTCACGCGGTCTCGGCCGGGTCGGCCCGGCTGCACCAGCATGCGCTTGCCGACGTACATCTTCGGGGAGCGCTGGATCCGGATGGAGAAGGACGAGGAGACGGTGCGCTGGACGCGGCCTTCGGTCACCACGGTGAGGATCGGCTCCGCCGTCTCTCCGACGCGCAGGGTCTGGCCCACGCTCAGGCGGTCGAGCCGCACGCCGGGATTGCGCTTCTGGAGCTGGTCCAGCGACATGTCGTGCTTCCTGGCGACAATCCAGCCGCTGTCGCCGCTCACCACCTTGTAGGAGCCTTCCTCTTCCGCACCTTCGCCGCGCAGGAGCCCGAGCGCGGTCTCTTTGTCGGCCCAGAGGTCGTCCGTGGCGGGCTCGGTGCGGACCTCCACCTGCTCCTTGAAGGTCGGGGCGGCGTCTACCCCCTGGAGCTTGCCGGCGAAGCCCTGCTTGATCGCTTCCAGCACCTCGTGCGCTTCCCGCTCGGTCGGAAGCGCGACGACGGCCATCCCGTCGATGTAGACGACGCCGCGCTCGGCGGTCAGCTTCACCGCCTCGGCCAGCTTATCGGCGGCGGCATCGCCGGCGAGCACCGGCAGGTCGGCTTTCCCGAGCGGCGCCACCTTGACCGGCTCCGCGAAGCTGGCGGCGCCGGTCGGGTCCTCAGACCGCTTCGCCTGCTCCAGCGCCGCCTGCGCCGCCTCCCGGGTAGCGAGGGCAGCGACCGGCTTGTCGCCCACGTAGACCGCCCACTTCTGCGGCTGCAGCCCGGGCAGCGCCGGCAGCGAGGGTCTCCAGACGGCCAGCGCGCCCGCCACGATCACCGTGGCAAACACCCCGCGCTCGATCCAGAGGCGCCGGCGCAGAGACTGCACTTCATTATCCGCAGTTGGCTCCCACATCTTCTGGTCTCCGGCAGTTCTCCCCGTCCCTCGGTCGCTCTGTCTCTCCGTCCCCGAAGGCTCTCCCACTTAGTTCAATCGGCCAGCAGCCGCCCCACCGTCACCGGCTTCAGGCCGCGCTCTCTTAGTCCCCGCAGGATCTCCGGCAGGGCGTCCGCGGAGGCCTGGCTGCCGCAGTGGAGCAGCACGATGCTGCCGGGTCCGATCTTGCCCAGCACCCGGTCGCGGATCTGTGCCGCGGTGATACCACGGTCGACCGAGTCGCGCGAGTCGAGGGTCCAATAGATCGAGAGGTAGCCGGACTTGCCCACTTCCCGCAGCACCCGCCGGTCCCGCGCGCCGAGCGGCGGGCGGAAGTAGGGCCGGCTAGTGCGGCCGGTTGCCTGCTGGATCTGCGTCTCCGTGCGGGCAAGCTGGTCCCGGATCTGCTCCTCGGTCAGCTTGGTGAACGCCGGATGGTCCCAGGAGTGGTTTCCGATCTCATGACCTTCGTCGGCAATTCGCTGCGAAGTCTTCGGGTTCTGGCGCACCCACTCTCCCGTGAGGAAGAAAGTCGTCTTCACCCCTTCGGCCGCCAGGGTATCCAGGATCTGCTTCGCCGGCTTCCAGTCGGCCCCGGCGTCGAAGGTCAGTGCCACCTCCGGCCGCGCTCCCGCGCCGCGCTCGATCTCCATCGCGGGGTACTCGGTCGGCGCCGCGGCGGGGAGGAGGGAAGCCTCTTCCTTACGGGCGGGAGCTTCCGCCGGGCTCTCCGGTTGCTGAGCCTCCGGTGTTTTGGCTTCCGGCTCGGCCGGCTTCTCCGCCGGCTTCGGATTGGGTTCGGTGCGGCGCCCCACCGCCGGCCGCTCGGCCGCGGCCCGGCGCGTCTCGCGAGAGGCAGTGCGGGAGCGCTCTACGGGGCCGCCCGCCTTCTTCACCGCCGGGCTGGGGGAGACCCAGCGCTGGGCGAGCACGCCGGCGGTGCTCCCGAGAACGGCGACGGCGAGGCCGAGGGCCAGGGTGCCGCCGATGCCGCCCCCGGAGCTCCCGGGAGGACGGGAGGCGGGACGAGAGCCGGAGCGGCTGGGAGAGGCGGTCGGCTTCCGTGGACGGGACGTCTTGGGGGGCATACTGCGGCAGCGACAGACGAAAAGAGAGGGACCACCGGTGGGCGGTCCCTCTCTGATTATCGGACGGGCCGGCCGAAGCCGTTACCGCAGTCCGCTACGGCTTCGCGCTGGCGGCTCCCGCCTGCGGCTTGGCCGGGGCCTTGTAACCGACCTTCTGGTGCAGGAACTCCAGCGCCCGGGTGAGCTGCGGATCCTTGCCCTTCAGCCAGTCTTCCTCGGTCACGTCGACCTCGATGTCGGGGTGCACGCCGCCCCGCTGGTCGCGTCCGCGGTTGATGTCCTTACCGGACGGCGTGAGGTACTTGTGCGTGGTGATCATCGCCGCGCTGTTGCCCTCGAGCGGCATCACGGTCTGGACCAGGCCCTTCCCGAAGGTGGTGGTGCCCATCACGGTGCCGGCCTGATTGTCCTTCACGGCGCCCGCCACGATCTCCGAGGCGGAAGCGCTGGTGCGGTTCACCAGCACCACCAGCGGCCAGTCGCGGCTCAGGTGCTTCCGCGCGTTGGTCCGGCGCAGGTCGGGGCGCTCGCCCGACTCGACGATGTAGACCACGCCCTTGCCCGGCTCCACGAAACGGCTGGAGATGTCGATCGCCGCATCCAGAAGCCCGCCGGGGTTGCCGCGGAGGTCGAGGATCAGGCCCTTCATGCCCTTCGCTTCCAGATCCTGGATCGCCTGGGTCATCTTCTGATCGGAGAGCTCGTTGAACTGGGAGAGGGAGACGTAGCCGATGTTCCCTTCCTTCATCACGTACTCCACGATCGGGTATTCCACCGGGGCGCGCTCGATCGAGATGTCGAGCGGCTTGTCCACGCCGGAGCGCTTCACGGTGAGGCGCACGATGGAGCGCGACTTGCCGCGGATGATCTTGACCGCCTGGTTGACGCTCATGCCCTGGACGGACTTGCCGTCGACCTTCGTGATCAGGTCGCCCTTCTTCAGGCCGGCCTTGTCCGCCGGGCCGCCGGGGATGGGGCGCACCACGCGGACGTAGCCTTCCTTCGTCGGCGTGCCGCCCAGCGTCGCGCCGATCCCTTCGAACTCGCCCAGGTTGTCTTCCCGGAGCTCCCGGTACTCTTCCGGGTCGAGGAAGCGCGTGTACGGGTCATCCAGCGAGTTCAGCATCCCGCGGATGGCGTAGTAGGTCATCTCCTTCGCGCCGGGCGTCTCGCCGTAGAAGCGCTCGTTCACGAGCTGGAGGACCTTGCTATAGGTATTAACCGGGTCGAGCTCCTTCTGCTCGCTGCCCGGCTTCAGGCTGAAGATGCTCGCGGGCAGGCCGCTCTGGGCGCGCAGCTCCGGTTCGAAGATGCCGGCCAGGAACGACCCCGCGATCACGGTCGCCATAAAGGCGGTAAGAATTGCCTTGCGTTTCATTGCGTGTCCTTCGGAAGCCTTGGATGCCGCTTTAGAGGTTCCTGCCGGGGCTAGGCGCCGGCCGACAGGGCCTTGACCGCGGCTTCGACCGGGTCGCCCTGGGGAGCAACGTCAGCCTTGAGACCCTTCGCATCGAAGTCGATGCCCCGGGCCGTCAACACCTTGGCGCGGGTAATGCTGACGCCCGCGCCGTTGGGGAGGGGATGCACTTCCTGAATGGTGCCGGCGCCGAACGTCTCGGATCCGACCAGCTTGGCGCTCAGCCCGTCCCGCAGCGAGGCGGCGAGCAGCTCGGCCGTGCCGGCCGTGCCGCCGTTCACCAGCACGCTAAGAGATGCCGGCTTGAGCACCGGCGTGACGCCCTTGATCACCAGCGGCCGGTCCGTCAGCTTGCGGCTGCCGTCCGCCTGGGTGACATATTCCTTCACGGTGGCAAACTTGCCGTCGCCCATCAGCATTCCGGCGAGGTCGCGCGTGGCTTCCAGGCTGCCGCCGGCGTTCTGCCGCAGGTCGAGCACCAGGTGCTTCACGCCCTGCTTCTTCAGCGCGGCCAGCTCTTCGCCCGCCTTCTTCACCGTGGCGGCGTCGAACGCCAGCACCTGCAGGTAGCCGTTGGCGCCGTTCAACTTGCGGGCGCTGACCAGCGGAACCTGCGTGTCGGCGAGGTTAACGCGGACCTTCACGGTCTTGGCCGGCGTGCCGCGCTCGACCGTCAGCTCGTGCTCGCCGGCGGTGCTGGCGAGGAGCGTCATTCCGCTGGCCAGGTCGGTCGCCGTCTTCCAGCGCTTGGCTTCCTCTTCGGCTTCTTTGCGGAGCTGCTCGCGCTTCGGATCCGGCTCGGGCCGCTCGGGATCCTCGTGCGGGCTATCCGGCTGGCCGTCCTGCGGGCCCGCGGGATCGGTGAGCTGGGTCAGCACGCGGTAGGAGAGGTGGATCGGCGCCACCCACTTGCCGTCGATCTCCGTGATGCGGTCGCCCGGCTGCAGCCCGGCCTTATCGGCCGGAGTGCCCGGCGGCACGCTCACCACCGTGATCGTGCGGACGCCGCGGCTCGCCTCGTCCGCGTTGCCGCCCTCTTCATCCACCGGCATCGCGGCGTCCGGGCGGTTGTTGTAGCGGCGGACCGTCAGCACGGCGCCGAGACCGGTGAAGCGGCCCTCGCCCACGCCCTTCAGGGCAGACATTTCTTCCGGGCTCAAGAGACGCGTGTTGGGGTCCTTGAGCTGGTTGAGCATGGTGTCGATCGCGCCGTACGCGAGCTTCGACTTGGGGGGAAGCGGCTCCACGTAATAGAGCTGCAGCTTATGGAGCACGTCCCAGTAGAGCTCGGCCGGGCGGAGATCCGGATCGGGAACCCGGGGCGCGGTGGACGCCAGCTTGGGGAGATTGGAGACGTCCTCCCGGCCGGAGGCGACCTGAGCGTAAAGGCCGCGGATACCGAGGCCGGAGAAGAAGGAAAAACCGGCCAGTACCGCGACGGTCGCGCCTACCCACCAGATTGGTTCTCTTTGTCGCATAATACTTCTGATCTCCGCAGAACAGATCAAAGCGGGTTTACCGGCACCCCATTCCGGCGCACCTCGAAATGGAGGTGCGGGCCGGTGCTAAGACCGGTGCTTCCCACAGCGCCAATCCGCTGCCCTCTTCGCACGTCCTGCCCGGATCGAACATCGATGCGGGAGAGATGTCCATACAGAGTGGATACTCCCCCGCCATGTAGCAGGATTATACACTTGCCATATCCGCCACGCCAAGACGCGAAGAAGACCTCGCCGTCCGCCGCGGCGTAGACTGGAGAGCCGGTCCCGGCCCCGATATCGACCCCCGAGTGCAGCCTGCGGTACCTGAGTACCGGGTGCGTGCGGTAACCGAATCGAGAGGTGATCGGGCCCCTTGCCGGCATGTATAGGCGACCGGACCACTTCGGAAGGTTCCGGTACTTCCCCGGATTTGCGGATCTGCGGCTCAGCTCCGCCGCGAGCGAGCGCTCCACGCCCCGCGAATCCTCTTCCATCTCGATCAGCCGCTGTTCCTGCAGGGCGCGTTCTTTCTGGATCGACTTCATGAACCGCTCCAGCTTGAGCGTCTGGTCGCTCACGAGCTGCACCCGCTGCGCGTTCTCCTCATGCGCCTGCGCCAGCTTCGCCTTGCGCTCGAGCAGCCGGAGCCGCTGCTGCCGCACTTCTTCCTGGGTGCGCCGGAGCCCGGACACCAGGGCGGCGTCCTGGTCCATGATCCGGTCCATGTAGTACTGCCGGTCCAGGAAGTCGCCGATGTCTCGCGCCTGCAGCAGCACGTCGAGGTAGGAAGTGGACCCTTCCTTATAGTAGTAGGCGATCCGCTTCCCAAAGAGACGCTGCTGCTCCCGGAGGCGCTCCTCGGCCACCCGGAGTCGCTCGGTCGTCTCGGCTACCTCGGCTTCCGCCGCTTCCAGGCGCCGCTCGGACGCCTGCAGCGCCTCGGTGGCGCGCTCCAGATCTTCGTAGCTGGCCTGGATCTGGTCCGCCAAGCGTCCCTGGGTGCGCTTCGTCTCCCGCAGCTCCTGGCGCTGGTCCGCCTTCTTTTGCGAGAGCGACTTAAGCCGCTGCCGGAGCGCCTGGATCCGCGCCTTCTTACTCGGCTTCGCCGCCTCCGAGGTGAGGACCGTGCCGAGGGTGAGGAGCACGGCGCCGGCGGCCACCCACTTCAGGGCCGGGTTCGCGCTGGCAGGGGGGCGTGGGGAAGACGGCATCGCAGAAGGACTCCGGAACCGGCCGCGCTTTACCCGACGGGACGGGCGGAGCGGCGGCCGGTGCGAACGAACAGACCGGCCGGGTCAGGCGGGCTGCAGGAAGCGACGAAGAGAGACGAGGCTGCCCAGCAGGCCGATGCAGCCGCCGGCCGCCAGGAGCGCCCCGCAGAGGAGCGGCAGCTCCAGGGCCATGTCGAACTGGTTGAGCAGCGGGACCCGCGGCAGCAGGGTGGAGCTGTAGTACTGGAATGCCGCCAGCAGCGCGCCGCAGGCCAGGGCGCCGCCCAGCGTGCCCTCCACCAGCCCCTCCATCAGGAACGGCAGGCGGATGAAGCCGTTGGTCGCGCCGACGAGCTGCATCACCCGGATGTCCCGCCGCCGGGCGTAGAGCGTCATCCGGATCGCGTTGCTCACCAGGACCGCCGTCCCGATCAGCATCACGCCGCCCAGGATCAGCCCCACGGTGCGCGCGATATACATCAGCCGCAGGAGCTGGCTCAGCACCTGCTTACCCTCGTTTACCGCGTCGATCCCCGGCATCTGGCGGATGCGGTCCGCCACCTGCAGCGTCAGCTCCGGGCTCTGGGCCACCACGTGGAGCTTGTCCGGCAGGGGGTTCTCCTTGAAGCCTTCCAGCACGTCCCGGTGGAGGTGACTCTTGCGGAACTCGGTCCAGGCCTGCTCCCGCGTCACCAGGTGCACCCGGATCACCCCGGGGAGCTGCTCCACCTGCCGCACCACTTCCAGCGCCTCCGTGCGCGGCAGACCGGTCCGGAAGAAGGCGTGGATCTCCATCCGCCGCGGCGCGCCGTCCAGCACCGCGAACACCTGCCAGCCGACCAGCCCCGCCACCCCCATGATCGTCAGCGCGATGGCGGTGGTGCTGATCGAAGCGAGCGTCATCAACCCCTGCCGGCGGAGGTTCCGAGCACACTCACCGATGAGAAACCAGAGACTGCTGAACATGGGTTTGGGTGTCTAACCGCAGAGGCCGCAAAGGGCGCAGAGAGGATTATGAGGGGAACTGATGGACCAGCCGGCGAACACCGGTGTGTAGCCGCTCTACGTTGAAGTTGATCAACAATCCGAGACAACATCCCGAGTGGCGCAGATAGGATAGGACCTGAGCCTCGTGGATCGCGGCCAGCGCATCGACCGCCTTTATCTCCACCACCACCCGCTCTTCCACCAGCAGATCGAGCCGGTACCCGCAGTCCAGCCGTACGCCCCGGTAGACAACCGGGAGTGCCTTCTGCGTTTCCACCTCCAACCCCAGCTCGCGGAGCTCGAAGGCGAGGCAGGCCTCGTAGGTGCTCTCCAACAGACCGGGGCCGAGCTCCTGATGGACTCGGATCGCCGCTCCGATGATCGACTCGCTGAGTTGATTGAGCCGGTCCCTCATCTCTGCGTCCTCTGCGCTCTCTGCGGTGAAACGGGTCCCCAGCCGAACCCGCTAACGAAGGATGAGCGGGGGTGGGGTGGGGGTGTAGCCTCCGGTCGAGTCGCGGACGAGACGCCCTTCGTGCAGGGCGAGGACGCGCTTCTGCATCGAGTCGACGATCTGCTGGTCGTGGGTCGCTACCAGCACGGTGGTGCCGGTGGCGTTGATCTGCTCCAGGAGCTGCATGATCCCGTGCGAGGTCTCAGGGTCGAGGTTTCCGGTCGGCTCGTCGGCGATGAGGAGCTGCGGGGAGTTGACGATGGCGCGGGCCAGCGCGGCCCGCTGCTGCTCCCCGCCGGAGACCTGGTGCGGATACATCTTGCCTTTCGACATCAGCCCCACGCACTGGAGCGCGTCGAAAGTGCGGCCGCGGAGCGCCTTTCCGTGCACGCCGATCACCCGCAGCGCGAAGGCGACGTTCTCCTCGATGGTGCGGTCCGGCAGCAGCCGGAAATCCTGGAAGACGACGCCGATCTTGCGCCGCAGCGCGGGGATGTCGCGCGGGCGGAGCCGGGTGACGTCCTGCCCGTCGACCCAGACCTGCCCGGAGGTGGGCCGCAGCTCGCGGTTGAGCAGGCGGAGGAGGGAAGACTTCCCGCTGCCGGTGTGGCCGACGACAAAGACGAGCTCGCCGCGGGACACCCGGCAGCACACGTTCTGCAGCGCGAGGTTCTTCTCCCGGTGGCGGAGCGTGACGTCCACCAGCTCGACCATCGGGGTCTCGCCCATCTTGAAGGGTATGCCGTCGATCACACTCTCCATGTCGGACCCTGCCCCGGCGATCCGCAGCAGCCTCTCCCTCTTTTCCGAAGCCGAGGCGCTACGGACGACGAAGACGGAGAGACCTTCGGGGACAGAGAGACGGAGAGACGGAGAGACAGAGGGACGGGGAGAGCTGTCTGCGACGGGCAGAGTCCGCTTTGCGCATTCAGGGGTTCGGATTCACCCCGTCTCTCCGTCGCTCTGTCTCTCCGTCCCGGAAGGTCCCTCTATCTCTCCGTCAAGCCGCGCAGCGCTACGGGATCCAGCTCTCGTCGCCGCTGATGCGGCGGATGAAGCCGGCGCAGAGGCGGGCGGCGTTTTCCAGGTCGGCGAGCGAGAGCATCTCGCACGGGGTGTGCATGTACCGGAGCGGGACCGAGACGAGGCCGGTCGCCATGCCGGCCTGGTTCAGCTGCATGGCGTTGGCATCCGTGCCGGTGCCGGCGGGGGCGGCCTCGACCTGGTAGGGGATGCCGTCTTCGCGGGCGGTGCGGACCAGCAGCTCGAAGACGCGCGGGTTGATGTTCGCGCCGCGCGAGATCACCGGGCCGCGGCCGAGGCGAATGTCGCCCACTTTCCGCTTGTCGGCCTCGGGATAGTCGGTGGAGTGGCAGACGTCGAGCGCAATGCCGACCTGCGGATTGATGCCGAACGAAGAAGTCCGCGCGCCGCGGAGGCCGATCTCCTCCTGGACGGTGGAGACGCTGTAGACCGCCGCCTTCAGCTCCGCACCGCGCAGCAGGCGCAGCGTCTCCGCGCACACCCAGACCGCCATCCGGTTGTCGAAGCTCTTGGCCGCGACCATGTCTCCGTGGAGGCGCTCCAGCGGCTGGCGCATCGTCACCGGATCGCCGATGGTGACCAGCGCCTCCGCGTCGGCCCTGCAGGTGACGCCGAGATCGATCCAGAGCTTGTAGAGCTCGCTCTTCTTCCGGCGGTCTTCCTCGTCCATCAGGTGGATCGCCCGCTTGCCGATCACGCCGCAGACCGGGCCGTTCTCCGTGTGGACCGTCACCCGCTGGCCCACCACGATCTCGGCATCCCAGCCGCCGACCGGCCCGAAGTAGATGTAGCCGTCGTCGTCGATGTGACGGACCAGGAACCCGATTTCGTCCGCGTGTCCGGCGAGCATCACGCGGGGAGCGCCGCCGGCGTTGATCGTGGCGATCGCGTTCCCCAGCACGTCGATCTCCACGCTCGCCCCATAAGCTTCTGCCTGCCGCCGGTAGACCGCCTGCACCGGCTGCTCGTAGCCGGAGGGCCCGCCGGTCTCTACCAGGGCCCGAAGAAACTCAAAAGACTCGCTCTCCATCGAGAGGCCACTCCTTCACAGCTCGCTTGCTTAAAGTTGGTTGGATCAATCCGTAAACGGTATCACAAGGGGGCCTGTGGAGGGGCGGCAGCCCCGCCGAATGTCTGCCTCTCCGCCCCGCATCCGGGGCCAGCAAGCGAGCAGCCCTGTGCCGCCGCGAGGGCGCAGCCGACATAGTCGTTGGAATCCGCGAGTTTATCTAGATTCCCGCACAGGAATACAAAAGTCGGCCCCGGAGGTTCCCCCACATGGATCGATCCGCTCTCTCGCAACTCACCCCCCGGTTCATCCGCCACGTGCCGGAGCAGGTGTACGACCTGAGCCGCAGCTGGGTGGTGCAGGGCGACTGCTGCCGGGTGTTGAGCGACCTGCCGGACCGGAGCGTGGACCTCATCTTCGCGGACCCGCCCTATTTCCTGCAGCTCCAGAACGAGCTGCGCCGGCCCAACAACACGGTGGTAGACGCGGTGGACGACGCGTGGGACCAGTTTGCGGACTGGGCGGAGTACGATCGCTTCTGCCGGGAGTGGCTGACCCAGTGCCAGCGGGTGCTGAAAGACACCGGCACGCTCTGGGTGATCGGCAGCTACCACAACATCTTCCGGATCGGCACGCTGATGCAAGACCTCGGCTACTGGATGCTGAACAGCGTGATCTGGGAGAAGACGAACCCCACGCCGCACTTCCGGGGCGTGCGCTTCTGCAACGCGCACGAGGAGATGATCTGGGCGGCCAAGGGGGAGCGGTACGCGCGCGGCTACACCTTTAACTACCACGACCTGAAGCAGGCGAACGGCGGCAAGCAGATGCGCAGCGTCTGGCGCTTCCCGATCTGCAACGGCGACGCCCGTAAGAAGGGCGGCGACGGCAAGAAGCTGCACAGCACGGAGAAGCCGCTGCCGCTGCTACAGCGGATCGTCTCCGCCTGCACCCGGCCCGGAGACCTGGTGCTCGACCCGTTCGGAGGCACCGGCACCACGGCGGAGGCCGCGATGCGCCTCGGCCGTCGCTACTTCCTCATCGAGCAGCAGTCGCTCTACCTGGAATACGGAGCGCTTCCGCGGCTTTACCACGCGGAGATGCAAATGGCGGTAGAATCAGCACGTCAGTCCGCGCCGGTCTCGGCCCCGCGCCGGGGCGTGCTGCGGCACCGGGCTGCGCGCTAGCGGGGCGGGTTTCGGCGCCCTTCGACGCGAAAAGAGGACAGCGGGAGGCTCTGCCGGAACAAAGACCGTATGGCGGTCCTGAGTGTGCTCTACCGGCAGCTTGTCGGTTATTCAGACAACCCGCCGATCGAGCTGCGGCTTCTCAGACTGTGACGTGACGGCCTCCGGACAGCAAGCCGGAGCCCCTCGCCCGGGCGCTGAGATGCCGCCCTATCAATCAACTTCCGGGTCCGCCACGCGCCACCGCCGGACGTGATGCGGCCAGGAGAAAATCGTTGTGGCTATCGTCCGCGCCGTTCTGCTGCTCGTCCTCTCTGTAGTTGGCGCTTACCTGGGGTACCGCGTCGGGATCTGGTATACCAGCATCCCGACCATCGACGCGTACATCGGGGACATTCCGAACCTGCGCAACCTGAGCCGGATCGGTTTCACCGTAATCGGCATCCTCGCCGGCATCTTCGCCTACTCCAAGGTCAGCTACTACATCACCCATCTCGCCGAGAACCTGCGCGAGATGCCGGCCAATGACAAGATCGCCCTCTGCGTCGGGGCCGTCATCGGCCTGCTGCTGACCTTCCTCCTGGTGCCGCTGCTGAATCAGATCACCGAGCCGCTGCTCCGGATCACGCTGGGGATCGGGCTCCTGTTTACGATGGTCTTCCTCGCCACCCAGGGGGCCATGAGCATGCGGGATGAGCTCCGCAAGCTGCTGCCGCCGTACGGGGCCGTGGCGGAAGACCGCTCGGCACTGGAACAGGTGAAGATCCTCGATACGAACATCATCATCGATGGCCGCATCTCAGAGATCTGCCGGACCGGCTTCATCGAGGGCACGCTCTACGTGCCCGGCTTCGTGCTGGACGAGCTCCAGACGATCGCCGACTCGAGCGACTCCCTCAAGCGCGCCCGCGGCCGGCGGGGGCTCGATATCCTGAACGACATGCAGAAGGAGTTCAGCCTGATCGTCCGCACCTACGACCACCTGGTCAAGGGCGGCGAGCACGAGCCGGTGGATAGCAAGCTGGTGCGGCTGGCGAAGGAGATGAACGGCTCCATCGTGACGAACGACTTCAACCTGAACAAGGTGGCCGAGCTGCAGGGAGTCTCCGTCCTGAACGTGAACCAGCTCGCCAACTCTCTCAAGCCGGTGGTCCTACCCGGGGAAGAGCTGACCGTCCACGTCATCAAAGAGGGCAAGGAGCCCGGCCAGGGCATCGCTTACCTGGACGACGGCACGATGGTAGTGGTCGAGCACGCCCGCTCCCGCGTCGGCGAGACCGTCGTGGCGGTGGTCACCAGCGTGCTGCAGACCGTGGCCGGAAAGATGATCTTCGGGAACCTGAAGGAAGTGGCGGAGGAGGAGCAGGAGCTGATGGACCGCAACCTCCGCAGCTACTACCGCCCCGAACGCCCCCGCCGGGGTGGCAGAAGCCACTAGCTAAGGTAGAAGGCTTAAGGTCCACCCCCCGATCGGGGGCAGAAGGCAAATGCTCCGAGCCCCTGCTCGTGCCAGCGTTCTTCTTTTGCCTTTAGCCTTCTGACTTTTGCCTTCAAGAAATGGTGACAGCTATCGTAGCCGCGGCGGGACGCGGCCGGCGCTTCGGAGCGCCGGAGAACAAGGTCTTCGCCGCCCTCGCCGGCCGCCCGGTCCTCGCGTGGACCCTTCAGGCACTCCAGACCGCAGCCGGGATCGACGCGATCATCGTCGTCACCGCGGAGGAAGACCTGGAGCGGGTGCGGGAGATCGCGGCGGGATTCCCGAAGACGCACACTGTCTGCCAGGGCGGCGCGGAGCGGTACGACAGCATCCAGAACGCCCTGGCCCACGTTCCCGCAGGCACGGAGCTGGTGGCGGTGCACGACGGCGCCCGCCCGCTCGCCACGCCCCGGCTGATCGACGCCTGCGTCGCCGCCGCGCGGGAGTCCGGGGCCGCCCTGCCGGCCACTCCGGTGGCGGACACCGTGAAGCGCTCCGATGACGGTGAGACGACGCGGGAGACGGTCGACCGCCGCGCGCTCTACGGGGTCCAGACGCCGCAGGTCTTCCGGTACGACCTGCTGGTGACGGCCTATCGGAGCGCGCGCGAGAGCGACTTTACCGGGACCGACGACGCGAGCTACGTGGAGCAGTTGGGACATCCGGTAACGCTGGTCCCGGGCGAGCGGCGGAACCTGAAGATTACGGTAGCCGAGGACTTGCGGATGGCGGAAGCGCTGCTGGGTGGGGAGACGCGGACCGGGTTCGGGTACGACGTGCACCGGCTGGAGCCGGGTCGGCCGCTGGTACTGGGGGGAGTGGAGCTGCAGCACCCGGAAGGGCTGGGGCTGGAAGGCCACTCCGATGCCGACGTGCTGCTGCACGCCATCTCCGACGCCCTCCTCGGCGCCGCCGCTCTCGGCGACATCGGGCTCCACTTTCCCAACACCGACGAGCAGTACCGCGGCGCCAGCAGCCTGGTGCTGCTGCGGGTGGTGGGGGAGCGGGTGCGGGAGCAGGGCTGGGACGTGGTGAACGTCGACGCGATGCTCCTGGCCGAGCGCCCCAAGATCGGTCCGCACGTCGCCACGATGCGCGCCCACATCGCGGAGGCGCTGCGGATCGAGCCGGACCGCGTCAGCATCAAGGCAACCACCAACGAGCGCCTTGGCTTCGTCGGCCGCGAAGAAGGCATGTCCGCCCACGCCGTTGCCACCCTCCGCCGCGCGTGACGCCGGGTGTCTTTCGAACGAACGCGAAGGCGCGAAGTTCACGCGAAGAACGCGAAGAGAACCTGAAGGGCCAGGCTGGGCCTGCTGGGTAACCAGGCGGAGCATCCGGGGGGCCGCGAGGCATTGGAATACCTCGCTAGCAGGCCTGCCCCGAAAGTCTCCGGGGTAAACGGCCACGCGTCCTCCGGACGCTCCAAACCCGGCTCAGCTGAGTCCCCGCAGGGGGTCCCCCATCCGGGGGATAAAACTTCGTGCCGTGGTTGCCGCGGTTTCAACCGCCCGGCGGCTATGAGATGCTTCCGGCTTCCTTTCGCGTCCTTCCCTCCCTTCGCGCCTTCGCGTCCAGTTCGGATCGCTCTTCAAGCCGCGCCCCAGATGAAGTACGCGGCGAAGGCGGCGGAGGTGACGTACATCAGCGGGTGGACCTCCCGGAACTTGCCGCCGAGCAGCTTCATCGCGGTGTAGGTGATGAAGCCGTAACCGATCCCGTGCGAGATCGAGTAGGTGAGCGGCACCGCGATCAGCGTCACGAAGGCGGGGATGGCGGTCTCCAGCTCTTCGAAGTCGATCTTCACCATCTGTGCGACCATCAGGAAGCCGACCAGGATCAGCGCGGGAGCGGTGGCGGCGGCGGGCACGATCCCGGCGATCGGCGCGGCGAAGATCGCCAGGAGGAAGAGGATCCCGACGAAAACGGTGTGCAGGCCGGTCCGCGCCCCCTCCGCCACCCCGGCCGCCGACTCGATGTACGACGTGACCGAACTGGCGCCGAACAGCCCGCCGATCGAAGCGCTGAGCGAGTCGACCACCAGCAGCCCTCGCAGGCCGGGGATCTTCCCCCGCTCGTCCTTCAGGTCGGCCTGCTCCGCGATGGCGGTAGCGGTGCCGAGGGTGTCGAAGAAGTCGACCATCATCAGCGAGAGGAGCAGCGGGACGTACTTGAGGGAGAGCGCGCCGAGCACGTCGGCCTGGAGCGCCGCTTCGAAACTGGGGGCGGAGAAGCTGCTGGGAAGACGGCTCACGCCCAGCGCCAGCGCCAGGGCGGTCGTTCCGAGGATGCCGAGCACGAGCGCGCCGGTGACCCGCCTGGCCGCCAGGAACGCGGTAAAGACCAGCCCGATCACGGCGACCGCGGTCGGCAGGTGGGCCAGGCTGCCGAAGGTCACGGGCGGCAGGACTTGCGTGGGATCCTTGCCGAGGACGGCGACGGTGCCCGGCGGCACGATCACGATCTGCGCGTTCACCAGGCCGATGAAGGCGACGAAGAGCCCGATCCCGGCGCCAATGGCCCGGCGGAGGTCGACCGGGATCGCCTCCATCACCGCCTCCCGGAGCCCTATCAACACCAGCAGCAGGATCAGAAGGCCGTCCAGGACCACGATTCCCATCGCGGTCTGCCAGGAGCCGGCGGCGGCGCTGATCTGGAATGCGACGATGGCGTTCAACCCCATGCCGCTCGCCACCGCGATCGGCAGGTTCGACATGAGTCCCATCAGGATGCAGCAAAGGCCGGCCGCGGCTGCGGTGCAGGCGACCGCGGACTGCTGCGGCACTCCGGCCGCGGCGAGGATCTGCGGGTTCAGGAAGAGGATGTAGGCCATCGTCATAAACGTGGCCACCGCCCCGCGAGCCTCTCGCGAGACCGAGCTTCCTCGCGCTTTGAGCTGGAAGTACTGATCGAGCACCGACATTACGCTTGCGCCTCCGCCGAGACGTTGGAAAGTAAGCAGGCAACTCCCTCCGCGCCGCGGAGCAACCGGCGCTCCCACCCCGTTTGGGAGGAATAAAAGAAGAAGGCGCTCCTCGGGAACGTACGGGGGGGCTTACGGGCGTAGCCTTCGTGAGTCATTCGCCGTAGAGCACGCGCGGGTGTCACTCGTCTGCAATAATAAGCCGTTGGTGGGGCGAGCGAGTCCCCACACTCGTCATCTGGTCGCGTAAAGCATGCTTGAAAGAAGCCGATAGATGGAATGTCGTCTGGCGTTGTTCATTGACTTCGAGAACATTGCACGTGGCGTGCGTCAGCGCCATTTGGAAGAGCGGGTAGACCTCCGGGCGATCCTGGGGGAATTAGAAGAGAAGGGGCGAATCCTGGTCAAGCGGGCCTACGCGGACTGGGGTTATTTCAAAGACTACCGGAGCGACCTGCTGCAGCACGGCATCGAGCCGGTGCAGGTGTTTGCGGCGGCGCGGGACCGCGAAGGTTGGAAGAACGGGGCCGATATCCGGATTGCGATCGACGCGATCGAAGCGACCTACCGCTTCCCGGAGATCACCGATTTCGTGCTCGTCTCCGGAGACAGCGACTTCCTCTCGCTCGTAAACCGGCTGCGCGAGAATGGAAAGACGGTCTGGGGCGTCGGGTTGAAAAGCAGCAGCAGCCAGTACCTGGTGAAGAGCTGCGACCACTACGTCTTCTACGAGGACATCGCGGACTGGATCGAGGACGAGCACGAGAACAACGGACACGCGCGTCGGGACGGCCGCTCGCTGCTACTCAGCACCGTGCGGCGGATGTCGGACCGGCAGGGGCTGCCCGGTATGCCGCCGCCCGGAACCCCGCTGAAGGCGATGGCGGTGAAGGCGGCGATGCGCCGGCTGGATCCCGCCTGGGAGGAGCAGTTCGAGGGGTACTCCTCGTTCGTGGAGTTCCTGGAAGCCAATAGCGACGCCCTGCTCTGCGGGCGCCCGGGCAACGGAGAGTTCTTCCTGGCGGAGCGAGGCACGGTGGCGGAGGCGAACCTCCAGCGGATGCTGGAGTTCTCGCAGTCGTCCCAGCCGAGCGAGCCCTCGGAGCCGCTTCCGCGGGATCAGGTGGTCGCCGCGATCCGGCGCTCCTTGCGCCTGCTCGGCTCGCCGGACGGCGACGTGGAGCTGCCCCAGCGCACGCCGGTGCGCGGCCTCCAGCTCCGCGGCAAGCTGATGGAGGAGCTGCCCGGCTTCGAAGAGAGCGCGTACGGCTACAACTCGTTCCTCGACTTCCTGCTCGGCATGCGGGACCGGTTCCGGGTGGCCCGTGCCGAAGTGAAGGGGGAGATGCTGGTAGCGGAGCGGGAGAGCCCGGCCGAGCTCTGCATCGCGGGGCTGCCGGAGCCGTCGCCCGGCACTGTAACGACCGGCTGGGTGCAGACCCCGGCCCAGCGGTACATGGGGGCGCTGCGGAGTCGCCGCATCCGCCATGTGCCGATGGAGGAGCGCTACGCGGTGATCCGCGGCCTCTGCCGCATCTTCGAGCAGGCGCGAGAGGCGGGGGAGGAGCCCTCGCTCAAAGAAGCGAAGGACCGGCTCCACGAGTGGTTCGAGGAGAACCACCCCGCGGTGCCGTGGGAGAGCGTCAACAACGTCGTCTACCACCTGTTCTGGACCTACTGCTTCGAGTTCGGCGAGGCGGAGGACGACGTGCCGCTCTGGGACCGGCCGACCAAGTGGACCAGCGCGATGGAGACCGCCGACGAGGTGATCCGCCGCTGCGATACCGGCCTGGTCCGGATGATCTCCGAGATGGTCGGAATGGTCGATCACCAGGTCGTGGTGGAAGTCCTCGGAGACGGGGACGCGGAGCGCCTCAGCTACTTCGAGGAGGTCTGCGGCCAGGTCAACCAGCGGTTCTCGGCCGCCCGGTAGGCCCTTCGGGCCAGGGTTCAGGGGCCAGGGGATAGGGTGTAGGGACTGCCGGCGGTATTCACCGCCGGCAGTCCTCGTTTCGGCGTCCTGACGGCGCTCCGCCCGGCACGAGGTCTTCGTAAAGCGCTGCGAGCTCGCCGCTACGCAATACTCGGCACGGAATACTCCCTCACTCCTCCCCGAGGTCCCGGAGCTGCGCGCGCAGGGAGGCGGCCTGGTCCGGGTCCTCTCGGCGGAGGGCTTCATCGAGCAGGATCTGGAGACGCCGGCGGTGCCCCACGTGGTAGCGGGCTTCCAGCTTGCGCCGGAGCTCCAGCAGGTGCAGGTACTCCGGGCAGTCTTCCAGCTCGTCCAGGCGCTCCTGCTCCGCCAGGATCTCCCGCACCATGCGGAGGCCGCGGTCGACCTCCAGCACCGCTTCCTTCACCTCTCCGCGGGCCAGGTGAAGGAGTGCCTGCGCCTGGACGCGGTGGCACTGGATGAAGGCGCGGAACTGCTCCGACGCGAGCCAGTCGTCCCGGTCCCGGGCGAACGCCTTGAGCAGGTCCAGGATGGCGAGGTTGTGGTCCGCATCCTCGATAACCGGCTCGTAGTCCTGCAGCGCCAGGCAGGCGGTGCGCCGGTGGTAGAACTGCATCGCCTCGCGCTGGATATCGGCGCACTCCTCCGGCGTGAGCTCGAAGCCCTCGTACCAGCCGTGCTCGCTGCGGTACTCTTCCGCCCGGTGGCTGAAGTACTCCAGCAGGGTATCGAATCCGTACGGCCGGCGCCCGTCCGGGCGGCCGGTCGTCTCCATCTGCATCACACCGAGGTCGAGGCGGACCTGCAGCTTGAGGGCGCCGTCTTCACCGCGAAGGCGGCGCACCTGGAGCTCTCCGTCCCCGTCGTGCGGCCAGCCGTGAAGGAGGCGGGTGATGTCGTCGCTCATGGTGAACTGCTCTCACGCCAGACAGAGGACAGGTTGAGACGAGAGGTGTAGACTTCGCGCCGCAGAGGACGCCTTCCTTCCAGAGATGCGGGCTCGGCGCACCGGTCGGAAACGCGGTGGCGCAACGGTTGTATCACGCCGTTTTCCGCGTGTGCAGGTCCGGCCCCGCGGGGACGGAATCACGATGCAGCCGCAGCCGGCCCCTCGTGTTAAGACTCGGTACCAATGTTTCTCCTCGACATGGGCTTAAGGCTGCTGCTCTCGATCCTGGCGGGAGCCCTGGTGGGACTGGAGCGGGAGCGCCAGGACCGCCCCGCGGGCCTGCGCACCCATATTCTGGTCTGCATGGGCAGCACCCTCTTCACCTACGCGTCGCTGCTGACCGCGGGCGCGGACGGACCTGCGGACCCGGGGCGGATCGCGGCGCAGATCGTCTCCGGAATCGGCTTCCTGGGCGCGGGAACGATTTTCCGCTCCGATACCGGCGTGCGCGGGTTGACCACCGCCGCCGGCCTCTGGGTGGTCGCCGCCATCGGGATGGGGGTGGCGCTCGGCGGCTCGATGATGATCCTAGCGGTCTTCGCGGCGCTGCTCGTCTACGCTCTGAACCGCTGGGTGCGAGACCTGGAGAACCTTTACCTTCGCACCAACTGGACCCTCGTGGTGGGACTGCGCCAAGGCACCGACGGGCTGGCCCGGGTGCTCGGCGAGCTGGAGGCGCACCGGGTAGAGATCCGCGCCGTCCGCTGGCTGGAGGTCGGCCGGGACACCGGAGAGAGCCGGGTGAGCCTGGAGCTGCGGCTGCGCAACTCCGCCGAGCAGGACGCCTGCACCCGCTACCTGGGCCAGCTTCCGGGCGTCACCGAGGTGCGCTGGGAGTGACGGGTCCGCGAAGGCTCTCGGCCCGAGGAATCTTGCCGGCTGCCGGCGGATAGATATGCGCCGCGCCGCCGAGCCGCGCCGACTCCGGCGCTGCCCCTGGCGAGCGGAGGCGCGCCTTTGTCCGGATCTCACCCCATGACCCCGCCCGTGTCCGTAAGACTTTCCCGGCGCGCGCTGATCGCCGCCGGCTTCGCCGCTCCGGCCGCAGCGCGTGCGGTGCCTGCCCGCACTCGGGCGGCAGCCGACAGCTATTTCCCGCCGCCGGACAGCCAGGGCGGCTGGCGTACGCTCCACGACGCCGCGGCGATCCGAAAGCGCGCCGGCATGGAGCTCTCCCGGTTGGACCAGGCGTTCGAGCTCACGCAGCGCTGCAGCCAGAACGGCGGGCTGCTGGTGGTGCGCCGCGGTTACCTGGTCTACGAGAAGTACTTCGGGCGGGCGCAGCGGGACGCGAATCCGGACATGGCCTCTACCGGAAAGGCCTACACCAGCATTGCCTGCGGGATCATGCTGGCCGAGCATCGGGACAAGATTCCGGACGGTCTGGATCAGAAGGTCTTCACGAAGGAGTACTTGCCGGAGGCGTTTCCGCTCGACGATCCGCGCAAGGCCGAGATTACCCTGGGACAGCTCCTCTGCATGAGCGCCGGGTATCACGGGGAGGGCTCCAGCCCGGGCGTGATCGAGGGGCGCGTGGTCCCGCTGCAGCCGGTTCCCGGCCAAAACATCCGAGACCTCGATCAGTCCTCGCTGCGGACGCCGCTCTGGGTCGAGCCGGGCGGCGGCTACTCCTACTCTTCTCCTTCGCCGCACGTGGCTTCGATGGTGCTGCGCCGCGTTACCGGAATGGAGCTGCAGGACTACATCGACCAGCGCCTGGCAAAGCCGATGGGGTGGGGGCCGTGGGGCTACTGTCTCTACCGCGGCGACTACAAGATGCCGCACGCGAACGGTGCCGGGAGTATCGCGGTCCGCGCCACCGACGCGCTCCGGTTCGGGTACTGTCTGCTCCGGGAAGGGCGGTGGAAAGAGAAGCAGCTGGTGCCCGCGGAGTACATCGAGAAATGCCACCAGCCATCCGCGTACAACCGGCACACGCCGTTCAGCCTTCAGTTCGAGCACAACGCGGACGGGCACGTGGCCGGGGCTCCGCGCGACGCTTTCTACAAGTCCGGCGCGGGTGGGTTCGGGCTGTTCGTCGTGCCGTCGCTCGACCTGGTGATCTACAAGCTGGGCGGCAACAACGGCCAGTACGACCCGGCCCTGACCCGCATCCCGCAGCCGCCGCCGCCGGACACCTCGCGCGACAACTGGAAGCCGATCCCGCGAACCCCGTTCCACGAGGGGAGCATGGGCGGCGACGATGGGTTGCGGCGGGTGGTGGAGATGGTCTCGGCCGCCGTGCGACCCTGAGCGCAGCGAAATTCGGACTCGTCCGGTCGTTCTCGGACGCCCGATTCGGTTGACCGGCGGGCGTCATTCTGATACATACTAAGGAAATCTAGTAAGGTGAAAGGCGACGACGAGGACCAGTAAACGGAACGGTCGCGTCCCAGAGAGCTGCCCCGGGGCTGGGAGGGCGGCACCGACCCCCGTTGAAACTCACCTCCGAGCTGGACCCTGAACCGGCTGCCGCGCATTGCGACGCCGCAGTAGGGGGACCCGGTTAGCGACCGTTATCACGCTCTTGAGCGACCGCGAGCACCGCGGCGGGGTCACTTTCCGTGACCCATGCCCGCGACTCCGGCCGGAACCAGGGTGGTACCGCGAAGGCAGCGCCTCTCGTCCCTAGGATGAGGGGCTTTTGTGTTTTTGGGGTTGGGAAGAGCGATCCCGGCCCGCGCGTGCAGCGTGGCACGCTCCGCAGCAAAACGAGGCGTTCTCCGTAGGGTGTACGGGAGAGGACGGCGCACGATGAAGATGAAGGGCAGCAAGGCCATTCTGGAGCAGTTGAAGCTCCACGGCGTGCAGGTGATGTTCGGGTATCCCGGCGGCCGGGTGATCCCGCTTTACGACGCGATCTACGAGGAAGAGGACATCCGCCACATCCTCGTCCGCCACGAGCAGGACGCGGGCCACATGGCGGAGGGGTACGCGAAGGTCACTGGTAAGGTCGGCGTCTGTATCGCCACCTCCGGTCCCGGCGCTACCAACCTGGTCACCCCGATCGCCGACGCCTACATGGACAACGTGCCGATCGTCTGCATCACCGGCCAGGTGAACACCGCCGCCATCGGCACCGACGCCTTCCAGGAAGCGGACATCACCGGCATCACCATGCCGATCACCAAGCACAACCGGCTCCTGAAGCGCGCCGAGGAGATCCCGGAAGCGATCGCGGAGGCGTTCTACATCGCCTCCACCGGGCGCCCCGGGCCCGTGCTGGTCGACATCCCGAGCGACCTGCAGAGCGCGGAGATCGACTACAAGCCGATCAACCACATCGAGCTGCGCAGCTACAAGCCGACCTACAAGGGCCACCCGCTCCAGATCGTGAAGGCGGCGCGCGCCATCGAAGAGGCGAAGCAGCCGGTCCTGTACGTGGGCGGCGGCGCCGTCTACTCCGGCGCGCAGAAGGAGCTGGTAGAGCTGGCGGAGCGGGCGAACATCCCGGTCACCACCACGCTGCTCGGCAAGGGCGCCTTCCCGGAGACCCACGAGCTCTCGCTCCACATGCTCGGCATGCACGGGACGGAGTACTCCAACTACGCCGTGCACCACAGCGATCTGCTAATCGCTGTCGGAGCCCGGTTCGATGACCGCGTGACCGGAAAGCTCTCCGCGTTCGCCCCGAACGCGAAGGTGATCCACATCGACATCGACCCGGCGGAGATCAGCAAGAACGTCGTGGCGCACATCCCGATCGTGGGAGACGCCAAGATGGTGCTGCAGGAGCTGCTGAAGCACGTGAAGCCGCGGTCGCGCGACGCCTGGGCCGAAGAGCTGATCGCCCGGCGCGCGCAGTACCCGCTGCGGTACGACACGAGCGACGGCGTGCTCTCTCCGCAGTGGGTGATCGAGGAGATCTACCGCCACACCCGCGGCGAGGCGATCGTGGCGACCGACGTGGGCCAGCACCAGATGTGGGCCGCGCAGTACTACAAAACCGACTTCGAGCGGCAGTTCGTGACTTCCGGCGGCCTCGGCACGATGGGCTTCGGCCTGCCGGCCGCGATCGGCGCCAAGCTCGGACGCCCCGATAAGGACGTGTGGCTCATCACCGGGGACGGCAGCTTCCAGATGACCCTGAAGGAGCTGATGACCGCCGCCGCGGAGGGGGTCTGCGTCAAGGTGGCGATCATCAACAACCGCAGCCTCGGGATGGTCCGCCAGTGGCAGCAGCTCTTCTGGAACAACCGGTACAGCGCCGTCGACCTGGGCGACTACCCGGACTTCGTGCGGCTGGCGGAAGCCTACGGCTGCGTCGGCCTGCGCGCCACCCGTCCGGAAGACATCCGGGACGTGCTGGACCAGAGCGACCAGATCCGGAACGTGCCGGTGGTGATCGACGTGCGCGTGGCTCCGCAGGAGAACGTCTACCCGATGATCCCTTCCGGCCAGACCTACAACGACCTCGTGCTTGGACCCAAGTCCGAGGAGTAACTTTCCGTAGAGTGCGCACGTCGTCCGGGTGGGAGTGGGCGCAAGGGAGAGTGGGGGAATGGGAGAGCAGCTCCCGTAAGAACTTCTCACGCTCTCCGGCTCGCCCACTCTCCCACTCTGGCTTCGCCAGACGGCACGGCGCACCGTTCATTCGGTCCACCCGCAGACGGCTCGACCCGCCCCCGGTGGAGACCACCGGGGGCGATTTCAGGAAACAGAGTGCAGCACACCATTACCGCACTGGTAGAGAACACGCCCGGAGTGCTGGCGCGCGTAGCGGGACTTTTCGCGCGCCGGGGCTTCAATATCGAATCGCTCGCAGTCAGCATCACGGATGACCCCACCGTCTCCCGGATGACGATCGTCGTCGGCGGCGACGAGCGCACCCTGGAGCAGATCGAGAAGCAGTTGAACAAGCTGGTCGAGGTGATCAAGGTCTACGACTACACCAACACCGCCGCCGTGGAGCGGGAGCTGGCGCTGATCAAGATCCAGGCGCCGCCGGACCGCCGCGCGGAGATCATGCAGATCGCGGACATCTTCCGCGGCAAGATCGTCGACGTGAGCGAGCGGACCCTCACCATCGAGCTGACCGGACCGGGAGACAAGGTCGACGCCTTCCAGAGCCTGGTCTCCGGCTACGGCATCAAGGAGCTGGTGCGGACCGGCAAGATCGCGCTCGCCCGCGGGGCCCGCGCCACCGCGGAGCTGCGAGGCAGCCAGTAGCGCCCGGGATCTAGGATCCCCTGCGGCCAAGCGCGCGGCCGCCGCAATGCGAGGAGCAGAATGGGCGAGCCGCGTGAGCTGGTGACCGCTGAACAGGCCGGGACGGCGCTGGCGCTGCTCTCCGCGCTGGCGCTGGTGCTCGCCGTGATCGCGGGGGCCCGCTGGAAGGGGACTCGCTCCCCGCTGGCGGGGCAGGTGGCGCTCGTCGCCGCCGCGTCGGTGCTGCTCTTTCCGCTCTGGCTCGTTTACAACGCGATCATGGACTGGCTCGGCCTCGACAGCGTCGCCGGGCTGGCCGTCAACGTGATACTGTTCGCCCTGGTTGGGGCAGGGCTCGGCCTGGCGCTGCGGCGCTTCTGGCCGGCCGGGCCCTCCGAGAACGTCCCCGCTCACGCGGGCGCGTCGGAGCCCGGCAGCACGATCGACTGATTTCTCGCCCGATGCCGGGCGGCCAAGCACGGACTGATTACAGGAGGGACCCTAGTTGGCACAGGTTTATTACGAATCCGACGCTGATATGAGCGTGCTGGCCCGGCGCAAGGTCGCGGTCATCGGCTACGGCTCGCAGGGGCACGCGCACGCGCTCAACCTGAAGGAGTCGGGCGTCGACGTGATCGTCGGCCTCCGCCCCGGCAAGAGCTGGGACAAGGCGAGCGCGGACGGCCTGACCGTCGTCACCGTGGATGAGGCGGTGCGCCGCGCCGACCTGATCATGATCCTGGTGAACGACGAGTTCCAGGCGAAGCTCTACAAGGACCAGATCGAGCCGAACCTGAAGCCGGGCAAGGCGCTCGCGTTCGCGCACGGGTTCAACATCCACTTCGGCCAGGTCGTGCCGCCGAAAGACGTCGACGTGATCATGATCGCGCCGAAGGGCCCCGGTCACCTGGTCCGCCGCGTCTACACCGAGGGCAGCGGCGTGCCGTGCCTCATCGCGATCCACCAGGACGCCACCGGCGAGGCGAAGGCGGTCGCACTGGCCTACGCCTGCGCCGTCGGCGGCGCTCGCGCGGGCGTGCTGGAGACCAGCTTCAAGGAAGAGACCGAGACCGACCTCTTCGGCGAGCAGGCGGTGCTCTGCGGCGGCGCCAGCGCGCTGGTGAAGGCCGGCTTCGAGACCCTGGTGGAAGCCGGCTATCAGCCGGAGATCGCCTACTTCGAGTGCCTGCACGAGCTGAAGCTGATCGTCGACCTGATGTACGAGGCGGGGATTGCCGGCATGCGCTACTCGATCAGCGACACGGCCGAGTTCGGCGACCTCACCCGCGGCCCGCGCATCATCAACGACGACACCCGGGATGAGATGCGCCGCATTCTGAAGGAGATCCAGACCGGCCAGTTCGCGCGGGAGTGGATCCTGGAAAACCAGACCAACCGCCCGATGTTCAACGCGATGCGGAACCAGGACCGGGTCCACCAGATCGAACAGGTGGGCGCCGAGCTGCGCAGCAAGATGAGCTGGATCAGCCAGAAGCGCGCCGTCGAGGAGCAGGTCCAGACGCCGCAGCAGCAGATCGCCACGCGGTTCCACAACATCGGCGAGTAATCGCCGGTCCGCGGCGGCTCGGGTTCGTCACCGGAGCCGCCGCGGACCAGTCCGGCACGGGGGAGAGGCGATGTCCAGCGTTCAGGATCGAGCCGACGTTCTAACCCCGGAAGAGTTCTACCGGCTGTATGCGGATGATCCCTACCGGCGCGAGCTGGTGGATGGGATGGTCGTCACGATGTCCCCACCAGGACCCCACCACGGACGAATTGATTCGCGGGTGGGTGTTCCCCTGGCGGCGTTTGTCAGGAGCCATTCGCTGGGCGACGTGGTCTCCAACTCCGGTTTCGTCCTGCGCCGGGATCTCGTGCGCGCCCCGGATCAGGCGTTCGTATCGAACGAACGGATCGAAGCTGCGGAAGGGGCCGAGAAGGGCTACTGGGAGGTAGCGCCGGACTTGGCGGTAGAGGTCGTCTCCCCGGACGACCGACGTTCGGAGCTGGACCGGAAAATCCGGGACTACCTGGAGTGCGGGGTGCGGATGGTCTGGATCATCGATCCGCCGACTCGGACGGTGACCGCCTACCGACCGGAGCGCGAGCCGCGTGTGCTCTCGGGCGACGACTCGCTCGACGGCGAAGACGTTGTTCCGGGATTCCGGCTGCCGCTGGCGGAGCTCTGGCCACCTAGGGCTCGCAAGAAGTAATGGACATGAAGATCGAGATGAAGCGAGGGGGAACGCCGGTGCCGGGGCACCTGTCCGAATTCGGACGGGGTCCGGCCCGGCGCGTGCTCCGGGGCGAGCTTTCCTGAACGGGAGCTCGCGCGACCGCTGCGGAGGCGCGGTCGCGCTCCGGTTGAACGCCGGAGTCTTTCCAGCACGTATTCTCTGAAGAGGTTTACCGTATGAGCCGTACCATCAAGATCTTCGACACGACCCTGCGAGACGGGGAGCAGTGTCCCGGCGCGAGCATGACCGCCGCGCAGAAGCTGGAAGTCGCACACCAGCTCGCCCGGCTGCGCGTCGACGTTATCGAAGCCGGGTTTCCGATCTCCTCTCCCGGTGACTTCGAGTCGGTCCGCCAGATCGCTCGCGAAGTGCAGGGGCCGGTGATCTGCGGCCTGGCCCGGGCCGTGGAGAAGGATATCGACCGTGCCGGCGAGGCGCTCCAGGACGCGGAGCGGGGCCGGATCCACACCTTCATCGCCACCTCGGACATCCACCTGCGCCACAAGCTCCGCAAGAGCCGGGAAGAGGTGCTGGAGATGGCAGTGGCGGCCGTCAAACGCGCCCGCAACTGGGTGGAAGACGTGGAGTTCTCGCCGGAGGACGCCGCGCGCTCCGATCTGGACTACCTCTGCCAAGTGGTCGAGGCGGTGATCAAGGCCGGCGCGACGACGATCAACATTCCGGACACCGTCGGCTACGCCGTGCCGGAGCAATTCGCCCACATCTTCAGCACGCTGATCGACCGGGTGCCCGGCGCGGAGAACGTCACCTTCTCCTGCCACTGCCACAATGACCTCGGGATGGCCGTCGCCAATTCCCTGGCCGCCGTGCAGGCAGGAGCGGGCCAGATCGAGTGCACCATGAATGGGATCGGCGAGCGAGCGGGGAACACCGCGCTGGAAGAGGTAGTGATGGCGCTGCGCACGCGGCGCGACTACTTCCAGGCCGACACGAATGTCTCCACGCAGGAGATCTTCCGCGCCAGCCGGCTGGTCAGCAGAGCGAGTGGTTTCCTGGTGCAGCCGAACAAGGCGATCGTCGGGGCCAACGCCTTTGCGCATGCAGCCGGAATCCACCAGGACGGCTTCCTGAAAGAGCAGACCACCTACGAGATCATGCGGCCGGAAGACGTGGGCCTGGACAGCAGCAAGCTGGTCCTCTCCAGCCGCAGCGGTCGCCACGCCTTCAAGGTGCGGATGGCGGCGCTCGGCTACGAGGTGGACGGCGAGGAGCTGAACCGCGCGTACCAGCGCTTCCTGGAAGTGGCCGACAAGAAGAAGGTCGTCTACGACGAGGACCTGGTCGCCTTGATGGCGGAGGCCGAAGGGCTGCACGACCGCCAGTACGAGCTGGTCTACATGACGGTGATGACCAGCCTGGAGGGCGTGCCGACCGCTACCGTGCGCCTGAAGTGCGGCGACGATCACCTCACGGAGGTGGGAACCGGGGTCGGCAGCGTGGACGCGGTCTACCGCACGATCGACAAGCTGATCCCGGTACCGCACGAGCTGATCGACTACATCGTGAGCGCCGTGACCGGAGGAACGGACGCCCTGGCGGAGGTGACGGTGCGCCTGGGGCGGGGAGAGCAGGTCTTCTCCGGCCGCAGCGCCGACCTCGACGTGATCGAAGCGAGCGCCAAGGCGTACCTGCAGGCGATGAACAAGCTGCTCTACTACGGGGAGCGGCGGAGTGCCACCGAGCGCCTGGCGGCGCAGGAGATCTGACCTGCCCTAAGGATACACGGGGCGCACGTTAGAAGTCATTCTAAACGCAGTGAAGAATCTCGGCAGCTGGTCTGGGACGGAGTAGGCATGGGGGTGATGCGCGTCCTCCCTGCGGGCATCTCCCGAACGGAGAGCCTGCGCTTCGGCGAAGCCCAGGCTACGTAGATCCTTCACTGCGTTCAGGATGACTGGGGTGAGAAGCGGGTGCGGCCGAGCGCGCCACGGCGGGTAGAAAGCCAGTCGCCGTTGGTTATCACGTTGTGATGAGAGAGGGAGTTAGACGTTGAGCGAACGCACGCCAAAGATCGCCGTGCTGCCGGGTGACGGCATCGGGGTGGAGGTTCTCCTCGAGGGCCGGAAGGTGCTGGAGCGGGTGGCCGAAGTGTTCGGGCACCGCTTCGAGTTCGAGGAGGCGCCGATCGGCTGGGCCGCGATCGACGCGGTCGGCAGCGCGCTGCCGGATGAGACGGTGCGCCTCTGCCGGGAGAGCGACGCCATCTACTTCGGCGCCGTGGGCGATCCGGCGCGCGACGCCACGCTGCCGCCGCGGGAGCGGCCGGAGCCGCTGGCGCTGCTGGGCCTCCGCAAGGGGCTCTACGCCAACCTGCGCCCGGCGATCCTGAGCCCCGCGCTCCGCGACACCTGCCCGCTGCGGCCGGAGATCGTGAAGGACGGGGTCGACATCCTCATCATCCGCGAGCTCACCGGCGGCCTCTACTACGGGCAGCCGAAGGGCCGCGAAGAGATCGAGGGCGGCTACCGCGCGGTCGACACGATGGTCTACACCACGCCGGAGATCGAGCGGATCGCCCGGGTCGCCTTCAAGGCGGCGCAGGGCCGGAAGAACCGCCTCTGCTCCGTCGATAAGGCGAACATCCTCGCCTGCTCCCAGCTCTGGCGGGAAGTGGTGGCGCGCGTGGGCAAGGAAGAGTTCCCGGACGTGGAGCTGACCCACCTCTACGTCGACAACTGCGCCATGCAGCTGATCCGGAACCCCTCGTCGTTCGACGTGATCCTGACGGAGAACACTTTCGGCGACATCCTGAGCGACGAGGCGAGCATGCTCGCCGGCTCGATGGGGATGCTTCCGTCCGCCTGCCTGGGCGACGGTGACGTGACCCCGTTCTACGAGCCGATCCACGGCTCCGCGCCGGACATCGCCGGCAAGGGGATCGCCAACCCGATCGCCGCCATCCTCACCGCGGCGATGATGCTCCGGCACTCGTTCGACATGCACACCGAGGCGGACGCCATCGAGCGCGCCGTCAGCGAAGTGCTCGCGGCGGGGCACCGCACCGCCGATATCGTAGGCCCTGGAGGTCAGCCCATCTCGACATCCGAGATGGGCAGTCAGATTGCGGACCGTATCCGAGCGTAGACGGCACGACCGCCCGGAGCGCACGCAGTACGCCCCCGCGGGCACCCGGTCCGGGCGGTCCTCTTGAGAGTTGGTCCTTCGCAGGATAAGCTCTCAGTCAGTCAGCTTTTGGAAGAACGGTTTGCAATGATCGAGCTTTACGATACGACGCTCCGGGACGGGAGCCAGGGAGAGGGAGTCAGCTTTACGGTTCCGGACAAGCTGCGCGTGGCGCGGCGCCTGGACGAGCTGGGAGTGCACTACATCGAGGGAGGCTGGCCCGGCTCCAATCCGAAGGACATCCAGTTCTTCGAGGCGGCCCGGGAGCGGCTCCAGCTCCAGCACGCGCGCCTCTGCGCCTTCGGCAGCACCCGCCGCAAGGGCATGCGCGCCTCCGAGGACTCGCTGGTGATCCAGCTCGCGGAGAGCGGCGCGCCGGTGGTGACCATCTTCGGCAAGTCGTGGCTGCTCCACGTCCGCGAGGTGCTCAACGTCGCTCCCGAAGAGAACCTGGAGATGATCGCCGACACCGTGCGCTACCTGAAGTCGCGCGGCCTGGAAGTGATCTACGACGGCGAGCACTTCTTCGACGGCTACAAGGACGACGCGGGCTACGCCCTCGCCACCTTCGAGGCGGCCCACCTGGCCGGCGCCGACGTGCTGGTCCCGTGCGACACCAACGGCGGCACGATGCCCTGGGAGATCGCCCGCATCATCGGTCACGTGCGGGAGAAGTTCACCGGCCGCATCGGCATCCACACGCACAACGACTGCGAGATGGGAGTCGCCACCGCCGTCGCGGCGGTGCAGGCCGGCGCCACCCACGTGCAGGGGACGATGAACGGGTTCGGCGAGCGGACCGGCAACGCCAATCTCACCTCCATCATCCCGGTGCTCAAGCTGAAGATGGGGCTCGACTGCATCTCCGACGAGCAGCTCGCCCGGCTGGCGGATACTTCGGCGCTGGTGGACGAGCTGGCGAACATGCCGCCGGACGAGCACCAGCCGTTCGTCGGCCGCTCCGCCTTTGCACACAAGGCGGGCACCCATGCGGACGCCGTGCGGAAGAACCCCCGCACCTGCGAGCATATCGACCCGACGCTGGTCGGTAACCAGCGCCGCATCCTCGTCTCCGAGCTATCCGGCGGCAGCACCATCGTCTGGAAGGCCGAGGAGCGGGGCATCCAGCTCGATAAGAAGTCGCCAGCCACGCGGCGGATCCTGGAGCGGGTCGCGGCCCTGGAGGCGGAGGGCTACGTCTTCGAGGGCGCGGAAGCCTCGTTCGAGCTCCTGGTGAAGAAGGAGCTGGGCGAGTACCGGAAGGCATTCGATCTCCTCCGGTTCCGCGTGAACCTCTCCAACCGGATCATCGACCCGGAGCCGATCACCGAGGCGGTGGTGAAGCTCTCGGTCAACGGCGAGGAGATGCACGTGGCAGCCGACGGGGACGGACCGGTGCACGCGCTCGACCAGGCGCTGCGCAAGGCGCTCCTGCCGTTCTACCCGGAGCTGCGGCAGGTGCGGCTGACCGACTACAAGGTCCGGGTGGTCGACGCGCAGGAGGGGACCGCGGCGAAAGTCCGCGTCCTGGTGGAGAGCGCGGACGAGCACGGGAGCTGGAGCACCGTCGGCGTCTCGACCAACATCATCAAGGCTTCCTGGCAGGCGCTGGCGGACAGCGTCGAGTATGCTCTCCTCAGGAGCCGGGAAGCAAAGAAGGAGTAGGGCTGCCGGTAGGCGCCGCTCCTTCTGCCGAGAGGTTGAGGGAGCGGCGCCGGCTCCGGACGAGCCCGCCGCTCCGCGAGACCGGAGCTCTTCCCGATGCAGTACTTCCGAGGCGCCACTGCACACGAGATCGTCGCCGTACGGCTCGACGCCGGCGAGGACCTGCTCGAGTCGCTGAGCCGGGTCGTGTCGGAGCTGCGCCTGACGGCCGGCGCGGTGCTCTCCGGGACCGGCACGCTGGAGCAGATCCGCCTGGAGACGCCCGCCAACCTGCTCTGGCCGCCGACCGTTTACGCCGTGGAGCGGCAGGGCCCGGGCCAGATCGTCTCTGCCCAGGGCCACGTCGCCAACGGAGAGGTAGAGCTGTTCCTCTCGGTCAGCAAGCGGGGCGAGGTCTTCGGCGGCAAGGCGATGCCCGGTAACCGGGTGCTCCACTCCGTGGAGCTGGTCCTGCTCCGCGCCGGCAGCACCCGCTGGACTCACACGGCGCATCCGGAGACCGGACTCCCGCTCCTGCAGGCGGTGAGCCCCACCGCCGCCCCGGAGATCACGCTGATGGGTCGGCCGGTCGACCCGAACGCCATCGCGCTCGTGCCGCTCTCCCTCCTGCGGAAGCACGCCTGCCTACCCGTGGCCCGTTCCGCCGACACCCTCGTCGTGGCGATGACCGATCCGAGCAACCCGTTCGCGATCGAAGAGCTGCGGGAAGCGACCGGCCTCCGCATCCAGACGGTAGCCGTCTCCGCCCAGGAGCTGATGCCCGCCCTGCAGCGAGTGCTCTCGGGGTCGTAGCCCGCCTTCACCGCAAAGAGGGGACCGAATCGGGATTGAACCGCGGAGAGCGCAAAGGACGCAGAGAGGGGAATCAGAAGGAGAAACTCCGGGGCCGCTGTACGAGACTCGAGACGCGCAACCGGCCTATTCCTCTTGGCGAGCTTGGCGCTCTTGGCGGTAAAGGCTGGTTCCGGTTCTCTCCGCGCTCTCTGCGTCTCCGTGGTGAATTCCAGTTCGAAGTCTCGGTGCCCTCTGTGGTGAATCAGGTTCGGAATAACCCCGGGAGTGCTACCCGCAATGCGTATCGATCGGATCGAGATCTTCCACGTCCGGCTGCCACTGATCTATCCGTGGAAGACGGCGTACGGCGAAGACGCCGACATCCACTCCGTCTTGTTCCGGATGGTCTCCGGGGATCAGGAGGGGTGGGGGGAGACGACGCCTTTCTTCGCGCCGACCTACTCTCCGGAGACGGCGACGACGGTCTTCTTCTTGAACCAGGAAGTCTTCTGCCCGCTCCTGGTGGGGCGGGAGATCGAGAGCGCGGAGGAGCTCCTGGGCCTGCTGCGGCACTTCAAGGGCAACCCGTTCGCGAAGGCGGGGCCGGAAACCGCCTGGTGGGACCTGAAGGCGCGCGTGGAAGGGGTGCCGCTGGGGCGGCTGCTGGGGGCGGAGCGGCGCCGCGTGGAGGCGGGGTCGGATTTCGGCGTGCAGGACAGCCTCGACATGCTCCTCGAGAAGATCCAGGGGGCGGTCGATCGGGGCTTCAAGCGGACCAAGCTGAAGGTCCGCCCGGGGTGGGACCTGGAGATGCTGCGGGTGGTCCGCGCCGCCTTCCCCCGGCACACGTTCCACATCGACTGCAACTCCGGCTACTCGCTGGACGACCTTCCATTCTTCCAAGAGGTCGACCGCCTGGGCCTGGCGATGATCGAGCAGCCGTTGTTCCACCGGGACCTGCACGAGCACGCGGAGCTGCAGCGGCAACTGGAGACGCCGATCTGCCTCGACGAGTCGATCACCTCGCTCCGCGACTTCGACCTGGCCCTGCAGCTCGGCTCCTGCCGCTATCTCAACATCAAGATCGGCCGGGTGGGAGGGCTGTCGGCTGCCAGGGCACTCCATGACCGGGCACGAGACGCCGGCATCCCGTGCTGGGTCGGCGGCATGCTGGAGAGCGGGGTGGGCGCCGGGCTGAGTATCGAGCTGGCGGGCCTGGAGAACTTCACCTACCCGGCCGATCTCTTCCCGTCGAGCTTCTTCTACCGGGAGGACCTGACGGAGCCGGAGCTCGTCCTGAACCCGGACTGCACTTTCGATCTCTCGACGGTGCCGGGAACGCCGTACCGACCGGTGCGGGAACGGGTGGAGCGGGCGGCGGTCCGCCGCGCCGTCGTCGGCGCATAGGCCCGCCGGTACGTAACGAGGGCGCCCGCGGTGGGGCGCCCTGCGCTTCAGTCTATGTAAACGCCATCACTCTTCGCTGGCGTTCTTCTTCCCTTTTTCGATCAGCTCCCGCACGCGCTGCCCGCCCTTCCGGCCGATCTGGCTGAAGAACTCCGGCCCGCGCTCGCGGCGAACCACCTCGCCGCCCTTGCGGCCGATTTCGCTGTAGAACTCGGCCCCGTGACGCTCCTTCGTGGTGTTCCCGCCCTTCTTCCCGAGCTCGCTGTAGCCTTCCGCGCCAAGCGCCTTCTTGCGCTTGTCACCGCCCAGCCGGCCCGCTTCGCGGACAGTCATGTCCCCACTGTCCTTAGCCATACCCTACCACCTTTCATTAGTCGGTTAATGCTTCGCCCGGATGTCGCCATTCGCGCGTAAGCCCGTTCGCTATACTCTTCTAGTCGCCTTGTCCCCGGGGAGGGAGTCTCCTAAACTAGCGGGCAACTTGCCCCGTGGTGTGCTCCTTCTCCTGGGACGGGCTTCTGTTTCTAAGGACGCCGCTCAAGCGCATCGCGTTCCCTGAATCGTCAGCTTCTGTTTGCATGTTCGTTGGGCAACCGAGTGGGGAGTGGGGCGCTTGAGCTGGAGAGACGCGGCAAGAGCAGACCTGGCGCGGGAAGGCGCGCTCCGGTTCTGGCTGGGGTGGCGCGGCACGCGGCCGGAGCTGCGGAAGGAGGCGTACGGCCTGGCGCGCTTCACCCCGGCGGCCCGGGCGGTATTCGACCACTACGGCATCGTGGTGGTTCCGAGCGGGCTGGCCTGGGTGGGCGCGCTGCTCTCGCAGGCGGTGCCGCGCTGGGTGCCGCGGGCCGGGGCACTGCCGAGCACGCCGTGGGTGGGCGCCGCCTGTCTGCATCCGCTGCCGCTGATCGCCGGGGTGGCTCGGGCGCTCACGCCGCGGGTGGTGGCGCACGAGCTGGCACACGTGATCTGGCCGCACCTCTCCCCGGCACTGCGCGGCGGGTTTCCGCGAGTACTGGCAGAGCTGGAAGCGCGGGATCCCCAGCTCACCCGGAGCCTCGACCACTGGCTGGCGGGGTACCGGGACCGCCGCTCGCCGGACGAGTGCCACGTGCGGCTGCTGGAGTACTACGACTATGGTCGCAGTCCGCTCCCGGCGGAGCTGCGTCCCTATTACGCGGGGTGGATCGAGGAATGCCCGCCGCATTCGCCTAACGCCGGTGCGGCTCAGGCGTCACCGAGCCCATAGGGGGATTGGCATGACGAGGTATTCATTTTCCGCACTGGTGGTCTTGCTGGGCACGGCCGCCATCGCGATCGCTGCACCCGCGCCGCCGGATCAGAATCGCCTGGCGCCGCTCTTCCCGGGAGACAGTCTCCGCGGCTGGCGCGTCGGCAACTGGAACGACGTAGCCCGCTCGCCGGGAGGCGTGGAGGGGCGCTGGACCCTTAAAGACGGGGAGTTGACGTCGGCCGCGAGCGGCACGTGGCTCTACTCCCCGGAGGAGTACGGCGACTTTGTCCTGCAGCTCGAGGCGAAGGTCGCTCCCGGAGCAAACGGCGGTATCGCCATCCGGTTTCCGGTAGAGGGCGACCCGGCCTACCGCGGGATGGAGGTCCAGGTGATCGACGCGGACGCCGAGATCCACAAATCGATCGGGCCGGCGGACAAGACCGGAGCGGTTTACGACGAGCTCGTCCCCGCGGTGACCGCCCGGCCGTCGGGCGAGTGGAATGCGCTGGAGATTACCTGCCGCGGGCCTCGCCTGACCGTACTGCTCAACGGCAAGCCCGCCGTCGACGCGGACCTCTCGAAGGAGACAAGCAAACGAAGCCGGGGCGTGCCGCTGGCTGAGCGGCCGCGCCGGGGTCGTCTGGGGTTCCAGAACATCGACGGCACGGTGGCCTACCGGAAGCTGCTGATCAGGCGGCTGGACTAAACGGCGCTGCCGGCGCCGGTGGGAGCGGGCCGCGATCTCTACGTGGCGACCTTGTAGCCGAAGCCGCGGACCGTCAGGACGATCTCCGGGTTGGCGGGGTCCTTCTCCAGCTTCTCCCGCAGCCGCTTGATGTAGGTGTTGATCAGGTTGTCGTCGTACCCGTGATAGCCCCAGACCGCTTCCAGCAGGTTCTGCCGGCTGAAGACATGCCCCGGCCGCTGGAGCATCACTTCGAGGAGGCGGAACTCGGTGGGGGAGAGGGTGACCAGGCTGCCGTCGAAGTGCACTTCGTGCGTGTCCGGAGAGAGTCGGAGACGCTCGGTGCCGACCGTCGCCGGCTCGGCCTTCTGGGCGCCGCCCAGGGCGGGGCGCCGCAGCAGCGCCCGCACCCGGGAGACGAGCTCGTTGATCCGGAACGGCTTGGTCAGGTAGTCGTCCGCGCCGAGCTCCAGCCCCAGCACCACGTCCGATTCTTCGGACTTGGCGGAGAGCATGATGATCGGCACCTGGGACATCTCGCGGATCCGCTTGACCACCGTCAACCCGTCGATCTCCGGCATCATGATGTCCAGCGTCACCACGTCCGGCCGCTTCTCCTTAAAGACTTCCAGCGCCTGCGCGCCGTTGGAAGCGGTGTAGACGTGAAAACCTTCCGCCTCGAACTTGCGCTTGAGGGGAATCAAGATCTGCGGCTGGTCGTCCACCACCAGCACGGTCGGCTCAGCCATTGAGACCCTCCCTCCGCGCTTCCGGGAGCGCCATGTGCCGGTCGGTCAGGGCCTGCTGCAGCACGGGGCGGGGCTGCGGAAACTTCTCCGAAACGAGCACTTCGAATGTCACGCCGCCTCCCGGGGTATCGGTGGCCTGGATCTGCAGATGCATGAGCTCGGCGATCTGCTTGACGATGTGGAGCCCCAGGCCGGTGCCCGGCACCTGGTCCTTCATGGCGCTGGGACTCCGGTAGAACGGCTCGAAGACGTGGGACTTTTCGTGGTCGGGGATGCCGGGTCCGGTGTCGCTGACGGAGATCAGCACCCCGTCCGGGCCTCGCCGCGCCCGCACCTGAACGCGTCCCCCGTCGCGGCCCACGTGCCCGGAGTACTTGATCCCGTTCTCCACCAGCTCCGTGACCACGTGGGCTAGCTGCTGGGCGTCGGTCTCCACCAGCGGAAGGCCGGGCTCCACCTCCATCTCCAGCAGCACGTGGTGGCCGCGGGCCCGCGGCAGCATGCGGTCGTGGACCTGCCCGACCAGCTTCTCCACCCCCACGCGGTCGAGGTGAAGCTTGACGCGCCCGTCGTGGAGGCGAGAGACCGCCAGCAGGTCGTCCACCGTCTTGGCCAGGTCCAGGATGCTGGTGATCGAGGCCTGGACGAACTGCTGCTGCTCCTCGCTCAGGTCGCCGAGGGTTCCGTCGGCCAGCAGGTCGAAGTTCAGGATCATCGCCGCGATCGGCGCGCGGAGCTCGTGAGAGACGGTGGCGATCATGTTCTCGCGCTGCTCGTTCAGGCGGCGACGCTCCGCCTCTTCGCGCATCCGCTCCGTGATGTCGTACATCGTCCCGGAGGCGCCGACGATGTTGCCCTCGCCGTTCAGCGTGAGCTGGTAGAACGTCTCCACCCAGCGGGAGTCCCCGTCCCGGTTGACACAGCGGACCTTGAACCGCTGCCACTCCATCTGCCGCCACACCACCGGCAGGATGCTCTGGAGAAAGAACTGCCGGTCGTCCGGGTGGATGAATTCCAGCAGGTTGGACCGGAGGCTCTCCTCCACTTCGAAGCCGGTCAGGTCGAACCAGGCGGGGTTGAGCAGGGTCAGGATTCCGTCCGGCGAGGTCTGGAAGATCACTTCCTTGATGTTGTCGACCACCGAGCGATAGCGCTGCTCCGTCTCCCGGAGCGCGTCCTCGGCGCGCCGGCGCTCGGTGATATCCTCGATCATCCCGATCCCGTACTGCGGCTCGCCCGCGGCATCGCGCAGCAGCGAGCCGGTGAACCGCGCCCAGATCAGCTCTCCGTCCCGGCGGATGAGCCGCTTCTCGATCTGGTAGTGATCGATCTCCCCCTCCATCATCCGCTGGAACAGCTTGAGATCGCGCTTCGAATCCTGGCGGTAGGTGTACTCCGAGAGCGACATGCTGACGAGCTGCTCCGGCGAGTAGCCGAGCATCGTCTGGAGCGCCGGGTTGCTCTCGATCACCCGGCCGTCCTGGTTGACGAGCGCCACGCCGATCGCCGCGCCCTCGAAAATCGCGCGGAAGCGCGCCTCGCTCTTGCGGAGCGCCTCTTCCGCCAGCTTGCGCGAAGTGATGTCTTCCAGGATCGAGACGGCGTAATCCGGCTGCCCTTCCGCGTTCCGCACCAGCGAGACGCTCAACCGGCCCCAGAGCAGCTGATGTCCCCGCAGCCGGTAGCGGTTCTCCCGCTGGAAATAGTTCTGCCGGCCCGCCATCAGCTCTTCGAACGCTTCCTGGTTGGCGGCCGAATCCTCCGGGTGCATCATCTCGTAGAAGCGAGATTCGGCGAGCGGCACCTCGCTCCGGGCGAACATGCGCACCATGGCCCGGTTCGGAGTGACGTGGCGCCCCTCGCGGTCCAGAATCGCGATCGCCATCGCCGAGGCGTCGAAGATGGAGCTGAACCGCTCTTCGCTCTTGGAGAGCACCGCCTCGCTGCGGCGATGCTCCGCGTTCATCTGGAAGACGAACTCGCCGAGCGAGAGAAGCCCGATCCCCGGCAGCACCACCTGCGCGGCCAGCTGGGAGGTCTCGTCCCAGCGTCCGCTCGCGAGCGAGGCCTGGAGGGTGGTGAACGCGATGGTGACCAGTACGTACGCCGGACGGGGGAAGACGAGAGCCGCGGCGACGGTGACGCCGACGAGAGCGATCCGCAGGAGATCCGGTGAGCTCCAAACCTGCAGGGACACGCCGCCAACCGTGAGCGCGATCACGGAGAACAGCAGTACCGAGGAATAGTGGGATGGTTGCTTGGTACGCACCCGGTCAAAAACCCTGTCGCCTGCCGGGACGCTGGGGCCAGGCCAGACAGCCGGCCACCCACCAACCGGCCATACACAGATAGGTCGGGAGAGCTGCCGGCGCAATCCCTGTCGGCACCGATCACCCTTTAAACGGCGTTCTCTCGATATCGATTCTCGGCGTCCGCGCGCCCCCGCGATACCCCAGCTGAACCCGCGTTTCCCACCGCCGCGGGGACCGCCGCCGCGGCCCGGAGACCGGGGTTTTCACGGTTGCAAGGCCGGCAGCCAGGCATTCATGTCATCGATGACGGGCCGCTGACATGAAACTGTCATGGGGCGTCTATCCCGCTGTCATCGGGCCCCGGGTATAAGTGTAAGCGGATGACCCACTGGCGCTTGCCCGGTGGGCCCGGAACGAAACCAAGTTTTACAAACGCGCGATCGAGACCCGCGCAGAACGGTACAGACAGCTCAATGGTCACTCCGCTCACCGCCCCCACCGCCGAGAGAGCCCCGCGGCGCTTCCCCCACGAGAACCGCTCCTCTCTGACCACCAGCACCACCGGCACTTGCCGCCTGGCGCCGCTGGGCTCCGCCACCGAAGCGAGCCTGACCGGCACCAGCTCTCGCAACATCCAGTCGCTGGTGGCCGCGAACGACCGGCTGGCACAGGTGGGCGTAGACTGGTTCCTCCGCCGCTTCCACGTGCCGAAAGGCCTGGGGCTGGAGCGCGAGGACCTGATCAGCGAGGCGCGGCTGGCGCTCTGTCACGCGGCGCGCGCCTGGGATCCGGATCGGGGCGCCTTCTCCACCTACGCCCGCACCGCCATCCACAACTGGCTGCTCCGCGTTTGCCGGCTGAACCGCAACCGGCAGACCCTGCGCCCCCAGCTCGTGAGCCTGAGCGCGCCGGTGGGTGAGACGGAGGAGGACAGCTTCATGGATCTTCTGCCCGATCCGGACGTGGTGCTGGACGAGCAGGTCTGCCAGAGCCACCTCTCGGACTCGCTGCACCAGGCGATCCAGGAGCTGCCGGAGCGGGAGCGGGAGATCCTGCAGAACGTGCTGCGAGGCCGCGCGACCTCGCACATCGCCCAGGAGCAGGGCTGCAGCCGCCAGCGGATCGAGCAGATCCAGAGCCGCGCCGTCCGCCGCCTCCGCGAGCGCCTCGGCGATTGGGCCGAAGCAAACGCGGTCTGCGCCGCGTAAGCCTTTAAAGAAGCCAGGTCTCGAACGGCAGGCGTCTCCCGGGGGCGGGGGACGCCTGCTTCGTTTTTAACCACAGAGCACACAGAGAGAACCCGAACCGAACTAACCGCCAAGAACGCCAAGGACGCAAAGAGAGGAACAAGAGGCGCATTTCCGGCGCCGCTGCACGGCACTCGACAGGCGAACCAGGCCCATCCCTCTTGTTCCCCCTCTGCGTTGCCTCTGCGCCCTCCGCGGCCTCTGCGGTGAATTCCGGTTCGGACCGTGGCCGCAGCCGGGGATCGCAAAGCGGTACAAGCCCGTCCCCCTGGTTCCTCTCTGTGTGCTCTGTGCGCTCTGTGGTGAGTAACATTCGGAGCCAGAAACGTGAAAACGGGGGACCGATGACTCGATCCCCCGCCGGTGGACTGTTGTGGATTAGGGGGTGATGCCCCCCGTGGCCGGGGTCACCCCCTACAGCCACCTCGACTTCCACTTACCATGAAGTCATCACCTCCTTTAGTCTGAGAGTATGTTACCGGCGATTCGGACTCCCGTCAAAGCAAGCGGACGATGCATTTTTCGGCGGTGGGCAGGAGCCCGCGCGGTTCGGACGGCCCCATGCACGTGACGGCGGCAGTCCTGCGGGAACTGGAGGAGCGCTTCGGAATCCCCGAGGTGGCGGTGGGCCGGATGGAGTTCGACGCCCGCGAGTTCGACCTCGTCGCCGGGAGCCACCGGCACGGGCGGCAACACGACGTGACGCTGATGATCCGCGATGCGGAGGGCCGCTTTGCCGTGATCCGCAAGCCGAGCTACCCTCCGGAGGTGTTCCGGCCGCCCAGCGGCGGCGTGGAGCCGGGAGAGGCGGTGGAGGCGGGTGCCGCTCGCGAGGCGCGGGAGGAAACCGGTCTCGAGATCCGGCTTGAGCGCTACCTGCTCCGAACGGAGGTGGAGTTCAGCCGCGGCGGCAGCGTCCTGAAGTGGAGCACGCACCTGTTCCTCGCCCGCGCCACGGGCGGCACGCTCGACCCGCTCGACCGCCGGGAGATTGCGGAGGCGCGCCTGGCTACCGTCACCGAGATGGTCGAGCGGTATCGCCCCGCGATGCTTGCCTGGGGAACGATGGGAATGCGCTACCGGGTCGACCTGCAGGACGCCGCCCTCCGACTCCTCGGCCTCGCCGACCCGCCCCCGCCGCCGGGCGGGAGAACGATTGTGCGTATTCCGTAGTGCGTATCGCGTAGCGGTGTGCTCTCTTCGCTTCACGGAACGGCGTGCCGGGCGAGGGGCTCCTCAAGACGCCTCGCCCGGCAGGATCTTTCGCAAAGCGGTACCAGCGCGTCGCTACGGAATACGCACTACGGAATACCCCTACTTCACTTCCACCTGATCGGAGCGCACCACGAGCGTCGGGTTCGCCTGGTTGGGGTCCGGGTTCTGGACCGTCCCGCGGGCTCGCACGCGCACCCGGGTGTGGAGGTACTTGTTCCGGGCGTCTTCCACGCCTTCCGTGCCGCGCCAGGCGCTCTGCAGCTTGGCATCGGTGCGGTCCTGGTCCTTCAGGTCTTCCAGGTTGAAGAGCGTGTAGTAGCGGTTGAGGCCGTCCGGACCCGGCACTTCCACGCCCCAGATGCTCCGGTTCAGCACCGGGCTGCGCGGGAAGAGGACCAGCCGGCCTTCCAGCGTCCGCTGCTTGCGGTGCTGCTCCGCGATTCGATCGGTGACGCGCAGCGCCTCTCCGCCCTGCGGATCGAGGATCAGGTGGAGCGGGCGGCTCGGGGTCTCCGCGATGCGGAAGCGCGCGCGGACGCGGTCGCCACGGTAGAGCTTGCCGGCTTGCGCCTTCAGGCTGTCCTGCTCCGGCACCCGCACCGGCACCACGTGTCCCGCGTACTCCAGCAGCAGCATGCCGCCCGCGGGATCGACCGCGTGGACCAGCGCGTGGATCTCCGACTTGCCCGCCAGCGCGCGCTCCAGCGGCGGCGGCTCCGGCGCGCGGACGGTAGCGCGCACGCCGGGGTCCCACTTCTTCCCCGGCTGAAGCGACTCCACGCGGAGGTGCGGCTGCGTCCCCGGCACTTCCAACAGCCGGCCCCGCAGCGTCACCTCCTGGTGGCGCTCCAGCGGAGCGAGCTGCGCCGCTACCTCCCGGCTGGCCGGGACCATGCTGAACCGCACGCTCTCAAAGAAGCTCTCCGGATTCCACCAGGTGAAGACGTACGCGCCGGTGGTCGGGTCGGCGCCGTGGATCGTCCCTTTCAAGCCGTCCGCCTGCAGCCGCCGTCCCAGCTCGGCCAGATCGACGCCCTCACTCCCGCCGTGCGGCGACGGGTGCGCGGGGCGCGGCGCGGAGTGGCCCGGGGTGGGAGCGTCCGGCGCGGCGGAAACCGGCTCCGGATTCGAGGCCGAATAGGCCAGCCCCAATGCCCCGTGCAGCGCCAGGCCCAGCACCAGGGGCTGCCAGGCGTCCAATCCAATCCGCAGTGGTCGTCGATAGGCCATCGCTCCTCACTCCCTTCCGTTCCCATTCCTTAACTCGGCAGGATTGTCCCCGGGACGGTTGGACGTTAGTCGAGAGGGGCGTATTCCGTATCGCGTATTGCGTAGCGGATCGCCTCTACGGCTCCGCGAACGATCGTGCCGGGCGGAGCGCTCTTCCGTTTCTCGCCCGGCAGGCAGGGCCCTCTGAGCAGCCTTGTCCGCGTCCGGGTTGGAGCGCGGTGGAGCGCAGGTGATCTCGCCGCGACGCGTTGAAGCTAACGACAATGCGCCAACTCTGCCTTTCTTCATTCTCCCGCCTCGCCTGCGTGGTTCTGGCGGCCGGTCTCGTCCTGGCGGCTCCCGCGGCGAGCAGCAGTCCCCTCGCGGCGAACACGCCCGATCCCGCGGCGGTTCGGCAGCTAGTGTCCCTGCCGTTCGGCATCCTCGATCACCGGATGGGCCTGACGCTGGGGCTCGGTTACATCGCGGGGGAGGGGTTCGCCTTCCGGTCCATGGCGGTGGATCCGGAGGCGATCCGGCGTGCCCACGCGAGGGCCGATCGCCAGCGGAACGACGCCGGGAGCTGGTATCGCCTCGGCTTGCTGCTCCGGGCGGATAGACGTCCGCAGGAGGCGGCCGAGGCCTTATCTCACGCGGTCCGGCTGGCGCTCGCCGCGGCGGAGCGCCGCCCCGACGACCCCCAGGCCGCGGAGCTCCTCGCGCGAGCGCAGCTGGCGTCCGGTGACCCTGCTGCGGCGGCGGTGACGCTCCGTACCGCCGTCGAGCGCTGGCCGGGGCGCCGCAGCACACGCATCGCACTCGGCCTGTCGCTGAGTATCGCGGGCACGCCTGAGAGCCTCCACGAGGCCGAGCGGGTCTTCGACGCGGCGGTGGCTTTAGCGCCTCGGAATCCGGACGTCTATGCAGCGCGCGCGAACTTTCGCTTCGGTAGGGCGCGTGAGAGGGAAGCGCTGGACGACTACCACCGCGCGGGAGAGCTGGGCCGGGACGACCCCTATGCCCTTGCGCTCGCTCCATGGATGGAGGGCGCCGCCGCCGCACCCGTCACCGGTGGTCAGCTAGCCCTCGATACGACCTGGGCCGCCCTCTCTCCGTCCGCCCGCGAAGCGATCTCTCGCACCACGGAGCGATTGCAGCGCCTCTGCCGACACAGCGACTCGACCGTAGCGGGCAAGGCGCTCACCGCTCTTGGCTTCGTGCGCTACGAGCTCCAACACGACGTCACTGGCTCTCTCTCGGCGCTCCGCGCAGCCCTTCGCCGGGACCCGTCACGGCAGGATGCGCGCGAGATGATCCTCCACATCTACGGCGTCGAGGAGCAGTGGGATGAGCTCGCCGCGTGCAGCGAGGCGTGGTCCCGCGGGAAGGACAGCGTCCGCCTTCGCCTGATTGCCGCCTTCGCCTACAGCCAGGCCGGCCGCTGTGCGGAAGCGGCTTCCCGGCTCGACGAGGCCCTGCGCGCGGAGCCGAACGACCTGGCGCTGCTCCTCACCCGGGCGGCCCTCGCGTTGAAGCATCCCCAGGACCCCGGCGGCGACGCTCTTGCCGGCTCTCTTCTGGACAAAGCCGCAGGGTTGGTCGACGCACAGCCGGAATTCCGACCGGAGGTCGCCTACTTTCGCGGCCTCCATCTCGCACTTTCCGGCCAGTCCGAGGCCGCCCGTGCCGCCCTGACGGAGGCGCTCTCCTCTCCCGAAGCTTCCGGAGCCCGGCAGGCCCTCGCGCTCCTGGCGTATTGCGTATCGCGTATTCCGTAGCGACGTGCTTGGTGCGCTTTCCAGGACGTCGTGCCGGGCGGAGCGCCTTTTAGCTGCTCGCTCGGCACGACGTTCTGAACAGCGGGATCAGCGCACCGCTACGGAATACGCGATACGCAATATCAGGCTCCGCAATGTGGACTACGTACCGCGCCCCACCTCAAACACGCCGCAGACCCGGGTGCGCTCTTCGTCGCCGAGATCCCAGCGGGTCATCCGCACTTCCCAGCCGTCCGCCTCCAGCCCTTCCATGAACCGGATGCAAGGGGCGCGGAGGGGGTCGGCCAGCAGCACCCGGCCTCCCTGCGCGAGGTTCGACTCGAAGATCCTGCGCAGCGCCGGGTGGATGCGCTCCGCGTAGAGGATGTCTGAGCCGATGATGAAGTCGTAGCGCTCCGGGTCGGTCCACTCCGTCCAGTCGACCTGCCGATGCTCGACCCCGCGGACGCCGTTCCGCTCGCCGTTCAGGCGGCAGACGTGGAGCGCCAGCTCGTGGCGGTCGGTCTGCGCGACTCGCGCCCCGAGCGACGCGGCCACGATCCCCGGGAGCCCCGTACCGGCGCCCAGCTCCAGGACTGTTCTGCCGGCCAACTGCTCTCCGCGGTGGGAGAGCTCGTATGCCAGCGCGATGGCGGCGGGCCAGAGCGCCACGCCGTACGGCACCCGCTCCAGACGCTCCCGGAAGAACCGCTCCTCATCGGCGCGGTCGAGGATCACCTCGGTGTGCAGCACGGTCCATTCGCGCCCGGCGAGCGGCAGGTGGAACTCCTGCAGCGGGAAGTCGCCTTCGGTCGTGCGTAAGATCTCGGGTTGGGCGGGCATCGGCGTTCTCTTATGGAGCCGGCGATCGCTGCCGGGTTTGCGCCGTTGGAGGAAGCGAGCGCTCCGGCGGAGTAGAGCGTATCGAGTATTTCGTATTGCGTAGCGTATCGCTATCAGTTCTCGGGACTACGTCGTGCCGGGCGGAGTGCGTATCTCGTATTCCGTATTGCGTAGTGAATCGCTCTCACCTCCTGGCGAGGCGTCGTGCCGGGCGGAGAGCTCCGAACGGCGCTTCACCCGACAGTACGTCAACGAGAAACGAGCCAGGCCCTCCGCTACGCAATACGAAATACGCAATACACCCCAATGCCCATCACCGCTAGACCATACCGCCTCCTAACAGCCGCACTCCTGGCGGCGGCCGGCGCGCTCCTGGCGGGGTGCGGGAACAATCCGTACCCCACGGCGGAGCACCGGGAGGCGTTCGTCTACAGCTACCTGTCCGACGATCCGAAGACGCTGGACCCGACCGAGGTCTACAACGTCACCGACGGCGCGGTGGCGAACGCGATCTACGTCAGCTACTACCAGTACCACTACCTGAAGCGGGACCCGTTCGAGCTGGAGCTGGCGCTGGGGGCGGCGGAGCCGGTCCGGGAGAAGGTCTCCTACGTGAGCCGCAGCGGCGGGAAGCCGCGGCGGGTGGAGGGGGAGCGCTGGACCTTCCGCATCAAGAAGGGGCTCCGGTTTCAGGACGACCCCTGCTTTCCCGGCGGTAAGGGGCGGGAGATCGTGGGGGACGACTTCCTCCACTCGTTCAAGCGGATGGCCGACCCGGCGATTCCCTGTCCGGTGCTGCCGTTCATGCAGGACAAGATCGAGGGGCTCGACGCGTTCCGCAAGCACCAGGTCGCGCGGGCGAAGGACGGACAGCCGGTCGACTACGGCTTCCCCGTGGAGGGCCTGCAGACCGATCCGAACGACCCGTACGTCTTTCGGATCCTGCTGAACCGCCCGTACCCGCAGCTCCGCTACATGATGGCGATGTACTTCACCACGCCGCTGGCGCACGAGGCGACCAGCAAGTACGGCGTGGGGCTCTCCCGGCACCCGGTGGGACAGGGGCCGTACATGCTGACGGAGTGGAAGCCGAAGCAGCGCCTGACCCTGCGCCCGAACCCGAATTACCGGCAGGACGACCTCTATCCGACCGAGGGCGAGCGGGAAGACGTGGAGGCCGGGCTGCTGAAGGACGCCGGGGCGCGCCTGCCGCTCAACAAGGGCATCGTGCTGACGGTGCTGAAGGAGCGGCTCACCGCCTGGAACTTCTTCCAGCAGGGCTATCTCGACGTCTTTGCGGTCTACCCGGAGAACAAGGCGCAGGTGGTGGCCCGTGCCGGCAACATCACCCCGGAGATGGACCGCAAGGGCGTCTACCTGGTCCGCGCCCCGCTCCTCGCGTTCAACTACATCGCCTTCAACATGAAAGACCCGGTAGTCGGCGGCTACGACGAGCAGCACCGCAAGCTGCGACAGGCGATGGCGCTCGCGTGGGACGCGGCGGGCGAGATTCAGCTCTTCAACGCGGGCCTCGGCACCCCCGCCCAGTGGCTGGTGCCGCCCGGCATCTACGGGTACGATCCGGACTACAAGAACCCGTACCGGCAGCGGAACCTGGCCCGCGCCAAGCAGCTGCTGGCGGAGGCGGGTTATCCCGGTGGGATCAGCGAGAAGACCGGCGACCGGCTGGAGATCTACTACGACAACCGCCACACCACGGCGCAGGGCCGGCAGCAGGTCGCCTACACGGAGAAGCAGTTCGCGCAGATCGGCGTGAAGCTGATCTCTCGCTCCTGGCGGTACGAGGCGTGGGACGAGCGGCTGGAGAAGGGACAGTTCCAGCTCTACGACTACGGCTGGCTGGCCGACTACCCGGACGCGGAGAACTTCATCTTTCTGCTCTACGGGCCTAACGAGCGGCCCGGCCCGAACACGCCGGCCTATGACAACGCGGAGTACAACCGACTGTTCGAGCAGATGCAGGCGATGGACGACGGTCTGGAGCGGACCGCCATCATGAACCGGATGCGGGACATCGCGGTGGAAGACTGCCCCCACATCTACACCTACCACGACGAAGAGCTGAAGCTGGCGAACGGCTGGGTGAGCAACGAGAAGGCGCACCCGATCGCGCTCGATTACTTCAAGTACCGTAAGGTCGATCCGGAGCGCCGGGCCCAGCTTCGCGCCGAGTGGAACCGCCCGAACTACTGGCCGCTGGTTCCGATCGCGCTGGGGCTGATCGCCGCCACGATCCCCGCGGTCGTGACGGCGAGCCGGCGCCGCCGGCAGAGCGCCCGGAGGAGCCGCTGATGCTTTCGTACCTCCTGCGGCGCCTGCTCTACGCCGTCCCGATCCTGATCGGGGTCTCGATCCTTACCTTCGGCATGTTCTACATGGTGAAGTCGCCCCGGCAGCTCGCCAAGCAGAACCTGGGGAAGAACCCGACTGACGAGCAGGTCCAGGTCTGGCTCCAGGAGCACGGCTACGACAAGCCGCTGGGGGAGCAGGCGCGGAAGCATATCGGCGAGCTGCTGATGCTGAAGTTCGGGAAGTCGGACACCTCGGACGAGAGGGTGTGGGACAAGATCGGCAATGGCGCGGGGCCGTCCCTCGCGCTCGCGGTGCCGATGTTCTTCGCGTCGGCGCTGGCGGCGGTCTCGCTGGCGCTCTTCGCGGCGTACTTCCGGGGGACCTACCTCGACTACTGGGGGGTCTTCTTCTGCGTGCTCCTGATGAGCATCAACTACGTGCTCTACTTCGTCGCCGGACAGTACATCTTCGCGCGCCTGCTCCGGATCTATCCGCTGGCGGGCTACGCGCAGGGCTGGGACGCGCTGCGGTTCGTCGCGCTGCCCGGGCTGGTCGGCGTGGTCGCCGGCCTGGGCGGCGCCATCCGGTACAACCGCGCGGCGTTCCTGGAGGAGATGCACCAGGACTACGTCCGCACCGCCCGCTCCAAGGGCGTGGCGGAAGCCAAGATCCTCTTCACCCACGTGCTGAAGAACGCCGCCACCCCGATCCTCACCTCGCTCGTGCTGAGCATCCCGTTCCTCTTCATGGGCAACCTGCTGCTCGAGTCGTTCTTCGGCATTCCGGGGCTCGGATCGATGACGGTAGACGCGATCAACAGCGGCGACTTCGCGGTGGTGCGGGCGATGGTCTTCCTCGGCACCCTCGCCTACATCGCCGGCAATATCCTGACCGACGTGAGCTACGCGCTGGTGAACCCGCGCGTGAGGCTGGAGTAACGGCTCGATGGGAAGCGCCCCCTGGTGGCTTCGTGATCTGGCGGGGAACCTGGTTCCCGTGGGGCTGGTCCTCCTCGGGATCTGGCTCTTCGCGCGCGCCCGAAAGGAGCCGCTCTGGGCGGACGCCTTCCGCCGCCTCCGCCGCAGCCCCTCCGCGCTCGCGGCGCTCGCCGTCATCGGGCTCTACGTCGGCGTGGCGCTGCTCGACAGCGTCGGCTGGCGCGAGAACCGCAACGCCGACTTCCGCACCGTGCTCCAGCGGATCGCCGAGCGCCCCCAGGAGTACTCCTACTCCGCCCCGCTCGCCCGCACCACCACGCCGGAGACCGACCGCCGCCCCCTGAGCGGCACGCACCTCCTCGGCACCGACGCGGTGGGGAACGACGTCCTCTTCATGACGCTCCGGGGCGCGCGGACGGCGCTGATCATCGGCGGCCTCACGCTCCTGATCATGGCCCCGCTCGCGCTGGTCTTCGGGCTGCTGGCCGGCTATTTCGGCAAGCGGGTCGACGACGGCATCCAGTACGGCTACACGGTGATCGACTCGATCCCTTCCATCCTGCTCCTGGTCAGCCTGATCATGGTGCTCGGCCGCGGGCTGCTCCAGCTCTGCCTGGCGCTCGGCATCGCCGGCTGGGTGGGGCTCTGCCGCATCGTGCGCGGCGAGACGCTGCGGCTGCGGGAGAAGGAGTTCGTGCGGGCGGCCCGCGCGATGGGCGTGAGCCACACCACCATCCTCTTCAAGCACATCCTGCCGAACCTGATGCACCTGGTGGTGATCAACCTGACCCTCTCCTTCACGGTAATCGTGATGACCGAGGCGATCCTGGCCTACCTGGGGCTGGGCGTCGGGACGGAAATCGGGAGCTGGGGGAACATGATCGACTCGGCGCGGCTGGAGCTGGCACGGGAGCCGGTGGTCTGGTGGAACCTCGCCGCGGCGAGCACCGCGCTCTTCATCCTGGTGCTGGCGTTCAACCTCTTCACCGACGCGCTGCAGGACGCGCTCAACCCGAGGCTCCGCTCGTGAGCACTGCCCCCGCCGTTCGCAAGGTCGAGCCCCGCGCCGCGCAGCCGCTCCTCTCGGTGCGGGACCTCCGCACCTATTTCCACACGCCGCGCGGCATCGCGAAGGCGGTCGACGGCGTCAGCTTCTCGGTCGAGGCGGGCAAGACGCTCGCCATCGTCGGCGAGTCGGGCTGCGGCAAGAGCGTGACGGCGCTCTCGATCATCCAGCTGCTGGCGGAGCCGGCCGGCTACGTGGAGAGCGGGGAGGTCTGGTTCGACGGCCAGGACCTCCTGGCGCTCTCCCGGGAGCAGATCCGCGCCTACCGCGGCCGCCGCATCGGCATGGTCTTCCAGGAGCCGATGACCAGCCTCAATCCGGTCTTCACCATCGGGCGACAGGTGATCGAAGGGATGGAGGTCCACGGCATCGCCCGCGGCAAGCAGGCGTGGAGCCGCGCGGTGGAGCTGCTCGACCGCGTCGGCATCCAGGAGCCGGCGATGGTGATGAACCGCTACCCGCACGAGCTTTCCGGCGGCATGCGCCAGCGAGTGATGATCGCCGGCGCCCTGGCGTGCAGTCCCGACCTCCTGATCGCCGACGAACCGACCACCGCCCTCGACGTCACGGTCCAGGCGCAGATCCTCGCGCTCCTGGCGGAGCTGCAGCGGGAGCTCGGCATGGCGATGCTGCTGATCACGCACGACCTCGGCATCGTGGCGGAGATGGCGGACGACGTGGCGGTGATGTACGCCGGGCAGATGGTGGAGACCGCCCCCGCCCGGGAGCTCTACCGCGCGCCCCAGCACCCCTACACCCGGGCGCTCTTCGCCAGCCTGCCGTCGCGCCAATCTCGCGGGCAGGACCTGATGACGATCGAGGGCCGCGTGCCCGACGCAACCGCCTGGCCGCCGGGCTGCCGCTTCGCCGACCGCTGCCCCGAGCGCTTCGAGCCATGCCCCACCACCCCGCCGCAGCTGGCGGAGGTGCGGCCCGGACACGAGGCCCGCTGCCTGCTCCATCCGGAGTGCTTCCCGGCCGCGGTGCCGGGGGAGGGCTCGCGATGAGCCAGCCGCTGCTGGAGGTCCGCGACCTCAAGATGTACTTCCCGTACCGGAAGGGGCTGTTCGGCCGCGACTACAAGCGGGCGGTCGACGGCGTCAGCTTCCGCATCGGAGAGGGCAAGACGCTGGCGCTGGTGGGGGAGTCCGGCTCGGGCAAGAGCACGGTCGGCCTGATGATCCTCGACCTGCTCCAGCCAACGGCCGGCGAGGTACTCTACCGCGGCCGCCCCGTCACCCGCCGCCGGGGCGCGGAGTGGCTTTCCCTGCGGCGAGAGATGCAGGTCGTCTTCCAGGACCCCTACTCCTCGCTCAACGCGCGGATGAGCATCCTGGAGATCATGACGGAAGGGATGCGGGTCCACCGGCTCGGCTCGGACGCCGCCGAGCGCGCGCAGCTGGCCGGCGACCTGCTGGAGCGGGTCGGCCTCGCCCGCACCGCGCTGGAGCGCTACCCGCACGAGTTCAGCGGCGGCCAGCGCCAGCGGATCGCCATCGCCCGCGCCCTCAGCCTGAAGCCAAAGTTCATCGTCTGCGACGAGCCGACCAGCGCCCTCGACGTCTCCGTGCAGAGCCAAATCCTCAACCTGCTCCGGGGCTTACAGCGCGAGGAAGGGCTCACCTACCTCTTCATCACCCACAATCTCGGCGTGGTGGAGTACCTGGCGGACGAGGTCTGCGTCATGGAGCGCGGCCGCATCGTGGAGCAGGGCACGGTCGAGGAGATCTTCGACGCGCCGAAAGAAGCCTACACGCGGCGATTGCTCTCCGCCATCCCGAGCCTCGACCCGGAGCGGCCACGCATGCGAGTGGGAGTGTAAGAAGAGGGGATGGGGGGATCGAACTGGAGATAATGGGGATGGCCTTCGGCCTTCCGAACCCAGACACTTACTCTTACTTACTCATACTCATACTCAAGCTCGGAATCCCGCGGCTACTTGGTGCTCCTCGTTGGGGTAGGCACGCGTGCCAGGATTTGGGCATCATGATTTCGGAGGGTTGAATATGCCGGCAATTACGGTCGAGCTTCCGGAACACGTGGTCAATGAACTGCGCAGTGAAGCGGAGCAGTCGAAGCGGACCATCGAAGAGATCATCGTCGAACGCATCACCAGCGAGACCCGCGCATTCGCGCAGGACTTTGAAGACGCGGCCGATTACGTGCTTGAAAAGAACCGCGAGCTCTACCGGCGTCTCGCGTGACCCGCTTTCTCTCTCTGGTAGAGGTGCTCGAATTGCATCGCCGCCTGATCGATCGCTCGGGTGGTGCGTATGGAATTCGTGCTCCGGAGATGCTGGACGCGGCCCTCGCACAGCCCCAGATGACTTTCAGTGGAGTTGACCTGTACGAGACGCTCCCGGAGAAAGCGGCTGCGCTCTGCTTCTCGATTGTGATGGACCACCCGTTCATCGATGGAACAAGCGAGTCGGGCACGCCGCGATGGAAGTTTTTCTCGTCCGCAACGGCCTTCGCCTGGAAGCTGGCGTGGATGAGCAGGAACAACTAATCCTCTCGTTGGCTGCGGGACGGGTAAGTCGAGAAGATCTGACTGCGTGGGTCGTCAACCATGCGAAGCCGTTTATCCGATAGGGGAATGACCTATGGCAGGTAGCAACGGGAGCGCGAAGAAGGGCTCTGTTTCGCAGCCGGGAGCGGCGCCGGCGCATCCGCGGCTGGGGGTGCCGGAGCTGGCGGGGGTGTGCACCTACGCGGAAGCGGGGAAGCCCGGGCTCGGCGTCGACGAGAACGTCGCGCTGCTGAAGCGGTACAACTGGGTGGAGGCGCGCCTGACCGACCTCTTCCTGACGCAGCTCAACGCCACCCCGGAGTGGGAGGTGAAGGGCGGGCTCTGCCTGCACGTCTGGCAGGACGCGGAGCACGCGAAGTGGCTGCAGGAGCGCGTCTCGGAGATGCGGCACCCGCCGCACAACTTCCACCGCCCGCCGGACGAGGCGCTGGAGGAGTGGCTGCAGGAGGCGCTGCGCTCCGAGGACACGATCGAGCTGCTGACCGCCGTCTACCGGGTCATCAAGCCGGCGCTGGCGCGGGCCTACCGCGCGCACCGGGAACGGACGAATCCGCTGGTCGACCACCCCACCCGCCGCATCCTTCGCTTCGTGCTGCTGGAGGAAGAGGAGAGCATCGAGTGGGGCGAGGCCGCCTTGCAGGCGCTGCTGACCACGGACGAGGCGCGGCAGCGCTCCGCGGACTGGCAGGCGCACCTGGAGGCGATGCCCGGGATGCGCGTGCTGGAGAGCCTGGAAGCCGCCCCGGAGAGCGAGGTGCCGGCAGCCGGCTCGCCGGAGTCGCGCGGGGATGCGTCCGCTTCGCCGGCGCCGGTGTCCCAGCCGGAGCGGCGGTCCACCCGTCCACTGCAGCCGTCGTGGCTTCCGCGCCGGGATTCTCGTTTCGAGAGCTACAACTACTTCTTCCCGCCGCACTGGGTCTACGCCCAGCGAGACCGCCCCGCCGACGAGCGGATGCTCGCCCTCGTCTGCAAGCGGCTCCTGGAGATGGACGTGCCGGAGATGATGGCGGCGATCATCTGGAAGACGCGGGAAGAGGCGCTCGCCGCCGGGCAGCCGAAGCCGTGGGGCTACACCGCCGACATGTGCCGCCAGGTGTGGGACGAAGCCCGGCACAGCATGCTCGGCGAGGCATGGCTGGCGGGCCAGGGAATCGACTTCACCCGCGTGCCGCTCAACGTCGGCTTCTCCCTCGGGCTGAACACTCTCGCCACCCCGACGGAGGCCCACGCGGCGCTCTGGTGGATCGAACAGGGACTGATGCCGCGCACCACCGGCAAGGCGTACGAGTGGCGCACCGCGCGGGAGTCCGCCGATCCGCTGGCGACCCTCTTCATGGACTACGACTGGGCCGACGAGGTGCTGCACGTCCACATCGGCCGCCGCTGGCTGGTGAAGGAGCTTGGCTCCCGGGAAGAGGCGGAGCGGCTGGGCGGCGACGCGTTCTCTCGCGTCATGGCGATCCGGCGCCGGCACGGCCTGGAGGGCGCGGAACAGACCGAGCAGCGGGACTGGTGGCCGGAGCTCTGCGAGGACGTGCTCGGATACCGCCCCGCGCCGCTCTCCGCGGAGGTCTACGAGACCGCCGACGAAGACGCTCCGTGGTTGAAGAACGCGTAGGGGTTTCAGGGGTCAGGCCTCAGGGACCCGGGATCAGGGGTTCCGATGCCATCCGTCGAAGACGTACCTAAAGATCGCCGGCAGTTGACTGCCGGCGCGACCGACCGCGGAGTTCACTCCGCACCGGCCCGAATACGAAGGGGCGGTCGGCGAACCGGTTCGTCACGGAAACCCAACCAGCCCATCTCGGAGACAGGTCGCTTGCCCCGCCGGTATAAAATAGAGAGGGACGCGCCCGCGTCCCCATCCCGCGCGCCTGTTCCGTCTCCCGCGGCGGCGAAGCCGCGCGCAGGGCTTACGCGGCGGAAGCTGCGAACCCTTTACAACAGGAGAACCCGATGACTCGGAAAACCATCCTCGCCCTCGGAGCGGTAACGCTGATCGCTGGATCTGTGGCCGTGGCGAAGGGCAAAGGCATCCTCTATCCCGATTGGTCCAAGCCGCAGGGCACCTACCAGGCGCCCGTGGCCGAGCTGGGTCAGAAGCCGTCCGCCGATTCGCCGTGGACGGTGACGACGATTACCTCCGCCATCGACAAGCCGCTGAAGGGCAAGCCCGTGACCGCGGTCGGAGAGGTGGTCGACATCTCCTGCTACCTCCAGGTGGGCAAGCACGGAGAGAAGCACCGCGACTGCGGCCAGAAGTGCGTCCGCAACGGGCAGCCGGCCGGCCTGCTCCTGAGCGACGGCACGCTCTACATGCTGATCGACGAGGAGCACGATCCTCGCCGGGACGGTCTCACCACCCTCCGCCAGCAGCTCGTGGACCACATGGCGCACGTCGTAAAGGTGAACGGGACCTACTCGGAAGTGGAGGGCCAGAAGGCGCTCTACGTCCAGGGAACCGTCAAGAACTAAGTAGTCCGCACGGGCATCGGGGGCGAAGAGACAGCCTCGGGGGA
>JBKBRF010000005.1:0-71733 GCA_046292385.1 Armatimonadota bacterium | reverse complement strand
GGAGGCACTCGATGTCTAGGGAACTGTAAAGAACTGGGTGTTCTAAGTGGGCGTTGTCCGCCGGGGACTGCTCCGGCGGCCGATGCTGCGAACGCGGCCTTGGAATCTCTCGCGTACGTTCACGGGCTCCGCGTACGCCGGCTGATCGCGTAGTACTCTGCTTATCATGCTGAACCAACGACACTGGATCTCCGGGACGCTGCTGGCTGGCCTCATCGTCACCGGGGCCGCCGCCCTCTCCGTCACCCGCGCCAGCGCGCAGCAGGCGTCCGCGCCTCCGAAGGCGCCGCTCGGGCTTCCCCCGGTGCCGTGGCCGGCCGACAATCCGTATTCCGCCGAGAAGGCCGAGCTGGGGCGACTGCTCTACTTCGACCCGCGCCTGTCGTCCGACCAGAGCGTCTCCTGCGCAAGCTGCCACGCGCCGGAGTTCGCCTACACGGACGGAAAGCCGGTCTCCACCGGCATCGGGGGCCAGACGGGCGGCCGCAGCGCGCCGACCGTGATCAATCGCGCCTACAGCACGCTGCAGTTCTGGGACGGTCGCTCCCCGTCGCTGGAGGACCAGGCGAAGGGTCCTATTGCTAACTCGATCGAGATGACGTCTCACAAGGACGCGGCGGCCGCACACAAGGCCTGCGTCGACTGCCTCAAGGGCATTCCCGGCTACGTGCAGCGCTTCAAGAAAGTCTTCGGCACGGAAGATTTCGATATCGATCACGTCGCGAAGGCGATCGCCACCTTCGAGCGGACGGTCCTGTCCGGCAACGCGCCGTTCGACCGCTACAAGGCGGGCGACAAGAAGGCGATGACCGCCGCGCAGGTCCGCGGGATGGACGTCTTCTTCGGCAAGGCCGCCTGCGATAGCTGCCACATCGGCTTCAACTTCACTGACGGCTCTTTCGAGAACATCGGCATCGGCATGGACAAGCCGAGCCCGGACCTCGGCCGCTACATGGTGACCCGCCGCGAAGACGAGAAGGGCGCCTTCAAGACGCCGACCCTCCGCGACGTCGCGCGCACCGCGCCGTACATGCACGACGGCAGCCTCAAGACGCTGGAAGAGGTGGTGGAGCACTACAACAAGGGCGGCATCCCGAACCCGTGGCTGGACGAGCGCATGAAGCCGCTGAACCTGACCACGCAGGAGAAAGCCGACCTGGTGGAGTTCCTGAAGGCGCTGAATGGGGACGGCTGGCAGAAGCTCCAGGCGCCCAAGACGCTGCCGCAGTAGTCCGCACTCTGGGGCGGATCGGATCACGCGAAGGGGCACCCGTATCGGGGTGCCCCTTCGCGCTTCTGGTCCGGGATGGGGAGGTGGCAAGGGCGAGAGGGAGACGTCTGTTGCAGGTTGGCAAGTTTGCAGGTTGCAGGTTGGCACCCCGGCACGCGGGGTTCGGAACCTGAAACTTGCCAACCTGAAACCTGCCAACAGCATCGAGAGCGGCTCTCCCACTCTCCATCGCTCCCACACCTCCGCAGTACCTGGACCCACTCCAGGGAACTCCCGCTCGGCCTGGTATCGTTCCAACCTGTAGGTATGCGTGAATGTTGACGCCCGAGCTGCTGGCGGCACTGCGCTCGCCGCGCGGAAGCGAGCTGCTGGCCCGTGCCGCGGCGCTGGCGGACGACCCGTTCGCGGCGCAGCGGCTCCGCGAGGCCGGCGCGGCTCCGGAGCTGGCCGCCGCCGCCGTGGAGCAGGTCCGGCTGCGGCTGCGTGCGAAGGCCCGATTCCCGCTTGCGGAGGGGATGTGGTTCTCCGGACCGCTGCTGGAGCAGGCGTCCGGAGCGGTCGCGGCGGAGTACCACGCGCGGCGGTTCTCCCGCTGGGAGCGGGTGGCGGACCTCTGCTGCGGTCTCGGGGCAGACGCCGCGGCGCTGGCGGCGGGGGCGCGCGTCTGCGGGGTCGACCGCGACCCGCTGGCGCTGGCCATTACCCGGGCCAATGCCGAGGCGCTGGGCGTGGGAGATCGCGTGGAGCTGCTCCCGGGAGAGCTGCCGGGCGCGGCGCCCCCGGCGCCGGCTGCCTGGGTGGACCCGGGCCGGCGGGAGGGCGGGCGCCGGACCCGCCAGCTCGAGGCGATCTCGCCGACGCTGCCGGAAGTGCTGTCGCTTCGCGACCGGATTCAGAGCCTGGGGATTAAACTCTCCCCCGCAACGGCGCACGAAGAGCTCGACGCGCTCCTGGGGGCGATTCCGCACGAGCGGGAGTGGCTCTCGGTGGGAGGGGAGTGCCGGGAGCTGGTGGTCTGGACGGGTGAGCTGCGGGAGGCGGAGGAGCCGGGGACTCGCGCGGCCACCCTGCTGCCGGCCGGCGAGTCGCTGCGCGGCGTGCCGGTGCCGATTCCCGAAGGAGGCGCGGCAGCGCCGTTCCTGCTGGAGCCGGACCCCGCGGTGATCCGCTCCGGGCTGGTGGGTAACCTGGCGGTGAGGCTGGGCACCCGGGCGCTCGATCCGCAGCTTGCCTATCTGGTGTCGGACCGGAAGGTGGAGAGCCCGTTCGCCGCGGTCTACCGGGTGGGTGAGCCGGAGCCGTTCAGCCTGAAGTCGCTGGCGGCGCGCCTGCGGCAGGCGGGCGCCGGCGACGTGGTGCTGAAGACGCGAGGCTCGGCCGCGCGGCCGGAGTTACTGCGTCAGGAGCTGCGCAGGGTGCTAAAACATGGGAGACCGGACTGCCGCCCGGTGGTGTTTCTCACGCGGCTGTCGGGTCGCCCGGTGATGATCTGGGGGGAGCGTTTTGGAGCAGGATCCAGCTAGCCGATCGGAAGCCGTCCCGCCGGACACGCAGTCCGCGTCGCCGCCTCCGGACCGGCCGACTCCCGAACTCCATCCCGAGCCTGCTCCGTCCCAGCCGGAGGCGAAGACGCAGCCGCCCTCTGACGCCTTTGTGGAGAGCCCCGTCGCTGCGGAGCCCGCTCCGGCCGCCGTAGAATCGGGCGACGTCCCCGAAAGCGCTCCTCCCGTGGAGCGTATCGTCTTCGAGCCGGCCCCTTCGCCGGAGCCGGTGACCGAATTCGACACCAAGCCGGCTGCCGAAACGGAGGAGACTGCCCCCGCCGCTTCGCACGAATTCCCGGCAGAGAGCTCCGGGGAGGAGACGGCGTCCACCGCGGGCGTTGGCGTCGAAACTCCGGAGCGCGGCGAGGAGGCATCGTGGGAGGGACCGATCCCGACCTTCCAGGCGCCGGTCGAGCCCGCTCCGGCGCCCGGAGCCTGGGTGACCGCCGCGGATCTCGGCGGCGAGGAGGAAGCGCGCGAGGAGGAGGAGCGCGACGAGCAGCCCGACAGCGGCCCGAACTGGATGATGGCGTTCGTGCTCGGCTGGGCCGGCGCCGCCGCCCTCTACGAGTGGCCGAGCGTGATGCGGGCCCAGGTGGACAACGTGGAGCTGACCCACATGGACCGCATCCTCGGCTCCTGGGGCTTCTTTACGCTGGGTATCGGGCTGATCCTGTTCGCCATCGAGGCGCTCTGGTGGGGCCGTCGGCGCCGCAGCCTCTTCCTCACGCTGGTGATGGTCCTGGCGACGCTGCTGACCCTGGGCGGTGTGGTCTGCCTGTTCCTCTCGAAGTACCCCGGCAGCCGAATCTGAGCCCTGGAAGGGTACGGGGTGCGTCGTCAGTGCCGAAAGTGCAGTTTTCCCGGTGAGCGCGGGCTCGCGAGAGCCCTGGTTCTAACGACTTCCCCTCCGGAGCCTCACACGCAGTATGGATACGCTGAGAGACTGGTACCGCTACCTGGACGAGGTGAGCCGCCCCGCTCGGCGCGGGGAGGGGGACACCCCCGAAAGCAGTGCTGAGTGGCGCCCCTGGCGTTCCGCCCCGGAAGCGGAGCCCGCCCGGCGCCAGCCCGCTCCCGCTCGCGGAGTGCGTCTCCAAGCGCTGGAGCGGCCGACGGCGGGGGAAGCGGGCGACGCGCCGCCGCTCCTCGAGCTGCCGTCCCTGGACCTCGGCGGCGGCACCGGCCACCTGGCCGAAGCGCTCCAGGCGCCGACTCCCGAGTTCCAGGATCCCACCCTCTACGACGAGCTGAGCCCGATGCCGGAGTTTACGGTGCGGCCGCTGGCGGCGCCGTCGTTCGAGCTGGCGATTCCCCGCTTCGGTCAGCCGGCCGCACCGGAGGAAACCGCGGCTTCCACCGGGATCCGTACGCCGGAGGAGACGGGCGTCAAGGGCGGCGCGGCGGTAGTGGCCGAGGGGCCGGAGTCGGCCGCCGGGGGAGCGACGGACGATGGCGCGGCTCCCGGCGCGGAGGCGCGGATGGACCAGTACCGGGAGCTCCTCCGGCGCTTCCGCGAGGAAGAGGACCCGGGCCCGGCGCGCGGACGCGCCCGGGAGAGCCGGGACGAGCTGCTCCAGCGGCTCCTCGACCCGGTGCTCACGCTCGAAGAGACGGCGGTGCTGCTCGACGTCTGCCCCGCCACGGTCCGCCGCTACACCAACAAGGGGCAGCTCAAGCACTTCCGGACGGAGGGCAACCAGCGCCGCTTCCGCCTCTGGGACGTGATCGAGTTCCGGGACAGCCGCGAAGGCCGCCCCGCGGAAGGCGACGCCGAGGGACAGCCGGCCGGCGACGAGGACGAATAGCGTCGGCCGCCGTGCTGCCCTCCGGCTCAGCGCATCTTCTGCGCCACCTTGACCAGCTCGTCGAAGGAGAGGACCGGGGAGCTCAGGATCACCGCGGCGTCCGGCTCGTTCCAGTAGAGCCGCGCCTCGCCGGTCTTACCGGTGACCAGGTAGCCCCGCTTGTCGCCGATCCGCGCCTCCGCCTCCGCGCCTTCCACGAAGGTCTTGCGGTTGTACGCGTCCCGCTCCGGAGACCGGCGCTCCTGCGCTACGAAGAGCAGCGGGCGGTCATCGGCGTAAACGTAGTCGTACAGCACGCGGAAATGGCCGATCCGCGCGCCGTTGATGCCGCGCCGCCCGTTGTGGGGCAGCCAGGTCGGCGCGTAGAGGTGGTAGCCGAGCTTGCGCTCGACGCGCATGAAGTCTTCCCCGACGATCCGGTCCCCGGCGCCGACGGGCGTGGGCGCCACCAGGTAGGACCAGCTTCCTACGCCAAGCAGTACGGCCGCCGGAGCGGCCATGAGCCAGGGCTTCCGTGCCATCGACGGCCCCCGTTTCTTGGTTCGGGCAGCCGGAGCAGCACCGCTCCGGTGCCAGGTGGATTCATGAGGGGCTACCCTCATTTACAGCCAGTTGAAAGGGATTGCCAGTAACTCCTTCAACGGTTTCACAACAGATTCCGGCCGTGGCCGGCCCGGCTCCTCGAGGGGCAGGCAGGCGTCCCGGCGACATCGTGCGTCCTGCGGGAGGAGTTGCCCGGCGGAGCGCCGAACCTCGGGGGGAACCGGCCCGTGAAGCGGTCCGGCGCTGCCGTCGCGGCGAGGGTGCGCGCGGAACAGGGATTTTGCGACGTGACCGGCTCGGCAAGAGCCGTCGATCGAGTAAGGATGTCGCGGTGAGCGATCAAACGGTTTACGACATTACGATTATCGGCGCGGGCCCCGTCGGCCTCTTCGGCGCGTTCTACGCCGGCATGCGGCAGATGAAGACGAAGATCATCGACGGCTTGGAGGAGATCGGCGGCCAGCTCACGGCGCTCTACCCGGAGAAGTACATCTTCGACATGCCCGGCTTCCCGAAGGTGTTGGCGAAGGACCTGGTCCGCGCGGGTGCGGAGCAGGGACTCCAATACGGCGCCGAGGTGGTGCTCGGACAGAAGGTGCTGACGATCGAGCGGCGGGAGGACGGCACCTGGCGCCTCGTCTCCGAGCAGGGGTACGAGCATTTCTCCCGCACCATCATGATCACCGCCGGCGCGGGGAGCTTCGCGCCGAAGAAGCTTCCGCAGGTCGACGTCTCGCCCTGGGAGGGCCACGGCGTCCACTACTTCGTCAAGGACACCTCGCAGTTCACCGGCAAGCGCGTGCTGATCGTCGGCGGCGGCGACAGCGCGGTCGACTGGGCGCTCCACCTGCAGGGGGTGGCGCAGCAGGTGATGCTGATCCACCGGCGCGACCGCTTCCGCGCGCATGAAGAGAGCGTACGGCAGTTGATGGAGAGCGACACGGAGGTGATGCTCTTCTGGGAGATCACCGCCATCTGCGGCGAGCACCACGTCAGCAGCGTGACCCTGACCAACAACAAGACCGGCGAGACGCGGGAAGTCCCGACCAACGAGATCATCCTCTCGCTCGGCTTCAGCGCCGACATCGGCCCGATCCGGCAGTGGGGCCTGGAGCTGGAAGGCTCCCAGATCAAGGTGAACAGCCGGATGGAGACGAACCTGCCGGGCGTCTACTCGGCGGGGGACGTGGCGACCTACGACGGCAAGCTGAAGCTGATCGCCACCGGCACCGGAGAGGCCGCCATCGCGGCGAACTTCGCCAAGACCTTCATCGATCCGAGCAGCCGCGCCTTCCCCGGCCACAGCTCGGAAATGTCGCCCTAGCCAGCGGATGGTAAACCCCGCGATCCCGCGCAAGTGGGTCCCGCTGGCGCGCGTGGACGAAGTGGAGCCGGGAGGCGCCACCCTCGTCCCGCACGAGAAGCGGCAGATCCTGATCTTCCACACGACAGAGGGCTGGACGGCGTACGACAACACCTGTCCGCACGCCGGCGCCCCGATCTTTCCGCAGCACTTCGACGGCGCCTGCGTCACCTGCACCTACCACGGCCTCCGCTTCCGCGCCTCGGACGGCGTCTGCCCGGAGGCGTCCGGCTGGGAGCTGGAGCAGTTCCCGGTGCGCCTGGAGGACGGTCAGGTGCTGGTCGGCTTCCCGGACTTCTAAAAGGCGTCGTGCCGTCGCATACCGGGCCTCTCTGCCGCGTGCGCCAGCATCATTCCTGCAGGGCCTGGAGGATCCGCTGGTGGCGGCGGCGCGTGGTCCGCTTGCCCGCGAAAGCCAGCGCGAGCGACGCGGCAAGCCCCCACTGCAGAGTCGCCACAGTAAGGCGCTCTACGGCCTTCAGATACACTCCCGGGTACAGCCGATCCAGCTCGATGCCGGCGAGCCAGCCGCGGGCGATCTGGGCGAGACTGTAGTCGCTCAGATCCGCGATCCGCACCGCCAGGATCAGATTCACCGATCCCGCGACCACCAGAAAGATCGCCCCGAAGAGCAGAAGCTTCTCCGCGGCCGATCCGTCCCTTCCGGCAGCCCGCTCCAGCCAGTTCCGGTCCGTGTCACTCAGCATGGCCAAACGTTCACCCCCCGCTCGGGATCGTGGTTTCAGTCGTGGTCGCGGTCACTCCGGCCCGCAGCACCCGCCTGCAGCAGTAGCTTGAGGGTTGGAATCACCGAGTTGCGCCGGGAACGGCCACTCAAACAAACGGTGGGACGTTGGAATGGATGCGGAGCAATCTTCCGCCGGGGAGTAAGCGGGGCGATTCGAGCAGCGTCGAACCCCGCGCTGCGGGCGTAGTCGACCACAGCGAGCCCGGGGCAGGGGCGAGCGCGGGCCCGCAGGAACGGACGCCTCCCGCTGCACCGGGGACGAGCGGCAGCTTAGCGTGCGCCGAGGGCGACGGCCGCTCCCTTCACCTCCAGCAGCCGACGCCGAGCCCAGCTAGGACTCGGCACTCGTCTGCGTCGGGATAGGGTCTTACTCCCAGGTGAGCTGCCAGGAGACGCCGAAGCGGTCGTTCAGCCACGCGAACTTGCGGCTGAACCCGTAGTTGCCGGGCGGCATCAGAGGCGCGCCGCCTTCCACCAGGGCCGCGTAGGCGCTGTCCAGCTCTGCCTCGCTCTCACAGTCGACGAAGAGCGACGTGGCCGGAGTGAAGGTGAAGGCGTGGGGGACCGGGCTGTCGATGCAGAGTATCTCCTGGCCCGCCAGGACAAAGCGGGCCAGGTGCACGCTTCCCTCGGCCCCGGCCTCGCCGGGACCGTAGCGCTGGATCTGCAGGACCTCCGAGCGGGGGAAGAGGCCGACGTAGAACGTCATCGCCTCTTCCGCAGAGCCTTCGAACATCAGAAACGGAGTGATCTTTCGTGCCATCCGCAGCGCCTCCTCGACCGTCAGAGCCAGGCGGCAGTTCGCTTGGATGTCACTCTACTCCTGTCGCGCCGCAGCCGGACTGCGGTTTGGGCCCGTTCCCCTCGACCGCAGCCGCGGACGAGCGGAGCGCCCTCTAGCGGGCTCCGAGGGCGACGATGATCAGGCCCGTCTTGTCGTCGAAGGCGAAGCCGGCGGCGGTGTTCTTGAGGTAGCCGAGCTTGCCGGTAGCCCCGACGATCGGCGCGAGCGGGACGCGGTCGCCGACCGAATCGCGCAGGCGGGCGCCGTCCGGGTACGGCGAGCCGCAGACTACTACCGTGCCCTGGTTCCAGAAGCGCAGGGTCATGTTGGTGACCCCCAGCGGCGTCGAGTCGGTGGTCAGCGTGACGGTCGCCTCCCACGTACCCAGCTCCGCGCCGGAGCTGTTCAGGATGGCGCCGAAGAGCGAGAAGGTGTCGCCGAACGTCAGGTCGTCGCCGCTGCCGTCGCTGTCGACGAAGACGCTGGCGGTGATCTCCAGCGCGACAGTGCCGACACGGCTCCGGTGGCGCTGCGCGCTCGGGCCGCCGGTCGCCGCCGCAGAGAGGGAGGCTTTCGGCAGGCGCTGCGCCAGGCGCGAGAGCATCTTGCGGGCGTGCTGCTCCTTCGCCTGGGCATGGGCCCGCAGGCCGGCGGGGACGAGACAGGCGAGGCCGACGAGAGCGGCGATGAGGGTGGTGCGTTTCATTGGTTGACTCTCCGGGAGACGAGCCGAGGGGCGGGAAGCGGCCGCTTCCGGGAGCTAGAACCGAACGGGAGTGGTCCGGTTCCACCGGTTTTCTCCGGCAGGGCTCCCGCTGTGCTCCGGATGCCTCACGAACGAAGTATCACCACGAGGGAAGAGCCGCGCGAGCTTGCGCGGCCTCCCTCTCGGTGCGCGCTCCCTTTCGACGAGCCGCATGCACCTGCTTCGTTGCCTGCCGGCCCTGCTACGCGCTGAGCAACGGTGTCCGGACGCGGCAGTGGGGGAGGTCGAATACCTCGGGGTTCAGGGCGCAGGAGGGGCGCTCGCCGCGCAGCGCCGAGAGGGCCTGCTCCACCACGGCGCGGTTGATGGCGGCGCATGCCTCCTCCGTGTTGTAGGCGCTGTGCGGCGTGGCGACACAGCTCGGCAGGTGCCGCAGCGGATGCTCCGGCGGCAGCGGCTCGTGCGTGTAGACGTCGATCGCCGCGCCGGCGATCCGCCGCTCCTCCAGCGCCCGCACCAGCGCCGTCTCCTCCACCAGTGGGCCGCGCGAGGCGTTGATGAGGTAGGCGGTCGGCTTCATCCGCGCCAGCAGCGCCTCGTTCACCATCCCGCGGGTCTCCGGCGTGAGCGAGGCATGGAGCGAGACGAAGTCGGAATGCGAGAACAGCTCGTCCAGAGGGGCGGGCTCGGCGCCCAGCTCCCGCAGTCGCTCCGGCGGGACGAGCGGGTCGTAGGCCAGCACGCGGCAGTCGAAGCCGCGCGCCCGCCGGGCCACGGCGCGCCCGATCGCGCCGAAGCCAACCAGCCCCAGCGTCTTGCGCCAGAGCTCCACCCCGCGCACCTCCTCCCAGCCGCCGGAGCGGATCACCGCGAACTGGTGCGGCAGCCGGCGCGCCGCGGAGAGCATCAGCGCGAAGACGTGGTCCGCCACCGCCTCCACGTTGAGGCCCGGCGTGTTGCAGACGACGATGCCGCGCTCCGTGCAGGCCGCTACGTCGACCGACTCGTAGCCCGTGCCCCAGCGGACGACCGCTCGCAGGCGCGGCGCGGCGTCGAGCGCGTCCGCCACGTAGGCGTCGGTAGAGGCGATCACGGCGTCCGCCTGCGCCAGCCACGGCGCCAGCTCGGAGGCGGAGAGCGGTCCCATGCGGGTGGGGTAGAGCAGCTCGCCGCCGGCGGAGCGGACCGGCGCTTCCACGAGGGCGCCGCTGTTCCGGAACGCGGCGGCGGTAACAAGGAGCGTGAAGGCAGACATAGATCGGCGAGAAGGCGGGCGAGGGGCTGCTACCACCAGCTTGACGGCCGCACGCCGCGATTCCTTCGGCGGAGGCGGGCTCCCCGTGTGGGTTGGCGCCGTGCGGGGAAGAGGACTCTCGTACTCGAGAGGAGGGACTATGAACGCAGAAGCAAAGGTACTCCAGGCGATCGACGCGGCCCAACAAGCGTTCCGTCAGATCCGCGGGGTCGAGGGGGAAGAGCGCGGCGAGATCGCGCAGCAGGCGCTGCAGCAGGTGGCGACGGCGCCCTGGTCGATGGTCGCGCGGCCGAACGAAGCCGACCGTCACGGCTGGCTGGGGGAGCTGCGCGAGGCACTGCAGCGGATCGCGCAGGAGCCGGAGACCGACGACCTGGACCGCCTGATCGACTCCGGACTCTGGGCCGCCGACGAGCTGGAGCGGGACATTCGCACCCTCGTGGGCGCACGCTAGCCGCGAGGCCGCGCCGGGAAGAGGGTTCTTTCATCTTCCGTCTTCCGTCTTCCGGCTTGTCTCCAGCCACCGCCGGCCGGGAGGGCAGATCCGTGGGTAAACGCACTCGCGGCACTGCTCTCCCGGGATCGGCGCCATCCGCTCGTCCGCCAGGATCGTCCGCACCAGCTCCTGGATCTCCGCCTCCGCCGCGTCCAGCTCCTCCGGCGTGCGCAGCACCGCCGCCGCGGCGCCGCTGCGGAGGCAGAGGATGCCGGCGTAGACCGGCATGCCGGGATGGGCGCGCGCCACCAGGAGCTGATACACCAGGAGCGCCAGGCTCTCGCGGACCTCCTCCTCACAGACGGAGAGCCGGCCGGACTTGTAGTCGACCACCTCCAGCCCGCCGTCCGGGCGGCGGTCGAGGCGGTCGACCTTCCCGAAAAGCACGAAGTCGTCGTACCGGTGCTGAACCGTCCGCTCCGTCCAGAGCGTCTCCCGCCCCGGCTCCGCGGCCGCCGAGTAGTAGCGGCGCAGAACCTCCTCTCCGGCCTCCAGGTGGGCCTGCGCCTCCTGCGGGTCCGCAAATCCGGCTGCGGACCAGCGGGAGCGGAGGTCCGACACCAGCTCCTCCAGGCTGACCGAATCGAGGCCGCCCCGCTCGTGGAACACCTGGAGCGAGCGGTGCAGGTGGCCGCCGAACGCATGTCCGGCAGTAATTCCGCCCCACCTGAGCCGACGAACGTAATAGAAGTAGTAGGCGCGCGGGCAGAAGCGATAGAGATTGAGCCGCGTGGGACTGAAGCGAGGAAGCTTCGGGACGGGCGGCTTGCGCGGAGCCTTCGAGGGCATTCTGGCGGGACCTGGAGCGCGGCGCCTCGGATTCCATAAGAGCTACCCACTTCGCAACCTTTGCTGAACCTGCAGCGAACCATACGACAAAAATCGAGGGTTTATTCGGTGGACGAGCAGGAGTTTGGCCGCTCGGTAAGGAACAACAGGCGGAAGTGGCGCTTCTAATCCGGAGAGTCTCCCTCTCCGCGCTAGCGCCTTCCCCTTCGCAGAAGTCCCGCGCCGGTCTCCTCGCGCCTGCCCGGCGCAGGTCGCGGAACGGTGCTCGAGTGCGAGTTTTCAACGAAGTCCGCCGGTGGCGGACATCCCAAGGCAGGAGGTAGACGATGCCCCGAAAAGCTTTGGGGAAGCACGGCTGGTCAGTTGTCTCAGGTCTGCTTCTCTCGATAGGCTGCGGCCTTCCGGCATACGCCGCGCCCGGCGAGGCGCCGGTGCAGATTGCGATCGGCACGCCCGTTCCCAACAGCCTAGTAGCCGGCCGAATCACCCTCGGCATCGCCTACAACACGGAGCGGATGCCGATCAACGCGTTCACCGTCTTCGTGGACGACGTGATCCAGTACAGCCGAGACTTCAGCGGCCCCGGCCGGCGCGGCATTCAGTACCTGGAGCTCGACACCCGGATGCTGGCGGACGGCGTCCACATGATCAAGATCGTCGCCAACGGCCCACGGGGCCGGCTGGCGGTGGACGAGGTCCGCGTGACGGTGAAGAACGGGCTGATGGGCGGGCCGGACCTGGTGCCGCCGCTGCTCCAGTTCAAGGACCTGATCGACGGTCAGACCGTCTCCGGCGAGATCGACATCCAGCTGCTGGCGGAAGACAACGACGTGCGCGCGCCGCTCGTCTCGCTCTTCGTGAACCGCCAGCCGCGCTTCTTCGCCAACAAGCGCCCCTACATCCTGCGCCTGAACACCGCGGAGTTCCTCGACCCGGCTACGGGCACCGGCACGCTCCGGCTTGACGCCTTTGCCGTAGACGGCAGCGACAACCAGGGCACGGCCCGTCCGCTGACGCTGAACGTGGTTCCGGCGACCTCCGGCCGGCTCACCCCGGCGCTGCCGGACCCGACGAAGCCCGGCGCCGGCCCGGCGTTCCCGGACGCGGACCTGAAGGGCGAGCCGGTCCCCGCCACGATCCCGATGGGCGGCACGCCTTCTTCGATGCGCGCCGAGATGCCGCTGAAGAGTGCGCCGAGCCTGAACGGCGAGCCGGTTACCGGCAGCGGCGCGGGCAGCCCGGTCATCGAGCCCGGCGTGCGCGTTCCGGGCGACCGGCCGCTCGGTCCGCTCGTCGCGAAGAACCGGGTCCAGGGGATCAGCCCCGAATTCGTTCCGTTCGGCCCCGGCTCGCGCAGCGGTCTAGCCGGTCCGCGCGCCTCCGTCCCCAACGCGGAGGTGCCCACCGTGCCGGCCGCGCCGGAGAAGGCGGTGAAGCCGGAGCCGGCGATCAAGGTCGAGCCGGCCGAGCCGGCCGTGCTGTCGGCCCCCGTCGAGCGCAAGCCGGAGGAGACCGCTCCGGTGAAGCCGAAGCCGACCCTCCAGGCGAAGGCGATCCCGGCGAAGCCGGCCCTGCCGAGCCCGCGGATCGAGAGCTCCGCGCCGGTGGTGATGATGGTAGACCCGGATGCCAAGCCGGACAAGGAAGGCCGCGTTCCGGTGGAAGTCTACCAGGTGAACCCGGCAACCAAGCGCCCGGCCCTCCCGAAGGACCGGACCTACCAGGTGCGTAAGGGCGACACGCTGACCGGCGTGGCCCGGAAGCTGGGGGTCACCACCCGCTCCCTGATGGTGGCGAACGGGATCCGGCAGGCCCGCAGCCTGCAGGCCGGCGCCACGATCAAGGTGCCCGGCAGCTTCGAAGTGGTGATGAACAACCAGCAGGTGGCGTTCGACGTCAACCCGCGCATCGAGAACGGCCTGCCGCTCGCGCCGTTCCGCCAGATCTTCGAGCAGACCGGGGGCGTGGTGGTGTGGTACCCCGAGACCCAGGAGGTCCGCGCCGCCAATGACCTGCGCGAGATCAAGCTGGTCATCGGCAGCAAGGAAGCCCGGGTAAACCAGGTGGTCGTGGTGATGGACAAAGAGGCCTACATCGACAGCGGCCGCACCATCGTCCCGATCTCCTTCCTGGAGAAGGCCCTGGAACTGAAGGCGGAGTACGACGTGAAGCGCGGCACCATCGTGCTCGGGCCGAAGTAGGCTTCACCTCGTAGAGACGGCACCGTTGAAGCCCGATCCCCTTTTCGCGGGGTCGGGCTTCGCTGCGTCTGGGAGCTGCCCTCGCTGAGAAGGAGCGGGGCCGCTCTATGAACGAACTGGTCCCGAGAGCGAGTCGTCTCAACTACCGGAGAACGGAGGAGCGATGGCGGAGACGATCGAGGAGCAGGTGCGGTGCCGGCACTGTGGAAACGCGTGCCGCCAGCCGATGTGGGAGCGGGAGCATCTCTGCCCCGTCTGCCTCCGGCCTCTCCACGGGCGCCCGTCGCTGCGCCTGGGGCTGCCGCTGGCGTGGGTCGCCTCGGCGCTGGTGGGCGTGGCGCTGATCGCCGTCGTCGCCAGCATCGCCAACCGCCGGCGCTTCCCGATGCCGGGGCGCGATTCCCGACCGTCGATCCTCTCCACACCGGTCACTCCGGCCGAGGACTACGAGAAGCGGATGCTCACGAAGATCCGCTACCTGGAAGAGGATCTCCGCCTTCGTCCGAGCCACCGGGATCTCCTATTCACCATTGCGCGAGGCTACCTGAACCTGGCCGGACACCAGCAGAGGGTCGGGGGCCCCGGGGAGGCGCGGTACGCCCGCCTGGCCCGCAGGTACGCGGAGCGGCTCCGCGAGGTAGACCCCACCCAGGCAGTCTGGGTGGAGCACGACCTGGAGAGCTTACGGCGGCTCGTCTGGATGCTGCCGCCGCGAACCACGGCTCGCGACCTTCTCTCCGGGCCCCCCCGGGGCGGGGCGGTCGGGCTGAACATGACGACCGCGCGTCAATTCTCCCCCGTCGTCCCCTCTGCTACACCGCAGCTCGGAGGGGCTCCCATTCAGTCGTCCGGCCCGGTCTACGGCCTCGCCCCAGAGGCGCTGCAGCCGGGAGTGGCGCCTCCGAGCGCGCTGGTCGGCCCGGGAGGGGGCGGCAGCCATCCCGGTTTCGGAGAGGGAGGCCCCCTCGGCAGGCCCAACGGCCCGATGATGGGCGGCGGAAATGCGGCCATGGCCGGGGTGAATGGCCCGGGGGGTGGCGCCAACAGCAATGACGGCCGCATGAGCCCATTCCCGATGATCAGCTCCGAACAGACCCTACCCGTCGGGCCGAATGACAGTACCGGAATGCGGCCGCAGGCCGCGGAGCGGTTTGGAGGCTCGGGCAGGATGCTGGGGAGCACGCAGCTTCTACCTGCGACAGACCCCTCCTCGCTGCGACGGGAGCTCCGAAGGCGGCCGGACGATCCGCACGTAGTGGAGGCTCTCGGAGGCGCGCTGGTGGAGGTCGCGCGCCGGACCGCCGGAGAGGACCCCGAACAGGCCGAATCGCTCTTCCGAGAAGCGCTCTCCTACTTCCGGGAGGCGGGTCGCCGGAGTGAGCTCCGCATCCATCGGGGGATGTTCCTGCTGCTCGCTTCCGAAGTGGCGGGGCAGCTCGAGGAGTGGGAACGGCAGTACCGCCTGGCACGGCAAGCCACGGAGGAGATCCCCTATTCCGGCACCGCCTGGAGGACCCTCAACGCCGCCGCGCTGCGCACCGGCCACTACCGGGAGAGCCTGAAGGCGAGGCGGGAGAGCCTGGCGTGGAGCCTGCCCACCCTCTCCGGCCGCGGCGGCACCCCACCGCTCTAACGGTGGAGCCAGGTACCTCTGCTGTCTGGGAGTGGGAGCAAGGGAGAGTGGGGGAGTGGGAGAGCCGCTCTCTCGCGGCGGTTCGCAGGTTAGCAAGTTTCAGGCTCCGAGCCCTGCGTGTCGGGGCGCCAACCTGCAACCTGCCAACTTGCGAACCTGCAACTACCGTCTCCCACTCTCCCTTGCCCAATCCGCCCGTTGATCCCGGACTAACGGAGTGCTAGTGGATGCGCCAGATCAGGTTCGCGCCGCGCTCCTGCCCTAGAATGCTGGAGGCAGAGTAGCTCTTGGCGTGGCCGTCCGCCATCACCAGGTAGCTGCGTCCGCCGTTGCGGCCGTCCCGGTAGTGGCGGCAGTAGACTGGTTTCAGGCTTCCCGGCGGCAGCGGGCTGCCGGCTACCAGGTCGCGATCGGCGGTGAGCGGAGTGGAGAGCCGGGGGTCCGCCGTGTTCCACTTGCCGACGTTCGGCTCGAAGGTGTAGCCGCGGTACTTCAGCGCCACGTCGCCGGAGGGGGTCTCCGCAAAGAGCACGGTGCGGCTCGGCTCGTCCATCAGCGGCAGGGGCAGGACGCTCGTCGGCCCCTCCCGCCCGGCGGGATCGTAGCCGGCGGTGGCGTTGTAGCCGATCGAGAGCCAGCTTCTCCCCGCCCAGTCCGGCGCGTACCGGGAATTCTCCGCGCTGGGACAGACGAAGATCCCGGTGTTCTTGATGTACGGCTGGACCGTCGCCATCCACATCCGGTCCGGCGCGTTCGCCGGCGCTGCAAAGTTGACGGTCATCGGCAGCGTCTCTTCGTAGTCCTGCGCGTACATCATCACGCCCATCGCGAGCTGCCGCATGTTGGAGCCGCACTTGGTGGCGCGCGCCGCCTCGCGGGCCTGGGCGAAGACGGGGAAGAGGATTGCGGCGAGGATGGCGATGATGGCGATCACCACGAGCAGCTCGATCAGCGTAAAGCCGCGCGGGGATCGAGAGCGAGAGGAGCGGAGCATGAATGCAGACCTCCAACGGAGCGAGCCGGAGCTCGCCAGGAAACTCCGGCGCTGGACGCTCTCAGGTACGCCAGGCAAGCAGCGGCTCCTCCTCGCACTCGCAGCGATTGTGTGGCGGAAGGATGAGAACGGCAGCCCGAATTGCTGAACGCTTCCCCGTCCCGGCGCCACCAACCGGGTGGAGGGCACTTCCATGCGGCGTCCCGGGATCGGCTGGCAGGTGTTCTGGGCCTGCGGCGTACTGCTGGTGAGCGGCCTCTCGTTCCTCCTGGGACGAGAGTACCCCCGTGAGGGGAGCGGAGTGACGGTCTCTCAACCGCAGCGCGAAGCGGAGAATGCGGATCCGGCGCCGCCCCCCGCCGAGCCGGAGCAGGCAGAGGCAGAGCCCCCGCCGAGCCGGCCCGAGCCATCGTTCAGTGCGATCGCGGCATCGCCGGACGGCACGCGCCTGCTCGTGCTCCCTACCGGCCGCGGCAGCCACCAGGACTACGTTCTCTTCGATCTGGTGCGCGGACGAGAGCTGCGCCGCGGCTCCTTCCTCGGCGCCGGCACGGAAGCGGTCTGGTCCCCGGATGGGCAGCGGGTGGCGGTCAGCTCCCGCAGCGGCAGGCTGGTGGTGTTACTCAGCCGTGACGGGAAGAGGATCGGGCAGTTTGACGTGCCCGATGAGGTCTATCAGCTTCAGTGGCATCCCACGCCGCCTGCGAGATTGGTCGGTATCACCGAGGGCCACCGGCGGATGATCGAGATGCACGTAGGCAGCGGCCGGATCAGCCGGCGGTCCGTTCCGCTGCCGGGAGCGCGCGACTACGAGGCGATCCACTCCGTTTTTCCGGTTGGCAACCGGCTCTGCGTCAGCTACCACCGGGATACGCCTCGGCACAACCACCACGGAGAGATGGTGGCGATGCCCCTGGACGGCGGCCCGCCGCTGCTGCGCGTGCCGCTGACGGGCCCGCTGGTGGACGATTGGGAATACACCTACGACTATCTCGACCTGAAGTTGAGCCCTAACGGCGAGTACTTCTACCTGCTCTTCGGCGCCAGCGCGAGCACGGACCATCTGATCGCCCGCACCGCGGACGCCGGCATCGTGCTGCGGCAGCCTCACCGGGCGATCGCGTACTACCCGGAGTTCTTCACCACGTGGAACCTTCGCTGGTCGCTTTCAGAAGCAGACGGGAAAGCACTCTACGTTCACGGTCAGGATGGTCGCTATCACCTGACCCTCGACCTGAAGACCGGCGCGCGGGCGCGACCGGAGGCGGGAGCCGTGGACTTGCTCGAGCCGGTACCCGGCCGCGGCCAGGCGTGGGCGATTGGCGATGAAGTGCTGTGGCACGAGATCAGCTACACTTTTGGCCCGGGACAGCGACTCTGGAAGTTGCCGCACGTGGCAGGAGAACACTGATCAGCTCCGGTCCGGGACGGGCCAGTTCTCTCGCCAGACGGAGCCGGGGGCGGGGGGCTCTCGGCCCGGCACCTCCTGGCGCATCGACTTGAAGTCTCGCACGTGCGGGCGGACCACCGTCTCCCAGAGCCGCTCCACGTCCTCGAAGGTGCGCAGCGTGTGGGCAGGACGCAGCCGCTCGTAATCGGCGAGCAGATCATTGGCCTTCGCGCCGAGCCAGCGGACCTCGTCCGCGACCATCCGCTCGCCGACGCGCCGGTTCGCTTCCGCCGCATCGACTCCCATCGCGAAGTGCGGGCCCGGGGCGTCCGGCGCGGGCAGGCGGGAAACGTCGACGCACCCCGGCTCCAGCGCCCAGAGCAGGGAGGTCTCCACCTTGCCGGCGTGATCGCCCCCTTTGCCGTCGCCGGGAAAGCCGGGGACGTTCGCCTCAAAGTCGGGCAGCGCGTAGAGGCGGGTGCCGACGTGAGGCTGCACCAGCTCCACGAGCCGCTTCAGGTCCTCCCAGTTCGGGCCGTAGTGACCGGTGAGCAGGATGGCGGCGTGGAAGCCGAGACGGTCGGCCACCCGCAGGTGGTAGAGGACGGTCTTGAAGTGGTGCCACGGCGGTACGGCCGTGAGCCACGCCCGCTCTATCTGGCCCACGTGCCGCTCCGCCCAGGCGCCGAAGCCGCCCAACTCGTGGATATGCCAGTAGTCGGGCGGCGCGGCAACTCCCCCGTGCTCCCGCGCCGCCGCGCAGGCGAGGCCGTGCGCCTTCAGCGAGTCGAGCCCCACGGCATTGTGCGGCCCGTGCGGCTCGCAGAGGCCGTAGCTGAAGTAGACGACCGGGCACGCCGCAAAGGCGCGCTCCAGCTCGTCCGGAAACATCCGCTCCCACCGCACTTCTCTCACCGGATCAGCCCCTCCTCGGCTCACTGTAGGCGTTCCTCCACCGGGGGTGATGGTCCTGGTTTTAAGCTACCGCGGCAAGGAATTGCGTGGCAGGCGTGCCAATACCCGCTCTGTGAGTACCGAACCGGAAGAGATAGCGGGCCAGGCACCGCGGGGAGCGCGGCTGCGGGAGGTGGCACTGCTGATGCTGCGGCTCGGCTGCACCGCCTTCGGCGGGCCGGCCGCGCACATCGCGCTGCTGCACGACGAGGTGGTGAAGCGGCGGCGCTGGATCTCGGAACAGGAGTTCCTCGATCTGCTGGGAGCCTCCGGCCTGATACCGGGCCCGACCTCCACCGAGCTCTGCATCCACCTCGGGTTGACGCGGGCCGGGGTGCCGGGGCTCTGGCTGGCGGGGATCTGCTTCATCGGGCCGGCGGCGCTCATCACCCTCGCTATCGCCTGGGCCTACGTGGAGCTGCGCCAGACCCCGGCGCTGGAGGGGCTGCTCCTCGGCGTGAAGCCGGCAGTGGCGGCGCTGATCCTGGCGGCGGTGCTCCAGCTCGCGCGGACCGCGATGAAGAGCGCGCCGCTCGTGGTGCTGGCCGGAATCGTGCTGGCGCTCTACCTGGCCGGCGTCTCCGAGATTGCGCTCCTGCTCGGCGCGGGAGCGGCCGGAATCCTCCTCGCGCGGCCGTGGGTGCAGTCGCCACCGCCCGCGGCACTCGTCTGGCTCGGTCTGCCCGCCGGCGGCACGGCCGGCGCCGGGGTGGCGGGCCTGGCGGCGCCCGGAGCCTGGGATCTCTTCCTCTACTTCCTCAAGATCGGCTCCGCGCTCTTCGGCAGCGGCTACGTGCTCTTCGCCTTCATCCGGCAGGGGCTGGTGCAGGACCTCGGCTGGCTCACCGAGCGACAGCTCATGGACGCGGTCGCCGCGGGTCAGTTCACACCCGGGCCGCTCTTCACCACCGCCACCTTCGTCGGATACGTGGTGGGACGGCAGGCCGGGTTCGGCGGCTGGGAAGGGGCGCTGGCGGCGACGCTCGGAATCTTCCTGCCGTCGTTCCTCGCGGTCTGGGCCACGCACGGGGTAGTCCGCCGGCTGCGCTCCGCGCCCTGGAGCGCCGGGTTCATGGACGGCCTGAACGCCGGCTCCGTAGCGCTGATGGCGGGGGTCCTGATCCAGCTCGCCGCCGCGGCGCTGCAGGGATGGAGCGCGTGGGCCATCTTCGCGGTCGCCGCCCTCGCCGTCTTCCGTTTCAAGGTCAACAGCGCCTGGGTGATCGTCGCCGCGGCGGCGCTCGGACTCCTCCTGTTACGCGGTTAACGGTTCGTCGTTCCATCCGCCATCCCAGGGCCGGCCGCCGTTTGCAGCGCTCCGCGCGGGTGGTATACTCGCCGCGAACAGGCAACCGACTGAGCCCGGATTCTTCAGGAGCCGGGTCGGGGGAGGAATCCGGATCCATGTCCGAGCTGCGCTGGCACCCGCTGCTGCGCGAGTGGGTGATCACGTCCACCGAGCGCCAGGACCGCACCTTTCTGCCGCCCAAGGATTACTGCCCCCTCTGCCCGCAGCGTCCGGGCGGCGTGCCGACGGAGATCCCCACCGACTACCGGGCGGTGGCCTTCGAGAACCGCTTCCCCAGCCTCCGCCCCAACCCGCCCGAGCCGGCGGTGGAGGGCTCCGAGCTCTACCCGGTCGAGCCGGCGAAGGGGGTCTGCGAGGTGATCGTCTACACCCCTCGCCACGAGGGGACGCTCGCGGACGCGACGGTCGACGAGATCGAGGAGCTGGTCTACCTCTGGCGCGACCGTTACGTGGAGCTCTCCGGTCTCGACTTCATCGACTACGTCTACATCTTCGAGAACAAAGGGGAAGCGATCGGGGTGACGCTGCACCATCCGCACGGGCAGCTCTACGCCTTCCCGTTCATCCCGCCCCGCGTGGAGCGGGAGCTGGAGTCGGTGCGGGAGCACCGCGAGAAGACGGGACGCTGCCTGCTCTGCGACGTGGTGCGCGAGGAGCGGTCCGACGGCCGCCGCCGCGTGCTGGAAGGAGAGCACTTCTACGCCGGCCTCCCGTTCTACGCCCGGTGGCCATACGAGGTCCACATCTGGGCGAAGGAGCACCGCGCCTCGCTGGCGGAGCTGAGCGGCGCGGAGATCCGGGACCTGGCGCGGGTGCTGAAGGGGGTCCTCTGCAAGTACGACGGCCTGTGGAACCAGTCGATGCCGTACCTGATGATCCTGAAGCAGCTTCCCACCGACGGCCGCGGCTCCGAGGCGGACCACTTCCGGATCGAGTTCTACCCGCCGATGCGCACCAGCACGAAGCTGAAGTTCCTGGCGAGCGTGGAGTCGGGCGCCGGCACCTTCATCAACGACACGCTGGCGGAGGAGAAGGCCGCGGAGCTGCGGGCAGCCGAGCCGACGGAGCTTCCGGGTACGGGTATCTAGTGGTGTGTCCAGGTACGCCTGGTGTGGTGGAGTGGGAGAAAGGGAGAGTGGGGGAGTGGGAGAGCCGCTCTCGTAAGCCGCTACTCAAGCTCGCCCTTTCTCCCACTCTCCCTTGCCACCTCCACCCAGCAAGCCCGGCTTGACAGATTACCAGGACGGGGACAGGAGACGCTATGCAATCCGAGACGGCGGAGAACCGGGACCGCACGGTCCGGCTGCACACCGAGTTCAATCACCGGTTTGAGGGAGAGCCGACCGTGGTGCGCGCGCCGGGTCGCGTGAACCTGATCGGAGAGCACACCGACTACAACGACGGGTTCGTGCTGCCGATCGCCATCGATCAGGACGTCCGCTTCGCGGTGCGCCCGCGTACGGACCGGCGCGTGGTGATCCACAGCCTCAACTTCGACACTGACACCGAGTTCGACCTGGACGACATCCGGCGGGACGAGCAGCACGACTGGGGCAACTACATCCGCGGGATGGCGGTCCAGCTCCTGAAGGCGGGCCTGCTGCTCCACGGCATGGAGGGGGTGGTGGAGGGCAACGTCCCGATCGCCTCCGGCCTCAGCTCCTCCGCCGCGATGGAAGTCGCCTCCGGGATGGCGTTCTGCGCCACCAGCAAGCAGGTGGTCGACTCCCGGGACCTGGCCCTGATGGCGCAGGCGGCGGAGAACGAGTACATGGGGGTCCGCTCCGGCATCATGGACCAGTTCGTCTCCCGCCTGGGGCACTCCGGGTGCGCGCTGTTCCTCGACTGCCGCACGCTGGAGTTCGAGCTGATCTCCGCGGACGCGCCCGGCTACCTGTGGGTAGTGGCCGACTCGAAGCAGAGCCGGGAGCTGGCTGGCAGCGCCTACAACGAGCGGCGCACCCAGTGTGAGGAGGCGGTGCGGGGCCTTCGCCAGGCGCTGCCGGAGATCCGGGCCCTGCGAGACGTCAGCGCGGCGGAGCTGGAGGAGCACCAGGGGCTCCTCGATCCGCTGATCTACCGCCGCGCCCGGCACGTGGTCACCGAAAACGAGCGCACCCTCGCCGCGGTAGAGGCGATCCGCGCCGGCGACTGGCCCCGCATGGGGGCGCTAATGAACGCCAGCCACGATAGCCTGCGCGACGACTACGAGGTCAGCTCCCGCGGGCTCGACACGCTCGTCAACGCGGCGCGGGCAGAGAACGGATGTCTCGGCAGCCGCCTCACCGGAGCGGGATTCGGCGGGTGCACGGTGAGCCTGGTCGATTGCCTCCGGGTCGACGATTTCATCCGCGCCGTCCGCGAGACCTACCAGCGGGACTGCGGCACCGAGGCCGCTTTCTACGTCACCCGCGCCGCCGCCGGCGCCGGGGTGATCTCCTGCCCGGGAGACAAGCACGCCTGACGACGCTTGCCGCGAGCGGAACGTGTAAGAAAGGAGATCAGGGGGATGGATTGGGGATAAGGGGATGAACCGCCCATCGGGCTCTGGCTCCTACTCCTTCTCGTTCTCCTTCTCTTTCTCCAGCGGCCAGGCGAGCCGGAGCAGCTTCCCGGCAAGCTGTTGGCTCCCGCGGATCGGCGGTTCGGAATTCATCCCTCATCCTTCCGCCCTCATCCCTCGAGACGTCTCCTTTCTTACACGTTCCTTACGAATTACCCGGCCTCTGCGCGGGAGCGGAGCTCGATCCGCCGGCCGGTGCGCGATGATTCCAGGCCTGCCAGCAGGATCTCGGTGACGTGGCGCGCGGCCCAGGCGTGGCTCAGCTCCGGCTGTCGCTGCTCGCGGATGCACTGGAGCCAGTGCTCGTGCACGTTCCCGCGCGCCGACCCGCTCGGATCGACGGCGTGCGGCACCGGCGGCAGGTCTTCCCGGGTGTAGCTGCCCGGCTCCCAGCGGGTGAGCGGGCTGCCGCCCTCGCCCGGGGCGGTCACCTTCCCCCGCGTGCCGTGGACCCGGAGCTGCCAGGTGCGGGCCGGGTCGCACCAGCCGGTCTCGGCGGTCGCCACGGCGCCGCTCTCGAACTGCAGGAGGAGCGAGGCGGTGTCTTCCAGCTCCGTCGGCTTGTCGAGCGTCGCCACCTGGCCCATCACGCTGCGGACCGAGCCGAGCACGGCCACCAGGTTCGCCACCGCGTAGACGCCCATGTCGAAGAGCGCGCCGACGGAGGCCTGCTTCGCATCGAAGAACCAGAGCTCTTCGCCCTTCTCGTGGAAGCCGTCCAGAACCTCCGCGTAATAGACCTCGGGGCCGCCGTGGCTGGTGCGGCAGTTCGCTCCGGAGGGTTTGCCGATCTCCCCGCCCTCCACGATCTCGCGGGTCCGGTACACCTCCGGCGCGAAGTGCGGCATCGCCAGCACGGTGCGGTCGCTCCCCTCCACGGCGCGGACGAACTCGTCCGCTTCCCCCATGTCGCCGCAGAGCGGCTTCTGCATCAACAGGTGCTTCCCGGCGGCGAGTACCTCCAGCCCCACCGGCACGTGGAGCGGGTGGGGGAGCGCCACGATGATGCCTTCCAGGTTGTCGTCGTCCAGCAGCTCGTGGTGATCGTGCGTCCAGTGAGGCACGTCGAAGCGCTCGGCCAGGATCCGCAGCCGGTTCGGCTTGCGACCGCAAAGGTGCGTCACTCGCATCTCGTCCATCGCCGCGATCTGCGGAAGGTGCAGCTTCTGCGCGATGCCGCCGGCGCCGATGATTCCCACGTTCACGTTGATACTCTCCCAGATCCCGGCACGAGGCGCCGGAGACGATTCGGCATGGGTTTCGCCCTACGGGGGGTGGTTGCCTGCCGAGAATCGGGTGCCTTCTCGCGACGGGTGCCCCTGACGGAGCACCCTGTCTCTCTCGCAAACCGGCTGAAGCCGGCTGTACTTACGCAGGGTTGCGGATGCCGCTACGAGCACCTGAGAGGTATAAACCTCGGTGTTTGCTGCCCCTAACGCGGCCTCACCCGGCCCTGGCGACCCCTACTCCAGAATGCTCCACCCGAGCTCTCTCAGCAGCAGCGCCAGGGGGGTGAGCGGCAGTCCGACGACGTTGGGGTAGTCGCCCCGGATCTCGCGGATCAGGAGCCCGCCGTAGCCCTGGATCGCGTAGGCTCCCGCCTTGTCGGAGGGCTCGCCGGTGCGGAGGTAGGCGGCGATCTCCTCTTCGGCGAGCTCCCGGAACGTCACGTCCGTGACGGCGTGGAAGGTGCGCGTCACCGGGTCTCGCTCGTCGAGCCGGACCAGCGCCACGCCGGTCATCACCTGGTGGGTCCGGCCGGAAAGCTCGCGCAGCATCCGCGCGCCGTCCACTTCGTCGGCCGGTTTGCCGTAGATCCGGTCGCCCAGCGCGACGACCGTGTCCGCGCCCAGGACCCACGTCTGCCGGTGCCGCCGCGCCACGTCGATCGCCTTGGCGGCGGCGAGGTGCTCCGCCAGGGCGCCAGGACTGGGGTGTCGCTCCGGAAGGTGTTCCTCGTAGGCGGACGGAAGCACCTCGAAGGGGATGCGCAGGAGCCGGATGAGCTCCTGGCGGCGGGGGGAGGCGGAGGCGAGGATCAGGGTGCCGGGCGTGCCGGGGGCGGGTGCTGGTTCGGTCATGGCGAGTTGAGGGAGACGCCGGGGCGCACACGGGCTACGCGCGCGGCATCTCCTTGAAGAAGGCGTCGATGGCCTGGGGCAGGTCGCGGAACGGCTGCAGGCCGAGGCTGCCGGGGTCCGGGGGGAGCGGCTCCCAGGAGATCTGCCCGATGCGAGTCACCACGTCGTACTCTCCCAGGGCATGGTCGAGCAGGATAAAAGTAGCGCCGGCAATCGAGGTCTCGTTCTCCGGGGTCAGTCCGCGCACGCAGAGCGTGAGCGAGACCCGCTCCTCCTCATTGTCTCGCGGAGCTTCGGGGACGGCCAGGAACCAGATTCCGTCCGTATCGAGGTCGAGGTCGCCGAAGCGGATGGAGGGGACGACGGCGCTTCGTTGCCGGAAGGCGATGATGCGCCAGTTCCGCAGCTCCGGGGCGGCGGCCACGAGCCGCAGCACCGCCGGGAAGGTGCCGGCGATGCCGTCCGCGCTGATCACCAGCTCGCAGGGGGAGATGCCGACCCCCAGCTCGTACGTCAGACCGGCGTCAACCCGCCGCAGCCGGTGCCGCAGCTCCGCCAGGGCCGGCGTGCCCTGGTCGGCTTCCGCCAGCTCCTCCGCGTGCGCTTCGAACCAGCTCCAGAACTGCCTCTCCGGAGAGTCCGGCGTGGAGATTGAGTGGGAAATGGGGTGCATGGCGGCGAGCTGCGTCAGCTTGAAACGGGCGTGCTGGATCTTCCGGCCGGCGGCGCGCCGTTATCGTTCCGCGCTTTCTGGCTATATAGCCACGGTAACACGACCTTGACGCCCTTATGTCGGCGCCGGCTCCGGAAACGAACGGCTCGCGCGGCGCGGCCGCAGAACCCCGGCAGGAATTCATGAGCTCAACGATCTCCCCGTCCCCCTATACCGGCGCCTCGATGTTCGACACCTTCCGCTCGCGAGTGCGCTGGAACCTGCCGGTGGACGAGTTGGTCCGGGAAGCGGTGCGGCGCGGGGAAGGGGAGCTCACTCCGGACGGCGCGCTGGTGGTCCGCACGGGGAAGTTCACCGGCCGCTCCCCGCAGGATAAGTTCACCGTCCGCCGGGAGCCGAGCGCCGCCCACGTCGACTGGAGCAGCCGCTTCAACCTGCCGCTGGAGCCGGAGCCGGCGGAGCGGATGACGGCGCGCGCGGTCGCCTCCGCGCTGCGGCTCCCCACGCTCTACGGCTTCCAGGGATTCATCGGCCGCGGCTCGCACCGGGTGCCGGTGGCGCTGGTGACGGAGTACGCCTGGCATGCCCTGATGGGCCGGCATATGTATGTCCGCCCCACGGAAGCGGAGCTGGCCGCGCTGCAGCCGGAGTTCACGCTCCTCTACACGCCGTCGTTCCGGGCCGATCCGCAGACCGACGGCACCGCCAGCGACACGGTGGTGCTCTGCGACCTGGAGCGGAAGCTCGGCGTCATCGGCGGCACCTTCTACGGCGGCGAGGAGAAGAAGTTCTTCTTCTACCTGATGAACTACCTGATGCCGCTGGAGGGCGTCTTCCCGATGCACTGCTCCGCGAACATCGGGCGCCAGGGGGACGTGAGCGTCATCTTCGGCCTGAGCGGCACGGGCAAGACCACGCTCTCCGCGGACCCGGACCGGAGCCTGCTGGGCGACGACGAGCACGGCTGGGGGCCGGAGGGGGTCTTCAACTTCGAGGGAGGCTGCTACGCCAAGCTGATCCGCCTCTCCCGCAGCGGCGAGCCGCTGATCTGGAACGCCGTGAACCGGCCCGGCTCGATCATGGAGAACGTAACGCTCACCAACGGCCATCCCGACTTCGAAGACGGCACCATCGAGAACACGCGCGGCGTCTATCCGCTGGACGTACTGCCGAACGTCGACGAGGACGGCTTCGGAGGGCATCCGAATACGGTCGTCTTCCTCACCTTCGACGCCAGCGGCACGCTGCCCCCGGTCTCCGTGCTGGATGAGTGCCAGGCACTCTACTGGTTCCTGGCCGGCTACACCGCCAAGGTCGCCGGCACCGAGCGAGGCCTGGGAAGCCGGCCGGAGCCGACCTTCAGCGCCTGCTTCGGGGCGCCGTTCCTGCCGTGGCACCCGCGGAAGTACGTGGAGCTGTTCCGCGACTACCTGCGCCGCCACCAGCCGACCGTGGTCCTGATGAACACCGGCTCGATCGGCGGCCCCTACGGCGAGGGCGGCCGCCGCCCGCCGCTGGATGCCACCCGGGAGCTGCTCCGGCTCGCGCAGACCGGCGCCCTGCGCGAGGTCGAGCTGCGCGAGCACCCGGAGTACGGGTTCCGCGTCCCCCAGCAGTGCGGCAGCGTGCCGAGGGAGCTGCTGAACCCGGCCGAGAGCTGGAGCGACGGCGGCCGCACCTACCAGGAGGCCGCCCGGGAGCTGATCGCCGCCTTCCACCAGCGGGTGAACGAGCGCTACGCCGGGGAGATCGATCGCGAAATCCTGGAGGCGGGACCCAGGAAGGGATGAAGGCTGAGGGACGAGGGATGAAACCCGAACTTCCAGCCCGGGGATGCTCTTGCTCGTCGAGAGGCGGCTCCGGACCGGCTGGTCTTTGGGAATGAGCACGAGAAGGCGTAGCAGCTAAACCCGGAAGGCTCTTCATCTCCTCATCCCCAAGTCATCCCCATATCTCCTTCTTTACACCGGTTCCCGCAGCGCGCAGGAATGGATCGCGCCTACACCCGGCGAACTGTCGCCGGGCGTCCCGGCTTGTCGCGGCGCCCGTCTCCCTGCGAGCGCTGCCTCCCCCATGCCGTCGCCGATCCGAGTCCTGGTGGGGTCGTCTGATCCCGGTTTTCACACCCGCGTCCGCTCCGTCTCGGACCGGATCGAGCTGGTCACCGCGGAGGAAGCGCGCGAGCGTCCGGAGCTGCTGGCTGCCGTCGAGGTGGCATTCGGCGGGCTCCCGCCGGAGCGTCACCCGGAGGCGACCGCGCTCCGCTGGATCCAGACGCAGGGGGCGGGGGTGGAGAGCTTCCTGACTCCCACGGTGCGGGAGCGCGGCATTCTGCTCACTAACGCCAGCGGCATTCACGCCGACCCGATCGCGGAGCACCTCTTCGGGATGCTCCTGGGGCACCTCCGGCGGCTGCCGCAGGCGTGGGACCACCAGCGCCGCTCCCACTGGTGGGAGGGGCCGAACGGGGAGCTGGGCGAGCTGCGGGGGAAGACGCTCGGCATCCTCGGGATGGGCGCCATCGGGGCGCAGTGCGCGCGGGTCGGCGCCGCGTTCGGCATGCGCGTGATCGGCCTGCGGCGGAGCGGCGAGCCCCACCCGCTGGCGGAGCGGATCTACGCGCCGGCCGAGCGCGCGGCGTTCCTCTCGGAGTGCGACGTCCTGTTCAACTTGCTCCCGATCTCGGACTCCACCCGCGGCTTCCTCGGCTGGGGCGAATTTGCCGCGCTGAAACCGGGCGCCATCGTCGGCAACGCCGGCCGGGGCGGGACGATCGATACGGAGGCGCTAGTCGCCGCGCTGCGGGAAGGGCGCGTCTCCGCCGCCCTGCTCGACGTGACCGACCCGGAGCCGCTGCCGGCGGACCATCCGCTCTGGACGATGGAGAACGTCTACGTCACGCCGCACTACGCGGGTCGCCAGCCGGAGTACGAGGCCCGTGCCGCGGAGATCTTCCTCGAGAACCTCCGGCGCTACGTGGCGGGCGAGCCGCTCCGGAACCAGGTCGATCCCGCCGCCGGTTACTGAGCGGCCCCTGCCGCGGAGGAGAAGAAGCGATGGACCGAGGACTGGACCGCCTGCGCGGGTGCTTCGTCGGCCTGGCGACCGAATCCCTCCCGGAGAGCGGGCGGGAGGTCGAGCCACCTGCCCGGTCATACTGGATCGAGCCGGGTAGGGTCCTGGGCGGCTGCTATCCGGGAGCTCTGGAGGCGGCCAAGGAGCGGCGAAAGGTAGGCCGCCTCCTCGACTGTGGAGTACGGACGTTCGTGGACCTCACGGAGGCAGGGGAGGAGCACCGCGGGCAGCTCCTGCGTCCGTACGAGGAGACGGTCGCCGCGCTCGCGCGGGAGCGCGGCCTGCAGGTCACCTGCCGGCGGTTTCCAATCGAAGACCTGAACGTGCCGACGATGGAGTTGATGGCCGAGTGCATCCGGTTCACGGAGACCGCGCTCGCCCGCGGCCGCGTCTACGTGCACTGTCTCGGCGGCGTGGGGCGCACCGGCACCTTCGCCGCCTGCTGGCTGCTGACGCGAGGGGTGGCCTCGGCACAAGATGTGTTCGGGAAGCTCGCCGAGCTGCGGACGCTGGACCGCGTGCGGGGAAGCCGGAAAGCTCCCGAGCGGGAAGTGCAGTGCCGGTTCGTGCGGGATTGGGCGGAAATGGGTCCCTTCGGCAGAGCGCCTCTGGGGCAAGGCGGGCCAGAGATCTCGCGGGATCGTCTGAAGCGCTCGAGAAGTTGGAGTAGCGGATGGTAGCTGGGATCAAAGACGGGAGAGGGTGGATCGCGCGAGGGCTGGCACTGGCGGCGCTCTGCCTGGCCGCGGCGGGGGCGACCCCGGCACGGTCCGCGGAGGAAGCCGAGGTAGTGGTCCGCACCGACCGCACGAGCGGGCGCTTCGTGACGCAGCGCGTGACGAACGCCGCGTTCGGCTCTTCCTACGGCCAGCTCTCCTCTTCGGTGGTGGACGGCGCGCTCACCTGGGTCCGCGCCACGAACGCGCTCTCCTACGTGCGCTGCTACAACTGGCTCGGCGACGGGGTTCCGAAGGACCGTCCCCACTGGTTCAGCGGCGCCCGCGTGGCGAGACGGGCGGCGGACGGCACGGTGGAGTACCGCTGGGACGGGCTGGAGCGCGTGCTCGATTCGCTGGTGCTGGCCGGCGTGAAGCCGGTCATCGTTTGCGGCGGGCTGCCGGACGCGCTGATCGAGGGAGCGCCGCAGCGGAACGAGACCGGCGCCGCCGTGAATCCCCCGCGTGACTACGCGCAGTACCAGGACATGATCGCGCAGATGGTCCGCCGGCTGGTGAAGACCTACGGCGCGAAGGAGGTCCGCAGCTGGTACTTCGAGGCGTGGAGCCATCCGGACCACGCCGGCTCCTGGGACGGCGCCCGGCCCGTGCCGTGGGAAGGTGAGGTCTCCGCGTCGGCGGTGCAGCCGTTCCTGAAGCTGTACGACCACTTCGCCGCCGGCGTACTGGGCGTCGACTCGAAGCTGCGCGTCGGCGGGCCGGGACTGGCGGGCGACACCAGCTTCTTCCGGCGCTTCCTGGAGCACTGCGCCCGGGGCGCCAACCACGTCACCGGCAAGCCGGGCTCCCGGCTCGACTTCGTGAGCTGGTCCGCCTACGGCACCGGCCCGGAGGTCGCGAAGCGGAACGCGGAGCTCCGCGCCCTGGTAAAGGGCTTTCCAGAGCTGAAGGACGCGGAGCTCCACCTCTCCGAATGGGGCGCGGGCCCCGGAGAAGCTCCGCACAGCAACAGCCCCTACGAGGCGGCCCGGCTCGCGGCGCTCTTCGACGCCAACGCGCGCTCGGAGAGCGGAGTCGACGCGATCTTCCGCGAAGGCGACCTGGCGGACGACCACTTCGACGGCGGGCACGCGCTGATCACCCGGCTCGGCCGCAGCTCCGTGCCGCTCCCCGCGTTCCGGCTCTACATGCTCCTGGCGAAGATGGCGAGCGAGCGGCTGGAAGCGACCGGACCGGACGGCATTGGGGTGGTGGCGACCCGCTCCGGCGTGAAGGCGCTGCGGAATGCTACCCAGGTGCTGCTCTACCGCCACGAGCCCTCGGCAGCGCCCGGAGAGGGGAGCGCTCGCGCGGTGCGCCTCCGGGTTTCCGGCCTGCCCACGGAGCTGCTGCGCCTGCCGATGCGGATCTACCGGATCGACGCGGGAACCTATGATCCGCACGCGGTCTGGACCGCGGCCGGTAGCCCGTTCCCCGCGCCGGACGAGCTGGCGGCCTCTCTGCTCGGCATGCGGCCGCTGGAGCCGAACGTGGAGAACTTCGCGCACGAGATTCGCGGCGGAGAGGCGGTGATCGAGCTGGCGCTGCCGCCGAACAGCGTGGCCCTGGTGACGCTGGGCGCGGAGCCGACCTACGGCGTACAGCTCTGTCCTCGCGGCGAGCGGCTGCGGCGGGCGGAAGAGGACTTCTCCGCGGCGGCGGAGCTGCATCGTCGGGGCCTGCCGCGGCAAGCAGTCGATGAGCTCCGCAAGGTGGCGGAGAAGTACTCCGACACGGCCTGGCGTGAGGCGGCGCTCATCAGCATGGTGGGGATCTACGAGCTCGACCTGAAGTCGCCCGGCGACGCCGAGAAGGTCCGCGCCGAGTTGCTCACGCTGGCGACCGACACCTCACTGCGCATCCGCCTGCTGGAGCGGGCGCGGGTCGATGCGGCTCGCGCAAACGACGTCGGCCGCTTGAACCAGATCAGCCGGCAAATCGAGGCTCTGGAGAAGGACCTGGAAGCGCGCCTGCAGTGGCCGCTGCAGCGCTACCGGGGCGGCCCGGCGATGCCCGCGGTTGCCGGCGAAGCGGCTCCGGCGGGCCGCTAGGCTCTGGCGAAACAACGGGACGCGCGAATGCGTCCAATAGGAAAGTGTGGTTCGTGAGTGCGAGTCCTCGCAATCGGAGACATCGTCGGTAAGCCGGGGCGGCGGGCGTTCGCGCAGCTTGGCCGGGACCTGGCGCGGGCGCACCGCGCCGACTTCGTGGTGGTGAACTGCGAGAACGCGGCCGCCGGATTCGGAGTGACCCCGGAGATCGCCGTTGAGCTGCTGGACCAGGGCGCCAACTGCCTGACCAGCGGCAACCATATCTGGAAGCAGCGCTCGATCTATCAGTTCATCGATCAGGAGCCGCGGCTGCTGCGCCCCGCCAACTTTCCGGAGGGCGCGCCCGGGCGCGGGTTCGGCCTTTACCCCTGGGCCGGCGGCGAGATCGCGGTGATCAACCTGATGGGCCTGGCCGGGCTGGACCACCTGGAGTGCCCGTTCCGCGCCTTCGACGACGCATACGAATTTGCCAGCGCCGAGACGCGCCTGGTAGTGGTCGACTTCCACGCGGAGAGCACCGCGGAGAAGGCGGCGCTCGCCCATTACGCGGATGGGCGCGCGAGCCTGGTCTTCGGGACGCATACCCACGTGCAGACCGCCGACGAGCGCGTGCTCCCGGGCGGTACCGGCTTTATTACCGACATTGGCATGACCGGCCCGGAGGACAGCGTGATCGGCGTCTCGAAAGAGATCGTAATCGAGCGATTTCTCAGTCGAATGCCCGCGCGCTATGAGGTGCCGGACCGCGAGGCGGTGCTCTGCGGGGTCCTGGCCGAGCTGGACCCCGCCACCGGGAAGGCGGTCTGGCTCAAACGGGTGCAGGAACGCGCCGCGTAAGGGTGACGTATCTATTCGTCGGGAGCACGCTCCCGTTCCCATTTTTGAGGTGAGATATATGCGACGGAATCATGCACCGATTTGGGGCGCCGTGCTCGCCGGAGCGGCAGGCCTGGTCGTCTGCTCCGCGCCCGGCTCGGCGCAGGGTCCGCTGGGGCTGGACTTCTACTCCGGCGCGCCGGTCCAGTCGTCTGGCCTGCGGCTCGCGGCGTGGGGCAGCGGGTCGGCGGCGGAAGACCGCACTTACCGCACCGCGGGCGGCGAGGCCTCCATTAAGGTCGATACGAACGGCTACTACGCCGGTGCCCGCCTGATCTATAACCAGCCGCGGGATATCACCGCTGCTAAGAACGATCCGCACAACTATCTCGGGATGACGGTCCGGTTCCAGCCGGGTCGCCCCAAGCCCCAGCGGGGTGGCGGCACCTACGGCGGCTATCCCGGCGGCCCGGGCGGCGGCTCCGGCGGCAGCAGCGGCGGCCCCGGCTACCCGGGTGGTGGCTCCGGCGGCAGCAGCGGCGGCCCGGGTTATCCGGGCGGTCCGGGCGGCTACCCCGGCGGTCCGGGCGGCTACCCCGGTGGTCCGGGTGGATTCGGGGACTCGTCCGGCTCCATCACGCCGGATACTCGGAAGATGAAGATCATCCTGGTGTGCGACGAGGGGAGCTTCGTGGCGACCAACTACCCGGTGCAGCCGCTGGTTCCCTCCGGCGAGGACGGCTGGTACTCCGTGGCAGTGCCGTTCGTCGCCTTTAAGGGTCTGCCCGAGGCGAAGACGGCCAATCTCCGCGAGATCCGCGTCTTCGGCGACAATAAGGACACCTTCTGGATCGGCGACATCAAGACGATCGTCGACGACGAGCCGATCACCGTCGACCCGCTGGAGAACCTCGAGGTCTCGGTGAACGAGCCGGTGGAGTTCTACGCCACCGCCAACGGCGGGCTATCTCCGCTGAAGTACCAGTGGGACTTCAACAAGGCGGACGGCATCCAGGAAGAGGATACCGGCCCGGTGGTGGTCCACACCTTCCGCAAGCCGAGCGAGCCGGTGCCGGGCGGCAGCCAGTATGACCTCCAGCCGTACGTGGTGACGCTTACCGTCCAGGACGTGGCGGGCGCCAAGAAGAAGATCGTGCAGACGGTCGACGTGATCGTGAACCCGTAACTCGGGCGGCAATCCACGCAGCCATGGCCGGCGGGGTGCTCCGAAGCACCCCGCCGGCCTGCGTTTTTCTGGCGAGTGGCGGGTTGGGGTCGCCGGCGGGGTATATAAGGACCGTTCCATCGGCTCCCCTCCAGAAGGCGTCTCGACCCCGCAGAAATAGCCAGTCATGTCCCGAATCAAGCTCTCCCTCAACGGCACCTGGGATTTCCTTCCCGACCCTAAAGACGAATTCCGACCGGACGCACTGCCGGAGCGAATGCGCGCGATCACCGTCCCCGGCAACTGGGAGGCGCAATTCCCCGCGGAAGAGGGCGTCTTCGGGCGCGCCTGGTACCGGCGCACCCTGGAGATCCCGACCGATTGGTCCCAACGGGCCGTCTTCCTGCGCTTCGGCGCGGTGAACTACTACTGCCAGGTGTGGGTGAACGGATCGTTCGTGGGCGACCACGAGGGCGGCTACACGCCGTTCAGCTTCCGGATCGACCCGTATCTGGAAGGTCCGGAAGCGGAGATCATCGTCAAGGTGGTCCACCCGGCGCACGCGACTCCCAGCTTCCCGGAGTTCTCCTATCAGGAGATCGCCGGCTTCCTGCAGGACAAGTTCGGCTACGCCATCGGCGAGATCCCGATGGGGAAGCAGAACTGGTACGGCACGGTCGGCGGCATCTGGCAGGAGGTCTACCTGGAGGCGGTCTACCCCACCTTCTTCACGCAGGCGCTCGTAACCCCGGACATCGACCGCAGCCGGGCGCTGATCCGCGTGGGTCTGCACGAGCCGGAGCTCCACGCCGAGACGCTGCGGCTGCACTACCGGATCCTGGGCCAGGACGGAGCGCAGGTGGGGGAGCGGCGGGAGGTCTCCCTCTCGGAGGCGCTGGGCGAGAGCTCCGCGCCGGGCCGGCCGATGCAGTCGCCGTTCGTGGAAGTCGGCATCGAGGGCCTGCGGCTCTGGGAGCTGCACGACCCGCACCTCTACCGTCTGGAGGTGCGACTGGAGGAGCGCGGGCAAGAGCGCGACGCGCTGACGGTCCGCTTCGGGATGCGTAAGGTGGAGACTCGCGGCGGCAAGATCCTCCTGAACGAGTACCCGCTCTACCTGCGCGGCGCCCTGGACCAGGACTTCTACCCGGAGACGAGCTACACGCCGCCTTCCGAGGAGTTCCTGGCGGACCAGGTGGAGAAGGCGAAGCACATGGGCCTCAACATGCTTCGCTGCCACATCAAGGCGCCCGATCCCCGCTACCTCGACGTGGCGGACGAGCGCGGCATCCTGGTGTGGGAGGAGCTGCCGAACTGGCTGAAGCTGACCGAGGCCTCCATGGCCCGCGGCCGCGAGACGATCACCAAGATGATCGAGCGCGACTTCAACCATCCCTCCACCATCATCTGGACGATCATCAACGAGAGCTGGGGCGCGGACCTGATCGGCAGCGAGCGCGACCGCCGCTGGCTCAAGCAGATGTACCACTACGTCAAGCGGCTCGATCCGACCCGGCTGGTGGTCGACAACTCGCCCTGCAACATGCCGGGGGGCCGCAACTTCCACCTGAAGACCGACATCGAGGACTTCCACATCTACTTCCACATTCCGGACCACTACCTGAAGTGGAATAGCTGGCTGCGCGACTTCGCGCAGCATCCGTCCTGGACCTTCAGCCCGAACGGCGACGCGGAGCGCTCCGGCGACGAGCCGCTGGTCGTCTCCGAGTTCGGCAACTGGGGCCTGCCGACGCTGAAAGACCTGATCACCGACTACGGCGAGGTGCCGGCGTGGTTCCGCACCGGCGTCGACATCACGATGCCCCACGGCGTGCAGCGCCGCTTCAACCGGCTGCACCTGGACGAGATCTTCGGCAGCTACGACGCGTTCGCGATCGCCACGCAGTGGCAGCAGTACTTCGCGCTGAAGCACCAGATCGAGGAGATGCACCGGTATCCCAGCATCTCCGGCTACATCATCACGGAGTTCACCGACCTGCACTGGGAGGCGAACGGCCTGCTCAACATCTGGCGGCGCCCCAAGGTCTTCTACCATTACCTGCACCAGTTCCAGTCGGACGACGTGGTGCTGGCCCACTGGAACCGGCTCAACTACTGGGAAGGAGACTGCTGCTCCGTGCCGGTCGTCGTCTCCCACTGGAGCCGGCTGGAGCTGCGCGGCTACACGGTGGAGTGGAACATCAGCGAGCTGGGCGTCTCCGGCTCGATCCCGGACGTGGAGGTCGCGCGCGGCGACAGCCGGGAGGTGGGCCGCATTAGCTTCGTCGTGCCGCCGCTCACCGAAGCGGTGCGGACGCGCCTGCACATGCGCCTGCGCGATCCCGAAGGGCGGATCGTCTCGCGGAACATCCAGTACCTCTCCTTCTTCCCGGCGGCGTACCGCAAGGCGGTGACCAAGGAGCCGGTGTGGGTCTACGATCCGTACGACCTCTGGGACCTGGAGGACACGCTGGCCGACGCGGGCTACGAGGTGGTGCTGCATCCGAAAGCGGACGGCACCCGGCCGCGGTTCGCCATCGTGAGCCGGCTCGACCCGGCGGTGGCGGAGTTCATGCAGGCGGGCGGCAGCGTCCTCTTCCTGGCGCACTCCCCGGCCGATATCGATCCGGAGCTGGAGCAGCGCACCGGAATCCGCGTGCGCGACCGGCGCGCGCGCCTGGACGAAGAGAAGCGGGAGAAGAACCCGTGGGAGGGGGACTGGGTCTCCACCTACACCTGGATCAAGCACGAGCCGCTCTTCCAGCGCATCCCGCGCTCCTCGGACAGCCCCTTCGCCGGCGACTTGCTCGACATGCAGTACTACCGCGTCATTCCGAACCAGGTGGTGGTCGGTTGGAGCGGGGAGAAAGACTTCAGCGACATCCACTGCGGGATGGTGGTCGGGTGGGTCCACGCCCCGATCTCCTGCGTGGCGCAGTGCCGCTGGGGAGAGGGCAAGCTGCTGGTGAGCACCCTGCGCCTCCACAACGGCTTCGGAGACGATCCCGTTGCCACGGTGCTGCTCCACGACGCGATCCGCTATCTCGGCAGTTCCCGCTTCCGGCCGCAGCGGGACGCCTTCGCGCGCCGGCGCACCGCCATCCGGGAGGCGCGGGCCATCGCCGGGAAGAGCGTAGCGGACGTCTACATCGCCGGCCGGCAGCAGCCCGAAGTGGCGAATGGCCAGGTGGAGGACGCCCCCGCAGCGGGGGACGAGGTCCGCGGCGAGCAGGTGGAAGCGGAAGCCGAGGAGGCGCGCACCTGAGCCGCTGACCGGCGGTAGAGCGTCACGAGGGGCGGGGTGCCCAAACGCGCCCCGCCCCTCGTCGATGGAGAGGGTGCTGAGTAGAAAAGCCTCGCCGCGATGGCGAGGCTTCGTCGGTAAGCGCCCTCGGCAGGAATCGAACCTGCGCTCCCGGCTCCGGAGGCCGATGCTCTATCCGCTGAGCTACGAGGGCGGGCAAGCTCGACTATCTTAAGGGAAACCCCGCGGCCTGTCAAGCGCATCGGGGGCTGTACGGCTCCCAACGTACGCCGGCCCCTGAAGGAGCCGGCTGCTTGTTTCTGAAGCACCCTGAAGGGCGCTGATGGTCCGATTTGCTGTCGGAGCAAGAGGTCCCGGCGACCAGGAGTTTGGCCCCTCGAGACGCGGCTGCCGCTAGCGGTATGTCGGCGTCCGGAGGACGCGTGGCCGAAGGCCGTCCAGCGAGGGAATTCATTCCCTCGCCGCCCTTTGTCCCGGGGCGCGAGTTCGTAAAGGACCCCGCTCAGAACTCCGCGGACCCGGGGGTGCGGGGGAACGGGATGACGTCGCGGATGTTCTTCATGCCGGTGACGTACATCATCATCCGCTCCAGGCCGAGGCCGAAGCCGGCGTGCGGCGCGGTTCCGTACTTCCGCAGCTCCAGGTACCACCAGTACTCCTTCTCCGGCAGGCCCTGCTTGCGGATCTTCTCCAGCAGCACGTCGTGCCGCTCCTCGCGCTGGCTGCCGCCGATGATCTCCCCGATGCGCGGTGCCAGCACGTCCATCGCGCGGACGGTGCGGTCGTCTTCGTTCAGGCGCATGTAGAACGCCTTGATCTCCTTGGGGTAGTCGGTTACGATCACCGGCTTCTTGAAGGTCTCCTCCGTCAGGTAGCGCTCGTGCTCGCTCTGGAGGTCGGCGCCCCAGAAGACCGGGAACTCCCAGTTCCGGCCCTCGTCCCGCGCCTTCTCCAGGATGCGGACCGCCTCCGTGTAGGTGACGTGCTCGAAGTCACTCCCGGCCACGTGCTCCAGCGTCTCGATCACCGTGGGATCGATCCGCTTGTTGAAGAACTCCAGGTCCTCCCGGCAGTGGTCCAGCACGTAGGCGATGATGTACTTCAGGAACTCCTCGGCCAGGCGGCGGTTGTCGTTCAGGTCGCAGAACGCCATCTCGGGCTCCACCATCCAGAACTCCGCCAAGTGGCGCGGGGTGTTGCTGTTCTCCGCGCGGAAGGTAGGGCCGAAGGTGTAGACGTTGGAGAAGGCGAGCGCGTAGATCTCCGCTTCGAGCTGGCCGCTCACAGTGAGGAACGACGGCTTGCCGAAGAAGTCCTCCGAGAAGTCGACCCCGCCCTGCTCCGTGCGGGGCAGGTTCATCAGGTCGAGCGTGGTAACGCCGAACATCGCGCCGGCCCCTTCGCAGTCGGAGGCGGTAATGATCGGCGTCTGGAGATAGAGGAAGCCGCGCTCCTGGAAGAAGCGGTGGATGGCGTAGGAGAGGGCGTTGCGCACCCGGAACACGGCGCCGAAGGTGTTGGAGCGGGGGCGGAGGTGCGCGATCTCGCGCAGGAACTCCATCGTGTGCCCCTTCTTCTGCAGCGGATAGGTGGCCGGGTCCGCCGCGCCGTAGACGTGCATCTCCCGGCCCTTCAGCTCCACCGCCTGCCCCGCCCCCGGCGACTCGACCAGCTCCCCGGTAATCGCCAGGCAGGAGCCGGTGGTCGCCTGCGCCAGCGTCTCCGCGGGAATCGCGCCCGCGTCGATCACCACCTGCAGGTCGCGGAAGGTGCTGCCGTCCGAGAGCTGGATGAAGTGGACGCCCTTGCTGTCGCGCCGGGTCTTCACCCAGCCGCGCGCGGTGACGGTGGTGCCGACAGGCTTCTGGAACAGGTCGCGGATATACTCGCCGGGTTGAATCATCGCTCGAAGACTCGCTCTCTCTCGGGCGCGCGCAGGGGAGACGTCCCTCACGTATTGTAAACCACGCCGCCGGACTCCGAACCTGGTCTCACCGCGACCCCGGTCCGAACCGGATTCACCGCAGAGACGCGGAGAGCGCGGAGAGAACCGGAACCAGCCTTCACCGCCAAGAGCGCCAAGCTCGCCAAGAGGATTGGGCCTGGTTCTCCTCACGAGTGCCGGACAGCGGCCCCGGGGTTTATCGCTTCTGGTTCCTCTCTGCGTCCTTTGCGCTCTCTGCGGTGATTCCCCGTTCGGTTCCTCTCTGTGTCCTCTGTGCGCTCTGTGGTGAAATCGTTCGGGAGCTTACCGGCCCGGCTTGGGCGCCGGGGCGGGCATGCCTTCCGGGAGGCGGAGCTTCGCCGGGTCGGGGAGCTTCAGCTCGGGGAGATCCTCGTCGGTGTTGGCGACGTAGACCCACCAGTTGTTGTAGCCGTAGGGGGTGGCTCCCTCGAACTTGGGGAGGTGCTCCAGGATCCACTTCTGGTACCCGAACTGGCTGTTGCCCCACTCCTGGCTGGAGACGAGGCGCGGCTTGCCCCGCAGGTCCGGGTAGCGGGCCCAGTTGTCGGCCCAGCTCTCCACGCGGCGCTTGTTGTTGTAGTCGTAGCCGGCCTGCCCGTTGGGCGGCACGTGACAGTTGCCGACCTGGGACGGCGTGCCGGGGTGGTCCATCTCCAGCCAGGAGAAGACGTTCCACGGGTCGCGCTTCGCGTGGGTATCCCAGATGCCCTTGCCCAGGCCCAGGGCGGCCATGCTCTCCACCCGGTGGGTGTAGCTGTGGACCATGTTGTCCGGCCCCACCTCGTAGTTGAACCCCATCACCCAGGTGGTGCGGCCCAGCTCCTCCGGGATGTCGTACGGGCGGTAGAACCAGGGGTTGTCGGTCGGGGCGAAGCGCGCGTACCGGTTCGGGATGTACATCGCGAACTCGTCCATGTGCATCCCGGACGCACCCCAGACCCACAGCTCCGTGATCCCCTCCCGTTTGAACCGCTCCAGGAGCCCGTTCTCCTCGAACATGCCCCGGTAAGAGGAGGTGGCGGGCTGCCACTTCTGCGCCTTCCGGGCCGCGAGGAAGCTGTCGTCGGTGTAGCGGAAGCCGTCGACCTTCTTCGGGAAGCCGTCGACCTCGATGAAGTCGACGATCTCGTAGTTCACGTAGCCCCAGCTCGCCTCGCGGATCACGTTGGCCAGGATGTGGGAGTACTCCACCGGGTCGGCACCGTTCACGAAGTCGATCAGGCGCTTGCCGCCCTCTTTCTCCAGCACCGGGTTGTAGATCAGCACCACCACCTTGGCGTGCTTCCGTCCGGTCGCCGCGCGGGCGTTGTAGGGAAGCTTCGGGTCTTTCCAGCCCGCCTTCTCCGGCGCCTCGACCACGTACGAGCCGGTAAACTCCTTCTTCCCCTGCGGCTGGACCACCGGGAGGGGCTTCCAGGAGGGGAGGCGGTCCCGCGGGCCGGCTTGCGCGCCGGTAACGGCCGGCACCAGGAGGGCGGCGGAGAGCAGGGTCAGGGCGGCGGGAACGGTCCAGCGGTGCATGCGGTGGGGGTCCTTTCAGCTTCTAGGAGACACCGGCGCCGACGCGGACCAGCTCTTCCGCGGCCTCGCGCTCGGCGTGGATGCGCGACTGCTGCGCGCGAAGATCGGCGACGGCCCGGTCCAGATCGCCGAAGTCGTGGGTGATCAGGACGTGGCGCAAGACTGACTCGGAGTCGAGGGCGGCCTGGGCGAGGTTCCGCGCGACGACGCCCTCGTGCAGCGGCTGGACGGCTTCGACGGCGCAGAGCGCCTGCTCTGCCAGCAGCTCATCTTCCAGCCGGCTGCAGCCGGGAAGCAATTCGGTCCAGGCGGCAATCAGCCGCTTTCCCTCCGGCAGCTCGCTCAGGACCGAATCTTCCTGCAGCCGGCGGAGGCGCGCCTCGCCCTCGCCTCGCAGCTCCCGAACGCGCTCGATGCGGCGCTGCCACTCCGAGACTTCCCGGATCCCGGTCCGGTCGAGCACCAGCGGCTCGAGCTGGTTCTGCCACCGGATCATGTCGATCCGGCACTGCACGACCCGTGCTTTTGCAGCCCGCTCCTCCTCGGCGCTCGCCGCCGCGAGCACGGCCGCGAGCGCTCTCTCCAGCGCCGAAGCATCGCGCCCTTCCCGCCGGGCTTCCGCCACTCGAGCTTTGAGCTGCGCCGCGGAGCCAAGCAGCTCCGGAGAGGCGGTCCGCTCGTCCCGCAGCGCCTCCTCGATCTGCCGGAAGCATTCGGCCCGGTAGCCGGAGGCTCGCTCGAGACCGCGTACCCCGAGGGTGAGAAACAGGCCAAAGACCCCCAGGCCGATCGCCGAGCTGACGGGAAAAGCGAGCTGGTAGAGCTCCGCCGTCAGCAGCGTCGCCCAGAGAGCGCACGCCATTCCCAGGCCGAACAGGACCGAGACGAACGCGACGTTGTAATCGCCGCTGCCGTGCTCCCGGGAGTTGCGCTGCCAGAAGTCACGGTCCAGCGGGGTCACGACCCCGCAGTTGGGGCAGGTGCGCTGCTTCAGGCGGGAGCCCCGGCGCGGGCAGAAGTCGTCCGTATCCAGCCAGAATCCGCAGACGGCGCACGGAGCGCGTGACGGGGTGGGTTGGCGGGAGGGGTCGTGCGGCATGGGCTGAGCGCGGGCGGTGACGGGGTAGCTACCATACCGTTCCGCGTCTTCCGTCCGCCTCCTCCGATTCGCGGCAGGATCGCACAGGAACCCTGTACTCGCGGACCGAACGGGATGGCGCGCGGGCGGGCGGGTGCCTGGCCGGTGCGGGACTACCCGGGGTGCGGGCGCGGACAGGAGCAGACATGAAGCTGGGCGCGAATTCGGTTCTCTTCGGCGGGCACGATCTGGAGACCGCCTTCCGGTACCTGGCGATGGCGGGGTACGACGGCATCGAGCTCTCCGCCATCGAAGGCATGAGCGAGCACCTGGTGCTGGAGCGGGCGCAGGAGCTGGTCCCGGAGATCCGCCGCCTCCGCGCGGAGTACGGGCTGGAGCTGCTCGCGATCGAGCAGCCGTCGCAGGACCGGGAGAAGATGGAGAAGGCGTTCCAGGCGGCGAGCGAGCTGGAGATCCCGGTCGTCAACTGCGGCCCGGGCGGGAAGACCGGCGACGAGGCCACGTTCCAGCAGGCGGTCGACTCCCTCGGCAGCCTCGCCGATCTCGCCGGCCGCTACGGCGTCACGCTCTGCGTGAAGGCCCACGTCGGCGCCGCGATCCACGATACGCCGACCACCCTCCGCCTGATGGAGGCGATCGGCAGCCCTTCGTTCGGGATCGACATGGACCCGTCCCACATCTGGCGGGCGGGGGAGAACCCGGTGGAGGCGATCGCGGCGGTGATCTCCCGCGTCCGGCACGTCCACATCCGCGACTGCAAGGGGCGCCAGCAGAACCCGGGCAAGCCGGAGGACCAGGCGAACGGCCGGGGCGACATCGACCTGCTCGGCTACTTCCGCGTGCTGCACGAGCACGGCTACACCGGACCGGTCGATCTGGAGGTGATCGGCGCGAAAGGCTACTCCGTGGAACAGTGCTGCGTCATCGCCGCGGAAGCGCGTGGACACATGCAGGCGAGCCTTCAGGCCTGCGGCGCGCGATAGCGGGCCGGGGTTGGCAGGCAAACAGCGATTCCCGGCAAGGGGAGCTACCCTGCAGCCTGCCAACCCCGGCGGTAGGGCTACTTCCCCGATCGCTTGCGCGCGGCCTTCACCTTGACGGTCACCGTCGCCTGGTTGTTGGCGGCGCTCGGGTCGGCTTCGGCCGCGGCGACCGTCACCCGGCAGACCAGCTTGCCGGCTTTCTTCGGCACGAGCTGGATCGCCGCGGTGCGCTCGCCGCTCGCCGCCAGCGCGGAGAGGTCCAGCGTCACCGTTCCCTTGCCGGTCCCGGCCACCGGCACGTCCGCGCTCTTGAAGCGGCAGCCGGCCGGGAGTTTCACGGTTAGAGTCGCGCCGCTCGCCGGATCCGGCCCCGCGCTGCGGACCTTCGCCGTGAGCGTCAGCGGCTTCCCGAGCGCAGCGGACTTTGCGGCGAACTGCGCCGTCACGGAGAGGTCGGCCGCGGCGGCGACGACCTGCAGCGTGACCGACTGCTCGTTGTCCCCGGGGTCGCTCTCCACGACGGCGGCGTCGACCCGCGCCGTGATCACCCGGCTGCCGGCGGTGGGAGTCGCCAGCCGGACCTGCACCTCGGCGCTGCCCCCGGGCGCGATCTCGCCGGAGAGGGAGAGACGGTAGAGCGCTCCCTCCTGCTCGGCCGGCACGCTGCTCTCGCGCAGCTCCACCCCTTCCGGGAGCGTGAGGCGCAGGACCGGCTCCACGGCCCGGCGCGCGCCCTGGTTGCGGACCGTGAGCCGGAGGAGCGACCCGGACTGCGTGCTCACTCGCGCCGCCTCGTTCAAGATCGCGAGAGCGAGATCGGTCACCGGAGCGGCGACTTGAAGCTCCACGCCCGCGCTGTCGTTGGCGGCGTTCCCGTCCGAGACGACCCCGTCCACCGACGCGGAGACGGTTACGACGCCGGGCGCGCGTACGTCGGCCGTGACGATCACCTGCGCGGAGGCTCCCGGTGCCAGGCTGCCGAGAACGGCCACCAGCTCGCCACCCAGGATCGAGGCCGTGCCCTGGGACGCCGTCGCAGAGACGACGGAGAGCGCCGACGGCACCGGCTGCCGAAGCTCCACTGCCACCGCGGGGTTCGGCCCGTAGTTGGTGATGCGGTAGGTGAGGGTGACCCGGTCGTCCAGTGCCGGCGTCGCGGTGCTGGCCTGGACCGTGACGCCGAGGTCGGCCTCCGGTCCGCGTACGGAAGTCCGCAGCTCGGAGCTGTTGTTCTCCGGAGCTTCGTCCGTCTCCGCGGCGGAGACGGAGGCGCCGCTCACCAGCGCGCCGGTGCCGTCGGTCAGCACCGTCACCCGGACGGAGCCGCTGGCGCCGCTGGCGAGGCTTCCGAGCGCGAAGGTAAGGCGGTCGCCGCTCCGGCTCGCCTGGGCCGGCTCCGCGCGGACGAAGACCGCGGCCGAGGGGAGCTGGTGGACCAGCGTCACGGCCGTCGCGGGGTGGGGGCCGTGGTTCTTCACCGTCAGCGTATAGGTTACGTTCTCGCCGGTGGCCGCGGGATCGGGCGTGGCGCTCTGGGTGACTTCGAGGTCGGCACGGGGAGCGCGGACTCCGGTCGCCACCGCCAGCGTGTTGTCCTGCGGCTGCGGATCCCGGCCGAGGCTCTCGACCGCCGCGTTCAGCGTCAGCGCTCCCGCGGAGCTTCCGCGGACCACCACCGTCACGGTGGCGGAGGCATTCTTCGCCAGGTCGCCCAGCTCGCACGCGACTCCGTCGGCGCCGACCGCACTCGTTCCCTGGCTCGCCGAGGTGGAGACGATCGTGCCGCCGGCAGCCGCCGGTACGCGGAACAGCACCTGCGGGGCAGTGTCGCCGCCGGCGTTGCGCACGGTGAACCGGTAGGTGGCCGTCTCACCGATCTCGATCGCCGCCGGAGTCGCGCTGCCGGTGACGGAGAGGTCCGCCGATACGGGGGTGAGCAGGATCGGCCGCCAGCTCCCATTCAGCAGGCCGCCGCCGACGATGCTGCCGCCGTCGTTGATCCCGTAGGCGGCCACCAGCGTCCAGCTCGAAGCCGAGACGAGCGAGTTGAGGTCGAAGATCCGCCCGCGCCGCCAGAGCACCGCCCGCTCGGCGCCGGAATTGACGGCGGAGCGGCCGACCACCAGGCCGGCTGCGTTCACGTCGGCGGCGAGGCTGTTCAGCAGCGGCCCGCCGAGCGTGCCGAGGTCGCGCAGCGCTCCATCCCACAGGAAGCCGTGCCGCACCGGATCGCCCTCAGCGTCCGCAGCGCTCGTATCGGAAACCCCGGCCACCAGCCCGGTGGAGCTCACCCCGTAGGCGCTCGCCTCTGCGCCCCCCAGGCGGCCGAGCCGCGTCAGCACGCCGTCGCGCCACAGGAATGGCTCGGTCGTGCGACCGGTATACAGCTCCCCGACGATCTCACTCCGATCGTTCAGGGCCTGCGGATCGGTATCCTGGGGGAGGAGCTCTACCCCGGCTTCAGACTTGAGATAACCCCAGCTGCCGGTGTTGGTGTCGAGCCGTCCGGCAATCGCACCCTGCGCGTTCACGCCGACCGCGGTACTCGAGACCGCCTCCGGCAGCTCCAGCGCGCTGAGGGTGCCGGCGCGGGCGATGACGGCGGTCTGATACCCTTCGTCGTCCTCCACGTAGCCGACCACGCTCCCCGCGTCGTTCACGTCCATGCCGTAGCCGTAAGCGCCCCGGAGGGTGCCGAGCCCGGTCTGGACGCCGTCTCTCCAGTGGAAGAGCTGCTGCTGCCGCCCGACGAGAATGAGCCCGGTAACCTGCCCGGCGGGGCTGATCCCCATCGCCACGCCTGCGGCACCGGAAGTCTTGCTGAGATCGGTGAGCCGGAAGGCGGGCGCCGTGGCGGCGGCCCGAACGGGCGTGCTTCCGGAAGCGTTGAGGGAGAGGAGTCCCGCCAGGAGCAGGACGGAAGGGACGAAGAGCGACCTGGATACTGCCATCGCAACCTACAGCGGCGGAGGGGCTCCGGAACGACTTCCGGCGTTACTTCCGCCCCTTCCCGGGCTGTTATCGGCGCGATCGGTCCGCTTCTGAATAGGGGAAAACCGAAAAATGCTACGAATCCGCGACTGCGGGAGTCAGTCCGCCTTCTCCAGCTCGAAGGCGCGGTGGAGCGCCCGCACCGCTTCGGGGATGCGGTCCTGCTTGATGATGCAGGTGATCCGGATCTCGCTGGTCGTAATCAGGTCGATGTTGATCCCGGCGTCGGCCAGCGTCTTGAACATCCTGGGAGCGTAGCCGGGGGTATTCAGCACGCCGGTGCCGACGATGCTCACCTTGCCCAGGCGGTCGTCCGTAATCACGCCCGCGGAGCCGATCTCCTGGGCGGCGGGCGTGATGACCTCGAGGGCCCGGGAGAGGTCCGAGGCCGAGATGGTGAAGCTCAGATCGGTCGCGTCGCCGTGGGCGCTGGCGTTCTGCACGATCGTGTCGGCGGTCAGGTTTGCCTCTCCCAGCGCGTGGAAGATCTCCGCCGCGGCGCCGGGCCGGTCCGGAACACCGAGCACCGTCACCTTGGCGATGCCCGCGTCGTGGCTGATGCCGCGTACCTTGTTGGCCGGTTCCATCTCGAAGTTCCCCTCGCAGTCGCCATGGATGAGCGTTCCCGGGGCCTCGACCATGCTGCTGGCCACCAGGATCGGGATGCGGTAGAGGCTCCCGAGCTCCACCGCGCGGGGGTGCATCACGCGGGCTCCCTGGCTCGCCATCTCCAGCATCTCCTCGTACGAGATCTCCGCCAGCTTCCGCGCCCGCGGCTCCAGCCGGGGGTCGCAGGTGTAGACGCCCTCCACGTCGGTGTAGATCTCGCAGCACTGGGCGGAGAGCGCCGCCGCGAGCGCGACCGCGGTGGTATCGCTGCCGCCGCGGCCCAGGGTGGTGATGTCGGTCTGGGAGTTGATCCCCTGGAAGCCGGCGATGATCGCCACCTGATCTTCCGAGAGGCAGGCGCGGATGCGCTTCGGATCGACACTCAGGATCCGGGCGCGGCCGTGAGCGCAGTCGGTCAGGATCCCGGCCTGGCCACCCGTAAAGCTGGCGGCGGCGACTCCGAGGTCGCGCAGCGCCATTGCCAGCAGCGTGCAGGAGACGATCTCGCCGGTGGAGAGGAGCAGATCCATCTCGCGGTCGGAGGGGTTCCGCGTGACCCGCTGCGCCAGCTCGATCAGCTCATCGGTGGTGTCTCCCATGGCGGAGACGGTCACCACCACCTCGTGACCCGCCGTCTTGCACTGGGCAACGCGGCGGGCGACGTGGAGGATCCGCTCCGCGTTCGCCACGGAGCTGCCACCATATTTCTGCACGACCAGGCTCATACGCTGCGTAGTATCTCACACGGCCGCGCACCCCGGCGGTCTCCGGTCTCCGCGCGCGGAAAGGCTCCATCGGCACTTCACCCGGTCCCGGCGGGTCTCAAACGCCATTCGGAAGCGGGCTGACGCGCGCCGGCTCTTGTCACCCGCCGTGTTCGCTCTAATAATTCACAGGAGGAGGGTCGCACGGCTGTCACCCCCGCGCTGGCGGTCTGAAAAACCGGCGTGGTACAATGACAACAGTTGCAACGTCCGAAGCTCTAGCCGCTTCAGGAGCCGGCGCAGCCCACTCCGCCGCGCGATCACGCGCCGCTCGTGCGAGAAGTAGAGCCATGCGAACTCTCCGACGCCTCTTTCTGTTTTCCATGCTCGCCCTGCTCCCCCTGGCCGCGGCCGTGGGTGCGGGCGCGCAGAACGTGAGCCGGGACTTTAAGGTGCCGGCGCCGGATCTTCCCGCGGGGCAGCAGTGGCTCAACTCGCCCGCGCTCACCATGGAGAAGCTCCGCGGCAAGGTAGTGCTGATCGACTTCTGGGAGTACACCTGCGTCAACTGCATCCGCACCTTCCCGTACCTCAAGTCCTGGCACGAGAAGTACAAAGATAAGGGCCTCGTCATTATAGGAGTGCACACGCCGGAGTTCCACTTCGCCAAGCGAGACGTGAACGTGGCGAAGGCGGCGAAGGACTTCGGGCTTAGCTGGCCGATCATCAACGACAACCAGCACGCGGTGTGGAACGCCTACGGCAACCGCTACTGGCCGGCCAAGTACCTGATCGACCACCAGGGCTTCGTCCGCTACTTCCACTTCGGCGAAGGTGCCTATGAGGCGACGGAGGAGCAGATCCAGCGACTGCTGAAGGCGGCAAACCCGCAGGTGGAGCTTCCCGCCATCACCGCGGCGCTGCGAGGCACGGACAAGCCGGGCGCAGTCTGCTATCCGGTCACCCCGGAGCTCTACCTCGGCGCGGAGCGAGGCGGCTTCGAGGGGACGCTCGCCAACCGCGAGGGCTACCGCCCCGGGCAGACCGTGACCTACCGGGATCCGGGCAACTGGGAGGACGGCTACGTCTATCTCTCCGGCGCCTGGAACAATACCATGGAGGCGGTGATCAGCACCCGGGCCACCAACGCGCCGACCGACTACGTGGCGATCAAGTACCACGCGCTGGAAGTGAACAGCGTGCTGCGCCCGGAGGAGGGGAAGCCGGTCAAGGTGCTCGTCTTCCACGACGGCCGCCCCGTGGCGCAAGCGGACCGCGGCGCGGACATCAAGGCCGACTCGAACGGGCAGACCTACCTGCTGGTCGACGAGCCGCGGATGTACAACATCATCAAGAACGCGAAGTTCGGGCAGCGCAAGCTGAAGCTCGCGCCCACGACCCCGGGTATGGGGATCTACTCGTTCACCTTCGTCTCGTGCGAGGTCCCCAAGAAGTAGCTCCGCCGAAGGCGTGAGCAGCAGGCAGGTTTCAGGTTCCCACCGTGGACGCGGGGGCAACCTGAAACCTGTTCGCCTTCCAGCCTGCTGCGTCGGGTCTGCGGGTCAGTCCGTGAGGTGAGTCGGGGCGGCTACCGCTTCTTCCACGCTCGCGACGAGCGGGCAGACGCGGTCCATTCCCAGCAGCCGGAGCGCGCGCCGAGGACCTGGACGCTCCGGCTCCACCAGCACGATCTGGCGATGGGGACGATTGCGAGCGATCAGTTGGAGCAGCATCCGCACGCCGGTGCTGTCGATAAAACCGACGCTGGAGAGGTCGACCACCACCGGGCCGCAGCTCTCCTCGCAGTAGGAGAAGAGGCGACCCTCGCACTCCGGCGTCGTCCACGCGTCGAGCTCTCCCTCCACGTGGACCAAGGTGTAGTCCGCTCCCTCGCGGCCTACATGCACGTTCACCAGCTCACAGCCGGGAGACATCACGGCCGGTCCTTGAGCCTCGCCGCGGCCCGGCCACGCTGCCGGAGCGCACCGCGGAACACCCCGGGTGGGCGCCCCGCGGCGATGAAGCTCGTATGCTTATACGTACCTGTTGCAGCGCCCCACGAAACCCCTATTTAAGCGCCCCGCTGCCGGCACCCCCAGCGCACGGTCGCTTGCCACACCGCGCCTGGCAGAGCGCTCCACGTAACGTGCGGCACGTGGGGCGGCAGTGGGGAAGGAGCGGCTCGACGAGGTCGGCGGCCCCGAACACGAACGGTTCCCCCTTTAGCGTTCAGGCGCGGCCGCAAAGTGCGCGAATCCCTTCGGGCGGAGCGGCTCCGTGCGTCCGTCGGGCTGGACGAGCGTGATGCCGCGGCGGGTGACGGCGCCGACGATGGTGGCCGTCACCCCGAGCGGCCCGAGAGCGGGGGGCACTTCGGCGAAGCGATCCGGCGGCACCGTGAAGAGGAGCTGATAGTCTTCGCCGCCGTGGAGGGCGAAATGGTGCGGATCCCGGCCCAGCTCCGCGGCGGCCCGGCGGGTGGCATCCGAGATCGGCAGCCGCGCCGCTTCTACGCGGGCGCCGGCTCCGCTGCGGCGACAGAGATGCCGGAGATCGCTGGCGAGACCATCCGAGAGGTCCAGCATCGCCGTCGCCAGCCCCCGCTCCGCCAGCACGGCGCCGGCCTCGACCGGAGGCTCGGGGCGGCGGTGCCAGTCGAGCAGCGGCTTGAAGCCTGTAAGGCCGCGTGACGAACCCTGCTCCAGCAGCGCCAGGCCCGCACCGCTCTCTCCCAGCACCCCGGTGACACAGACGAGATCGCCCGCGCTCGCGCCGCCGCGGGTGACCGCGCGGCCGGTCGGGACGCTGCCGAGCGCCGCGACCGACAGGGCGATCTGCCGGGAGGCCTTTACCGTGTCCCCGCCGACCACCGGGCAGCCGTAGCGGGCGGCGCACTCCGCGAGCCCCCGGTAGAGCCGGTCGATCCACCGGACCGGGGTGTCCGCCGGCGCGGCCAGCGTGACGAGCGCTCCCAGCGGCCGCGCGCCCATCCCGCCCAGGTCGCTCACGTTGACCGCCAGCGCCTTCCATCCCAGCTCCTCCGGGCGGGACCAGTCCCGGCGGAAGTGGGTCTCCTCTACCAGCGCGTCGATCGTCGCGACCAGGTCGCGGTCCGGGGGCAGGCGCAGGACCGCGGCGTCGTCGCCGATGCCGAGCGGCAGCGAGCCGGCGGCAGGCTCCACTCCGCGCTCCGCCAGCGCGCGCGCCAGCCGCTCGATCAGACCGAACTCCCCCAAGCTTCGCAACTCCACGTCACACCTCGCGCTTGCTCGCCTTCAGCCCGAGTGTAACCGGGACGTGGAGCGGGCGACCACCACCACCGCCGCTGGAGCGAGTGGCGCGGCTCACTGGCAGTCAGCTTTCCGAGGCGGCATGTCACGTACCGAGGGGTAGCCTGTGCGCGAGAGGGGCATAAGAGCCCGGGCGAAGCTCACCCCCGGCGGAGAGCGCGGATGAGAGCAAGGTCTACTGCGGAACACCGGACCCGCGCCATCCCACTGCGGGTGGAAAGGCGCCCGCGAGGCCGAGCCGGTTCCCGACTACCTGGCGGGACGGGAGAAGCCCCGCTGCGGGTTGGCGTCTTTGTCAACCTGGCGCTCACTCCGGAGGCGGGCGGCCACGTGAAGTGCTGGGAGCGGTTCGCGGAGGCGGCGTGTGATCTCGAAGGGCGACTCGACCTCAGCGTGCACTTCCTGAGGGACCGGCCGGAGTGCCGCCGGCTTGGGGCGAACGCCCGCTTCTTCTTGCACCCGCCGGTCTTCAGCAGCCGGCGGCTCTGGTTCCTGCAGGGGGCGCCGGACCACAGCGACCTCGCGCCGCGCCACCCCGGCCTCCAGGAGTATCTGCCGGACTACGACGTGCTGCACACGGCGGAAACGACCTTCGCCTTTGCCGATACGGTGCGCGACTACGCGTGCAGGCACCAGGCGCCGCTCGTCACCTCCACCCACACCGCTATCCCGCGCTACACGCGGATCTTCGCGGAGCGGGCGCTGCGGAACCTGTTCGGGGAGACGATGCTGCCGCGGCTGCTGGTGGAGCGGCTCCGGCTGCCCGACCGCCTGGCGCGGCGACTGGAGCGGCGGATGCAGCATTACTTCCGGTTGTGCGTCCGCGTCCTCGCCTCCAGCGACGAGGACTACGCACGGGCGCTGGAGGTGCTGCCGCCGGAGCGGATCGGCCGGCTGCGGCGGGGCGTCGATCTGAACCGGTTCCATCCCCGCTTCCGCAGCCGCGCGCTGCTGGAAGACCGGTATCAGGTCCCGCGGGGCGCGTTCGTGCTGCTCTACGTGGGCCGCGTCGACGAGAGTAAGAGCCCGCTGGTCCTGGCGCGAGCGACCCGGATCCTGCGAGCGCGGGGGCTCCCGGTTTACACGCTCTTCGCCGGCCGCGGCGGGCAGCGAGAGGAAGTCGCGGCGGCGCTCGGTCCGCACGGCGCCTGCGTCGGCCCGGTGCCGCAGGAAGCGCTGCCGCCTGTCTATGCCAGCGCCGACCTCTTCGTTCTCCCTTCCACCACGGAGGTCAATCCGAACGTCGTGAACGAAGCGCGGGCCGCCGGGCTGCCGACGGTCCTCTCCACGGAGGGCGGCTCGGCCCGCGCGGTGAGCCGTCCCGGCGTCGATGGGCTGCTCGTGGAGAGCAGCGACCCGGAAGCGTGGGCGGCGGAGTTGGAGGCGCTGCTGCAGGTGCCGGAGCGGCTGGATCTGATGCGGCGGGCCGCCCGTCGCGAGGCCGAGCGCCGGCTGCCGACCTGGCGCCGCGTGCTGGAGGAAGATCTCCTCGCCGCCTGGGAAGCCGTCACCCCCGCGCGGGCGGTGCCGGCCCGCCGCCGCGCCGCCGCGTAGCCCCCGCCGGCGCGGTCGCTCACTCTCCCAGCAAACTCTTGCGTCATCCCGGGCCTTTTAGCGCGTCCTGACTCTCCGTGTCCCCGTGTGACCGGAGCTGAGTGATGGCTCCGGCGCGAGGCGACGGAGGAACGAGCGATGGCGCGGAGCGAGCGGACCGGTGCGCGGAAGGGACTGCGGTACGACGTCGTGATCGTGGGCGGGGGGACCGCCGGCGTTACCGTGGCGGCCCGGACGCGGCGGATGCGCCCCGAGCTCTCCGTAGCGCTGATCGAGCCTTCCGAGAAGCACTTCTACCAGCCGATCTGGACCCTGGTCGGCGCCGGCGAAGCGCCGCGCGAGGCGAGCTGGCGGTCGCAGAAGTCGGTGATCCCTCCTGGCGTCACCTGGCTGCAGGACGCGGTGACGGAGTTCGCGCCGGAGGAGCATGCCGTGCTCACGCGGTACGGACGCCGCGTGGAGTACCGCGCGCTCGTCGCCGCGCCGGGAATCCAGCTCGACTGGGACGCGATTCCCGGCCTGCGCGAGAGCCTGGGTAAGGACGGAGTCTGCAGCAACTACTCCTACGACGCGGTGGAGCGGACCTGGGAATTCCTGCGCGGCTTCCGCGGCGGCACGGCGATCTTCACCCAGCCCGGCAGCGCCATCAAGTGCGCGGGCGCGCCGCAGAAGATCGCCTACCTGGCGGACGACTACTTCCGCCGCTCCGGGGTCCGCGAGAAGACGCAGCTGATCTTCGCCTCCGGCATGCCGAGCCTCTTCGCGGTGGCGCACTACGCGCCCGCGCTGGAGGCGGTGATGCGGCGGAAGGGAATCGACGCGCGCTACCGTCACGAGCTGGCGGAGCTGCGGCCGGACGTGAGGCAGGCGGTCTTCCGCCGGCTCGACACGGAGGAGCGAGTGGTGCTCCAGTACGACCTGCTCCACGTCACGCCCCCGCAGAGCGCGCCGGACTTCGTGAAGCGCAGCCCGCTCGCGGGCGCCGGCGGCTGGATCGACGTCGACCCGCACACGCTGCAGCACCGGTCGTTCGCCAGCGTCTTCTCACTGGGAGACGCCAGCAGCGCCCCCACCTCCAAGACCGGCGCCGCCGTGCGGAAGCAGGCGCCGGTGGTGGTGGAGAACCTGCTCGCCTTCCTCGACGCCCGGCCCCTCCCCGCGCGCTACGACGGCTACGCCTCCTGCCCGCTGGTGACCGGCTACGGCAAGCTGATCCTGGCGGAGTTCGACTACGAGAAGTTGCCGCGGGAGACGTTCCCCGTAGACCAGCGCAAGGAGCGGTGGAGCCTCTACATGGCGAAAAAGCACGTGCTGCCGCGGCTCTACTGGGACCGGATGCTCAAGGGGCTGTTCTAGCGACCGACCCGGTTACTTCTGCCCGGACACCGACCGGAAACTGAGTGGGCGAAAGGGGGAGTGGGGGAGCTAGAGGGATGAGGGCGGAAGGATGAGGGATGAATCCGAACCTCCCGGTACGGACACTCCTACTCCTACTCGTTCGCCTGCTCTTACTTGATGGCTCGCCGGGACGACCACTGCTTCGGGCAAAAGACCAACGCTCCCGGAGACGCTCTCTCCCACTCCCCCTTGCGCCCACTCGCCCACTCAGTTCCACGAGGCCCCCCGGTCGCGCTCCTGGCAATGCGGAAAGGGACGGCGGCGCGGCGAATAATGGCGTATGCAGATCTCACGCCGCGCCGCCAGCTTTCAGGAGTCGGTCATCCGGGAGATGACCCGGCTCCACGCCCTCCACGGAGGGGTCAACCTGGCGCAGGGCTTTCCCGACTTCGATCCTCCCGCCGCGATCCTGGAAGCCGCCTGTCGCGCGCTTCGCGACGGCTACAACCAGTACGCCATCACCTGGGGCACGCCGCGCCTGCGAGCCGCCGTCGCCCGCCACGCCACCGAGTTCAACGGCATCCCGACCGATCCGAACGAGAACGTCACCGTCTGCTGCGGCGCGACGGAGGCGATGATCGCCACCCTGATGGCGGTCTGCAACCCGGACGACGAGGTGATCATCTTCACCCCGTTCTACGAGAACTATGGGCCGGACACGGTCCTCTCCGGCGCCCGCCCGGTCTACGTCCGGCTCCATCCGCCCACCGGCGCTCCGAGCGGGCCGGAGGGGGAGGCGTGGAGCTTCGATCCCGGGGAGCTGCGCGCGGCCTTTTCGGACCGAACGCGCGCCGTCATCGTCAACACGCCCCACAACCCGACCGGCCACGTCTTCTCCCGGGCCGAGCTGGAGCTGATCGCGGAGCTGTGCCAGCGGCATGACTGCCTTGCCATCACGGACGAGATCTACGAGCACATCCTCTACGACGATCGCCGCCACCTCTCGCTCGGAGCGCTCGACGGCATGCGGGAGCGGACCGTCACCATCAGCGGTGCCAGCAAGACCTTCAGCGTGACCGGCTGGAGGCTGGGCTGGGCGGTGGCCCCGAAGGAGATCAGCGTCGGCATTCGCCGGGTGCACGACTTCCTGACGGTCGGCGCGCCACACCCGCTGCAGGAGGCCGCCGTCGCGGCGCTGGAGCTGCCGGAAAGCTACTACCACGACCTCGCCGCCGCGTACCAGCGGCGCCGGGACCGCACCGTGTCGATGGTCCGCGCCGCCGGCCTGCGCGCCTACTCTCCGGAGGGCGCGTACTACACGCTGGCGGAGATCGGCGGCTTCGACTTCCCGGACGACGTGGCGTTCACCATGCACCTGATCCGGGAGGTCGGCGTGGCAGTGGTTCCCGGGAGCAGCTTCTACCCCGCCGGCGACCCGGAAGGCCGCCGCCTGATCCGCTTCGCCTTCCCCAAGCGCGACGCGACGCTCGCCGAAGCCGAGCAGCGTCTTCGAGCCCTGGGGGAGAGTGTAAAAAAGGGGATAGGGGGATGTCTCGAAGGATGAGGGATGAAGGGTGAGGGATGAATCCGAACCCCCTCGTACACGGGGACTCTTACTCCAGCGGGTAGCCGAGCCGGAAGCAACTCTCGGCGACTGAGTTCTTCCCGCGAGGCGTTCGGAAGCGCTCACTCCGGAGTAACCGTTCGCTGCGGTAGGTGGAGGCGCGGGAAGTGGGGCCGCGCCTCCACCCGGGCTTACCGGCGTCGCTGCTGGTTGCCGTTGTTGGGGGCACCGAACGCCGCGCCGTTGGTGTTACCGCGCCGCCGCTGCGTCTGCGGGTTGTTGACCTGCGGCGGCTGCGGGATCGGCTCCGCGTCTCCCACCAGCCGCACTCCGCGTCGGCGCGCCGTCTGCGGATTCGAGGAGACCTGCTGCTGCGTGCCGGAGTTGTTGAAGTTGCGGTTGAAGTTACCGCCGAAGCCGCCACCCCGCCGCGCGGCGTTCGCGGCATTCCGCATCACGTCACGCGGGTTGACCCCGCCGCGGTTGTTGCCGCCCCAGCGCCGGTTGTTGCCGCGCCGGTTGTTGGAGCGCCGGCGGTTGCCGCGATTCTGCGGCTGCTGCGGACCGCGCCGCATCTGCCCGCGCCCGCCGCGGTTGTTCGCCTCCGCCGCGGAGGCGGTTGTGACGGGAGCCTGGGCGTCACCGTAGGCGGAGGGGATCGGCTTCTCGCCCAGGCGGACGACGTACTCGTTCCCGTCCCGAACGAGGACGACCTGGTTCCGCTCGATGTCGCCTACCGTGAAGCCGTACGCTTCCTGGCCCTCTTCGAACGGATCGCGGTCTTTGGTCTGGAGATCGACCAGCCAGGCGCGCTCGCCTGCCCCGCCGTTCGTGACCCCCATCAGGGCGATGTTCTTGACCGGATCCGATTCCTCCGGCCCCGCAGCGGCGGGGACCGGCGGCTCCACTGCCGCTGGCTGCGTCGCGGGGGCCGACCGCTGGTCCGCGGACGGAGCAGGGCTCTTCCGCCTTCCGGACGTCCGCTCCGGAGGGGGAAGCGTAACAGTGGCGCGCCGGGTGCCGTCCCGGTGCAGCTCGAGCTCGAACGAAGGCTGCGCCGGGTTCGACTGCAGGCGCTCCGCCAGCGCGCGGAGCTGCTCTGGATCGGGTCCCTCCTCGGGAACCGGTTGAAGATATACGTTACCCGCCCAGGCGGCGCCGCCCATTGCGATGACGGCAGCCGCGGCCAGGCGGAGAGTGTTTCCGTTCTGCCGCATACTCTCTTAGTCCCCAGAACCCCGCCTCCGGTTGATGGCGGCACGCTAGAGATAGCTGGCAAACTTGTTGAGAGAGTACCGCAGTCTACGTTGCGGGCCCTAATGGGGTGGGCGGTGGCGGGGCCGGGGTTTCACGACGCGCGTGGGGCGCGGGAGGCTCCCGGGATCGGGGGCGGGAGCTTCGGCCGGGAGTGGAAGCTGGTCTGGGGACCGCTCTGGAGAAGAGGGGATTGGCAGGAAGCGGAGCTCCCGATCCTCGCGCTCCTTCAGCAGCTCTTGCAGCCGACCTCGCAGCGCCCTGGCGGAGGGCAGCATCCAGGCGCGCTTCATCGCCAGGGCTCGCCGCAGCCACTCCACGGAGGTGCGCCCCGGGGCGAGGTCGAGAAGGGCATCTGCTGCGCGGTAGGCAGTCTCGACGTCCCGGTCGACGAGCGCCCGGCGAAGAGCCCCGACCGCCTCCGGGCCGCCGAAGGCCCGCAGCGCCACCGCCGCCTGCCGCCGCACGCCCGGGGTTCCGTCGCGCTCCAGCGCCTGGATGAGCGCCGGCACCGCGGCCGGGTCTCCGAGCGCCGCCAGGGCTTCGATGGCCGTGCGCCGCACGTACCACCACGGGTCGGAGGCCGCGGCGTTGCATAATGCCGTGAGCACCGCCGCGTCCCCGCCACCCGCGGCGCCCAGCGCCGAAGCCGCCCGGGCACGCGCCAGTCCCCGAGGGTTCTCGAGCTGCTGCAGGAGCTCGCTCAGCGGCTGGCTCGCCATGGAGCAGGGATTCTCCTCGGCGGTGTCTCCGGCGGCTCCTCACCCATGTGAAAGGAGCCCGCTGCACCCGCCTCCGAAAGTGGCAGGGAACCGTTACTTCGTCAGATGCGCCGCGGCGGAGCTCCTCCTCGCGGGCGGAGCAGAGTAGGGAGAGGGATGGTCTGGCTCATCATTGCGCTGGTAGGCTTCGGGTGGCTGGCGGTCCGGTTCGACCTCCTGAGCATGGCCCGGATCCTGGTGCGCTTCTCTCGCCTCGGCGCGCCGGCGGAGATCCGGCTCCAGCCGCTGTCCCGTCCCGCCTGGCGTCACGCGGGACGGGTGGAAGCGCTCCTGGGGGAGCTGCGCGGGCTCGACTTCGAGGAAGGGCCGCACTTCCGGGTGCTCGAGATCCCCGGCATGACCCTGCAGCTTCTCTTTCACCACGAGGAGCGGGTCTACGCGGCGATCTACGAGGCGCCGCTGGTCGGCACGATTCTCGACTTCGACACGCACTACGCGGACGGGACGAGCGTGACCTATACGACGTCCAAAGAGGGGATCGGACAGGAAGACCCTCCCGGGCGGCGGAAGGTCCGGCTGCCCGGTCTCAGCGCGGCGGAGCTGTTCCACCGCCTGGTGCGCGACCGCCCGCTGGGCGAGATTCCGCCGCTCGACACGCGGCGGGTGCAGGAGCTGGTCCAGCGCGACTACGCGGACGAGATGCTCTGGCGCAGCAGCCGCGGCGGCCCGACGGCGGCGGAGATCCTGGCGATGGCGGAGGCGCAGGGGAGGAGCTACCCCGCGGAAGTGGTGGCGCAGAGCCGCAAAGTGCAGTTCGAACAGGCGATGCGGTCGCTCAACACGACGCTGCGGAAGCGGCTGCCGGGCGGCGGCGATTCCGCCGGGCCGGTGCTGATGGCGGACGCGCAGCTCGTCTACATCCACGACGATCTCACGCCGGAGCTGCTCTCGGAGCTGGTAGGCCGGCTCACCGGCACGGAAGTCGCACCGGAGTCGCCCGGCGCGGGACCGGCGCGGCAGCTCTTTCCGATACTGAATTCCCGCCTCCCGCAAGAGCGCCGCTTTCGGAAGGTCGGAGAGCTCCAGGAGCCGCTGCCGGGAGACGTCTACGCGCTTCCGGGAGTGACGCCGGGCACCCGATAACCCGAAACCTCACAGTACGCGTGGTTTCCATCCTGGTAGTGGCGAGGCTCTCCCACTGGCGTCTCCCTCGCCGGAAGGAGTAGAGAACATGTCGAACCGGAGCCGGCGCGACTTCCTGAAGACCACGACTGCCGCGGGGCTGGGGATCCTGGCCGCGGAGCAGGGGGCGTGGGCGCAGGCGAAGTCGGCCAACGAGAAGATCAACTTTGCCGCGATCGGCGTCGGCGGCAAAGGCGAGAGCGACACCGCGGACGCGGCGCGCAGCGGCAACCTGGTGGCGATCTGCGACGTGGATGAGAACATCCTCAACCGCGCCGCGCAGAAGTACCCGAACGCCAGGAAGTACACCGACTTCCGCAAGATGCTGGAGGAGATGGGCAAGAGCATCGACGCGGTGACCGTCTCCACGCCGGACCACACCCACGCGCCCGCCGCGGCGATGGCGATGAAGATGGGCAAGCACTGCTTCTGCCAGAAGCCGCTCACCCACGACATCTACGAGGCCCGCACCCTTGGCGAACTCGCTCGCCAGCACAAGGTCGCCACCCAGATGGGCAACCAGGGCACCGCGAGCGGCGACCTGCGTAAGAACGCCGCCCTCATCCGCGCGGGCATCCTGGGCCCGGTGCGAGAGGTGCACGTCTGGACGAACCGCCCGATCTGGGAGCAGGGCGTGCCGCGCCCGCAGGCGGAGACCCCGCCGACGACGGTGCACTGGGACGAGTGGCTGGGCCCGGCGCCGGAGCGGCCGTACGGGAAGGGGTACCACACCTTCGGCTGGCGCGGCTGGTGGGACTTCGGCACCGGCGCGCTGGGCGACATGGCGTGCCACACGATGAACATGCCGTTCATGGCGCTCGACCTGCGACATCCCATCTCCGTCCAGGCGGAGACCTCCGGCCACAACCAGGACAGCTACCCTAAGTGGTCGGTGATCGGCTACGAGTTCCCGGCCACCGAGGCTCGCCCCGCGCTCACGCTCTTCTGGTACGACGGCGGCAAGATGCCGTCCGCCGACCTCCTCGAGGGGCAGAAGCAGGAGTCGAGCGGGGCGCTCGTGATCGGGGAGAAGGGGAAGCTCTACTCCCCCGGCGACTCCGGCAACAACCGCGTCCTGCTCGGCGGCGTCCGGGATGTGGAGGTGAGCTATCCGCAGTCGCCCGGCCACTTCGAGGAGTGGGTCCGCGCCATCCGCGGTGGGGAACCGGCGATGAGCAACTTCCCGGGCTACGCCAGCCCGATGACCGAGACGGTGCTGCTGGGCAACCTGGCAGTCTGGGCCAACGGCAAGAAGGTGGAGTGGGACGCCAAGAACCTGAAGGCGACGAACGCGCCGGAGGTAGCCCACGTCATCCGCAAGCCGTACCGCAAGGGCTGGGAACTGTAGCTGGCGCAGTGGCAGGAAGACGAGGAGCTTCCCCCACCTCGCCTTCCCGCCTACTGCTGTGCTGGAGACTCACGTCCACGCCGCCGCACGAGACTTCGGCACGCTCTGGCCGGATCGCAATCTCCGGTTCTATTCCTGGATCGCTACGAGTTGACTTCCAGGTCACGTGAGACCTTCTTGCCGTCCTTCGTGATGAAGTCGATCTGCCGGCGAGGTGAGGCCGTCTTGGTCAACTCCGAAGGAATTCGCACCTTCATCGACTTCCCATCGGGAGCAATCTGGAAAACCAGATCGAGGTTTTCGAACTTCACCGCGGCAATCGAGTCCAGATGCTCGCCACGAACCTCGATCTCTTTGCTTTCATTGACGCGGACCGCCGGCAGGGCGTTGACGGTCGGAAGTGGCCCCGGGGGCGGCACGAGCGGCGCGATTACGGTGCTTCTCTTCTTATCCTTCTCCTGGATGAACACCAGTTGATCGATTCCTTTGTGCTCCTCGGCGGGAAGGAACAGGAGCAGTTGCCCCTTGTGCAAGAGGGTAAGGCGCGGTTTAGTCTCGCCCTCTCCCTTTGGAAGCTCGGTCGTAGCCTTGATCGGTTCCTTCTTGCCCTGATAGTACATCCATTCGGTGAAGTTGACCCCGTCAACCCAGAAGTACTTTCCTCCTGTGCTGGAGGGGCGAGTCGTAACCCGGGAGACAGAGAAGATCGGCCCCATGTTGAGCTTTTCCGTAGCCACCCGTGTTGTCGGCGAGAGCGGTCGGAGCACTCGAATCTCGTCGACAGAGCGGAGCACAGTGGTCGGGACGTGCAGGGTGAGCAAGATGTCGGGCAAGCCATCCTTCCCAGCGGATCTGCGGCGTATGGGACGGTCACGGAAGCCGTAGGGATTCCCGCGGCCAAGATCGACGATCAAATCGTCCATAATCTCGTCAACTTTACCCGACGGTACCCGCACCCCGATCTCGAGCTCACAGCGTTCCGAGTCGAGCTGAGTTACTTCAGGAAGATCGACTGTGAAGCTCGCCAGGTCTGTTTCCTTACGTTCGACGCGCACGGGTTTCCCATAAGGACCCACCAGATGTACGTCGCCGGACGCAATCATCGGATTTGGGGCCACGAAGATGATCCGCCGGTCTCCCTGGAACGTCACCTGGTCCGGACTTAAGGCCGTGCCGCCAAGTAGGACCCGGGTTTCGGGGATCAGGTTCTCTCCGTCGACGGTGACCCGGATGTGGCCAGTTCCGAGATCCTGAATCTGGGCGACGCGCAGTTTTCTTGGTTCAAGCAACTCGTCGGATTTGGCGATGCCTGGTACCGATACGGAGCGCTGCGTTTCGGCTCCTCCGGAGGAAATGATCTCATCACCTACAATCCCGGTCTTGCGTTTGAACTCTCGCCAATAAGTACGAATGTCGGCGAGAGTTTCGTAATAATGGTAATCCTCGCCTTTGTCGGGGATCGATAGGACGACATATACCTGCCGAATGCCCGGCTCCACGGCACTACGCCCGAGTGTTGGGCGGAACTGCCAGGCGAACTTCAGCGGCTCACCTTTACCCGAGGGCGTGGAACGCTCTAACGCCACTGTGTCCGTGTCCTTGACCAGATAGAGGGTCTCGCGAGCGCGACCGCCCTGCCCACCCAGACTGATTACGTTCGTTACCACGCCGAAGCCGATCGACGTAGCGTCCCTCCGGAGTGCTGCGACGTTGTAGGTCTTTTCTTTCGGCAATAACGACACCAAGGACCAGTCATCGTGCAAAGTGCGCTCGGAGATGGGGGGAGCCGCCAGGCTGGCGATCTGCACCCGGTCCTGCCCCTCGGATCGCGCCGTCTTCGACGGAGAGGGCAGGGTGACTTCTACTTCGGCTACCCGGTTCTTATAACGTTCCGGGGTATCGATGCTGATCTGGAACCCGAGAATCGCCTGGAATCGTGCTGATTCAGTGCGACTGGGCCCGCTGGTCGTTCTCGCCACTCGATCCGATATGGCGCCCTGCAATAGAAGGCGCAGGTTCGTGATCTGATAATTCAGGGCCTCTTGCTCCATCAGCAAGTCCTGCGAGCCGATGCCGACCGTACCTGTGGCGGACAAGGTGCTGGGTGCGACAGCCGGAGCCGGCACTGGGTTCGGTGCTGCGCCGTCCGCGCCCGCAAGTGGCGGCTGCATCACCTGTAATGCCAGGGTACGCTCGTCTACCGTAACCCCTTGCGTGCGCCCGAGCGCCCCCGTCAAGGTGTCCTGCTGGTAAACTCGCAGCGCGGCGAGGCTTGCTTCCGCCTGGCGGAGCATCACCCGGAGAGCCCGTTCGTCGTACAGCTTGATCTGCCCGATCGAGATGCCGTTACCGGCGGGGGTGAAACGGTCGGACGCCTTGGCGGGGGCAGCTGCGGTTTGAGAATAGAATCCGGCATTTCCGGGTTCCGATCCGCCCCTGCCGGCAGGATCGGCTGCCGTTGCCACGCTGGTGAGCAGCGCGCCCCAGAGTGCGATGGCGCAGACAAGAGTGTGTCGCGCCTTTGGAGTGGGGTTTCCTTGGGATCCGGATTGATAGTTCGCGGGCAACATTGTTTCGCTCCCGGTTGGAGACACAGTAGCCGCGGGCGCCGGTTGCCGAGCCACCCCACGACCATACCAGCCGTCGGCCCGCCTGGCTTCATAGTAGAGGAGCCCTCACCGGCTGCCGGGCTGGACTTCTGTTTGACCGGATGCGGGCGAGATCCTTCTCCCGCACAAAGAATATCCGTACATATACCTAGGTCAGGGCCATGTCCAGAAGGTCTTTCACAGTAATCTTTGCCCCATCCCTGACAGAAAGCCTCGGCGGTTGTTGCCCCGGGCACGCTCTCGTCTCCGGCGCGTGGACGCTCTCTACCGGGAGAGAACCGAGATCCGAGTCTGCGCTAGAGGAGCAGGGTGCGTTACGAGGCAGCGGCCCGGTAGCCTGCTCGGAAGGCACGACGATCTTCCGGTTCCCTTCGGAGGCGATGTTCGTCCGAGGGGAGGGTAGCGGGTGAGCTTTGTCGGTGCATCCATGTGCCCTGCCTCTTGACCGGCCTGCCGCCCCGGTCTCGCCGCTCCTACTCCGGTGGGTGGAGCGGATAAGATGAGCAAGGTTGGCTCCGCCACCATAATCTCCGCTGCCGGCCTCGCGGCGCGAGCGCCCCTGCGCAGGACCGGCTTCGCGGCGCCACAAGATTCGATCTGAACAGGACTGAATAGCTCTCTCTTTATGGCAAACGAAACGCTCTCGATCATTCCGCTCGGTGGCGCCACCGAGATCGGAAAGAACATGTACGCCTACCGCGTGGGCGACCAGATCCTGGTCGTCGACTGCGGCGTGAAGTTCCCGGAAGACCATCAGCTCGGGATCGACCTCCTGATCCCGGACATCTCCTACCTGCTGGGGCACAAGGAGCAGGTGGTCGGCTTCGTGCTCACCCACGGCCATGAGGACCACATCGGAGCGCTCCCGCACGTGCTGAAGCAGCTCCCGGTGCCGATCTGGGCCACCCGCCTCACGCTGGGGCTGATCCGGCGGAAGCTGCACGAGCACGGGCTCTGGGCCGATACCGACTGGCACCTGGCGGAGCAGGGCGAGCGGGTGAAGATCGGCCACTTCGAAGTGGAGTTCGTGCACGTCAACCACAGCATCCCGGACGCGGTGAGCCTGATCCTCCGCACGCCGGCCGGCACCGTGGTCCACACCGGCGACTTCAAGTTCGACCAGACCCCCGTGGACGGTCGCGTGGCCGACATCGGCGCCTTCGCCCGCGCCGGAGCGGAAGGGGTGCTGGCCCTGGTGACCGACTCGACCAACGTCGACAAGCCCGGCTACGTGAAATCCGAGGCGGTGGTGACCGACGCGCTCGACGCCGTCTTCCACGAGGCGGAGGGCCGCGTCATCGTCGCCACCTTCGCCTCCAACATCTCCCGCGTGCAGCAGGTGATCGACATCGCCCGCAGGTACGACCGCAAGGTCGCGCTCGCCGGCCGGAGCATGCAGCAGAACGTCGACGTCTCCCGGGAGCTCGGCTACCTGGAGGTGGGGGATGACACGATGATCCGCCTCGACGACGTCGGCTCGTACCCCGCGGACGAGGTGACGATCATCACCACCGGCAGCCAGGGCGAGCCGCTCTCCGCCCTCACGCGGATGGCGATGGGGGACCACCGCCAGGTCCGCATCGAGGAAGGTGACACCGTGATCCTCTCCTCCTCGCCGATCCCGGGCAATGAGGACACCGTCTGGCGCGTGATCAACAACCTGTTCCGGCTGGGCGCCAACGTCATCTACTCGCAGAGCCACCCGAACATCCACGTCTCCGGCCACGGCAACCAGGAAGAGCTGAAGATGCTCGCCAACCTGGTGCAGCCGCGGCACATCGTGCCGGTCCACGGCGAGCACCGCCACCAGGTGCTCTGGCAGCGCATGGCGGAGCCGATGGGCTACTCGGTCACGCGGCTGGAAAACGGCGACGTACTGGAGCTGCAGGGCGAGAAGGCGCGGGTGACGGAGCGGGTCACGGCCGGCGACGTGATCGTGGACGGCAGCGGGACCTCCGGCATCGAGGACATCGTGCTCCGGGACCGGTGGCACCTGAGCCAGGACGGCATCTTCGTGGTCGTCTGCAGCGTCGACGCCACCACCGGCCGCATCATCGCCGGCCCGGACTGCATCTCCCGGGGCGCGATCCTGACCACCGAGGAAGAGCATGTCTACGACGAGGCGAAGGAGAGCGTCGCCGCGCTCCTGGAAGGCCTCGACGAAGACAGCGGCCGCGACTGGAGCGCCGTCCGCCAGGACGTCCGCCGCACCGTGAACAAGCTGCTCCAGCGCAAGACCGGCCGCCGCCCGATGGTCGTGCCGGTGATTATGGAGATCTAACTCTCCCAGGACCGGAGTGGGGGAGTGGGAGCAAGGGAGAGTGGGTGATCCGAACCTCACTCCAATGGCTTCTCCCCCTCCCCCACTCGCCCTTTCTCCCACTCAGTTCAGCTACTTCTTGTCCGCGGGGCCGTAACGCAGCGTTCATTGCGCGGACACGGAAGTGAAACGCGGCACGGTTATCATTCGGAGGTGCGAGGCACGGAGGCCGGGTACTTCGGCCCGATGCGCGCGCCGGAAGTGGTAACCATGACCCGTTTCAAGACGCTCCATCGTGCGCCGGCGGCGCCTCCTTCGTCGGAGAGCGCCGCGCTTTCGTCAGTCCTGGTGGCCGACCCGGAGGGGAGCGTCCGCCAGGGAGTGCTCGAAGCGCTCCGGCACGGCGGCACCGCTCTGGCCGGCGAGCAGGACCGCCTCGATTCCGTGCCGGCGCTCACGCGGAAGCTGCAGCCCGCGCTGGTGATCTGCGGTGCCCCCACCGCGGACGAGGAGCTGCTGCGCCTGGTCGCCGCGGTGCGCGCGGCCGGCGCCGCGGTGCTGGCGCTCTCTCCCGTCCCGGACCGGCGTTGGGTCGGCGCCCTCTGCGAGGCCGGTGCCTCCGCGCTCCTGCAGCGCCCGCCCCGACCGGCGGACCTCCTGGCGGCGGTCGAGATGACGCTGGCCCACGCCGGGGAGCTCGCGCGGCTGCAGCGGGAGCTTTCGGAGGCACGCGACCGCCTGGAAACGGGAGCCCTGGTCCGCCGCGCCAAGGCGATCCTGGTGCGCCGGGACGGCATCCCGGAGGCGGAAGCCTACCAGCGCCTCCGCCGCCAGGCGGAGCGTACCGGCCGCTCCCTCCGCGCTATCGCCGAGGCGCTGCTCCTCGCCGAGCGCGTCTCGCCCCTCGCCTGACGGTCTCGAACCCCGACTCACCACGGAGCGCACAGAGAACAAAGCGTGGCTGATGCCGCAACCAAACTCAAGGCGGCGGGAGAAAGATTCTCTCGGCGAGACTGTCATCGCTCCGGGAGTCCACCCCCCGCCCTCACCTCGCGGAGCGGCCCTCCCGCGTGGGTGGCCCTCCGCCGCCCTTTCACGCTCCGGCTTCGCCTGCGTTAGCGGGCGCTGCGGGCGTGCTCCCCGGCGCGTTACGTTCCGCGTCCGCAGGCGGCGCCTGCAGCGAGGCGACGGTTCACGGGCCGCTCCGGGCGGCTCAAGTGAATCCCCCTCGCCCGGGGGATTCACAAGTGGACCCCTCCGGCCCTGCCTTTGGCAGAGCCTCCGGGCTCCGCAGGTCCCCACGCTAGCGGGGGCGAAGCCGGTCGTGCTGCACCGGGTTGCGGCAACACTCGTCGGCTGCGGACCGAGCCCGGACCCGGGGCGCCCGGAGGGCGCCAGTTGTGACCACCCCTGAGTCCAGGGGTGGTCGCTCGAAGGGTCGGAAGGTAGCCCGTGAACCCTGCTCTTGTGGCGGTGCAACGCAGTGACGCGGGAAGAGCTTCTCGGCGGGAACTCCCGTAGCGGCCTGCTAACGGAGCGCAGCGGAGTGTGAAAAGGCCGCGGAGGGCCAAGTCGCGGGAGGGCTGCCTTCCGGCACAAGGGCGCGGGGTCGGGTCGCGGGATAGATGGTGCATCTCGAAAAGAAGCAAACAGGCCTCAAAACTGGCCCCTCCCGCTTCGCTAGGTCCACGCACGCGATACCGCCGGCAGAATCTGCGCATTCCCGGCACGATCCTCACGGTGAGTAGTACAGAGCTTGCTCCGGAAGAAAGGGCGAGCCCGTGGGCCGGCGTTCACCCGAGGTCGCCGTGTTGCCGGCGGCCCGCCGACAGGCGGGTTCGGAACCTGCAACCTGCCAACCTGCAACGCACGCCCAGCGGCAGGAGTCGCGCTCACCTGGGACCAACAATTCCTCCGTGATTGCCGGCTCCCGGGTAGAGAGAGGAGTGAGGAGTAGAATGAGGCGACGAATCTTGTTCCTGGGCGCCGTGGGCGCGGTGCTGGCGGGCGGGGCGGTCTCCTGCTGGGCCCTGGCGCCCGGGGACGCCGTGACCAACGTGGCCGAGGCAGGGCCGGACTACCGCGTCCAGGGCGAGTACACCGGCCGCGCGGGCGATCGGGACCTGGGCGTGCAGGTGATCGTCCTCGGTGACGGCGCCTTCCAGGCGGTATTCCACCCGGGCGGGCTTCCCGGCGCCGGCTGGGACAAGAAGACCCGGATCCGCGTGGAGGGCCGCGCGGACGGCTCCGCGACGCGCTTCGAGGGCAGCGGCTGGAAGGGCACGATCTCCGACGGCACTTTTGAAGGCCAGACCGCGGAAGGCGCCAGCTTCCGGCTGCGCCGCGTGGAGCGCAAGAGCCTCACGCTCGGCGCGAAGCCGCCGCAGGGCGCGGTGGTGCTCTTCGACGGCACGAGCGCCGACGCGTGGCAGGGCGGGCGGATGACCGCGGACGGGCTGCTCGACGCGGGCGCCCGCACGAAGCAGGCGTTCGGCGACTTCACCATCCACTTCGAATTCCGCACCCCGTTCATGCCGAAGGCGCGCGGCCAGGGCCGCGGCAACAGCGGGCTCTACCTGCAGGACCGGTACGAGCTGCAGATCCTCGACTCGTTCGGCCTCGACGGCAAGAACAACGAGTGCGGCGGCTTCTACTCCTTCAGGGAGCCGGACCAGAACATGTGCTTCCCACCGCTCGCCTGGCAGACCTACGACATCGACTTCCAGGCCGCCCGGTTCGACGACGCCGGCAAGAAGACGCAGAACGCGCTCGTCACCGTGAAGCACAACGGCGTGGTCATTCACGACCGGGTGGAGCTTCCCAACGCCTCGCCCGGCGGCCGGCCGGAGGCCGCCGGGCCCGGCCCGTTCCAGGTGCAGAATCACGGCAACCCGGTCCACGTCCGGAACGTCTGGGTGCTGGAGAAGAAGTAGCGCGCGTCCGCGCTCGAGCAGGCGGGGGGTGGCGGTGCGCCATCCCCCGTTTTGCATGCCGCACTTGAACTGCACCGGCGGCGTGCAACACCGTCGGTAGGGGTTGATAGAAAAGAGCTTCGACTGAGCGGAACTTCAGCCGGGCTCCGGTCGTTTACCAGGTAACCTCCCAGAAGGCGCCCGCTCTTCTAGCCGTATGCTGATCCCCCTGCGCACAGACCGGCCCCGGCTCCGTCCGGCGTATCTCACGCTGGCGCTCATCGCGCTGAACGTGGGGATCTTCCTGTTCGCCTGCCTGCTGGAGCTTTCCGGCGGAGGTGGGGAGGCTGGTCCGGCGGCGCCGCGGCTGGTGTGGGAGCTCGGGCTCCACGGCAGCAGCCCCCGCTGGTACAGCTTCTTCACCCACATGTTCCTCCACGGCAACCTGCCGCACCTGGTGGGGAACATGCTCTTCCTCTGGATCTTCGGCAGCCTGATCGAGGACGCGCTGCGTCCCGCGGGAATGCTGACGCTCTACCTGGCGGGGGGACTGGCGGCCGCCGCGACCCACCTGGTGGTCGCGCAGCATCTCGGAGCGGGCGAGGCCGTGCCGATGGTGGGCGCCTCCGGCGCTATCGCCGCCGTGATGGGACTCTTCCTGCTCCGCTTCCACCGCACGCGTCTGCAGCTCGGGCTGCCGGTCGCGCTGCCGGGCCGCGCCCGCGCCGCCGTCTGGGTGCGCTCCGGCTGGGCGCTCGGCTACTGGGTGGCGCTGGAGGTGGTGACCGGCATCTGGGACGCCGTCATCGGGCGCGGGCCGGGCGGAGTGGCCCACTGGGCTCACGTCGGCGGCTTCGCGGCCGGGGCACTGGTCGCGGTGCTCCTCGGCGGAGCGCAGGCGGCGCGGCGGGAGTTCGTGACCGACGATCCGCAGACGAACGTCGAATACCTCCGCCGCGGGGAAGCCGCGGACCAGCTCGAGCGCCGCTTGAAGGCGACGCCGCACGACCCGGAGCTGCTGCTCCACTGCGCGCGCGCCCGGCTCCATGCGGGCGAGTGCCGCCGCGCCGCGGACCTGTACGCGCAGGCGGTCGAGAGCCTGGTGGCGGCCGGGCAGCACTCGGCGGCGCTGCAAGGCTACTTGGAGCTGCTGGAGCTGGCGGAGTACCAGGCGGCCGACCTCCTCCCACCCGGCGCCTGCCTGCTGCTCGCGCGGATGCTGGAGGAACGGGACCTCGCCCGCGCCGTCTCCGCCTACGGCGCGCTCGCCCGCCGCTACGGGTGCCGGCCGGAGGGCCAGCAGGCGCTGCTGCGGCTCGCGGAGCTCTACGCAGAGCAGCTCGACCGTCCGTTCGACGCGCTGGAATGCCTGGAAGACTTCCTCCGCCGCTATCCGGAGAACGAGCAGGCCCCGCACGTGCGGAGCCGCCGGGATCTTCTGGCAGGTCGGCTGCGGCTCGGCGCCGCCTGATCCTATGGCCGCAGAGGGAGAAGCGGCCCTCCCGCGGAACCCGTAACGCGTAGCCCGCGCCGTTCTGCCGTTAGCTCAAGCCCCGATGGAAGGTCTCTGTCCCCACTGCCACGTGCGCCTCGATCTGCCCGAGTCCGGCGCGTACGAGTGCGACCGCTGCCGGAAGCGGTTTGAGGTCGCGCTCGGCTCACCCACGCCGCCGGTCCCGGTCGGCTATCCCGCGTACGGCGCCCCCGGCTACGCGGCCGCCGGCACCGTGCCGCCGGGGTTCGGAGCCGCGGGAGTGGCCGGCTATGCCCCACCCGGCGCCGCCTGGGGATACGCGCCGCCCGCCGCGCCGCAGCCGGCGACGGAGCTGGGCGCGCCGTGCGCGAACCACCCGAGCAACGCGGCAGTCGGCTCGTGCGAGCGGTGCGGCGACTTTATCTGCCGCCTCTGCACCACCCGGATCGAGGGCCACGGCTACTGCCCGCGCTGTTTCGAGCTGCTCCACCAGCGGGGCGCGCTGCAGACGGTCCAGCGCCAGTTCACGCTGCCGAGCACCAGCCTGAGCCTCAGCATCCTGGGATTCCTGGGAGCGCTGGTGACCTGGTGCTTCGTGCCGATTCCGGCCGCGGGACCGGTGCTCGCGGGGCTCACCGGCATCATGACGCTGCCACTCGGGATCGCCGGGCTGGCGGTCGGCGCGCGCGCGATGCGGGAGCACCGCCTGCGCCCGGAGCTGCCGCGGCGCGGGGTCTCGATCGCGGGGCTCTCGCTCGGGGTGGCGACGGTGGTGCTGGTGCTCGCCGCCTGGATCTTCCTGTGGATCTCCGGAGCGAGCACGGAATGACCGAGGCCCCGGTTACCACCCCGCCGCCGCAGCAGCGGGAGACAATGATGCCGATCAGCGGCAACCGGCGGCTGCTGCTAGCGCCGGAGGGCCTGGTGCTGGAGGTGCGCAGCGGCAGCTACTGGGCGCGCGCCCGCGTGATCCCCTACGCCGATATCCGCGCCGCCTACCAGTACGAGGTGCGAGACTGGGGCCCGCTGGGGGCTTCGATCGGCTTCATTGCCTGTGTCGGCTTCGTGGTCCTGATGCTGCTGGCGTTCGAAGCGATCGGCACCGGGGTGGCGGGGCTGGCCCTGGCGGTCTCCGCCGTGCTGCTGCTCGGAATCGGGTTCTACCGCTCGCTCACGGTTCCGCGGCGGCTGCTGCGGATTGAAGCCTACAGCGGGCCGATGGTGCTCCCCAATCGCGGCAACTTCTTCTTCCCCGCGCTGGCTGAGCGCCTGCCGAAGCCGCCTGCCGCCGCGCCCGCTCCCCCGGCCGAACCCTCACCGGAGCCTGCGGATCAGCCCGCCTGGGGAGGCTCGTCCCAGAGCGGCAGCTCCGGCGAGAGCCCGCTGAGCTGAGCCACGGGCCGGAAGGAGCGGCGGTGGCACGCAGCCGGCCCGAGCTCCCGCAGCGCCCGCTGGTGCTCCGGCGTGCTGTAGCCCTTGTGCCGCGCGAAGCCGTAGCCGGGAAACCGGCTGTCGAGCTCCAGCATCATCGCGTCCCGCGTCACCTTGGCGACGACGGAGGCCGCCGCGATCGAGATGCAGAGCGCGTCGCCGTCGACCAGCGCCCGGTGGGGGCAGGGGAGGCCGCTCACCGGCAGCCCGTCAACGAGCGCCCCGTCCGGCAGCGGCGCCAGCTGCGAGAGGGCCCGCGCCATGGCGAGGTGGGTGGCGCGGAGGATGTTCACGCGGTCGATCTCCTCCACGTCGACCGCCGCCACGCTCCACGCCTCCGCCTGCGACACCACCAGGTCGTAGAGCCGCTGCCGCTCCCCGGCGTCGAGGCGTTTGGAATCGTCGAGGCCGGGAAGCTCCACCTCGCGCGGGAGGATCACGGCGGCGGCGACCACCGGTCCCGCCAGGGGCCCTCGCCCCGCCTCGTCCACGCCGGCCACGCGGAGCCACCCCCCGGTCCAGGCGGCGCGCTCCGGCTCCCAGGTCGGTTGGGTGAGGACAGGCGGGTTAATCGGTGTGCGGCGCGGCATCTCGGCTGTGAATGAAGTGGAAGCGATTGAGCGGCCAGAAGAGCACCTCCGCGCGTCCGAGGACCCGCTCCTCCGGCAGCGGACCCCAGACGTGGCTATCGGAGCTGCGGTTCCGGTTGTCGCCCATCAGGAAGTAATGGTCCGCCGGGACCTCCACCGGCGGCATCGAGTAAGCGGCCGGCTCGGCCAGGTACGGCTCTTCCAGGCGGTGCCCGTTGACCAGCACGTGACCCTCGTCCTGGGTCAGCTTCTTACCGCGGACCAGGATCAACCGCGGCTCTCCGTTGAGCGAGTAGACCCGCCCGACGAGGTCCTCGTCGCCGCCCCAGCCGGAGAGGTCGTGCGATACCTCCAGGGGGCCGAAGACGATCGAGAGGATCGGCTGGTCGTTCAGGTAGATGAAGTCCCGCTCGGTCCGCAGCACGTCTCCGGGCCGGTAGAGCACCACCTTCAGGTCTTCCCGGGGGCCGTTGCTCACGGAGGCCGTGTCCCCCTTCACCGTCACGCTGCCGCCGGCGAGCGGGTAGCTGAGCCCCGGGTCCGCCTCCGGCCGGAAGCTCTCGCCGCGGATCTCCGAGGCGGAGAGCCGGGTGAAGCGCATCAGCGTCTTCCCATCCACCAGCAGGCGCGGCGGCACCACCTCCACCACGTCGCCGGGAAGGCCGATCACCCGCTTGATATAGTCCTGCTGGTCCGGCACCAGGGCCGGCGGGGGACGGAAGACGACGATCTCGCCCCGGCGCGGCCCGTCGAACCGGTAAGCGAGCTTGTTGACGAGGATGCGGTCCTTCTCCATCAGGGTGGGGCGCATGCTCTCCGTCGGGATGAAGTAGGCCTGCATGAAGTAGGGTCGGATGATGAGAAAGACCACCACCGTCGCCACCAGCGCCGCTTCGATGAAGTCTCGCGAGGCAGCGCGGGCCGAGTCGCGGCGGCCATCGCGTCCCAGCAGGCCGCGCGCCACGATGAGCAGTCCCACCGCCACGAGCACCCACTTGACGCTGATGTTCGCCAGCCACTCCATCATCCGATAGCCGTTCTCCCGACAAAAGCAAGAGCACGGGGCGTTAGACGCACCCGTGCTCATCATCGCTTACGTTCCGGTCAGGCCCGGGGTTCCGAGCCCTCTGCGGTGCGTCCGGGCGGAGAAGGAGGCGAGTCCAGAGCTTGGAGCCATCCATCGCCCGCAGCCGCCCCAGGGAGCGGCCGACCGCTGCAGCCGGAGCAGGTTACTGGCTGCTGCGGCGGTTCCGGTCCTCTTTGATGCGGGCCGCGCGGCCCACCTTGTTCCGGAGGTAGTAGAGCTTCGCGCGGCGCACAGCGCCGTGGCGAACCACTTCGATCCGGTCGATCCGCGGGGAGTGCACCATGAAGCTGCGCTCCACGCCGATCGAATGGGAAATCTTGCGAACAGTGAAGCTCGACTTGAGGCCTTCGTTCCGCTTGGTGATCACCACGCCCTCGAACGGCTGGATTCGCTCCTTGTTCCCTTCGATGACGCGGACGTAAACGCGGACCGTATCGCCGGCACGAAACTCGGGGACGTTGTCCTTGAGCTGCTCCTGCTCGATGCTCTGGATCAAATTCATCAGAGGCTCCTCCTCGGGCGCCATCATAGCATACCGATCTGAGCCTTTGCAACGCAGAACACAGGGGTGGGGGTCGAGCCAGAGTCTAAGGTCCAGACGGTGAACAACCCGACTGAGGCTCTCGCAGAACGATGCCCTGGCGCCGACTACCCGCCTGAAAGTCGACCGGGTGGAAAGCTTGACGCGCGAAACGGGTAGCAAGCTGAGGTGCCGGTGGAGCCGCGAGGCATTGGAAATACCTCGCTCGTCGGCCTGCGGCCACGCGTCCTCCGGACGCCTGCGCCCCGGGTGGAAGCGCCACTCGTCGAAGACACGCTCCATACCCGGTCATCTCTCCGCATTGCGGAGGGGCACGCTGCCAGCTAGGGGGTTGCGGGAAGTCACTGACACGTCTTCCAGTGGAGTTCTGAGCCCGCGCAGGCGGGCTTCGCTCCGGGTAGCCTCGACTTTAGTCCGAGGCGAAAGCGACCGAGCACTCCGGCGAGATTCCCCTGGCGGGGAAGCGGTGGCGAGTGTCACACGCTGTAAAGTTACGCCGCTGGTGGCGCAGGAAGGTTTTGCCGCATCGCTCGCTTGCGCGAAGGAGGCCG